>JAYZWD010000015.1:0-21007 GCA_036154895.1 Pseudomonadota bacterium
CCCCGCCACCCTCGAGAACAGGCGGCCGGCCCCAGGTCCAGGGGTGCAGCGGATCGGGCCGGGCCGCATTGACCGGCTCGATGTCCGGGGCCGGCGGTTGCGGCAGGTTCCGGCCCAGCGACAGCGCCACCTGCCGCAGGCGGGGACGCTCCCGCGCCTCGAAGCCCCGCAGCGACCAGCGGTCCGTCGCCAGGGCATCCTCGTCGGCGTCGGGGCGAAGCAGGGTCGGGCTTGGCGCCACGGGCGCTCGAATGATCGCAATTCTTCCCCCTCCCCCTTGATGGGGGAGGGACGGGGAGGGGGTGGACGTCCCTGAATTCAGAGTGCCATACCCCCCACCCTCACCCTCCCCCGCAAGGGGGGAGGGGACGTCGTGCGCGGCGCCAGTCCCTTGCCCTTCGGGTCTTGCCCGACAGCGCCGCTCATTTCGCCTGATCTTCGAGCCTGGCCGGGCTGACAGCGCCGCGCAGTCTCAGGGGTGTCCAGATCATCGAACGGTTCCATCTGTGGTCTCGCGACCATCAGAACCGCTCAACCGGTAAGCGTACCGGATTTTTTCGTCGAGCCGGGATCAGACCCCGAGATAGCGCCGCTCGACATCGGGGCTGGCGTGCAGCTCGGCGGTGCTGCCGGCCCAGGCCACACGGCCCTTCTCGATGAAGACGTGCCGGTCGGCCAGCCGCTTCAGCGCGGCCACGTTCTTGTCGATGACCAGGATGGCCTCCCCGCCGGCCTTCAGCGCGGCCAGGATGTCCCAGATCTCCTGCCGGATCAGCGGCGCCAGGCCCTCGGTCGCCTCGTCCAGGATCACCAGCTTCGGGTTGGTCATCAGCGCGCGGGCGATGGCCAGCATCTGCTGCTCGCCGCCCGAAAGCTGGTTGCCCATGTTGGTGGCGCGCTCGGCCAGGCGCGGGAAGGCGCGCAACACCGTCTCCAGCGTCCAGCGCGGCGCACCGGGCGAGCGGTTGTCGGCGGTCGCCACCAGGTTCTCCCGCACCGAGAGGTTGGGGAAGATCTGCCGCCCCTCGGGCACCAAGCCGAGGCCGAGACGGGCGATGCGGTAGGAGGGCAGGCCGCGGATCTCCTTGCCCTCGAAGCGGACCGAGCCGGCGGCCGCGCGGGTCATTCCCATGATCGAGCGCACGGTGGTGGTCTTGCCCATGCCGTTGCGGCCCATGAGCGTGACGACCTCACCCGCGCCGACGCTCAGCGCCATGCCGAACAGCACCTGGCTCTGGCCGTAGGCGGTCTCCAGCCCCTGCACCTCAAGCATCCACCGCCTCCTCGCCCAGGTAGGCGGCGCGGACGGCCGGGTCGGCGCGGATCGCGTCTGGCGCGCCGGTGGCGATGGCGCGGCCGTAGACCAGAACGGTGATGCGGTCGGCCAGCGCGAAGACGACGTCCATGTCGTGCTCGACCAGCAGGATGGTGACGCTGCCCTTCAGGCCCAGCAGGATCTCGACCATGCGCCGGGAGTCCTCCGGCCCCATGCCGGCCATCGGCTCGTCCAGCAGCAGCATGGACGGCTTCGTCGCCAGCGCGATGGCCAGCTCGAGCTGACGCTGTTCGCCGTGGCTCAGGCTGGCGGCCGGGGTGTCGGCGCGGTCGCCGAGCCCGACGCGCGCCAGGCACTCCCGCGCCGGGCCGGTCAGGCGTATGTCCTTCGCGGCCGGTTTCCAGAAGCGGAAGGAGTGGCCGTCATGGGCCTGCACCGCCAGTGCCACGTTCTGCAGCGCCGTGAAGTCGGCCAGCAGGTTGGTGATCTGGAACGACCGCGCCAGCCCCAGCGCCGATCGGCGGTGCACGGGCAGGGCGGTGATGTCGCGACCGTCGAAGACGACGGAGCCGCTGTCAGGCGCGATCTCGCCGGTGATCTGGCCGATCAGCGTGGTCTTGCCGGCGCCGTTGGGGCCGATCAGGGCATGGACCTCGCCGGTCCGCACCTCCAGCGACAGGTGGTCGGTCGCGACCAGCCCGCCAAAGCGTTTCACCAGGTTCTCGATACGCAGCGCCTCAGCCATGGCCGGACACCCGCCCGCGCAGCAGGCCCTCGATGCCGCCGCGCCCGAACAGCACCACCATGATCAGCAGCGGGCCGAAGACGATCTTCCAGTATTCGCCGGCCTGGCCGCAGTTGGCACCACCGAACGCGTTGCAACCCCCGGCGATGAGCTGCGGCAGGTACTGCTCCAGCATCAGGAAGGCGAGGGCGCCGAACACCGGGCCGCCCAGGGTCCCCATGCCGCCCAGCACCACCATGACGATCAGGTCGCCCGAGTGGATCCAGTGCATCTCGGCGGTGCTGACGAACTCGGACTGGTTGGCCATCAGGAAGCCGGACAGCCCGCAGATGGCGCCGGAAATGGCGAAGGCCACCAGGCGGTAGCGGTAGGTCGGGAAGCCCACGGCCTTCAGCCGGCGCTCGTTGGACTTCGCGCCGCGCAGCACCATGCCGAAGCGGGATCCGGTCAGGCGGTGGACCAGCACCAGCACGGCGACCAGCACGGCGAGGGCCAGGTAGTAGAGCTGGCTGTCGTCGTTCAGGTCCATCAGCCCGCCGAAGTCGCTGAGGTACCACAGGCTCAGCCCGTCATCGCCGCCATAGCGCTCCAGGCCGATGAAGACGTAGTAGAGCATCTGGCTGAAGGCCAGCGTGATCATGATGAAGTAGACGCCGCGCGTGCGCAGCGAGATCGCGCCGATGACCAGCGCCGCCAGTCCGGGCACGACCACGGACGCGGCCAGGTGCAGCCAGCCGTTCAGCATCCAGTCCATGCCGTCATTGGCCGCGTGGTAGAAGCCGATGCCGACCATGTAGGCGCCGAGCCCGGTATAGGCGGCGTGTCCGAAGCTGACCATGCCGCCATAGCCCAGCACCAGGTTCAGGCTGCAGGCGCCGATGGCCAGGATCAGCACGCGCGAGAACAGGGTGACGTAGAAGGGCTCGTCCATGCTGCGGGCCACCGGCGGGACCAGTGCCAGCAGCACCAGGACGAGGACCAGCGCGACGATGCCGGGGGCGGGACGGGCCATCAGCCGCTCCGGGGCGGGAACAGGCCTTCGGGACGGAAGGCCAGGATCACCGCCATCAGCAGGTAGATCATCATCGATGCCAGCGCGGGAGCAGCGGCGCCGGCCAGGTCGGCATCGAGGAAGCCCTGCAGGATCTGCGGCAGGAAGGCCCGGCCGACGGTGTCGATCAGGCCGATCACCAGCGCCGAGATGAAGGCACCGCGGATCGACCCGATGCCGCCGATGACGATGACGACGAAGGCGAGGATCAGCACGTTTTCGCCCATGCCGATCTGCACGGTCAGGATCGGCGCCGCCATCAGGCCGGCCAGCCCGGCGAGCGCCGCACCCAGGCCGAAGACCAGCGTGAACAGCAGGCGGATGTTGACGCCCAGCGCGCCCACCATCTCCCGGTTCGCGGCGCCGGCGCGGATCAGCATGCCGATCCGGGTGCGGGCGACGAGCCAGTACAGGAACGCGGCGGCGAGCAGCGCCACGACGATGATGGCGAGCCGGAACGAGGGATAGATCAGCCCGGGCAGCAGCTCGACCGAACTCTTCAGGAATTCCGGCACGGGCACGGTCAGGCCGGCAGGCCCCCAGACCAGGCGCACCAGCTCGTTGAAGAACAGGATCAGGCCGAAGGTCGCCAGGACCTGGTCCAGGTGGTCGCGGTCGTAGAGCGTGCGCAGGCACAGCATCTCGACGGCGATGCCGACGGCCATGGTGGCAAGCAGGGTGAGCGGAACCGCGATGACCAGGGAGCCGGTGAGGGCGGTGAAGGTCGCGGCGAAATAGGCGCCGACCATGTAGAGCGAGCCATGGGCCAGGTTGACCAGGTCCATGATGCCGAAGACCAGCGTCAGCCCGGCGGCCAGCAGGAACAGCAGCAGGCCGAGCTGCACGCCGTTCAGCAGCTGTTCGGTCAGCAGGATCCAGCTCATCTCGGCCCGCTCATCTCGGTCTGTCCGTCCGCCCCGTCCGGTGGCCCGAACGAAACGGGGCCGGCCACATGACCGGCCCCGTGCTGTCGCGTTCCCTATGCCGTCACTTCATCGGGCATTCGGCGGCGTAGGAGTCCTGGTGGTTGGTGTAGACCGTCCGCACCGTCTCCTGCGTGTATTCACCGGCAGCGTTCTTGATCGAACGGTGCAGGTAGAAGTTCTGGATCGGGAAGTTGTTGTTGCCATAGGTGTAGGCGCCACGGGTCGACTCGTAGCTGGCCTTCTTCATCTCGGCGCGGACCTTCGCCTTGTCCGAGACATCGCCGTTCAGCGCGTCCACCGCCGACTTGATCAGCATGATGGCGTCATAGGACTGCGCGGCGTAGTAGGACGGGTAGCGGCCGGTCTTGGCCTTGAAGCCCTCGACGAACTTCTTGTTGGTCGGGTTGTCGATGTCCACGACCCAGCTCTGCGTGCCCAGCGCGCCGACGGCGAAGTCCTTGGCGATCGGCAGGCTGATCGCGTCCACCGTGAACACGTTGTAGAGCGGGATGGTCTCCTTCAGGCCGGCCTGCTCGTACTGCTGCAGGAACTGGATGCCTGCGGCGCCGGGATAGAACACGAACACCGCGTCGGGCTTGGCGGCGCGGGCCTTTGCGAGCTCGGCCGAGAAGTCGAGCTGGTCGGGCCACTTGGTGAAGTCCTTGCCCAGGATCTCGCCCTTGTAGGTGCGCTCCACGCCCGCGACCATGTCCTTACCGGCGGCGTAGTTCGGGGCCATGATGTAGACCGACTTGATGCCGAGCTGGTTCAGCACCTCGCCCATCGCCATCGGGGTCTGGTCGTTCTGCCACGACGTCGAGAAGAAGTCCTCGCTGCAGAGCGGGCCGGCGATCTGCGACGGGCCGGCATTGGCCGAGATCAGGATCGGGCCCTGGCCGACCACCGACTTGTAGGATGCCAGCAGCACGTGGCTCCAGATGTAGCCGGCGACGAAGTCGACCTTGTCCGACTGCACCAGCTCCTCGGTGACCTTCTTGCCGACGCCCGGATTGATCTGGTCGTCCTTGTAGATCACCTCGACGTCGCGGCCGCCCATCTTGGCGCCGATCTGCTCGATGGCCAGGTCGACGGCGTCGCGCATGTCGCGGCCGATGACCGCCGGACCGCCGGACAGCGTGGTGACGAAGCCGATCTTCACCGGATCGGCGGCCAGCGCCGTACCGGCCAGCATGGCCAGTCCCGCCGCCATGGTAATGGTGCGCCTGAACATTGTCGCGAAGCCTCCCTGCCTGCGTTCGCCCTGTCGTTTCGCCGGCACAGCCTAGCCCGCTTTCCGGGCCGGTTCGACCGCTTTCCGCGATGCTTGCCGTGCTGTCATCGACTTAGCAGGACAGGACGTCGCATGCAATATTATGCGTGAATTTGTATTTGCAACCAAATATGTCCGTAGGATCTGCGCAATACTGCAGGTCGACTACTGGCCGAGTTCGACGGTGATGTCGGAAGATGTCACTGCATCGCCCTGGACGCGGCCGATGACGGCATATCCGGCGACGTTCACATCGGCGTCGAAGATCAGGTGGGTGCCGTCAAAGATATAGGCCGAATCCTGGCCGACGCCGGAATTGGTGCCGTCATAGTCGACGCCCAGGGTCACGAACTGCGCTATTCCGACCGGGTCAAAGCCGAGACCGAACGCGAACCGGTCGCTCCCGGACTGGAAGTCCGTGTACAGATCCACACTCACGCCGGCCGTTGCCACGGTCGTATTGGTCTCGACATTCGCCATCTCGGCGAGACTGTTGGTCACGAACCGGTCGGCCCCGGCGCCGCCCGTGATGGTGTCCGCGCCGATCCCGCCGGTCAAGGTGTCGGCGCCGTCGCCACCGAACAGGGAATCGGCGTCGCTTCCGCCCCTGATCCGGTCATTGTTGCCGGTGCCGATGACAGCCTCGAAGCCGGAGATGGTGTCGAAGTCGCCGAAGCTGTCGGCGGCGAGCGTGTCGGACAGACTGACGTCGATGCCCTGTGTGCCCGTCTCGTTGCTGTAGTCCAGGATGTCGGTGCCGGCATCGCCGACCAGGCTGTCGCCGCCCTGGCCGCCGGTGATGGTGTCGTCGCCGGCGCCGCCGTCCAGCGTGTCCGCGCCGCCGCCACCGTTCAGGCTGTCGGCCCCGAATGAACCTTCGAACCGTTCGCCGGTGCTGCTGCCGAACATCGTGTCGTCGAGTGTCGTGCCGATGACATGTTCCACGTCGATCAGGCGGTCGGTATCGCCATGGGTATCGGTCACTGTGCCGTTGAGCAGGTTGACCGACACGCCCTGGCTGCCGGTCTCGTCATCGTAGGGCACCAGGTCGAAGCCCTCGCCACCGTTCAGCGTGTCATTGCCGGCCTCGCCCACCAGCGTGTCGTTGCCGATCCCGCCGACCAGGGAGTCGTCGCCCTCCATGCCGCTCAGGCTGTCGGCGCCGGTGCCGCCGTTCAGGACGTCATTGCCCCGGAAGCTCTGGATGGTGTCGTTGCCCTGCAGGCCCAGGATGACGTCCGGCTCGTCGGACCCGAACAGGAAATCGTCGCCCGACGTGCCGGACTCGGTCACCGAGCCGTTGTCGAAGCCGAAGATCACGAAGGCGCGGTCGAAGATGTCGTCGCCGATGACGATGTCGTCCAGGCCGTCGCCGTTGACGTCGCCGCCGATGTCGATGCTGCTGGCAAAGAACGACTCGGCCGCGATGCCGGAGACGCTGAAACCGCCGATTCCGGCCTCGATGTCCGCCAGGTCGACGGTGGTGAAATGCGTCCGGCCATAGACGACATAGACCCGGCCGGTGCCGCTGCTCTCGCCGGGGGCCGAGATGACCAGGTCGTTGAGGCCGTCGCCGTTGACGTCGCCGCCGCCGGCCAGTGCGTAACCGGCGGCGTCGTAGCCGGCGGCACCGCGAATGACGAATCCGCCGATACCGGATGCAATGCTGGCTGTGGAAACGGCGGCGGTGTCGGCCTTGCCGAAGATGACGTGGACGATGCCGGAATTGTCGCCGACCGTATCGTCGAACGGATCGGCCAGCGCGAAGTCGGCAAGGCCGTCGCCATTGATGTCGCCCAGCGCGGTGGCCGAGGCACCGAACTCGTTCGCGGTGCCCGTGCTGTTGATCACGAAGCCGCCCGTGCCGTTGCGGATGTCGGCGACGTCGACCTGGGTGAAGGTGTCCTTGCCGAACACCACGAAGGCCTCGGTGGTGTTCTGCATGTCGACCAGCACGTCGTCCAGGCCGTCGCCATTGACGTCGCCGATGCCGGCGACGTGGTACCCCACACCGTCGCCCTGGGTCGACGAGGTGATGACGAAGCCCGAGTAGGAACTGGCCAGGAACGCCGTGTCGATGTTTCCGGTGAACTGCTGGCCGAACACGACATAGGCCGCGCCGCCGGGATGGGTGGCGGAGTAGGGGGCGCCAATGATCACGTCGATGCGGCCGTCACCATTGACATCGCCCGCGCCGGCGATCGACTTGCCCAGCAACTCGTTCGCGGTCGAGGAGGTGATCTCGAACCCGGTGCTCTCGCCCAGCGTGTTGGCGTCGACGACGCTGGTGGCCGCCCGGCCGAATACGATGTAGACGGCGCCGCCATCGGCCGCGTAGCTGTCCGAGTTCGGCGCGGCGACAAGGATGTCGTCCAGGCCATCGCCATTCACGTCGCCGATCACGGTGACGTCGCCACCCAGGTCCTCGTCGTTGTCGGCCAGGTTGGTGATCATGAAGCCATTGCCGGAACCGACGTCGAGATCAAGGGCATCCAGACCGACGAACGCCGCATCGCCGAAGAAGACGAAGCTGGCGCCGGGCGCGATGGTGTCCTGGTCCGATACCGGATTGTAGTTCGGGGCCCCGACAACCACGTCGTCAAAGCCGTCATTGTCCACGTCGCCACCGATGGTCACGGACCGGCCGAAACTGGCGGAATCGCCGGTGCTGACCAGGACCGCGCCGAAGCCGCCGAACCCGTCCAGCACATCCTGGGCCTGGATCGCCGTGGTGACGAAGACGAGATCGCTGGCGGAGAAACTGCCGCCGGTCTGGTTCAGGATCCGGGCGACATGGACTGCGCTGATGAAGATGTCGGTGAAGCCGGCGCCGTCCGAGAACCCGAAATCGCCGAAGCCGGTCGTGGCGCCAAAGCCATCGAGCACCAGCCTGTCGGAGCCGATGGTGAAGTCGGTGATTGTGACCGCCGCTTCGCCCGACCGGATGACTACGCGGTCGAAGCCGGTTCCCGTGGTCAGGGTATCTCCGCCGCCGCCGCCGATCAGCGTGTCGTTGCCTGCGCCGCCTTCCAGCACCTCTGCCGCGGATGACCCGACGATGCTGTCGGCGTTGGCCGAGCCGGTGACGGCCTCGAAGCCGGCGATGGTATCGACATTGCCGAAGGTGTCGACCGCCGTGCCGGTGTCGAGCCGGACAAAGGCGCCGCCGGTCCCGGTCTCGGTGGAGAAGTCCAGCGTGTCGGTGCCGAGGCCACCGTCCAGGCTGTCGGCGCCGCCGCCGCCGCCGATCAGGTTGTCGTCGGTCGAGCCGAGGATGGTGTCGTTATTGCCGCTGCCGATGGCGTTCCGGATCGAGATCAGCGTGTCCGTGTCGGCATTGGTGTCCGTCGCCGTGCCAGACGCCAGGTCGACATTGACGCCGATCTCGCCGAATTCGCGGGAATAGTCGACCGTGTTGGTGCCGGTACCGCCGTCCAGGGTGTCGTCGCCGCCGTCGCCGCGCAGCGTGTCATTGCCGTCGCCGCCCGACAGGGAGTCGTTGCCGGAGCCGCCGGCCAGGCTGTTGTCGCCCGCATCGCCGGTCAGCGTGTCATCGTTGAAGGAGCCGAGGACGTTCTCGATCCCGACCAGCGTGTCGGCATTGCCGTCGGTATCGGTGGCGGTTCCGGCGGACAGGTCGACCACCACGCCCGAGGCGCCGAACTCGCTGCCGAAGTCGACGAAGTCGCTGCCGTCGCCGCCGTCGATCAGGTCGGCGCCCTCGTTGCCCGACAGCGTGTCCGAACCGGCCCCGCCGAAGATCAGGTCGTTGCCGGCGCCGCCGGCCACCGTGTCCGCACCGGACGCGGCCAGGATGCGGTCGTCGCCGTCGCCCGCGAGAACGACATCGTCGCCCTGCAGGGCCGCGATGGAGTCATTGCCGGCCGTGCCGTTCAGGGTGTCGTTGCCTGAGGTGCCGGTGAAATTGAACAGTCCGCCATCATCGAAACCGTAGATGATGTAGGCGCGGCCGGTCTCGGAGGCGCCATAGGTGGCGCCGATCACCACGTCGTCGAAGCCGTCACCGTCGATGTCGCCGCCGCCGTTCAGGCCGATGCCGAACTTGCTGCCCGCGTCCTCGCCCAGGATCCTGATGCCCTCGCCAAAGCCGAGATTGGCCAGGCTGACGGTGGACGCGAAGCCGCTGGCCGAGCCGAAGACGACGAACGCGCCGCCTGTGGAGTTGTAGTTGTAGGCGCCGATCAGGATGTCCTGGAAACCGTCGCCGTTGAAATCGCCGGCGGAGCTGATGTCGCGGCCCGAGCGGTTGCCCGCTGCCGGCCCCTGGATGCGGAAGCCGTTGGTGCCGTCCAGCGTCGTCAGGTCGAACGTGCCGGCAAAGCCGCCTGCGGAGCCGAAGATCACGTACTGCTCGCCGGCATCGGCCAGGCTGTTCGGGTCGGCGAAGCGCGCGCTCAGCACGAAGTCGTCGACGCCGTCGCCGTTGACGTCACCCAGGCCCGACATGTTGAAGCCCAGGCCGTCATTGGTGGCGACACCGGTGATGGTGAAGCCGTCGGTGCCGTCCAGCGCCGAAAGGTCCAGGCCGTCCAGACCGCTGGCGGCGCCGAAGACGACGCTGACCCGACCGGTATTGCCCGAGAAGGTGGGCGACGCGGTGGCGAAGTCGTCGAAGCCGTCATTGTTGATGTCACCCAGGAAGGTGACGGTGTTGCCGAGCTGCGCGTTGTCGAAGTCGCCCTCGATCGAGAAGCCGTTGGTGCCGTTCAGGCTGGTGATCTCGAACGTGCTCGCCGGGGCCGTGGCCGAGCCGAATACGACGCTGATGCGGCCATTGTTGCTGTAGACGCCGCTGTCGAAGAAGCGCTCGCCCATCAGGATGTCGTCGATGCCGTCGCCGTTGATGTCGCCATTGCCGGCGACGCTGATGCCGAGCTGGCCGGTGTTCTGGGCGCCGTTGATGGTGAAACCGGTCGCCGCGCCGCTGAGTGTCCCCAGCGTGTTGGAGTTGTTGAGCAGTTCGGACGTGCCGAAGATGACGAAGACCTGGCCGGCGCCGGCCTGTGTCGTGTCATGACGCGGCGCGCCGACGATCAGGTCCATCAGGCCGTCGCCATTGACGTCGCCGCTGCCGACGTCGAAGCCGGCCTGCCTGGTCGACTGGGCGCCGGTGAACAGCACGATCTGGTCCGAGCCGTACTCGCCGCCGGTGTTGAAGGTCGCGCCGAAGTCGTTCCCGCCGAAGATCAGGAACTGGCGGCCGTTCTGGCCGGCACCGTTGAAAGCGCTGACAAAGGCGTCGTCGAAGCCGTCGCCGTTGAAGTCGCCGACCGGCGCCACGGAGTAGCCGAGGCGGGAGGTGGCGTCGTTGGTGGTCAGCTCGACGCCATCGGTGCCGTCGAGGCCCGAGACAGCAATCGTGGTTGCCGGCGTGAAGAAGGCGAAGTCGTCGGCGGTCAGTTCGGCTTCCAGCACGCCCTGCAGGGTGATGGCGTTCGAGCCGTCGAAGCTGATGACCACGTCGGCTCCGGAATCGACCGCCAGCGCCTGGATCTCGGTCAGGGTCTCGATGCCGAAGGCCGAGACGTCGATCCGGTCGTCCGATCCGGAGCCGGCCACGAAGTCGCTGACGACATTGGACGTACCCATGCCCGAGGCGACGATGATCAGGTCGTTGCCGTCGCCGGTGGTGATCGAGTCGGCGCCCGCGCCCGGGGTCAGCGTGTCGTCGCCGGCCCCGCCGTCCAGTGTGTCGTCGCCGCCCAGTCCGGACAGGTTGTCCCGGCTGTCGCCGCCCGACAGCAGGTTGTTGCCGGCATCGCCCTGGATGATGTCGTTGGCATCCGTACCGATCACGGCCTCGAAGCCGGTGATGGTATCGACATTGCTGAAGGTGTCGCTGGCGGTACCGGACGCGAGATCGACTGTCACGCCGCCTTCGCTGCCGTCGGTGCTGTAGTCCAGCGTGTCCGTACCGTTGCCGCCGTCCAGGCTGTCGTTGCCCGCGCCGCCGGTGATCACGTCGTCGCCGTCGCCGCCGCTCAGCGTGTTGGCGTTCAGGTCGCCGATGATCGTGTCGTTCTGCGCGGTGCCGATGACGATCTCGATGCCCGAGAGCACGTCGGTATTGGTGTTGGTGTCCGATGCGAACCCGGTGGCCAGGTTGACCGACACGCCGTTGACGCCGCCATCGGGGCTGTAGTCGATCACGTCGATGCCGGCGCCGCCGAACAGCGTGTCGGCGCCGGCGCCGCCGGCGAAAAGGACGTCGTCGCCATCGCCGCCGACCAGCGTGTCCTCGCCGCTGCCGCCGAACAGCGTATCGGCGCCGTCGCCGCCGTCCAGGCTGTCCTGTTCGCCGCCGCCGTCGAGCAGGTTGTCGCTGCCATCGCCGATGATCGTGTCGTCGACACCGGTGCCGATGACGTTCTCGAAGCCGTCCAGCGTGTCGGCATTGCCGAAGCTGTCGGTGGCCGTGCCGGCCAGCAGGTCGACGATCACGCCGCTGCCGCCGCCATCGACGCTGAAGTCCAGCAGGTCGGTACCGGCGCCTCCGAACAGGCTGTCGGCGCCGTTGCCGCCGACCACGGTGTCATTGCCATTTCCACCGAAGATCGTGTCCGCATCGCCCAGGCCGGACAGGCTGTCGGCGCCGTCGCCGCCGGACAGTTCGTTGGCTGCGGAATCGCCCGCGATGGTGTCATTGTCCGACGTGCCGGCGACCGCCTCGAAGCCCACCAGCGTGTCGGTATCGCCGAGACCGGTGACGGCGGTGCCGGCGGCCAGGTCGACAGTGACGCCGCCGACGCCGCTTTCGTTGCTGTAGTTGACCTGGTCGAAGTCGTCACCGCCATCGAGGCTGTCATTGCCGGCGCCACCGGCGATCACGTCGATGCCGGCACCGCCGATCAGGGTGTTCGCACTGCTGTCGCCGGTCAGCGTGTCATTCGCGCTGGTGCCGATGACGATCTCGATGTTGCTCAGGCGGTCGGTCACGCCGGCGTTGTCGATCGCGGTGCCGGCTGTCAGGTCGACGTTGATGGTGCCGACGCCATCAACACCGTAGTCGACGACGTCCGTGCCCAGGCCGCCATCCAGCGTGTCTTCGCCACCGCCGCCAACCAGCGTGTTGTCCAGGCTGTCGCCCAGCAGCGAGTCGGCCAGGCTGGTGCCGACCACGGCCTCGATGCCGACGAGCGTATCGGTATTGCCGAAGCTGTCGGTTGCGGTGCCGGCGCCGAGATCGACAGTGACCCCGCTGGAACCGCCATCGGCGCTGTAGCTGACCGTGTCGTTGCCGGTGCCGCCGACCAGGCTGTCACTGCCGCCATTGCCCGCCAGTACGTCCGCACCGTCACCGCCCAGCAGCGTTTCGCCCGCGGAACCGCCGTTCAGCGTGTCGTCACTGGCCGTGCCGATGACGATCTCGATGGCCGTCAGCGTGTCGGTGTTGCCGAAGCTGTCGATGGCGGTGCCGTTCTGCAGGTCGACGATGACGCCGCCCTGGCCGCCATCTGTGCTGTAGTCGACAACATCGGTGCCGAGGTTGCCCCGGATGTCGTCAGCGCCGTCGCCGCCGGTCAGGGTGTCGTCGCCGATGCCGCCGAAGATCAGGTCGTCCCCGGTGCCACCGAAGACGGTGTCATTGTCTTCGCCGCCATCCAGGGTGTCATTGCCCGCATCGCCCTGCAGCAGGTCATCGTCGGCATTGCCGTTGATCGAGTCGTTGCCGTCGCCGCCGGACAGTGTATCCAGGCCGGCATCGCCTTGCAGCAGGTCGTCATCGCTTCCGCCGTCCAGGATGTCGTCGCCCGCGCCGCCGCTGAGCGAGTCATTGCCGGCCTCGCCGGCCAGCGTGTCGGCGCCGTCGCGGCCGTCCAGCGTGTCGCCGCCGCCGCCGCCGGACAGCGCGTTGTCCAGGCCGTCTCCCAGCAGGGTATCGCCGGTGGCGAAACCGAACACGGCCTCGAAGCCGGAAATCGTGTCGATATCGCCCTGGCTGTCGGTCGCCAGTCCGGTCGCCAGGTCGACGACGACGGCTCCGGCGCCATTCTCGCCGGAATAGTCCAGCGTGTCCCTGCCGGCGCCGCCGATCAGCACGTCGGCGCCGTTTTCGCCCGCGAGGATGTCATCGCCGTCACCGCCATCCAGCGTATCGGCAGAGTTGCTGCCGATGATGGTGTCGCCCAGCGCGGTGCCGATGACATTCTCGATGGACGTCAGGGTGTCGGTGTTGCCGAAACTGTCGGTCGCCGTCCCGTTCTGCATGTCGACATTGACGCCGCCCTGTCCGCCGTCGGCGCCGTAGTCGGCCGTGTCCGTGTCGGCGCCGCCGTTCAGGACGTCGGCGCCGTCGCCGCCGACCAGCGTGTCGTTGCCGGCACCGCCCGTCAGGCTGTCGTCGCCGGACTCACCGGCCAGCAGGTTGTCGCCGACATCGCCCGTCAGCGTATCGTTGCCGGTGGTACCGGTGACTGCCTCGATGCCGGTGAGGGTGTCGACGTTGGCGGACGTGTCGGTCGCGAGGCCGGTCCCGAGATTGACATCGATGGCGAGCACGCCGCCATCGTTCAGGTAGCTCGCCGTGTCGAAACCGTCGCCACCGTCCAGCACGTCCGCGCCGCCACGACCGGTCAGGGTGTCGGCGCCGTCGCCGCCCTCCAGCGTGTTGGCGTTTTCGTCGCCCGTCAGGCTGTCGTTCTGGGCGGTGCCGATCACCACCTCGATGCCCGAGATCGTGTCGGTGTTGGTGTTGGTATCCTGGCCGAAGCCGGTGCTCAGGTTGACGATCACACCGTTGCCGCCGCCCTCGTTGCTGTAGTCGAGGGTGTCGATGCCGATGCCGCCGTCAATCGTGTCACTGCTGACGCCGCCGACGATATGGTCGTCGCCATCGCCGCCGTCCAGGGTGTCGTTGCCCTGGCCGCCGAACAGCGTGTCGGCGCCGTCGCCGCCGACCAGGCTGTCCTGGCTGCCACCGCCGGACAGCAGGTTGTCGCCAGTGTCGCCACTGAGGGTGTCGTCGGCGCCGGTGCCGATCACGGCCTCGAAGCCCGAGATGGTGTCCGTGTTGCCCGAGCTGTCGGTTGCGGTACCGGCAACCAGGTCGACACTGACGCCCGATCCACCGGCGTCGACGCTGTAGTCCAGCGTGTCCGCGCCATTGCCGCCGATCAGCAAGTCGGCGCCGCCGCGGCCCGTCACGACGTCGTCGCCGTCGCCGGCGTCCAGCGTGTCGGCGGTGTCGCTGCCGACCAGCGTGTCGTCGAGGTTGGTGCCGATCACATGCTCGATGGTGGCCAGCGCGTCGGTATTGCCGAAGCTGTCGGTGGCCGTGTTTCCGGCCAGGCTGACACTGACGCCCGACCCGCCGCCCTCGGCGCCATAGTCCAGGGTGTCCGTACCGTTCCCGCCGACGATGTTGTCGACCCCGGCTCCACCGACCAGCGAGTCGTCATTGTCGCCGCCGTTCAGGATATCGGTCCCGTCGCCGCCGAACAGCGTGTCGTTGCCGCCATCGCCCAGGAGCTGGTCGTCGCCCGACCCGCCGATCAGCGAGTCGCCCAGCGCACCACCCGAGAGCGTGTCGTTGTCGTCGCCACCGTCGAGGGTATCGCTGCCGCCCTCGCCGTTCAGCAGGTCGGCACCGGCACTGCCCAGCAGGACGTCGTCATCCCCGCCGCCCAGCACGATGTCATCGCCGGTGCCGCCGTCGATGCTGTCTGCGCCCGCGCCGCCGTTCAGGCTGTCCGCGCCGGCACCGCCATCGATGGTGTCGTCCAGCACCCCGCCATCGACGGTGTCGTCGTCGTCGCCTGCATCGATGACGTCGCTGCCGTCGCCGCCGGTGATGCAATCAAGGCCTGCGCCGCCGATGATCGAGTCGGCACCGTTGGCGCCGATCAGGGTGTCGTCGCCTGCGCCGCCATCGATGGTGTCGTCGCCGGTGCTGGCATCGATGCTGTCGGCGCCATCGCCGCCCGTCAGCACGTTGCCGTCATTGCTGCCTGCCAGCGTGTCGTCGAGCGCGGTACCGGTCAGGTTCTCGATACCGCTCAGCGTGTCGGTGTTGCCGAAGCTGTCGATTGCGGTGCCCGCTGTCAGGTCGACATTGAGGCCACCGGAACCGCCATCCGTCGAATAGTCGGCCAGGTCGATGCCGTTGCCACCCACCAGCACGTCGGCACCGTCGCCGCCGGTCAGCGTGTCGTCGCTGTCGCCGCCGTCGAGTGTATTGGTCGCTGCGTCGCCGGTCAGCGTGTCACTCAGTGCGGTACCGATGATGATCTCGATGCCCAGCAGGGTGTCGGTATTGCCGGAGCTGTCGGTCGCCGTGCCGGTGCCGAGATCGACGGTGATACCGCTCTCGCCGCCGTCGACGCTGTAGTCGACGGTGTCGATGTCGGCGCCGCCATCGATGCTGTCGGCCCCGCCGCCGCCGACGATCACGTCGTCGCCGGCGCCGCCGTCGATGATGTCGTCCAGGCCCTGGCCGATGATGGTGTCGGCGCCGTCATTGCCGGCAAAGGCGGTGCCCTCCAGGAACCCGGCCGTCGTCGCCGTCGCCGAGTCGGCGGGCAGGGTGACCAGGTCGTCGCCGGCCAGTGCGTCCTGGAAGCTCTGGCTCTCGAACGCCGCGGCACTGACGGTGTCGAAATCGACGGTGTCGTTGCCGGCGCTGAACAGGAAGGCGAGCCCGTCCGAACTCACCGTGATGGTGATCGAATCCGATGCGGTCAGCGCGCCGCCGGTCCCGGTATTGCCGAGATCGGAGACCGACACGTCCAGCGTGTCGGAGCCGAAGAAGTCGGCATCGGGCGCGTAGTCGGTCGTAACAAGCGCCGTGTTGACGTCCGCCAGTGCACCCGACAGCGTCACCGCACCGGTGCCGTCGCCGGTCACGGTCACGCCGGCCGGCGGGTTTGCCACGGTGAGAGTGCCGTTGGTGACGGCCAGCGTGACCTCGACGTCGCCCGTGCCCTCGTCGACATCGACGTCGCTGATCGACAGGCCGGTCAAAGTGACGGAACCGTCCTCGGCGACGTCGAGGGTGCCGGAATTCCCGAACGCATCGTCGGCGCTGAGCGTGGCGCCGCCGACCAGCGTGCCGTCATTGTTGTTGCCGCTCAGGTCGGCGAAGGTCGAGCCGTCGCTGTCGTTGAAGTTCCAGTAGCCTTCGAGGCCGGCTTCGCTGCCGGTCAGTGGCGCATCCTTCGCCGCGGCGAGTTCCGCCTCGGTGCGCACCACCGACCAGACCCGGACCTCGTCAATCTCGCCCTCGAACGGGTTGTCGCCGGTGCCGAAGCCGATGTTGAGGCCGACCCCGTTCGTATTGGATGGCGCCTGGGCGGCGCTGAAGACCTCAACCCCGTCGACGAACAGGCGTGTCGTCGTGCCGTCGAAGGTCGCCGCCACGTGCACGAAGGCATCCGACGCCACGACGGTGTTGCTGGTTGTCGAGAACAGCTCGAGCCTTCCGTCGAACAGCCCGAAAAACGGCGAGTCGTTCCCGAATTCCAGGATCGTGCGGTGCCCGCTGATCGGGTCGCCGTTCTGACGGATGATCGCTTCCAGCGTGAACGATGATTCGAAGCCGCTGAGCGAGAAGCCGGCGACCTGTCCGCTGGCACCGCCGGTGAGCGAAAGGGACTGGCCGGCGCCAGGCACGGCAATCGTCGGCGCGTCGTTGACGGCGTTGATCTCGATACTGACCGTCGCCGTGTCGGTGCCGCCGTTCCCGTCCGTCACCGTGTAGGTGAAGCTGTCGGAGCCGTTGGCGTCGGCGTCGGGCGTGTAGCGGACCTGGCCGGCCTCGATCGTCACCGTGCCCTTGGCGCCCTGGGTGACGCTGTCGATGGACAGGCTGTCGGCGGCGTCCACGTCGGTATCGTTGAACAGCACGTCGATCAGGACGGTGTCGTCCTCGTCCAGCGTGGCGCTGTCGCCGGTTGCGACGGGTGCGTCGTTGGCGCCTTCGATGGTGATGCTGACCGTGCCGGTGTCGGTGCCGCCATTCCCGTCGTTCACCGTGTAGGTGAAGCTGTCGGTTGCGGTCTCGCCGGCCGCCAGCGTGTCGAACTGGCCACCCGGATTGTAGGTGAAGCTGCCGTCGGAGCTGATCGCGACCGCGGCACCCAGGTCGGAGAAGCCCTCCAGGTTCTGCGTTGCCGTCAGGATGTCCGAGGCATCGACGTCGGTGTCGTTGTCCAGGACATTGCCGGCGACCGAGTCGTCCTCGGTCGTGGTGATCGTGTCGTCGACCGCGACAGGTGCATCGTTGACCGGCGTGACGGTGACATTGACCGTCGCTGTCGATGTCGCACCGGAATTGTCGTTGACAGTATAGGTGAAGCTGTCGGTGCCATTGAAATCGGCATTCGGCGTATAGCGCAGGCGTCCGGCCACGGCGATGACGGTCCCGTTCTCGCCCTGGGTGAAGCTCTGGATGCTGACGGAGTCGCCCGCGTCGATGTCGCTGTCATTGGCGATGACATCGACTGTGTCCGAACCGTCCTCGGGCAGTTCCAGCGTGTCATCGACCGCGACCGGCGCATCGTTGACGCCGGTGATGGTGATGGTCACCGTCGAGATGTTGGTGCCGCCATTCCCGTCGGAGATCAAGTAGGGGAAGCTGTCGGATGCCTGCTCGCCGCCCGCCAGGCTGTCGAACAGCGTGCCTGCGTCATAGGTGAAGGTGCCGTCGGAGTTGACGACGACCGTGGCGCCCTGGCTCGACGTCTCGTCGAAGTCGGTGACCGTCAGCGTATCCGAGGCGTCGACGTCCGTGTCATTGGCCAGCACGTCGCCGCCGACCGTGTCGTCTTCCGTCGTCGTGACGGCGTCGTCGACACTCACCGGCGCGTCGTTCACCCCGGTGATGGTGAGCGTGACGGTCGCGGTATCGCTGGTCGAGACCGTCGAGATGACGGAACCCAGGGTCAGGTCGCCCGGCGCGGCATCGACGAAGCCGATGCCGTCCACCACGATGGTCACGGTGCGCGTGCCGTCCGGCGTCGGGATGTCGAACCCGCGCCAGGTCAGCGTGGCGTTCGCGGTGACGTCGTCGACCTGCAGGAAGTCGCCATTGCCGGTGTCCTGCACCGACTGGCTGCCCTGGTAGCCGGCCAGGCTGAACTCGGTGCCGTCGCGGACGGTCGACACGCCATCGACCACAAGCTCGGCCTTGGCGGTCCATTCATCGTTGTTCGGGTTGATCGTCAGGACGATGCCGTTCTGCGGCTGCGCCACCGGCGGGGACGCGCCGGCCCGTGCCTCGGCCGTCGTGTTGCCGGTATCGAAATCGACGATGAAGAAGAAGCCGGCATTCTCGACCGTGATCGCGCCGGAGATCGTGTCGACGATGTCCTGGCTGCCGTCGGATGCCGTGTAGGTGAAGCTGTCGCTGGCCTGCTCACCGGCGGCGAGGCTGTCGAAAAGGCTGCCCGGGTCGTAGGTGAAGCTGCCGTCCGGGTTGACGACGACTGTCGCACCCTGGCTGGACAGGTTGTCGAACGACACGACCGAGAGGCTGTCGCCGGTATCGGTGTCGCTGTCATTGGTCAGCACGTTCCCGGACAACGACGCGTCCTCTGTCGTCGTTTCCGCGTCGTCGACCGCGACAACCGCGTCGTTCAGGCCGGCAACAATCAGGGTTGCCGTCGCGGTCGCGGTGCCGCCATTGCCGTCGGAGACCGTGAACTGGAACGTGTCCGTCGCAGCCTCGCCGTTGGCCAGCGCCTGCAGGCCGGACGCGCCCGTCGGGTCGTAGTCGATGCTGCCGTTCAGCGTGTCGAGCGTGACCGTGGCGCCCAGCGATGAGGTCGTGGTCAGCAGTCCGTCGCTGTCGAGGCCCGAGATCGACAGGCTGTCGCCGTCAATGTCGCTCGCGCCGGCCAGCAGCTCGGAGACGTTGATCTTCAACGAGGTGTCTTCGTCGGCGGCGAGGCTGTTATCGACCAGGTCGATGGCCGTGCTCTCGACGAACACCCGGCCCGGCGCCGTGCTGTTGGCGGCAAGGATTGCGTCGTTGCCGGCGTTCGACAGGTCCGTGACGGTGCCGTCGATGATCGCGTCGAAGCTGTACATCGCGACCAGGCCGGTCGCGCCCTTCGCGATCGGGCTCTGCGCATTGGCCAGCACCTCTGCGGCGGACAGCCCGATGTTCCAGATCCGGACCTCGGAAATGTCGCCCTCGAATGCGCGGGACGGGACCAGGTCCTGGCCGAGTCGGAAGTCGTCGGTGTTGGCTGCGCCGAGGGAATAGGTGGCCGACAACCCGTCCTGCGAGATCACGGCCGGTCCGGCGCTGGTCAGTTGCTGCGCGACACCGTTGACGTAGAGCGAGAGATTGGCGCCATCGAAAGTCAGCGCCACATGCGTCGGCACGCCGTCCGTGATGCCGGCGTCGGCCATGTCGACCGCACCGCCATCGGCGTTGAACACCGACAGCTTGCCGTCGAACAGGTGCATGCGGATGGCAGGTGTGTCGGCCTGGTCCGGTCCCTTGTCGATCAGCGTGAAGAATTCGCCGGTGCTGTTCGCCGTGACCCACATCTCGATGCTGATGGGGGTCGAGCCGCCGAAGGCCAGCGACTGCGAGTCGGGAATGCGGACGACGTCGTCGATGCCGTCGAAACGCAGCACCGCGTCGCGCCGGATCGTGACATCGGTTGCTGTCGGGACATCGTTGAACCCGTCGACCGTGACGTTGACTGTCGCGGTTGCGGTGCCGCCGTTTCCGTCGGAGACGTCGTAGGTGAAGCTGTCGCTGCCGCTGAAGTCGGCGTCCGGCGTATAGCGGATCTGGCCACCCTCGATCGCCACCGTACCATTCGCGCCCTGGGTGACGGCGGAAATCGAGAGGTTCTGGTCGCTGTCCGGTTCGACGTCATTGGCCAGCACGTCGACCAGGACCGTGTCGTCCTCGTCGACGCTGACCGTGTCGTCGACGGGCTGCGGGTCGGCATTGCCGAAACCGGTGAAGTCTTCGCGCGTCAGTCCGGTCGCCGTCACGTTCCGCAGGGTCAGCGTCTGGCTGGCGCCGAGTTGCAGGACCGTGTCCGCGCCGACCTGGCTGGCGACGGCCTGGATGTCGCCGATGTCACTGAACGTGCCGAAGTCCGACAGGTCGATCTGGTCGTCCGTCGCGAAGCCGGCGGTAAAGTCCGTGATCGTGTCGTTCTGGGCGCCGGCGGTGATGACGAAGCGGTCATCGCCCGCACCGCCGGAGACCAGGTCATTGCCGGTGCCCGGCGCGATGGTGTCGTCGCCATCGCCGCCGAAGATCGAATCGGCCGCTGAGCCGCCGTCCAGGCTGTCGGCGCCGGCGCCCGCTACCAGCGTATCCGCGCCGCCATTGCCGATCAGCGTATCGGCCAGCGCCCCACCGATCAGCAGATCCGCGGCGTTGCCGCCGGCCAGGAACACGCGCTCGATGCCGCTGATCGTCGTGGTCGAGACGCCGGCCTGGGCCACGCTGGTGGCATTGGCGATGTCGGTGGTGGTGCCGTTGACGACGACAGAGGCGGCGATGTCGGAGAAGTCGAGGATCAGCAGGTCGGTACCCGCGCCGCCGGCCACCGTGTCATTGTCGGTACCGACATCGATGGTGTCGTCGCCGTCGCCGAGGTTGACGTTGTCGCTCTGGCCCTGGCCGCCGAAGTCGATGGAGTCGTTTCCGGAGCCGAACTGCACGCTGGCCAGCCGCTCGATGGAATCGATGGTGGTTCCATCGTTCAGCACCGTGGTGCCGCCGGCCGTCAGCGTCACGTCCTCCGTC
>JAYZWD010000016.1:0-3788 GCA_036154895.1 Pseudomonadota bacterium
TCTGGCCCAACGCCGCCTTCGTCGACGGCATCGGCATCAACGTGCTGACCAGTTCCGAGCCTGGCGCGCCGGTCGGCGGCGGCCTGTTCCACGATACGGCGGTGGCGGTGGAGAAGGCGTAGGAGCGGGCTGGCGCCGACTCTCAGACGTCCACCACCGCCAGGTGGTTGTCCCAGCGACCGGGACCGGCATGGCTTGAGCCGGACGGCAGGTCGAACAGGCCCTGGTAGCCGGAGACCAGCACGCCCTCAGGCACGGTCGCCGCGCCGCAGACATCGGTGACCGGCAGCGACGCCAGCAGCGCCCCCGTGGCTGAATCCCAGACCGTCGCCGCGTTGCCGCGCGGGCAGGTGGCGACGATGACGCGCCCCGCCGGGTCGCAGGCCACGGCGCCGGTGTAGTTCCTGAGCTCCGGTGCAACGCTCTCGGGCATCGGGAACAGCCTCAGCCCCTTGCCGTCGATCCGGCCCACCAGCGGCACCGCGCGGTCCGCCGCGCCCTCGTACTGCGCGCCGACCGCGATGCCACCGGCACCGCAGGGCGCGACATGGCGGAGCGAGAGCTGGTGCAGGTCGGCGGGCGGCTCGAGGCGCGCCAGCACGTCGCCGGTCCGGATATCCACCAGCGCCACGTTCGGGCGCATGGTGTCGAGGTTGAGCCTGGTCCGACCGGTTTCGGGCCGGGTCATCAGCCCGCCATTGGCCACCACCAGCGTGCGGCCGTCAGAGCCCAGGATCGCCTGGTGCGGGCCTACACCGCCGGCCGGCAGGTCGCCCACGCGCCGGAAGCCGTCCGTCGCGTCCAGCACGGCGATCCGGCCCGCGCAGTCGTCGATGCGGTTCTCGGTGACGAAGGCCAGCCGGCCGTCGGCCGAGAAGGCGCCATGGCCGTAGACATGCCGCCCGGCCGGGCTCTCGAGTATCGCGTGCAGGCGTCCTGCCCTGATGTCGATGATCGCCACATACGTTCCGGGGCGGCGCTCCGGCACCATGGCGAAACGCCGGTCGGGACCCGCCACCACGTCATGGCCGCGACCGGGCAGGTCGACCTCCCAGGCGATCCGGCCCGTGATCGCGTCAACCGCGCTGAAGACGGCACCGCCGCCGACCGGCATGCGGCAGCCCAGCACCAGGCGCCGGGGTGCTGGCACGGCATGCGCCGGTCCGGCCAACAGTCCCGCGGTGGCCAGTCCCGCCAGCACGGCACGGCGCGTCGGCTGGTGCATGTTCAGTCCCCGTCCAGAGAATTGAAGCCGAGCGACAGCCCGAGTTCCTGGATCATCGCGCCCTGCCAGAGCGTGCGGATCGTGCGGATGCGCTGCAGCAGGTCCTCGGCATCCGCACGCATGACCGGATCGGTCGCCAGTGCGCCCAGCGGCCGGTCGAGCGCGCGGGCGATGGCGGTCGCCTCGATCAGCAGGTCGGCGATGCCGGCGCCGAGCGGTGCCGCCCCGGCCGCCGTCATCAGGTCACCCAGTCCGCCCTCGACCACGTACATGTCGGTCAGGCCCTGCATGCCGCCAGCGACGGCGGCGAGCGAGATGCCGCTGGCGCCATGCTCGGCGGCGGCGGGCGTCGCGGCCTCCCGGTACCTGCCGATCACCGGCTCCAGCTTCAGGAGGACGATCAGGTCGAGCAATTCCGCGCCGCGCCGCACGAAACCGCTAACCGGTTCGGCGGCGGTCGATTCCGCGGTCCTCCACTTCGCGACGAGATCGGCGGCCAGGTCGCGCTGGCGCCGCGCCACCGCGCCGGCCAGGCGGCAGGCAAAACTGTCGGCGGCGGGCACCGGGCCGTCGACCGGCCAGAGCAGGAACTCCAGCGCCTGCAGGTCGCCCAGCGCCACGCTCTTTTGCGCCAGCGCACCGGGCTCCAGCAGACCGGGGTCGGCATCGTGCAGCGCGCGGCGCAGCTGCCGCGTCCCGGTGCCGTGCTTGTCGGGCCAGTATTCGATGCGGGCGAGGCCGTCGCCCTCCAAGAACGGGCCGGACATGAACGGCCTTGCGGCGTTCCAGGCAAACACGGCTTGAGCGAACAGGGCATCGCGGCCGGCGCAGCTACCGGCCAGCCCCTCGGCGAGGTTCTCCATGGACTGCCGGTAGCGGTCCATCGCGGCGCCACCGGCGGTCACGGCGATGGCACGGGCGGCAAAGGCGAATTCCGCCTCGGTGGGCGCGGCGTGGGCGACGGGACGCGCGAAGACGAGCAGCGCCAGGATCAGGACGAGGGATTTCACAGCGACTCCAGGAACCGGATCAGTCGGGCGCGGTCTTCGGCGGACATGGCCCGGTAGCGGGCCTGCGATGGTGCCGCCTCCCCGCCATGCCAGAGGATGGCCTCCTCCAGGTTCCGCGCGCGGCCGTCATGCAGGAAGAAGGTATGGTCGTTGACCGTCGCCGTCAGGCCGATGCCCCAGAGCGGCGCCGTGCGCCATTCGCGGCCGTTCGCCTGGCCCTCCGGCCGGTTGTCGGCCAGCCCCTCGCCCATGTCGTGCAGCAGCATGTCCGTGTAGGGCCAGATCAGCTGCCCGGCGAGCGCCCTGTCGGGCCAGTCGCGGCGCGTGGCCAGCTTCGGGGTGTGGCAGGCGATGCAGCCGGCACCGTAGAACAGCCGCTTGCCCGCCAGCACCTCCGGGTCGCCCGCATCGCGGCGCGCCGGCACGGCGAGGTGTCGGCTGTAGAAGTTCACCATGCGCATCATGTCGGCGCTGGCCTCCACCTCGCCCGGACCGGCGCCGTGCGGTGCGTCGCGGCACGCGGCCTGGCGCCCGGTACAGTCGCCCCAGGGATCCGGCGCCAGCGGGCTGGAGATGCCGATGTCGCCGGCCATCGCGCCGGCCGCCTGGTCGGCGATGGTGGGATTGCCCGCCTTCCAGCCGAAGCGACCGAGCATCAGCCGGTTCTCCGCCTTGCTCCAGGCCCGGTTCGGCCTGCCCGAGATGCCGTCGCCGTCGCGGTCGTCGGGGTCAGCCAGCGCCAGGATGTCCTTCGGATCGACAGCTTCCAGCAGGCCGAGGCCGATCATCGGCGGCGTGACGCGCGGGCTCAGCATCGCATCCGCATGCAGCGGCCCCCAGGCCAGATCGGCGACGCCGTATTCCGGCGCACGCAGTTCCACCACCGTGCCGTCGTCGAAGCGCACCGGCCGCGCGCGGTAACGCACCACCATCCTGCCCTCGGCGGGGACGCCGGGCGCGGACAGGTCCTGCAGCTGCCCACCATAGGTCGGCTCGGGGATCACGCTGGCCCGGCCACTGGCCAGCAGCAAACGCTCGGCCTCGGTCGCGGGCGGCACCGAGAGGCGCAGGAACATGGAGACCGCGCTGGTGTCATCGGGTCCCGGCGGATGGCCGCGCCCGTCCTTCAGGTGACAACGCTGGCAGGCGCGGGCGTTGTAGAGCGGCCCCAGGCCGTCGGCCGACGCGGTGGAACTGGGCGAGGAGACCCAGAGGCGGCGGAAGATGCCGTTGCCGACGGCGAAATCGGAGCGGCCGGCGAAGGACAGGCTGGCGCTCGGCTGGCTGTAGGCGTCCTGGTCGAAGCGGCTGCGGTTGGTCGCGGTGCCGCCCGACAGGTCCTCCCATTGTTCCGGCGCCGTGAAGTCCGTGGCCGGCGCGAGAATCGCCGCGCGACGGTCAGGGTTCATCTCCGCGGCAGAAACGGCAAAAGCCGCCGTGAAGACGGCGGCCAGCAGCAGGCCGGGCAGTGGACGGGTTCTCATGGTCAGGTCCGGGGTCGGTTGTCCGTTTCCCGCCCGCGGGTGGGGCGGCCGGGATCTGGAGGATGGTGT
>JAYZWD010000017.1:0-15951 GCA_036154895.1 Pseudomonadota bacterium
CGCGCCGCCGCTCTTCGCAAGCACCATCGTGATCGCCGCCGTCAGCGTCGTCTTCCCGTGGTCAACGTGTCCGATCGTTCCCACGTTGCAGTGCGGCTTCGTCCGCGCAAACTTTTCCTTGGCCATCTGTCTTTCTCCGCCTCGCGAGAGGTTGTGTACCGTACGTCTGGACTACGCGATTGCCGTCATCACGCCAGCTTGGCGATGACTTCGTCCGAGATGTTCTGCGGGACCTGTTCGTAGTGGTCGAACTGCATGGTGAACTGGGCCCGTCCCTGGGTCATCGACCGCAGGGTATTGACGTAGCCGAACATGTTGGCCAGCGGGACCATGGCGCCGATCACCGTCGCGTTGCCGCGCGGCTCGGAACCCGTCACCTGGCCACGACGGCTGTTCAGGTCGCCCATGACGTCGCCGACGAAGTCCTCCGGCGTCACCACCTCGACCTTCATCACCGGCTCCAGCAGCTTGGCTCCGGCCTTCGGCGCGACCTCGCGGAACGCGGCACGGGCCGCGATCTCGAAGGCCAGGACCGAGGAGTCGACGTCGTGGTAGGCACCGTCGGTCAGGGTCGCCTTCACGTCGATGATCGGGAAGCCGGCGAGCACGCCGCTCTCGACGACCGACTTCAGGCCCTTCTCGACGCCCGGGATGTATTCCTTCGGCACGTTGCCGCCGACGACCTTGCTCTCGAAGGTAAAGCCCGAACCCGGCTCGCCCGGCTCGACCGTCAGCTTGATGCGGGCGAACTGGCCAGAACCGCCGGTCTGCTTCTTGTGGGTGTAGTCGATGTCCGCGGGACGGGTCAGGGTCTCGCGGTATGCCACCTGCGGCGCGCCCACATTGGCCTCGACCTTGTACTCGCGGCGCATGCGGTCGACGATGATGTCGAGGTGCAGTTCGCCCATGCCCTTGATCACCGTCTGGCCCGACTCGTGGTCGGTGGTGACGCGGAAGGACGGATCCTCCTGCGCCAGGCGGTTCAGCGCGACGGACATCTTCTCGTAGTCGGCCTTGGTCTTCGGCTCGACCGCGATCTCGATGACCGGATCGGGGAAGTCCATGGCTTCCAGCACGACCGGCTTCAGCGGATCGCACAGGGTGTCGCCGGTGGTGGTGTCCTTCAGGCCGGCCAGGGCGATGATGTCACCAGCCATGGCTTCCTTGATGTCCTCGCGGGAATTGGCATGCATCATCAGCATTCGGCCGACGCGTTCGCGCTTGCCCTTCACCGCGTTCAGCACCGACTGGCCGGTCTCCATCTTGCCGGAGTAGACGCGGCAGAAGGTCAGCGAGCCGACGAACGGGTCGGACATGATCTTGAAGGCCAGGGCCGAGAACGGCTCGTCGTCGGACGACTTGCGGATCATCTCGACCTCGGGCTCGTCGACCTTGTGTCCGCGGATGGCCTCGACGTCGGTCGGCGCCGGCATGTAGTCGACGATGGCGTCCAGCATCGGCTGCACGCCCTTGTTCTTGAAGGCCGAGCCGCACAGCACCGGAACGATGGCGCCGTTCATCACGCCACGACGGATGCAGCGGCGGATCGTGTCGGCATCGGGAATCTCGCCCTCGAGGTAGGCCATCATGACCTCCTCGTCCTGCTCGACCGCGGCCTCGATCATCTTCTCGCGATATTCCTCGGCCTGGTCGGCGAGGTCGGCGGGGATGTCGGTGTAGTAGAACTCGGCGCCGAGGGTCTCGTCCTTCCAGATCACGGCCTGGTTGCGGACCAGGTCCACAATGCCGACGAAATCGGACTCGGAACCGATCGGCAGCATCACCGGCACCGGGTTGCAGCCCAGGCGGTCGACCATCATCTCGACGCAGCGATAGAAGTTGGCGCCCATGCGGTCCATCTTGTTGACGAAGCACATGCGCGGAACGCGGTACTTGTCGGCCTGACGCCACACGGTCTCGGTCTGCGGCTCGACACCGGCGACGGCGTCGAACACGGCCACGGCACCGTCCAGCACACGCAGCGAACGCTCGACCTCGATGGTGAAGTCCACGTGGCCGGGGGTGTCGATGATGTTGATGCGGTGCTCACGCCAGAAACAGGTGGTCGCGGCCGAGGTGATCGTGATGCCCCGCTCCTGCTCCTGCTCCATCCAGTCCATGGTGGCGGCGCCGTCATGGACCTCGCCGATCTTGTGCGACCGGCCGGTGTAGTACAGGACGCGCTCGGTCGTCGTCGTCTTGCCGGCATCGATGTGCGCCATGATGCCGATGTTACGATACCGATTGAGAGGCGTTACGCGGGGCATGGGGAGAACTCGCTCTTGCCTTGGGTTACCAGCGGTAGTGCGAGAAGGCCTTGTTGGCCTCCGCCATCCGGTGGGTGTCTTCGCGCTTCTTCACGGCGCCGCCACGGTTGTTGGCGGCATCCATCAGCTCGCCGGCGAGCCGCTCCATCATGGTGGTCTCGGACCGCTTGCGGGCGGCGTCGATCAGCCAGCGGATGGCCAGGGCCTGTGCGCGCTCGGTACGGACATCCATCGGCACCTGGTAGGTGGCGCCGCCGACACGGCGGGAGCGGACCTCGAGGTGCGGACGGGCATTGCCAAGCGCCTCGTGGAAGATGTCCACGGCGCTGCGGCCGAACTTGGCCTCGATCCGCTCGAACGCCTTGTAGACGATGCTCTCGGCGGTCGACTTCTTGCCGTCATACATCAGGTTGTTGACGAACTTCGAGATGATGACGTCCCCGTAGACCGGGTCCGGCAGGATCTCGCGCTTCTCGGCGGCGTGACGACGCGACATGCCTCAGATCTCCCCGATCACTTCGGCCGCTTCACGCCGTACTTCGAACGGCGCTGGCGACGGTCCTTGACGCCCTGGGTGTCCAGGACGCCGCGGAGAATGTGGTAACGAACACCCGGAAGGTCCTTCACGCGGCCACCGCGGATCAGGACGACCGAGTGCTCCTGCAGGTTATGGCCCTCGCCGGGGATGTAGCTGGTGACCTCGAAGCCGTTGGTCAGGCGCACGCGCGCGACCTTGCGCAGCGCCGAGTTCGGCTTCTTCGGCGTGGTCGTGTAGACGCGGGTGCACACACCGCGCTTCTGCGGGCAGGCCTCCATCGCCGGGACCTTGTTGCGTGCCACCGGCTGCTGGCGTGGCTTGCGGATCAGCTGGTTGATCGTCGGCATACCGTCCGAACCTTCCCAATTCGACAAACCGCCGCCCTGGACGGACGGACGGTCAAAAACCAATTGCGATCGTGGCAGTGCGCTCGTTCAGGCGAACAGAAGACCGCCCACGCACCGTAGTCGGCACGTAGCCGGGTCCATACTTCCGGTGGCCCGTCCAATCAGGCCCTGTACGCTTGGACGAACGGTCGCCGCGTTTTGGTCAAACGCCAACTACCAGCGCCGCAATGGCCGCGGACTATATGAACGCCCCCCCGGGTGGTCAATCAGAAAGTTGACCGAAAAGAGTCACCGGCGGGATGACGCACCGGGGCAACAGTCGCTGCATGAATCTGGCGTCCGCGGACCGATTCCCGTAACGATCTTGCGTCAATCCGGCCGCCCCGACGACCGGTTTCCGAAACAGCGGGCAAGAAAAGGGGCACCGGCGTTGACCGGTGCCCCCTGTTTCACACGGGACAGACCTGTCCCGAACAGTGGTCTGCCTATTCGGCGGCCGGAATGGCTGCCGGCTGAGCGTCGTCGAGATCCGCGCCGGCGTCCGCCAGCTGCTTGTCGCGCTCGGCGGCGATCCGCTTGATCTCCTTCATCTTCGCGCCGGTACCCGCAGGCACCAGGCGACCGACGATGACGTTCTCCTTCAGGCCCGTCAGCTCGTCCAGCTTGCCGTTGACCGAGGCCTCGGTGAGGACACGGGTGGTCTCCTGGAACGACGCCGCGGAGATGAAGGAGCGGGTCTGCAGGCTCGCCTTGGTGATGCCCAGCAGCACCGGTTCGCCCGTCGCGGGTTCCCCGCCCTCGGCGATGACCTTCGTGTTCTCCTCGTCGAACTCGTAGCGGTCGATCTGCTCGCCGATCAGCATGGTGGTATCGCCCGAGGACGTGATCTCGACCTTCTGCAGCATCTGGCGAACGATCACCTCGATGTGCTTGTCGTTGATCTTCACGCCCTGCAGCCGGTAGACCTCCTGGATCTCGTTGACCAGGAACTCGGCCAGCGCCTCGACACCCATGATCTTCAGGATGTCGTGCGGTGCCGGGTTGCCGTCGACGATGTAGTCGCCGCGCCGCACCGTGTCGCCCTCGTGCACGCTGATATGGCGGCCCTTGGGAATCAGGTAGTCGACCGGCGACTGGCTCTCGTCCTCGGGAACGATGGTCAGGCGACGCTTCTGCTTGTAGTCCTTGCCGAACTCGATGCGGCCGTCGATCTCCGCCAGGATCGCGTGATCCTTCGGACGCCGCGCCTCGAACAGTTCCGCCACGCGCGGCAGACCGCCCGTGATGTCGCGGGTCTTGGAACCCTCGCGGGGGATACGCGCCAGCACGTCGCCGGCATGCACCTTCTGGCCGTCCTGCACCGACAGGATCGAGTCGACCGACAGGAAGTAGCGGGCCTCCTGGCCGTTCTCCAGGTTCACGACCTCGCCGGCGTCGTCACGCAGGGTGATGCGCGGCCGGATGTCGTTGGCACCGGGCTGGCCCTTCCAGTCCACTACCACCTTCGTCGAGATCGAGGTGTTCTCGTCGTAGATGTCACGCAGGCTGACGCCGTCGATCAGGTCGCGATAGGCGACGATGCCCGAGCGCTCGGTGATGATCGGAACCGTGTACGGGTCCCACTCGGCCATCTTCTCGCCCTTCATCACCTGCTGGCCGTGGTCCTTGGCCAGACGGGCGCCGTAGGGCAGGCGGTGACGCGCGCGCTCGCGGTTGTTCTGGTCCAGCAGGACCAGTTCCGCGATGCGGTTCATGATCACCGTCCGGCCCTCGGAGTCGACGACGACCGCCCGGTTCTCGATGTGCAGCGTGCCGTCATAGGCCGCCTCGATCGCCGAGCTCTCGCCGGCCTGCGCCGCGCCGCCGATGTGGAAGGTCCGCATGGTCAGCTGGGTGCCCGGCTCGCCGATCGACTGCGCCGCGATGACGCCAACGGCCTCGCCCAGGTTGACCGTCGTGCCACGCGCCAGGTCGCGGCCATAGCACTTGCCGCAGACGCCGAAGCGGGTCTGGCAGGTCAGCACGGAGCGAACCTTGACCGCCTCGACGCTGGCATCGTTGATCAGCTCGACCTCGGCCTCGCCGATCAGTTCGCCGGCCTTGATCAGGACGTCGCCGGTCGCCGGGTCGGTGATGTCCTCGCAGGCGGTACGGCCCAGCACGCGCTCGCCCAGCGGGGCGATGACGTCGGCGCCGTCGACCACGTCACGGACGACCAGGCCGTCCGTGGTGCCGCAGTCGGGCTCGTTGATCACGGCATCCTGCGCCACGTCGACCAGGCGACGGGTCAGGTAACCGGAGTTCGCGGTCTTCAGCGCCGTGTCGGCCAGGCCCTTGCGCGCACCGTGGGTGGAGTTGAAGTACTCCGACACGGTGAGGCCTTCCTTGAAGTTCGAGATGATCGGCGTCTCGATGATCTCGCCCGACGGCTTGGCCATGAGGCCGCGCATGCCGGCGAGCTGCTTCATCTGGGCCTGCGAGCCACGGGCGCCCGAATGGGCCATCATGTAGATGGAGTTCGGCTGGCCATGGTTGGACTGGCCGGCGCTCTCCATGCCCTTCATCATCTCCTCGGCGACCTTGTCCGAGCACTGCATCCAGGCGTCGACGACCTTGTTGTACTTCTCGCCCATGGTGATGAGGCCGTCGAGATACTGCTGCTCGTACTGCTTCACCAGCGCGGAGGTGTCCTCGACCAGCTTCTTCTTGGCCTCGGGGATGATCATGTCGTCCTTGCCGAAGGAGATGCCGGCGCGGCAGGCATGGGCGAAACCGAGGCCCATGATCCGGTCGCAGAACAGCACCGTCTCCTTCTGGCCGGCGTGGCGGTAGACCACGTCGATCAGGTTGCCGATCTCCTTCTTGGTGAGCAGGCGGTTGACCAGCTCGAAGGGAACGGCCGGGTGCTTCGGCAGGCGCTCGGCGATCAGCATGCGGCCCGGCGTGGCCTGGACGCGGAGCGTGACCGGGTTGTTGTCGGCATCCACGGTCGTGTAGCGCGTGGTGATCCTGGCGTGCAGGTCGACGATGCCGTGGTCGAGCGCGTAGTTGATCTCGTCCAGGTTCGAGAAGCTCATGCCCTCGCCGCGGACGCCCTCGCGGATCATCGACAGGTAGTACAGGCCGAGGACGATGTCCTGGCTCGGCACGATGATCGGCTTGCCGTTCGCGGGCGAGAGGATGTTGTTGGTCGACATCATCAGCACGCGCGCCTCGAGCTGGGCTTCCAGCGACAGCGGCACGTGCACCGCCATCTGGTCACCGTCGAAGTCGGCGTTGAAGGCCGTGCAGACCAGCGGATGCAACTGGATCGCCTTGCCCTCGATCAGCACCGGCTCGAAGGCCTGGATGCCGAGACGATGCAGGGTCGGCGCGCGGTTCAGCATCACCGGGTGCTCGCGGATCACCTCTTCCAGGATGTCCCAGACGATCGGGTTCTCGCGCTCGACCAGCTTCTTGGCCGACTTCACCGTCGGCGCCTGGCCGTGCAGTTCCAGCTTGGCGTAGATGAACGGCTTGAACAGCTCCAGGGCCATCTTCTTCGGCAGGCCGCACTGGTGCAGCTTGAGTTCCGGTCCCACGACGATCACCGAACGGCCGGAATAGTCGACGCGCTTGCCGAGCAGGTTCTGGCGGAAGCGGCCCTGCTTGCCCTTCAGCATGTCGGCCAGCGACTTCAGCGGCCGCTTGTTGGCGCCGGTGATGACCCGGCCGCGGCGACCGTTGTCGAACAGCGCGTCAACGGCCTCCTGCAGCATGCGCTTCTCGTTGCGCACGATGATGTCCGGTGCGCGCAGCTCGATCAGCCGCTTCAGGCGGTTGTTGCGGTTGATGACGCGACGGTAGAGGTCGTTCAGGTCCGAGGTCGCGAAACGGCCACCGTCCAGCGGCACCAGCGGCCGCAACTCGGGCGGCAGCACCGGAATGACCTCGAGGATCATCCACTCGGGCTTGTTGCCGGACTCGAGGAAGGCATCGATCAGCTTCAGGCGCTTCACGATCTTCTTGGGCTTCAGCTCGGACTTGGTCTCGGCCAGTTCGCGCTTCAGGTCGGCCCGGGTTTCCTCCAGGTCGATGGTCTGCAGCAGGTCACGCACCGCCTCGGCGCCGATGCCGGCGGTGAAGGCATCCTCGCCGTACTCGTCCTGGCAGTTGTAGTATTCTTCCTCGCTGAGCAGCTGGAAGCGCTTCAGCGCCGTCAGGCCCGGCTCGATGACGATGTAGTTCTCGAAGTACAGGACGCGCTCGAGATCCTTCAGCGCCATGTCCAGGAACAGGCCGATCCGGCTCGGAAGCGATTTCAGGAACCAGATGTGCGCGACCGGCGCGGCCAGCTCGATATGGCCCATCCGCTCGCGGCGCACCTTCTGCGTCGTGACCTCGACACCGCACTTCTCGCAGATCACGCCGCGATACTTCATGCGCTTGTACTTGCCGCACAGGCACTCGTAGTCCTTGATCGGGCCGAAGATGCGGGCGCAGAACAGGCCGTCCCGCTCCGGCTTGAAGGTGCGGTAGTTGATGGTCTCGGGCTTCTTCACCTCGCCGAAGGACCACGACCGGATCTGGTCCGGGCTGGCGAGCGAGATCTTGATGTGATCGAAGCTCTGGGCCGTCTGCTGCTGACCGAACAGTTGCAGGGCGTCTTGCATGATAGGCTACCTCCGATGACAGGGCTGATCGTTCACGCGAGGGAACGGATCAGCCGTCGGAATTCCGAAGCTCGACGTTGAGACCCAGCGAGCGCATTTCCTTGACGAGCACGTTGAAGCTCTCGGGGATGCCAGCCTCGAACGTGTCGTCGCCGCGCACGATGGCCTCGTAGACCTTGTTGCGGCCCGCCACGTCGTCGGACTTCACGGTCAGCATCTCCTGCAGGGTATACGCAGCGCCATAGGCCTCCAGCGCCCAGACCTCCATCTCGCCGAAACGCTGGCCGCCGAACTGGGCCTTGCCGCCCAGCGGCTGCTGGGTGACCAGGCTGTAGGGGCCGATGGAACGGGCATGGATCTTGTCATCGACGAGATGGTGCAGCTTCAGCATATAGATATAGCCGACTGTCACCTGCCGGTCGAATTTCTCGCCCGTGCGCCCGTCGTAGAGGCTGACCTGGCCAGTTCGGTCAAGGCCCGCGCGCTCCAGCATCTCGACGATTTCCGGCTCCGACGCGCCGTCGAAGACCGGCGTCGCCATCGGAACGCCACGCGACAGGTTCCCGGCCAGCTCGGAAAGCTGGGCATGGTCCAGTTCCCGGATGTCCGACATTTCGCTGTCGTTGAACACCTTGCCCATCTCGTCGAGCAGCGGTGCCGTGTCGGAGCCGTTGCCGCGCACCTTCTCCAGCGCCGCGCCGATTCGCAGGCCGATGCCACGCGCCGCCCAGCCCAGGTGCGTCTCCAGGATCTGGCCGACGTTCATGCGCGAGGGCACGCCCAGCGGGTTCAGCACCACGTCGACCGGGGTCCCGTCGTCCAGGAACGGCATGTCCTCTTCCGGCATGATCCGGCTGATGACACCCTTGTTGCCGTGACGGCCGGCCATCTTGTCGCCCGGCTGCAGCTTGCGCTTGATGGCCACGAACACCTTGACCATCTTCATCACGCCCGGCGGCAGCTCGTCGCCGCGCTGCAGCTTCTCGACCTTCGAGTTGAAGCGGGCCTGCAGTGCGCCGATGGCCTCGTCGAACTGGCGCCGCAGCGCCTCGATGTCCGCCATCGCCTGCTCGTCGGACAGCACGACCTGCCACCACTGGCCGTGGCTCATCGCCTCCAGCGCTTCCTCAGTGATCGGGGTCCGGGCACGGAAGCCACGGGGTCCGCTGTCGGCGGTACGGCCGATCAGCAGCTTGCGCAGGCTGGAGTAGATGTTGCGCTCGTAGATCGCGCGCTCGTCTTCCATGTCCTTGCGCAGACGCTCGACCTCGTCGCGCTCGATCTGCAGGGCGCGCTCGTCCTTGTCGACGCCGTGGCGGTTGAAGACACGGACCTCGACGACGGTACCGGAGGTGCCCGGAGGCATCTTCAGCGAGGTGTCGCGCACGTCCGCCGCCTTCTCGCCGAAGATGGCGCGCAGCAGCTTCTCTTCCGGCGTCATCGGGCTCTCGCCCTTCGGCGTGATCTTGCCGACCAGGATGTCACCGGCCTCGACCTCGGCGCCGATATAGACAATGCCGGCCTCGTCGAGGTGCTTCAGCGCCTCTTCCGAGACGTTGGGGATGTCGCGGGTGATCTCCTCCGGACCCAGCTTCGTGTCGCGGGCCATGACCTCGAATTCCTCGATGTGGATCGAGGTGAACACGTCGTCCTTGACGATGCGTTCGGAGATCAGGATCGAGTCCTCGAAGTTGTAGCCCATCCACGGCATGAACGCGACGAGCACGTTCCGGCCGAGCGCCAGTTCACCCAGTTCCGTCGACGGGCCGTCGGCCATGATGTCGCCGGCGCGCACCGTGTCGCCCACCTTCACCAGCGGACGCTGGGTGATGCAGGTCGACTGGTTGGAGCGCTGGAACTTCAGCAGCTTGTAGATGTCGACGCCCGAGCGTGACAGGTCGGTGACCTGGGTGGCGCGGACCACGATACGCTGCGCGTCGATCTGCTCGACCACGCCGTCGCGGCGGGCCACCACGGTGACGCCCGAGTCGCGGGCCACCACGGATTCCATGCCGGTGCCGACGAACGGGGCCTCGGGCTGCAGCAGCGGCACCGCCTGGCGCTGCATGTTGGAGCCCATCAGCGCGCGGTTGGCGTCGTCGTTCTCGAGGAACGGGATCAGCGCCGCGGCGACGGAAACCAGCTGCTTCGGCGAGACGTCGATGAAGTCGATGTCCTGCGGCCGGGCGAGCATGAACTCGCCGCCCTTGCGCGAGGCAATCAGTTCCTCGCCGAACACGCCAGTCTCCGGGTCATAGATCGCGTTGGCCTGGGCGATGGTGTAGCGCCCCTCCTCCATGGCGGAGAGGTAGATCGCCTCCATGGTGACCTTGCCGTCCCGCACGCGCCGGTACGGGCTTTCGATGAATCCGTACTGGTTGATGCGGGCATAGCTCGCCAGCGAGTTGATCAGGCCGATGTTCGGCCCCTCCGGCGTCTCGACCGGGCAGATGCGGCCGTAATGCGTCGGATGCACGTCGCGGACCTCGAAGCCCGCGCGCTCGCGCGTCAGGCCGCCCGGGCCAAGCGCCGACAGGCGACGCTTGTGGGTGACCTCGGACAGCGGGTTGGTCTGGTCCATGAACTGGCTGAGCTGCGAGGAGCCGAAGAACTCGCGCACCGCCGCCGCCGCCGGCTTGGCGTTGATCAGGTCCTGCGGCATCACGGTGTCGATCTCGACCGAGCTCATGCGCTCGCGGATCGCGCGCTCCATGCGCAGCAGGCCGATGCGGTACTGGTTCTCCATCAGCTCGCCGACCGAGCGGACGCGACGGTTGCCCAGGTGGTCGATGTCGTCGATCTCGCCGCGGCCGTCCTTCAGGTCGACCAGGTACTTCACCACCGCCAGCACATCCTCCTTGCGGAGCACGCGGACGGTATCCTCGCAGACGAGGTCGAGACGGCTGTTCAGCTTCACGCGGCCGACCGCGGACAGGTCGTAGCGCTCGGAATCGAAGAACAGGCCCTGGAACAGCGCCTCGGCGGTCTCCTCCGTCGGCGGCTCGCCCGGACGCATCACACGGTAGATGTCGACCAGCGCGGTGTCGCGGTTCAGGTTCTTGTCGATCATCAGCGTGTCGCGGATGTGCGAGCCCACGGTGATGTTGTCGATGTCGAGCGTCGGGACCTCGTCCAGCCCGGCCTCGGCCAGCGCGGACAGGATCTTCTCGTCCAGCGCGTCACCGGCCTCGACCAGGACCTCGCCGGTTTCCGGGTTGATCAGGTCCTCGGCGGCGAAGCGGCCGACCAGTTCCTCGACCGAGACCAGGATGTCCTGCATCCCGCCCTCGACCAGCTTGCGGCCCACGCGCGGGGTCAGCTTGTCACCGGCCTTGGCCACGACCTCGCCGGTGTCGGCGTTGACCAGGTCGGCGGCCAGCCGCTGGCCGCGATAGCGGTCCGGACGGAACGGCGCACGCCAGCCGGTGTCGGAATGGCGGTAGGTCAGCGTGTCGTAGAAATGCGCCAGGATGTCCTCGGCGCTCATGCCCAGGGCGTAGAGCAGCGTCGTCGCCGGCAGCTTGCGGCGACGGTCGATGCGGACATAGGCGATGTCCTTGGCGTCGAACTCGAAGTCCAGCCAGCTGCCGCGATAGGGAATCACGCGGGCGGCGAACAGCAGCTTGCCCGACGAATGGGTCTTGCCGCGGTCATGGTCGAAGAACACGCCCGGGCTGCGGTGCATCTGGCTGACGATGACGCGCTCGGTGCCGTTGACGATGAAGGTGCCCTTGTCCGTCATGAGCGGCATGTCGCCCATGTAGACGTCCTGCTCCTTGATATCGAGCACGGACTTGGCGCCGGTATCCTCGTCGACCTCGAAGACGATCAGGCGCAGCGTCACCTTCAGCGGCGCGGCGAAGGTCAGCCCGCGCTGGATGCACTCGTCGACGTCGTACTTCGGCTCCTCGAACTCGTAGCGGACGAACTCGAGGCTCGAGGTGTCGGAAAAGTCGGAAATCGGGAAGACGGAACGGAAGACACCTTCCAGGCCGGTATCGGTCCGTTCCGACGGGGGAACGGTGGCCATCAGGAAGGTCTCGTAGGACGCGCGCTGCACCTCGATGAGGTTCGGCATCTGAACGACTTCAGCGATGCGACCGAAGGTGTGGCGAACGCGCTTGCGAGCGGTGAAGGAAAGCGGCATTCCTGATCCTCATCCGATCGGGGCCCAGAGGGACGGACCCGCACTGTCCGGCGGCCATTCGGTACCGTCGCCGGCCGCGACGGAACCCGGGGCGACCGCCCGCCCCGCAAAGACACGTTTGACCGCCCGGAGGGTCAGCCCCCCGGCCGGTCTGGTCCGGCATGACTGGCACACCGGAACGTCGCGCGGTCCGGACGGCCGGCGGCTTGCGCCGCCCGCCCGGACCGACAGACGCATTACTTCAGCTCGACGGTCGCGCCGGCTTCCTCGAGCTGCTTCTTCAGCTTCTCGGCCTCGTCCTTGGACACGCCTTCCTTGACGGGCTTCGGCGCGCCCTCGACCAGGTCCTTGGCCTCCTTCAGGCCCAGGGCGGTGATGGCACGCACTTCCTTGATGACGTTGATCTTCTTGTCGCCAGCGGCGGTCAGAATGACGTCAAACTCGGTCTTCTCCTCGACCGGGGCGGCATCGCCGCCGCCGGCACCCGGCAGGGCCGCGATCGCGACCGGAGCAGCGGCGGCGGACACGCCCCACTTCTCTTCCAGCAGCTTCGCCAGTTCGGCCGCCTCGATGACGGTCAGGTTCGAGAGATCCTCAACGATCTTGTTAAGATCAGCCATGTTTCAGTTTCCTTGTCGCTTGAACAGTCGGCCCCACGGGACCGCTCGATCAGGCCGCAGCCTCGGTGTTCTCGTCCTTGGTCGCATAGGCCTGGAGGACCCGCGCGAGCTGGCTGCCGGGCGCCTGGACGACGCCGACCAGCTTGGATGCCGGCGCCTGCAGGACGCCGATGATCTTCGCACGCAGTTCATCCAGGGACGGCAGCGTGGCGAGGGCCTTCACACCCTCGGCATCCAGCATCTGCGCGCCCAGCGCGCCGCAAAGAATGACCAGCTTGTCATTCTTCTTGGCGAAATCGACCGTCACCTTCGCGGCAGCCACCGGATCACTGGAATAGGTGATCGCGGTCGGTCCCTTGAAGCTGTCGGCCAGACCACCGAAGTCGGTGCCGTCAAGAGCGATCTGGGTGAGCCGATTCTTGGTTACCTTGAAGCTGGCACCCGCCGCACGCACCTGCCGGCGGAGATCGGTGATCTCCTTGACCGACATGCCCGTGTAGTGGGTCACGATGACGAGGCTGGTGTTCTCGAACACCCCCTTCATCGATGCGACCAGCTCCGATTTCTCGTCTCGGTTCACGGTTCCGCTCCTACTCAGAAGCCCCGGCCGGACAGGCCGGCGAGGCCCTGCACCCTGGGACGGCGCGACCGGTTGCCCGGACGTCCGCCCCGCTCGAAAGCCTGCCCCAGGGTGGCGAACAAGGTCCGGACCGCAGCCCGTTCCTGAAACACCTTCCCCCGTCTATTGCCGGCCCCTTGCGGAATTAAGCCCCGGGCAGATCCCGGCGCGCCTGCAGTCTCGGACAGGTCCGGCCGGATCGGCAGATCGTCACCGCTCCGGACCGGGCGCCGGTGACGGATCGCTCCGCCGCCGGCGACTTGGCAGACGGTCAGGCCGCGGTCGCGGCACCCACCGTCGTGATGTCGACACGCACGCCCGGCCCCATGGTGGAGCTCAGCGCGACGCGCTTCAGATACTGGCCCTTGGCGCCGGTCGGCTTGGCCTTGACCAGGGCATCGACGAGCGCGCGGGCGTTCTCCGCCAGCTGCGCCTCGTTGAAGCTCGCCTTGCCGATGCCGGCGTGGACGATGCCCGCCTTCTCGACGCGGAACGAGACCTGGCCGCCCTTGGCATCGCGCACGGCGTCGGCCACGTTCGGCGTGACGGTGCCCAGCTTCGGGTTCGGCATCAGGCCGCGCGGGCCCAGGATCTTGCCCAGGCGACCGACGACGGCCATCATGTCCGGCGACGCGATCACGCGGTCGAACGGCATGTCGCCGCCCTGCACCCGCTCCGCCAGGTCCTCGGCGCCGACGACGTCGGCACCGGCCTTGCGGGCCTCCTCGGCCTTGTCGCCGCGCGCGAACACCGCCACGCGGACCGTCTTGCCGGTGCCGTTCGGCAGCATCACCACGCCGCGGACCATCTGGTCGGCATGCCGCGGGTCAACACCCAGCGACACGGCCACCTCGACGGTCTCGTCGAACTTTGCCGTCGCGTTCGCCTTCACCAGGCGCACGGCTTCTTCCAGTGCGACCAGCTTCTCACGGTCCACCGTGGCGAGAGCCGCGGTCAGTCGCTTGCCCTTCTTGGCCATCGGTCCTTACTCCGTCACCGTGATGCCCATGGAACGGGCGGAGCCGGCGATGGACTTCATCGCCTCCTCGACGTCGTTCGCATTGAGGTCTTTCATCTTCGCTTCCGCGATCTCGCGGACCTGGGCCAGCGTCACGGAGCCGGCGGGCGCACGGCCCGGCGTCTTCGACCCGCTCTTCAGGCCGGCGGCCTTCTTCAGGAAGTACGACGCCGGCGGGGTCTTCATGACGAACTGGAACGAGCGGTCGGAGTAGGCGGTGATGACGACCGGAATCGGCATCCCCTTCTCCATCTGCTGCGTCTGGGCGTTGAACGCCTTGCAGAACTCCATGATGTTCAGGCCGCGCTGACCCAGCGCCGGACCGATCGGCGGCGACGGGTTGGCGGAGCCGGCCGGCACCTGGAGCTTGATGTAGCCGGTGATCTTCTTGGCCATTGGGATCCCTTCCACTTGGCGAGGCGGGTGCGTGGTGCGGCGATGGCGCGCCTCCCACGCTCACAACGCCACCGGCAGCCGCATCCCCTCCGCCCGGAGCGGAACGCGGTTGACCAATGGCGTGACCTGTCCGGTGTTGCGGACAGAAGCCGGGCTTTTAGCGATCAGCCCTTGTTAATGCAACCGGAAACTTGCAGGCCGGTGAATCGCGTAGCCGGTCAGAGCTTCTCGACCTGGCTGAACTCCAGTTCCACCGGCGTCGCGCGACCGAAGATCGAGACGGAGACCTTGAGGCGCGAACGCTCCTCGTCGATCTCCTCGACCATGCCGTTGAAGGAGGTGAACGGACCGTCGGCGACACGGACCTGCTCGCCGATCTCGAAGGTGATGGTCGGCTTCGGCCGCTCCACGCCCTCCTGCACCAGGTGCAGGATGCGCTGGGCCTCGCGCTCCGGGACCGGCTGCGGCTTGTTCGCCGAACCGAGGAACCCGGTGACCTTCCCCACGTTCTTCACCAGATGATAGGTCTCGTTGGTCATCTCCATCTTCACCAGCACGTAGCCGGGGAAGAACTTGCGCTCGGCGCTGACCTTCTGGCCGCGGCGCATCTCGACCACTTCCTCGACCGGCACCATGACCTCGTCGATCAGGTCGGTCATGCCCTTCTGCTCGGCCTGTTCGCGGATCGCCGCAGCGACCTTCTTCTCGAAGCCCGAATAGGCGTGGACGATGTACCAGTGCTTCGCCATCGCTGTTCAGCCTCCGATGTCGAGAATGAAACCGATGCCGGTCTGGATGATCAGATCGACGAGCAGGAAGAAGATCGCGGCGATCGTCACCATCACGAAAACCATCGCGGTGGTGATGCCGGTCTCCTTGCGCGTCGGCCAGGTCACCTTGCGGGCCTCGGCGCGGACCTGCCGCAGGAACGCGACCGGACTCGTCCGCTTCTTCGCGGGTTCGCGGTCGGCAGCCACCGGCTGGGCCGGCGTCGTCTTCTGCGTCGGGCCCTGTCTCGACCTAGCCATGCTGTTGCTTCTTTTCCGATCGGGTCAGTGCGGGTCCGTCGGGACCGGCGGCGGTGGCAGGAGTGGAGGGACTCGAACCCACAACCCCCGGTTTTGGAGACCGGTGCTCTGCCAGTTGAGCTACACTCCTCCGCGCGCCGGACGGCCGGGGCACGTTATACCCCGGCCAGGCACCCTTGTAGTCCTTATTCGACGATCTTTGCGACGACGCCTGCACCGACGGTGCGGCCGCCCTCGCGGATGGCGAAGCGCAGTCCCTCGTCCATGGCGATCGGGCTGATCAGCTGCACCACCATCGACACGTTGTCGCCCGGCATCA
>JAYZWD010000018.1:0-38055 GCA_036154895.1 Pseudomonadota bacterium
TGATGCCGGGCGACAACGTGTCGATGGTGGTGCAGCTGATCAGCCCGATCGCCATGGACGAGGGACTGCGCTTCGCCATCCGCGAGGGCGGCCGCACCGTCGGTGCAGGCGTCGTCGCAAAGATCGTAGAGTAACCAGACCAGAGCGGGGCCGTTGCCGGTCCGTCAACGCCGGCAATCGCCCGGGCTTTTTCAGGGAAGGGTGACATGGACAGTCAGAATATCCGGATCAGGCTGAAGGCCTTCGATCACCGGGTACTCGACCAGTCGACGAGCGAGATCGTCAACACGGCCAAGCGCACCGGCGCCCAGGTTCGTGGACCCATCCCGCTGCCGACCAGGATCGAGCGTTTCACGGTGCTGCGGTCCCCGCACATCGACAAGAAGTCGCGCGAGCAGTTCGAGGTGCGCACGCACAAGCGGCTGCTCGACATTGTCGAGCCGACGCCGCAGACGGTGGACGCGCTCATGAAGCTCGATCTCGCCGCCGGCGTCGACGTCGAGATCAAGCTGTAAGGTTGGGAACGAGGACATGCGAACCGGTCTCATCGCGCGCAAGCTGGGCATGACCCGCGTCTTCGACGACGCGGGAATGCACGTCCCGGTGACCGTGCTCCAGATCGACAGCTGCCAGGTTGTCGCGCACCGTACGACGGAGCGTGACGGTTACCAGGCGCTGCAGCTGGGCGCGGGCGCCGCAAAGGTCAAGAACACGAACAAGCCGCTGCGCGGCCACTTCGCCAAGGCCGAGGTCGAGCCGAAGATGAAGCTGGTCGAGTTCCGCGTGGCCGACGACGCCTTCATCGATGTCGGCGCCGAGCTGACCGCCGACCACTTCGTCGTCGGGCAGAAGGTGGACATCATCGGCGAGTCGATCGGCAAGGGCTTCGCCGGTGTCATGAAGCGGCACAATTTCGGCGGTCTGCGTGCCTCGCACGGCGTCTCCGTCTCCCACCGCAGCCATGGTTCGACCGGCCAGCGGCAGGACCCGGGTCGCGTGTTCAAGGGCAAGAAGATGGCCGGTCATCTCGGCGACGAGCGCGTCACGCTGCAGAACCTGCGCGTGGTCCGCACCGACGTCGAGCGCGGCCTGGTGCTGATCCGTGGCGGCGTCCCGGGTGCCAAGGGCTCCTGGGTGCTGATCCGCGACGCCGTGAAGTCCGGTCGTCAGGAAGGCCTGCCCTATCCGGGCAGCTTCCGTGTCGCCGGTGCGTCCGAGGCCACCGGGGCTCCGGCCGGCGCGCAGGCCGAAACCGCGGCGGAGGGCGAGTGATCATGAAGGTCAAGGTCGTCAACCTGGACAATGCCGAGGCCGGCGAGATCGAGCTGAGCGAGGCCATCTTCGGTCTCGATCCGCGCGCCGACATCCTGCACCGCATGGTCCGCTACCAGCTCGCCAAGCGGCGTGCCGGCACGCACAAGACCAAGGGTCGTTCGGAGATCGCCCGCACCGGCAAGAAGCCCTTCAAGCAGAAGGGCACGGGTCGTGCGCGCCAGGGTTCGTGGAAGGCTCCGCAGCATCGTGGCGGCGGTGTCGCCCACGGTCCGGTTCCGCACAGCCATGCCCATGACCTGCCGAAGAAGATCCGCCGGCTGGCCATGCTGCACGCGCTGTCGTCGAAGCTGAAGGACGAGAAGCTGATCGTCCTGGACCAGGCGGCGCTGGACGAGGGCAAGACGAAGATCCTGTCCGGCAAGCTGCAGGCGCTCGGGCTGGCCAACGCGCTGATCGTCGACGGTACCGAGCTGAACGAGAACTTCTCCCGTGCGGCGCGGAACATCCCGCTGATCGACGTGCTGCCGCAGCAGGGCGCGAACGTCTACGACATCCTGCGGCGCGAGCACCTGGTGCTGACGCGTGCCGCCGTCGAAGCGCTGGAGGCGCGCCTCGCATGAGCCTGGAACGCTATTACGACGTGATCCTGAGCCCGGTGATCACCGAGAAGGCGACCAACCTGTCCGAGCACAACCAGGTTGTCTTCAAGGTCGCGCTGGACTCGACCAAGTCCGAGATCAAGGCAGCGGTCGAGACGCTGTTCAAGGTCGAGGTTACCAAGGTCAACACGCTGGTCACCAAGGGCAAGACGAAGATGTTCAAGGGACGGCCCGGCCGTCGCCCGGACGTCAAGAAGGCCATCGTGACCCTGGCGGACGGCCATTCGATCGACGTGACCACGGGGCTCTGAGACCATGGCGCTGAAAACATACAATCCGACGACCCCGTCGCTGCGCGGGCTGGTGGCGATCGATCGCTCCCAGCTGCACAAGGGCGACCCGGTCAAGTCGCTGACCGAGGGCAAGTCGCGCAAGGGTGGCCGCAACAACACCGGCCGCATCACGGCCCGGCGTATCGGCGGCGGTCACAAGCAGCGCTACCGCCTGGTGGACTTCAAGCGTCGCAAGTTCGACGTCGAGGCCACCGTGCAGCGCCTGGAATACGATCCGAACCGGACGGCGTTCATCGCGCTGATCGAGTACACGGACGGCGAGCTGGCCTATATCATCGCGCCGCAGCGGCTTGCGCCGGGCGACAAGGTGATCGCCGGCGAGCGCTGTGACATCAAGCCGGGCAACGCGATGCCGCTGCGGTCGATGCCGGTCGGCACGATCGTGCACAATGTCGAGCTGAAGCCCGAGAAGGGCGCGCAGATCGCCCGGTCGGCCGGGACCTACGCCCAGCTGATCGGCAAGGACTCCGGCTATGCCCAGCTCCGCCTGTCGTCGGGCGAGCAGCGCATGGTTCGCGGCGAGTGCATGGCCACCGTCGGCGCGGTCTCCAACCCCGACCAGATGAACACCAAGGTCGGCAAGGCAGGCCGCAAGCGCTGGCTCGGCAAGCGTCCGGCGGTTCGCGGCGTGGCGATGAACCCGATCGACCATCCGCATGGCGGCGGCGAGGGCCGTACCTCGGGCGGTCGTCATCCGGTCACGCCGTGGGGCAAGCCGACCAAGGGCGCCAAGACCCGCCAGAACAAGGCGACCGACAAGTACATCATGCGCAGCCGCCACAAGCGGTAACGCAGACAGGCAAGGAATGGCGCGCCGGTCAACGGGGCGCCGGAACAGAGGAAGACACGAACAGTGGCACGCTCAGTTTGGAAGGGTCCGTTCGTTGACGGCTATCTCCTGAAGAAGGCCGGTGCGGCGCATGAATCCGGGCGGAAGGACGTGATCAAGATCTGGTCCCGCCGTTCGACGATCCTGCCGCAGTTCGTCGGTCTGACCTTTGGTGTCTACAACGGCCAGAAGCACCTGCCGGTGCTGGTGTCGGAGGAGATGGTCGGTCACAAGTTCGGCGAGTTCGCGCCGACGCGGACCTATTACGGCCATACCGCCGACAAGAAGGCGAAGAGGAGGTAAGCCGGTGGGCAAGCAGGCGAAGGAACGTTCGCTCGCCGACAACGAGGCGAGGGCGGTGGCCCGCAACATCCGGGTCAGCCCGCAGAAGCTGAACCTGGTGGCGCAGTCCATCCGTGGCCGACGCGTCGAGGACGCGCTGGCGGTGCTGGCCTTCTCGCGCAAGCGGATCGCCATCGACGTGCGCAAGGTGCTGCAGAGCGCCATCGCGAACGCCGAGAACAACCACCAGTTGGACCCGGACGCGCTGATCGTGAAGGAAGCTTCGGTCGGCAAGGGTCTGGTGATGAAGCGGTTCCATGCACGCGCCCGTGGTCGCGGCGCGCGGATCCTGAAACCGTTCAGCCACCTGACGCTGGTCGTGGCGGAAGTCGGGGAGTCGAACTGATGGGCCAGAAAGTTTCGCCGATCGGCCTGCGCCTCGGCATCAACCGGACCTGGGACTCGCGCTGGTTCGCCAGCCGCGGCGAGTATGCCTCGCTGCTGCACGAGGACCTGAAGATCCGCGAGTACCTGTTCAAGAAGCTGGCCGGCGCCGGCGTGTCGCGCATCATCATCGAGCGTCCGGCCAAGAAGGCCCGCGTCACCATCCACTCGGCGCGTCCGGGCGTGGTGATCGGCAAGAAGGGCCAGGACATCGAGAAGCTGCGCCGCGAGCTGTCGACCATGACGACCTCCGACGTCTCGGTGAACATCGTCGAGATCCGGAAGCCCGAGATCGACGCGAAGCTGGTCGCCGAGAACATCGCACAGCAGCTGGAGCGCCGCGTGGCCTTCCGCCGTGCGATGAAGCGTTCGGTGCAGAACGCCATGCGGCTCGGCGCCCAGGGCATCCGCATCAACTGCGGCGGCCGTCTGGGTGGCGCGGAAATCGCGCGCACCGAGTGGTATCGCGAGGGCCGGGTGCCGCTGCACACGCTGCGTGCGGACATCGACTACGGCCTGGCCGAGGCGAAGACCGCTTACGGCATCATCGGAATCAAGGTCTGGATCTTCAAGGGCGAGATCCTGGCGCATGACCCGATGGCGCAGGACAAGCGCCTGGCCGAGCAGCAGTCCAGCGGCGGCGGACGGGGCTGAGGACGCGGGAGCGAACGAGAGATGCTGCAACCGAAACGGACGAAATTCCGCAAGGCGCACAAGGGCCGCATCCATGGCAATGCCAAGGGCGGCACGGCGCTGAACTTCGGCTCCTTCGGCCTGAAGGCACAGGAGCCGGGTCGTATCACCGCGCGCCAGATCGAGGCCGCGCGTCGTGCGATCTCGCGTCACATCAAGCGCGCCGGCCGTATCTGGATCCGCGTGTTCCCGGATGTGCCGGTGTCGAAGAAGCCGGCCGAGGTCCGCATGGGCAAGGGCAAGGGCTCGCCCGAGTTCTGGGTCTGCCGTGTGAAGCCCGGACGCGTGATGTTCGAACTGGACGGCGTGCCCCACGAGATCGCGGCTGCCGCGTTCGACCGTGCCGCCGCCAAGCTGCCGATCGCCACCAAGGTGATCAGCCGCAATCCGGAGGGAATCTGACGATGGACGTCCAGGAAGTCCGTGCAAAGTCGGACGACGAGCTGAAGGACGCCCTGCTCGGCCTGAAGAAGGAGCAGTTCAACCTGCGCTTCCGTCGGGCCACCGGGCAGGTCGAGAACACCGCCCGCATCCGTGAGCTGCGTCGCGACATCGCGCGCATCAAGACGGTGCAGGTCGAGCGGACGAAGGGAGCCTGAGAATGCCGAAGCGCATCATTCAGGGCGTGGTGGTGAGCGATGCCAACGACAAGACCGTCGTGGTCCGTGTCGAGCGCCGCATCATGCATCCGCTCTACAAGAAGTTCATCCGCATGAGCAAGAAGCTGCATGCCCACGATGCCACCAATGCCTGCAAGACCGGGCAGACGGTGCGGATCCAGGAATGCCGGCCGTATTCGAAGCTCAAGCGGTGGGAAGTACTTTCCGAGGCGAATTGACGCCGAGAGGCGGCCGGTTCCAGCGAGGACAGGAGTAGTCCGATGATTCAGATGCAAACCAACCTGGACGTTGCCGACAATTCCGGCGCGCGCCGGGTGCAGTGCATCAAGGTTCTGGGCGGCTCGATGCGGAAAGTGGCGTCCGTGGGCGACATCATCGTCGTCTCGATCAAGGATGCCATTCCGCGGGGTCGCGTGAAGAAGGGCGATGTGATGCGGGCGGTGATCGTGCGCACGGCGAAGGAAGTTCGCCGTCCGGACGGGACCACGATCCGGTTCGATCGCAATGCGGCGGTTCTGATCAACAAGCAGAACGAGCCGATCGGTACCCGTATCTTCGGCCCGGTGACCCGCGAGCTGCGCGGCAAGGGCTACATGAAGATCATCTCGCTGGCGCCGGAGGTGCTGTGATGGCCGACAAGTTCAGGATCCGGAAGGGCGACCGCGTGGTCGTCATCGCCGGCCGCGACAAGGGCGGCAAGGGCGAGGTGCTGCGGGTGCTGCGCGAGGAGCGGCGTGTCGTCGTCTCCGGCGTCAACATGATCAAGCGCCATCAGAAGCCCGGCGCCGGCAATCCGGGCGGCATCATCGAGCGCGAGGCCGCCATCCACATTTCCAATGTCGCCCTGCAGGACCCGAAGGACGGCGTCGCCACGCGCGTCGGCTACAAGGTTCTTGAGGACGGTCGCAAGGTCCGCTTCGCCAAGCGGTCCGGCGAAGTCATCGACGTCTGAGGAGGGCGCAATGGCACAGCCTCGCCTGAAGCAGAAGTACGACAGCGAGATCCGGGACGCGCTGAAGCAGAAGTTCGGCTATGCGAACGACATGCAGCTCCCGAAGCTCGACAAGATCGTCATCAACATCGGTGTCGGCGGTGCCGTCTCCGATTCCAAGAAGGTCACCGCGGCAGTCACCGACCTGACCCGCATCGCCGGCCAGAAGCCGGTGGTGACCAAGGCCCGCAAGTCCATCGCCGGCTTCAAGCTGCGCGAAGGCATGCCGATCGGCTGCAAGGTGACCCTGCGGCGCGACCGTATGTACGAGTTCCTGGACCGGCTGATCACCATCGCGCTGCCGCGCGTGCGTGACTTCCGGGGCGTGAACCCCAACAGCTTCGATGGCGACGGCAACTACGCCATGGGGCTGAAGGAGCAGATCGTGTTCCCGGAAATCAACTACGACCAGGTCGACGAAATTCGTGGCATGGACATCATCATCTGCACCACGGCGAAGACCAACGACGAGGCCCGCGAACTCCTGCGCGGCTTCAACATGCCGTTCAGGAAGTGAGGACCAGGTCCGATGGCGAAAAAGAGCGCAGTCGAGAAGGATCTGAAGCGGCGTCGCCTGGTGAAGCAGTTCGCTGGGAAGCGTGCGCGGCTGAAGGCCATGGCCAAGGATGAGTCGCTGCCGCAGGAGGACCGCTTCGTGGCCCGCCTGAAGCTGGCAGAGCTGCCGCGCAACAGCGCACCGTCGCGCGTCCACAACCGTTGTGGCGTGACCGGTCGGCCGAAGGGGTATTACCGGAAGCTGAACATGTCGCGTATCGCGCTGCGTGAGCTTGGGTCGGCGGGCATGATCCCCGGCCTGGTCAAGTCGAGCTGGTAAGGATAGCGAACATGTCATTGTCGGATCCTATCGGAGATATGCTGACCCGCATCCGCAACGGGCAGATGGCACGCAAGTCCGCCGTCCGTGCGCCGATGTCGAAGTTCCGCTGCAACGTGCTCGAGGTTCTCAAGCGCGAGGGCTACATCCGTGACTGGCACGAGGAGACGGGCGATGACGGCCGTCCCCAGCTGGTCATCGAGCTGAAGTATTTCGAGGGTGAACCGGTGATCAGCAAGATCCGCCGGGTCTCCAAGCCGGGTCGCCGGGTCTACTCCGGCGTCACCGACCTGAAGAAGGTCGCCAACGGCCTTGGCATCTCGGTCCTGTCGACGCCGCGCGGCGTGCTGTCGGACGCCGAGGCCCGTGCCGAGAACGTCGGCGGCGAAGTGCTCTGCGAGGTGTTCTGATCATGTCGCGTATCGGAAAGCATCCCGTGAAGATCCCCGCGGGGGTCGACGCGAAGCTGGACGGGCGCACCTTCACCGTGAAGGGCAAGCTCGGTCAGCTCTCCATGACCTTCGTCGACCTGGTCGAGCCGACATTCGCGGACAACGCCGTCTCGCTGAAGCCGAGCGACGAGTCCAAGAAGGCGCGGATGATGTGGGGCATGCAGCGCACGCTGGCTGCCAACCTCGTCACCGGTGTCACCGAGGGCTTCACCCGCGATCTGGAGATCACCGGCGTCGGCTACAGGGCCGCTGTCCAGGGCAAGACCCTGCAGCTGTCGCTGGGCTACAGCCACGAGGTGAACTTCGCGATCCCCGAAGGCATCCAGATCACCTGCGAGAAGCCGACATCGATCCGCATCGCCGGCATCGACAAGCAGAAGGTCGGCCAGGTCGCGGCGGAGATCCGGGGCTGGCGTCCGCCGGAGCCCTACAAGGGCAAGGGCGTCCGCTATTCGGACGAATATGTCGTCCGCAAGGAAGGCAAGAAGAAGTAGGGTCGCGCATATCATGACAGCCTACACGCACAAGACTGCCGCCGAACGCCGCGCCGAGCGCGTCCGCACGCGGCTGCGCCAGACCTCGAACGGCCGTCCGCGCCTTTCGGTCTATCGTTCGTCCAAGCACATCTACGCCCAGGTGATCGACGACCTGGCCGGCGTGACGCTCGCGTCGGCCGGCACCGTCGAGAAGGACCTGCGCGGGAAGCTGGGCTCGACCGCCTCGATCGCCGCGGCGACCGAGGTCGGACGTGCCCTTGCCGAACGTGCCGTCGCCGCCGGCGTGACGACCGTGGTGTTCGACCGCGGCGCGCTGCGCTATCACGGCCGTGTCAAGGCCCTGGCCGATGCCGCCCGTGAGGGCGGTCTGGAATTCTGAAGGAGCACGGCACCACATGGCCCGTCCCGACTTCAACGATCGCGATCGCGACAGCGAGTTCACCGACAAGCTGGTTCACATCAACCGCGTGGCCAAGGTGGTCAAGGGCGGCCGCCGGTTCGGCTTTGCCGCACTGGTTGTCGTCGGTGACCAGAAGGGTCGCGTGGGCTTCGGCAAGGGCAAGGCCCGCGAGGTTCCGGAGGCCATCCGCAAGGCCACGGAGAGTGCCAAGCGCACCATGATCCGTGTGCCGCTGCGCGAGGGCCGGACCCTGCATCACGATGCGACCGGCCGTCACGGCGCGGGCCGCGTGGTGCTGCGCGCGGCACCGGCCGGTACCGGCATCATCGCCGGCGGTCCGATGCGCGCGGTGTTCGAGAGCCTGGGCGTCCATGACGTCGTGACCAAGTCGATCGGCACCTCGAACCCCTACAACATGATCCGCGCGACCTTCGACGCGCTGACCAACATCTCGTCGCCGAAGCGGGTGGCGATGAAGCGCGGCCGCAAGGTCGGTGACATCATCGGTCGCCGCGACGAGGGCGCCGCCGCCCTCGGCGCGCAGGAGTGAGACGATGAGCGAGACCGGAGCGAAGCTGCGCGTGACGCAGATCGGCAGCCCGATCGGGCGGCCGAAGGACCAGCGCGAGACCCTGAAGGGACTCGGGCTGAACAAGATGCACCGCACCCGCGAACTGGAGGACACTCCGTCGGTTCGCGGCATGCTGGCGAAGGTTCACCACCTGGTAAGGGTGGAGGAGGCGGGCGCCTGACGGCGACCGGTCTCCGGATACTGGAAAGGATGGACGGGCGATGCTTCTGAACGAGATCACCGACAATCCCGGCGCCTCGCGGTCCGGAAAGCGTGTCGGCCGCGGCATCGGTTCGGGCAAGGGCAAGACCTCGGGTCGTGGCGTGAAGGGCCAGAAGGCGCGCTCCGGCGTGGCCATCAAGGGCTATGAAGGCGGTCAGATGCCGCTGCATCGGCGTCTGCCGAAGCGCGGCTTCAACAACCCGACCCGCCAGACGTTCGTCACGGTCAACCTGGGCCGTCTGCAGGCGGCAATCGACGCCGGCCGGATCGACGCCTCGGCGCGGATCGACGGTACGGCGCTGGTCGGGGCCGGCCTGGTGCGCCGCGTGCGCGACGGTGTGCGGCTGCTGGCCCAGGGCGAGCTGACCGCGAAGGTCGACATCGAGGTGGCTGGCGCGTCGGCTGCGGCCGTGGCCGCGGTCGAGCAGGCCGGCGGCAGCGTCACGCTGACCGCGAAGCCGAGCGAAGAGGAACTCGCCGCGAAGGCCGCCAAGGCCGAACGTCGCCGCGAGAAGGGCAAGAAGAAAAAGAAGAGTTGATCGGACTGGCGGATGACGCGCGCGACGTTGTCCGCCATTTAGGGGAAGGGGCGCCGCCCCGACCCGATTGCCGTGCATCGCGCGGCGCCGACAGCTGAGGTGACCGAATGGCGTCCGCCGCCGAACAACTCGCAGCCAATGTGAACTGGGGCGCCTTCTCCAAGGCGACCGAACTGCAGAAGCGTCTGCTGTTCACCCTGGGCGCACTGGTCGTCTACCGCCTCGGGACCTACATCCCGATGCCCGGTGTCGACCCGGCGATCATGCGCGATATCTTCGAGCAGAATTCCGGCGGCGTTCTGGGCATGTTCAACGTGTTCGCCGGCGGCGCACTCCAGCGCATGACGATCTTCGCGCTGAACGTCATGCCCTATATCTCCGCCTCCATCATCATGCAGCTGCTGACGGCGATCGTCCCGACGCTGGAGCAGTGGAAGAAGGAAGGCGAGCAGGGCCGCAAGAAGATCAACCAGTACACCCGCTACGGCACGGTGGTGCTGGCGGCCTTCCAGGCCTACGGCATCGCGATCGGGCTGGAGGGGAGCTCGGGGGCCGGCGGCGGCGCGGTCTACAATCCCGGCCCGTTCTTCCAGTTCTCGACGGTGGTGACGCTGACCGGTGGCACGCTGTTCCTGATGTGGCTGGGCGAGCAGATCACGGCGCGGGGCGTCGGCAACGGCATCTCGCTGATCATCTTCGCCGGCATCGTCGCGGAACTGCCGAGCGCGCTGGCGGGCACGCTTGAACTGGGCCGCCTCGGCACGCTGTCGACCGGCGTCATCCTGTTCATGATGCTGCTGATCGTCGTCGTCATCGCCGCGATCGTCTTCATGGAGCGTGCGCAGCGCCGGGTGCTGGTGCAGTACCCCAAGCGCCAGATGGGCAACCGCATGGTGGGTGGCGAGACCTCGCACCTGCCAATGAAGCTCAACACCGCGGGCGTCATTCCGCCGATCTTCGCCTCCTCGCTGCTGCTGATGCCGGTGACGGTGGCGCAGTTCAGCCAGAACCAGGGACCTGAGTGGCTGCAGACCTTCGTGGCCCTGCTCGGCCATGGTCAGCCGCTGTACATGGCGTTGTACATCGCCGGTATCGTGTTCTTCTGCTTCTTCTACACCTCGGTCGTCTTCAATCCGGTCGACACGGCCGACAACCTCAAGCGCAATGGCGGGTTCGTGCCCGGAATCCGTCCGGGCCAGCGCACCGCCGAACACCTGGAACAGATCCTGACCCGCATCACCGTGATCGGCGCCGCGTACCTGTCGCTGGTCTGCCTGTTGCCGGAGATCCTGGTCAGCCAGATGGGCGTGCCCTTCTATTTCGGCGGCACGTCCCTGCTGATCGTCGTGTCGGTAACCATGGATACCGTGGGGCAGATCCAGAGCCACCTGCTCGCCCACCAGTACGAGGGTCTGATCAAGAAGTCGCGTTTGCGGGGAGGGGGTCCACGGCGATGAACATCATTCTTTTCGGTCCGCCGGGTGCGGGCAAGGGCACGCAGGCCCAGTTCATCATCGACCGCTTCGGCGTGGTGCAGCTCTCCACCGGTGACATGCTGCGTGCGGCGGTTGCCGCCGGCACCGAGATGGGCAGGAAGGCCAAGGCGATCATGGATCGCGGCGACCTGGTTGCCGACGCGGTCGTCATCGGCATCATCTCCGACCGCCTGGACGAGCCGGACTGTGCGAACGGCTTCATCCTGGACGGATTCCCGCGCACCCTGGCCCAGGCCGAGGGCCTGGACGCCATGCTGCAGGAGAAGGGTCTGAAGCTGGACGCGGTGATCGAGGTCCGGGTCCCCGACGAGGAGCTTTATGCCCGTATCGCCAAGCGTGCCGCCGAGACCGGCGGGGCGCGGGCGGACGACACCCCCGAGACGCTGCGCAAGCGCCTCGAGGTCTACCACTCGCAGACCGCTCCGGTGCTGCCCTACTACGATGCCAGGGGCATGCTGAAGACGGTCAACGGACTGCAACCGGTCGAGGCGGTCACCGCCGAGATCATGACGATACTGAGCCCGTCCTGATCCCATTACAGTTGACGGACGCGCGATCGGCTGTATTATCGCGCGCCTTCACGGGACAGGACGCTTCTGCAGGCGGCGGCCGGCTGCGGCCCTGCCTTGCTGCGTTTGAGGAGAAGACGGCGTGGCGCGAATTGCTGGTGTGAACATCCCGACCGCCAAACGGGTGGAGATCGGGCTGACCTACATTCACGGGATCGGGCGGACGAAGTCGCGCGAGATCTGTGCGCGGATCGGCATCGCGCCGGAACGCCGCGTGCATGAACTCACCGACGCCGAAGTGATCCAGATCCGTGAGACCATCGAGAGCGGCTACCTGGTCGAGGGTGACCTGCGCCGTGAAGTCGCGATGAACATCAAGCGGCTGATGGACCTGAAGTGCTACCGGGGCCTGCGGCACCGGCGCAACCTGCCGGTCCGCGGCCAGCGGACCCACACGAATGCACGTACCCGCAAGGGTCCGGCCAAAGCGATTGCCGGCAAGAAGAAGTAAGGATCGATGGCGAAAAAGGAAACTCGGGTCCGCCGTCGTGAGCGGAAGAACATCACCAACGGCGTGGCTCACGTCCAGGCGACGTTCAACAACACCATGATCTCGATCACCGACGTCCAGGGCAACGCGATCTCCTGGTCCTCCGCCGGCATGATGGGGTTCAAGGGCTCGCGCAAGTCCACGCCCTACGCCGCCCAGATGGCCGCCGAGGATGCCGGCCGGAAGGCGCAGGAGCACGGCGTGCGCGAACTGGAGGTTCGGGTGAAGGGTCCGGGTTCCGGACGTGAATCCGCCCTTCGCGCCCTGCAGTCCACGGGGTTCAACATCTCGTCGATCCGTGACGTGACGACGATCCCGCACAACGGCTGCCGTCCCCGCAAGCGTCGTCGCGTCTGATCCCGTCTCCCGGCGCGGCGCCGCGCCGGTCGGGTTGCCCGGTCTGTCCCAGGCCGGGCCTGATGCGAACGACACGTAAAATGAGGTCCGCAAAGTGATCCAGCGCAACTGGAAAGAGCTGATCAAGCCGAACAAGCTTGAGGTCAACGCCGAGGATCCGAAGCGTCGCGCCGTTGTCGTTGCCGAGCCGCTCGAGCGTGGCTTTGGCATGACGCTGGGCAACGCGCTTCGCCGCGTGCTGCTGTCCAGCCTGCAGGGCGCCGCGGTCACCGCGATCCACATCGACAATGTCCTGCACGAGTTCTCGTCGATCGAGGGCGTGCGCGAGGACGTCACCGACATCGTGCTGAACGTGAAGCAGCTGGCGCTGCGCATGCATGGCGAGGGGCCGAAGCGCATCTCCCTGCGTGCCACGGGTCCCGGCCCGGTGATCGCCGGCCAGATCGAGGCCGGCCACGACATCGACGTGCTGAACCCCGACCTGGTGCTGATGCATCTTGACGACGGCGCCACCATCAACGTCGAGATGACGGTCAACAACGGCAAGGGCTATGTCCCGGCCAGCGCCAACCGTCCCGAGGACGCGCCGATCGGCCTGATCCCGGTCGATGCGCTGTACTCGCCGATCCGCAAGGTCGCCTACAAGGTCGAGAACACCCGCGAGGGCCAGGTGCTCGACTATGACAAGCTGACCATGGAGATCGTGACCAACGGCGCGATCGGCCCCGAGGATGCGCTGGCCTTCGCCGCGCGGATCCTGCAGGACCAGCTGCAGCTCTTCATCAACTTCGAGGAGCCGCAGCGCGAGCAGGTCGAGGAGCGCTCGGGCGAGCCGGAGTTCAACCGCAACCTGCTGCGCAAGGTCGACGAGCTGGAGCTGTCGGTGCGTTCGGCGAACTGCCTGAAGAACGACAACATCGTCTATATCGGCGACCTGATCCAGAAGACCGAGGCGGAGATGCTGCGCACCCCGAACTTCGGTCGCAAGTCGCTGAACGAGATCAAGGAAGTGCTGACCGCGATGGGGCTCCGCCTCGGCATGGAAGTGCCGGGCTGGCCGCCGGAGAACATCGAGGAAATGGCGAAGCGCCTCGAGGAAAACTTCTGAGCAGACCCTCGGGGTCGCTCGGATCGACAAGGGATACGGAACAATGCGTCACGGGAAGTCTGGACGTCGGTTCAATCGCTCCAGCGCGCACCGCAAGGCGATGCTGGCGAACCTGTGCAATGCGCTGATCAAGCATGAGCAGATCAAGACCACGCTGCCGAAGGCCAAGGACCTGCGTCCGGTCGTCGAGAAGCTGGTGACGCTGGGCAAGCGCGGCGGTCTGCATGCCCGTCGCCAGGCGCTGGCCTACCTGCCGGAAGAGCGGATGGTGGCGAAGCTGTTCGACACCCTGGCCGAGCGCTACAAGGAACGTCCGGGCGGCTATACCCGCGTGCTGAAGGCCGGCTTCCGTCACGGCGATTCGGCGGCGATGGCGATCATCGAGTTCGTCGACCGCGATCCGGAAGCCAAGGGTGCCGACAGCGGCCCCGTTCCCGGTGACGAGGACGACTTCGAGGAAGCTGCCTGACCTCAGGCCATTCCGCGACTATTCTGGGGGGCGGTTCCGCAAGGGGCCGCCCCTTCGCGTTTCCGACCATGCGAGACAGGCAAGAATTCCGATGCGCCGTCCGATCCTGACCGTCCTGCTGCTGGCCCTTGCCTTCGTGACCGCCGGTCCCGTCCGGGCGGAGAAGGTGCCCGGCTCGCGCCACGAGATGATGCTGAGCTTCGCGCCGCTGGTCGAGCAGGTGACCCCGGCGGTCGTGAACATCTATGCCGCGCGCATGGTGAAGGCACGGACCAACCCGCTGCTGGACGACCCGTTCTTCCGCCGCTTCTTCGGCGATTCCCTGGGGGGCCGCCCCCGCCAGCAGGAAGTGTCCTCGCTCGGCTCCGGTGTCATAGTGGCCGCCGACGGCATGGTGGTGACCAACAACCACGTCGTCGCCGACGCCGAGGACATCAAGGTGGTGCTGCATGACCGTCGCGAGTTCGAGGCGCGGATCGTGCTGCGCGACGAGCAGACGGACATGGCCGTCCTGACCATCGAGACCGGCGGCGAGAGGCTGCCGTTCCTGGAGTTCCACGATTCCGACGACCTCAGGGTCGGCGACCTGGTGCTCGCCATCGGCAATCCCTTCGGCATCGGCCAGACCGTCACCAGCGGCATCATTTCCGGCCTGTCGCGCACCCGCGTCGCCGACAACGGCGGGCCGCAGAGCTTCATCCAGACCGATGCCGCCATCAATCCGGGCAATTCCGGCGGTGCGCTGGTCACCGTCGACGGACGACTGGCCGGCATCAACACCGCGATCTTCTCGCGCTCGGGCGGCAGCCACGGCGTCGGCTTCGCCATCCCCGCCAACCTGGTCGCGGCCGTGGTCCGTGGTGCCCGCAATGGCACCGGCATCGTCCGGGCCTGGGTGGGCATGGTGGGGCAGGAAGTGACCAGCGACATCGCCCTCAACCTGGGGCTGGACCGGCCGGGCGGCGTGCTGGTGGCCGACGTCTATCCGGGCGGCCCGGCCGACCGGGCGGGCCTGCAGTCCGGCGACGTGATCCTCAGCGTCGGCGGGCGCCCGGTGGGCGACCCGGTCGAGATGCAGTTCCGGCTGGCGACCCGGCCGATTGGTGGCGAGGCGGAGCTGGAGGTGCGCCGGCGTGGACGGAACGTCGTGCTGGCGCTGCCGCTGCAGCCGGCACCGGAAGTGCCGCCGCGCAACCTGACCGATCTCAAGGGCACGCATCCGCTGAACGGTGCCACGGTCGCCAACCTGTCGCCGAAGCTGGCCGAGGAGGTGGGTTTCGATACGCTGGCGCGCGGCGTGGTGGTGATGGGTATCGGACGCGGCACCCCGGCCGCCCGGTTCGATGTCCGTCCAGGCGACATCATCCGCCGTGTCAACGGCCAGGAAATCACGCGGGTGGACGGTCTCGACCGGCTGTTGTCGGAGGTACGGGAGGCCTGGGCCATCGACCTGCAGCGCGGTGACCGCGTGCTGACGGTCCGGGTGCGGCGCACGCAATGACCGCCAGCCTGTTCGAGGCGACCGACCCGAAGGCGGCACCGCGTCCGCTGGCCGACCGGCTGCGGCCGGCGAAACTGGTCGAGGTGGTGGGGCAGGACCACCTGCTGACCGGAGACGGGCCGATCGCCCGCATGGCGCAGCATGGCCGCCTTGGTTCCTGCATCCTCTGGGGACCGCCCGGTACCGGCAAGACCACCATCGCACGGCTGCTGGCGCAGAGCGTCGACCTGGAATTCGTGCAGCTGTCGGCGGTGTTCTCCGGCGTCGCGGACCTGCGCAAGACCTTCGACGAGGCGCGGACGCGGCGGCGCGACGGGCGGGGCACATTGCTGTTCGTCGACGAGATCCACCGCTTCAACCGCGCGCAGCAGGACGGCTTCCTGCCGGTGGTCGAGGACGGCACGGTGGTGCTGGTGGGCGCCACCACGGAGAACCCGTCCTTCGAGCTCAACCCGGCGCTGTTGTCGCGCTGCCAGGTGCTGGTGCTGCGTCGCCACGACGACGCCTCGCTGGAGCAGTTGCTGGCGCGTGCCGAGGAAGTCGAGGGGCGGGGCCTGCCACTGACGCCGGAGGGTCGGACGGCCGTGAAGGCCATGGCGGACGGTGACGGCCGCTACCTGCTGAACCTGGCCGAGGAACTGTGGCGGATGGCGCCGGTGGCGCCGCTGGACCCGGCCGGTCTCGCACGCGTGCTGCAGCGCCGGGCGCCGATGTACGACAAGGCGCAGGAGAGCCACTACAACCTGATCAGCGCGCTGCACAAGTCGCTGCGCGGGTCGGACGCCGATGCCGGGCTGTACTGGCTGGCTCGGATGCTGGCGGGCGGCGAGGACCCGCTCTACATCGCCCGGCGGCTGGTCCGCTTCGCCATCGAGGATATCGGCCTGGCCGACCCGGAGGCGGTCCACCAGGCGCTGGCGGCGAAGGACGTCTATGACTTCCTGGGATCGCCCGAGGGCGAACTGGCGCTGGCGCAGGCGGTGCTGTACCTGGCGACGGCGCCGAAGTCGAACGCCGCCTACATGGCCTTCAAGGGCGCGCAGTCTGCGGCGAAGTCCACCGGTTCGCTGGCCCCGCCGATGCACATCCTCAACGCGCCGACGCGGATGATGAAGGACCTGGGCTACGGCAAGGGCTATGCCTACGACCACGATGCGCCGGACGGCTTTTCCGGCCAGAACTACTTTCCCGACGACATGGCGCGGCAGGCCTTCTACCGCCCGGTCGAGCGGGGCTTCGAGCGGGAGATCGCCAAGCGCCTGGCCTATTGGCAGCGCCTGCGCGACCGGCGGACGGGGGACGAGCAGGAATGATGACCATCATCGCCGTGGCTGCCGGGGGCGCCATCGGCGCACTTCTGCGCTTCGGCACCGCCCAGCTGGCCTTCCGCCTGTTCGGCGCCGGCTTTCCGGTCGGCACGCTGACCGTCAATGTCGTCGGCAGCCTGGTCATGGGCCTGTGCGCCGCGTGGTTCGCCGCCCACCCGGTGCCGGTGGAATGGCGCAGCTTCATCACCGTCGGCGGGCTCGGCGCGCTGACGACATTCTCCACCTTCTCGCTGGATGCCGTGGCGCTGGCCGAGCGCGGGGCGCCGGGGCTGGCGGCGCTCTATGTCGGGTCCTCGCTGGTGCTGTCCATCGGTGCGCTCTGGCTCGGCCTGAGCATTGTCCGGAGCTTCCACGCATGAGCGGTGTCCGCATCGAGACCGTCGGCCGCGACGAGGACGGGATGCGGCTGGACCGCTGGTTCCGCGCGCGCTTCCCCGACCTGACCCAGGGACGGCTGCAGAAGCTGCTGCGCACCGGGCAGGTGCGGGTCGACGGCGGCCGGGTCAAGGCCGACACGCGTGTGGTCGCCGGCCAGAGCGTGCGCGTGCCGCCGCTGGGCGAGGCGCCTGCGCCATCGCTTCCGGCAACGCCGCGCCCGGTGTCCGACCGTGACGCCCGTGCGCTGCAGGACCGGGTGCTGTACCGGGACGACGAGGTGATGGCCATCGACAAGCCGGCCGGCCTGGCCGTGCAGGGGGGCAGCGGCGTCAGTCGCCACCTGGACGGCATGCTGCCGGCACTGCAGTTCGACGCCGCCGAACCACCGCGCCTGGTGCACCGGCTCGACCGCGACACCTCGGGCGTGCTGCTGCTGGCGCGCACCCGGCAGGCGGCGACCTGGCTGACGCGGGCCTTCCGCGACCGCTCGACCGAAAAGACCTACTGGGCCATCGTCATCGGCACGCCGCGCCCGTCGGAGGGGGATATCCGCCTGAACCTGCTGAAGGAAGGCGGGCATGGCGCCGAGCGCGTGGTGGCGGTACCCGAGGGCGGGCAGAAGGCGGTGACGCAGTTCACCACCATCGCCCATGCCGGCAAGCGGGCGGCGTGGCTGGCCATGCGACCGCTGACCGGCCGGACGCACCAGTTGCGCGTCCATGCCGTTGCCATGGGCCACCCGATCATCGGTGACGGCAAGTATGGCGGTGCCGAGGCCCATCCCGGCGGCTTCGCCCGGCAGTTGCACCTGCATGCGCGCCACCTGGTACTCGGCCGGCCCGACGGGCGGCGGCTGGACGTGACCGCCCCCGCGCCGGCGCATTTCATGGCCGCGCTGGACCTGCTGGGTTTCGACCCGAACGACCGGGCCGCGCGCGTCACCTGGCCGGACTGACCGTTCTCCGAACGACGAACCCCGGCCAGCGGGGCTGACCGGGGTTCGCGGGGAGGATGTGACGCCGGTGGAGGGGGCTGCCGGTCAGGCGGCAACCTCGCCGGCTTCGGGATCGCGCAGCACGTAGCCACGGCCCCAGACGGTCTCGATGTAGTGGTCGCCGCCGGTCGCGGTCGCCAGCTTCTTGCGCAGCTTGCAGACGAAGACGTCGATGATCTTCAGCTCCGGCTCGTCCATGCCGCCATAGAGATGGTTCAGGAACATCTCCTTGGTCAGCGTCGTGCCCTTGCGGAGCGAGAGCAGCTCCAGCATGGAGTATTCCTTGCCGGTCAGATGGATGCGGTTGTTCTCGACCTCGACCGACTTGGTGTCCAGGTTGACCACCAGCTTGCCGGTGCGGATCACCGACTGGGCATGGCCCTTGGAGCGCCGGACGACGGCGTGGATGCGGGCGATCAGTTCCTCGCGGCGGAACGGCTTGGTCAGGTAGTCGTCGGCGCCGTAGCCCAGCCCCTTCACGATGTCGCCCACATCGGCCATGCCGGAAAGGATGAGCACCGGGGTCGAGACCTTCGCGACGCGCAGCTTGCGCAGCACGTCATAGCCGTGCATGTCGGGCAGGTTCAGGTCCAGCAGGATGATGTCGTAGTCGTACAGCTTCCCGAGATCGAGGCCTTCCTCGCCCAGTTCGGTCGCGTACACGTTGAAGCCGTCGGCCGCCAGCATCGTCTCGATGCCGCGGGACATGGCCAGGTCATCCTCGATCAGCAGCACGCGCATGGTTCGGTTCCTCTTTCTGCTCGCCGCCGCGCAAGTTCGCGTTGGTAACCATCGTGGTTGGTTAATCTTAATTAATCGTTAACGACGTTAACGGAATTGGCAGCTTCGTTAATCTAGCATGACACCGGAATGAATGTGCGGTTTACGGCCCCTTAAGGCTGTTGCGCGACAGTGCCGTGCATCGGAGGCGTCGCCCACCCGACGGGAGCTGACTGGTTTGCGCACATTGCTGGCCGAACTCGAACGCGTCGATGCGCTGGACTATTACGGGCGCGTGTCGGCCGTTCAGGGCCTGATGATCGAGATCGGCGGGATCGCCTGGCGGCTGTCGGTCGGCGGACGCCTGCGTCTGCTGGCGCGCGACGGCCGTCCGGTCGAGGCGGAAGTCGTCGGCTTTCGCGACGACAAGGCGCTGGCGCTGCCCTTCGGGCGGCTGGACGGCGTCGGTGTCGGCTGCAAGGCCATGGTCGCTGCCGAGCAGCCCTTTGTCCGGCCCGACATATCCTGGCTGGGCCGCGTGGTCGACGCGCTGGGCCGGCCGATCGATGGCGGCCCGCCACTGATCCAGGGCGACCGCAGCTACCTGCTGCGCGCGGCACCGCCTGTGGCGCACCTGCGCGATCGCGTCGGCGAGCCGCTGGATCTTGGCGTGCGGGCCCTCAACACCTTCCTGACCACCTGTCGCGGCCAGCGCATGGGCATCTTCGCCGGCTCCGGTGTCGGCAAGTCGGTGCTGCTGTCCATGCTGGCGCGCTACACCGCCTCGGATGTCGCCGTGGTCGGCCTGGTGGGCGAACGCGGCCGCGAGGTGAAGGAGTTCATCGAAGACAACCTGGGGCCGGAGGGTCTCGCGCGCTCGGTCGTTGTCGTCTCGACCTCCGACGAGCCGGCGCTGATGCGGCGCCAGGCCGCCCACCTGACCCTGACGCTGTCGGAGTATTTCCGCGACCAGGGCCGGGAAGTGCTCTGCATGATCGACTCGATCACCCGCTTCGCCATGGCCCAGCGCGAGATCGGCCTGTCGGCGGGCGAGCCGCCGGCTTCCAAGGGCTACACCCCGTCGGTCTTCGCCGAACTGCCGCAGTTGCTGGAGCGCGCGGGCCCGGGGACCGAGGGCACCTCGATCACCGGGCTGTTCACCGTGCTGGTCGAAGGCGGCGATCATGACGAGCCGATCGCCGACGCCGTGCGCGGCATCCTGGACGGCCACATCGTGCTGGAACGCGGCATCGCCGAACGCGGCCGCTATCCGGCGATCAACATCCTGAAGTCGATCTCGCGGACCATGCCGGCCTGCCAGACACCGGACCAGCGCAAGGTCGTGCAGCGCGCCCGGGAGCTCATGGCCGCCTATGACGAGATGGGCGAGATGATCCGCATCGGTGCCTATCGCCGCGGCTCCGACCCGAAGGTCGACGAGGCCATTCGCTACCACGACGCCCTCGAGGGCTTCCTCGGCCAGGACAAGACCAGGCCGGCGGAGTTCAACAGCGGCTTCGCGGAACTCGGCAAGATCCTCGCCACGCCCGGTGCGAAGAAATGAAGACGCTGGAACGCCTGATCCAGGCCAGCAAGCTGGAGCTTGACCGGCGCCGCCGCGAAATCGGTGACCTGCAGGCGTTGCGCAACCGGCTGGAGGACCAGTCGGCCGCCATCGACGTCGCCATCGCCGGCGAGAAGGCGGCCTCCATCGCCGATCCGCTGACCGCCGCCGGCATCGGGCGTTACCTCGGCGCGGCACGCGACCAGCAGGCGACCATCGCCGCCTCCATGGCCGAGGTCGACCGGAAGATCGAGGTGCTGCGCGACGCCATCGCCGAGGTCTTCGGCGAGATCAAGCGCTACGAGCAGGTGCTCGAGAACCGCCGTCGCGAGCGTCGCCAGGCCCGCGACCGGCGCGAGCAGGAGGCGCTCGACGAGATCGCCCTGACGCGGCGTCCGCTGCAGGGCCGCTGACCGGCCCGCTCAGGCCGTCGCCAGCCCGACCGGCGTCGACCGGTTCAGCCGCATGCGGAACAGCGCCAGGATCACCAGGTTGACGATGCCGCCGGCCGCCGCAACGGCGTAGCTCTGCGTGTAGCTGCCGGTGACGTCGAAGATGTAGCCGCCCAGCCAGGCGCCGGTTCCCATACCCAGCCAGCCGAAGAAGACCACCACGCCCATGGCGCTCGCCGCCATCTTCGCCGGGATCAGCATGCGGGTCGTCACCAGGATCGACGACATGTCCGCGGAGTAGAACACGCCGAAGACGATGGCCAGCAGGTAGGTCAGCAGCAGGCTGTCGACGAAGGGGAAGGCGAAGACCAGCGCGGTCTGGCCGAAGCTCGCGACCATCCAGCCCGGCACCGGGCCGATCATGTCGGCCAGCTTTCCGCCCAGGATGCGCCCGGCGATGCCCGCGATCATCAGTGCGGCCAGCACACCCGCGGCCTGCTCCGGGTCGAAGCCCCGGTCCGACACCAGCGCCACGGTGTGAACGATGGGGACCGACATGCAGATGCAGCAGAAATAGGATCCGGCGGAGATGAACGGGATGGAGACCGATGGTGCCACCGGCGGCGGCACCTCGGCCACGGCCGGCGCGGCCCGGACCGCACCCGGTGCCAGGATGGCCCGCGACGGCGGATCGCGCAGCAGCATGGCCAGCGGCAAGCCGATCGCCAGGAAGGCGATGCCGATCCACATGTAGGCAGTCTGCCAGTCATAGGCGGAGATCAGCAGGCGCGCGGCGAAGGGCACGACGGCCTGGCCGAAGGCGCCGCCGGCCGCCATCAGGCCGATGGCGAGGCCCTGGTTGCGGGTGAACCAGTAGCCGACGGTGGCGAACAGCGGCGTTCCGACCGCGCTGTTGCCCAGGGCGCCAAAGGCGAAATGCAGCAGGTAGTAGTACCAGAGCGAGCCGGTGTAGCTCAGCGCGAAGTAGCTGATGCCCATCATGGCGACGCCGAAGACGGCGATGTTGCGCCCGCCCTTCCGGTCGGCCAGCCAGCCCCAGAAGATGCCGAAGGCGGCGGCCGACAGCGCGACCATGGAATAGCCGGCGGCGGTGTCCCCGCGCGACCAGCCGAATTCCGCCACCAGCGGCTTGAGGAAGACACCCACGGCACCGATGCCGCCAAAGGCCAGCGTCTGCATCGCGAAGGCGACGCCGACCATCAGCCAGGCAAAGCCACCGTCCGTCTTCGTGTGATCGGCCACGCCATCCTCCCCAGGTCGGCTCGTGTTTGCCCGATCCTGCGCTGTGAATACGCTCCGCGCCAGACTTTCGCGCGGCGGACCTGCCATGCCGGGCACTCTGCCCTTGCTGTCACGGGCCGGTGCTGCCAGAACAGCCGCGCCCCAAGACGGAGCCAGCGGCATTGCACTATGTGAGCACCCGGGGCCGCGCCCCCGACCTTGATTTCGAGGATGTCCTGCTGACCGGGCTCGCCCGGGACGGCGGTCTCTACGTTCCGGCCGACGTGCCGGCGCTGGCGATGGATGACCTCGTCGGCCTGACCTACGCGGAACTTGCCGCGCGCGTGCTCGGCCCCTTTGTCGGAAACGCCATCCCCCGCGCCGAGTTGCAGGCGCTGCTGGACGAGACCTATGGCGCATTCGGTCATGTCGCCGTGGCGCCGCTGAAGCAGATCGGCGCGAACGACTGGCTGATGGAGCTGTTCCACGGCCCGACGCTGGCCTTCAAGGACTTCGCGCTGCAGGCGCTGGGCCGGCTCTTTGATCGCGCGCTGGCGCGCCGCGGCGAGCGCGTCACGATTCTCGGCGCGACATCGGGCGATACCGGCTCGGCCGCCATCGAGGGCTGTCGCGGCCGCGATGCCGTCGACATCTTCATCCTGTTCCCCGATGGCCGGGTCTCGGAGGTGCAGCGGCGCCAGATGACCACGGTGCCGGATGCCAACGTCCATGCCATTGCCGTCGACGGCACGTTCGATGACTGCCAGGCCCTGGTGAAGGCGGCGTTCAACGACCTCGCCTTCCGCGACAGCATGCGCCTTTCCGCCGTGAACTCGATCAACTGGGCCCGCGTGGCGGCGCAGGTCGTCTATTACGTCCATGGCGCGCTGGCGCTGGGCGGCGGGCGGCGACCGGTGTCGTTCTCGGTGCCGTCGGGCAATTTCGGCAATGTCTTCGCCGGTCACATCGCCCGCGCGATGGGCGCACCGGTGGACACGCTGCTGGTCGGTACCAATATCAACGACATCCTTTACCGCTTCATCACGACCGGCGGGTATCGTCGTACCGGCGTCGAGCCGACGATGAGCCCGTCCATGGATATCCAGGTGGCATCGAACTTCGAACGACTTCTCTTCGAACTGGTGGGACGCGACGGTCAGCGTGTCGACGGCCTGATGGCGACGCTCGGCCAGTCCGGCGGCTTCGAGCTGGACGGCAAGGCAATGGACGCCGTGCGCCGGGGCTTCGCCGCCGCCCGTGTCGACGAAGCGGAGACGCTGGCGGAGATCCGCCGCGTCCATGCCGAGACCGGCGAGATCCTCGACCCGCACAGCGCGGTCGGCACGGCGGCGCTGCGCCAGGCGCGGGCCTCGGGCCGGATCGATCCGGCCGTGCCCGGCATCGCGCTGGCGACGGCGCATCCGGCCAAGTTCCCCGATGCCGTCGAGCGCGCTGTGGGCAAGCGACCGGCGCTGCCGGAGCGGATGGCCGACCTCTACGACCGCGCCGAACGGATGGAGCGGCTGCCGAACGACCTCGCGGCCCTGAAGACCTTCATGGAAGCACGCGCGCGGGTGGCGGCATGAGCGTCGTGATGCACACGCTGCGCAATGGGGTCCGCGTCGTCGTGGCGCCCATGCCCGGCGTCGAGACGGTCTCCGTCGGCTGCTGGGTCGATGTCGGCGGCCGGCACGAGCGGCCGGAGGAGAACGGCCTCGCCCACATGCTGGAGCACATGGCCTTCAAGGGCACCGAGAGCCGGTCGGCGCTGCGCATCGCCGAGGAGATCGAGGGCGTCGGCGGCTATCTCAACGCCTATACCAGCCGCGAGCAGACCGCCTATTACGCCCGCGTGCTGCGCGAGGACATCGATCTCGCCGTCGAACTGATCGCCGATATCCTGCTGGCGTCCACCTTCCCCGAGGACGAACTGGCCCGGGAGCGGGAGGTGATCCGCCAGGAGATCGCGCAGGTGCGCGACACCCCCGACGACCTGATCTTCGACAACCTGCAACTCGCGGCCTATCCCGACCAGGCGGTCGGGCGCTCGATCCTGGGCGAACCGGAGCGAGTCACGCAGTTCGCCCGCGACGATCTCGGCCGCTTCCTCGGCCGGGGCTATGTCGCGCCGCACATGGTCGTCGCCGCCGCCGGCGCGGTCGATCCCGACGCCTTCATGCGCCAGATCGAGCGGCTGTTCTCGACCGTGAGGACCGCCGGTACCGATCCGCTGGAAAGCGCGGTCTGGCGCGGCGGCGTCATCATCGACGGCCGCGACATCGAGCAGCTCCACCTGGCGCTCGGCTTTGACGGCGTGGGCTATCACGACCCGGACTATGTCGCCTCCCAGGTGCTGTCCAACGTGCTGGGCGGGGGCATGTCCTCGCGCCTGTTCCAGGAAGTCCGCGAGCGACGCGGCCTCGCCTACAACGTCTTCAGCTTCGCGGGCTCGATGATCGACGGCGGCATGATCGGTGTCTACGCCGCCGCCGACCCGGACGCGGCGGCCGAACTGGGGCCCGTGCTCTGCGACGAGATCCGCCGCGTGGCCGACGACGCCAGCGAGGAGGAGACGGCGCGCGCGCGTGCCCAGATGAAGGCCGGGCTGGTCATGTCGCTGGAGAGTTCCTCGGCCAGGCTGGAGCAGATCGCCCGCCAGGTGCTGCTGTACGGGCGGCCGCTGCAAACGGCGGACCTGCTGGCGGAGGTCGACATGGTCGACGCCGCGGTGGTGCGCAGGGTCGCCGGACGCCTGTTCACGGCGCCGAAGACCTTGGCCATGGCGGCCGTTGGGCCTGCGGAACGACTTGCCAGCCATGGCGAGTTTGTCCGACACTTGGGCTGACGCAGGGTCAAGCCGACGGGAGCGCCTGTCATGTTCGCGAGTGTGGGCAGCGAGGATCTCCGCCCGGTCCTGAAGGGCCAGCGGATCTATCTGCGCCCGCCGGTGGCGAACGATTGGCGCGGCTGGGCGGAACTGCGCGCCGAGAGCCGCAGCTTCCTGGAGCCGTGGGAGCCGACCTGGCCGGCCGATGCGCTGTCGCGCCTCTCCTTCCGGCGCCGGGTGCGGCTGCAGCAGCGCGGGGCCAATGACGACCTCGCCTATGCCTTCCTGATCTTCCGCCGCCGCGACGACGCCATCGTCGGCGGCCTGACCATGTCCAATGTCCGCCGCGGCGTGACGCAGTCCGCGTCCATCGGCTACTGGACCGGGCAGAAGCACGCGCGCCAGGGCTACATGGCCGCGGCCGTCAGCATGGTGGTGGACTGGGCCTTCGGCGAACTGGCGCTGCACCGCCTGGAAGCGGCGTGCCTGCCGGAGAACTGCCCCAGCGCCTCGTTGCTGCGCAAGTGCGGCTTCACCGAGGAGGGCTATGCGCGACGCTACCTGCGGATCGGCGGGGCATGGCGCGACCACCTGCTGTTCGCGATCCTGGAGACCGACCCCCGGCCGCGTTTCACCTGAAATTGTCGTTCAGCGGACGACGACCACCGCGCGGCGGTTGACCTCGGAGCGGACATTGTCACCGCCCTCGACCGGTTCGCGCTCGCCGCGTCCCCAGATGGTGATGATGTCGGGTTTCATGCCGGCGGCGATCATCTGCTCGCGCACAGCCTCCGCGCGGCGGAGAGAGAGGCGGTCATTGTAGTCGAGTTCGCCGACGGTGTCGGTATGGCCGATGATCACGACCTCGGCGATGTCGCCACGGCGGGCGATTTCCTCGAAGATCTCCGGCACCCGGGCACGGGACGCGGCGTTCAATTGCTCCGATCCGAACTCGAAGTTCAGCGTGAAGGTCATCGGTGGCGTGGGCATGGCGGCGAGCGCGGCGGCGAAATCGCGCTTCACCGCCGCTTCCGTTTCCGTGCCGACCGACGCGCCGGAGGCGCCGACGGTTGCCGACTGCAGGGGCTGCGTCAGGCGTGTTTCCTGCGGACCGGGATTGACCGCGACCTGCCCGACCGTCCCGTCATCATCGGCCAGCAGCACGACCTTGGTGCCAGACGCGCACGCGGCGCAGGTGAGTGCCATGGCAATGGCGAAGGCAACTCTGCGCATCCCGTTTCCCCCTCGATGCGGTGCCGGTCGATATCCGCGTCGTCTAGTCGTCGACCTTGACCAGGAAGCGGGTGCCCCTGACCCCCAGGATTGTCGCCGGCGTCTCCACCAGCATCTGATCGCGCCCGCCCTTGGCGATGCGGCCGGAGGCAACCGACAGCGTGCCGCGGCTGAGGCGGCTGCGGAACGCGCCGTCCTGCGTGGTACTGTCGAAACGGTACTCGCTGATGGCGAAGGTCGTGTCCGGCCCCAGTGCAATCAGGGAGTTGTCACTGAATGTGATCCCGACCGCACCCTGTGGTCCGGTATGCACCACGTCGGCTGCCTGAAGGGCGAAGCCGGCAACGACCGGCTGGCGCTGTCCGCCACGCTCGACCTCAACACTTCCCTGTGCCCGCTTCACCACGCCGATGCTGTCGGCGGCAAGTGCCTGTCCCGTCGGCGCGATTGCTGCAACGAGAAAAAGCAGGATGGCGAACACCGGTGCGAAACGGATCACAGAACGCATGACGACAGTCCCCCTAGTCTCGACCCGTGAGCAAGTTTCGACACATGGCCCGGTCCCGGGCAAAAAGGTAACCTGATCCCATGGCCGAAAGCCAGACGGCACTCTTCAAATGCCATGCCGACGAGGTCCGGCCCGCCACCGAATGGGTGATCGGCTGCGCCGCGGCGCTTGGCCTGCGGGATCGCGACCCGGTACGGCTGGGCCTGGCCTTCGAGGAAATGTTCGCCAACACGCTGATGCATGGCGGTGTCGACGGCGCGCAGTCGATCGAGGTCCGCCTGGCGCTCGACGGCACCGAACTACGGCTCGACTATCTCGACAGCGGGGTGCCGTTCGATCCGATCAACGCCACGGACGAGGACGCGGGCGACCCGCGGGAGGGCACGGTCGGCGGCCTGGGGCTGAAGCTGCTGCGCTGGATCACCAGCCGCATGACCTACGCGCTGGAGGACGGGCGGAACCACGTCACCCTGTGGATGCCGCTGGAACGCGGCGCCGGCGACGACTGAGCCGTCGCCACGTCAGTCAGGGCACGTCGAAGGTGACGCTGGCCCAGAAGCTGTCCCAGTCACGGCCCGGTCCCTCGGCCGCGATCAGCGCAACCGCCGACAGCATCCAGCGCCCGGATTCGCGGACCGGCAGCACGCCGCGGCCGTCGGCGTCGGTCCGGACGGTGGCCGTGCGCTCGCTCTTCTGCTTCAGGAAGGCGCCGACCAGGATGTCCGCCGCCGGCCGGCCGCGAAAGACCACCCGGAAGGGCAGGCTGTCGCCGGGCCGGACGGTGAACAGGTTCCGTTCCGGCACGATCTCGAAGACCTGGCCGTAGTTCCGCGTGGTGCCGTCGCCAGCCGTGTCCGGTCCGGCCAGCACGAAGGTCTTGGGAAACCGCGTGTAGCGGTCCAGCACACGGGACTCTGACAGGCCGGCCGCCGCCCGGGCCTGCAGCGCGTGCTCCAGTCCCTCACGCCCGGCATAGGTGCGGAAGGTCTCCGGCGTCATGTCGACCGTCTGCCCGGTGTTCTGGAACACCACCGCGTAGAGGCCCGGCGCCGTCACCTTGACCTCGCCGGCCGGATCGGCGGCGAAGCCGCGACCGGCGGGGACCGTGCCGTCCGGGCCGATTACATCGAAGCGGACGGTATCCAGCGGGATGAAGATCTGGGTCTCGCCAACGAAGTCGCTGCCGACCGCCATGATGACCGGAACCGTGTCGCCGACCGTCGCGCGGGTGCTTTCGGGTTCCAGCCAGAACTCGTGCGCCGCCGCCGGAATGGCCAGGCCGATGGCAAGGGCGACGCCGAGCATGTAAGAGACGGCGCTGGTCGGGAATCGGAAGCGGATCATGATGGCGCGCCTTTTAGCCCTTTTCGTCGTCTCGGTCATGTGCCTGGCCGGCGGCGGTTTCATGCATGCGGCGCAGGCGCACGAGATCAGGCCCGCGGTGGCGGAGCTGGTCTTCGATGCCGATGGCCGCTTCCGCCTGGCCCTGTCGCTGAACGTCGAGGTGCCGCTTGCCGGAATCGACGCGCGCGACGGCGACACCAATGACAGCCCGAACGCGGCACTCTACGACAGCCTGCGCGCGCTGGAACCGGCGGAACTGGAACGCCGGATCGCGGCCTTCGCGCCCGGCTTTTCCGCCGCGCTGGGGATGGCATTCGACAACGGTCCGGCCATCCCGGCCTGGCGGGGCGCCGACATCCCGCCGCGCGGCGACCTGCGCGTCTCGCGGATCTCGGTGCTGCATTTCGAAGGCGCGATTCCGCCGGGCGCGGAGAGCTTCACCTGGACCCTGCCCGAGCGGTTCGGCGCGCTGGCGCTGAAGCAGAAGCGGGCGGAAGACGCGGACTTCACCACCGAATGGCTGCCGGCCGGCACCGCCTCGACGCCGTTCCCGCTGGAAGGACTGGTGCCGGAGCGGACGACCCTGCAGACGCTGGTCGACTATCTCTGGCTCGGCTACCTGCACATCGTCCCGCGCGGGCTGGACCATATCCTGTTCGTGCTGGGGCTCTACCTGCTGGGCGGCGGGCGCCGGCCGCTGCTGATCCAGGTCACCAGCTTCACCGTCGCGCATTCGATCACGCTGGCGCTGTCGCTCTACGGCGTGATCGCGCTGTCGCCGCGCATCGTCGAGCCGCTGATCGCGCTGTCGATCGCCTTCGTCGCCATCGAGAACATCTTCCTCAGCCGCCTCAGTCCCTGGCGGCCGGCGGTGGTGTTCGCCTTCGGCCTGCTGCATGGCCTGGGCTTCGCGGGCGTCCTGCTGGAGCTCGGCCTGCCGGAGGACCAGTTCCTGACGGCGCTGGTCGGCTTCAATGTCGGGGTCGAGGGTGGCCAGCTGTCGGTCATCGTCGCCGGCTTCCTGGTCGCCGGCATCTGGGGCCTGTCCGCGCGCGACTGGCGCCGCTTCGTCACGGTTCCGGGCTCCGTCCTGATCGCCGGTGTCGGCCTGTACTGGACTGCCGAACGCATGACGCAGTTCTGGCTGTAGGGCGGTTGCCGTTCCGCAGGTCCGGCCCACTCCCCCTCGCCGCGACAGCGGGACACATGGAGCGTCGCGCGATCCACGCCATTTTCCTCCCATGAGCTGGACAAACATCGAGGAACTGCCGCCCAGGCCGCTGATGTCGGCCCTGATGCGCGGCTTTGGGCGGCGCTGCCCGGCCTGTGGCAAGGGCCGGCTGTTCCAGGGCTATTCGCGGGTCAACACGGCCTGCGGCTCCTGTGGCGAGGAGCTGCATCACCACCGCGCCGACGACCTGCCGCCTTACCTGACGATCATGCTGGTGGGCCACATCGTCGTCCCGGCGGTGCTGATGCTGGAGCAGTATCGCGAGCCGCCGGTCTGGGTGCACTACGCGCTGTGGCTGCCGCTGGTCAGCATCCTGTGCCTCTGGTTCCTGCCCCGCCTGAAGGGCGCCACCATCGGCCTGCAATGGGCCAACCGCATGCACGGCTTCGGTGGCGTCGCGGACGATCCGGTCGAACCCTGAGCCCGATCCCGCCTGCGATGACCTGCCCCGCGTCTCTGCGGGGTGGACAGGCGTGCCTGCTGCGGCCATTTTCCGGTGGCTTCAACGACGAACCGAAAGACCGGCCATGGCCCAGGGACCGCACGATCCAAACGACACCCATCTCCGCCCCGAGGGCGCCAAGGCGTTGCGTCCGCGTGACGCGGCGACGCTGGTGCTCTATCGCCGGGCCGGTCGGACGGTCGAGGTCGTCATGGGCGAGCGGCACGGCAAGCACGCCTTCATGCCGAACCAGTGGGTCTTTCCCGGTGGTCGCGTCGATCCGACCGACTGGCGCATCCGCAGCGCCAGCGAACTGAAGCCGCATGTCAGCGGCCACCTGCTGAAAGGCGCCACACCCTCGCGCGCCCGCGCGCTGGCGGCGGCGGCGATCCGCGAGACCTTCGAGGAGACCGGCCTGATCCTGGGCAAGCCGGACCCGAACCCGGACCGGACGGTGCCCGCGAACTGGAAGGAGTTCTTTGCGACGGGGTTCGCGCCGGACCTGGAGGCGCTGGACTACGTTGCCCGCGCCATCACCCCCCCGTTCCGTCCGCGCCGCTTCAATGCCCGCTTCTTCATGTGCGATGCCGACCGGCTGGCCAACGAGGTGATCGAGAGCTCGGGCGAGCTGCTGGACATCCACTGGGTAAGCATCGACCGGGCGATGAGCCTGCCGATCCCGCGCATCACGGGCGTGATGCTGAAGTTCGTCGAGGACTTCGTCGAGAACCCGCCGCCGGCGACGCCCGAACACCCGATGCCGCTCTACCGCTACCTGCATGGCAAGCACATGGACATCCACGAATGAACGAGGCACCGAAACGCCCCGTGCGGCCGCGCGATGCCGCAAGCCTGATCATCCTGCGTGGCAGCGGCGACAGCACGGAGGTGCTGATGGGCTGCCGGGCCGGGCGCCACAAGTTCATGCCGCACATGTACGTCTTCCCGGGCGGGCGGCTGGACAAGGCCGACCTGGCCGCCGAGGTGCTGGCCGACCTGGATCCGAAACCGAAGCATCGGCTGGCGCGGCAGTTCGGCGAATCCGTTGCGCGCGGCCTGGCCGTCGCGGCGGTGCGCGAGACCTGGGAAGAGACGGGCATCGTCTTCGGCGAGGCCAACGGCGCCGGCTTCCGGCCGCGGCTGACGGGCCTCGACTATGTGGCGCGCGCCATCACGCCGCCACCGAGCCCGATCCGCTTCCATGCCCGCTTCTTCGTGGTCGATGCCGCGCATGCGGTCGGTGGCCCCGACGCGCCGATCGGCGGCTCGGGTGAGCTGATCGACCTGGCCTGGCGTCCGCTGCAGGAGTCGCTGCGCCTGCCCATCGCCGACGTCACCGAGTTCGTGCTGGAGGAGACGCTGCGCCGCGTGCGTGGCTCCGCCATCGAGGCCGTGCCGCTGTTCAGCTACAACGGCAACGCGCCGATGATCCGCTACCAGAAGTTCGAGCAGCAATGACCCCGGTCGCCGCGCAGCCTGCGGGCCGGCGCGAGCGACTTGCCGGCCTCGTGGTTGCCATCGCGACCGTCACCGTCGCGGCCTTCGCGCTGGGCCTCACCATGCCCATGCTCGCGGTGCTGATGGAGGCCGACGGCCGCACCGGCGTCGAGATCGGCATCAGCTCGGCCATGGCGCCGCTGTCGATCCTGCTGTTCTCGCCCTTCGTGCCCGGCGCCGTGGCGCGGATGGGGGCGAAGCGCTTCGTGCTGCGCTGCGTCCTGCTCTGCTGCGTGGCCATGCTGTCCCTCAAGCTGTTCGAGAACTACTGGGCCTGGCTGCCGATCCGGCTGTTGATGGGCATGGCCATCGCCGGCCTGTTCGTCGCCTCCGAAAGCTGGATCGGCCAGGTCGCCGACAACACCAATCGCGGCCGCATCATGGCGATCTACAACATGGTGCTGACCGGTGGCTTCGCGTCCGGGCCGCTGGTGCTGGGCCTGGTCGGGGGCGAGGGCTGGGCGCCGTTCCTGCTCGGAGCCGGCCTGCTGGCCGCCGCCGCCCTGCCCCTGGTGCTGGTCCCGGTCAACGCGCCGTCGTTCGAGGGTACGCCGTCCTTCGGCGTGCTGGGCTATGTCCGGGTCGCGCCGACGCTGGCCTTCGCCGTGCTGGCCTATGCAATGCTGGAGAACGGTGGCGGGTCGCTGATCGCGGTCTATGGCCTGCGTCACGGCCTGCCCGAGCCGGACGCGCTGATGCTGCTCAGCCTCGTCGTCTTCGGCGGCATGATCTGCGCCTATCCGGTCGGCTGGCTGGGCGACCGCTTCCACAAGATGACCATCCTGGCGATCATGGCGGGCATCGGCGTCCTGGGTGGCCTGCTGATGCCCTTCACCATGCATGACGAATACGCCCGGATGGCGGTGATGCTGGTCTGGGGCGGCGCCGCGACCTCGCTCTATGCCCTGGCGCTGGCGATCCAGGGCGAGCGCTTCTCGGGCGCCGAGCTGGTCACCGGCAATGCCGCCTTCGGCGTGCTCTACGGTCTGGGCGCGCTGATCGGGCCGCTGGTGGCGGGCACCGGCATGGACCTCGCCGATCCGGATGGCTTCGCCTGGTCGATGGCGCTGTTCTGCGGCGTCTTCCTGGCCTTCCTGTTGGTCCGGCAACTGTCCAAGTGGCGCCGGTCGCGCGGTGGTCAGCCCCGCACCGATCTGACATGATCCCGCTCCGCGCTTGAAGGGGAGGCGGGCAATGCTGACGATCCGGGGACGGGCGAACTCGATCAACGTCCAGAAGGTGATGTGGACCGTCGGCGAGCTGGGCCTTGACCATCGCCGCATCGATGCCGACGGCGCCCTTGGCGACGTCGACACCGACGCGTACGGCGCGCGTGGCCCGAACCGGCGGGTGCAGGTGATCGAAGATGACGGGTTCGTCATCTGGGAAAGCAATGCCATCGTCCGCTATCTCTGCGCGAAGCATTCGGCCGGCGCGTTGTGGGCGACCGACCCGGCCGAGCGCAGCCGCGCCGACCGCTGGATGGACTGGCAGGCCGCCAGCCTGATCGCGGACCTGGTCACGGTCTTCCTCGGGCTGATCCGCACGCCGGAGGCCGAGCGCGACTGGATGGCCATCGGCGCGGCGGCGCGCCGCCTCAATGCCTCGATGGGCGTGCTGGACACCCATCTCGCCGCGAACGAATGGGTCGCGGGCGAGCAGATGAGCATGGGCGACATTCCCGTCGGCGCGCTGGTCTACCGCTGGCTGCACATGCCGATGGAGCGGCCGGAGCTGCCCGCCGTCGGTGCCTATTTCCAGCGCCTGAAGCAGCGTCCGGCCTTCGCCGAACACGTCATGATCCCGCTGAGCTGAGGACAGAAGCCATGGCCGACCAACCGCATTCCCGCCCCGCCCTGGACCCGCAGTGCCAGGCCGTCGTCGACGCCGCCCGCAATGCCGGCGGCTCGGCCTTCCAGCAGCCCGACTTCCGCGCCGTCCGCGCCGGCTACAACAGGACCACCGAGGTCTATGCGCCCCCGACGCCGGAACTGGCACGTGTCGAGGACATGCAGATCCCGGCCGACGAGATGAACCCGGCGATCCCGATCCGCATCTACCGCCCGCGCAATGCCGCGACACCGTCCCCGGTGGTGGTGTTCTTCCATGGCGGCGGCTGGGCCGTCGGCGACCTGGAGAGCCATGACGCGGTCTGCCGCACCATCGCCGCCCGCACCGATGTCGTGGTGGTCGCCGTCGACTACCGGCTGGCACCGGAGCACCCCTTCCCGGCGGCGGTCGAGGACTGCGAACGGGCCACCCGTTTCGTCCACCAGAGCGCTGCCGACCTGGGTCTGGATGGCAGCCGCATGGCACTCTGCGGCGACAGCGCCGGCGCCAACCTGTCGACCATCACCGCCCGGCGCCTGCGCGACGGCAACGGCCCGGGAATTGCCCTGCAGGTGCTGATCTATCCCGGTGCGGACTTCACCGCGACCGGCGGCAGCCTGGACGAGAACGGCACCGGCTACATCCTGACGAAGGCGTCGATCGAGATGTTCCGCGGCTGGTACCTGCCCGACCCGGCGACCTGGGCGCATCCGGATGCCTCGCCGATCAAGGCGGAAAGCCTGGCCGGCCTGCCGCCCGCGCTGGTGCTGATCGCCGGCTACGACCCGCTGCGCGACGAGGGTGTCGCCTATACGCAGGCCATGCGCGATGCCGGCGTGGCGGTCGAGATGATCGAATACCCGACCATGCTGCACGGCTTCGTCCGCATGGGGCGGCTTGTGAACATGGCCAGCGTGGCGCTGGACGACGTCGCGCAGGCGATCCGCGCCGCCCTGCGGAGCTGAGACGGTGGCGGCACCGGAATTCGGCATCTCGATCAGCTTCCAGTGCCATCGTGGCCTCGGCGAACGCTGGGACAGGGTCTATGGCGAGGCGCTGGAACTGGCGGCCGAGGCCGGCCGGCTCGGTATCGACAGCATCTGGGTGAGCGAGCATCACGGGGAGGCCGATGGCTACTGCCCGTCCCCCATCGTCGCCGGCGCGGCGCTGGCGACGGCGGCGAAGACAGCCAGGGTCGGGCAGGGCATCGCCGTCGCGCCGCTCTACGGCCATCCCATGCGCCTGATCGAGGACCTGGCGGTGCTGGACAACCTGACCGCCGGCAAGCTGGAGATCGGCCTGGGCCAGGGCTATCGACCGGCCGAGTTCGAGGCCTGGGGCCTGAACTACCGCACGCGGACCCGCGCCTTCGAGGAATGCCTGTCGATCCTGGCACTCGCCTGGAGCGGGGAGCCGTTCGACTTCGACGGTGACATCTACACGGTGAAGGGTGGCCTGCTGCGCCCGACACCGGTGGTGCCGGGCCCGGCGCCGCTCTGGATCGGCGCTGCCGCGCCGGTGAGCCGTGCCCGCGCGGTCCGCAACGGGGCCGGGCTGATCATCGCGCCGCTGGTGGAACTCGGCCATGCCGCGCGCCAGTTCGGCGCCTTCGACATGGAGAGCGCGGCGCAGGGCAAGGGCCGGCTGCCGCACGCGCTGATGCGGGAGGTGCTGCTGGGCGACGGTGTGGCCGACGCGATGGCGCGCCAGCAGGCCTCGCTGGACCTGATCTACCGCCAGCAATATGCGCCCGAACGCACGGGGCTCACGGTGCTGGATCGCGAGACCGGCGAACGACGCGCCGTCACGAGCGACGACCCGGACTACCTGTCGGAGGGCTTCGTTTCCAGCCGCTGGTTCGCCGGAACCCCGGACACGGTCCGGGCCGGCATCGCGGAATGGGCGCCGAAGCTCGGCCTCGACCGGCTGGTCTGGCAGCCGAAGCCGCCGGGCATGCCGCTCCGCCAGGCCATCGACGACCTGGAGATCATGGCGCGCGAGGTGATCGGGCCACTCCGCGCGGCGGCCTGAGCGGAGGGCGGGTCTACTCCGCCTTCGGCATCTTCATGTGCTGACCGTCGCCCATGTGCTTGCCGTGATCCATGGCGGCACCCATCTTCTCGACGGCCAGTTCGACCGCGACGCGTCCGGCCTTCTCGAACACCAGCACCAGCGGCACGCGCTCGCCGTCTTCCAGCTTGCGCTTCAGTCCGATCAGCATGATGTGCATGCCGCCCGGTTCGAGCGAGACGGTCGAATGCGCCGGTACCTCGATCCGGTCGACGGGCCGCATCATCATCACGCCGCCGTCGTTGATGTGGGTGTGCAGTTCCAGCCGTCCGGCGATGGTGCCCTCGACGCCCAGCAGGGCATCGGGCTCGTCGCCCCGGTTCTCGATCGTCAGGAATGCGGCGCTGTTCGGTGCCCGTCCGATGCTGGCGCGCGCCCAGGGGTGGTCGACGGCGATCGAACCCGCCACGTACTCGTGCGCGATCGCGACGGCCGCGACGACGACAAGCACTGCGGCGGCGAAGAAGATACGGAGCGGCATGGCAGGGCGTTCCCGGTCAGGTTGCCGGACCAACCTGCACCGCGACGGGCGGCCGGTTCCATGCGACACTGCGCATCGACGTGATTTGAAATGCGTGGCGTGTCGACGCATGTCAGTGCCATGCACGCGGCAGATCGTGGAGAAAGACGGATGTTCGGAATCGGCAAGGGACGTGATGACGGCGCCTTCGGCGTGATCTCGCAGGACTTTCCCGACCCCGCTGTCGACATTGCCCCGACGGCGGAGGAACAGGTGGCGGTGCTGGCCGGCGGCTGCTTCTGGTGCGTCGAGGCGGTCTACCTGGAACTGCGCGGCGTCAATTCCGTTGTCTCCGGCTATTCCGGCGACAGCGCCGCGACCGCGAACTACGATGCGGTCTGTTCCGGCCGCACCAACCAGGCCGAGGTTGTCGAGATCCGCTTCGATCCGGCCGAGATCAGCTTCGGGCAGATCCTGAAGGTCTTCTTCGCCGTGGCGCACGACCCGACGCAGAAGGACCGGCAGGGGGGCGACATCGGCCGGCAGTACCGCAGTTCGATCTTCTACCTCGACGCGGAGCAGAAGCGCGTGGCGGAGGCATATATCGCGCAGATCGACGCGGCGCGGGTGTTCGACAAGCCGGTTGCCACGGTGCTGGAGCCGCTCGAGACCTTCTTCGAGGCCGAGGACTACCACCAGAACTACGCCGCCCGGCACCCGATGCAGCCCTACATCGCCCATGTCGCGGCGCCGAAGGTGCAGAAGCTCTACAAGCTCTATCGCGAGAAGACGAAGGCCGCCTGAGTCTCGCCCCGGACTTGATCCGGGGGCCATTCCGCCGGCCGTCGTGCCATGGGCTCCGGCTCTCGCCGGAGCGCGCGCTGCCTCGGGTCCCGGACACCGCTTTGCGGTTCCGGGAAGCATGCCGCTTGTCGATCCCCGGAAGCCCGCAGGGCTGTCCGGGGTCCGGAAACCAGCGCCACACGGTTCCCCTCGCGCCCCGAACGCGGCAGATTTGACGCGCGACGGAAACGCAAGGGGAGGGCGGCATGAAATTCGGTGGCATGGTCGCGACGAAGGTCGACGACTGGCAGATCTTCCGCGAGCTGGAGGACTGGGGCTACGACCACGGCTGGGCGCCGGACAGCCAGATGATCTGGTCGGACTGCTACGCCACCCTGGCACTGGCGGCCTACCACACCAGCCGTATCCGCCTCGGCACCGGCGTTGCCATCGCCGGCACGCGGCTGGCGCCGGTCACCGCGCACTCGATTGCCTCGATCAACAAGCTGGCGCCCGGGCGGACCTTCCTCGGCATCGGCACCGGTCACACCGCCATGCGCATCATGGGCGCCCGACCGGTGAAGGCGAAGGCCTTCCGCGAGTATCTCCGCGTGGTGCGCGGTCTGCTGGACGGCGAGGAGGTGGAATTCACGCTGAACGGCGAGACCCATCCGATCCGCTTCATCGACCGGGAACTGGAGGCACTGAACCTGACCGACCGGGTGCCGATCTGGGTCGGCGCCAACGGCCCGAAGGCTCTGGCCGCCGCCGGGGCCTATGGCGACGGGCGCATCTGCGCCGGCAACGAGCCGCTGGGCGTGCTGGCCCGCAACATCGACACGGCGCGGAAGGGGGCGGAGGAGGCCGGCCGGGCCTGGCCGGATGACTTCCATACCGCCGCGCTGACCTTCGCCTGCGTGCTGCGCCCCGGCGAGACGCTCAGCAGCCCGCGTGTCATCGACGAGATCGACTCGGCGGTGATCTCGACCCTGCACTACTGGTACGAGCTCTACCAGGAATGGGGCCGCGACGACTTCGTCTCCGACAAGGTCCGGGAGGTCTGGCTGGACTACAAGGCCTATGTCGAGACCACGATGCCGGCCGAACGGCGCCACCAGATGCTCCATCGGGGCCATTGCGCCTTCTGTCCGCCCGAGGAGCGGCGCTTCATCACGCCGGACATGATCCGGGTGGCCGGCGGCCTGGTGGGCGAGTCGGACGCCATCATCGAGCGGCTGGGCCAGCTCGAGGCGGCGGGCCTGAAGGAGGTCACGCTGCTGCCGCCGGTCGCCACCATGCGGCAGAACTTCCGCGACTTCTCGGAGCAGGTGATCGCCCGGATGCGGTAGGCGCGGGCCGGGGCTGGCTGCCGGGCCGGCCATCTGGCGCCGTGGTCGTGGATGGCCCGATCAAGTCGGGCCATGGAAATTCATATTTGTATTCAATATCTTGTCATGGCATGGCGCGACCGGGCCATCCATCTTCCGGAGCCGACCCCAGGCCCCTGTCTGAGGGAAATGTGGTTCCATCGGGCTGGCGGGCGGCATCCCGACAGGCCCCCGGGCCTTGTGAACCCGCTTGTCCGGCGTGGGAGCCGCCCGCCTGTCTGATCGTCATCCT
>JAYZWD010000019.1:0-8167 GCA_036154895.1 Pseudomonadota bacterium
AACTCGGCCATGTCGGCGCAGCTCTCCGCGCCGCACAGCACCGCCGCCAGCGCCACGAACAGCAACTCCGGAAGATCGTGCCGGGCGTTCGACGCCCGCGGGTCCGGCACATCCGAAAAGCAGCACCTGACATCCTCCATCCGGACCTCCATCAATGCTTGGAGAGACCTTCAGAATCCTGTGCAACTGAATCGGCAATACACGACCGAAACCCATATGCGATTCCCCTGCCCTCAAGGGGGGAGGAACGCGGACCGCTGTTCCGTGGGCTCATATGCGGTGGTACCGGGCCTGAGACCGGGCACCATTGCCAAGCCGGCGGCGTGCGCTATCGTCGGCGGCCATGAACCCCAAGACGGACGCGGCCATTGCGCTGCTTGACCGGCTGGTCGGCTTCGATACCACCAGCCGGGATTCGAACCTTCCGCTCATCGACTGGGTCGCCGACTGGCTGGCCGAGCGCGGCATCGCCGCGCAGAAGGTGATGAGCCCGTGCGGCGCCAAGGCCAACCTGATCGCCACCATCGGTGCGCAGGGTGACGGCGGCATCATCCTGTCGGGCCACACCGACGTGGTGCCGGTCGACGGCCAGGACTGGCACACCGACCCGTTCAGCCTGACCCGCAAGCAGGACCGGCTCTATGGCCGCGGCAGTTCCGACATGAAGGGCTTCATCGCCTGCGCGCTGGCGGCCCTGCCCGAACTGACCAAGCGCAGGCTCAATCGCCCGGTGCACTTCGCCTTTTCCTATGACGAGGAGGTCGGCTGCTTCGGCACGCCCGGCATCGTCGAGCATTTCCGCGAGATCGGCGTGAAGCCCGCGATCTGCCTGATCGGCGAGCCGACGATGATGCGGGTGGTGAATGCCCACAAGGGCGCCGCCACCTACCGCACCACCCTGAAGGGCAAGGAGGTGCATTCCTCCCAGACCCATCTCGGCGTCAACACGGTCATCTACGGCGCGGAACTGGTGAACTTCATCGCCGGCCTGGCCGAGGAGCGCAAGACGCGCGTCGACCCCCGCTACGACCCGCCCTGGACCTCGGTCCATGTCGGCGCCATGCACGGCGGCACCTCGGTCAACATCGTGCCGCAGCACACCGAGATCCTGTGGGAGTACCGCGCCATCGCCGGCGATGACGGCCAGGACATCAAGGACCGGGTGCAGGACTTCATCGTGACCCGCCTGCTGCCGCGCATGCGCGCCGTGGCGCCCGAGGCCGATATCGTCACCGAGCCGATCGCCGAGGTGGTGGGGCTGGAGCCGGAGACCGACGGGCCGGCCGAGACGCTGATCAAGCGCCTGCTCAACACCAATGCCACCGAGACCGTCGCCTTCGGCACCGAAGGCGGCATCTTCCAGGTCGACGGCATCTCCACCGTGGTCTGCGGGCCGGGCGACATCGGCGTGGCGCACCAGCCGAACGAGTTCATCGAGGTCTCCCAGCTCGGCGCCTGTCTGGACCTGCTCGACAGACTGGCCGATCATCTGCAGGCCTGAACGGGAATCGACGCCCGGACGGACCTGGGGAGAAGGATCATGACGGACTTTCCGGCGCTGCTGCAGCGCTTCTGCGACGCGGTCGAGCGTGCGGACTTCGCGGGCTTCGCCGCCCTGTTCGCCGACGACGCGGTCTACCACGATTACATCTACGGTCCCTTCCGGGGCCATCAGGCCATCGCCCATATGCTGGAGAAGCACTTCTGGGGCACCGCCCGGGCCTATCGCTGGCAGATGCTGGACCCGGTGTTCGACGGCCGGACCGGCTATGCCCGCTACCTGTTCAGCTTCACCTCGACGCTGGAATGGTATCGCGGCCGCCGCGTGCTGCTGGAGGGCACGTCGATCTTCCGGATCGATCCGGACGGACGGATCACGGAATATCGCGAAACCGCCAACGGCCTGGCTGCCATGTCGCAACTGGGTGTCGATCCGGAACGCATGGCCAGTCGCGGGCGGAAATGGGCCGAGGAACTGCGCGCGCGACCCGAGGCGGCGATGCATCTCGATCCGGCCATGCCGAACCGCGCCTGACCGTCGGACCGCCCGCCGCCGATGCTGACGATCGCGCTCTCGACCCTGCCCGTCGTCCTGCTGATCGCGCTCGGGACGATACTGAAGCGCCTGCCGCTGCTGACCGAGCCGGGCTGGCAGGCCATCGACCGCATCGTCTACTGGGTGCTGTTCCCGGCGCTGCTGTTCCGTGCCGTCGCCACCGCCGACTTCGGGTCCACCGACCTGAAGCCGGTGATGGCGGCGCTGGTCGGCACGGTGCTGGCGACCAGCCTGCTGGTCGTGGTGCTGCGCCGGCTCTGGGGGACCGACGGGCCTGGCCTGGCGTCGCTGGTGATGGGCGCCACGCGCTTCAACACCTTCCTGGGCGTCGCGGTGGCCGAGCGGCTCCACGGCGCGTCCGGCGTGGCGCTGACCGCGCTCTGCATCGCCGTGCTGGTCCCGGTGGTCAACGTCGTCTCGGTGCTGGCGCTGGCCATCTGGGGCAATGCCGGCGGCCGGGCGGGAATTGCCGGCTTCGTCCGCCAGGTGCTGACCAACCCGCTGATCCTCGCCTGCCTCGCCGGTGCCGCCGTGCGCTGGACCGGTGTCGAGGTGCCCGGCCCGCTGATGGGTGCCATCGGCATCGCCGGACAGGCCTCGCTGGCGCTGGGCCTGCTGGCCATCGGCGCCGGCCTGGACTTCGCCGCGCTGGGCGCCAGCCTGCGCCCGCTGCTGGCCGGCACGGTGCTGAAGCTGGCGGTGCAGCCGGCCATCGGCTTCGCCCTGCTGACGGCCGCCGGTGTCAGCGGCCTGCCCTTCGCCATCGCGCTGTTCTGGCTCGCCCTGCCCGCTGCGCCGTCATCCTACGTGATGGCGCGGACCATGGGTGGCGATGCGCGGCTGATGGCCGGCCTGCTGACGGCGCAATTGCTCGTCGGGCTGCTGACCCTGCCCGTCGTGCTGGAGTATTTCGCGTCCTGATCCGGTGCGGTCCCTGACTACTCCGCCTTCGGGGACACATCCTCGAAGCGGTCGGTCTGCGGGTCCAGCATGGCCAGGCGGCCGCTGGCGATGCCGAAATGCATGCCGTGCAGGCTGAGCGTGCCGGCCTTCACCCGCTCCGCGATCCAGGGGAAGGTCATCAGGTTGGCCAGGCCGAGGCGGATGTTCTCCTCCTCCATGCGGAACAGCACGGTGTCGGTATCGTGCCCGGCGGAACTGGCCATCACCCGGTCGAGGATCTCGCGCACGCGCGCCATCCACGGGCCGACGAACTCGCCGCCGATGAAACCCGGCTCGCCGTCCTGCAGCAGCGCCTTCACGCCGCCGCACTGGGCATGGCCCATCACCACGATGGCGCCGACGCCCAGGCCCTTGACCGCGAACTCCAGCGCGGCGCTGACGCCGTGCGCCTGGCCGTCCGGGGCATAGCGCGGCACGACATTGGCGACATTGCGCACGACGAACATCTCGCCGGGCCCGGAATCGAAGATGGTGGAGGGGTCAACGCGACTGTCGGCGCAGGCGATCACCATGATGTCCGGCGACTGTCCGGCAGTGCCGAGCTGGTGATAGCGCTGCGCGTTCGAGGCGAAGCCGTGGCCCATGAACCGGCGGTAGCCGTTGATCAGGGTGTCCACGGGAGGGCAGGTCTGGTCGGTCATGGCCCGTGTTTCATCATCCGAAGTGACTGCGATACCTTGCCTATATGCCGGGTCCGGCTAGGGTTGCATAGGGTCAAGGTCGAAGGCGGGCGGATGGTCGGTTGAGTATCTGGGGCAAGTTGATCGGTGGTGGCATCGGGTTCGCGCTCGGCGGACCGCTGGGTGCCCTGATCGGCGGCATCGCCGGGCACGCCGTCGACCGCATCCGCGCCGAGGATGAGGACGACGACGAGCGGGTGGCGGATGGCCGCCCCGCCGGCACGCGCCAGGTTGCTTTCACCATCGGCGTCATCGTGCTCGGCGCCAAGATGGCCAAGGCCGACGGCCACGTCAGCGAGAACGAGATCGCCGCCTTCAAGGAGGTCTTCCAGGTCCCGCCGGACGAGCTGCGCAACGTCGCCCGTGTCTTCAACCAGGCCAAGCGGGAAGCGACCGGTTTCGAGCCCTATGCCCAGCAGCTCGCCGGCATGTTCCGCGACAGCCCCGAGGTGCTGGAGGACGTGCTGGCCGGCTTGATGCACATCGCCCGCGCCGACGGCGTCGTCCATCCGGCCGAGGTCGACTTCCTGAAATCGGTGGCCGACCTGTTCGGTATCGACGCCCAGGCCTGGCGCCGGCTGCATGCCACCTATCTTGGCCCGGACCAGGAGGATCCCTATACCGTGCTCGGCGTCGCGCCGACCGCGACCGACCAGGAGGTGCGCAAGGCCTGGCGCGACCTGATCAAGGCGAACCACCCCGACCGGGTGATCGCGCAGGGCCTGCCCGAGGAATTCGTGGCACTGGCCAACGAGAAGCTGGCCAAGATCAACGCCGCCTGGGACCGCATCGCGAAGGAACGCGGGCTGGGGTGAACAGGATCAGAGACCCGAGGCCCCGGACAGCCCCGCGGGCTTCCGGGGAACGGAAATGCTTTCAGTGAGCGACTCCCGGAACCGCGAAGCGGTGTCCGGGACCTTGGGGCGGGCGGGGAACGGTTGGGGCGCAACCGGGAAGGTTCGCGATGACGCATGATGGTCTGAAGGTGAGGGAGCGTCCCTCGCCGAACCACAATGACCGGCGCGGCCGTGCCGTCGACATGCTGCTGCTGCACTATACCGGCATGCGCAGCGCCGCCGAGGCGCTGGAGCGGCTCTGCGATCCGGCGGCCGAGGTCTCGGCGCACTGGCTGGTGGAGGAGGACGGCACGGTCTGGCGCCTGGTCGACGAGGACCGGCGGGCCTGGCACGCAGGCCGGGCATGGTGGGCGGGCGAGAGCGACATCAACGCCTGTTCCATCGGCGTCGAGATCCACAATCCCGGCCACGAGTTCGGCTATCGGGAATTCCCCGAGGCGCAGGTCGAGGCCGTGATCCACCTCTGTCGCGGCATTCTGGGGCGTCACGCCATCCCGGCGGCACGCGTGCTGGGCCATTCCGACGTGGCGCCGCTGCGCAAGGCGGATCCGGGCGAACTGTTTCCCTGGGCGCGGCTGGCGGCGGCGGGGATCGGTCGCTGGCCGGACTTTCCGCCGGTGCCGGGGGCGGGTGCGGCGTCGCCCGCGATCCGGGCGGTGCAGACCGATCTCGCGCGGATCGGCTATGGCCTGGCGGTCGACGGCGTGGCCGGGCCGGAGACCCGGGCGGTGATCGCCGCGTTCCAGCGGCACTTCCGGCCCGGGTCGGTCAGTGGTGACGCGGATGCCGAGACGGTATCTCGCATCCGCGTCATGGCCGGGTTGTCAGGATGAGCCTGATTCAGCGAAACAGCCGTCAGGCGAACAGGCGCGCCACGGCGCGACCGGCCGCTTTCAGCGCATTGATGGTGGCGGTGGCCCGCTGCGCGTGGGCGCGGCTCACGTAGTAGTCCACGTCGATGTCGCCATTGTGCAGACGGCGCACGCCGTCCGCGCTGGTGCGGTTCAGGTCGCTGAACTGGTAGAATTCAAGGGCGCGATGTTCCATTTTCCTGCTCCTTCATGCGACGACCCAACCGTGAACGCGGTCGCCGCCTTGTCTTTCGACAGTGCGGATATGCGCCTCGGGGTAGAAATTGACAAAGGATGATTTCTCACCCAATAGGTGAGGGGAATTCACCTGAATATCCATGCTGCATTTGCGAAATGGTGTCGGGTGAAACGGTATCGAGGGAAACCGGGGGAGCACGGCCGTGCCGCGACGCCTGCCGCCGCTGAACGCGCTGAAGGCCTTCGAGGCCGCCGCCCGCCATCTCAGCTTCGCCGGCGCGGCCGAGGAACTGCATCTCACGCCCTCCGCCATCAGCCACCAGATCAAGGGGCTGGAGGAGCAACTGGGCGTGGCGCTGTTCGAGCGGCGCGGGCGCGGCGTGACCCTGACTGCCGCCGGGGGCCGCTACTACCCGGCGCTGCGCCAGGCCTTCGACCAGGTGCAGACGGCCACCGACGCGCTGAAGGCCAATGACGGGCTGGGCTCGCTCACCATCAACGTGCTGCCGACCTTCGCCATCCGCTGGCTGGTGCCGCAGCTCTCCGACTTCCAGCGCCGCCACCCGGAGATCGAGGTGCGCATGACCACCAGCACGGAGATCATCGACTTCGGCCGCTCCGACGCCGATGCCGCCGTGCGCTTCGGCAATGGCAACTGGCCCGGCCTGCGCGCGCGCCTGCTGATGCGGGAGCAGATCGTGCCGGTCTGCGTGCCGGCGCTGCTGGCGGACCGGCCACCGCTGGAGAAGCCGTCGGACCTGAGGCACTTCCCGCTGCTGCACGACGTCAACCGCCCGGATTCGTGGCGGCAATGGCTGACGGCCGTGGGGGAGAAGGGCGTCGACCCGGAGCGCGGCCTGAAGCTGGAGACCACGAACCTGGCGGTGCAGGGCGCGCTGCAGGGCCTGGGCATCGTCATGGTCAACCCGCGCCTGGTGCGCCCGGAGCTGGAGGCCGGCATCCTGATCGAGCCGTTCGGCTTCCGCCTCTCGACCGACAGCGGCTACTACCTGGTCTACCCGCAGGGACGCGAGAGCAGGCCCCGGCTGGCGGCGTTCGAGGAATGGCTGGCCGAGACCGTGGCGCGCATGGCCGGCGACGAGGACGGCCCCGCCGGGTACTGACGGCCGTCAGCCGGTCCGTGACACCTCTCAGATGTTGTCGAAGGCGTACATGCTGCCCAGCGCCATCATGGTCCCGTCCGGTGCACGCAGCGGCAGGATCAGCGCCTCGAACTCCAGGAAGCCGATGTCGAAGGTGACGAAGGAGCCGCGCAGCACCACGCGTCGCCGGGTCTCGAAGACGCGGTTGTAGATGCCGCGCACCCCGGTCGCGAGTTCGGGGCTGTAGATCTCGCCGGCGGTGCGGCCCTGCAGCCGGGCGCCGACACGGGATTCGATGCCGGCCGCGACCATGCGGTAGCGGATCTCGCCGTCCCCGGCCGGCACCACCAGGAACACGCCGTGCAGCAGGTCGCGGATGTCGGCCGGGTTGACCTCCCGCCGGTCCGGCAGTCGCCCGCCGGCCGCCAGGCCCTCGTACCAGGCAGCAGCTTCCTGTTCTCGCGGTGCGCCGGCATGCCGCCGACGCGCATCGTCCAGCCGATGCCGCTGTCGTCGAGGTCATCGGGTCCCCCCGTTCCGGGTGCGCACATGGGCGTCCCTTCCCCAGCTTCTTCGTGTGGAAAGAAATCCTACTGCGTCCGCCACTGCCGGAACACCGGATTCCGCCGTATGCACGGACGGTCAGCATTTGACGCACCCGTCAGGCAAGCGTACCTAGGCCGCGCGTCAGGCGGCTGGATGACCGCTGTTCCCGCGAGGGGGCAGAGGAAAGTCCGGGCTCCATGGAAACACGGTGCCGGGTAACGCCCGGCGGGGGCGACCCCAGGGAAAGTGCCACAGAGAACAGACCGCCTGCCTTCGGGCCGGCAAGGGTGAAACGGTGCGGCAAGAGCGCACCGCGGGGGCGGCAACGTCACCGGCACGGCAAACCCCACCGGGAGCAAGACCGAATAGGGACGGCATGCGGCGGCTCCGGTCGTCGCGGGGCGGTTTCCGGCCCGCTGTCCGGGTTGGTTGCGCGAGGCGTCCGGTAACGGGCGTCCCAGATGAATGGTCATCCAGCCCCGTTCGCGGGGGGGACAGAACCCGGCTTACAGGCCGCCTGACGCCTTTCTGCCGTGGTGCCGCCGGCATCAGGTCCCGGAAACCGCTGCGCGGCTCGGGGAAGCGTCTCTCCAACAGGCATCGTTCCCCGGAAGCCCGCAAGGGCTGTCCGGGGCCTGAACGCAGACGCATTCTCTCGTCCCGGACCTGATCCGGGACCCATTCCGCCAGCGTCGGGCCATGGGCTCCGGCCTGCGCCGGAGCGAGAGCTCTGCATCAGGTCCCGGATACCGCTGCGCGGTTCCGGGAAACGGTCATTGAAACCACGCGTTCCCCGGAAGCCCGCAGGGCTGTCCGGCAACTGTGTGTTCACGTGTTGCTGTGTTTGAAGTCCTGATCGTTCTTGAGCATTGCGTTGAGGATGGTGAGGAGCTTTCTGGCGACGGCGATGATG
>JAYZWD010000020.1:0-74266 GCA_036154895.1 Pseudomonadota bacterium
CCCGCCTCGGCCTCCTTCAGCACCCCGATAATCTGCTCTTCCGAAAACCTTGCACGCTTCATCGTCTGTCCTTCCTTCAGGCCAGACTCTAATCGTTCCTGGAGGAAAATCAGGGGGTCAGGTCAGCACGACAAGGGCGTGCATTGGAACCTGGTGTCGATCCTGCACTCTTGTGAAAATGCCGAGTCCGACAATTATTCAAAAAAACTTCTGATGCGAAATGTCAAAAAATATTTATCTCCGCAAAAATTTCTCGTAATTATATTTAGAAAATGGCTAACATGAATTAAAGTCGGCATATTTGTAGATCGAAAGGCGAAATGTGTACTCAGATGAATTTTAATTTAATTAAGTGACTCAAAGTCATTTATTTGCAAGATAGGAATTTTGCCAAAATTTTATGCATATTTCCATTTACGCACCGTCGTCTCAGGAGTTACCATCAACCCAAGACGCAGGCTCCCCCGTTGCTCCCTGTGGGTGTCTGTGACGTTCGACAATCGGGAGGAGCTGGCGACATGCCAGCGATGGAAGACCATCCCAGTCTGGTGTTTCTGTCTGGCCGCGTCCGGTTTGCCATTCCGGTCGAGCGAGTGGTGAGGGTGGTTGGAGCGACGAGTTTCTCGACGCTGCCTGGCGCAAAATTGCCGATATTGGGAATTGTTAACGTGCACGGTCGTGCCGCGCCGTTGCTCGACCTCAGGGAGCCTGGCGATGGTTCCGTTGTTGGATTGAGCGACCGCTTCGTCGTGGTCAACGGCGAGCATACCTTGATTGTCCTGCTGGCCGAGAAGATCGTCGGCGTCCGGCAGACTCCGCTGGATGGCCTTGTGCCAATTGCGGGCCTGTCGCATATCGCCTCCATGTTTCGTGGTGTCAGCCAACTCGATGATGATCTTGTTGTAATTTGCGACGTCGACTACCTGGTTCGAGAAGCCGCTGGCGTTTTGGACGCGCTCCATCAGCAAGGCCATGAGCCATGAGGGCCTTGCTACATCAAAAGTGGCTGCACGACCTGGTTGTTGAGCACACAGGAATTGATACCATGTCGATGCAGGAATCTGCATTGGCATCGGCGCTCGAAGATTGCGTGAAACAAACGGGCGAACTCGTGGCCGCCACTCTTGATCAGGGCGATTGGCAAGGCCGGGAATGGCAGGCATTGATTTGCCGACTGGCGGTTGGCGAAACACGGTTTCTGCGCGACCGTCAATGGTTCTCCGCGCTTTCCAGCGCGGTGCTGGCGCCCCTTGTTGCCGAAAGGGCAAGTTCGGGTCAGCGCGAGGTGTCTGTGTGGGTTGCTGGCTGCTCCACCGGTGAAGAAGCCTATTCACTGGGGATGCAGCTACTCGATCTGGTAGATGATCCTGGGCGCTGGCAGCTGCGGCTTGATGCGACAGACATCAACCTTTCCGCACTGGAACATGCGCGCGCCGGGATGTTCCGGGAGCAGGCACTGCGTGAGCTTTGTCCGGCCGAGCGGGAGCGCTGGCTGACCAGGCATCCATCCGGACGCTGGTGCGTCCACTCCGAACTAAGGCGTCTGGTTTCGTTCGAGGCCGTGAATTTGTGCGTCGGCAGCAACCGGCCGGACAGCGCCGCACGCCGCTATGATCTCGTCGTATGCCGCAATGTGCTCATTCATATCGCGAGATCGCGGCAGCCGGTTGTTGCGGGCAGGCTGGCGGACGCTGTGGCTGACAGGGGCTGGCTGGCGGTCACAGCCGCCGAGGCTCAATCTCGCCTGTTCCCAGCTTTCGAGCGATTCCGGCAGGACAGCTCAATCTTCCTGCGCCGCGCCGTCCCGAAATGCCAGACTTCCGCGCCTCGACCGGTCAAGATTCGGGAGGCCGCGGCAACCGCGCATCTCGCGACCGGGTCACCCGCGCCATCTACGCAGATCGCGCAGCGGGCAAGCCCGCCTGAGGCGCGATCGACTGTCGACACCGCGATGGAGTCGGTCGCGCGCGCGCGCGTCCATGCCGGTTGCGGTCGGTATATCGAGGCGCTGGCACTCTGCGCTGAGGCCCTGGGGCGGGACCCACTAGATCTTGGTGCCCTTCTGCTTCGCGCGACACTGGAAATCCAGGTGGGGGACATCGCGGCTGCGGGGCGCGCTGCGTCGGGAGCGGTCTACGTCGATCCGCGTTCGGCGGCGGCGCATTACATGCTAGGTCTAGTGCGACAGCGTCAGGGCTTCGACCGGGCTGCCCGACAGAGTATGGCGCGTGCACTTCGTGCCCTGGGCGAACTGGCCGACAACGACCCCGTCCCCGATCTCGCCCATCTCACCTGTGGCGCAATGCGCCGGGATGCGCGATCGACGCTTCACACCGGGATTTCTGGAGGTCCGCTATGACGGCCGGTACTCGGTGCGGATCGGGCCTTCGCGGAGTCAGTGACTTCGACTGGGAGGCGGCGCGCAGTCGGATCGCAGAGGCGATCGCTGCAGTCGATTCAATCGACGCCCCATCTGAGACGCAACGGCGTAGGCTGCTCGACAGTCGTGCTGAGGAACTCGCCAAACCCCCTGTGGTAGAATCCGGCACGGAGCCGGTCGTTGTTATCGCAGCTTCGGTCCTGGGAACCGACATCGGCTTTCCGATAGGCGATATCCATCGGGTGATCGAGGTCCGCGATCTCTATCCATGGCCGACGCTGCCCGGGGTCTATTGCGGCCTTGTCCTGGACCGCGGCGCAGTACTGCCGGTCATAGATCTGTCCCCGTTCCTGTCGATCAACCCGGACCGGAACCCGCCATTTGCACTGGTTGCCGGTCCGGAGGGGCAAGTAGCGATCAGCGTCACAAGCATAATCGGGGTCAGATCTTTCAATAATACGTCAATTGCCACGACTGATCCACGGTTCGCTACGCACAGATCAATCATCGGCCAGACAACTGATGGTCTTTTACTGTGCGATGTTCGGGCTTTGGTCAACGATGCGCGCCTCGTGGTCGAGATGGCTCCGGCCTTCGCTTCGGCCGGGGGGCGAAATGGAGAACAACAATGAACCTGCGGATGAAATTTCGAAGCATCTGGGTCATCGTTCTGGCAGGAAGTGTATTCGCGGCACTCGGGCCGGTCGCGGTTTTGGGTACCGGAGTAACAATTGAATTCAAACAAATTCTTCGAAATGATAGCAGGGTTCGAGTGCAGGATGCGGCTACGCGGCTATCGCTCCAATTTGAGACATTCCTCGATGGTCGATTGAATACACTTGGGTTGCTTGCGTCTGACTTGGCCCAGATCGACCTGGACGACCGGGCCGCGGTGACTGAGTTGATGCGGCGCGCAAGTCAACATTTCCCGGGTGTCAGCCGATTGAGCTTTGCCGATGCCGACGGTGTTGTGCGCGCAGCTGAGCCAATGCCGCCGGTTGAGGAGTCCAAGGTTATCGGACTTAGTGTCAGGGACCGAGCCTATTTCGGCCGCGCGATCGAATCCTTGCAACCAATAGTTGATCGCAATGTCATTCTTAGCAGGGCCACAAACGAGCCCATAATAATCTTCGCGGCGCCTGTCCTTGACGCAGCGGGACGGATACGTGGGGTGGTACTCGCCATTCACGATGCAAGGTTCATGCGGGACACCGTGCAACACTTCCGGGTCGGAAGCAGCGGTGACGCCCAGATTGTCGGCGAAAACGGCAGGGTCATCGCGCACACCGGGATCGAAGATTCAGCGATGTTGCCCAACTATTCGGACAAGGCGTTCTGGAAGGAAATGTCGGCACGGGACAGCGGCGTGCTAGAGAACTTCTACGGGCAGGACAGCGCAGCACGCATCGCCGGATTCGCATCTGTGCCGGCGAGCGGCTGGCAGGTTCTGATTAGCCGGAGCATGAATGAAGTTGTGGCCCCGGCTGACCGAGCCATGGTTGACTTGGCGATTATCGTCGGCATGGCCGTCATCCTTGCCGGGATAGTAGCGACGGCCAAGATTAGGTGGATCGCTGCACCAATCCAGGCCCTGCACGAGGTCGCCACCAGTATCGCCGGTGGTAAGGCCGGACAGCGCGCGACTGAATCCGGTGCCAACGAAATCCGCGCGCTTGCGCGGGCGTTCAACGCCATGGCCGATTCGGCCGACCAGGCACTGGCCCAGCAGCGCGAGACGTACGAGAAGCTACAATCTACCGTTCGCGATTTCGGAGCTCTTGCCGAGCGGATCGGCGCCGGCGATCTGAAGGCGCGCACGGAAATCCCGGGCGACGCGACGCTGGCCCGACTCGGCCAGGGTCTGAACGGCATGGCCGCCTCGCTTGAGAGTCTGGTCGACGAAATCCGCGAGGCGGCAAGCGGCGTGGGGTCCGCGGCTGCGCAGATTCTTGCGGCCACCAGGCAACAGGTTGCGGCTTCTACCGAGGAAGCGAGCGCCGTGCGCGAGACCTCCGCCACTGTGGCGGAAGTTCGTCAGACCTCAGAGCAGGCCGCGCGCAAGATCCGCGCGGTGGCGGAGATGGCCACCGCGATGGAAAGATCGGCAACCGAGATGTTGCGTGCCGTCGAGTCCGGTCGGCAGCTGAGTGCGGACAACAAGGAGCGGATGGAGGTTCTGGCACAACGGATTCTCCAGTTTAGCGAGCAGGCTCAGGAAATCGCCGAGATCAACTCGATGGTCAGTGGCTTGGCCGAGCAGTCGAACCTGCTCGCTGTCAATGCAAGCATCGAGGCCGCAAAAGCTGGTGAGGCCGGACGCGGATTCAATGTCGTTGCCAACGAGGTCAGGGTGCTGGCCGATCGATCACGCGAGGCGACATCCGAGGTACGACGAATCGTGGGCGAGATCCAGCGGTCCGCGCAGGGCGCTGTCATGGCAGTCGAACAGGGAGTGAAGTCGGCAGAAACCGGAGTGGAACAGGCGGACCGCTCAAGCCAGGTTATCGCCCTGCTGAACAGCAATATCAGCGAAACGACGCAGGCCGCCCGCCAGATCAGTGCTGCCGCCGAGCAGCAGGAAGTTGGCATGGAGCAGATCGCCCTCGCGATGAATGACATCGAGTTGTCGTCAACGCAGACCGTCAGCGCCACACGTCAGGTCGAAAGCGCTGCACAGGATCTCAACGGCGTGGCGCACAAGCTGAATGACGTCGTCAATCTGAATCGAGCCCGGGGCGACCGGACGGGAGCGACGGATCGTGAATCGTGACGAGGAACTTCGAACAAGGTTGCTCGAGACCTTCCGGCTTGAGGCAGATGACCATCTGAGGGAGTTCGCCGCCGGTATCAGTGAACTGGCAGCACTCAACGGCCGGACACCGTCTCTTGAGCAGATTCACAGCTTGTTCCGCGTGATCCACACCCTGAAAGGCGCCGGCCGCTCTGTCGGTCTCCGCGCTGCCGAGTCGATTTGCCAGCAGTGCGAAACCCGATTGCGGGGGTTGTTGGACGACATGTCGAACTATGGACCTGACACGATCCGGTCACTGGAGGCAACGCACGACGAACTGGTTGCCGAACTCGGAACCCATGCCTCGCGCTCCCGACGGTCCGCTGCGGGCCGGGACGAAACACGTACGCCACCCGCAGGCAGGCACGCGCCGCCAGATGACGTGCGGAGCGATGAAGCCAATGCGCGCCTCGTGCCGTCTCCCCCGCCCGCGTCCACCGGGCAAGAGGCTGTCGTGGGCAAGCAGCAGGGACCCACTCAACTTGTTGTGCCATCGGCGGATGGATCACCGATTGAGACATCTGAAAATGCCGGACGAGGCGAGGCGCAGGACGCACCACGAAGGGCGAATGACTGGATCCGGATCGAGGCAACTCGCCTGGATAGGCTATCGCTCCTGTCCCAGGAGATGCTGCTAGTCCGGCTGGCCAGCGGCGCGCAGGCACAGGACGCACGCCGCCTTTCACGGTCGCTGCGTCGCCGGAGCCGCAGTAACGACGTTGGCAACATCAGCGCACCGCGAGATGGCGACGAAAGGGATTTCAGATCCGATCTTGGTAGCCACTTGCGACGGCTTAGCCGGACCATCGAGGAAAACGACCGAAGGCTCCGCGCGGTCGCCGACGACCTGGCCGAGGAGACCCGTCGGTCCCGCTTGGTACCGGCGCACACTGAACTCGACGTGTTTCCGGTGATGGTTCGCGATCTTTGTCGGGAGACTGGCAAGCAGGCCATCTGGCGGCTCGACGGTGGAGACATCGCCGTTGATCGTCGCATGCTCGGCCTTGTCAAGGACGCGCTGATCCATCTGGTCCGGAATGCTATTGATCATGGCGTCGAGCCGCCCGAAGAGCGGGCTGCCGCCGGCAAGCCGCCAACTGCTGAGATCTCGGTCAACCTGAGAGTTCTGGAGACGGGCCGGCTGTCGGTCGAGATTCACGACGATGGGCGCGGACTGTCGCTTGACAAGCTGCGAGAGGCGGCGGTGCGCGCCCGGGTGCTTACCCGGGCACAGGCATCGAGGTTGAGTGATGCGGAAGCGGCGGAACTGGCATTTCGTGGCGGGATCAGCACTAGTCCGGTGATCACGAACATTTCCGGAAACGGCGTCGGCCTATCGGTCGTTCGCGAACGTATCGACCGGTTGGACGGCTCTGTGACGACTCGATCAGTTCCAGGTCTGGGGGTCACCGTTTCGCTGGTCTTTCCGGCCAGTTTGGCGACTTTTCGAGGCATGTTGGTCACTGCGGGTGGCCTGCAGATGCTGCTGCCACTGGAGGCAGCCCGTTCGGTTTCGATGCGCCCGCGCCAGGACCTGGAGCCAGAACTGCAGAGAGGCGAGGCCCCGCATGGGGGCGAATTGCTTCCGATTGGCAGGCTCGACACCATCATAGGGATCCGGTCCGCTGACAGAGGGTCGGGAGTAGAACGGGAAGCGGTGGTGCTGGTCGACGACGGGGAACAGCGCGGATTGCTGATCGTCGACAGCGTCGACGGTGTCGGCGAAGTCTTGCTTCGCGAGTTCCGCGCGCCGCTGCGTCGGGTTCTGCATGCTTCGGCCGCCGGTGTACTTGGGTCGGGGCGCATGGTGATGGTGCTGCGTCCCCGCGATCTGCTTGCCGACATTCACTCCAACCGAGCCGAACAGACCGGGAAGCCGGTCCGCCAAGGCGTCAGCCGCATTCTAGTTGTCGATGACTCGATAACGACCCGCACCATGGAACGCAACCTGCTGGAGAGCGCGGGATACGAGGTGCTGACCGCCGCCGACGGTGAGGAAGCCTGGCAATTGCTCTCGACCGCACCGGTCGACTTGGTGATTTCAGACATTGATATGCCCCGCCTGGACGGGTTTGCACTGACCGAACGGATCAGGAGCGGCAGCGAATGCGCGGAGGTGCCGGTGGTGCTGGTGACCGCGCTGGAAACGCGGGAGGACAAGGAGCGCGGCCTGCACGCCGGCGCCAATGCCTACGTCCTCAAGTCGACTTTCGATCAGTCCAACCTGCTCGACATTGTCGGTCGGCTGCTATGAGGGGCTCATCGTGATCCGTGTTGTCCTGGTAGAGGATTCGGTAGTTCAGCGGGATCTGCTGGTCGCGCTGATAGAGCGCGAGTCCGACATGACTGTGATTGGCGCGGCCGCAGACGGGGAGCGCGGGATCGACCTTGTCCGCCGGCTGTCGCCCGATGTAGTCCTGATGGACATTCATATGCCGCGCTTGGACGGCATCAAGGCGACTCGGCGGATCATGTCAGAATGCCCGACGCCAGTTGTCGTGATGAGCGCCACTCACGCGCCGAGCGATGTTGATGTGACCTTCCAAGCGATTGGTGCCGGCGCCTTGGCGATGATTGCGAAGCCACATCATCCCGGTGCCCCGGAGTTCGAGGGCGACACAGTCGAACTTGTACGAGCCTTGCGCCTGATGGCTGAAGTAAGGGTGGTGCGCCGTCGTTACAGGGAACAGTTGTTGCCCGACACACCTTCGGTCGCGCCACTCCGGCTCCCTGGTCAACGGACACGGATCGTGGCAATCGGTGGCTCGACCGGCGCGCCCGGTGTCCTCGCGGAGATCCTTTCGGTTGCCGGGTCCGACATCGCTGTCCCGTTGCTGATCGTCCAGCATCTCTCGCGCGGTTTCGTGCAGGGTCTTGCCGGGTGGCTGGACCGTGTCGGCGGCCCACGCGTCCGAATAGCGACACAGGGCGAGCGTGCCCTGCCCGGGTATGCGTATCTTGCCCCTGACCAGACCCATCTGGGCATCGACCACTCGGGATGCCTTCTGCTGGATGGTCACACCCCCGACGAGAACGGATTCCGCCCCTCAGTCGGCTACCTGTTTCGCAGCGTTGCGTCGGCTTACGGGGCGGCCGGTGCAGGAATCCTGCTCTCCGGGCTCGGCACCGACGGGGCGGAGGGGTTGGCACAGATCCAGGCAGCCGGTGGTCTTACCGCCGCGCAGGACATGCCCAGTTGCGTTGTCTTCGGCATGCCCGGTGCAGCTATCCGGCTGGGCGCGGTCCAGCATTCTCTCGACCCGCCTGGACTCGGTCGTCTGCTGCGCGCCCTGAACACCGACCTGATTGGCGAGGACGCATCGTGACAAATGTGGAGCCCGTTACCCGCGAACAGCCGACATATGTTCTGGTCGCAGAGGACAGTCCGACACAAGCCCTTGAGCTTTCCATTCTACTCGAAGACCGCGGCTACACGGTCCGCATCGCTCGCAACGGGCGAGAGGCCCTGGATGCGGCACGCGAGCGGATACCAGATCTGATCATCAGTGACATCGTAATGCCGGAAATGGATGGCTACACGCTCTGCAAGGCGATCAAGGCCGACAGCGAACTGTCTCAAATTCCGATCATCCTCGTCACCGAACTATCCAGCCCGTCAAATGTCATGCGCGGCCTGGACGCCGGTGCCGACAACTTCGTGATCAAGCCTTACAAGGCGGAGTCCCTCGTATCCCGCATCCACTACCTGCTGACGAACCGTTCGCTGCGGCGGGAAAGCAGGCTGCAAATGGGCATCGAGATCGAATTGTCCGGACAGAGGCACTTCATCAATGCCGAACGCCAGCAAATCCTCGATCTTCTGATCTCAACCTACGAACAGGCGGTCGATCTAAATGACGAGCTTGAACAGCGCCAAAGTGAGCTGTCCCGGTCTTTCGACACGCTGAACGCGTTGTACGAATTGGCAGAGGGCCTGAACCGATGCCGGACCGAAGACGATGTCGTAGGCATCGCGGTTGCGCGCGGTGCAGGTCTGCCAGGGATACGGGCCTCCTGGTTGTATCTCAAGCGGGCAGAGCGCTTTGAGCTGGCGGGATCAAGCGGTCCGCTGAGCGAATTTATCACTGACGCCGCGGCGAGGAGGGATTGTGAGTGTTTGCGCGGTGTCGTCAAAGGCGACCTGTCTGGACCACGAAACGTAGGCCTTTGCGAGAGACTTTCGTTGGCTGACAATCCTAAAGGGTTGTCGCACCATGCATCTGTTCCTCTGATGTCCCAAGGCGAGCCGATCGGTCTCCTGAATTTGGTCGCTGAGATTGGCCGGCGATTTTCAGATGACGAGTTACGCACGCTTGGCGCAGTCGGCAACCATATCGCAATTGCTATCGAGCGCGCGCGGCTGCAATCCGATCTGGAACAGAAGGTAGAAGAGCGGACGCAGAATCTCGAAACAGAGGTGCGGGAACGACGCGAAGCGGAAGCTAATGCCAAATCCAGGAGCGAAGAACTTGCTACAATTATCGATTCGTCACCAGTTGCCATAATAACCGTAGACGGAAATTGTATTGCGGGATCGTGGAACAAGGCCGCTGAAGCAATGTTCGGCCATACAGCGGCGACTGTCGTTGGCCACAGGATACCGATGATATCGGACGAGACGCTCCCTGATTTCGACAGAATATTCGAATTGATCAGGCGCGGCCGGATATTGCGCAACTTGAAAGCAAAACTTCCAACGCACGAAGGCAATTATATTGATGTTGTCATCACAGCAGCGCCATTCAAAGATAATATGCGTCGGTTTCGGGGTGGTGTTCTCGTAATAGAGGACGTGACTGAGCGACTTAGGATAGAAGAAAGGCTGCATCATTCGCAAAAAATGGAGGCGATTGGAAATTTGACTGGCGGAATTGCCCATGACTTCAATAATATATTGACTATTATTATTGGAAATCTGGATCGGGCCGGCGAATTGAATGGCGAGCCATTGCTCAAAGAGTGTCTCGGGACGGCCTTGGGGGCCAGCCTGCGGGGTGCCGAACTGACCAGGCAGTTGCTTGCTTTCGGTCGACGCCAGGCGCTGGATACCCGAATTGTGAACGTTGACAGCCTGGTCACCAGCGCGATTGCGCTGCTCGGACGAACACTGGGTGAGTCCGTCACCATCGTCCGGAGTGATAGTACAGCAGAACTCTGGCCAGTCGAGGTCGATCCGACCCAGCTCGAGTCCGCCCTTGTCAACCTTGCAGTCAATGCTCGGGATGCAATGGCCGGAAGCGGAACACTGACTTTCGGACTGCGCAATACAATGGTTGACTTGCACTATGCCCGGAGCGTTCCGGGTCTGGCGCAGGGTGAGTATGTGTTGATCGAGGTTTCGGACACTGGCAGTGGGATTTCACCTGATATCCTGAGCCGGATATTTGAACCTTTCTTCACAACCAAGAGTGAAAATAAGGGAACTGGGCTCGGTTTAGCTATGGTCTACGGCTTTGTCAAGCAATCGAGAGGCCATATTTCTGTATATAGCGAGGTTGGTAGTGGCACGACATTCAGGATTTACTTGCCTCGCGCCGACGGCTTTGGAATTATCGAAAATATGGAAGAAATAGACGGTGATCTTGATCTCAACGGACACGGCGAGGTCATATTGGTTGTCGAGGACAATGTTGATGTCCGAAATTTGGTCCAAATTCAGCTAGAGAGACTCGGATATACAGCAATTATGGCAGAATCTCCAGATGATGCTTTGGATATTCTTAAAGATCGGGGCGACGTCGATCTTTTGTTCACGGATGTAGTGATGCCGGGCGAGTGGAACGGTCTGGAACTTGGGTGGGAGGCGATCCGTCGGCATCCGGGGCTGAAAGTTCTCCTGACATCTGGCTATCCCGAAGCTGTCGTTAACGACGCAAATGGAAGCACGTCGTTCCGAATTCTGGGCAAACCCTATCGGCGGACAACATTGCGCGACACGTTGCGCGAGGTCCTCAATACAGAAGGCAGGGGAAGGAGCAATGGCTGATCGAATGCTGATTGTGGACGATCAACCTGAGATCGCGAGCCTTGTCTCATCTGTTGCGCGCGATTGCGGATACAACGTTGACCAACTGCATGACAACAAGCAGTTCGCTGCACTGGTGAGCGACTGGCAACCCACGCATCTTGTGATCGATCTGCAGATGCCGGATGTTGACGGCATCGAACTTCTGCGTTTGCTGGCCGAACAGGGCAGTCGTGCCCGGATCATTATCATGAGTGGCACGGACAACAAGGTGATCGAGTCTGCCCGGTATTTCGGGCGCGCACGAGGTTTGGATATTGTCGGCATGCTGAGGAAGCCGTTCCGGACAGCCGAACTGCGCGACATCATCAGTAGGGTACGCAGCACGCCCACAAGGGAGGACGTACCGATTTCCGCGCGCCATCTCAATACTGCACTCGACAATGACGAGTTATGGATGGCCTTCCAGCCCAAGTTCCGACTTGGAACCGAGAGGGCAGGCGACTGCGTCAGTGGAGCGGAAGCGCTGATGCGCTGGACGCGCGAGGACGGGACAACTATCTCGCCGGCAGAGTTTATCCCCCTGGCCGAGTCGGCGGGAATCATGGACCTTTTGACCGCGCGCGCCATAGACAAGGTTCTTCGGCAGATGGCCGCATGGCTGCAGGACGGCGTGGAGTTGCAGGTAGCCATCAATATTTCTGCCCAGAACCTTCATTCCGCGACCTTTACCGAGGACTTTGCGAGCAAGTGCCGGGAATACAATATCTCGCCATCCAGCGTCATTTGTGAACTGACCGAAACCACGACAATGCAGGACCCGACACAGGCCATGGAAGCGCTTACCCGGCTTCGGCTCAAGGGGTTCTCGCTCGCAATCGACGACTTTGGTACAGGCTATTCATCGTTAGTCATACTGCAGAAGCTGCCATTTTCTGAATTGAAGATCGACAGAGCTTTTGTGGGCGATTGTCTGGATTCTCCGCAGTCTGGGGTGATTGTCCGCGCTATGATAGATCTTGCGCACAACCTTGGCCTGTCTGTTGTTGCCGAAGGAGCAGAGACAGGGGATGTTGTGGAATTTCTTCGCAACAATGGCTGTGATTTGGTCCAGGGATATTTTTATTCCCGACCGCTTAAAGCAGAAGAGTTGATTTCTTGGATTTCAAGCGCAAGGCAATGCTGATATCATTGAGGAATACGAAGAAAAAGTTATGATGGGCCGAGACAGATAGCTATCTTGTCGTCACAGGAACTGGTCTGAGCCCTCTGGCGCCCTCGTTCAGAACGAGAGTCCTTCCGTCTGATAGCCGATGAGTTGGCGGCTGGCGAGCGCGCCGGTCGCGGAGCCCGTCTGTTGCGGGAGCGTCCGGCGCGCGGCGGGCGTAAGCCCGCCCAGGGCGGATTGCGGGCGGACATGGTTGTAGTCGTGCCGCCAGAGGGCGAGCTTGCGGTGCGCGTCGCCAAGGCTGTCGAAGACCTCCTCGTTCAACAACTCGTCCCGCAGGCGGGCGTTGAAGCTCTCGACGAAGTCGTTCTGCTGCGGCTTGCCCGGCGCGATGTGGTGCCAGGCAAGCCGGTCGCGTTCTGCCATTGCAGGATGGCGCGGCTGGTCAGCTCCGTCCCGTTGTAGCTGACGATCGTCCGGGGGCGACCGTAGATACGGACCAGCGCATCAAGTTCGCGGGCGACGCGCCGGTCAGAGATCGAGGTGTCGGCGACGAGCGCCAGGCACTCCAGGCTGCAGTCGTCGATCACCCCCAGGATACGGAGCCGCCCGGCAGCTCCGAAGAGGTCGGACAGGAAGTCCAGGCTCCCGCGCTCGCCCGGTCCGGCCGGCAGCGGGATGGGCTCCCGCGTTCCGCTTGCCCGCTTGCGACCCCGTCGTCGCTTCACCGCCAGGCCCTCCTCGCGATAGAGCCGGCGCAGCTTCTTGTGGTTGATGGCGATTCCCTCCCGCTCGAGCATCAGTCCGATCCGCCGACAGCCAAAACGACGCCGCTCGGCGGCGATCGCCCGCATCCGCGAACGGATCTCCGGATGGTCGGGCATGCGCTCGCGACGCACCGTCTTCGGATCGACGCCGGCCAGGCGGCAGGCACGGCGCTGAGAGATGCCGTGACCGGCCATCGCCCGAAGCGCAGCATCCCGCCGCTCGTCCGTCGTCGTCTGGGCTTTCCCAGCAGGTCCTTGAGCACGGCGTTGTCGAGCATCGCCTCCGCCAGCAGCTTCCTCAGCCGGGCGTTCTCGCTCTCGAGCGTCTTCAACCTCCGGGCGTCGGAGACGTCCAGGCCGCCATACCTCGCCTTCCACTTGTAGAAGGTCGCCGAGCTGACGCCGGGCCGGCGGCAGACCTCCGCCGTCGACATGCCCCGTTCCTGCTCGGCCAGGATCGCGCTGATCTGGTCCTCGGTGAACCGGCTCTTGCGCATCGTCCGTCTCCTTCCGTGACGGACTTTCCATTCAAGTGAGGGACCAATCGGGGCTCAGACCACCCCCGAGCGCCTGCATCGTCCCGTCTCGTTGCAACTCGGAGGCGCTGAGCGTTGCATGATTGTAGCGTGGCGGCGGCCACGAAAACACGCACGTCGAATGTCCCTCACACTGAGGCGACAAGCGCAGGAAACTCTCGGTGGTTGCAGGCCCCCGCTACCAATCATTCCATTGCCGCGTTCATCGCTTCCGTCGCGACGGATCGCGTCTGCACGCTTGATCCCGGTCAAGGCCGGGGATCGCGCGCGGCGCCAGTGTCGGGGCGTCAGAAGGGAGACCCCGACCATGAACCATCATCACCGCAAGGTCCTGCACCAGATCTTCCAGCATCCGGTCAACGCCAACCTGGCGTTCCAGGACGTGGAATCGGTGCTGCGCGAACTGGGCGCCGAGATCGACAACCGCCATGGCAGCCGGATCGGCGTGACCCTGAAAGGCCATACGGTGGCGTTCCACCATGCCGCGCACAGCCTGCCGAAAGAGGAAGTGCAGCAGGTCCGGAAATTCCTCGAGGCCTGCGACGTCGACCCGGCCCGCGACTGGCCGGTCTGACCTGGCGCCAGGGGTTCCGGCATGACGCCGGGACCCCGCCCGCGGCCGGCGGGGATCAGGCGGCGATCGCGCGTCGATCCGTCGCCCGGCGTTTCAGCGGCCGGCGGGGCAGGCGGACCATGGCGATGGTGCCGTGGCCCTTGCGGCTGACAAGGCGGAAGCGCCCGCCGAGCACCTCGACATTGCGCTGGACGATGCGGAGGCCGAGCCCGATGCCGCTGCGCGACCGGGCGGTCAGGTGGTTCGCGACGGAGAAGGTGCCCAGCGCGGCCTGCTTTTCCTCGCGCGACATGCCGCTGCCACTGTCGCGGACGACGATCTCGATGCCGTCGCCCACGTTCCAGGGATGGGCGCTGACGATGACCTGACCGTCGGCCGGTGTGTGCCTGAGGGCGTTCGAGGCCAGGTGCCAGACGATCTGGGAGATCGTCGACGGGTCGGCCTCGAAGGCCATGGCCTCTTCGGGCAGGCGGATGTCGATCCCGGCCTGTTCGCCGCGGTGGCCGTGGCGGACGCTGTTCACGGCCTCCCGCACCACCGTGCCGATGTCGAACACGGAAACCTTGCCTGGACTCCTGCCGGTATCGTGGCGCGCGATCTCCAGGATCTGCTGCAGGACCCGGGACAGTTCGTGCGCGCCCTCGGAGATGCTGGTGACGTAATCCTGGTACTGCTGTTGCACCGGGCCGAACATCTGCAGGCGGATCAGGTCGGCAAAGCCGATGATGGCATTCAGCGGCGTGCGCAGTTCGTGGCTCATGTGACCAAGGAAGCGCATCTTGGCCTCGCCGGCCTGCTGGACCAGCTCGGCCTGGCGCATCACCTCCGCGTTCAGGACCTGAAGGTCGTCGACCGAACGCCGCAGCCGGCGCGACTGCGTGATCAGCAGGCCGATCAGGACCGCCACGGAGACCGCGATGGCGATGATGGCCGCGACGAGCTGGGAATGCAGGCTGTCGAGCCGCATGCGGCTTTCCGCGACCAGGCTGCCGTGCAGATGCCCCGCCTGCAGGCTGACCTGGCGGGACAGGCCGACCATTTCCAGCAGCGGCTGGCGGACGGCGTCGATACTGGCCGGCGTGGCCGGGTCGAGCGTCGCCAGGGCGCGGTCGACGTCCGTGATCAGCTCGCGCGAGCGCCGGATCGCCGGTCCCGCGCCGGGGATGATGTCGGTATGGTAGTTCTCGCGTCCGCCCTCCAGGACCGAGACCCGGTTCCACAGGATGTCGACCCTGAGTTTCAGATCGTCCAGGTCGGATGGACGGCCGCTGTTCGCGACATAGCGGTCCAGCGCCAGCAGGGTGACCAGTGCCTCGTCGCGCCAGCGGCCCGCCGTCCCCGACAGCTCGTAGCCGCGCAGATCGGTGATGGCTTGGTCGCGTGCGCGCAGGTCGAGCAGGATGACCGCCAGCACCGTCAGCAGCGCGAGGGAGATCGCGGCAACGACGTTGCGGCCAATGACCAGCCAGCTCTCCGGACGGATTGACACCCTCAGCGCGCCTCCAGCGATTTCACCTGCCAGACCGACCGGGCGAGGATGTCCTCGCGGTTCAGGGCCGGGTCGCTGTCGAACGGATAGACGACGAAGATCGGACCCTTGTCACGCACGCTCATCGGCGCGCCATCCTTCAGGTAGGCGAAGATCACGCCGTAGCGCGCGAAGTCGGAAAAGGGAATCACGGCCTCGTAGTTGTTGAGCGCGACGACATGGAACTCCGTGCCGCTCGCCCCCAGCGCCCGGACCAGGTCGGCACCGGAAACCCCTTCGAAGTGGTGGACGCCCTTGTCCCATGGCGTTGCGGTCCGGATACCGGTGACCGGCAGGGTACGCAACATGGCCAGGTCGAAGACGGCGCTTCCATCGACGTTGCTCGTGGCGATCATTCCGCTGACGGTCAGGACCGGAGTCCCCGTCGGCCGGTCGAGCGCGAAGCTGTCCGGGACAAGTCCGGACAGGATCAGTCCGAAAAGAAGTGCGCGCGCGATTCCGCGAATGGTTTTCATTTCCTCCGTCTCGTTCTTGCTTTTCGAATCCTTTGAACGAGACTGGAACAGAAGTCCCTAATGTCGGGTGAATGACGGGTTGGTGCCCGCTGACATTCTGATGGCGAACGGTGCGATGGCCAGACCAAGGACCATGCCGTTCAGCAAGTGCCAGGCGAAATGCGTCCCGACGGGCCAGTCGCCGCAGAGCGGCATGTCCAGCGTCCTGAAAATGAACGAGGGAACGAACACGGCGACCGCGGCGGCGACCCAGCGCCCGGCCGGATGGCGGCGGATCATCAGCAGCGACGCCAGGGCCGCTCCGGTCACGAAGGGTCCGAGATAGGCGGCGCCCCCCACCGGTACGTGACGACCCAGCAGCAGTGCCGCGCCGACCATGCCGACCGGCCAGAGTGCGGCCGCCAGCCAGGACCAGCCGAGCCAGCGGCGCGCGCCGAACCAGATCGTCACGAGCAGGCAGAGGGAGAGGGCCGCCGTATCCAGGATGGCCCCGAAACGATTGGCCATCGTGTGGAAGGCGAGGCTGCCGATTCCGGTCGCGACCAGCAGGCCCCATGGCACGAGGAAGACAGGGTCGGTGCGCGTGCCATGCCGGCCGGCGACCCGCCAGAGGACCAGGGCGGCCAGCAGGAAGGACAGGTTGGTGATGGCATTCAGCGGCTCGCCCAGCAGCCCGGGAGCCACGCGCTCGCAATAGCCGTCGATATAGTCGCTCATCGCGTGCCCCCGATGGCTGTGAAGGCGTCCAGCGCGATCTCCGCGCAGGCACGCCAGGAATAGCCGCGCGCGTGGTCGACACAGCGCGCCGCGTCGATCTCGAGTGCCGCCAGCGCCGCGCGGCGCAGGTCATTATCCAGTACGCCCGGACCGTCGCTCCCGACCACGTCAAGCGGGCCGGGGACGGGAAATGCCGCAACGGGAACGCCGCTCGCCATGGCTTCCAGCAGGACCAGGCCGAAGGTATCGGTCAGGCTCGGGAACACGAAGACGTCCGCCGAGCGGAAGTGCGCGGCCAGGTCCTGGCCGAACTTCGGGCCGGTGAACCGGACATCCGGATAGGCGCGGATCAGCCGCTCCAGGTCCGGTCCACCGCCGACGACCACCCGCGTTCCGGGCAGATCGAGGTCGAGGAAGGCCGGCAGGTTCTTCTCGACGGCCACCCGGCCGACATACATGAACACGGGGCCCGGCAGGTCGAGTGCGCGCGGGCCGTCGGGACGGAACAGCTCGGTGTCGACACCGCGCGTCCACTGCCGCAACGCCCGGAACCCGCGACCTTCCAGGTCCTTCAGGATGCTGGGGGTCGGGACGAGCACGGCCGACGAAGGGGCATGGAACCAGCGAACGGCACGATAGCCCCACGACAGCGGCACCGGGATCCGCGCCGACACGTACTCCGGAAAGCGCGTGTGATAGCTGGTGGTGAACGGCCATCCCCGTTTCAGGCACAGCCGACGTGCCGCCAGGCCCAGCGGACCTTCGGTCGCAATGTGGATCGCATCGGGGCGGAAGGCCTCGATGGCCCGACGCACGCCACGCTGCGGATTGATCGCGATGCGGATCTCGGCATATGTCGGCAGGGGCACGGTGCGGAAATCGCGCGGTGCGATGACACGAAAGCTGTGCCCCATGGATTCCGCCTCGTCGATGACGCGGTTCCAGGTCCGGACGACGCCGTTGACCTGCGGATACCAGGCGTCGGTGACGAGGGCGATTCTCATCCGCCGGAGACTAGTCGACCTCGGCGTTCACGAGAACGACCCTGTAGCCGTCCGGATCCTCGTAGGTCAGACCGCGCCCGGACCACCAGGGATTGTGGGGCGGGACGGGCGCATGGCCGAACCGGGCCATGCGCTCCGTCAGCCGCTGCCAGGATTGTGTGTCGTCGATCCGGAAGACCAGCAGGTTCTCCGGTGTGGCTGCGCGGCCGGCGGACCAGCCGTGCTTGCGGGTGAAGGCGAGGTGATACCCGGCGCCGGATATCCCGACGATCAGTCCGTCGAAGCCGTCGTGGTCCCGGAATTCCGCGATCACCGGCAGACCGAGCGCATCGACATAGAACCGCCGTACCGCTGCCAGGTCGTCCGTCGGGCGGACCACCCGCAACTCGGTTCCGGCATGGATCACCGGGCGCGCTCGCGCAGGAACAGGTAATAGGGCAGGCCGAACGACGGGCCCGCGATGATGGTACCGATGACCGCGGTGCCGGAGCCGGGAACGTCGCGGCGCCTGCGATCGATCGTGATGAAGGCGAGCAGGCTGATCGCCGACAGGATGATGTTGGAGGCGAAGAACGCACCGACGGGGTGACGCAGCATGTCCCGGATGAACGCCATGGCATCGAACCCTCCGGCGGCCAGCCAGAGACCAAGAAACGCATACGGAATCAGCAGGCCAGCAATGCTCAGCGAGAGATAGATGCCGGTTCGGCTCATTCGTTTCACTCCGCTTTCAGCAGGGAAAGGAGCGGATTGCTACCGATTTCCCTGACCAGCTTGCGGGTCATCGCATCGGCAAAACTGTTGTAGTCGCTGGCAATTTCAATGAATGACCCGTTGCCGACAATTACCACAGATAAATAGTAAAAATCGATCTGTTTCTCCTGGCTGAGTATTGGCAGGCCGTTGATTGTGACACCTTGTCGCCACGCGAGTTCGCGCGCGGGCGCCACCGGCGGGCCCTGGCCGTTGCTGCCATCGCCGGAGATGTCGATGACCTTGCGATCGGCCGGCCAGGGCAGGTCGGCGAAGCTGGCAAGCGAAAAGCGGATGGCCGCGCCAATCGCTGTTCCGCCGGTCGCGAACAGCCGGGGCGTGTTCTCGATCTCGACGGCCAGCGCTTCGGCGGACCTGTCGTCGGTGACCCGTGTCCAGGGAATGGCCTGCCAGTGCTGGTCCGGTCCCGACCACTCGATCAGCGTGATCGCGACGGCACCGTGCGTCCCGTTGCGGATGGCGCGGTGGACATCGGGCGTGCGCAGCGCGGCCGCGATCCCGTCCATCTGCAGCCCGAACTCCTCGCGCCCGACCGAGGCGGAGGCATCCACGGCCAGGACCAGCGCGACGTCGACCGGTCCCTGTGCCTTGGCCGGCGCCGGGCAGGCCAGGCCCGACAGCAACGCCAGCAGGACCAGGCGGCCGCGGTTCACGGCCGGACCGGCCGGATCATGACGCGCGCGGTCGCGCTGTTGCCATCGGCATCAAGCACCATCAGGTCGTGCAGACCGGGACCGTCCGGAATCCAGAGGCGGTTGCGGCCGGGCTGTCCGTCGCCGAGATCGCGCAGGTCGACCAGCCAGCGCCAGGGGGGCCGACCACCACGGGCGACGAGCGGCAGTTCCTGGCCGCTGGCGAGGTGCAGTTCGGCGCCATCGGGCGGGAAGGCGAGGGCGACCGTCTCCCGGTCAGGATCGTTCCCGCGCATGGCATCGAAGCGGCGCAGGTGGGCCGGTGTCGCGGCCGGGCGCGCCGGAACCGTTGCACGGTCCGTGGCGTCGACCGGCAGCAGCCGTGCGATGTCGAACAGGATCGGTGCCGCCGCCGCCCGTCCGGTGCAGCCGGTGCAGGGGCTGCCGTCCGGTCGTCCGACCCAGACACCGACGACGTGTCCGCGCGTGGCGCCGATGGCCCATGCGTCGCGGAAGCCGTAGGAGGTGCCGGTCTTGTATGCGACCGCGGGCATGTCGGCGCGGTTGGCGACGATGTCGGGGATGGCGCCGACGGGCGGTGGCACGTCGGCAAGGATGCGCATGACCGCGTCGGCGGCCGCGTCCCCGACCAGCCGGTTCCAGTGCACCGCCATGCCGGGGCGGACCGCCAGCCGGTCGGGGATCCGCCCGTCGCCGGCCAGCCCGGCATAGGCGCGGACCAGGTCCGAGAGCCGCAGTCCGGCGCCGCCGAGCGCGACCGGCAGGGTTGCCGGACCGGACTCCCGGTCGAAGGCAAGGCGGATGCCGGCGGCGTCGAGCGCCGCGTCGAAGCGGGCCGGGCCCAGCCGGTCGAGCACGCGGACAGCGGGGATGTTGAGCGAGCGCGCCAGTGCGGTGGCAATCGTCACTTCGCCGTCGTGTCCGCCGTCGAAATTGTCGGGCCGGTAGCCGCCCACCCGCCATGGGCCATCCATGATCAGCGTGCCGGGCGCCGCGACCAGCCGGTCGAAGGCCAGGGCATAGATCAGCGGCTTCAGGGTCGAGCCCGGGGAGCGCAGGGCGTTCGTCAGGTCGACCATCCCGGCGCGTCCGGCGTCGAAATAATCGGCATTGCCGGCCAGGGCGCGGACCTCGGCCGTGTCGGCCCGCGCGACCAGCACCGCGGCGGTGACTCCCGGCGGCAGCACTTCCAGGACCTGTCCCAGCCTGCGTTCGACCCCGGCCTGCAACCCGGCGTCCAGGGTGGTGGAGATGCGGTCGACGGCATCGGCGGATTCGGCGACAACGCGGTCGGTGAGATGCCAGGCCAGCACGTGTTGCGAAATCAGCCGGTCCGGCACCGGTGACCTGTCGGCGCGCCGCGCTGTCTCCGTGTCGATGATGCCGGCAGCGACGGCGCGGTCCAGTACGGCCCGTCGCCCCGCGTGCGCCGCTGTCGGGTTCATGTCCGGCCGGCGGGTCGACGGTGCCTGCGGCAGGGCCACCAGCAGTGCCGCCTCGGCCGGTGTCAGCACCCGCGGCTCCTTGCCGAACAGCTGCAGGGATGCCGCCCGGACTCCTTCCAGCGGTCCGCCGAACGGCGCCAGCGTCAGGTAGGTCGTCAGCACACCCTGCTTGCCGAGCCGGCGTTCGAGTTGCAGCGCGCGGCCGATCTCGATCAGCTTCGAGCCAACGGTCCGTGGCCGTGGCTCCAGCAGCCGCGCCGCCTGCATCGTCAGCGTCGATGCTCCGGAAACCACGCGTCCGGCGCCGATGGCCTGACCGGCCGCACGGACCAGGGCGAGCGGGTCGACGCCCGGATGGCCGGCGAAACGCTTGTCCTCGTAGGCCAGCAGCATCCGCAGATAGAGCGGGTCGACATCGCCGGGACGGGTCAGCAGGCGCCATTTCTCGTCACGGCTCTGGAAGGTGCGCAGCGGCTGCCCGCCTGCGTCCACCACCGTCACGCTGCGGTCATGGAAGCGCGACATGTCAGGCGGCAGCCTGTCATCGGCGATGCAGGCCAGCGACACCGCCACCATGGCGGCGGCGGCTGCCCAGGCCCCGCGCGGCGTCCGCTCAGCGCGGGGCAATGCGCACCTCGGCCGCTGCGGCGATGCCGTGCTGCTGCGGGCGGTACATGTCCTCGATCCAGGTGCCGGGCCAGGTGTAGGTTCCCGGCGTCACGGCGCGTGCGACGTAGGCGACGCGGAATGTCCGCCGGCTCGCCGGGCCGTTGGTTCCCTCCAGGTCCAGCGCCGCAACGAAGCGGTCGTCGCGCCGCTCCTCGTGCGCGGTCGTGCTGAGCTGGCCGAGCCATGGCCGGTCCGTGGTGGATTCGCCGCCCAGCACCTCGTTCTCCGGTTCCAGGCCCGCGGGTAGCCAGTCGACCAGCAGTGCCTGGGATGGCCCGCTGGCGCCGCGCTCTCCCGACAGGATGACGATGACGATGTCGTTCTGCGCCAGCAGCGCGGGATCGAGCGGTCGACCGTTGCGATCGACGATCCGGCGGCTGATGCGGAATCCGTCATCCCCGGCCGGCGGCGCGGCCATCGGCACGCCGGTGACCGACACCACGCCGTGCAGGGCCGTATCGCCGGTGTTGCGGACGCGGGGCAGGTCGGCCGCCGTGGCAACGGTGCGATACCACGGCTGTCCGGCCGCAAGCTCGACCGTCGCGTCGTCGACGCTCAGGCCGGTCCCGCGCACCGGGTACTGCATCAGCGCGTGGGCGGCGCGGACGGTCCAGCCCTGCTCCTGCGTCGACAGCCAGTCATCGTCGTGCAGCCGGTCGGCCAGCAGCCCGGCGCGGGCAACCAGCGTCGACCAGGCGACGTGACCGCTCTCGGCCATCAGGGCCAGCGCCGCCGCACGGTCGCGCAGGGATGAGCCATAGTCCTCGTGGCGCCAGAAGTCCTCGACCGGCGGCTCACCCAGCCGGGCGAACATGGCGTCGGCCGAGCGGCTGTCGCCAACCAGGCTGACGGCCGCCGCGAACTGGGCCTGCGCAAGCAGGGAGCGGGTGCGCTCGAAGCCGAAGTCGGCAATGCGGATCACCGTCGCCGGGTCCGCGATCCCGGCCTGCGCCAGCACATGTGCGGCGTAGGCGGCGGCGTTCACCTCGACATAACCGCCGTGGCCGACCCGGCCCAGCACGTCGGACATGTTGCGCAGCGCCCGGTCCAGCACGGTGCGCGGCACGTCGAAGCCGGCCTTGTCGGCCCGGACCAGGAACTCGGTGACATAGGCCGACAGCCAGTCGTTGCTGCTGTCCCCGGCGCGCCAGACGCCGAAGCCGCCATCGGCCGACTGCATCGCCGACAGACGGTCGATGGCGATGCCCACGCCCTTGCGGCTGCTGTCCCGGGCGGTGATGCCCAGTTCCTTCATCAGGCCGGGCAGGGCGAGCAGCGGCATCGCGGTCGAGGTGGTCTGCTCGGCGCAGCCATAGGGATAGCGGTTCAGGCCGGCCAGGATGCCGGGCAGGTCGAAGTCGGGCAGCGGATTGATGCCGACGCTGATGCGGACCGAGGCCGGGAACAGTCCGTCGGCCAGCGACGGATCGGCCGCGAGACTGCCGCCGGGCTGGACCTCGGAGAGGTACCGGCGCGTGATCGCGGGATAGCCCGCGCGCACGTCCAGCATGCGCCGGCGCTCGATGACGCTGCCGTCCGGGCCAGTCACCCTGAGGGTGACCGAACCGGTGCCCGGGGTGGTGGTGAACAGCCGCGCGGTCAGGCGTGCCGTGTCGCCGGGGCGAAGGTAGGTCGCCAGCGGTTCGCCGGTGGCCGAAAGGGCGCCGTCCGCAATGATGGCGGCGCTCCAGGTGCCCTCCGCGGCAGCAAGATTGCGCAGGCTTGCAGTGACAGTGGCGCTGTCGCCAGGGGCCAGGAATCGCGGCAAGGACAGGCTGGCCAGCATCGGGCGGCGCACGGTCAGTGCCTGGCTGGCCTTGCCGACGCGGGTCGGGCTCCAGGCCTGCGCCATCAGGCGCAGCCGGCCGTCGAAGTCGGGGATGTCCAGCGGGATGGTCGCGCTGCCATCGGTGCCGACACGGACGATGCCGCTGAACAGGGCCACCACCGGTTCGGACTTGCGCGGCAGGTTGGCGAGTTGGGCGCTGTTGGCCATGGCGGCCTCGTCGCCGCCGGAGCGCACGCGGCCCCGCTTGCTGCCGGCCGCATCGATGAACCGGCCATAGAGGTCGAACAGCTCGATGCCCGGCCGGCGCGCGCGCAGGAAATACACCGCAGGGTCCGGTGCGCCAAAGCCCGTGAGCTGCAGCACGCCGTCATCGACCGCGGCCAGGCTGACAAAGGTGTCCGCGCCGGCCTGGTCAGGCCCGAAGGTGACGCGGACGGGAACGGTTGTCTGCGGAAGTGTCTCGGCCGGGGCGTCGAGGCTGACGTCGAGGCGTGCGCCGGACTGGTCGTAGGGAACATGGATGGCACCGACGGCGCGGCGGGGCGCCTGGGACCGGACACCGTCCGGTGCGCCGAAGGCATTGACCAGCAGCCAGACGCCTGCGGGGCCGGCCTCCGGCAACTTGACGCGGACCGTGCCGCCGCCCTGGGGCACCGTCGCGACCACGGTGTCGCGTACCTCGCTGTCCGCGACCGTGACCTGCACGCCGCCGGTGAAGGGCGGCTCCACCCGCAGCTCGACCTCGTCGCCGGCGCGGTGTTCGCCCGGCGGCAGGCCCAGCGCCACCAGTTCCGGTGCGGGATCCTCATCGCCCGGCGCGGCGCCCCACCAGCCGGCCATGAACCGCAGGCTGCTCGCGGCCCCGCTCGCCCGGTCCACGGCTTCGATCCGGTAGTGCCCCCAGTCGGCAAAGGCTTGCGCGACTTGGCCAGGGCCGTCGGCCTGGACCGCCAGCTCCTGGTCGAGCACGGTACCGGCGTCGCTGCGGACCACCTGGTAGTCCCAGCTTTCGTAACGCTTGTACCAGATGTACTCGACGGTCTCGCGGACGATCCGGACATCGAGATCACGGGCCACCGGCCGGCCCTGCGGGTCCAGCGCGACGATGTCGAAGCCGGCGGTGCTTCCGGTCGCCACATGGGTGCCGGCGAAATCGGGGCGAATACCGATCAGCAGCGGCAAGTTGCCGAGTTGCACCCGCGTGGTCCGGCTGACGGGGCGACCGCCGGTGTCGAAGACGCTGGCGCGGACGAGGGCCTCCAGCGGGCGGGAGGTGGCGGGCAGCGCGCCGAGCGGCAGTTCGGCTGTGGCGGTACCGTCCGGCCCGGTGGTGAAGCGCACCGAATCGCGCTGCCGCGGCTCGAGGTCGGCTTCATCGGCAAGGCCGAAGCTGTAGCCCTTGTGCGCCGGCGACGGTGCCGACGCGGCCCGGATCAGCAGGCCGGCCTCGCCGCCCAGGTCGCTGCCGGGCGCACCGTAGAGGAAGTCCGCCCGGGTCGAGATGGCGATGGCATCGTCGCGGCGTTCCGCCTCCAGTGTCATTTCCAGCCGCGGCGGAACGAAGTCCTCCACTTGGAACTGCACGGTACCAAGCGGCGGGGTGTCCTTGCCGACGGTCACAGTCGCGGACCAGCGGCCGGTCATGGCGTTCGGCGGCAGGTCGATGACGGTGGCATAGCCACCCGCGCCGGCTTCGGCGAGTACCCGGTTCCAGACCTCGACGCCGTCCTGGCGCCGCACGCTGAGTTGCAGCGGCAGGCCGGTGACGGCTTTCGAGCGGTCGGTGCGCAGCAAAGCGGTCAGGTGCACGGTCTCGCCCGGGCGATAGATGCCACGCTCGGTGGTAACATAGGCGTCCAGCGTGCCCGGCGCGGTGCGGCCCTCCATCCCCAGCCCGGTCAGGTCGACCGCGCCGTTGTCGAAGTCGATCATGACGAAATCGCCGGCGTGGCCGTCGGCATAGAGGGCGCGGGGGCGGTTGTTCTCCTCGCCCCGCAGCCATCCGGCGGCAATGCGGGCGACGCCCGTGTCATCGGTGGTGGCGGTGGTCAGCGTGTGGCCATCCTGCGCGATCAGGCGGACCGAGACGTCCGGCAGCGGCTCCGTCCCGGCGACCGAGCGCGCCAGCACGGTCAGGCCGTCGGCCGCCCTGAAGACCGACAGGCCGATGTCGGAGACCACGAACCACTGCGCGGTCGCCCAGTATTCGCGCCGGTCGCTGTCGCCGACCTGCTCGGCCACGGCGAGGTAGAGGCCGGTCTTGTCGTCGGGCAGGATCCGGTCGACCGGGATGGCCGTGCGCACCGCCGCGTTGGGGCGGTTCTCGATGTCGATGGTCCCGGTCCAGATGTTGGTGCCGATGCGGCTCGCCACCTGGCCGACAGTGAAATAGCTGATGCGGCGGCTGATCTCGCCGTTGCGGACCTTCTCGATCACGTCGCTGTCGGACACGCGAAGGACCAGCAGGCGGGCCTTGTCGAGATTGATGGTCTCCAGCGGCAGGCCGGCGCTGTCGACGCGGGGCAGCACGAATCCGGTGGAGGCAAAGCGGAGCTGCGGCGCACGGTCGGGAATGGAGATGTCGAGGGACTGACCGGTGGTCTCGCGACCGCTGGCCCCCTTCAGGCCGGCATGCAGGGTCAGGCGATAGGTCTCGCCGTGGTGCATGCCCTCGAGGCAGAGGCGGTTTTCGTCGGGCCGTGCCGTGAGGCGGACGCCGCTGTCGGTCGCGACATAGCTGTCGAGGGGGGCAGCCTGCTCCGGCGCGATCTTCTCCTCGAAAGTCAGGCAGACCCGGGGGCTCGCCCGTTCCGACTGGACTTCCGGCTCGCCGACGAGGCCGAGCGGCGGGACCATGCGCGCAGCGACCGGCCCGGCGAGCGTTGACAGCGCCAGTCCGGCTGCAATCAGTCCTGCCACGAGACGGCGCATGTCGGTTCTCCCCGGCCGGTTCATCCGTCCGGGGAGACTATCACGCCGATTCTGTCGCTTTTGCGGCGTCGAACGGTCGACGCTGCCTCAGTCGCGCTTGCCGAACACCGAATCGATGGTCGGCTCGTCCGACTGGTCATCGCCGCGGCCGCGGCGCATGCCCAGGGCCGCAGCAGCCAGCGCGTCGTAGGTCGAGCGGGCGCGCGCCGGCTCGGGCTGCGGTGCAGCCGGCGCCTCCGGCTCGACGCCGGTCCGCGCGATTTCCTTGCGCCGGCGCTCGGATGCCAGGGTCACGGCCTCCGCCAGTTCGGTCTGGGTGCAGATGCCCAGGCTCACCGGATCGGTCGGCTTGATGTTCTGGATGTTCCAGTGCGTCCGTTCGCGGATCTTGCTGATCGTGTCCTTGGTGGTGCCGAGCAGCTTCTGCACCTGGGCATCGGTCAGTTCCGGATGATGGCGCAGCAGCCAGGCGATGGCGGCCGGACGGTCCTGGCGCTTGGACACCGGGGTATAGCGGGCACCGCGGGTCGACCGCTTCGGCATCGGGATCGCCGTCTCGCGCAGCTGCAGCCGCGCCAGCGTGTCCTTCTGGCAGCGCTCGATCTCGGACCGGGTGAGCTGGTTGTTGCCGATCGGGTCCATGCCGACGATGTTCTGCGCCACTTCCCCGTCGGCGATCCCCTGGATCTCCAGCGGATGCAGGCCGCAGAACTCGGCGATCTGCTGGAAGGTGAGGGTGGTGTTGTCCACCAGCCATACGGCTGTCGCCTTCGGCATCAGCGGTAATGCCACTGTCGTCTCCTGTCGTATTCGGTTGATCCGCGGCCGCGCCGTGCCCGTCGGCGGGATGCGCGCGTCGCAAGGGCGGCCGACGCTAAGTCCTGACGGGCGAAGTATACCCTTCCGGCGCCGCTTTCAAGCGCGCCGCTGTCAATCAACTGTCATCACGATCTTGCCGATATGGGTGCTGGCCTCCATCCGCGCATGCGCTTCGGCGGCCTTTTCGAGCGGCAGGACGGTGTCGATGACCGGCTTGGCCCGGCCCTCGGCCAGCAGCGGCAGGACATGACGTTCCAGTGCCGCGCCGATGGCACCCTTGTCGGCGACGGGGCGCGGGCGCAGCGTGGAACCACTGATGGTGAGCCGCTTCTGCATGATGGCGAGCAGGTTCGCTTCCACCTTCGGACCCTGCTGCACGGCGACCTGCACCAGCCGGCCCTCGACGGCCAGCGCCTTCAGGTTGCGGGCGAAGTAGTCGCCCGCGACCATGTCCATGATCACGTCGACGCCCTGCCCGCCGGTGAGCTGCGCCACCACCTCTACGAAATCCTCGGTGCGGTAGTTGATCGCCCGCTCGGCACCGAGTTTTTCGCAGGCCGCGCACTTGTCGGCCGAGCCGGCGGTGACGAACACGCGGGCACCGAAGATCTTCGCAAGCTGGATCGCGGTCGTGCCGATGCCGCTGGAACCGCCGTGGATCAGCACGCTCTCGCCGCCCTGCAGGCGTGCACGCTCGAACAGGTTGGTCCAGACGGTGAAATAGGTCTCCGGGATGGCCGCGGCCTCGACCCGGCTGAGCGCGGCCGGAACCGGCAGGCACTGGGCTTCGGGGGCCACGCAGTACTCGGCATAACCGCCGCCGGCAACCAGGGCCATGACGCGGTTGCCGGGGCGGAAACGCTGCACGCCGGCGCCGCAGGCCACCACCTCGCCCGCGACCTCCAGGCCCGGAATGTCGGAGGCGCCGGGCGGCGGCGGGTAGCCACCGGCACGCTGCATCACGTCGGGGCGGTTGACGCCGGCCGCCTGCACGCGGATCAGCACCTCGTCGTGGCCGGGCGCCGGGACCGGACGGCGACAGGGCTGCAGCACCTCGGGGCCACCGGGCTTCACGATCTCGATCGCGGTCATCTCGCTCGGAAGGTCGGTCATGGTGCTGGCGTCTCCCCGCTCTGGCGTTCGGGCGCTGTCACCCGTTGCCAGACCGATCTATGCTGGCAGCAGCCGGGTGACAAGCACGGAGGCCATCATGGACGAGGAAGAGCGGGCGCGGACGACGTTCTTCGCCGCCAGGGACCTGGATGACGTGTCGGTGGAGGAACTGCAGGACCGCATCGCGGAGCTGGAGGCCGAGATCGCGCGCCTGAAGGCCGCCATCGACCGCAAGGGTTCGGTGCGCAGCGCCGCCGACGCGCTGTTCAGGACCTGAGCCGGCCGGACGAGGCGGTCCGGACAGTGTTCACCCGCAGATCGGCGACACCCAGCACCATGTCTATCCGCCGGCCGTCGCGTGCCATTGGCAGCATCAGCCGGTCGAACAGATGCGTGCTGCCGCCGAATATGGCAGGCTCGGCGACCGTCAGGCACGGCCGGCGCTCGATGACCACACCGCGGACCAGCGCAGTGAATATCTCGCGGTTCTCGCCGCAAGCGGGATCGTCGAGGTACTTGCCCGTCGCGTCCCCGCCCGACCAGCCGGCAACACGCGTTCCGATCAGGCGGTAGCGCAGGCGAAGTCCGGGATCCTCGACATCGATCAGGAACAGGTGGGAGAGGTCGGCGACAATGTCCTCGGGCCGAAGGTGCTGGCGCCCCGGAACCCCCCGGTCGTCCCGGCACGTCCGCCAGTAGGCGAAGACACGGGACAGCGGTCCGGCCGGAAGTCGCGCGGCAAGCTCGTCAGCCCTGAAATCGAGACTCTGCACGCGACTATCCGTTTCCGACGATCCCGGCAGGCCCTTCCTAGCGTGTCATTCGAGAGGGGAAAAGCACGGAAATCGTGCATGCGGAATGTGCCGGAATATTGGTAAATTCGCTTCAGCAAAAATTAACGATTGGCCTGTACTGTTGTCTTCAAGAGAGAAGCAGACCTTCCTCTTCCTCCCTGTCGACCTCGGCCGCCCCGCTCCCTCCCCCCCCTCCCCGCGGGGCGGCCACCCCTCTCCGCGCCATCGAATTCCCGGACCGGCTGTCGCCACGGAAATCGTAAGCATGCGCAATATTGTTGCGCTAATGGAGCCATCCCCGAAATTCCTGCACATCCGTTGCTTGACTCGGCCGGGTCGGGACGTCTTAATTCCCCCGCTGAGCCGAGTTGACAGGGAACTGGCTTGACGAAAGGGGACGAGAAAACGTCCCACGGGGAGATCACTCGGAAGAACCGCGCCCGTGTCGACGGCGCGGTTTTTCTTTTGCCGGAACCGGGTGCCGGCATCTCGGGGAGGCTGCCGTGAAACCGAAATATCCACGCTTCGATACCCTCGGCCTGCATGCGGGCCAGCATCCGGATCCGACCACAGGATCCCGGGCCGTGCCGATCCACATGACGACGTCCTACGTCTTCCAGGACACCGAACACGCGGCCTCGCTGTTCAACATGGAGACGCCGGGACATATCTACTCGCGCATCTCCAACCCCACCGTCGCGGTGCTGGAGGAGCGCATCGCGGCGCTGGAGGGCGGCAGCGCGGCGGTCTGCACCGCGTCCGGCCAGGCCGCGCTGCATGTTGCCATCACCACGTTGATGGGACAGGGCGGGCACATCGTCAGTTCGGCCTCGATCTACGGCGGCAGCCACAACATGCTGCACTACACGATGCCGCGCTTCGGTATCACCACGACCTTCGTCGATCCGCGCGATCCCGAGGCTTTCGCCGCCGCGATCCGGCCGGAGACCCGGCTGGTGTTCGGCGAGACCCTCGGCAATCCGGGACTCGAGGTGCTCGACATTCCGGCCGTGGCCGGGGTCGCCCATGCGCATGGCCTGCCGCTGATGGTCGACAACACGTTTGCAACCCCCTACCTGTCGCGCCCGCTGGACCTCGGCGCCGATATCGTCATGCATTCGGCGACCAAGTTCCTTGGCGGCCATGGCGTCGCCATCGGCGGCGTGCTGGTCGACGGCGGTCGCTTCGACTGGGGCGCGTCGGACCGGTTCCCGACCCTGTCGGAACCCTGCGAGGCCTATCACGGCCTGTGTTTCATGGAGGAATACGGACCCGCCGCCTTTGCCATGCGCGCGCGCGCCGAGGGCGTGCGCGACTTCGGCGCCTGCATGAGCCCGCAGAACGCCTTCTACCTGCTGCAGGGCGTCGAGACCCTGCATGTCCGCATGCCGCGCCACGTCGCGAATGCCCGCGCGGTCGCCACGTTCCTGGCCGGGCACGAGGCCGTGGCCTGGGTCGCCCACCCCGACCTGCCGAGCCACCGGGACCACGAACTGGCGAAGGCGCTGCTGCCGAAGGGGGCGGGCGCCGTGTTTTCCTTTGGCGTGAAGGGCGGTCGAGCCGCAGGCCGCGCCTTCATCGAGGCGCTGAAGCTGTTTTCCCATCTCGCCAATGTCGGCGACGCCAAGTCGCTGGTGATCCATCCGGCCTCCACCACGCACCAGCAGATGGATGCCGCGGCGCTCAGGGCCGCTGGCATCGGCGAGGAAATGATCCGTCTGTCGGTCGGGCTGGAGGATGTCGACGACCTGATCGATGATCTGAAGCAGGGCCTGCGCGCCGCCCAGCGTGCCGTGCCGCAAGCGGCGGAGTAGGGCCATGCAGTTCCAGGTCGACGGTGCCATCGTTCACGCCCATGACGGCGGGCAGGAATTCGATCCGGCTGGCCGGGTCGTCGTGCTGGTGCACGGGGCGGCCATGAACCACCTGGCCTTCGCGCTGCAGACACGCTGGCTGGCGCATCGCGGATTTTCGGTCCTCGCGCTCGATCTGCCCGGCTGCGGACGCTCGGGCGGTGAGCCGGCGGCGTCGATTGAAGAGTCCGCGGCCTGGCTGGTGCGCGCGCTGGACGCGCTCGGCGTTGCGAAGGCTGCCATCGCCGGTCATTCGATGGGCGCCCTGATCGCATTGCAGGCCGCCGGAAACGCGCCGGTGCGGGTGAGCCATCTCGGCCTGCTGGGCGTCGGCTACCCGATGGCGGTGAACGACGGCTTCCTGAACGCGGCACGGGACGACCTGCCGCTGGCCATCGCGCTGATGAACGACTGGGCGCATGCACGCCGGTCCCACTTCGGCGGTTGCCAGCTCACGGGTGTCTGGATGGTCGGCGCCGATACCCGCGTCGTCGAGGCGGCGCGGCCGGGTCTGCTGCACCATCACCTGTCGATCTGCAATGCCTGGACCGGCGGCGAGGCAGCGGCGCGCGCCGTCACCTGCCCGACGAGCCTGATTCTCGGGGGCGCGGACGCCATGACGCCGCTGAAGGCGGCAATGAAGCTGAAGGACTGGATTGCCGGCGCCGAGGCGACGGTCATCCCCGACTGCGGCCACATGATGATGCTGGAGCAGCCCGAGCCGGTGAAGCGGGGGCTGGCGGCGCTGCTGGCGCGCTGAACGGCGGGCCGGCCGTCAGGGCTGGCCGTCGATCACGTGCATTTCCAGGTCGTCGTCGGCCTCGTCCTCCGAAATCACGCGCCCGCGCACCGAAATGCCGGCGCGATGCACGCTGTCCGGATCGCCGCTGACCAGCGGATGCCAGGCGGCGAGCGTCCTGCCCTCCGACAGCAGGCGGTAGGCACAGGTCGCCGGCAGCCAGCGGAAGGTCGGGATGTCCTCCGGCGTCAGGCCGGTGCAATCCTCCACCTTCTCGAAGCGGTGCTGGTAGTCGCTGCAGCGGCAGGTGCCGGCATCGAGCAGGCGGCACGCGACATTGGTGTAGGCGATCTCGCCGGTGTCGATGTCTTCCAGCTTGTAGAGGCAGCACTTGCCGCAGCCGTCGCAGAGCGATTCCCACTCGGCGCGGCTCATGTCCGTGAGCTGCTTGGTTTCCCAGAACGGTCGCGCATCGGTCATGACAGCCAGCCTGCCTCCCGCAGGTCGGGAACGAAGCGGCGGCTGACCGGGACCTCCAGGCCATTGCCGAGCTTCAGGAAGATCTTGCGTTCGCGCCGGACCACGTCGTCGACGGCGGCGCGGGCGATCCACCAGGACCGGTGTACCTGCAGTCCGTCGATGCCGTCCAGTTCCGCGACAGCATCCGAGAAGCGATGCAGGACCAGGTCGTTGCCGGCAGGGGTATAGACCCGGACGTAATGATCCTCCGCCTGGAGGCAGTGGATCGTGTCGCCCAGCCGGTCGGGCAGGCGTTCAAGGAAGCGCGATGCGGATGCCGGCGGTTCGCCACCCGCGAGCGATTCGCCCGCCGGTGCCGTCGACGGCGGGGGCGGAACCGCGATGTCGGCCGTTTCCATCGCCGCCCGGTCCCGGTTCTGCAGGATCCGGAACACCGGCAGGCTGATGGCCAGCGTCAGGATGGCGATCTGCGGGTAGAGCCACAGGAAGGGCGGTACGCCGGCGGCTTCGGGACGGAAATGCCGCTCCAGCCAGAACACCTCGAATGTGGCGGGGATCGACGCCAGCAACGCACCGGCGACGGTGGTGGCGAGCGGGAAGCGCCCGCCGCCCAGCCGATCCAGGCCGTAGCGGATCGCGCGCACCTGCAGCCAGTTCAGGGCGACGATGCCGAACCAGTACTGGATGCGCTCGACGACCGTCATGTCGACGAAGGTGCCGAACGGACCGATCATGGCCGCCAGTGCCGCGACGGACAGCACGATGGCGGCCTCGACCGCCAGATATTCCGCCTGTCGCCGTTCACGCATCGCGAAACGCACCGCGTCGCCATTCACGAAACCGCTGCACCGTTCCCGAAGGACGTCCTTCACGGCGGGCAGGGCGCCGGCAATCTAGTCCGGCAACGGCCCCTTTCCAATCCGGGAGAACCAGCAATGATCCGATCCGCAATCCTTGCCTCCGGCCTGCTCGCCACCCTGCTGCCTGGCGCCGTGGCCGAGGCCGGCGACCTGGAGGTCATGGTGAACGGCATACGCGACGACAGCGGCACGGTGCGTGTCGCGCTCTATGGCGATGCGGGCGCCTTCATGAAGACAGGCGCGGAGACCGCCGCCACCTTCCAGAAGAGCAGTGCCGGCAGCATGCGTTTCGTCTTTGCCGGGCTGGCGACCGGAACCTACGCTCTGGCGGTGTTCCACGACGCGGACAGCGACGGCGCGCTGGACACGAACATGCTGGGGATGCCGACCGAGGGCTACGGCTTCTCCAATGACGCGAGGGGCGGCTTCGGGCCACCCAGGTTCGCCGAGGCCGCTATTGCCGTGCCGGCCGAGGGCAAGGCGCGAACCACAGTCCAGCTTGGATATTGAGGGAGCAAGCAGGTGATGGACCGACGCACCTTCCTGACAGGAACCGCGCTGGCCGGGCTGGCCGGCCTGCTGCCCGCCGGCCTGGCGCGCGCCACGGGGCTGGACGACCGCGCCCGCGCCTTCCGCGCCGCCCTGGCGGAACGGCCCTGGCTCGCCGGCTGGCAGACCGCCGCGCACGACAGCTTCCGTGCCGACCCCTCCGACATTGTGGTCGAGGGGCGCATTCCCGCCGGCCTGGACGGCGACCTGATCCGCAATGGCCCGGCGGGACACGAGGTCTTCGGCCATCGCTACCGTCACTGGTTCGACGGCGACGGGCTGGTGCATCGCTTCCGCATCGCCGACGGGCGCATCCGCCATGACGGGCGCCTGCTGATGACGCCGAAGCGGCGGGCCGAGATTGCAGCCGGCGGACCTGTGTTCGCCGCCTTCGATACGCCGCCACCCGCGACGCCGCCAACTGACCTGCCGGACGCCATGAACGTCGCGAACATCAGCGTCATCCACCATGGAGGGCGGCTGCAGGCGCTCTGGGAGGGCGGATCGGCCAGCGTGCTGGACGAGGCGACGCTGGAGTTCCGGGAATTCGCGGTGATGAGCGACGAGACCCGCGGCCTGCCGGTCACGGCCCATCCGCGCCGCGATCCCGATGGCACGCTCTGGAGCTTCGGCTATGCCGGCTATGCCGGGAAGGTGCTGCTCTACCGACTGGCGCCGGACGGAACACTCACCGGCGTCCACGTCATCGACGCGGCGCCGACCCCGATGATCCACGACTTCATGGTCACCGAACGGCACATCGTCTTCATCCTCACGCCTTTCGTCTTCGACCGCCCGGACGGTGCGACCTTCCTGGAACGTCATGCCTGGCGACCGGAGCAGGGCGGTACGGCGCTGGTGCTGCAGAAATCCGACCCGTCGATCCGTCGCTTCGTCGAACTGCCGGCGTTCTGGGTCTATCACTTCTCCAACGCCTGGGCCGACGGTCCCGACCGCATACGCTTCGGCTTCCCGCGCTATCCCGACCCGTCCGCCACGACCGGCAGTTTCCGCGCCGTGATGGACGGGTCGGCGCTGTCGGGCACGTTCGCCACCTGGCACGAGGCGGTGCTGGACCTGGACAGGGCCCGCTACAGCGAGACGCCGGTCATCGAGGGACCGGCCGCCGAGTTCCCGCGTGTCCATCCCGACCTGACCGGGCGACGCACCGACCGCACGGTCATGCTGCTGGCCGATGCCGGGGCCGCTGCGGCGCATCCGTTCTTCACCACCACGGCGATGCTGGACGGGAGCAGCGGCAGGGTCGACGCTTTCCGCCACGGCGCGACCGAACTGGCCGAGGAGGCGATCTACGTACCGGCCGGCGCGGATGAACGCGGCGGCTGGATCCTCAACACCGTGCTCGACTACGCGGCCGGGCGGACCCGCCTGAAGGTCTTCGAGGCCGACAACGTCTCCGGCGGTCCCGTGGCGGTGGCGAGCCTGCCCTATGCCCTGCCGCTTGGCCTGCATGGCACTTTCGTGAAAGCCTGATTGCCCTTTGCGCCCCGCCGCCTGTAGTTTCCCGGCCGACGCAGGGGAAATCGGGTGGCGGGAGCGGCATGACCGACAGGGCCATAGCGGACGAGGATCTGTTCGTGCTGGGGACCGGGCCGGGGCTGTCGGGCTCCGGTCGGGTACGGCTGCAGACGCTCGTGCTGATCCGCTGGGTGGCGGTGATCGGCCAGAGCTTCTCGATCCTGCTGGTGCAGTACGGCATCGGCTTCGAACTGCCGTTCCTGCCCTGCATGGCAACCATCGCCGCCTCCGCGGCATTGAACCTGATCCTGGCGATCCAGTATCCGCATACCGCCCGCCTGTCGGATCGCGGCGCCTCGCTGTTCCTGGCCTATGACCTGCTGCAGCTCGCCGCGCTGCTCTACATGACCGGCGGGCTGACCAACCCCTTCGCCATCCTGGTGCTGGTGCCGGTGACGATCTCGGCCACGATCCTGTCCTTCTGGAGCACCATCGTGCTGGGTGGCCTGGCCTTCGTCTTCGTCAGCCTGCTGGCCGTGCACTACCTGCCACTGCCCTGGTCGGCGGAAATGCTGGTGCTGCCCGACCTCTATGTCGGCGGCATCTGGGCGGCGCTGTCGCTGGGTATCGGGTTCATGTCGGTCTATGCCGGCCGCGTCGCCTTCGAGACCAAGCGCATGTCGGACGCGCTCTCGGCCACCCAGCTCGCCCTGTCACGCGAGCAGCAGCTTTCGGCGGTCGGTGGTCTGGCGGCCGCGGCGGCGCACGAACTCGGCACGCCGCTCGGCACCATCCACCTTGTCGCCCGCGAACTGAAGCGCGAGCTCGATCCGGACAGCCCGCTGGCGGAAGACGTCGACCTGCTGGTCAGCCAGACCGACCGCTGCCGCAACATCCTGGCCGAACTGTCGCGCCGGCCCGGCGAGGGCGACGATACCTTCCGTACCACCGTGATCGTCGGCCTGGTCGAGGCGGCGGTGGAGCCCTACCGCAATCTCGGCGTCGACGTGGTGGTCACCTCCCAGTCCGGTCCGCCGCCCAAGGTCTACCGCAGCCCCGAAGTGCTACACGGCCTGGCCAACCTGGCCGAGAATGCCGTCGACTTCGCCGAGCACCTGGTCACGGTCACGATATCCTGGGACGGGCCGTCCATTTCGGTCACCATCGACGATGACGGACCCGGAATTCCGCTTGATGTGCTGCGCACGCTCGGCGAACCGTATATGACAACCCGACGGGAACGCGGCGGCATGGGGCTCGGCGTGTTCATTGCGACGACCCTGCTGGAGCATTCCGGCGCGCGTGTGACGTTCTCGAACCGGGCGGATACCGGGGAGGGGCGGGGCGCCCGCGTTGCCATCCACTGGCCCCGTGGCATTATTGAACGTGCCCTTGCCCGCTAGGGTCGGGCCATCCGGGTCGACACGACGACGGCCGACGACAAGAAGAAGGTGAAACTGGATGAGCACTGGTGACGGAACAGCGTCCGACCTGCTGGACGTCTCGCGTCTGGAGGATCGCTCGCTTCTGATCATCGACGACGACCGGCCGTTCCGCCAGCGTCTGGCCCGGGCGATGGAGAAGCGCGGTTTCGAGGTCGCCGATGCCGAATCGGTCGAGGAGGCACTGGCCAAGGTGCGCGAGCTGAAGCCCGCCTTCGCCGTGGTCGACCTGCGGCTGGAGGACGGCAACGGCCTCGATATCGTCGCCGTGTTGCACGAGGTGCGGCCGGACGCGCGGGCGGTGATGCTCACCGGCTATGGCAACATCGCGACGGCTGTCGCCGCCGTGAAGGCCGGGGCCATCGACTACCTGGCCAAGCCGGCCGACGCCGATGACGTTGCCAAGTCGCTGCTGGCGATCGAGGGGGAGAAGCCCCAGCCGCCGGAGAACCCGATGTCGGCGGACCGGGTGCGCTGGGAACATATCCAGCGGGTCTACGAGCTGTGCGGGCGCAATGTCTCGGAGACGGCGCGGCGGCTCAACATGCACCGCCGGACCCTGCAGCGGATCCTGGCCAAGCGCTCGCCGCGCTGACCCGGTTTCAGCCGAGGCCGAGCGCGGTCGCGGCGACGAAGCAGGCCAGTGCCAGGATCACGCCGTTGCGCGGCGTGCTGAAGAAGTAGCGCACGGCAAGGATCAGGTAGAGCACCGCGACGGCGCTTGCCGCCAGCGCCACGGCGGCGGTCGAAACCGATGCCGTGGCGACCGCTCCGCCGATGCAGCCGGCACCGAACAGCACCAGCCCAAGGGCATGGCTGAAGTTGAAGCCGATCCAGGCCTTCCACACGGTGGTCTGCCGCGTCAGCTTCAGCGTTGCGCCCTGCATTGCCGCTGTGACGGCGGCGTCCCACGGCACGATCCGGCTTGGTCGCACCGCATCCTGCGCGGTGAAGAGCGCGTGGACGATCCCGAGCAGTGCGAAGACCAGACCCCCGAACGCCAGCAGCCAGCTTTCAGGGGTATCCATCGCTCAGTCCGCCGGGCGTTCGGCGACAAGGTGCAGGCGCCACGCCCTGGCGTCCTGTTCGGATTGCGCGGCATAGTCGGGATGGACGCGCAGTGTTGCCGCCTCGACCGAAAAATACTCGGTATCGCGCAGGCGGAAGCCGGCGGCTTCCAGGCTGGCCAGGATCCGGCTGGCCGGCAGGCGGTTGATGTACTGCACGTCATTCTCGAGGAAGTTCCGGAACAGCCTGTCGGAATGCCGGAGGTAGTGCTTCTTCGAGCGTGACGGGTCGTAGTGGGCGAGGTGGTCGTCCAGCCCGACCTGGGCCACGAACCGCCCGCCCGGACGCAGCGCCCTGAACCAGTCGGCACAGGCGCTGTCGAATGCGGCGCCGGAGACATGCTCCAGCACGTCGACGGAATAGATCACGTCGAAATGCGCGTCGGGCCAGGGCAGGCGGCCCGCGCCGTCGATGGCATAGTGCAGGTTCAGCGTGCGGTAGGCCTCGTCGAAGGACGTGGCCTTTTCCAGCAGCGCGATCTTCGCCCGGGCGCGCTCCGCCTGTTCCGGCGTCCGGGCCATGCGCTGCACGCCGTCGACGAGTTGCGGGACGGCGTTCTTCAGCGCGCCGAAGGAGCGGTTGTCCCATACGTCGAAGCAGCACACCTCGGCGTCGTGCAGCAGCGCCGGCCACAGGCTGTAGGCATGCATCCAGCCGGTGCCGAGCTCCAGGAAGCGCGGCGACGCCGAAAGCTGCGTCTCCGCGATCCGGTCCAGCACCCAGCCGGCCTTGTCCTCGGACAGCTTGCGGACGGTCTTCCGGTTGCCCAGCCAGCGATACAGCGCCCGTGTCGGGGCCGTGGCGGAGAAGGCTCTCAGCGCTGCGGCGGCCAGGTAATAGTTCACCGGTTCAGGTCATTCCTTGACGTCGGCGGCGACCTGGACCTTCAGCATCTTGTCCGGGTAACGCGGCGGCTCGCCCGGGGCGATGGAATCGACGTGGTCCATGCCCTCGACCACCTTGCCGAACACCGTGTACTGGCCGTTCAGGAACGGCGCGGCGCGGAAGCAGATGAAGAACTGGCTGTCCGCGGAGTTCGGGTTGGCGGCGCGGGCCATGCCCACGGTGCCGCGCTCGAACGGGACGTTGGAGAATTCGGCCTTGATGTTCTTGCCGCTGCCGCCGCGGCCGGTACCGGTCGGATCGCCGGTCTGCGCGACGAAGTCAGGCACGACGCGGTGGAAGACGATGCCGTCGTAGTAGCCTTCGCGGGCCAGTTCCTTGATGCGGGCGACATGGTTCGGCGCCACCTGCGGCATCAGCTCGATGACCACCCGGCCGAATTCCAGGTCGATATAGAGCGTGTTTTCCAGGTCGCGCGCGCTGGCGGCGTTCGCTGTGGTCATGAGAATAAGGCTCCAGACTGCAAGAATCAGACGACGCATCACGCGCTCCATTTCCATGCCGATTTCGCGACCCGTCGGCGGGGGTTGTAGCAATCCCGGTGCGCGAAGGAAAGCCGGCCGGAGAGGGTCGCCGTCACGTCCGCGTGCTAACCTGTCTGCGTGATTCCCGGACCAGCCGCCACCGGTATTCGATGCACCGCGACCTGCCCGCAGACCTGAAGATCATCCGCCACCCAAGGGCGACGCGATTCCGCCTGCGTCTCGACCGGCGCGACGGGCGTCCGGTACTGACCCTGCCGCCCGGCGTGTCCGAACGCAGTGGCCTGGCCTTTGTCCGCCAGCACCTCGACTGGCTGGATGCGCGGCGCGCGGCGCGTCCGCAGGCGCAGCCGTTCGTCGACGGCATGCGCTTTCCCCTCGGCGACGGGACGCTGCGGGTGGTGCACCGCCCGGCGAGCCGCGGCGCGCCGAAACGCGGAGAGGACGACACCCTGGTTGTTGGCGGCGCGGCCGAGCACCTGAACCGGCGCGTGGTGGACTGGCTGCGGGCCGAGGCGACGCGTCGGCTGAAGGAGCGGGTGCGGCTGCATGCGGCCGCCATCGGCGAGACGGTGGCGCGGGTCCGCGTGGCCGACCAGTCGAGCCGCTGGGGCAGCTGCTCGGGCCGCAGGGTGCTGTCGTTCAACTGGCGCCTGGTCTTCGCGCCGGCGACGGTGCTGGACTATGTCGCCGCCCACGAGGTTGCCCACCTCAAGGAAATGAACCACGGTCCGGCGTTCCATCGCTGGCTGGCCCGGCTGCACCCCGATCCGCACGGCGCCGGCCGCTGGCTGGATGCCAACGGCGCGACGCTCCGGCGTTACGGGTTGCCGACCGCCGCCAGCATGGCCGGATCGAGTTCGTATTCCGCCAGCGGGCGGTAGAACGAGCCCTCCGAGGACGGCAGGCTCTCGAACAGCGTGAACGTGTCCACCGTGAAGGACCGCGTCTGGAAGAAGCCGTTCGAGCTCAGGAACCGCTCCAGCCGGGCCGTCGGCACGTCCTTCAGCCGCGCCAGCGTGATGTGCGGATGGTACTTGCGGTGCTCGGGTTCCAGCCCGGCCCGCTGCAGTGCCACCTCCACCTTCTGCTGCAGGCGCCCGAGTTCGGGTGAGCCGGCGATGCCGGCCCAGAGCACCCGCGTGCGGCGCCGGTCGCCGAAGCCGCCGACACCGCGGACGCAGATGTCGAACTCCGGGCAGCGGATGCGCGACAGCTCGCCGGCGACGTCGTCGGCAAGTGCGCCGTCAACCTCGCCCAGGAAGCGCAGGGTCAGGTGAAAACTGTCCGGCCGCATCCAGCGTGCACCAGGCACGCCGGCCGCCAGGATCGAAAGGCGCTCCCGCACATCGGCGGGCAGCGGTACTCCGACGAAGAGCCGCATGATCTGTCCCCCTGGCCAGCATGGATCACAGGATGTCCAGCACGGCCTCGGGCGGACGCCCGAGCGCGGCGCGCTCGCCGGCGACCACGATGGGCCGCTCGATCAGCTTCGGCATCTCGGCCATGGCCTGGATCAGGCGGGTGTCGTCGACCGACGGATCGGCCAGCCCGGCCTCCCTGAATTCGGGCTCCTTGCTGCGCACCAGGTCGCGCGCACCGATCCCCAGCTTGTCCAGCAGGCCGGATATCTCCGCCGCCGTGGGCGGGGTCCGGAGATACTCGATCACCGTCGGCTCGATCCCGCGATCCTGCAGCAACGCCAGGGTCTGGCGCGATTTCGAACAGCGGGGGTTGTGGTAGATGGTGACGGACATCGGAGGCCTCCTTGCTCAGCCGGTGTCGGACGCACCGGGAGCGAGGTCGCGGTGCGTCGGGCGGACCGAGTCGGGCGGGCCCGCCCGCCGAGCATGCACGACGGGAGGAGGCGGGTCGAGTGCTGCGGTGCAGAAAGCCCGGATTCAGCCCTGCTGGCGGCCCAGCAGGCGCAGGCGCAGGGCGTTCAGGCGGATGAAACCGGCCGCGTCGCGCTGGTCATAGGCGCCGGCATCGTCCTCGAAGGTCACGATGGCCTCGTCATAGAGGCTGTTCGGCGACTTCCGGCCGGTGACGATGACGTTGCCCTTGTAGAGCTTCACGCGAACCGTGCCGTTGACGCGCGCTGCCGCCTTGTCGATGGCGGCCTGCAGCATCTCGCGCTCGGGGCTGAACCAGAAGCCGTTGTAGATCAGCTCCGCGTAACGCGGCATCAGCTCGTCCTTCAGGTGCATCGCGCCGCGTTCCAGCGTCAGCGATTCCATCGCGCGCCGGGCGGTGAACAGGACGGTGCCGCCGGGGGTCTCGTAGACGCCGCGCGACTTCATGCCGATGAAGCGGTTCTCGACCATGTCCAGGCAGCCGATGCCGTTGGCGCCGCCGAGTTCGTTCAGCTTCGCCAGCAGGGTCGCCGGCGACATCGTCTCGCCGTTGATCGCCACGGGGTCGCCATACTCGAAGTCGATGGTGATCTCGGTCGGCGTGTCGGGCGCGTCATAGGGCGAGACCATGCGCGACAGGATCAGGCCGAGGTCAGGCTCCTGCCACGGATCCTCCAGGATCTTGCCCTCGGAGGAGATGTGCAGAAGGTTCGCATCCTGGCTGAACGGCGCGTCGCCGCGCTTGTCGCGCGGGATCGGGATCTGGTGCGCCTCGGCGAACTCGATCAGCTTCGTGCGGGAAGTCAGGTCCCATTCGCGCCAGGGCGAGATCACGCGGATGTCGGGCTTCAGGGCGTAGTAGCCGAGCTCGAAACGGACCTGGTCATTGCCCTTGCCGGTGGCGCCGTGGGCCACGGCGTCGGCACCGACCATCTTCGCGATCTCGATCTGGCGCTTGGCGATCAGCGGGCGCGCGATGGAGGTGCCGAGCAGGTAGGTGCCCTCGTAGATCGCGTTGGCGCGGAACATCGGGAAGACGTAGTCGCGGACGAATTCCTCGCGCAGGTCCTCGATGAAGATCTCCTTGATCCCCATCAGCTCGGCCTTGCGCCGCGCCGGCTCCAGTTCCTCGCCCTGGCCAAGGTCGGCGGTGAAGGTCACGACCTCGCAGTTGTAGGTCGTCTGCAGCCACTTCAGGATCACCGAGGTGTCGAGACCGCCGGAATAGGCCAGCACGACCTTCCTGATCTTGTCCGTCTTCATCGTCTCGCCTCCAGGGTGCCGCCGGAAATTTGGCGCGGAGTATAGGAAGCGGCCTGTTTGCCGCAAGCGCTGTCCGGTCGCATGCAATCGGCAGGCGTTCGTGGCAGGTTGACCGGCGGAGGGCGGTGCGATGGATGCCGACAGCCGGCCGGTACGGCTCAGGATCGCGGACCTAGTGGCGGCGACCGTCCGGGCGCCCCGGCTCGACCTCCGCGCCGGACAGGGCGTGGCGTTGCGCGGACCGTCCGGCAGCGGCAAGACCAGCCTGCTCCGCGCCATCGCCGACCTCGACCCGAACAGCGGGATCGTGGAACTGGACGGCCAGCCACGTGAGGGCATTCCGGCGCCCGAATGGCGGCGCCGCGTTGCCTGCGTGCCGGCCGAACCGGCCTGGTGGGCGGCGCTGGCCATTGATCATGTTCCGGCCGGGGACCGGGGATCGTCGATCCCTGGTGCGTTCGGCCTGACACCGGACCTGCTTGCAAGGCCGGTCGAGTTGCTGTCGACGGGTGAACGGCAGCGGCTGGCGCTGGCCATCGCGCTGGCGCGGCAGCCGGACGTGCTGTTGCTCGACGAGCCGACCGCCGCGCTGGACGGGTCCAGCCGCGCGGCCGTCGAGGCGGAGATTGGTGCGGCACTCGCGCGTGGCGCTGCGCTGCTGCTGGTCACCCACGATGCCGCGCAGGTCCGGCGGCTGGGGCTCCTGTCGGTCGCCGTGGTGGACGGGCGGGTGGCGGAAACGCCATGAGCATCGATCCCGACAGCCTGCACGTGGCGCTTGGCGCCATCTTCCTGGTGCTGAATGCCGGCCTTTCGATCCTGCTCGGCCTCGGCATCGTGCGGCGCATGGCGATCGCCGCCGCGCGCATGGTGGTGCAACTGGCGCTGGTCGGGCTGGTGCTGGATGTGGTGCTGACCACCCGCTCGCCGGCCCTGATCGTGCTGACCGTCAGCGTGATGACGGCGGTCGCGGCCTACGAGGTGATCGCGCGCCAGGAACGCCCGCTGGCCGGCATCTGGGGCTATGGCCTGGGCGGCGCGACGATGCTGTTCGGCGCCGCAGTCGTCACCGTCTTCGCCCTCGGTGTCCAGCTCCGGCCCGACCCCTGGTACGATCCGCGCTTCGCGGTGCCGCTGTTCGGCATGATCCTCGGCAATGCCATGACCGGCATCGCCCTGGTGATGAATGCCTTCGTGGCCGATGTCACAACCAGGCGGCGCGCCATCGAGGCGCACCTGCTGGCCGGCGCGCCCCGGATGCTGGCCTTGCGCGCCAGCCTGCGCCGTGCAGCAACTGCCGGACTGGTGCCGATCGTCAATGCCATGGCCGCCACCGGCGTCGTCTCCCTGCCGGGCATGATGACCGGCCAGATTCTCGCGGGCGCCGACCCGGCCCAGGCCGTGCGTTACCAGATCATGGTGATGTTCCTGATCGCAGGCGCCACCGGCCTTGGCGTTTCGGTTGCGGCATGGGGCATGGCGCTGCGCCTCAGCGACAGCCGCCATCGCCTGCGGGTCGACCGCCTGCGCGGCTGAGGGTGGCGCGGCTTCCCTGCCACCGAGGGATGCACTAGCCTGTGCCCGCCCGCAGGCCGACCGCCGGCGCAGGGCATCCCGGACCGGAGCGACCACCATCGACGCACAGCACCGAGAGCCATCGGTCTTCGGCCGCCTGCGTCTCGGGGCGGTCTTCGGACTGGTCAACCGCTCGGCACTCGGCGTGCTCAACATCGCCGTCGCGATGGTGCTGGCGCGCCTGCTGACACCCGAAGACTTCGGCTTCTACGCCGTCTTCGCCCAGATCATCGCCGTCGGCGCCATGATCCAGAGCTTCGGCATGCAGACCGGTGTCACCCGGCTGGCCGGCGCGGCGAGCGGGGCAGGCGACTGGATGCGTGTGCGCTCCCTGCTGCGATCGACCGCGATCCTGTACGGCGTGACCGCGGCCGTCGCCGCAGCCGCCTTCCTGGGGCTCTGGCCGGTGCTGGAGCAGCACCTGTTCGGACGTGACCTCGGCTGGGTGGTCGGGGGGCTGGTGGCGCTGGTGATCCTGACCCGTGCCGCCGAGGAGATCGGGTCCGCCTACCTGCGCGGGGTCGGCTGGACCCGGGCCGGTGCGCTGCTGCTCAGCGCCCCGCGGGAGTTCATCGTCTTTGTCGTGGCGCTGGTTGCGTTGCTGCTGCCTGCGGGCTTCGGCGTGGTGGAGACGGTCGACCTTTACGCCCTCGCATCCGCCGTGATGGCGCTGCTGACGCTTGGCATCTGCATGCGCTTCGTCGCCGGCCATCCGCCGACACCGGGAGGCCAGACGATCACGCCCGGCGAACTGGCCCGCATCTCGGCACCGATGCTGCTGCACAGCGCCGGCGCGCTGGTGCTCAAGGCGACCGACGTCTGGATCCTCAGCCTGTTCCGCGAGGCCACCGAGGTCGCCTGGTACGCGGCCGCGACGCGCGTCACCAACCTGGTGCTGTTCGCGCTGAGCGTCATCAACATCGCCCTGCCGCAGCTCCTCGCCGCGATGCACGCCGCCGGCCGCATGCAGGATTTCGAGCGGCTGGCACGCACTGCGGCAACCTGGTCCACCGTGGTCTCGCTGCCGGTGTTCGTGCTGATCCTGTTCCTGGCCGAGCCGCTGATGGTGCTGCTGTTCGGCGAACCCTATGCGGCCGGTGCCGACGTTCTGATCATCCTCGCCGCCGGCCAGACGGTCTCCGCCGTGGTCGGCTCGCCCGGCGTGATGCTGCAGATGGCCGGCCACCAGACCCTGCTGTCGCTGCTGACCATCGGCGCCGTTGTGGTGAACGTGATCGCCAACCTGGTGGTGGTCGGGCCGTATGGCATGGAGGGGGTCGCGGTCGTCACCTCGGTCACCATCGTCGCACGGATGGCGCTGCATACCTGGTTCGCCTGGCGGCTGACCGGCGCGCTGTCGCTGCCCGATCCCCGGACGCTGACGCCCCGCGCGCTCAGGGCTATGCTGCGCCGGACATGACCCCGCTCGCCGACCGCCAGATCGTCTTCCTGATGTACGAGAACCGCTCGGGCTCGACCTTCCTGGCGAGCCGGCTGGACCTGCATCCGGAGATCGGGGTCACCATCGAGACCGAAACCTTCGCCGACGTGCTGGAGAGCGGCGCCACCATCGCCGACGATGCCGACCTGGCCCGGATCGTCCGGACATTCACCACCGAGCGGAAGTTCGCCGAGTGGGGGATCGCCGCGGAACGCCTGCACGCGGCGCTGGCGGCGCTGCCGCGCCCGGCCGGCTTCGATGCCATCCTGCGCACGGTGCTGGACCTGCATTTCGGCGGGGCCGACATATCCTGTTACCTGGTGAAGGGGACGCGGCTGACGCACCACATTGCCCGGCTGCGCCAGGCTGTGCCCGGCGCGCGCTTCCTGCACATCCTGCGCGACCCGCGCGGCGTGTTCGCCAGCCAGAAGCAGGCAATCGGCTCGGATACGGCGGCGGCGATGAACGAGGACGCGCTGGATGCCGCACGGCGCTGGGCGGCGAATGCCCGCCGCGTTGATCGCGTTGCCGGACCCGACCTGCTGGAGGTTCGCTACGAGGACCTGATCGCGGACCACGACCGCAGCATGGCGGCGATCCGCGCCTTCATCATGCGCGGCCTGCCGGCGCTGGCCGATCCTGGCGAGATGGACGGCGAGGCCTATCTCGCCCGCATTCCGGCCGACCAGCGACACCTGCACGCGAACCTGCTGCGCAAGCCCAGGACCGACCGCATCGAGTCCTGGCGCACCGAACTGTCCGCCGTGGAGATCGCGCTGAGCCAGCGCGGGGCCGGCGAGATGCTGGCGCGAAAGGGCTATGCGGTCGACGCGACGGCGGTCGCGCGGGCCGGGCGACTGGTCCTGCTGGTCACGCGGCTGCGCCTGGCGCTCGCGACATTCGCACGCCGTCTGGCCAATGCCCGGCGCTATGCCGCGGAAGGGCGTTTCTGGTGGCGGGTGCGCGTGGTGCTGTACAGGCTGCGTGCCTGAGGCCAAACAGGCTTTGACAGTTGCCGGGCCTTGTGGCTATTCAGCCGGCTCGTTTCAGATGACAGCGTCGCAACCGGAACACGACATATGGCCAAGCCCGAATGGGGAACGAAGCAGGTCTGCCAGAGCTGCGGCACCAAGTTCTACGATTTCAACAAGTCGCCGCTGATCTGCCCGCGCTGCGGTGCGGAAACGCAGCCGGCCGTGGTCTTCAAGCAGCGCCGTGCGGCGCCGGTCGAGAAGGTCAAGAAGCCGGTGCCGGAGCGCCGCGCGCCTGCTGACGACGACGAAGTCGACGATATCGAACTCGACGATGACGACGACGACACCCTTCTCGACGACGACGACGACGATGATGCGGCGGTTGTCGAGGAAGACGACGAGGACAGCGGTCCGGCCATCGGCTCGCCGGACGTCGACGAGGAAGATGCGGACGAACCGGTCGATCTCGGTGCCGAGGAACTCGAGGACGACGATGACGTCGACCTGGACGAGGTGGAGACCGACGACGCGGTTGTCGAGGAAGACGAGGACGACGATACCCGCTGATCCCGCCCACGGCCGAGGGGGTACGGTGTGTTCGTGATCGACACGATACCGTTCGATGCCCCCGACGCCCCGGCGCGGTTCGCGCGGACACTGCGGCAGACCGGCTTCGCCGTGCTCTCCCGCCATCCGCTGCAGGCTGCCGGGCTGAAGCGTTTCTATGCTGCCTGGGCCGCGTTCTTTGCCGGGCCAGAAAAGGACGCATGGCGTTTCGATCCGGCCGGCCAGACCGGCTGGTTTCCCTATCGCACCGAGAACGCCCGCGACAGCCGGCAGAAGGACCTGAAGGAGTTCTTCCACGTCTACCGGCATGCGCCGGTTCCTGCGGGACCGGAGGTCGACACGCGCCGTGTCCATGCCGGGCTGATCGCGCTGGGCGAGACCCTGCTGGACTGGCTGGACCGGGAAACGCCCGCCGACATCGCCGGCCGGCTGTCGATGCCCCTCCGGGAGATGGTGCGCGGGAGTGACCGGCACCTGCTGCGGATCCTGCATTATCCGCCACTTCCCGAAGCGGTCGAGGCAGGCGCGGTCCGCGCGGCGGCGCACGAGGACATCAACCTGATCACCCTGCTGCTGACCGGCAGCGAGCCAGGCCTGCAGGCGCGTGACCGGGACGGCGGCTGGCATGACGTGCCCTGCGACGCTGGCCTGGTGACGGTGAACGCCGGCGACATGCTGAGCCGCGCGACCGGCGGCTACTTCCCGTCGACCACGCACCGGGTGATGAATCCCGTCGACGCGGCGAACCGCTCGCGGTACTCGATGCCGCTGTTCATGCATGCCCGCGCCGAGGTGCCGATCGCACCGGGCATCACCGCCGACGACTACCTGCAGGAACGGCTGCGCGAGATCGGCCTGGCCTGACGGCCAACATCGGCCGGTCGCCTCAGAGACCCATGTTCCGCAGCACCGGCACCAGTTCACCATAGGTGACATGGCTGGGCCCCGTACCGCCAGGCGCCGGCTGGAAGGCGAAGGCAACCTCGCCCGAGCGGTCGAAGACGAACACGGCGGGAATGGCGCGGATGTCGCCGAATGTCCGCAGCAGGGCGTCGTCGCCGGCATGCAGCGGGAATTGCGGCGCGGTCTCCGCGATGAAGCGCGCCAGCCGCTCCGGATCGTCCCTGCCGGCGACCTTCTCGTGCACGTTGACGCCGATGACCGACAGGCCCTTCGGTCCGAAACTGCGCTGCACGTGGTTCAGGTGAACGAATTCATTGCGACAGGGCGGGCACCAGCTTGCCCAGAAGGCCACCACCAGCGGCCGGCCGGCGATATCGGCGGCGGCAAGCGGGGGGCGGTCGATGCCGGGCAGGCCGACCAGGGCGGCGACGGCACCGGGGTCGGGAAGGGCGATCGCGGGGCCGGACGGCAGGCCAAGCGCGGTCAGTGCCGCAACTGCCGGGATGGATCCCACGAATCGCCGTCTGCTCAGCATGATTCTGGCTAGCACGGCGTCGAAGGACTGCGAAAGCGGAATGCGCCCGGCTCAGGCCGCGGCGATGACCAGCTCCGGCTGGTGCAGGACGGGAAAGTTCACCGAATTGGCGATGAAGCAGACCTTGTGCGCGGTGTCGTGCAGGCGCATGGCGTGCTCCAGCTTCGCGGGGTCGGTGATGGTGACGACCGGCCGAAGGATCACTTCGGTGAAGCGTCCGCCGCCCTTGCCGTCCTCGACCATCGTGCCGGCCGCGCGATCCTCGTAACCCGTCACGGTGATGCGGGCGCGGGCGCAGCAGGCGAGATAGCTCAGCATGTGGCAGCTCGACAGCGCCGCCAGCAGCAGGTCTTCGGGATTCCAGAGCTCCGGCGATCCGAGAAAGGCCGGATCGGACGAGGTGACAAGCGTCGGCTTGCCCGGCGCGGCGATCCTGTGGGTCCGGTCATAGCTGTCATAGCCAGCGAACCCGGCCGCCGCGCCGGTCCATTTCAGGTGGGTCCGATACTGATGTCGCCCCTCGGCGCCCATACGGTTCAGTCCTTCCAGAACGGCTTCGCCACTTCGGCGGAAGCATCCATCGGGCTGATCCCCATGTCCTTCAGCAGCCGCTCGTCCAGCGAGGCCAGCTGCTGGCGCTGCTCGAGCCGCCGCTGCCAGGTCTGGAAGACACGCAGGGCCCGCTGGCCCAACGCGGCGATGGTCGAGACCGGCCGGATCTCGACGGGGGACTGGCCGAGGCCAACACTACCAACATTCCGGCTCATTTCACGTACTCCTGGGTTTGAACCGCGCCCGGTCTGTTCCGGACAAGGCGTCATCTAGGAGGGGGGAGGGGGGCTGACAAACGACACTTTCTCAGCTTATCTTTTAGATTATCTCATGTGAGGCATATTGCCATGTCCCGCCGTTTACCCCCGCTTAACGCCGTTCGCGCCTTCGAGGCGGCGGCGCGTCATTTAAGTTTCACTCGGGCGGCAAGCGAGCTTCATGTGACGCCCGCCGCAATCAGCCATCAGGTCAAGGGACTGGAGGACTGGTTCGGCGTGCGGCTGTTCGAGCGGCGGAACCGCGAGATCCTGATGACGGAAGCGGGCCAGTTGCTGCTGCCCGGCGTGCGCGACGCCCTCGACCTGCTCGAGACCGCGGCGCAGCGGATCAGCAGTCGCCCCGACGGGACCGAGATCCGCATCACATGCATGCCTTCGTTCGCCGCCAAGTGGCTGGTGCCGCGGCTGTCGCGCTTCCGCGCCCGCCATCCGGAGATCGACGTGCTGCTGTCGACCGAGGAGCGGCTGGTCGACCTGGAGGTGGAGCCCTTCGACCTCGGCATCCGTTCCGGTCGCGGCAACTACCCGCGGCTCTCGGTGCACCGGCTGTTCGATGACGCGGTCTTCCCCGTCTGCAGCCCGGCGCTGATCAACGGCGATCCGCCGCTGCGCAAGCTGGAGGACCTGGCCCACCACACCCTGCTGCACGACGACTATCCGGTCGGCTGGGCCGAGTGGCTGGCGGCGGCCGGCGTCAGCGGCGTCGACCCGCGCAAGGGCCCGATGTTCGACAATTCCGCCATGCTGTTGCAGGCGGCCGCCGAGGGGCTGGGGGTCGCCATGGCGCGGCACGCGCTGGCCTATGCCGACCTGCTGGCCGGGCGGCTGGTCCGGCCGTTCCCGATGACCCTGGGGTCGGAGCTGGCCTACTACCTGGTGCACCAGCCGGGCGCGCTGCGCCGGACCAGTGTCAAGGCGTTCCAGTCCTGGCTGATCGAGGAGGCCGACACCTACCGCGCCGAGCAGGAGGCGGGGCTCAGGGCCGGATGATCAGCGCTGCGACGCCGCGATCATGGCGCCGAAGGCGAAACGATGTGTTTCAAAAAAGAGGGGTGATTTCACCCATATATCTTTTTTATTTCACTCTGGAATGCCCTATTGAACCAAGTTGTATGTCGTTTTACTTGCTTCTTAATCGCTTCACTATTCAATATGTCGGCAGCTTTATATGCGTAGCGAAGGAAATTTCTCCTTCTTCCTAAATGTGTATACCTGCTCAGTAGTTCTCTTCGAAATACTTCGCTTGAGGGAATTTTTTTCTTTTTGGCAGCCACTAGTTTGCTGTGAATTCCGCGCTTCATTTTCCGACGATATGATTCAAGAGACGATTGTCTTATTAGAGTTTGCTCGCCATCGTATGTAAATCCAAGATACTGAAGTGGCTTTTCGCTGACTAATTTCCCTGCTTCGAATTTCGCGCATTCAGTTTTTTCATGAGAAATGGTCAGTTCAAATTCGCCAAGAAATTTTTCTAAGATAGAAATTATGTGTTTTCGTTTTGTATCTAATGGCATCACGATGGCGATATCATCGGAATAGCGCCTGTAACTCCCACTATATTTTTCGATATATTCAGATATCTCGCGGTCAAATGTTCTGAGGTATATGTTTGCATATAGGCCTGATATTGGTGTTCCCTGCGGAATGCCATACGTTTGGTCATGTGTCCGAATTAATCCCAAATCGCGCCCCCGAATATGGTCGATAAAATCTTTGTGTGAGCAAATTCGACCTTGACGCTCTCTTTTCTTACCTAGCAATTTGTCTATATCTGAAGTTTCGACCCATGAATACCTCGTAATGTTCCTCCAAATAGTAAAATGATGTCCGCTGAGGAGGGGGCATTTCAAGAGTGCACAAACTTCCTTCTTCAGCAATGTGTGGTCTATGCTGTCAAAAAAGCCAGATATGTCTATTGTAAATACTTTACAATTTTTTCGAATGCGAATTTCATCAAATAACGATTTGGCGTGATGAATGTTTGTCGCTCCCCCTTTGCGGTAAGCAAGTATCGATTTATCAGTTCCGTCTTCTTTTATCGCAGCATCGTAATATTTTGAAATATAGTTTGAATAGTGCTGCAGATAGTTGGAATCTTTGTGTGATGCATATCGAATTGGTCTCTTCTTAATTTTTATGCTTCGCAGTCCGCTGGCGTCAAATGAAACGCGCCTAAATTCTTCGGTAAACCCAAGAAGTGGCAAGAAACGATGGACATCGTGCTCGATAGAAAAATTTATTAAATTCGATCGCTCTTGTTTGCCAATAGGTAAATCAAAGTGCCGGTACTTTCGTTCTTTTGACAAGAACGGTGAAATAAAATCGTCCGATTTTGGGTCAAATTCAGTCTCGGTAGGGAGGTAAAGTCCGGGCATTTCGACTCCGTTCGTCACATACCCGGACTATTTAACCTTGCTCCCATCAATGGGCACGAGATGTGCCCTCCGGTACGAGTAAACCTAGCGTGGTACGTTACTGCCACCTTGTGCATGGAAGGATGCGACATGATCGAGATCAAGCCGACCCGCCGACCCTGGGCGCGGATTGCGCTTGCAGGCCTTAACGCAAGTCATCCGGGTCCGGTGCCCCAGAGCACTACATGATGTAGATCGTGATGGTCAGTATACAAGAGTGCGAGGCAGATTTTTCAGGGCTGGTTGACTACCGCTGCGACGCGGCGACCATGGCGCCGACGGCGATGAAGGCGCCGCCGGTGACGCGGTTGAAGGTGCGGGCGTGGCGTTCCAGCCAGGGCGCCAGCCGTCCGGCGGCACCGGCCAGCATGACCTCGTAGGCGAACTCGATGGCCGCGTAGGTGCCGGCCAGCACCACGAACTGCTGCCAGAGCGGCACGTCGGGCTGCATGAACTGCGGCAGGAAGGTCGCGAAGAAGATCAGCGCCTTCGGGTTGGACAACGCCACCACCAGCCCTTGCGCGAAGGCCCGGTGTCGGGCGATGCGCCGGCGCGCCGGGCCGTCGGGCACGGCGGCCGTGACCGCGAAGCCGCGCGTCCGCCACAGCCGGACGCCGAGCCAGACCAGGTAGGCGGCGCCGACCCACTTCACCACGGTGAATACGGTCTCGGAGGTCAGCATCACCGCGCCGAGACCCGCCAGCGAGGCGCCGATCAGGATGCTCATGCCGGTGACGCTGCCCAGCGCGGTGAACACGGCGCGGCCGGTGCCATGGCGGACGCCGTGGTCGAGCGACAGCAGGCCGTTCGGACCCGGCGTCAGCGACAGGGCGATGCCGGCCAGTACGTAGACCAGCCAGAGGTCGAGGCTCATGATGCGCCGGCCGCTCCCGCCATCATTCCGCCGCGGCGGCCGCGTCGGCCTTGCGGAAATCCTCGCGCAGTTCGCGCTTCAGCACCTTGCCGGTGGCATTGCGCGGCAGGGCCTTGATGAACTCGACCCGCCGCGGGACCTTGAAGGTCGCGAGATTGGCGCGGCAGTGGCTGACCAGGTCATCGGGCGTCAGTTCCGCGCCGGGCTTCAGCACGATCACCGCGCAGCCGATCTCGCCCCACTTCTCGTCGGGCAACCCGATCACCGCCGCCTCGGCGATGGCGTCCAGGCGATAGATCACGTTCTCCACCTCGGCCGGGTACACGTTCTCGCCGCCGGAGATGTACATGTCCTTGGTGCGGTCGACGATGTAGTAGTAGCCATCCTCGTCCATGCGCGCGGCGTCGCCAGTGTGCAACCAGCCGTCGGTGATGGTGGACGCCGTGGCCTCCGGGCGGTTCCAGTAGCCGGGCGTGATGTTCGGGCCCTTGACCCACAGCTCGCCCATCTGGCCCGCCGGCAGGCTGTTGCCGTCCTCGTCGACGATCTTCACCTCGTTGTGCAGGGCCGGCTTGCCCGCCGCACCCGGCTTCGACATCGCGTCCGAGGCGTCGAGCACCAGCACGGTCGGGCTGGTCTCGGTCATGCCGAAGCCCTGCGCCAGGCCCAGGCCGCGCGCGTTCCATATCTCCAGCAGCGGCACCGGCACCGGCGCGCCGCCGACACCGGCGGTGCGGATGCGCGAGAGGTCGGTCTTCGCGAATTCCGGCTGCTGCGCCATGAACTGGTAATTGGCCGGCACGCCGAAGAAATGGGTGATGCCCAGTTCGGCGTCGTCGAGCAGCGCGAGACAGGCCCTGGGGTCGAAGGCCTTCATCACCAGCACGGTGCCGCCGGCATGCAGGACGGGGTTGGTGTAGCAGTTGAGGCCGCCGGTGTGGAACAGCGGCAGCACGGTGAGCTGCACCGAATCCGGGCTGATGCGGTGCGGATGGCCCAGGTTGACCGTGTTCCAGAAGGTCATGCCGTGGGTGATCATCGCGCCCTTGGGCAGGCCCGTGGTGCCCGAGGTGTACATGATGGTCCAGAGGTCGTCATGGACCAGGTCGACCATGTGCTCGGGGTCCGGATGGCTGGCGATGCCACGCTCGTAGGCGCTGTCGGAGCCGTCGCCGGCGGTGCCGACGACATGGGCGACGCCCACCGCCTTGCCGACCGCCGTCGCCGCCTCGGCGAACTCGGGACCGTGCAGCAGCACCTTCGGCGCCGCGTCGGTGGCGATGAAGGTCAGCTCCGGCACGGTCAGGCGCCAGTTGAGCGGCAGGAACACCGCGCCCAGCTTGGCGCAGGCGAACTGCACCTCCAGCACGTCGGTGGTGTTGGCGACCAGAACGCCGACGCGGTCGCCGCGCCCGACGCCCAGTTCATGGCGCAGCCAGGCGGCGACGCGACCGGCCCGGCGGTTGGCCTCGATGTAGGTGAAGCGCCGCCCGCTCGCGAGATCGACCAGCGCCAGGTTGTCGCCGCGAAAGCCGGCATGGTGGGCCAGCCAGTCATAGACCTTCACGCTCATCCTCGTTCCTCCCCGAACGTCCCGGCCGCAATGGCAAGCGCGCCGGGCTGAGTCTTTCCGTGGCGCCGATCATAGCGACGGCCCGTCACGGGACAACGCGGCGTCGCGCGAATCGCGCGAAACTTCGCATTTTGCGAAAATTGTCGGTGGCGTCAGGCGGTGCCGCGGCGCGGGGCCTCGCGGTCGTGCCACCACAGCCGGGTCAGCCGCGACGTGCCGCTGCCGTCCATGCGGCACTCGATGACGCCGTCGAACTCGATACGCTTGCCGGTGCCGGTGATGTCCATCTGCGCGGCCCAGCGGGCGACGCCGATGTCACCCTGCACGGCCAGCACGCGGTACATGAAGACGACGTTGCGCTGCCCGGCGAGGGCGTTCGACCAGTGCTCGTGGATCGCCTGACGGCCCTTGACCGCCGGGCCGAAGGGCGTTTCGAACCAGGTGGCGTCGCCGGTGAACAGCCGCGCGATGTCGTCGGCGTTCTGGGCCTGCCACGCGCCGCCAAAGGCCTGCAGCCAGCGGTCGAACAGGTCGCCCAGGGCCGGTGCGCGGCCGCCGATCTCGAATTCGCCGCTGCTGTCGCTCATCGTGCTCCGCATCGCCCGTCACCGCGCCCGCCGGATGGCGGCCGGTCGCCCACTGCTAGTCCGGTGCGACCGCCGTTGCAAGCGCCGCCCCATGACCATTCCGTGTCCGCTGTCAGCAAGAAGCGTACCTGCGTGACGCCTGCGACAATTGTGCGTCGGTGGCCCCGGTCCGGATCAATCCCGCCCCAGCGCCGCCATCACCTCGCGCCATTCGCGGGCGGAGAGGCCACTGTCGGGCTGGGTCACCGTCTCCCCGGCCAGCATGCGCTGCACGATGGACAGTGCGGTGCGCGACAGCGCCATGCCGCCCAGGCGGTATTCCTCGAAGGCATCGGCCGTCAGCGGCACCCAGGCCTTAAGCATGTCGACCATGACATCGGCATAGGCGCGGATCTCGTACTGCGCGTGCGGGTCGGCGCGCAGCGAGAGGAAGTGCATCAGGTTGTGCAGGTCGGTCTTCCAGTACCATTGCGTATAGAAGCCGAGCGACAGGTTCATGCGCGCCAGCTCGCGGGCCAGGCCCTGGCGGGACGGATCCTGCGGGCTGCCGTCCTCGGTCTCGTTCAGCATCCAGGCGTAGTGGTCGTAGGCGGTCTCGGCGTCGGTGCGCAGCAGGTCCATCACTCGCTGCGCCTCGTCGCCCTCCAGCACGTCGCCCCGGCCCTGGCGGTTGGACGACGACTGCGCGGCGAGATGCGCGCGGGAGGGCAGGTAGAACTCCCGGTCCAGGATCGAATAGCGCGCCGAGTACTCGTTGACGTTGGCGGTGCGGTGGCGGATCCACTGGCGCGCCACGAAGATCGGCAGCTTCACGTGGAACTTGATCTCGCACATCTCGAACGGCGTGGTGTGCCGGTGGCGCATCAGGTAGCGGATCAGGCCGGCATCCTGGCTGATCTTGCGCGTGCCGCGGCCGTAGGAGACGCGGGCGGCCTGCACCACCGCCGCGTCGTCGCCCATGTAGTCGATGACCCGGACGAAGCCGTGGTCCAGCACCGGCACGGCGGTATAGAGCAAATCCTCCAGACCCTCCGACACGGCGCGGCGCGTCGGCCGGCTGACGGCCCGCTGGTCCTCGATTTCCTGGCGCTGTTCGTCGGTAAGCGGCATCGCTCGGCTCTCCTCGGGCGGCGGGCGGCCAGCATAGGGCGATTCGCGTGCCCGGGCGCGCGCGACGGGCAGCCTGCGACGGCACGACCGCCCCCGAGACACTGGTCAATCGGGGGGCGGACACCCTATATTGGAGGGGCCGGGTAACCGGCTATGGCGATAAACGCTACACGGAATAAGCGTTACGGACCCGGGGGCAGTGCCCGGCGCCTCCACCAACTTCTCCCTGCCGCCGGTTCGGCGGTCGTGCCTTCGGGCCAGGGTCCAGGGGGGCGAAACAGGATCGACGTGCGTGGTAAAGGTGTGGTTTTTGCCCGGGATGGCTCCGCCGTGATCGGGCCGTTTCACAAGTGCCAACGATAACGAACTGGCGCTCGCTGCCTAACACAAACTAGGCAAGCGCGGCTCGGGGGGCGCCGGGCAACAGAAGCCCCCCACTCGTTCCGGGCCTTCGGGCGCGGGGCAGGCGTGAGCTCAGCGGCTGGAGGCCGGCATGGACTATTCGAGGATGGTCGAGGATGCGCTGCGCGGGGTCGTGCGACGGGCCCTGGACGAGGCGGCGCACGAGGGACTGAAGGGCAACCACCACTTCTACGTCACCTTCCTGACCCGCTATCCCGGTGTCAGCCTGCCCGACCACCTGCTCGCCCGCTACGAGACCGACATCACCATCGTGCTGCAGCACCAGTACTGGGACCTGGCCGTCGACGCCGAGGCCTTCGAGGTCTCGCTGTCGTTCAACAAGCTGCCGACCCGCATCCGCGTGCCCTTCGCCGCCATCACGTCCTTCGCCGATCCCAGCGTTCAGTTCGGGCTGCAGTTCCAGCCGCCGGGCGTGCCGGGGCAGGAAGATGCCGCGCTGGCGCCGCGTCCGGCCCCCGAACCGGCGGTCGAGATGGTCGAGGACGAGAAGCCCGAAGCGCCCAAGGCGGGCGAGGTTGTCTCGCTCGACGCGTTTCGGACCAAGCGCTAGGCGCCCACCGGTCGCATTTTGCACACCCCGGTGCCGGTCATGGTGCAGGGGGGTGCCCGAATTGCGAAAGGTGGCCATTGCGGGACAGGCCGTTAACCCTTTGCTGTAACGCCTGACGTGATCCGGTCTTGTCCGCCGCGGTGGACCGATCGGCCTGACTTTCCACTAAGCCGTTGCAGCAAAGCCCAGAACAGGCGACCGCCCGGTCCCTGGCCGGCGCCGGAGCGGGGCGTCGATCACGATTTTCGCAACTGGCCTGTCGCTTGCTTTTGGTATGTCCAGCCAAACGGCTCCCGGCGACCCGGACGGTACTCAGGATCCCCGACCCCCCAATCCATACCGTCCGGGTCGTCGTGGTCGTTTGCATGTCGACGCGCACGGTCCGGCTTTCCGGCGTTTACTTCCGACGCGGCTTTCTGGATCGTGGTGTCCTGCGGTCCAGACCGTTCCCGCCGGGAGAAACCGAAATGCGCACCCTTCCGATCGTCATCGCGCTTGCCGTCGCCGTCCCGCTGGCCGGCGCGCAGGCCTCCGACCTGTTCGGCAAGGCCAAGAACCTGCTGGGCGGCGCCGTGCCGGGGCAGTCTTCTACTGGTTCCGGTGCCGCCGGCCTGCAGACGTCCGAGATCATCGCCGGGCTGAAGGAGGCGCTGCGTGTCGGGTCGTCCCGCGTGGTCAGCCAGGTCAGTGCCACCGACGGCTTCAATGGCGACAGCCTCATCCACATTCCGCTGCCCGACAAGATGGCCAAGGCGAAGAAGGCCCTGAGCCGGTTCGGCATGTCGGGCACGCTGGACGACCTTGAGCTGCGGCTCAACCGGGCCGCCGAGACCGCCTCGGCCAAGGCCGGGGACCTGTTCGTGAGTGCGGTCGAGCAGATGACGGTCGAGGATGCAGCGAGCATCCTGAACGGGCCGAAGGACGCCGCGACGCAATATTTCCGGCGCACCATGTCGCCCGGCCTGACCGCGGAAATGAAGCCGGTGGTCGACCAGAGCCTGGCCGAGGTCGGCGCCATCAGCGCCTACGAGAACGCGGTCGGCCAGGCAAAGGCGAACCCGCTGCTGCCCGACATCCGGGCCGACCTGTCGGACCACGTCGTGAAGCTGGGGCTGGACGGCATCTTCCACTACCTGGCCAGGGAGGAGGCGGCGATCCGCGAGAATCCCGCGGCCCGCACGACCGCCCTGCTGCAGAAGGTCTTCGCGAACTGAACGCCTCCGGCGCGCTTGGCACCGGCCCGGAAATTGCGTCACATTCCGGCCTGATAACAGAACGCTACCGGGAGGGGACTGCCGGATGACGAAGCGCCGCTTCATCATCATCGACGACGACCGCGTGACCGGCGGACATGCCCGTGCGCTGCTGACCAGGGCCGGGCACGACGTCACGGTGTTCCAGTCCTCGCCCGAGGGCTATGCGGCGATCCGGGCCAATCCGCCGGACGCCGTGGTCACCGACGTGATGATGCCGGACATGGACGGCATGGAGCTGACGCAGAAGCTCCGGTCCGACCGCGCCTTCGACGACATGCGGATCTTCGTCTTCTCGGGCAAGGCCTTCGAGTATGACCGGCGCCGGGCGCTGGAACTCGGGGCCGACGCCTACATCCTGAAGCCGATCAAGGCCGACATCTTCCTGGAGACGGTCGAGCGGGTGCTCGACGACAAGGTGGCGGTCGATTTCTGGGGCGTGCGCGGCACGCTGCCCCGGCCGGGGCCGGAGAGCCTGAAATATGGCGGCAACACCAACTGCGTGGCGCTGACCTTCCCGCGCGGCCAGCACTTCATCTTCGATGCCGGTTCCGGCATCCGCTCGGTGGCGGACCGCCTGCTGCGCGGGGGCAAGACCCGCAGCGAGGGCAAGATCTTCATCTCGCACCCGCACTGGGACCACATCAACGCGCTGCCGTTCTTCACGCCGCTCTACATTCCCGGCAACGACTACGAGATCCTGGGGCCGACACATGGTTCCATGGGGATCGAGCGCCTGGTTTCCGCCCAGATGGACGGCGCCTATTTCCCGATCACGGTCCGCGAGTTCGGCGCACGCGTCACCTATCGCGACCTGCGCGAGGGCACCTATGACGTCGCCGGCATCAGCGTGAAGACCATGCTGCTGTCGCATCCGGGCTATTGCCTCGGCTACCGCGTCGACTATCACGGCCGCTCGGTCTGCTACATCACCGACAACGAGATGTTCCTGCCCGAGTCCGACTATCACGCGCCGGACTACATGGACAACCTGAGCGATTTCGTGCGGGGAACCGACCTGCTGGTCACCGATTCCACCTACACCGATGCCGAATACCGCTCGAAGGTCGGCTGGGGCCACAGCTGCCTCAGCCAGGTGGTCGAACTGGCCTGCCGCGCCGAGGTGAAGACGCTCTGCCTCTATCACCATGACCCTGACCAGGACGACGCGGCCATCGACGCCAAGCTGGCGGCGGCGCAGGAGCTGATCGCCGCACGTGGCGGACCGGTGACCTGCATCGCGCCGGCCGAGGGTGACTGCATCCGGCTCTGACCCGGCGGACGGCGATCCCGGCCTCCGCTACGGCCGGTCGGAACAGTGGTTGGCCCGGACCGTGTGGCGGCCGGTTTCGATCCCGGCGCTGTCAATGAAGACCTCCTCGAACTGCACCCCGCGTCGCAGCAGCGAAAGGCTGTCGGCGTCGTCGCAATACTGGGAATCGATGATGGCCGCGGTCTCCATGTTGATCTCGACGACATAGTCGCGGTCGAGCTGGTAGACCCGGCTGAGGCGCAGGCCCTCGACCCGGGAGTCGACCAGGACGGTGGTCTCGTTCACGCGGAGCGGCAGGATGGAACGTTCCGCCGCGGCGGTACCGGCCAACAGCACCTCCAGCGTGCGGGGTGCGGTATCGCTCCTTGTGTCCACGGCGGCCGAGCGTTCCCGCATCATGTCCTGCTCGATCCTCAACTCCAGCGCCCGGGCCGCGACGATGCTGAGGATGATCAGCATGAAGCCGGTGATGACCCCCTGTCCGCCGGCCAGCCAGTCCGGAATCCGGTACTGGTGCCGCCGGCCGTCGTGGCGGGTCGACCGGAGCCAGAGCACGAAGTTGAGCAGCGGCACCAGCGCGAGCATCGCCGGCGCCGCCCGGCCGAAGGCATCCTGCGCGCGCGCCAGCGACATCCGGGCATAGGCCACCATGGTGACCAGCAGAACAATGCCCAGGGCGACCGGCAGCACCGTCAGCCCGTCTTCGTCCGGTCCCGGCCGCAGGATCGCGATCAGCGCCGGAACCAGCAGCATGGCGACGGAGAGGGCGCCATATCCGGCGATGTAGGTGCCGCGACCGATCCCGGTCATGGAATTCCGGCAAATGAAGATGGTCGCCATGAAGGCGACGATGGAAAGGCCGCCAATGACGAGGCCGAGGACCAGCATCGGTTCGACCGACCCGGCATCGCCTGGTCCGAGGTTCTGAGGGCTCATGACGCTTCCATGGGGTTGTGGAATGAAAATATGTGCAACCGATACAAATAAGGAACGCGATGATGGCGAAGTCAACCACGAAATCGGGAACCGTGGTGGTCAGGAAGCTGGAAGCCCTCAGATGGCAGGTCGTGCCAGCATCAGCCAGATGATCGCCAGCACCGCGGCGAATGCCGGGAACCCGCAGGCGAACCAGAGGCGGAACAGCCGGTGATAGGCATCCGGCAGCGCCGCGTCGGCCTCGGCGGCGGCGCGGGCAAGGTCGCGCATGCGGGCCTGCATCCGGACCACCGGCAGCCAGAACAGGCCGGCGAGCGCATAGAGCGCGAGCGAGAGCACGATCCAGCCCTGGTCCAGCGGCCAGCCGGTCTCGCGCGCCAGCAGGATGCCGGTGACGGGCTGGGCAATGACGGCGGTGGCGGTGAACAGCCAGTCCGCGGTCACCACGGTCCGGGCCGTGCGCGCGACGAAATCCGCGTTGCCGCTGCGGTGTGCCATCAGCATGAAGAAGGCAATGCCGGCGCCGGTGCCGAGGATGGTGCATGCGCCCAGCACGTGCAGCCAGCGCAGCAGCAGCTCGACCGTCACCGGCGCCCCCCGGCCAGCAGCGCCACGATGGCGGCGAGCGCGATGGCCGGGACGACCTTCACCAGCGGCCCGAGCGGATCGGCCCAGAGGCCGGGCACCAGCAGCGTCGCGCCGGCCAGGTCGGCGATGCTGGTGGCAATCATGCCAAGGCAGGCCGGCCGCACCAGCCGCCGGACCGCGACGGCGAGGCCGAGGCCGATGTCGACGAGGCTGCCGGTCACCACGGCCGGGACATGCCAGCCCGACGGCAGGGCGCTGCCGGAGAGCACCTGTGCGGCGGCGCCGATGTCGGCCAGTCCGATGATCCCGCTGGCCAGCCAGAACAGCGCCAGCAGCTTGATCGCCAGCGGTAGCGCCAGCGCAGCCCGCGCCGCCATCAGGTCGGCGGCGGTCGCCGGCATGGCGGCAAGGCTTGTTGCCACCGTTCCGAGGTCGCGGCCCGCGACGCGTCGCCAGTCGGCCGGGTCACCGCCAATGCCGTCGGCGAGAACCTGCATCGAGGTGGACCGAAGCGGCGGGCGCCAGCCCAGGTAGCCCAGCAGGTCGCCGGCTCGCGCGGATACCCGGCCAATGCCGGCGGGCAGGTCGATGACGGCCAGCGGCGGCGGCAGGCCGAGCCAGGCCCGGATCGCCAGCACGAGTTCGCGCAAGGTCGGTGTGTCGGGTCCAGCCAGGTCGATGACCGTGCCCGACGGCAGCGTGCCGTCGACTGCCATCCGCGCGGCCACGGCCACCTCCTCCAGTGCCACGGTGCGGACCCGCGTGTCGCCAAGGGCCAGCACGACGACCCCCGGCATGGCGGCGAGCAGGCGCAGCAGGGCGGTGCCGCCATACGCGTCCCGTCCGAGCACCAGGGCCGGCCGCAGGATGACGTGGTCGAGAGCCGAGGCGACGAGCGCCGCGTCGGCCTCCGCCTTGGTGCGGTAGAACGCGGTTGAGGCAGCGGGGGTGACGACCGGCGCGGAGACCTGCACGATCCGGCGCAGTCCGCTGGTGCGCGCGGCCTGGTACAGCGCCAGCATGGCGTCGCGTTGCACCGCCACCACGTCGTCGCCGGCGCCGTCCTGCAGCACGCCGGCGGCGTTCACGAGGATGTCGATGCCGTGCAGCAGCGGTCTCCAGTCCTCCGCCGTGGCCAGGCGCGACAGGTCGGCGAAACGCCAGTCGAGGTCGGGGAAGGTCCGCAGCGCCGTCCGGCGGTTGCGTCCGAGGCCGGTGACCGTGAAGCCGGCGCCCCCGAGCTCGCGCACGACGGCCGAACCGATCAGGCCATAGGCGCCGAGGACCAGCACCCGCGCCGGCGGCGTGTCGGCCGGCTGGCCCGACCTGCGGCTGTACATGGGGCCCCTCCGCCGTTCAGGGCAGGGGCACGCCCGCCGTGCCGAATGCCCGCTCCTGTCGTGCCGTGAGTGTCCCTGTGTCGAAGCCGTCGATCAACTCGAGGAACAGCCGGTGCCAGTTGATCTCCGACTTCAGGTGCAGGAAGACCCCGCCCAGGCCGATGGCTGCCCGGTCCATGAACACGAACTCCCGCGGCGGGGTGATGCCGCCACGTTCGCGCAACTCCCGCGCCACCCGCTCGGCGGTCTCCTTGCCATAGACGCCGTCGCCGCCGAACTCCTGGATGCGGCGCGGCCGGTCCTCCAGCAGCGGGGCGTAGACGAAGCTGGCCCAGAGATTCAGCGTGTCAACGATCTCGGTGGTCAGTCCCTCGAAGCCCCAGCTCTCGTAGGCATGCACGGCGAGATCGCGGTCGTCGTCGCGGATGGCGCGGTAGAGATCGATCACACCCTGCACGAATGTCGGCCGGAAGGTCCTCATGCAGCCGAAATCCAGCAGGTTCAGGGTCAGGTCGTCGCGGACGGTGTAGTTGCCGAGATGCGGGTCGCCGTGGATCACGCCGTAGTAGTAGAAGGGCACGTACCAGGCGCGGAACAGGTTCATGGCGATGGCGTTGCGCTGTTCCAGCGGCGCCTCGGCGAAGCTCATCAGCCGCCGGCCCTCAAGCCAGCTCATGGTCAGCACGCGGTCGGTCGAGAGCTCCGGCTCCACGGTCGGCACGTGCACGCCGGCCTCCTGGCCCAGCATCTCGCCGTAGAGCGCCATGTGCCGGGCCTCGAGTTCGTAGTCCAGCTCCTCGCGCAGCCGGTCACCGATCTCCGCATGGATGTGGGTGGTGTCGATGCCGGGGTCGTAACGGCGGTAGATGGCGAAGATCAGCTTGAGCTGGCGCAGGTCCGCCTCCACGGCCGAGCGCATGTCCGGATATTGCAGCTTCACCGCCAGCTTTCGCCCGTCGGTGGCGGTGGCGCGGTGTACCTGGCCCAGCGACGCAGCGGCGGCCGCGTCACGCTCGAACGCGGCAAAGCGGCCGCGCCAGTCCGGACCCAGTTCGCTGGACATGCGCCGCTTGACGAAGGTCCAGCCCATCGCGGGCGCATCGGCCTGCAACTGCGCCAGTTCCTGCGCGTATTCCTTGGGCAGGGCCTCGGGGATGGTGGACAGGATCTGCGCGACCTTCATCAGCGGACCCTTGAGGCCGCCCAGGGCGGCGCGCAGGTCGCGCGCATGCTGCTCGCGGTCGATCTTCACGCCGAGATAGCGCTCCCCGGCCAGGCGCGCGGCCAGCCCGCCCACGGAGCGGCCGACGCGCGCGTACCGGGTGATCTGTCCGCCGATGGAGTTGTCATCGTTCGCCACGACCGGCTCCGCTGCTGTCCGCACCCGCCCTGCTATATGGCGGCGCAGTGTGGCCGGTCAAAGGCGGTGCCACCGCGAAGGCGGCCGGAACCCGGCCTCAGAGGCCGGCATCGGCCAGGATCGCCTGCACGATCGGAACCAGCGACAGGCAGAGCAGCACCGCCATGACCCGGTTGAAAATGCGGGCATGACGTGGGTCGGCCAGCAGCCGGCGGAAGGCTGACCCGAAGGCGGCCCAGCTCAGGATGCACGGCAGGTTGACCACGCCGAAGACGGCCGTGATGGCCAGCACCGCCGCGACGCCGCCATCCGGCGGCAGGAACGAGGTCATCGCCCCGCCGACCATGATCCAGGCCTTCGGATTGAGCCACTGGAACGCGGCCATGGCCAGGAAGGACAGCGGGCGTCCCGCGCCGTCGCGCCGCTCCATCGGTGCGGCGGTGGCGATCCGCCATGCCATCCAGAGCAGGAAGGCAACGCCAGCCACTCTGAGCGCCGGCTGTATCCATGGCAGGGTGGTGAACAGCGTGCCGGCGCCAAGGCCGACGGCGAAGATCATGAAGCCGAAGCCGACGTTCACCCCCAGCATTGCGGGCACGGTCCGCGCCAGCCCGAAATTCGCGCCGGAGGCCAGCAGCAGGGTGTTGTTCGGGCCAGGCGTGATCGAGGCGGTGAAGGCGAAGGCCGCGAGGGCCAGCAGGGCTTCGGTGTGCATTGTCCGTGTCCGGTCGCAGTGTGCCACGGACGCTATTTCTGGTACACAATCTGCACAATCGATATTGTGTATCGAGACACTTATGAGATCTCCATGAAGCTTGAATCGCCCTGGCAGCCGCGTCTCGCCGAGGGGGCCGGCACGGCCTCGGTCCGGCTGGTGCGCGCAGTGTCGGAGGACATCGCGGCCGGCCATCTGCCGGCGGGTGCGCGCCTGCCGGCGCATCGTGACCTGGCATGGCGGCTGGGCATCGCCGTCGGCACCGTGACGCGCGCCTATTCGGAACTGGAGCGCTGCGGGCTGGTCGGGGCCGTGCGCGGGCAGGGGACGTTTGTCGCCGGCGGGCCGGGTCCGGCCGCGCAGGTGGTCGACCTCAGCATGAATGTCCCGCCGGTCGCGGTGGGCGACGGCCTGTTGCGCGCCAGCCTGCGTGACATTGCCCGCGGGGCCGATGCCACCGGGTTCTGTTCCTACCTGCCCGCCATCGGGACCGCGGTCCGCCGCGGCCTGCTGGCCGGATATCTCTCGGAACAGGGTACGGGGACACCGCTGGACCCGGCCCGGCTGATGATCTGCAACGGCGCCCAGCATGCGCTGGCGGTCGCGCTTGCGCTGGCCTGTCCGCGCGGGACGATGCTGGTGACGGAGTGCGTGACCTATCCGGGCGTGCTGGCGCTGGCGCGGCAATCGGGCATCCCGGTCCGTGGCGTGGACGTGGATGCCGAAGGGATGGAGCCGGGATCGCTGGACCGTCTGCTGGCCAGCCGCGCGGCACCGGCCGCCGTCTACATCACGCCCGACCTGCACAATCCGACGGGCCGGACCATGGGGGAGGCGCGCCGGCGGGAGATCGTCCGCATCTGCGCCAGCCGAAAGGCCCTGATTGTCGAGGACGCGGTCTATTCCGGTCTCTGCGTGGCGGCCGGAACGCGGCTGGAGAGCCTGGCGCCGGACCGGGTGCTGCATGTCGGTGGCCTCTCCAAGACCGTTTCGCCCGGTCTCAGGATCGGCGCGCTGCTGGTGCCGCAGGCCATGTGGGAAACGGCGGTCGCGGCCTTCCAGGCCGGCTGCACCACGTCCGCACCGCTCAACTGCATGGTTATGGAGCGCTGGATCGTTGACGGCACCGCCCGCGCTGTCCGCGATCACCTGCGCATCGAGGCGCGCGAACGGTGCCGGCTGGCGGCGGAGCGGTTGGGCATCGCCATGCCGGCGGTGCCCGCGTTTCACGTCTGGCTGGAAACGCCCGAGACGGCGGCACGGGCGCTGGAGGCGGCGGCGGCGCGGGAAGGCGTGATCCTGACGCCCCCTGAATCGATGCGCGCGGACCCGATGTCGACGGTTTGCGGCGTACGGCTCTGTCTCGGCGGGCCCGACCGACCGGGTCTCGAGGACGCGCTGTCGCGCCTGGCGCGGTTGCTGCCACGCGAGCCGATACCGGTCCCGATGGTGATCTGAGCCGGTTCAGCCGCCCTGGCCGTTGTCGCCCTCGACCTTCAGGCCGATGCTCTTCAGTGCCTCGACCGGCAGCGGCGAGTTGGCGGCCAGCTGGTTGGACCGCATCAGGACGATGGAAATGCGCCGGTTGGCCTCGGCGAACGGATCCTCGGGTACCAGCGGCTCCTGGTCCGCCTTTCCGGTGACCTGGTCGATGCGATAGGGCGGCACGCCCATCTCGATCAGCGCGCGCCGGCTGGCATTGGCCCGGTCCGCCGAGAGTTCCCAGTTGCCGTAGCCGTTGGCCGAGCGATAGGGCGTGGCGTCGGTATGGCCGGTGATCTTGATCTTGTTGGGCAGCTTGGCCATGACGCCGGAGACCAGCTTCAGCAGTTCCTTGGCCTGGCCATCCAGGTCGGGGCTGCCCTTGGGGAACATCGACCGGCCGCCCTTGTCGACCAGCTGCACCCGCAGGCCCTCCGGCGTCATGTCGACCATCAGGTTCTCGGCCAGGCCCTGCAATTCCGGCGGGGCTTCCTTGACCGCCTCCTCGATGGCGTCCATGGCCTCGTTGAAGGCTTCCTGCTCGCGCTTGGCCAGCGCCTCGGCGATGTCGTCCTCGCCGGGTGTGCCCTTGCGGCCCCGCTCGGCGTTGTCGTTCGGCTCGTCGGTACTGGAGATGCCCTCCTCGTCCTCCTCGTCGCCGGCCGCCGAGAACTTCTTGCCCTCTTCGTGCAGTTCCTCGTCGGCCTCGACGTCACCGACCGAGACCACGATGGTGGGCATGCCGTTGTTGGAGATGCGCGCGCCGTCGCGGACCATGGTCTGTCCGCCCATGATGCCGCCGGACCCGGATGTCTGCTGCGAGACGGCGGCAGGGGCGAAGTAGTCCGCGATGCCGTTCTTCTGCTCGTCGGTGGTCACGTTCAGCAGCCAGAGCAGCAGGAAGAAGGCCATCATCGCCGTCACGAAGTCGGCATAGGCGACCTTCCACGCGCCACCATGGTGGCCGTGGCCGCCCTTGACGATCTTCTTGACGATGATTGGCTGCGGATGGTCGGCCATGTTGGCTTCGGCTGTTCCGGATCAGACCTTGGGGGCGTTCTCGACCGCGTCCTCGATTTCCTTGAAGGTCGGTCGCTCGTGGCTGTAGAGCGTCTTGCGGGCGAACTCGACCGCGACGGCCGGGGCATAGCCGTTCAGATAGGCCAGCATGCCGGCCTTGATGCACTGGTAATACTTGGTCTCGGCCTCGGCATAGGCTTCCAGGCTCTTGCCCATCGGGCCAACGAAACCGTAGGCGAGCAGGATGCCCAGGAAGGTGCCGACCAGCGCTGCGGCGATCTTGCCGCCAAGGACCTCGGGCGGCTCCGAGATGTACTGCATGGTGATGATGACACCCAGCACGGCGGCGACGATGCCGAAGGCCGGAAGGCCGTCGCCGACCGTTGTCACCGCCGAGGACACGGCGTGCTGCTCGTGATGGTGGGTTTCGATGTCCTCGTCCATCAGCGCCTCCATCTCGTGGCTGTTCTCCGTGCCCATGGTCATCAGACGCAGGTAGTCGCAGACGAACTCGACGGCGTGGTGGTTCTTCATGAAGCCGGGGAACGCAGTGAAGATGGTGCTCTTCTCGGGGTTCTCGACATGCGCTTCCAGCGCCAGCATCCCCTTGGCCTTGGCCAGCTTGAAGATGGTGTACTGCAGGGTGAGCAGTTCCATGTAGGCCGCCTTGTTGTAGGGCTGGCCCTTCAGGATCTTGCCGATCGACTTGAAGACCCCGAAGATCACGGTCTTCGGGTTCGAGATGATGAAGCCGCCAAAGGCCGCGCCGCAGATGATCAGCACCTCGAGCGGCTGGACGAGGACGGCAAAACTGCCATGGGGCAGGTATCCGCCCAGCACCGATCCGGTGACGACCAGGACTCCGATGATGAAGAACATGAGCGCGCCCGCTTTCTTCCGCCTGTACCGGGCAAGTGTGCGCCGCACGCGGTTAAGATCGGGTTATCAGCAGCGGGCACGCGCGGAACAGACCGGCGGCGATCCGGGGTTTCCGACGGGAGCGCAGTTGGTAAACTCCGCGCCGACGTGGACCGACGGCGACAGGGGGAGGCGATGACGGTCAGCCCGCGCGAACTGCGCGACACCATGGGAATGTTCGCCACCGGCGTCACCATCATCACCGCGGTGGACGGCGAGGGTCGCCCGGTCGGCCTGACGGCCAACTCCTTCAATTCGGTCTCGCTGGACCCGCCGCTGGTGCTGTTCAGCCTGGACCACCGCGCCAACTGCGCCGCCGCCTTCGCCCGCGGGCAGCCTTTCGCGGTCAACATCCTGGGCGCGGACCAGGAGGCGCAGTCGAACCACTTCGCCTCCAAGTCGGAGGACAAGTTCGCTGACAGTGCCTTCGACTGGGCGCCGGGGGAGAATGGCTGCGCGCTGATCGCGGGCGCCATCGCCACGCTGGAATGCGCCGTGGAATCGGTGCACGAAGGCGGCGATCACTGGATCATCGTCGGACGGGTCAGCCGCGTGGTGCGCGCCGAGGAGCCGGACCCGCTGCTGTTCTGGCGCGGCAGGTACCTGCGAATCGCCGGGTCCTGACCTGGCCGCCGGCCCCCGGTCCTAGGCGGCGTCGGTCCGGGGCCTGGCCAGGGCGTCCTGGATCAGGTCCACCGTTTCGGGGATGCCGTACAGCTCGACGAAGCTGCCGAAGCGCGGCCCCTGCTCCTGCCCGAACAGCACCTCATAGAGGGTGCCGAACCAGGCCCGCAGGTTCTCGAAGCCATGCGCCTTGCCGGTCTCGTAGACCACGTTCTGGATCTCGCTGGCCCGGGTATCGGCCGGCAGCGCCATCAGTGCCGTCGCCAGATCGGCCAGCGCGGCGCGCTCCTGCTCCGTCGGGTCGCGGAAGATCTTGGCCGGCTTCACGAAGTCCCGGTAATAGGCGATGGCATAGCCCACCAGCCGGTCGAGGCTGGGGTTGGTCGCGGGCGTCGCATCCGGCGCGTAGCGGGTGATGAAGCCCCAAAGCACCGCCTTGTCCTCGGTGTGGCAGACGCTGGCGAGATTGAGCAGCATGGCAAAGCTGACCGGCGTCGCGTCCGTCGGCGGTTCGCCGCCATGGATGTGCCAGACCGGGTTCTGCAGACGCTTCTCCGCCGGCTCGTCGGCGAAGGCCGACTTGAAGGCCAGGTATTCGTCGACCGTCTTCGGGATCACGTCAAAGTGCAGGCGCTTGGCCCGGCGCGGCTGCTGGTACATGAACAGCGCCAGGCTCTCGGGGCTGGCATAGGTCAGCCATTCCTCGATCGACAGGCCGTTGCCCTTGGTCTTCGAGATCTTCCGGCCCTCGTCGTCCAGGAACAGCTCGTAGTTGAAGCCCTCCGGCGGTGTGCCGCCCAGGATGCGGCAGATGCGTCCCGACAGTCGCACCGAATCGATCAAGTCCTTGCCGGCCATCTCGTAGTCGATGCCCAGCGCACGCCAGCGCATGGCCCAGTCGGCCTTCCACTGCATCTTCACCTGGCCGCCGGTCACGCCCGTCTCGACCAGTTTTCCGTCCTCGCGGCGGTAGACGATGGTCTCGTCGCCCGGCCGGACCTCGACCACGGGCACCATCAGCACGCGGCCGCTTTCCGGATCAACCGGCAGGAACGGGCTGTAGGTCTCGCTGCGCTCCGCACCCAGCGTCGGCAGGATGACGTTCACGATCTCGTCGTAGTGGTGCAGGAACATGCGCGCCACGTCGTCGAACATGCCCGACCTGTAGCACTCGGTGGCCGAGCGGAACTCGTAGTCGAAGCCGAAGGTGTCGAGAAAGGCGCGCAGGCGGGCATTGTTGTGCTCGCCGAAGCTCGGGTGGGTGCCGAACGGATCGGGCACCGACGTCAGGGGCCGGCCGATATGCTGGCCGACCATTTCCTGGTTCGGAATGTTGCCCGGCACCTTGCGCAGGCCGTCCATGTCATCGGAGAAGGCGATCAGCCGGGTGGGGATGTCGGACATCGTCTCGAAGGCGCGGCGGACCATCGTGGTCCGCGCCACCTCGCCGAAGGTGCCGATGTGCGGCAGTCCGGACGGGCCGTAGCCGGTCTCGAACAGCATGTAGCCTTTCGGGTTCTCGCGCCCCTCGTAGCGCTGCAGCAGCTTCCGCGCCTCCTGGAACGGCCAGGCGTTGGATTCGAGGGCGAGTTCGCGAAGGGTCGGCATCTGTCGATCGTCCCGGGTCACCGGTTCACAAGGCGCGGGACACTAGGCCGCGTGCCACGGGGGGTCAATGCCCGGACCCGCTGGGGCAGGGCCGGCACGCGCTTTCCGCTTGCCAGCGGGACCGGGGCAGGGATCACTCCAGCTTTGCAATCCGGGGAGGCCGCGATGCCGCTCGATGTCTATCTCGCCTATCTGCTCGCCTGCACCGTGCTGGTGGTGATTCCGGGTCCGACCGTCATGCTCGTGGTCGCGAACGCGCTGTCGCTCGGCAAGGGCCTGGCCATGCGCTCGGTGATCGGGGTCGGTCTCGGCGACCTGACCGCGATGATCGTCTCGTTCGTCGGGCTGGGCGCCGTGCTGGCGGCGTCTGCCGACCTGTTCACGGTGCTGAAGCTGGTGGGCGCCGCCTACCTGGTATGGCTGGGCATCGGCCTGTGGCGTGCAAGGCCGGATCCGGAGGCGCTGAAGGCGGTGGGGGCAGGGAAGGGCCGGCGACTGATCGGTCAGGCCTGGCTGGTCACCGCGCTGAACCCGAAGGGGATCGTGTTCTTCGTGGCCTTCGTGCCGCAGTTCATGGACGCATCGGCGCCCGCACTGCCGCAATTCGTCATTCTCGGCGCGACATTCTTCGTCGTCGCCGTCATCAACGCTGCCGCCTGGGCCTGGCTGGCCGGTTCCGCGCGGGCGCGGATCAGCCGGGTGTCCACGCTGAGGTGGATCAACCGGGCCGGCGGCAGCGTGATGATCGGTGCCGGTCTGCTGACCGCGACCCTGCGCCGTGTCTGAGACGACAGGCCCAGGGCCGGATCAGCGGATACGGACTTACTCGGCGACGAGGTTCTCGGCCGAGACCTTGCCGCGCACGGGGTCGCGCTTGACCTCGTAGGACAGCTTCTGGCCGTCGCGCAGGTCGCGAATGCCCGAACGCTCGACAGCGGTGATGTGAACGAAGACGTCCGGCCCGCCCTCATCCGGCTGGATGAAGCCATAACCCTTGGTCTGGTTGAACCACTTCACGGTACCTTTGGCCATTTTGGAAACTCCCTTTCGATGGCAGTTGGGTGTGATTTCATTGCCTGCCTGCCCGGAAAAGTCTCCGGTCGGGGCAGGACGGGACCAATTGCGAGAAACCTTCGCACAATCGGTCCATGATTTTTATGGGGGGTATAGGCGCTCCCTCGGGGGCGCCGTTCTGGACAGGCTTCAGCAGTACTTCCTGTACACGGCGGCCAAACGGCCGGTGTTGCAAACTAGGAAGCGTACGCGATCCGCTGCCCGAAACTTTGTCTCTCGACACTTCCCGGGGACGACGACGGCATTCCGGCATCGGCCCGATGTGAGTTCGCTCAGGAACTTCTCAAGTCACTCGCGGGAGCTACTCACGCCCCCACAAGCGCAGAAATTCCTTCCCGATGCAAGGGCAAAAAACATTTGACGGGCTTCTGCGGGCGGTTCGGAAAAATCAGGAAGGAAATTACAAGACTTCGCGGTGTCCGATAATTTTGTTGCTTTTCGGGGAGATGACGCCTATCTCAGGACGACTATCGACGGGCCGTTGAACAGGCCCGATTGGCAGTGCCCGGACGGTCGCGAGACGCAGGGGCGGTCCGGCGAATCCTGAAAAGCCTGCCAGTGTGCCGCCATTACCGGAACTCGCAGGTCGTTCCGACCTTGTGGATCAGCGTGCCGGGCTGCATGCCGCAGCGCCATCGATGCCGTATCCGCCAGGGCTCCGCCCGCTTCAGGACATCAGGACCTGCACCGCGCACCCGGCGACAGTCAAGGACAGGGATTCACGATGCTCCACCGGATTACCGTCGCCCTGGCCCTTCTCGTCGCGACCGTTCTGGGGCCGCCGGCCTGGGCTGTGCCGGACAACGCCCATGAATCGTCGGGCTACGGGGGCTGGGACTGCAACTACGGCTTTGCCAAGGTCGATCAGGCATGTATCGCCGTTGCCGTTCCGCCGAATGCCTATCTTCAGTCCGGCGGCGACAGCTGGCGCTGCCATCGCGGCTTCGTCGCCCGTGGCGACGCCTGCCAGCCCGTCCAGGTTCCCGCCAATGCCTACCTCGACCAGGAACGCGGACGGGGTGACTGGACCTGCCACCGTGGCTTCATGCGCGCGGAGAGTACGTGCGTGCCCATTGCGGTTCCGGCGAACGGTTACCTGGATGGCAATTCCGTCCTGGTGCGGTGCGACCGGGGCTATGCCGAGCGTGACAAGCAGTGCGTTGCGGTCGTCATTCCCGCGAATGCCCATCCCGACGACGACAGGTACGGCCCCGGCTGGTCCTGCGATACGGGATACCGGCAGCTGAACGCGGAGTGCCGGAAGATCAACGTGCCGCGCAATGCGTATCTCGAGACCCGGGTCCGGAGCGGCAAGGGCTGGGCCTGCGAGCGCGGCTACCGTGAATCCGGCGACGATTGCATCAGGGTGGTGGTGCCGGAACACGGCTTCCTGGACAGCTTCGGCACCGGCTTCCTGTGCGACCGTGGCACCCGGCAGGCCGGCGATCTCTGCGAGCCGATCGCCCTGCCGGCCAACGCGTATCTCGACTCCGCGGGCAATGACTGGGACTGCGCGCACGGGTTTGAACGCGTGGGCCAGCGGTGTGTGGCCGTCAACGTACCGGCGAACGCCCACCTCGACTGGAGCGGGAACCGCTGGGAATGCAACCGACCCTATCGACAGTCCGGCGAACGCTGCGTGCGTTGAGCGGAAGGCTCGGACGACAGCCGGCAATACAGGAAAGCGAGGACTGGATGGCGACCCGGAAGGATGCAGAGGCGGCAGAGGCACGCCTGCGGATGATGGCGCAGCGGGAACAGGCGAAGCAGGCGGCCGCCGCGGCCGTGGCGGACTACCAGCGCGAACGCGCCGCCACGCTGGAGAAGACCGAGAAGCTGAAGGCATTGCGGCTGGCGCGCGACGCCGCCGCCGAGGCCGCGCCCAAGAAGCCGGCCGCGAAGAAGAGCGCGACGAAGAGCGCGACGAAGGGCGCAACGAAGGCCGCCAGGGCCCCGGCCCGCCGCAAGACGGCGAAAAGCCCCGCGACGGCCGTCGACGACACGGTCGACAAGGACTGAACGGAGCGGTCATGCGCCCTGCGGCGTGCCGGGCGGCCGCATTTGCGGCTATGCTCCCGGTCGCAAATGCGGGAGGAGCATCAGATGAAGTACTTTCCGGTCGCCGAAGCGAAGGAACGGCCTGGCGTCAAGCTGGCGCTGACGGCGAACGTGCCGGCGCCGTGGAGCATGTCGGCGCGGACGATCCTGGAACTGAAGGGCATCGACTACACGCCGGTACAGCAGGTCGGCGGCGGCGCCAACGAGGACCTGGTGGCCTGGACCGGGCACCGCAACGCGCCGGTGCTGGTGGTCGATGGCGACATGCCGCGCACGGGCTGGCTGGAGATCCTGATGTGGGCCGAGCGCACGGCGCCCGAACCGCGCCTGGTGCCGGCCGACACCGCCGATCGCGCCATGATGATCGGCCTGGCCAACGAGATCTGCGGCGAGGAGGGGCTGGCCTGGTGCGGGCGGCTGTTCATGCTGGACCTGATGGTCCGCAAGCTCGGCGACGCGGCGAAGGCCAACCCGATGCTCGCGGACTACCGTTATTCGGCAGACGCGCTGGAGGCGGCGCTGGACCGCACCGGCGGGATCCTCGACCTGCTGGCGGCGACCCTGCACGCGCAGAAGGCCAAGGGAAGCCCGTATTTCGTCGGCGACAGCATGACGGCGCTCGACATCTACTGGTCGTTCTTCTCCCAGCTCGTCGATGTGTTGCCGGACGAGATCTGCATGACGCCGGTGCCGCTGCGCAAGAGCTGGGGCGCGTTCCCGAGGGCGATGGAAGCCGCCGGACGGGGCTTCGATCCCGTCCTGCTGGAGCACCGCACCCACATGCTGTCGAAGCACCTGCAGAACCCGATGGTGTTCTGAGGCCGGTGACCTGAAACGGAAAGCCCCGGCGCGGGATACCGCACCGGGGCCAACCTGTTCAGGGCCGGAGGTCCGGCCGGTCGGTCGCGCTCAGTTGCGCGACTTGTCGACCAGCGCCTTCTCGGAGATCCACGGCATCATCGCGCGCAGACGACCGCCGACTTCCTCGATCGGATGGGCCGCGGCCTTGGCGCGGGTGGCCTTGAACGAGGTCTGGTTGACCTTGTTCTCCAGCATCCAGTTGCGGGTGAAGCGGCCCGACTGGATGTCGTCCAGCACGCGCTTCATCTCGGCCTTGGTCTCGGGGGTCACGATCCGCGGACCGGTGACATACTCGCCATACTCGGCCGTGTTCGAGATCGAGTAGTTCATGTTGGCGATGCCGCCCTCGTAGATCAGGTCGACGATCAGCTTCATCTCGTGCAGGCACTCGAAGTAGGCCATCTCCGGCGCGTAGCCAGCTTCGACCAGGGTTTCGTAACCAGCCATGATCAGCGCGGACAAGCCGCCGCAAAGAACTGCCTGCTCGCCGAAGAGATCGGTCTCGCACTCTTCCTTGAAGGTCGTCTCGATGATGCCGGCCTTGCCGCCGCCGATGGCCGCCGCATACGACAGCGCCAAGTCGTGGGCGTTGCCGCTCTTGTCCTGGGCGATGGCGACGAGGCAGGGCAGTCCGCCGCCGCGCAGGTACTCGCCGCGCACGGTGTGGCCGGGGCCCTTCGGCGCCACCATGCCGACGTCGAGGTCGGCGCGCGGCTCGATCAGGTTGAAGTGCACGTTGAGCCCGTGCGCGAACAGCAGCATGGCGCCCTGCTTCATGTTCGGCGCCAGGCTCTCCTTGTAGATGTCGGCCTGCAGCTCGTCGGGCGTCAGCATCATGATGACGTCGGCCCACTTGGCCACGTCCGCCACCTCCATCACCTTGAGGCCTTCCTTCTCGGCCTTCTGCGCGCTCGACGAGCCCTTGCGCAGGCC
>JAYZWD010000021.1:0-168698 GCA_036154895.1 Pseudomonadota bacterium
CAATGGCCTGCTTCGCCGCGCCCTACGGGCGCCGCTACGCAGCCCATTGCTTCAACCACGCAGATGCGCAAAAAAACCGTCCGGCTCTAATCCAAGTTGGTGGAAAGCTAGGGGAGCAGGTCACCGCCAACGGTGTCGCCGTGTCCAGCCCCATGTCCGGCAGATGGACTTTCTCCAGCACCTGCACCCTGAAGTGGGGGCGCCGGGACGGAATATCGTACCAACGGTCTCCCTTCAACAAGGTTGGCGGATCGCAGGCAAGCGCAACCAGGCGGAGCGGCGCGCCAGTCCGGAGAGCCAGGTGCGCGAACCCGCGATGGTACTTGCGCTCCCGTCCCGGCACGGTCCGCGTACCCTCGGGAAAGATGATGAGGTTGTTGCCCGCGGACAGGGCATCCTGGCACGCCGCCAGCAACGCATCGGCGTCGCTCAGATTGGGTACGAAATTCGCGGCCCGGACGGCACTGCGCATGAACGGGTTCCGCCAGACGCCTTCCTTGACCACGCATTGCGCACGACCGAGCAGCGACATCAGGATCACGATGTCGAGCAGGGTCGGGTGATTGGCGATGACGATGGTTCCACGATCCGAAAGCAGGTGCTCGCCGCCCCGGACCTCCAGCGTGAGGACACCGAGGCCGCTCATGAACCTGAGGTAGATCTTCCAGGTATTGCGGATGAGCCGCTGCGCAAAGCGCTGGCGACCACCGGCGTTCCTGACGACGAGGTTGACCAAAGGGAAGGCGACCAGCGCCATCGCCAGGCCGCCTATCCCGAAGACCAGGAAGGAGAGTCCGGTGGCGAACAGGCGCCAGCCCCGGTCGAGCCACCCGATCATGGCGCGCACTGGTGCCAGCCTCCGCCCCGCATCTCGAAACAGGATGCGCCGGCCTGCAAGCCGGCGACCATGTCCGTGGCCTGCAAGGCCCCGGGGCGCTCCCGCGGCCCTGCCGTTCCACCATCGGCACGCCTGAGCCGGGTGGCAACGAATGCGCCGCCGCCGGTCCCGTTTTCCAGCCTGTCGAGCGGTGGCGGCAAAGGCGCGTCGCCGATCACCACCACCTGTGCCGCCTCACGCACGTCGCCCCCCGAACGCAGGTAGAGCTCGGTCAGCGCGGCATCGACGGTCGAATGGCCGGCTGCAACGGCCGTGTGCGGTGTGCGGTCCTTGCGGACCTGGTTGAGCACACCGCAGACCGCATTGTGAACCGAGACCGAGAACGCCATGGGAGAGACCATGTCGCCGCGCGCGATGTCGGTCAGCATGGCCGTGGCCGTCGCGAGATTGCCGAAGCGGGAGCCCAGTGTGACCTCGATCGCCTCGTCATCACGACACAGGCCCAGGACACACCTGGCCAATGCGCGCTCGAAGGGCGACATGCGCCGCCGCACGCCTGCCGGAATCGCCGATTCGGCCGCCGCCGAGCCGAGAACTGTGGCCGGTTCATCCGGTGCGGCGCCCCAGACGATGGCCGCCCAGTCCTCGGTCATCAGCCGCGGACACTGGCGCACCATGGATCGTGGCCCTATTTTTTCGCTGCCGCCGCCGTACACGCCTCGATGATATCCTGCTCCAGAAGTTTCACCCACTTGTTGTAGTTCCGGTGGATGAGATCGCCGTTGTACAGCAGTTTTTCGCTCGAGGCGTAGTAGATGGAAAAGCTCTCCTTCGAGAACGGGATGCGGACTTTCGCGTAGTGCTGCCGGATATTCAGTTCGGCAACCATTTCCTGTTCCTTCTCGCGGAAGAATACCCAGGTATCGGCCCGTCCAGCGCCGGCGACCGACATGGCATCGGCGATCTCGTCAAGCGACAGCTTCCGACTGACGATTGTCGGGAATTTGCTGTCGACAACGTTGTGCAGCGGTATCATGCGCGCGCAGCCTGACATCAGCGCGGCGATGATCACCGCACCAAGGGCAACGAGCAGAAACCTTGCGACATCCTGACGAACATTCTGGAGCACCATCATCTTTTCCCCCGACACGGACGCCCCCACTCCGGTGTCCGGCACCCTGATGGAATTGAGATCTTGATCGAAGCGAACACCGGACGGTCACAGGGAGTATCGATCGTGCTGGGCCGGATCCCCGGGGGGCCGTCCACGGATCGCTGCCCCAGGGAGCGCCAACGCGACGCAATTCTAGATTGCATCGCGCGCTTGCCGCAACACGACCCGACCACCGGAGAGACGAAAAATCCAGGCCCGACGTCGCGCAGCCATTGCCGGCGGATCGTCGCCGTCGCCCGGTCCGGCAGCCCGGACCTGCAACCGGGAATTGATATCGAACTGGCCGATCCGCGCCGGGATTGGGCAGGGATCCTCGCCGCCTATGGCGTCCGGGCGGCGGCGATTGCGCCTGCCCGCCTTGGTGCCGCGATCTGGAGTTTCGGGGAAGCCTGCTACAAGGCGACCGGCAAGGTCCCGGCGCCCGTGCTGCTCGACCATGCCGCGACCTGCATCCAGGCCCAGGGCGACCGCGGCACGCTGGTCCGCTGGCCCGGCCCGCGGCCATTGCTGGCCTATGGGCGGGCCGTGCCGGGCGAACCCGGTTTCATGATGTTCGTGGTGGTCATCAAGGCGGACTGCACCGCGCCGGACTTCGCGTTCGACATCGACCTCTCTATCGATGCCGGCCTCGTCGCACCCGAAGGCACGGATGCACCGTCGATCCGGGTCAGTTCAGCGGGATGGAATAGGTAAGGCCCAGCGCCTCGACACCGGGATTGAGGTTGTTGCCGACCCCGGCATTGGAGATGTGGTAGAAGGTCAGGCCGAGGCGGACGCGGTTCTCGAAGCGGTAGGCGATCTCCAGCCCGGAGCGGATCTCGAACACGCTGCCAAGATTCTTGCCGCCGCCGCGGAAATAGGGACCGGCCGCCACGCTGGGCGACACCACCAGCCGCTCCCCGAAATAGAAGTCCGTCAGCAACCCGGCATAGGGGTAGACGCTGCCGTCGGTCGTGGCCAGCGCGCCGGCGAACGGCTTGAACAGCCAGAGCCGGTTGCCATCGCGATACTCCAGGTGGATCTCGCCGGAGCCGTTTTCCTTGATGAAGTCGTAATAGGCGGCACCGAAGGAAACGAATGACCGGGATTTCTTCGGCTGGAATTTGTCCAGTTCGTCCGCCAACGTCGGCCCTTGGCCGGATGCAACGACCAGCAGCGCGATCAGTGCCAATCCTCCAACCTTGGACAACCGCCTGAAAACTGCGGACACAGCCTCTGTCTTGTCCTTCAAGACGCGCCTACCCCTTCTGTCGGCCGGTGCAACGAAATAATGGCCACACCGTCGACGAAACCTAGCCCGTGCGCGCATTAGCTACAAACGGCTTCGCGTGGTCGCACCCGCCGGCCCAGCCTGACGTTGACCTCGGTGTGTCTGGACTCCGCGGGAAGGAGACGAGAAATATTCGCCCGCGTCTTCGCTATCCAGGATGCGATGCAGGCAAGCAGTCGACAAGGATCATGGACTACGACGCCGAGGCAGACATTCCATCGACGAGTTCCGGTCAAATTCGATGTCCAATGGCAAGATCGCCATTCGGATACGAAATCCCCCTCAATTCGTGGGATCGACACAATCAATGGGAATACATGGACCCTGAATACGGCCAACTCAGTAGTAAAATTCCACTGCTGCAGAAGCCACGTCAGAGCTGTCGCGACTGTTCCACCGCCCCACCCCTACCCTGGCAATACCTTGTCGAACATGGCGAGGAGGTGCCTGAGGCGGGCGATCTCGGTATCGAGGAAGGCGCGGTAGCCGTCATTGTCGGGATCGGCCCTGTCGCGCTCGGCCTCGGGGTCCCGCACTTCCTGCCGGAACCCGTCGCGGCGCTCGACGAGTTCGTCCCGGCGGAGCTTGTGCTCGCGGGTCATGGGTCCGGTGATGTGGACCGCGCCGGTCTGCAGGTCGATCCGGATGTCGTCGGGGTGGGGGATGGGCTCCGGCCCGGTCTCGCCGGTCCGGGCGCGGCGGTCGAGCTCGGCCTCCCAGTCCGACTTGTAGGCGATGGCGGTCTCGAGCCAGGTGTCGTGCAGGCGCTTGTTCTCCCGCTCGGTCATCACCAGCAGCTCGGTGAACAGCTTCTGGGCGCGGTGCTGGCCCTTCGCCGCGTTGACCGCCAGGGTGCGGACCACCGCCTGGGCCATCGGCACGGTGATCTCCCGCGTGCCATCGCGGACCTGGATCTTGCGATAGGCCTCGGCCAGCACGATGTCCTTCAGCCGTTCCTCGTTCAGCGCGGGGATACGGTTGCGTGATCCCCGGGGTCGCCCCTTCGGATTGCCGGAGCGGCCCTTCGCGAAGCGGGTCTCCGCCGGCGGCTTGCCATAGCCCACGTCATAGTCGCCCCGCACAGGGCCCTTCAGTCTGGCTTTGCCGGCCTTGCCGGGGCCGGGAGACGTGCGCGCGATCCTGCGCCCCGGCGGACCTGCGTCGTCATCGTGGTCGGGGTCGCTCATGCCGCGGCCTCGTGACCGGTGGTGTCGCGAGTGCAGTCGATCCCGCAGGCAAGCCGGACCGCCTCGTCCTTCGCCAGCCTCTCCCAGCGCCGGATGATCCGGTCGCAGTAGACCGGATCGATCTCGCAGACGAAGGCCCGACGCCCCGTCCGTTCCGCCGCGATCAGGGTCGACCCCGAACCGCCGAACAGGTCCAGCACGATCTCGCCCCGCTGCGAGACATCCCGGATGGCGTCAGCAATCATCCGCACCGGCTTCACCGTCGGATGCAGCGCCAGCTCCTCCATCCGGCCGGCCTTCATGGTGTTGACGCCCCGGTACTCCCAGACATTCGTCCGGTAGCGCCCGTGCTGGCCCAGTTCGAAGGCATTGACGTGCGGGGCCGTGCCCGACTTGAACACGAACACCAGCTCATGGCGGGAGCGGTAGAACGTCCCCATGCCGCCATTGTCCTTGGCCCAGACCACCAGGTTCTTCAACTCGCTGAACACCGCCTCGCCGGCATCCAGCACCTCGCGCATGTGGCGCCAGTCCATGCAGACATAGTGGATCGCACCATCCATGGCGTGGTCGGCCATGTTGGTGAATGCCGTCCGCAGGAAGTCCGTGAAGGCCTCCGGCGTCATCTCGCCCGAGGCCATCCCGAACTCCCGGTGCCGGGTCCGGCCGACCCGGACGATGATCCCGGCATTCTGATACCTGCCGGCGCTTCAGCCGCCACGGCCGCTGGTCCGGACTGTCCCCGGCAGTTCACCGCCTGAAGGGGTGCCAGGTGGTGCATGAGACCGCTTCGGCAAGGACTGCGCACGCGACCATTCAGTCCATCTGACCGACACCGCGTCGACTGCCCGGCCACAAGGGCCCGGCGCGCGCACTGTCGTAAACTGACGTGCAACCATTGGTCAGTTGTCGAAACCGAAGCATCTGCGCTAAGAGAAATATTCATCCACGAGAACGACTCTTGGACTGTGCGGGTCGGCCGCGTCCTTTCGGAGACCATCTTGGCGATCCAGGACAAGCAAATTTCCGCAACGGTCAGGCCGAACCAGAAAGTCGTTGCGGCCCTGCGCACGGTTCGCGCCATGGGCCTTGCCCGCCACCTCGGGACCGCCGGGCCGGAGCTGGTCGAGTATTTCCGGAACGGCAGCAACGGCCTTCATGCAGATCACGGCTATGTCGGGGATACGGCGGCGCACTGGGCCAGGGCGGGCATGCAACTCGAGGCCGGCGACATCGAGACGGCCCACACGCGCAGCCTTCGCGACAATGTCCGCGTCGGCAAGCTGACCGACGAGGACGGAGCCCTGCTCGACCGATACCGCGGCACACTGCTCGAATCGGGTCTGACCGGCTGGCTGGCACAAATTGACCGCTATGCCAGCGATCCCACGCTGACCCGGATCAATGTGGCGTACGGCGGCGCGCACGTCGCAGAACATGTCGATCCGCCGGACCAGAACATGATCCAGTGCCTGATCGAGGGCGATACGGTCTTCGAGTTCCGGACCCGGGCGGGTCGCCACATCTACGAAATGAAAGTGGGAGACATCTGGTGGTTCAACACGGCCTGGCCACACCGGACGCACATCCGGGGGACCGGACGCAGGCTGCTTCTGCATACCCGGGCGGTCCTGCGGCGGGAATATCTCGACCGGCCGGAAACACCCCCGACCGCCTGCCTCGCGCCGGATGACGCGATCGGCGAGGTCCGGACTTGAACACCCAGACGCCGCGTCAGCGTCTTGCGATGATCCGGAGCGCGGCGCGTTCGTTCCGGACGACGACCTACGAGGTCTCGGCGACCTGCAATCTCAAGTGCGAGGGCTGCCTCTTCTTCTCGGGGGAGCATGCCTGGCAACATTCCGAACGCACCGATCCCGAAGCCTGGCGCACCTTCTTCCGTAACGAGGCGCGGCGGGGGGTGTCCTATGGCTTTCTCGCCGGCGCCGAGCCGTCGCTGGCCATAGAACGCCTGCGCGCCGCGTGGGAGTACCTGCCCGCCGGCATGGCAGTCACCAACGGAACGCGGCGCATACCCGACGACATCGGCTTCCGGTTGCATGTCTCGCTCTGGGGCTCCGAAGAAACCTCGACGCTGACCCGCGGCGCGGACGTAACCGGCAAGGCACTGCGGAATTACGCCGGCGATCCTCGTGCGGTGTTCGTCTACACGATCAACGCATGCAACCTGCACGAAGTCCTGCCGATGGCCCGGGCATGCGCCGATCATGGCGTCCCGATGACGTTCAACTATTATTCGCCGACGGAAACCTACCGGCGGGAACTCCAGGGTGACCGGACGGCCCGGACGGACTGGTTCCGTTTCAGCAGCGCCGAGGACAACCTGACACTGTCTCCGGTGGACTATTGTCGCGCGCGCGACGTGATCGAGGCGGCAATCGCGCTCCTGCCGGAAACGGTCATCTATTCGCTCGCCTATGACGACTGGGTCACGGGTGCGACCCCCTACGACCTGGACGGGGATGGCATCGCCCGCGACTGCGCCAGCCGCAGCGACGGGATGCACAGGACCTTTTTCGTCGACCAGTCGGAAAGCGATCTCAAGTGCTCCAATCCGACCTTCGATTGCCGTGACTGCCGGACCTACGCGAGCGGAATGACGTCGCATATCAGGCTCGAGCACCAGAACCTGCGCCGGCAGGCGGGCAAGGGATGGACAGATGCCTTCGATTGCTGGAACCGCATCTTCGTGGGCAACCAGTGGGCGCGTCTCGACGCCTGGCTGAACACCGACGGCGCCGCAGGACGCCCGGTCGACAGTGTGCTCGCAGAGCGGATGTCCGGCCGGCCTTCGCGGCGTTAGCGCATCATGCCTTCGGCATCCGGGCAGCTCAAGCCGTTGCTGTTCCTTGCCTTTTTTGCACTCGTGGTCTGGCCCGGGCTCTATGCGCTGCACCGGCTGCCGGGTCCGGTCCTGAGGGCCTTCGCGCCGATGGTGAGCAGCGAGCCGTTCCTGGCCGGCCAGTGGAACAACTTCAGGGCGTCCTGTTCATCGCTGATCGCCCGGCGCCACCTCGATCTTCTGGTCGTCGGCAATTCCCATGCCGACAGGTCGATCGACATGTACGAACTGGCTCGCGCCTATCCGGGCCAAAATGTGGGCCTCTGTGCGTGGCCGGCCTGGGACAGCGGGTATTTCGGCCCCTTCATGGCGTTCCTCGACCGTTTCGACGTGACCGTCGACCGGATGATCTGGATCGCGGACCTTGGATCGCTGAACTCGCCCGGAGACGGCTTGCTGACGAAATTGCGGACGGCATTCGAGGTCCATCTCCGGGACGACGCCGCAAACATGGTGCAGTGGCTGGAATGGTCGGCTCGCGACGCATTGTTCTCGGCTCCGCTGGGGATTTCCATCGACGCGCGCAACGAGACCATCCTGCGTCAGGCGCGGGCGCATGATCACATCGATCCGCGCAAGGCTGACGCGATCGTCACGCGCTACCCCCTGCCCGCCAGGGATCGCCTGATCTATCTCGTGACCCAGACAGGCGCGCAAAGGAACCCGGAACTCGCAGCCGATCTTCACGACCTGTGCCGAATTCTTGAGGCCCAAAACACCCGTCTGGACGTGGTGATCTATCCAGTTCTCGATATAACGCGCGAGATAATTTCTGAATCCGCCGGAAGACAAACTCCGGATACAGCTTCGGAACTACAAAACGCGCTGTCGTGTGTGGACAGTATTTTCGAAAGACCGATCGCGGATTGGGGCCTGGATATTCGTCATTTCATAAATCTCAACCGGCCGTACACCCTGGACATCTGGCAGGATCCTGAAAGCTTCTCCGCCAAGTTTTCGAGTCTGGAGACATCGAGACAGAAAATGCTCCTGGATTTTGACCACACCAACGCATTGGGCGCGAAAATATTCACAGAAAAATTGATAGAAATTTTGGATAAATCCAAATTCGCAGAAAGATAAGAAATGTCCTTTGCTTCTATTGATTTTCTCTTTGTCTTTCTGCCATCTGCTTTGATCGTTGCCGTGCTGGCCGCCCGGATCGATCCGGCGCGAATGACGATTCCGACATTCCTCGTCCTGTCGATCATCTTCTACGCCTACAACTCGATACCCCATCTGATCCTTCTGCTCGCACTTGTCGCGGTGACCTGGAGTTGCGCACACGCCTACAGCCGGTGGCATCCAGGCTGGGCGCGCCTCGCACTCGCGACCGGCATCGGCGCCAATCTCGGCGCGCTTGGCATCTGGAAATACGGCAGTTCGCTGATCGCGATATGGAACAGCCTTCACATTCTCCCGGTCTCCGATCCGGGCCTGGTTCTGCCGCTCGGGATCTCGTTCTTCTCGTTGCAGCAGATCGGCTATCTGCTGGACCTGCGGCTGGGGCGGGCGCGTGCCGGATCGCTTCTCGATCACGCGACCTTCATCATGTTCTTCCCGCAGTTGCTGTCCGGTCCGATCGTGACACACCGGCGCATGCGCCAGCAGTTCGACCGCGTCCGCAAGGGCATCCCCTGGACCGAACGGGTGGACATGGCGGTTCTGGGCGTGGCCTGGCTGGCCATCGGCCTGTTCAAGAAATCGGTCATCGCCGACAATCTTGCGCTGCGGGTCATGCCTCTGGTGCAGCGGGCGGCGCAGGACGGTATCACCACGCTGGAATCCTGGCAGATCGCGCTGTCGTCGGGGCCGATCATCTATTTCGACTTCAGTGGCTACTGCGACATGGCCGTTGGACTGGGACTGCTCTTCGGTGTGCGCCTGCCCTACAATTTCGACGCCCCCCAGCGCAGTTCGAGCGACAGGAGCGGCTGGCGGCGATGGCACATTACCTTCCACAACTTCGTGCGCGACCACGTCTACAGGCCGCTGCAGGCGCGGTGGAAGCATCATCGCTGGGGCGGTTTCATGGCGATCCTGATCGTCTTCGCCGTCTCCGCGCTATGGCATGGCGACGGCCCGCGCTACATCCTCTGGGGCCTGCTCACGTTCACAGCCTTCATCGTGCTGGACCGGCTGACGCGGCTCTTGCCACCCGGGATGCGCCCCGTGCTGAACCTGGGATCGCGCTACCTGATGTTCATCACACTGCCCCTGATCTTCCTGACGCCCGGTCTCGGCGTCGCGTTCGGAATCCTGGAGCGGATGGTTTCAGTACCCGACCTCGTCGCGGAAGTCGGCACGATCAGCACCATCACGATAGTCAAGCTTTCGGTTCTTGTCGGCCTGCTGGTCTGCCTCGGGTCGGAAATCTCGACGCAGGTCCTGCTCGACGCCAATCGCGCGCACCCGGAGCGCAGCTTCTATGGCTATCGTCCGCCGGCCTGGTCGCCGTCGGCCGGCTGGGCGGTGTTCATCGCATCGCTGCTGGCGATATCGATGCTGTTCGTCGGGCGTGGCCCGGCGTTCTTCTACAACCAGTTCTAGCCGCACCCGCGACGACATTCCCGGTTTACCACCACACGTGTTTGCCCGAGGGTCCGGTTCCTGAGATGGTGGACCCCCGGCCAGTGCCGGGGACGACCGCCGCGAAACACGGTGGCCGGGCCGTCCGTCTGCACGTCACCTGCCGAATTCCCTCGAGGAAGGTCACATGAAGTTCCGCTTCCCCATCATCATCATCGATGAGGATTTCCGCTCGGAGAACTCCTCCGGCCTCGGCATCCGCGCCATGGCGCGGGCCATCGAGGAGGAAGGCTTCGAGGTCGTCGGTGTCACCAGCTACGGCGACCTCTCGCAGTTCGCCCAGCAGCAGTCGCGGGCCAGCGCCTTCGTGCTGTCCATCGACGACGAGGAGTTCAGCCCCGGACCCGACCTGGACCCGGCGGTGGTGAACCTGCGCGCCTTCATCGAGGAGGTGCGGCGCAAGAATGCCGACGTGCCAATCTACGTCTATGGCGAGACCAAGACCAGCCGGCACCTGCCCAACGACATCCTGCGCGAGCTGCACGGCTTCATCCACATGTTCGAGGACACGCCGGAGTTCGTGGCGCGCCACATCCTGCGGGAAGCGAAGAGCTATCTGGAGGGCATCCAGCCGCCGTTCTTCCGGGCGCTGGTCGACTATGCCGAGGACGGCTCGTACTCCTGGCACTGCCCGGGCCATTCGGGCGGCGTCGCCTTCCTGAAAAGCCCGATCGGCCAGATGTATCACCAGTTCTACGGCGAGAACATGCTCAGGGCCGACGTCTGCAACGCCGTCGAGGAACTGGGCCAGCTGCTCGACCACGACGGGGCCATCGGTGCGTCGGAGCGCAATGCCGCGCGCATCTTCAATGCCGATCACTGCTTCTTCGTCACCAATGGCACCAGCACCAGCAACAAGATGGTCTGGCACCACACGGTGGCGCCGGGCGATGTCGTGGTGGTCGACCGCAACTGCCACAAGTCGATCCTGCACAGCATCATCATGACCGGCGCGATCCCGGTCTTCCTGAAGCCGACGCGCAACCACTACGGCATCATCGGGCCGATCCCGCAGGCCGAGTTCGAGGTCGACGCGATCCGGGCCAAGATCCGCGCCAACCCGCTGCTGGCCGACGTCGATGCGGACGCCGTGAAGCCGCGCATCCTGACACTGACGCAGTCGACCTATGACGGCGTGCTCTACAACACGGAGACCATCAAGGGCCTGCTCGACGGCTATGTGGAGAACCTGCACTTCGACGAGGCCTGGCTGCCGCACGCCAGCTTCCATCCGTTCTACGGCAGCTTCCACGCGATGGGGCGCAACCGCGACCGCCCGAAAAGCGCGGTGACCTACGCCACCCAGTCGATCCACAAGCTGCTGGCCGGCATCAGCCAGGCCAGTCACGTGCTGGTGCAGGACAGCCAGGACACGCGGCTGGACCGCCACCTGTTCAACGAAGCCTACCTGATGCACACCAGCACCAGCCCCCAGTACAGCATCATCGCCAGCTGCGACGTCGCCGCCGCGATGATGGAGCCGCCCGGCGGCCGCGCGCTGGTCGAGGAGAGCATCCTGGAGGCGCTCGACTTCCGCCGCGCCATGCGCAAGGTCGACGCCGAATTCGGCGACAACGACTGGTGGTTCAAGGTCTGGGGCCCGGAAGAGCTGGACGAGGAGGGCATCGGCCCGGCGCGGCACTGGGTGCTGCGGCGGACCGACGTCGACGGCGTGCAACTGGCCGACGGGGTGGATTCCTGGCACGGCTTCGGCGACATGGCGCCGGGCTTCAACATGCTGGACCCGATCAAGGCGACGCTGGTCACGCCGGGCCTCAACCTGGACGGCCGCTTCGAGAAGACCGGCATCCCGGCCTCCATCGTCACCAAGTTCCTGGCCGAGCATGGCGTGGTGGTGGAGAAGACCGGCCTCTACAGCTTCTTCATCATGTTCACCATCGGCATCACCAAGGGCCGCTGGAACACGCTGCTGGCCGAACTGCAGCAGTTCAAGGACGACTACGACCGCAACCAGCCGATGTGGCGGACGATGCCGGAATTCTGCGCCAAGCATCCGCAGTACGAGCAGATGGGCCTGCGCGACCTCTGCCAGCATGTCCACCGGATGTACGCCAAGTACGACGTGGCGATCCTGACCACCGACATGTATCTCAGCGACCTTGTGCCGGCGATGAAGCCCTCCGATGCCTTCGCGCATATCGCGCGGCGCACCACCCAGCGCGTGCCGATCGACGAGCTGGAGGGGCGCATCACCACCAGCCTGATCACGCCCTACCCGCCGGGCATCCCGCTGCTGATCCCGGGCGAGGTGTTCAACAGGAAGATCGTCGAGTACCTGAAGTTCAACCGCGCGTTCGAGCGGGAGTGTCCGGGCTTCGAGACCGACATCCACGGCCTGGTGCACGAGACCGGACCCGACGGCGTGACCCAGTACTTCGCCGACTGCGTGGCGGCCTGACCGCCCGCCGGGCGGGCCGGCTCAGGCGGCCTGCAGTGACGGGCCCTGGCCGCGCGTGCCGCGGCTGGTCGCCAGCCACAGCGCCGCGACGATGGCGAGGTTGACCACGCCGGCGATGGCGGCGTTGCCGAAAGTCCAGTCATAGGCCTGGGTCAGGTCATAGGCATAGCCGCCCTGCCAGCCGCCCAGGCCATGACCGGCATAGGCGAAGGCCATGATGATGCCCAGCGACGAGGCCCTGCGGGCCGGCGCGGTCAGGTTGCGGACCGTGACGATCACCGTCGTCATCACCCCCGCATAGCCGAAGCCGTAGACCGCGGCGAACAGGTAGAAGGTGTCGAGACGCTCGATCATGACGAAGCCGAACACCAGCACCGTCTGCCAGCCCGACGCCACCAGGTAGGCCGGCAGGGCGCCGATCATGTCGGTCAGCTTGCCGAAGAACAGCCGCCCGGCGATAGCGACAGTCAGCATCAGCATCAGGATGCTGCCCGCTTCGGCGGCGGCGAAACCACAGCCCTGGATCAGCGGGACCAGATGCATCAGGGGCACGGCCATGCAGGTGCAGCAGAAGATCGTGGCGACCGCGATCCAGAACGTGATCAGCGAATTCGGCAGCCCCGACGGCGTGCGGTCCGGCAGTTCGCCCGTCGATGTCACCACCGGCGCATTGCGCAGCAGCAGGCCGAGCGGCAACAGCAGCGCGATCGTGACGATGCCTTGGGTCATCATGGCCCCGCGCCAGCCCAGTGCCTCGATCAGGAACGCACCGCTGAACGGTACGCCGCCCTGGCCCAGCGCCTGTCCGGCCGAGGCGATGCCGATGGCCATGCCGGCACCGACGGCGAACCAGTTGCCGACCAGCGCCAGCAAGGGCGCCGAGATCGCAGCGCCGCCCAGCGCGCCGGCGACGAAGAAGCAGAGATAGAGCTGCCACAGCTCGGTGGCCGATGACGCCACGATGATCGAGCCGCCGGTCACCAGGATGCCCGCCAGCACCACCTTGCGGATGCCGAAGCGTTCCGCCGCGTAGCCCATCAGGATCGAGCCGATGCCGAGACCGATCAGGCCGGCGGTGTTGATCAGCGCGATGTCACCACGCCCCCAGCCCTCCGACTCGCCGATGGGCACGAAGTAGACCGACAGGCCGTTGACCAGCTGGCCCATGGTGATGGCCAGGATCAGCGTCGAGACGCCAAGCACAACCCAGCGATAGCGCGGCGGCATGCCCGCCCCGGCCGTCAGTTCCACCTGCGCTGCTCCCGTCCGCACCGTCACTACGGGAACGCTAGCATGGAACCGCGCCGGGTCCGGAGCCGGAACGCGTTCAGCCGGCAGCCTCACCCGCATGCCAGCCTCCCGCCGGACGCATCGACGCTGCGGGCACCGGTCCGGCGTCCGCCGCCGGACCGCCATGTCCTGTGCCCGCTTGCCATGCCGGCCGGGTCCATAGGATCATTGTCGCAAGTACAAAGGACAGGTCGCAGCGGGAGGGCGGCATGGCACAGATGACATTCGAACCGCTGGACGCGTGTTTCGGGGCACGGGTCCATGGCGTGAAGGTGGCGGAGATCGACGACCGGACCTTCCAGGAGCTCTACGAGCGCTGGATCGACTGCGGCCTGCTGATCTTCCCCGGCCAGTTCCTGACCCGCGAGCAGCAGGTGGCCTTCGCCAGGCGTTTCGGCGACCTGGAGTTCGAGTATGCCGAGATCGGCAACATGCGGAAGGACGGCACCCTCCGCCCCGACGATGGCACCGACGACATGATGAAGATCAATCGCGGCAACATGGGCTGGCACCACGACAGCACCTACATGCCTGTCCAGGCCAAGGGCGCGGTATTCTCGGCCGAGGTCTGCCCGCAGGAGGGCGGCGCCACCGGGTTCGCCGACATGCGCGCGGCCTGGGATGCCCTCGACGCGGCAACGCGGGAGAAGATCGCCGACCTTCGCGCGCATCATTCGCTCTACCATTCCCAGGCCAAGGTCGGCCACAAGGCGACCGCCGAGAAGGAGATGAAGGTCACCGCCGACGATGACAGCGGCAAGACCTATGGCGGCTATGGCTTTCACGAAGGGCCGGTGTCGATCCGGCCGCTGGTCAAGACCCACCCCGAGACCGGCGCGAAGAACCTGCTGGTCGGGCGGCATGCCTACGACATCATCGGCATGGACCCGGCGGAATCGGAGGCCCTGCTGCAGGAACTGGTCGACTTCGCCTGCCAGGGCGAGCGGACCTACCACCACCAGTGGGAACCAGGTGACGCCCTGGTCTGGGACAACCGCCGCCTGATGCACCGGGCCACCATGTGGCCGTTCGACCAGGCCCGCCGCATGTGGCACAGCCGCATTGCCGGCGACCCCGCGACCGAGGCGGCACTGCCCGCATGACCCGTTCACCGCACGAGATCATGCAGACCTACCTGCAGGAGGTCTGCATCGACGGCCGGCTCGAACTGATCGACGAACTGGCCACCGAGGACATGGTCGACGAGGCCAACCAGGCCTTCGGCGGACCGCCCGGTCGCGCCGGGCTGGTGGCGCATGTCGTCGGCTTCCGCCGCAACATCGGCAACCCGAAGATCGAGATCGACCGCATCGTGGCCGGCACCGACAAGGTGATGGCCATGTGGTCGTTCTCCGGCAGCCATGACGGCCCCTGGCTGGGGATGAAGCCGACAGGAAAGCAGATCTCCGCCACCGTGTTCAGCTTCTTCGACCTGAAGGGCGGCCGGGTCAGCCGCTACCGCGTCTGGCTGAACGCGCAGTTCGACACGCCCGTGGTCTTCGATTCCTCCAGGCCCCGCCGCCCGGCGGCCTGAGCCGCCGCCTGCCGCGCCAGCCGCGCGACGTCAAGGCTGAGCACCAGGTCGGGCCGGTCGAGGTCATCAAGGTCGAACCATGCGGCGTCCAGGGCGTCGTCGCCGGCGACCGGCTCGCCGGAGCGCCACGCGCACAGGACCGCGACCAAAACAAAATGCCGGCGCAACGTGCCGTCCGGCGCACGGTCGAACGCATCCACCGCGGTCAGCACGGGGCCGGCTTCGGCCCGGACACCGGTTTCCTCCGCCAGTTCGCGAACCGCAGCCTCCGCGATGCTCTCCCCGGTCTCCATCTTGCCGCCCGGAAAGCCCCAGAGGCCTGCGTCGGGCGGGTTGGCCCGCCGCACCAGCAACACTTTCCCGTCACGCAGCGCGACGGCAATCGTTGCCGGAACGGGATGAGGTGACAGGTCCGCCGCAGTTCGCCCGGTGTCAGCCTGCATCCGCCTGTGCCCCATCCCCGTCGACACCGAAAGCCCGCAGCGTTTCCTGTCGCAGTGCGTCGCCAAGCTCCTGCGCCAGCGTACCTGCGCCGGGTGCGCGCAGCAGGCGGATCTCGATGGACGGCAGCTCCGGCAGCCCGGCTGACCGGTCCAGACAGGCGATGTCGGCCGGCAGGCCGTGACCGGTCCGCACCCCCACGCCCAGGCCCGCGCGCAGCGCCGCCCAGATTCCGGGAAGGCTCGGCGTTGTCAGCGCCGCGCGCCAGCGCCGCCCCTCGCGCTCCAGGGTCGAAACCGCTGCCTGCCGGAACAGGCAGGGATAGCTGAACAGCACCAGTGGCAGCGGAACATCTCCGTCGGGCCGGTCCAGCGACCGCGCCGCCAGCCAGTAAAGCGGCAGGTGGCACAGCACCTCGCCCTCGCCGGTCGTTCCGGCAGGGGTGAAGGCTATGGCCGCGTCCAGCCGGCCCGCGCGCACCTCGTCGGCCAGGCCGTAGTTGTGGCCGGCGCGCACCTCGACATGAACCGTGTCGTGCCTCGCGCCAAAAGCAGCCAGGGTCGCCGGCATGACATCGTCGAAGAAATCCTGCGGCAGTCCCATGCGGACCGTCGCACCGGTGACGGACGACCCCAGCGCCAGCGCCGCCTCGTCGTTCAGCGCCACGATCCGCCGCGCATAGGTCACAAGCGCCGCCCCGGCCTCGGTCGGAACCAGGCCGCGCCCCTTGCGGACGAACAGCGTCGTGCCCGCCTGCTGTTCCAGCTTGCGAAGCTGCATGGAAATGGCCGACTGCGACCGGCCGAGTTGCACCGCGGCCCGTGCGAAGCTGCCAAGGTCGGTGCCGGCAATCACCGCGCGCAACGCGTCGATGTCGAACGCAGGTCCCATTTCACGAATCCGGAAGTGACGATTTCGATATATTCGATTTTAATGATTATGGGCACGCCCTAGCTTCGCGATCAAGGCCGCGAGGACAGGATGAGGGCTCGGGACATGGCAACAGGAACCACCGCGACCGGACCCGGCCCGCGCGACATCACCGTGATTGTCGCCGCGGGCGGTGTGGTCCTCGCCCTCGCATTCGGCATTCGCGCGGTGTTCGGCGGCGTCGTGCAGCCCCTGTCGGACGAGCTGTTCGGTGGACGGATCGAGGTCTTCTCCCTCTCCATCGCGATCCAGAACCTGGTCTGGGGCCTGGCGCAGCCGCTCTTCGGCCTGATCGCCGACCGCTATGGCGACCGCCGGGCCTTGTGGCTGGGGCTCGCCTGCTACGCGCTCGGCATGGCGGTCTGCATCACCGGCACGACGGCCTTCGCCCAGCATGCCGGGGCCGGGGTGCTGGTGGGCATGGGCATTTCCGGGACGGCCTTCGGAACCGTGCTGGCGGTGGTGGGCCGCGTTGCGCCGCCGGAAAGGCGCGGCTTCTATCTCGGGGTCGCCTCCGCGATGGGTTCGGCCGGGCAGGCCCTGCTGCCGCTGCTGGTTTCGGTGCTGGGCGAATGGTTCGACTGGCGCACCACGCTGATGATCGTCGCCGCCATGCTGGTGCCCATGGCGGTCTGCATCCCGTTCCTGCGCGCAGGCTCTGCCCTGCCTGCCACGGCGGAGGCGCCGGACCTGCGGCAGATCCTGCGCGGTGCCTTCGGGCATTCCAGTTTCCTGATGCTCGGCGCCGGGTTCTTCGTCTGCGGCTTCCACCTTGCCTTCATCACCGCGCACCTGCCGAACTACGTGCAGTCCTTCTGCACGGGCACCGGCCTGTCGCCAGCGGAGTTGCGCGGGCTCGGGCTGAAGGCCCTGGCGCTGGCCGGCTTCGCCAACATCTTCGGCACCCTGCTGGCCGCGCGTCTGGGCGAGCGCTTCCCCCGCCCGCAGGTGCTGGCCGCGATCTATGCCCTGCGCGCGGTGGTGATCGCCGTGTTCACTACCCTGCCGCTCACCCCGGCGTCGGTGCTGGTGTTCGGGCTCGCCATGGGTGGCCTGTGGCTCTCGACCGTCCCGCTGACCAGCGCGCTGGTGCTGGTCATGTTCGGTCCGCGCGCCATGGGCACCCTGTTCGGCTTTGTCTTCCTGTCCCACCAGCTCGGCGGCTTCGCCGGCGTCTGGCTGGGCGGCTACCTGCTCGACCGCCAGGGCAGCTATGACACCGTATGGCTGCTGGCCATAGCGCTGGGTCTTGCCTCCGCCGCCATCCACCTGCTGGTGCGGGATCGCCCGGCGGTGCTGCCCGGGACCGGGGCAACCGCCTGAGCGACGGTGCGGCGGCAGGTCGCTGGAACCTGTTTCCGCCGCTACGTAAACTCTGTGCGGTATCCCGGCTCGTCCAGTCCGCCAGCCCCGTCACCAGAGAGAAGCCCCATGGTCACGGACCAGGTCCAGACAGCCGCGCCCGTCCGGCTGGAGGTCGCCGCGGCGACCGTTGCCGATGTGAAGGCCGCCCTGCGCGACGGCCTCAGGGATTTCACCCGCCGCCCGGCGCTGAGCCTGCTGTTCGGCGTCTTCTACGCCCTGTTCGGCGCGGCCCTGATCGCCGGACTGGTTCTGTCCGACCAGTTCTGGCTGGTGATCGCGGCGGCGGTCGGCTTCCCCCTCGTGGCGCCGTTCCTGGCCGCCGGCCTCTACGAGATGTCACGCCGGCTGAAGCGCGGGGAGCCCTTCACGACGCGGCAGATCTTCGGCTCGGTCTTCGGCCAGCAGCAGCGGGAGTTCGGCTGGATCTCCTTCATCCTGCTGTTCGTCTTCTGGGTCTGGGCCTACCAGGTCCGGCTGGTGCTGGCGCTGACGCTGAAGTACCAGGGCTTCCGCTCGGTCGAGCATCTGTTCGAGACCCTGTTCACCACCGGCGAGGGGCTGACCTTCCTGCTGATCGGCTCGGTCATCGGCGCCTTCCTGGCGACCGTCATCTTTTCCATCACGGTCATGACCATGCCACTGCTGCTGGACAAGCAGGTCGACTGTGTCACCGCGATGATCACCAGCGTGAAGACGGTTCGCGCCAGTCCGGCGGTCATGCTGGGCTGGGGCGCGGCGGTGGGCGCGCTGACGCTTGTCGCCATCGTGCCGCTGTTCCTGGGCGTGATCGTGATCTTCCCGGTGCTCGGCCACGCAAGCTGGCACCTCTACGAGCGACTGGTCCGCGAGGTCTAGCGGCCGGCCCGGCCGCTCTGCGGACCCAGGGCGAAGATGGCGCCATTGGCGACGCCGGGCAGCACCCGGGTGCCGTAAACCAGCGCCCGGCGCTGCACCACTATCTCCGGCCAGTCGCCGAACTCGGCGTCCAGCGCCCTCAGCAGCGACAGTGCGGTGGGCGTCACCGTCTCCCCGCGCGAGGCCAGGCCGCGCACCGGAATACCCTCCAGCATGTCCAAGACCGCCGGAGCGGGTGTCGGCAACAGGCCGTGGGCGCAGCGCACCATGCCATCGCAGAGCGGCAGCGGCCCCGAGACCAGCCGTGGCGCTCCGAGCCGGTCGTAGAGCGCGGTGACCAGGCAGGTGTCCAGGATGCTGTCCAGTGCGCCGACCTCGTGGAATGTCACGGCCTCCGGCGCGATGCCGTGCACATGCCCCTCGGCGACGGCCAGGATGGTGAAGGCCCGGTCCGCCAATGCCCGCGCGCGCGCCGACAGCCCGCTGCGGGCGATCACGGCCTTCACGTCGGACAGCGTGCGGTGGCTGTGTTCATGCGGCAGGGCGATGCGCGCATGCCAGCCGCCGATGGTGTTGACCGACTTTTCCTCCAGCACCACGCAATCGCGCGGCAGGCCGAGGCTGGCGGCGATGTCGCCCAGTTCGGTGGTGGTGGCGCCGGCCATGCGGGCGAGGCCAGCCAGCAGCATGTCCCCGGACAGGCCGCTGTTTGGCCGGATCACCAGGCAGGGTTCACCCGGCCGGTGGCGTGCCGGGTCGAGGCCGGTCGCCGGCTGCGGCGCCGCGTGGTCGTGGTGGTGATCATGTCCGGCACCATCGCCATGATCGTGTTCATGGTCGTGATCGTGGCTCATCGCGATCCCAGGATGCGCGCGGCGCCGCAGGCCGCGCCATAGCCGTTGTCGATGTTCAGGACGGCAACCCCGGGCGCGCAGCTCACCAGCATGCTCTGCAGCGCCGCCATGCCGCCCTGCGCCGCGCCGTAACCGACAGAGGTCGGCACGGCGAGTACAGGTCTGGGCGTCATCGCGCCCAGCACCGAGGCCAGCGCCGCGTCCAGCCCGGCAACGCAGATCACCACGTCGGAGGCGTTGATCTCGCCCAGCCGGTCGACCAGCCGCCACAGGCCGGCGACGCCGCAATCCTCGAACACGCTGGCGCGGATGCCGAGATACTCCAGGGTCCGTGCCGCCTCCCACGTCGCGTGCCCGTCGGCGGTTCCGGCCGAAACCACGGCGACGTTCCCGGCACGCGCGGGCATGGTGGCGAACCAGGCCGTGCGCGAGAGCGGGTGATAGTCCAGCCGCATCGCGGTCTCGTCGGGCAGGCCATCCAGGATGCCGGCATCGAGGCGGGTGAACAGCACCGGGTCCGCGTCCGGCGCGGCGAACTGCTCCAGCAGTGCCAGCACGGTGCCGCGCGGCTTGCCCTCGCAGAACACGGCTTCCGGCAGGCCGATCCGGGCGGCGCGGCCGTGGTCGAAGATGACGTCCCTCATGCGGTGCGGCTCGCCCCGCGCGCGGGCGTGTCATGCACGAAGGCCGAACCGCGCCGGTAGGGCCGGACGCCGGTGAACGGACGCCCCTCGGCAACGCAGAGCGGCGCGACCGCCTCGGCCATCGCGGCGTAGGACGCCGCCAGCGACTCGTCGGCCTCGACGGCCACGCCGGCTGCAAGGATGCGGCAGCGGATGGTGCGCTGTTCGCCGAAGCGCGCACGCAGCAGCACCTCGACCCGGTCGATGAAGACGAGGTCGGCGGCGTCGATGGCGATGCCGGTCTCGACCCGGCTGGCGAGGCAGGGTTGTGCCGGCAGTTCGGCGATGTCGGACAGGCCGTGTTGGCGCGCCAGCGCGCGGATGCCAGCCTTGCCGATACCGGCCTCGACATAGGGGTGCACCACCTGGCGCTCCTCGGCCGCCTTCAGGCCGGGGCGGTAGTCGCCCAGGTCGTCGGTGTTGGCGCCCGACGCGATGGTGCCGTCGGTCAGCCCGGAAATCCGGGTGTAGAGATTGGACTTGCAGAAATAGCAGCGGTTCACCGGGTTGCGGAGATAGTCCGGGTCGGCGAACTCCCCGGCCTCGACCACTACGAGGTCCCAGCCTTCCCGCGCTGCGAACGCTCGGACGCGATCTGTCGCGGCCGGCGGCACGGCCGGCGAGACGGCATGGACCATGCGCACCGGCGCGGCGGCGAAGCGGTGTGCCAGCCAGGCCAGCACCATGGAATCGATTCCGCCGCTGACGGCGATACTCAGCCCCGGATGCCGGGCGAGAACCTCCAGCAGTCGCGCCTGCAGCGCGTCGACGGTGTCGGGCAGGTGCGGCGCGCCGCCGTCAGGCATGGGCATGCGCCTTCTCGTGCAGGCGGCGGCGCAGCACGTTGGCGATCCGCTCGGCGATCGCGGCCCTGCCCAGGTCCGGCTCGGCCAGCGCGCGCACCAGCGCGTCGAGGCCCAGCAGCACCTCGTCGGTCGGCCCCGGCAGGGCGACGATCAGGGTGTCGAGCACCTGGCCCACGGCGATGCGGACGGTGTTCTTGTGCACGTGGCGGCCGACGCCCAGCTCGTACTTCACGATGTCCGGCGTCGCGGCGTCCGGGTCGGCCAGCAGGAAGGCCTCGATGGTTCGGTCCTTCACCTCGGCGCCGACACCGCCGGTGGTGACAACCAGGCCATAGCCCTCCTCGGCGCGCTCCCGCAGCGCGGCGGCGATGTAGTACTCGTCGTCCTTCAGCGGCATGCCCTGGCTGACGGCATAGCCGTTGACCGACAGCTTCTCGCGAATGGCCGGGCTGTTGGTGTCCTTGACCTGGCCGTTGGCGAGTTCGGTGCCGGTCGGAAAGACGACAACGGTCTTCGCCAGCTTCTGTCGGATCTCGACCATCCGGCGCTCGTTCTCCTCCAGCGCCTCCAGCCCGCCCTCGGTGGGCACGGAGACCCAGCTCAGCAGGCCACGCGATTCCACGCGCGCATCGGCGGCGACGCCGACGCCCTCCACCGCCGCCACCGCGTCGAGCAGTTCACGCTCCTTGCCGACGATGTTCTTCGCGTCCAGCCCGCGCCGCAGGATGTCGAGCACCAGGTTGTCGCCGCGCACGTCGGTGACCAGGATCTCCGAGCGGTCGAGCACCAGCACCCGCGCCACGGCATCCGCGACGTCCAGCAGGTTCGCGTCGGCAAGCGCGAGCCCGGTCAGGCTGAGCTCGGTCTTGCCCATCATGTCGTATTCGACCACGACGCCCTCCCTGTTCGGCCGTTGGCCCTGCGGTCCGCCGCGCCTACAGCGCCTCGGAGGGATCGAAGCCGCGCTGGCGCAGCCACTTCGGCATCAGCTCTTCCTCGACCCGGCGGTCGGCGATCGGTGCCCGCTGGATCAGCAGTTCGGCCAGCTGCTCGTTGCAGGTCAGGTAGCCGTACGAGCCATCGAAGACGATCAGGTTGTCCGAGCCGCCAATGCGCCGGGCAAAGTTCACCGCCGCCGGCAGGTCACGCGCCGTGACACAGCGGTGGATCATCTCGATGTTCATGCAGTCTTCCTCGACCAGCTTTGCCATCTCCTGGCCGACGAGCACCATCGGGCAGGAATTGGCCAGCTCCATCTGCGGCACGCCGGTCCAGAAGTGGTTCATCACCAGCGCGCGGATCGAGGGATTGACCGGCTTCAGCTTGGGCTGGGTCGGCGGCGGCTGGTAGAGACCGAAGCCCAGGCTGACCGGGACCGTGTCCAGGTCGAAAAGGTCCAGCTCCGCCTCGGTCAGGTTGCCGAAGGTGGTGCCGCCGCCCACCATGTAGCGGGGCTCGCCGGTGCCGTCGATGATCGCCACGCAGTCCTTGATCTCGTTGTAGAGCTCGCGGATCTTGCCGTAGGACTTGAAGGCCAGCAGCGCCAGCTTGCGGTCGATGGGCATCAGGTCGTTGCCGGCCTCGATGCCGGTGACGCCCTGCGGCGACGCGGCCATGAAGACGCCGAAGGCCCACTTCTTCTGCACGTAGTCGGATTCGAAGACCAGCCGCGGGATCAGGTTCGAGGAGCGCGGGCCGAAGTTCATGTGGTGGACCGAGCGGGTCTCGAAGCGGGCATAGGACATCGAGAACGGCTTCATGGTGCGGCTGATCATGCGGTGCATGTCCAGTTCGCGCAGTTCGCCGTGGTGGCAGTGGATGATGAAGTCGGCGTCGTAGATGCGCTTGATGCCCATCAGGGTGCCGATGGGCGTCTCGATCGGCACACCCTGGTCGATGTAGAGCGCCGGCAGCGCCTTGCCGTCGAACATCTCGTCCAGGCCGTAGTGCTTGATGACCTCCTCCGGCTCCTTCAGCCGGAAGCCGGTGGCGACGCGCAGGCGGATCTTCCGGCACCCGGTCCGCTGCTCGACCACTTCCTTGATGGTGCGGATGACCTCGCGATAGGCGTAGCCGCCCATGATCATGAAGCCGTACTGCGAGGCCAGGATGTTGACCGTCGAGCGCTCCTTGATCATCGACATGTCGACATTCTCGAGCGACTTCGCCGTGGCGCGGCGCAGCGGCTCCAGATCGTCGCCCTCGACATAGATCGCCTTCGGCACGTCGGGAAACAGGTCGGCGATGGGCAGTCCGACCATGCCGGGCAGGTCGGCAGCGCGCATCCGGGGCAGGCCGGTCTCGGTCTGGGGGCCGTACTGCGAGGGCCGGATCGCGCCCGGGGCCGGGCGGGGCAGGTCCTTGACGTTCATGTAGGTCATGGCGCGAACCTTTCGGTCTTGGACCCCGGGCCGCGCGGTCGCGGCGACCGGGTCGACGGGTCAGAACTTGCGGAAGACGTCCTTGTCCTCTTCCAGGAAATAGCCGGCATACTTGTCGATCACCTCCTGCGGGACGTCCCACAGGGTCTGTGTGGTCGGATAGAGCCGCCATTTCTCCGGCTGCTTCACCTCGTGGCCCGCCGCTTCCAGCAGGCGCATCGACATCATGGCACAATAGACCGTGCAGCCCGAGCGGGTTCCGGTCTCCAGCGCGATCTTCTCCGGGGTGATCGCCCCCTTCAGCACCGCCGCCGCTGCCTCGTGCACGCGGGTCGCGGTGCAGAGGCAATGCCACTGCTTCGGATGCAGGTTGGCCTTGCGGCAGAGCGCATGCACGTCCTCGATCGGCACGTCGTCGATCGGCACCTGCAGCTCCTTCGGCTGCGCGCGCGGCACCCGTGTGATCGCGTCGTCGGGGCAGATGCCGTGGCAGTTCGGACAGGACATGCAGAGGTCGTCGTTGATGACGGCGATGTTCTTTTCCATGTGGATCGCCTCGGTCGGGCAGACCCAGACGCACTTCTTGCAGCCGGTGCAGTTCTTGTCGATGACCGCGGCCTTGTAGTTCAGCGTAACCACATCGTCCTCCGATCCGGCGCGCGCCGGCGCCCTGCAACTTCAACCCGTGTCGCCGCGATCCGCGACAATCGCGCTGCTCCGGACGCACCCGCGCAACCGCGGGCAGGCACCGGACGACGCCCAAAATGATGGTTGACTGGCCGCATGCCGGCAGGCGCACCTCGCGCCCCATCCGGTTGCGGAAACTCCCTGGGACCCATGCCCCGCATCTCCCTGTTCCCGCGATGATTGGATACTCACGGGTATATTTTCATACATTGTAGTACGTCCAATCCGCGATGGTCAAGCCGTGACCGCACGCGCGACGACATCGGAGCCGGCGTTTCTCATTGAATTCAGATAGTTGGCCTTTCGGGATGTGTCAGCGACCCGGAACCACGTCGAATTTCACGTCGACGCTGGGGGCATCGATGACGGCCCGGCCGATGTCGAGGATGTCGACGTCGTGGTCCGCGATGGCCGGGATATCGGCCATGGCGATGTCGCCGGAAAAGGCGATCTGCGTGACATCGCGCCGGCCGGCGGCGCGCACCATCGCCGAAACGCGGTCGAGGTCGTCCAGGCTGCCGGTGTCGACCATCAGGATCTCGGCGCCCATCTCGATGGCGGCGCGCGCCTCGTCCTCCAGCGGTTCGACCAGCCCGCGCAACTGGATGCAGCGCGTATGCCCCTCCAGCACGGACACTGCCTCCAGCGTCCGGCGCACGCCGCCGAACATGCGGACATAGTTCTTGTCGAGATAGACGAAGGGCAGCGGCGCGATCCGCCCGCTGCCGCCGCCCTTGTGGATGGCGCGGCGCACCTGCGGCTTGATCTCGATTGGCATCTTCTTGGCCGCGCCGGAGACGATGCGCACGCGGTTACCCGCGATCTGCTGCGCGGCGCGCGCGGCGCGGGCGATGGCGGACGGCTTGGCGATGGCACCCGGCAGGGTGTCCTCGGCGATGGCGATCTGCTTGGCTGGCGCGCGAATGACCAGCAGCGGCCGCTCCGGCGTCGCCTCGTCGGCATCCTGCATCGCCTCCAGCACCTCGCAGCCAAGTTCAACCGCCTTGGCCGCCGCGTCCTCGACCCCGCAGATCACGCCCGCAGTCGTCACGCGCAGTTCCGCCACGAACAGCCGTCCGTCCAGGCTCGCGAAGATGTCGTCCCTGAGGTCGTAGGTCATGGTGTGCTCCAGATGGCGTCGATCTCGGCGCGGCGCGCCAGCATGGCGGCCTGCACGGCGTCGGGGACAAGGGGGGTGGTGTCATGGCCGGCGCGCCAGCGCGCCCGCACCTCGGTGGCGCTGACCTCGACCGGCACCAGGTCGAGCAGCAGGGCGTGCCGGCCGGGCAGGATTTCCCAGGCCACCATGCCCGGACCGGGCGGCGGAACCGTGCGCGCATCCGGCCATGCATCCGTGAGTTCGGACGCGAAGGCATCCCGGTCGAGTGGGCCGCGCGGCGCGACCACGATGTCTGTGACGGCGGCGATGTCGCGGCCGCGCACCCACTTGTGCAGGCGCAGGAATTCGCGCGGGCCGAGGGCGAAGAGAAATGTGTCGCCGGGGTCGGCCTGGCGCAGTGCCGCGACGGTGCGCCAGGTGAGCGACGGCACCGGCAGACCGGCCTCGACGGTATTGACCACCATGCCGGCCTCGCCATTCAGCGCGGCACGAAGCAGGTCGCAGCGGAGATCGAAGGGCAGCAGGTCGTCGCCGGGCCGGTGATGCGGCGTGTGGCACGGCACCCAGTCGACCCGCGCGACGGCCAGCGCATCCCGCGCGCCGCGCGCCATCGCGATGTGCCCGCGATGGACCGGGTTGAAGGTGCCGCCGATGATCAGCCTGCGTGTCATGTGGCCCGGACAGTGCCGCGTCCGTGCACGACGATCAATCCGCGGCGATGCGTCCGGTCAGGCGACCTCGAAGTCGGACCAGTCCGGTGCCTTCAGGTCGTCCTGGAAACGGTCGAAGGTCCAGGGCCAGGAGGCGATATTGCCGGCGGGATCAATGTACCAGCTGCTGCAGCCCGTGGCCCACACCGTCTGCGGCAGCCGCTCGCGGACATTGCGGTTGAAGGTTTCGGCGGCCGCGCGCTTCGGCGCCACCGCCTGCACGCCGGGCTCGGCGATCCGCTCGATCAGTTGCGCGATGTAGGCGAACTGGGTCTCGGCCGTGAGCAGCCAGGAGAAATTGCCGATCGGGCTGGTCGGGCCGCCGATCATGAACCAGTTCGGAAATTCGGGAATCGAGACCGTGAGATAGCCCTGGTTGCCGGCCGACCAGGCCTGGTCGAGGCTGCGCCCGCCCGGACCGCTGACCCGCATCGGCCGGAAGAAGCGATGGGTGTCGAAGCCGGTGGCGAGCACCAGCACGTCGAGTTCGTGAACCTTGCCGTCCGCCGTGCGGATGCCGGATGCGGTGACGCGCTCGATCCGGTCCGTGACCAGTGTGGCGTTCGGCTGCTGGATCGCCTCGTAGAAGTCGCCCGACATCACCAGCCGCTTGCAGCCGACCTTGTAGTCCGGGGTCAGGCGCCGGCGCAGGTCCGGGTCGCGGACGGTCGCCAGGTGCTCCTCGCAGGCCGTGACGATCTGGTCGTAGGCCTTCGGGTTCTCGCCCACCACGGCCGCCGAGAAGGTGGTGTTCATGCGCGTGGTCAGCCGGACATACTCGGCGTCGACCAGCGACGGGTCCGCCCGGAACAGTGCCTTCTCCGCCTCTTCGTAGTCGCGGTTGGGCAGCGGCAGCACCCATTGCGCCGTGCGCTGGAACAGCGACAGATGCGCGACCTTGCCCACGATGGCGCCGGTGATCTGGATCGCCGTCGAGCCGGTGCCGATGATGCCCACGCGCTTGCCCTTCAGGTCGACGTCATCGGGCCAGCGCGCGGTGTGGAACATGCGGCCGCCGAAGTCCTCCAGCCCGGCGATGTCGGGATAGACCGGATGATGCAGCACGCCGGTGGCGGTGATGACGACGTCGAACGCCCCCTCGTCACCCTGCACGCTTTCGAGGTGCCAGCGCCCGTCGCGCCAGTCCGCGGCGACGATCTCGCTTTCATAGCGGATCAGCCCGTCGACGCCGTGGGCGGCCGCCGTGCCGCGCACGTATTCCAGGATCTCCGCGCCCGGCGAGCAGACCCGGCTCCAGTCCGGGTTGGGCGCGAACGAATAGCGATAGGCATGCGAGGGCACATCGCAGGTGATGCCGGGATAGCGGTTGTCGCGCCAGGTGCCACCCAGATCGCTGGCCTTCTCGAAGATCGTCACGTCGCCATGCCCGGCTTCGCGCAGCTTGATCGCCGCCATGATGCCGGACGCGCCGGCGCCGATGATCGCGATCCCGAGGGGCTTGCGGGTGTTCATGCCTGTGATCCTCCGTCCGGCTGACAGTGTCACGCTAGCCGGGCCGGGCGGCGCGGTATCCCCCCGGAAAGGCGGGGGTCTATTCGCTGATCGGGCCGAGCAGGCCGAGCTGGGCCGCCAGCGCCACCGCATGGGTCCGGGTCGCCGCGCCGAGCTTGGCCTCCACATTGCGCAGGTGGTAGCGGACGGTCGACGGCTTCACTGCCAGCAGGTCCGCCACCTCCGCCTCGCGGTGCCCCTGCGCGGTGAGCCGCAGGCATTCCCATTCCTTCGGCGTCAGCTTGGCCCGCGCGCCCTCTGCCGGAATGTCCGGACCGGCCGCCTGCATCACGGCGTGCATGAAGAACTGCCCGGCCGCGACCAGTTCGGCCCGTGCCGCCGCCAGCACCTCCGCCGCACCGTCCGGTGCCATGGCGCCGCCGAAGGTGAGCTGCGCCACCTGTCCGCGTGGCAGGTGGATCGGCACCGTGATCATGGCGGCGAGGCCCATGTCCTTCAGCGCCTGGTGGATCGCCCGCGCCTCCGGCATCAGGCCGGAGACATCGCGGCCGACGTCGACCAGGAAGGGCAGCGCCCGGGTGCGGCAACGGGTGTAGAGCGGCGACTTCATCATGACCGCGCGGCCCCACCAGAGCTCCAGCACCTCCTCGGACCAGCCGCGCCGCTGCATGAAGCCATACATCTGCGGGTCGAAGGCAGGCCGGGAGACATCGGGCGCCCAGGCAATGACCGGCAGTCCGATGGCCGCGGCGAAGGCCACCACGCCGCGCTCCGCCGCGTCGAAATCGCCGGCCCGCTCGATCCGCCCCAGCGCCGTCCGCACCGCGTCCATGTCGAGTCCCGCCTGCACCAGACCTCCCCGGCGTTCGCACCCGGCGATGATGGCGCCGGTCGCCGGAGCGGTCCACGCGTTCATGCCAGCATGGCCGCAAGCCTGCGGGTCGCGACGTTTTCGGCCAGCAGCGGATGGCCCGCCGGCATCGCGCCCCGGTCGATGGCGACCACCAGGTGGCGGTAGAGCAGCACCGCCACCTTCACCGCCGCCAGCAGGCGATACCACGACAGGTCACCGAGTCGTCGCCCGCTCGCGGACTCGTATCCGGCGGCAATGGCATCGTCGTCGGGGAAGCCCTCGGGCAGCGCGAGCCGCGCGCCGGCCGTGCGCATCCAGTGCATCTCCTGGAACCAGGTCACATCCATCTCGACCGGCCCGACCGTTGCCAGTTCCCAGTCCAGCAGCGCGGCGATGCGGAAGTCGCGGACCAGCACGTTGGCCGGCCGCGCATCGCCCCAGAGCAGCACATCGGGCCCCGCGCTCGCGGGCATGGTCTCCCGCAGCCTTGCGAACCCGGCCTCGATCTCGGCCTGCGGTGCGGCGCTCCAGCGGTGCAGTCCCTCAATCCAGTCCACCGCCGCCGCGAGGCTTGAGCGACCGTCCGCCGGCGCCAGGCGTTGCAGCGCGGGCGTCCGCCAGTCGGTGTCGTGTACCGCCGCGACCGAGTCCAGGAAGCTCTGCCAGAAACGCCGCCGCTCCGTGACACTGCCATCGACCAGCCAGCCCTGCTCGGCATAGGTCGGCTTGGTGTCCGAGGGCACGATACCGTCGACGAAACCCATGACGAACAGCGGGCGACCGAACAGGTTGCCGCCCAGGTCCTCGGCCAGCGGTTCCGGCACCGGTGCCCGGCCGCCGGCATGCAGCGCGGAGATGATCGACCATTCCTTGTCGAGATCGTAGTCGGGGAACATCGAGAGCCGGCTCGGCGCCAGCCGCACCACGACCGGAACGTCGCCCACCGTGGCGATCACCGTCTCGTTCGACCAGCCGCTGGCCGGCGCACGGATCTGCACCGCGTCCGGACCATCGGCCGCGATTCCGGCGCGCGCCGCCAACCAGCGGGCCAATGCCGCCCGCTCGTCACGGGATTGCAGGATTCCCGACATGCGGTCCTTTCCCCGGCGGTCGCTCAGACGACCTTCGGGTCCTGCCACAGTCCCCGCGCTTCCTTCGAGTTCCAGATCTCTACGATCTTGCCGCCCCTGACGCGGAAGATCTCGATGCCGGCCATCTCGTAGGACTTGCCCGAGGTCTGGGTGCTCCAGCCGTTCCAGGCCACCGTCACCAGGTCGCCTTCCGCCACCATCACCGAGGTCTCGAAGCGCAGCACCGGGCAGAGTTCCAGCAGCTTCGTCAGCCGTTCGATGGATTCGGCGAGTGTCAGCAGTTTCACCTCGCCCGGCGCGTGCCGCCAGGTCGGATCGGCGATCAGGTCCGGAATCAGGTCCAGCCGGCGCTGGTTGTAGAGAATGTCGAGATAGGTGTTCACCACCTCGACCGGGCTGCGCACAGCCGCTGCCGCTTCCGCCATCGTGTCCTCCCGCGCCCCTGTTCAGGCGACCTGTCGCGCGCCGGCCGAAGCACCTGCATAGGTCACACCCAGGTCCCCGCCGACATCGAACGCCTTCATCTCCGGCAGCACCTTGCGCACCACCAGCTCGTAGTTCCTGCGCGCCACCTCGGCCGGCATGCCGCCATAGCAGGGCAGCAGCAGCAGCCCGCCGACATCCAGCAACGCGATGCGCTCCTTCAGTTGCGCCACCACCTGGTCGGGCGTGCCCCAGACCTGCAGGTCCGCCAGGAAGCCGTTGAATTTCTCCAGGCCATGCTTGGCGATGTTGCGCGCCAGGCCCGCGTAGTACTCGTAGCCCTCGATGGCGGCGAACTCGATGTTGCCGAAGTCGTAGTGTTCGACGGTCGAGCGGGCATAGCGCTGCAGATAGGTCTCCCGCATGTGCTGCGCCACGCCCGCATCCTCGTCGACGGCCACGAACATCGCCAGGATCGGCTTCGGCGCCTCCTGGCCGTTCACCGCGCGATAGGCCTCGCGATAGCCGTCCAGGTCGGCTTTCACGGTGTCCCAGGGCTTCTGCGCAATGACCATCAGACCGACACCCAGGCGGGCCATCAGCTCGATGGACTGCGGCGAGATCGCGGAGGCAAAGGTCCGACCGCGGAAGCTGCCATGCGGGCCGGGGCGCAGCGCAGCGCGCGGCTGGCGGTACAGCTTGCCCTGGTATTCCATGTAGCCGTTCTCGAGGCCGGTCAGGATCGCCTCGGTGTACTCGGTGAAGCGCTGGCGCGACTCGCCCATCTCGACGCGGAAGGCGTCGAATTCCACGCGCCCGAGCCCGCGGCCCAGCCCGACAATGGCGCGCCCCTGCGAGAGCTGGTCCAGCAGGCAGAAGTTCTCGGCGACGCGCAGCGGGTCGTGCCAGGGCAGCACCGTCACCATGGTGCCGAGGCGGATGCGGCTGGTCTGGCCGGCGACCCAGCTCAGGAACTGGGTCACGTTCGGCGTCATCATGTAATCGGTGAAGTGATGCTCCGGCGTCCAGATCGAATCGAAACCGTCGCGCTCCGCCCCGGCGGCGATCCGCAGCTCGTTGGCGTAGACCTCGCTGTCGCTCTGGCCCTCGATCAGGTTCTGGAAGGTCAGCCCCAGTCCAACGTGCATCGTGCGTTCTCCCCGTTACATGCGGCCACCGCCCGGCGGCCTTTTCCAATTTTAAATTCCAATTCAAAATTCGGGTCAAGGGGCACCGGCATGCGGGGCGAATGATTCCCGGTCGCGCCGTGTTGACGAAAAAATTGAATTCAAATTATAAAACATCAAAACCAGTCGACAGGGAGACGACGATGCGGGGCAATGCCACCGACGGCCGCGAACCGGCCGGGATGCAGGGACGCCAGCGGTCATGACCATCCAGCCGCCTCCCCTCGCCGAACGCCGCGCCGCCCTGCTGGCGATGTACCCCGAATGGCGGCGCCAGACCCTGGACCAGGCCTTCTGGGCCGCCGCCGCGCGCTTCCCCGACCGCCCCTTCGTCATCTCCGACGAGGTGACATGGACCTACGCAGAGGTGGTCGAGCAGGCGGAGGCCTTCGCGCGCGGCCTGCGCGCCCGGGGCATCGGGCCGGGCGACCGCGTGGCACTGGTGATGGGCAACTACCCCGTCTACATCCCCATCGCCTATGCCGTCTGGCGCCTCGGCGCGACGCTGATCCCGGTGAATTTCGCCTTCCGCGCCAAGGAACTGGGCTACGTGATCGGCCAGTCCCAGTGCAAGGGCCTGATCACCATGGACAGCTTCCGGGGTCTGGACTACCTCGGCATGCTCGACGAGCTGTCGCCCGGCTGGGAACAGGGCCCGACCAGCGTCTACCCGAACCTTTCCTGCATCGTCGTGCTGGGCCAGACCCGGCCGGGCGTGCCGACCGTCCAGGACATCATGGCGGCCGGTCGCGCGGACACGGTTCCGCTGGCGCCGAACACGGCCAGGGCCGACGATGCCGGCGTCATCATGTACACCTCCGGCACCACCGGCCTGCCCAAGGGGGTGCTGCAGAGCCACGACAACCTGCTGCGCAACAGCTTCGCCGCCGCACTGCATCGCGGCTTCGAGGATGGCCGGCGCATCATCTTCGCCCTGCCGCTCTACCACGCCTTCGGCCTGGTCATGGGCGTGCTGGCGTCGAGCTGGGTCGGCGGCGCGGTGATCCCGGAACTGGTCTTCGATCCGCTGTCGACCCTGCGCTCGATCCAGAAACACAAGGTCAGCGACGCGCTGTTCGTGCCGACCATGGCCATGGCGGTCCTCGAGCATCCGGCGGTGCAGGACCACGACCTCACCTCGCTGTTCGCCTGCCTGTCAGCGGCGGCGGCAACGCCGCGCTGGGTCTGGCAGCGCATGAAGGAAGGGCTGGACCTGCCGGAGCTGATCACCGGCTACGGCATGACCGAACTGTCGGCGGCGACAACGCTGACCGATCCGGACGGCACGCTGGACCAGCTCACCGACACCGTGGGGCGGATCGTCAATGGCGGCCCGGCCGGCCTGCCGGAACTGGGCGGCATCGTCGCCGAGTACCGCACCTGCGATCCGTTCACCGGCGAGATGCTGCCCGATGGCGCCGAGGGCGAACTGGTCTGCCGCAGCCCGATGGCAACGTCGGGCTATTTCGAACTGCCAGAGCGCACGGCCGAACTGTTCCTGCCGGGTGGCTGGCTGCGCTCCGGCGACCTCGGCCGCGTGCTGCCGGGCGGCTTCCTGCAGCTCACCGGCCGCTCGAAGGAGCTCTACAAGTCCGGTGGCGAACTGGTGGCGCCGAAGGAGGTCGAGGAGGTGCTGGTCGCCCATGACGGCGTCTCCCAGGCCTATGTCATCGGCCTGCCCGACGAGCGCTGGGGCGAGATCGGTGCCGCCTGGATCGTGCCGACCAACAGCCCGGCGACGACCGAGCCGGAACTGATCGCCTGGTGCCAGGAACGGCTCGCCAAGTTCAAGTGGCCCCGGCACGTCTTCTTCACCACGGCCGAGGACCTGCCCAAGACGCCCACCGGCAAGGTGCAGAAGTTCGAGCTGATCAAGCAGGCCCAGGCCATTCTCGGCCGCGCAGCCGCCGAATGAGTGCCGAAGCGCGTGCGCTGGCAATCGTCACCGGTGGCGGCAGCGGCATCGGTGCGGCAACCGCGATCCGGCTGGCCCGGCGTGGCCTCGACGTGCTGGTGACGGGGCGTACCCCGGCGAAACTGGACAATGTCGTCGAGACGATCCGCGCGGCAGGTGGCCGGGCGGAGGCGGTGGCCGCCGACTGCGGGACCGAGGACGGCCGCACCGCGATCGTTGCCGCCGCGGCCGGCCGGCCGGTCCGGGCGTTTGTGCATTCCGCCGGCCGGGATCCGGTGACCGCCTTTGCCGAGACCACGCCGGCCGTTGTCCAGGAGGTCCTGGCGGTTAACGTCGTGGCACCCTTCTTCCTGGCGCAGGCCCTGCTGCCGCTGCTGGCTGACGGAGCGTCGATCACCTTCGTCGGTTCGGTTGCCGCCCGGCGCGGCATGGTGGGCCACGCGATCTACGGGTCCAGCAAGGCGGCGCTGACGGGCCTGACCATCAACCTCGCCAGCGAGCTCGCCCCGCGCATCCGGGTGAACTGCGTCAGTCCCGGCGGCACCAACACGGCGATGCTGGCCGACTACGTCGAAAAGACCCGTACAGGTCTGTCGGAGAAGGAGGCGAAGCGCCAGCACGTCGCCGCGTCGGCGCGCATCCTGCTGCGCCGCGTCGCCGATCCCGACGAGGTGGCGGCGACCATCGAGCATGTCGCGCTCGACGCCACCGCCATGACCGGCATCGACCTGGCCGTCGACGTCGGCTACGTGGCGAGCTAGGGCCGGAATGCAGCCGCGCTTCGAGGGCCGTGTCGCCATTGTCACCGGCGGCACGTCGGGGATCGGTCTGGCCACCGTCCGGCGCCTGCTCGCGGAGGGCGCGACGGTGGTGATGGCCGGGCGCGATCGCGTGCGCGGGGCCCGGGCCCTGGCGGAGCTCGACACCGACCGGGTCAGCTACGCGCCACTGGACATCGTCGACCGGGAGGCGGCGGCACGGGTGATCGGCTTTGCCGCCGACCGTCATGGCCGCCTCGACCTGCTGGTCAATGCCGCCGGCTCGGCGATCTTCGGCAAGGCGGAGACCCTGGCGCCAAAGCACTGGCAGCGGCTGATCGACATCAACCTGACCGGTGCCTTCCAGACCTGCCAGCTGGCCATACCGCACCTGAAGGCCACCGTCGCGGCCGGCCATGCACGGACGACGGCCATCGTCAATGTGGCCTCGATCTCGGGCACGGGCGGGGATCACGGCATGGCGGCCTACAACGCCGCCAAGGCGGGCCTGCTCAATCTCTCGCGCAGCCTGGCGCTGGAACTGGCCGGTGCCGGCATCCGGGTGAACACGGTCTCGCCCGGCCCCGTGGACACGCCGATGGCGGCGGCGACGGCGGCGGACCCCGCCATCGCACCGCTCTACCGCGACGCCATCCCGCTGGGCCGCTACGGTGAGCCGGAAGAAGTCGCCGCGGCCATCGCCTTCCTGGGGGCGGAGGAGGCGGGTTTCATCACCGGCGCCAACCTGATGGTGGATGGCGGGCTTTCGGCGGGCTCCGGCCTGCCCGATCTCGCGCGGATCCTCGCGCGACGGAACGACTGAGGGAGGAACCGGGACAATGAAGGCATGGCAGGTCGCCGAGAAGGGGCACCCGTCCGTCTCGCTGAAGCTGGTGGACATTCCGGCGCCCGAGCCCGGACCCGGCGAGGTGCTGATCCGCGTCCGCGCCGGCACGGTCAACTTCGCCGATATCCTGCTCTGCCAGGGAATCTACCAGGACCGCCCGCCGCTCCCGTTCACGCCGGGGCTCGAGACCTCCGGCGTGGTCCAGACATGCGGCGCCGGCATCGACATTGCGCCCGGCAGCGTGATCGGCGGCATGTCGGCCCTGCCCGCCGGTGGCTTCGCCGAGTACGCGCTGGTGCGTGGCGGGTCGGCGCTGGTCTTCCCGGCGTCGGTCGCCGCGCCAGATGTCACCCTGCTCTATTCGACCTACCAGACCTCCCATGTCGGGCTGTTCCATCGCGGGCAGCTCCGGGCCGGCGAGTCGCTGCTGGTGCTTGCCGGCGCGAGCGGCGTGGGCTCGGCGGCGATCCAGCTCGGCAAGGCCGCGGGTGCCACGGTGATCGCCGCCGCCGGCTCGCCGGAGAAGCTGGATTTCTGCCTGGCCCAGGGCGCCGATCATGTCATCGACTATCGCGGCGCCGACCTGGCGGCGGAACTGAAGCGGATCACGGGGGGACGCGGCGTCGACGTGGTCTATGACCCGGTCGGCGGTGCCATGGCCGAGGCAGCGCGGCGCAGCCTGGCCTGGGAGGGACGTTACCTGGTCATCGGCTTTGCCGGCGGCGAGATCCCGCAGTTTCCCGGCAACCACGTGCTGGTGAAGAACTACAGCATCGTCGGGGTGCACTGGGGCGTCTACCACCAGCACCGGCGCGAGGTGATCGAGGACGCGCATCGCGACATCCTGCGGCTCTATGCCGAGGGCAGGCTGAAGCCGGCGATCGACCGCACGGTCGGGCTGGAGGGCATACCGGAGGCACTCACGGCACTCGAATCCCGGTCCGTGGCAGGCCGGATTGTCCTGACGCCCTAACCGCGGTTCCTTACGCCATCCAGGAAGATCGTCACTGCGATGGCGGCGATCTCGTGGGGCTTCAGGCCGCCCGGCTTGTACCACTCGACCGCCCAGTTGAGCATGCCGATCAGCAGCATGCGCACGGCGGACGGATTGAGATCGGCCCGGCAGGAGCCATCGGCCTGGCAGTCCAGGATCAGGGTGCGCCAGTAGCGGCCGAAGGCCCGCTCGTTGGCCAGGATGCGGTCGCGCAGCGCGTCGGGGACCTGGCCCAGGCAGCGGATCGTGGCCGACGAATAGTCGTCCTGCGCCAGGTTGGTTTCCAGGTGCGCGGCGATGGCCGCCTTCAGGCGCTCGACCGGCGCCGATTCCGGGCCCAGCGCGTCGACGCTCTCGCGCACGGCGGCGAAGCTGCGCTCAACCCCGACGACCATGACCTGCTCGATCAGGGCGTCCTTGGATTCGAAGTAGTAGTAGATATTGGCGGGCAGCAGGCCGGCATGGTCGGCGATCTCGATCAGCCGCGTACCGGCATAGCCGCGCTGGCGCAGCACCCGCGCCGCGCTGTCCATCACCCGCGCCCGGGTGAGATCGGACTTGCGCACTGCCTTCTTGGGGGCGCTGCTGCTCATGGATCCGCGGTCGCCTTTCCGCCCTCAGGGCTTCGGAGCCGGTGTCGCAACCGGCGATTCGCCTCCCCGTCCCGATCCTCGCACCGCGCGGCCTGCCGGGTTAAGGGCAAAACGGCCGCAGCGGCGCCTCAGCGCATCGCGAAACCGCCTGAAACCGTCAGCATCTGGCCGGTGAGCTGCCGCGCGGCGACGTCGGAGGCGAGAAAGATGACCGACCGGGCAATGTCGCCGGTGCGCGACAGCCGACGCAGCGGCGTGTTGCGCTTCACGTAGGTCACCTGGTCATCGTTCATCACCGCGTCGCGGTCGTGCCAGAGCGACAGTTCCCCCATCGCCTCCGCATCTCCCTCCGGCAGCACGAGACCCGGCGCCACCAGGTTCGCGCGGATGCCGTAGCGGCCATATTCCTGCGCGATGGTGCGGATGAAGGCGACGACACCGGCCTTGGCGGCGGCATAGACGCCCTGGCGCGGCTCGCCGAACGCAGCGGTCGAGGCGGTGGCGACGATGGCGCCGTGCCCCTGGGCCTGCATCGCCGGCAGCACCGCGCGGACGCAGGACATGCACGACGACAGGTTCAGGTGCAGCAGGTGATCCCAGCTTTCGGGCGGCGTATCGAGAAAGAACGCCGGCCGGTTGGAACCGACATTGGTCAGCAGCACGTCAACGCCGCCCAGCAGGTCCATCGCCTGCCCTGTCGCCGCGTCCGCCGCGCCGTGATCGGTCAGGTCCGCGCCCACGACATGCGCCGCTGCGGCTCCGCCCGCGCGCGCGGCCTCCGCCGTGCGTTCGGCCTGGGCCACGTCGCGGTCGATGATGGCGATGGCCGCGCCCTCGGCGGCGAGCCCCAGCACGATGGCACGCCCGATATGCGACGCACCGCCGGTGATGATGACACGCGCGTCCTTCAGCCCGAGATCCATGGCCGACGGCTCAGGCTTCGGCGAGCATGCGGTCAATGGAGCTGTGCAGCCCGATCAGCCCGGCTTCGAGCTGGCCGTAGACCACCTCCGGCACCTGGCCCGAGGCGAGATTCTGCTGGATCGCCTCCATGGTCGGGAAGTCCTCGTCGCCGGTGACGGTGACGAGCAGGTCGAGGTTCTTCTTCCAGTAGGCGCGGCGCCTGTCGTCGGCCGGCGGCTCTGGCGCATACAGGCTGGTGAACACGCGGGTGCGATCGACCGACAGCGGTTCCACACGCCAGACCTCGAAATGGTCGAGCTGGTGCACCACCAGCGCATTGGGCAGCAGGAAATACTGCACGGTGGCGTGCGGCAGCAGGGCCCAGTCCGCCTCGTCCGCCTTCTCGAACTCTTTGAACACGGATTTCTTCAGCCCGATGGTCCGCGGGTTGGTGCCGAACTGGTCGCAGATCATGTGCTGGCTGTCGAAGTACGGCGCGATGGTCGTCTTGTGCAGCCAGGGGATGTGATAGGACTCGGTGAAGGTATCGAGGATCAGCTTCCAGTTGCAGTTCCACTCGGCGACCCTTGTGTCGAAGTGGACATAGTTCTCCAGCCCGTAGTCGGCGAGTTCCAGCTCCGCGCCCTGCAGGGCCGCCCGGGTGTCCATCGGCCCGTCGCCCTGCACGCGGGCAAAGACGATACCGTGATGCTCGACGACCTCGATCCGGTGCAGCGAGCAGGTCTCGGGCGGCACGTCGTCGAAGGCCTTGCCGGTACCCGGCCGGCCGATCAGCTGCCCCTCCAGCGAATAGGTCCAGGCATGGTAGGGACAGGCGATGTGGCGCAGGCCCTTGCCCTGGCCTGCCAGCAGCGGCGCAGCGCGGTGGCGGCAGGCATTGACGTGGCCACGCAGGCTGCCGTCCTTGTGGCGCAGCACGATGATCCGCACGCCGCCCAGTTCGGCCGTCAGGTAGTCGCCGGCATCCTTCACGTCGCAGCTGAAACCGACAAAGGCCGGGCGGCGGCGGAACAGCCTCTCGCGCTCCTGCTCGAAGCGCTGCGGGTCCACATAGGCACTGGCCGGATTGATCATGCTGGCCGGCGCCAGCGGCGCGGGACGCGCGCCACCCAGCGATTGCAGCCGCTTCAGCAGTTCGACCTGTCGCTCGTGGCGCATCCGATCTTCTCCCGTACCCGCCGTTCCGTTCTCCCCGGACAGCGCTCCCCCGCCGTCCGAGCGCAGGTGACATCATTTGAATTTAAATTGCAATTCAAAAAATGGCGCGCGGGGTGGTCTGGCCGACGTCACGTCTCAGGATGGATCGGTCCCGTCGGCAGCGGCGGTATCGGCGGGCAGCCCGTGGTCCCGCCCCGGTACCGGCGGACGCATCAGTGACACCCGCCGGTCGTACTTCTCGCCGGCATGGGGTCCGCGCTTGTCGACATAGTGCAGGAAGACCTGGACCTGCCGGCGCCCGGGATAGGTCTCCCGCCAGTGCTTGCAGGCGAACCCGCGATACATGACGGCATCGCCGGGCATCAGCTCCGCCCCGACCGTGCCGGTCCGGCCGGTGACGAACAGCGGCCAGGGCTCGGCCGGTGTCTGCGCGATGCTGAGCGAGACGCTGATCTCGCAGGCATGGCGGTCCGTGTGCCGCAGCAACCGGTCGCCATGGCGATAGATGCGGACATAGGAATAGGTGGGCAGCAGCGACAGGCCCGACTGGCGCTCCAGCGCCGGACGCACGAACTCCAGCAACCCGTCGAACATCTGGTCGCCATAATGTCCGGCCGCCCGCACCGCCGGTGCGTCGACGATGCCGAACAGCTTGCTGGCGAATTTCGTGTCGACGTAGCTGCGGAGGAAATCGACCAGCGGCGCATCCAGCAGTCCGCGCACCAGCACGTAGTCGTGCCGGGCGAAGTGCGCCGCCGGACTCTCCGCGGCAGCCGTGGTGTCCTCCTCAAGCTGGTTCATTGCTGACATCCGTCCGTTCCTGTGCCCGCACGGTCGACGACGCGGCGGCAAGTGCCGCCCCGGCGGCGGCGCGGAGCGTGGCAGTGTATCCCGGTCAGTCCCGTACCCGCAGCACGATGCGGCCGGGCGGGCCACGGTCGGATGCCGCAGCCAGCGCCGCTCCGGCCTCATCCAGCGAGAAGGTCCGCCCGATGGCCGGCCGGAGGTGCCCGGCGGCGTGCATGTCGAGCAGTTCCCGGATATTGGCTGCCTCCAGGTCCGGCTCGCGCTCGCGGAACTGGCGATAGTCGACGCCCACCAGCGCCGCGCCCTTCAGCAGTGCCAGGTTGACCGGCAGCGCCGGGATCGGGCCACCGACGAAGCCGATGACCAGGTGCCGGCCGCGCCAGCCCAGTGAACGGAAGGCCGGCTCCATTGCCGCGCCGCCGACGGGATCGAAGACGACATCCGGCCCGTTGCCAGCTGTCGCGGCACGTACCGCACCGCGCCAGTCCGCGTCGGTGCTGTCGATGGCGACATCGGCCCCGGCGGCAATTGCCGCGTCGCGCTTGTCCGCGGTCGAGGCCGAGGCGATGATATGCGCGCCGAGTGCCTTGCCGACCTGGATCGCCGCCTCGCCGGTCGAACCCGCCGCGCCCAGCACCAGCAGGGTTTCGCCGCGCCGGATCTCCGCCCGCTGCTTCAGCGCATGCAGGGCGGTGCCATAGGAGACGCGGAAGACGGAGGCAGTCGCGAAGTCCATCCGGTCGCCGATGGGCACCACCTGTGCCGCCGAAGTCACTGCGAACTCGGCAAAACCACCGCCGAAGCCACCGCCCAGCACCCTGTCACCGGGTTTAAGGTCCCTGACACCGGCGCCCACGGCATCGACCACGCCGGCATAGTCGCTGCCCGGAACGAAGGGCAGCGGTGGTTTGACCTGGTAGCCGCCACGGGCGACCAGCGCCGTGACATAGCTGACCCCGGCGCAGTGCACCGCGATGCGAACACCATCCGGCTCCGGCGCGGGCGTCCCGATCTCTTCGATCGCGATACCGGCGTCCGTGCCGAACGACCGGACAATGGCTGCCTTCATGGAATGCACTCTCGTGTCTCGCCGTCACGCAGCACGGCGTCTCTGCGCCCGTTCACTTGAAGTGCCGACCGGCAAGAGTCAACGTCAGGCCCGAACTTGCGACCGCGGGCCGGCCGCCATTCGCTCCGCGCACGGGACCCGCGCGGGATTTCATGCGTTCCATTCGCGACAGGCGCCGCGAAACCGGGCACCATATCCACAAGCGCAAGGCGCAGAACAAGAAACGACCGGGGAGGATCGGGGCATGACCCTGCAGCGGCCGACTGTCACCTACCAGGACCATTTCCGGACCGAGGGCTACGACACCATCGACGTCCGTCCGGTCACACCGGTGCTCGGCGCCGAAGTCTCCGGCGTCGACCTTTCGCAGCCGCTGTCGGACCGGCAACTGGCCGAGATCCGGCGCGCCTTCCTAGCCCATCACGTGCTGGCCTTCCACGACCAGAAGATCAACCGCGCCCAGCACAAGGCCTTCGCCGCGCATTTCGGCGAACTGCACGTGCATCCGCTGAAGCATGACGGCAACCGCGCGATCCATCGCGACAGCGTCAACGAGGATGGCGAGGGACCCGATCCGGCGATCCTGGAAATCCGCACCACCCAGACGTCGAAGTACACCGCCGGCGGCGCCTGGCATGCCGACGTGACCTGTGACGCGCGGCCGCCGATGGGCTCGATGCTGCTGATCAAGCAGGTGCCGGAGGTCGGTTGTGGCGGTGACACCTGCTTCGCCAGCATGTACCGCGCCTTCGACCTGCTGTCGGAGCCGATGAAGGCCTTCCTGCGCACGCTCACCGCCGTGCATGACGGCGCCATCCCCTATGTCGGCGCCTACAACACCACCCCGCCGGAGGGCGGCTACCCGAAGCACGAGCATCCGGTGGTGGTCCGCCATCCGGAAACCGGCCGGGAGGTGCTGTACGTCAATCCCGGCTTCACCTCCCACATCAAGGACCTCTCCCGCTACGAGAGCCAGTCCCTGCTGGAGATGCTGTACCGGCACGTGGAAAAGCGCGTCGATATCCAGGTGCGCATGAGCTATCGCCCCAACACGCTGATGTTCTGGGACAATCGCTGCCTGCAGCACCAGGCCTCCTGGGACTACTGGCCCTACAGCCGCTACGGCGAGCGCGTCTCCATCATCGGCCATCGCCCGGCGCGGGAGTTCGCCGCCGCCTGAGGCGGCGCCTCCGGCTCAGGCCTTGGTGATCGAGTTGCCGCCGTCCGCCAGCATGGCGGTGCCGGTGACGAAGCTGGCCGCGTCGGAGGCCAGGAACAGGGCGGCGCCGGCGATCTCGTCGGGGTCGGCCAGCCGCTTCAGGGCATGGAACCCGGCGATGGCATCTGCTGCGCCCGTATCGTCGGAAAAATCGCCGATCATCGCCGTCCGCGTCCCGCCTGGCAGCAGCGCGTTGACCCTGATGCGTTCGGGGCCGAGTTCCACGGCCAGGCACTGCACCATGCCGACCAGCCCGGCCTTCGATGCCGCATAGGCCGCCATGCCCGGAAACCCGATCGTGTGGCCCACGAAGCTGGACGTGAAGATCATCGATCCGCCGCCACGGGCGCGCATGGCCGGCACCTGGTGGCGCGCGCCCAGAAAGCCCGCTGTCAGATTGGTCTCGATGACGGTACGCCAGTCTGACGGCGCCATCGCGTCCACCGGTCCCGCCGCGCCGATGATCCCGGCATTGTTGAGGGCGATATCGAGACCGCCGAACTCGCCCACGGCAAGGGCAACCAGCGCCGAAGCGTAGCTGTCGTCGCAGACATCGCCAGCCAGCACGGTCGCGCGTCCGCCCCGGTCGCGGATGTCATCGCGGAGCGACACAAGAAGCTCCTCCCGCCGTGCGCCCAGAACGACCGCCGCCCCGGCTGCGGCGAACCTGCGCGCCGCCGCGGCACCGATCCCGCTGCTGGCGCCCGTGACCAGTGCAACCCTGCCATCCAGCCGCATTTTCCTGCCTCCTCGAATCCGCTGACAGCGACAGATTTTCGGGAGCTGGCGGGTCAACGGCGTTCCGGTTCCTGAGGGGCAATCCACCGCGACGTCGAGCGCACTCGACATCGGCTTCACCGCGCCATATTGATGATGATCATCCGCAATGGGGCGTTCGCAGGGCGCCGGGAGCCCGGTCATGAGGATCAGCAAGGAACAGGCGAAGGCCAATCGCGAGAAGGTCGTCGACGCGGCGTCCGGGCTGTTCCGCGCGCATGGCTTCGACGGGATTGCGGTGGTGGACATCATGAAGGCCGCCGGCTTCACGCATGGCGGCTTCTACAACCATTTTGGCTCCAAGGCCGACCTGTCGGCCGAGGCGCTGGGCCGTGCCTTCGAACAGATGTCCGACGAACGTGACCGCCAGCCCGATCTGGCCACCCTGCTCCGTCGCTATCTCTCGCGCCCTGCACGCGCCGCGCCGGCCCGCACCTGCCCGGCCGCCGCGCTGGCCGGCGATGCCGCGCGCCAGCCCGAGCAGGTGCGCGGCGCCTTTGCCAGGGGCCTCGAGGACATGATCGACTCCATCCGTCACCGGCTGGAGACCGAAGACCGCGTCGACCCGGCCCAGGCCCCGAACCTCGCCCTGATCGTCGTCACCCGCATGGCCGGCGCGCTGGCGCTGTCGCGCGCGGTGCCTGACGATCATCCGCTGGCCCAGGCCCTGCTGGACGTCAACCTGGACGCCATCCTGGCCGATATCGCCGCCGCCACCGCCTGACTGGACTTCTTTTCCGCACCACGCATCGGCGGGCTTGAAATCGTCGCACATTTAATAATGTTATATGTCATCATTATGCGACCGGAGGGGCAGGTCCCGGCCGGCGCCGGCACCGCAGAAGGAGACAGTCGATGCCGCTCTGGAAGGTCTATCACCCCGAGGACGCCTTCTCCGACGAGGACAAGAAGGCCATCGCCGAGCGGATCACCGCGATCTACCGCGTGCTGCCGAAGTTCTATGTCGGCGTGGTGTTCCAGGCCGTGCCGAAGAACGACTTCTATATCGGCGGGGAGCCGGCCGACGACTTCGTCCGGGTCTGGGTCGATCACATCGCCCGTACCTTCAGCGACGAGAAGATGAAGGAGCGCTTCCTCGGTGCCGTGAACCAGGCCTTCGAGCCCTATGTCGCCGCGCGCGGGCTGCGCTGGGAGATGCACGTCGACGAGACGCCGTTCAGCCTCTGGACCATCCAGGGCCTGCGTCCGCCGCTGCCGAACACCGAGGCGGAACAGCGCTGGGTGGCCGAGAACCGCCCCTCGCCCTACGACGCGGTGGCCTGACCCTGCGGCGGGGGCGGCACGCCCCCGTCCCCGCCGTGTCGCCGGTCAGGCATACAGCTTCACGACGGCCGTCAGGTTGAGGTCGCCAAGCCCCTCTGCCTGCGCACGGGCGAACGCATTGCGGGCCGCCTCCGCCACCGGCAGGGCGGTGCCCGCGCCCTGCAGGTAACCCAGGTCCTTCTCGACCAGTTCGACAGGGAAGGCCGGCGCGAAACCGGCGGCGACCATCGCCGCGCCGGAACCGCTGGCCGCCGGGCTCATCACCGGGGTCGCCGCCAGCGTCCGGACGACATCGGCCGGCTGCAGGCCCATGGCACGACCGGCACCGATCAGTTCCGCCAGCGCCGCGACCTGGATGCCAAGCATGGCATTGACCAGCAGCTTCATGGCCGCGCCGGCGCCGTTTGGTCCCATGTGGTGGACCGCGCTGCCCATGGCACCGAGTACCGGACGCATCCGCTCCAGCACCGCCGCGGCGCCACCGGCGACATGGATCAGGGTCTTGGCATCGGCCTGCGGGCGGGAGCCCAGCACCGGTGCATCCAGGAACGCCTGGCCTGCCGCCGCGAACCGGCCAGCAAGCTCCCGCGTCCAGTCGACCGACAGCGTGGAACTCTCGATGGCGACTGCGCCAGGTGCCAGGGCCGCCAGCGCGCCATCATCGGGGTCAAGCCAGACCCGGCGCGAGGCCGCATCCTCCCGCACCATCGCGATGGCGACGTCCACACCGGTGACAGCTTCGGCGGGGTTGGCGGCGACCGTGGCACCCTTCCCCGCCAGCGAGACCGCCGCGTCCGGCGAACGGTTCCAGACCACGAGGTCGTGGCCGGCTGTGATCAGGCTGGCGGCCATGCGCGCGCCCATGGCGCCGAGGCCCATGAAGGCAATCTTCATCGGAAACTCCTGTCAGGGATGGGGTTCGGATAGGGGCGCGCCGGTTCAGTGGCGCTGCAGCTCGGCCTTCAGTGCCTCGGGGAAGGCTCCCAGCACCTGCTCGCAATAGCCGGCATCCATGTACTCCTTCATCTCGACGATCACGCCGTCGGCCAGGCGGTACATCAGGCAGTAGTCGTTGCGGTAGGGCCGGCCGTCGACCGAAACCATGTCGCCGGTCTGCTCGACCACCACCCAGTCGGCGTCGGCCAGGAAGTTGAAGGGCGGGCTCTGCCGTGCGCGGGCGGTGCGGCTGTGCACGTGGCCGAAATAGTCGCGCAGGATGCGGTCCTTGCCGCGCACGGTTTGCGACCAGGAACTCCGCCCCATGATCCGCATCACCACGTCCTCGTGCAGGTGCCGGCGATAGGGACCGGCATCGCCCCGGCCGAGAGCGGCGAAGATCTCCTGGATGATGCGCTTGTTGTCCGCCGGGCTCATGTCCTGCTCCATCGCCGCTTCACGATGGACGGAAGATGGCGCCCGGCCCGTTCCAATCCCAACGCATCCGCTTCATAGTGCCATGAACCTGCTTCATGAGGTCCGCATGTACCGGCTTCCCCCCTTCGATGCGCTGGTGGCCTTCGAGAGCGTGGCGCGGCTGGGCGGCATGACCCGCGCGGCCGGCGAACTCGGCCTGACCCAGAGCGCGGTCAGCCACCGTATCCGGCGGCTCGAGGACTTCATGGGCGTCGCGCTGTTCGACCGGCACCCTTCCGGCCTGTCGCTCACCTCCGGCGGGCTGGCACTCAGCCGGGATGTCAGTGAACTGTTGTCACGCGCCTCCGAACTGCGCCACCGCTGTTCCTCGGCGGTGGCGCCCGAGCGGCTCCGGGTCGGGGTCTACGCGGCGCTGGCCGACAACTGGCTGGTCCGCCGGCTGCCGGCCTTTGCCGCGAGCCATCCGGATATCCGGGTCGAGCTGTTCACCGTCGAGAACGAGGTGCCGGAGCGGGTCGCCGCCGCCGACATCCGGCTCGGCTGGGTCAACCTGGCGGAGGCGCGGGCCAGCTCGACCCAGCGCCCGCTGCACCGGGAGCGTGTGCTGGCGGTCTGTGCGCCGGGGCTGATGCCGGCCGGGGCGGACCCGGCCGATCCCCGCCTGCTGACCCGCCTTCCGCTGCTGCACAAGTACGCCCCCGGCAGCCAGGGCCAGGAATGGTTCTGGCAGACCTGGTTCGACCGCCTGGGCTTGAACACGGTGCCCGAGGAGCGCATGCGCTTCACCTCCATCGGGCCGGTCATCGCCGCCGCCGTCGAGGGCACGGGTGCCGCGCTGGTTCGCTCCATGCTGGTGCGCGACGCACTGGCCGACGGCCGGCTGGTCCGCCTGCTGACGCCGGAGCACGACCTGCTGTCGACCAAGGTCAATGTCGTGCGCTGGCCCGCCTGGCGGGTGGGCGACGTGCGCGTCAGGGCCTTCGCCGACTGGCTGGCCCGCGAATCCGCCGCCACCGAATTCGAGGACCAGGTCTGAATCAGAAGTCGAAGCTGGGCCGGGCGCGGACCGCCGCCTCCCAGCGGCGCGCGTGCACCAGGTCCGCGGGGATCTCCAGCCCGGCAAAGCCGCAGACCAGAACGCCGGCCATCCCTGTGATGTCGGCGATCGAGAAGCGGTCGTCGACCACCCAGGTGCGGCCGTCCGACAGCTCGCGGTCCAGCCACGCCCATTTCTGCACCTGCAGGTCCTTCTGGCTGGCACCATAGTCGGGGAACTGATGCACCTTGCCGGCGAAGAAGTCGAAGCTGTGCAGGGCGAACTGCACGATGGGACCGAAGATCTGGAACTCCATCCGCCGGTTCCACATCTCGGTGCGCGCGGCCTCCAGTGCCGTCCGGCCCATCAGCGCCGGCTCCGGATACAGCGATTCAAGGTAGCGGCAGATGGCCACCGACTCGGTGATGCGGGTGCCGTCGTCCAGTTCCAGCACCGGAACCTCGTGCAGCGAGTTCACCTTGGCGAAGTCCGCCGTCCGGCTTTCGCCGGCCGGCAGGTTCACCGTCACCTGTGGCAGCTCGATCCCCTTCTCGGCCAGGAACACCTGCACCCGGAACGGGTTCGGCGCGCGGAACGTGTACAGCTTCATCTCGGGTCTCCACATTTGATCAACCATATGGTTGACTAAAGGACGAAACCCGTTTAGTCAACCAATCAGTTCACCTTTGGAGTTCCCGCATGACCACCCTTGACCGGACCTTCGCGGCACTTGGTGACGGCACGCGCCGGGCGATCCTGGATCGCCTGCTGACGGGGGAGATCGCCCTGTCCGACATCGCGGAACCGTTCGACATGTCGCAGACGGCCGTCTCGAAGCATGTGCGGGTCCTGAGTGACGCCGGCCTGGTGGAAGTCACCAAGCGTGGCCGGACCCGGTACTGCCGGCTGGTGGCCGGTCCGATGAAACAGGCATCGGACTGGCTCGAGGCCTACCAGCGGTTCTGGGAATACCGCTTCGACGACCTTGCCCGTCACCTGGAGAATGACCGATGACCCTTCCCTTCCTGAAATCCCCGCCCGGCGAGACGCCCGTCATCGTCGAGGGACACTTCCGTGCCACCCCTGCCCGGGTGTTCCGGGCCTGGACCGAGCCGGACGAGATCGTGCAGTGGTTCGGCACCCACACGCTGTCCAGTGCCGAGATCGACCTCCGGGTCGGCGGCACCTGGCGGTTCCTCTTCGCCGATACCGGCAATGGCCGCTCGATCCTGCAGGGCAGCTATACCGACGTCAGTCCCAACGACCGGCTGGCCTTCACCTGGGTGCATGAGCACGCCCGGACCGATGGCGTCATCGAGACCACGCCGGAGTCGCAGGTGACGATCACTTTCGCCCCGGAACGCGACGGGACTTTCGTGCGGCTGGTGCATGCCGGCATCCAGCGGGTCGAGGGCCGTTCCGGCGTCGGCCAGGGCTGGAATGCCAGCTTCGAGCGCCTGCAGGCCATTGCCGAGGGACGGGAGGTGGCGGCATGACGATGAAGGTCGTCGACCGCTCGGCCTGGCTGGCGGAGCGGACGGCCCTGCTGGCCGAAGAGCGCGCGCTCACGGCCGCACGGGACCGGGTGGCGGAACTGCGGCGGCGTCTGCCGGTTGTCCGTGTCGACCCGGAATACCGGTTCGCCACCGAACGCGGCGAGGAGACACTGCTCGACCTGTTCAAGGGCCGCGGCCAGTTGATCGTCAGCCATTTCATGTTTGGCCACGACTGGCAGGAGGGCTGCCCGAACTGCTCGTTCTGGGCCGACAGCTATTCCGGCATCGATGTCCATCTCGCCGCCCGCGACACGGCCTTCGTCACGGTATCGAGTGCGCCGCTCGAGCGCCTGCTCGCCTACCGCGCCCGCATGGGCTGGCGCTTTGACTGGGTCTCGGCCATCGGCCCGGCATTCGGCCACGACTTCGAGGTGAGCTATCCGGACCGGAAGGAGGGCGAACCCCGGCGCTACAATTACCGGGAGGTCACCAACGGCAACGAGATGCCCGGTATCAGCGTCCTCGTCAGGCTCGACGATGGCGGGATCGGCCACAGCTATTCCACCTATGGCCGCGGTCTGGATCCGATGAACAGCGCCTACCAGTTGCTGGACCTGACACCGGCGGGGCGCAGCGAGTCCGGCCTGCCGTGGCCCACGGCCTGGCTGCGCAGGCGCGACAGCTACGGCACCTGAGGACGCCGGACAGGGGGCGACTGCCGCCGGGGCCGCCATGCGCTGCCCGCGATGGCAGTCGCCCCCTGGCCGGAGGTCATCGGCCGAACATGCGGGCCAGTCGCGCGAGCCCGAGATCGAGCGACGGCACGATCCCCTTGGGCATGAGGAAGACAAGCGCGATCAGGACGAGGCCATGGGCAGGAAACGACAGGGTCTTCGAGACCAGGCCGGAAATGTCGGGCAGGTAGGCGGCCAGCGCCCCGCCGACGAACGCGCCCCTGACCGTATCCACACCGCCGGCCACCGCGCCGATCAGCAGGGCGATGGAGAGGAAAAGCGTGTAGTTGTCGGCGGCGATGAAATCGGCCAGCAGGCCGTCGATGCCGCCGGCAAGCGCCGCCGCCGCGCCCGCCACCCCGAACGCGCTGGCACGGTAGAGCGAGATGTTGATGCCCATGGCACTGGCACCGTCGGGATGGTCGCGCACGGCGCGAAGCGCCCGGCCGGTGCGGCTTTCCATCATGTTGCCGATCAGAAAGGCGGTGAGCGCCAGCAGGGCCAGCGTGACCAGGTACCACCACTGGTCGTCCGACAGCGGCAGGCCGAACGGCGGGCCCGGGCGGCGGATGTAGATGCCCTGCACGCCGTTGGTGAGCGGCGCCAGCAGGTCCGACTTCAGCAATTGCGGCACCGCGAGCGCCAGGCCCCAGGTCGCGAGTGCCAGGTGCACGGTGCTGAGCCGGAGCGCCGGCCAGCCGGTGACGAAGCCGAAGCAGAAGCCGGCAACCGCCGAAAGCGGCAGCACGAGATAGGGCGACAGGCCATAGCTGGTCATGCCGATCGCGACGACGTAGGCGCCGACCGCGCAGAAGGCGCTCTGGCCGATCGAGAACAGCCCGGTCGTCCCTGTCAGGAAGTTCAGCCCCAGGATCGCGATGGCATAGACCAGCGCATCGGTGACGCGGAACAGCACGTAGTCGGCGAGCAGCGCCGGCAGCGCGAGCAGCAGGGCTGCGGTCAGCGCCGTCTGGACCGGATAGCGGATCATGCAGGCGCCCCGTGGCGGCAGCGGGAAAACACACCGTGTGGATGGCAGACATCCGACTGTCGCCGCGACGTGCTATTGTCGGCGCCCGGCGGGGCTTGCACCCCGCGTGCCGCATGCTCATCTCGGAACCCGATGCCTGACAGCATTCTCGAAAGCCGCCTGCGCGTTGACCTTACAGCCGTGGTGATCACCGTGCTGGACGGCGAGCCGCTGGTTCTGACGGTGCAGCGCGACGATGGCAAGGGGGTCGGTCTGCCCTCCGGTCCGCTGCAGCGCGGCCACCGGTCGCTGCAGGAGGGTCTGCGGGCCTGGGTGGAACGGCAGACCAACCGGCGCCTGGGCTATGTCGAGCAGCTCTACACCTTCGCCGACCGCCGGCCCGAAGGGCCCGACCACCCGGAGAGCGACGACTACCAGGCGGTCTCCATCGCCTATCTCGCCCTGGTACCCGATCCCGGCGAGGATGTGCCGCTGGAGGGGCGCTGGCGCCACTGGTACGGCTTCTTCCCGTGGGAAGACCTGCGCCAGGGCGTATCCCCTGCCCGGACCCTGATGCTCGGCCGGATGCACGACTGGGCCGCCGGACGGCGCCGTCCCGCCGACCGCAGCTGCCGCGAACGCGTCGACCTCGTCTTCGGCACCGGCGAGACCTTCGACGAGGAACGCACGCTGGAGCGCTACGAGATGCTCTACGAGGCCGGGCTGGTCGCAGAGGCCATGCTGGACCACGGCGAGACACCGCCGGCCGACATCCTGGCCCTGCCCGGCCTGCCGATGATGGCCGACCATCGCCGCATCCTCGCCACCGCGATCAGCCGGCTCCGCGCCAAGATCAAGTATCGCCCGGTGCTGTTCGAGCTGATGCCGCCGGCCTTCACCCTGTCGGACCTGCAGCGCACCGCCGAGGCCTTGTCGGGCGTTGCCCTGCACAAGCAGAATTTCCGCAGGCTTGTCGCGCAGCAGGGTCTGGTCGAGGAAACCGGCGAACTGGCGACCGATACAGGCGGCAGACCCGCGCGCCTGGTGCGTTTCCGCCGCGAGGTGCTGCTGGAGCGACCGGCGCCGGGCGTGCGACTGGGAGCGAGAACGCGCACCGCGGGCGCTTGACTCGCAACATTGCCGCAATATACTCAGTATGAGCATAAGGACGCCGATACTGGTCTGTACCGTCGGATGCCAGATCGGCGTTTCTCTGTCGCTACTAATGCTCAAAGTGAGCATAACCTTTGGGTAACACGGGGGCCGACATGTCCGCCATCGCCTTGAACACCGCCGAACCGCTGCCGTTCACGCCGGAAGTCCGCGACCGGACCGAAGCGGCGTGGAACCGGATGAAGGACGTGGTGTCCCGCGTCGAGTGGCCCGGCATCGCCCCGGAGATCGACGCCATCCAGCGCCTGAAGAAGGAGCGCAATGCCATCGTGCTGGCGCACAACTACCAGGCGCCGGAGATCTTTCACGGCGTGGCCGATATCGTGGGCGACTCGCTGGCGCTGGCGCGCCGCGCGGCGGAGACCGATGCCGACGTCATCGTCATGGCCGGCGTGCACTTCATGGCGGAGACCGCCAAGCTGGTGAACCCGGAGAAGACGGTGCTGATGCCCGACATGGATGCCGGCTGCTCGCTGGCGGAATCCATCACCGGCGCCGACGTGCGCATGCTGCGCGCGGCCTATCCCGGCGTGCCGATCGTGACCTATGTGAACACGTCGGCCGAGGTGAAGGCCGAGTCCGACATCTGCTGCACCTCGGGCAATGCCGTGAAGCTGGTCGAGTCGCTCGGCGTGCCGCGCGTCATCATGCTGCCCGACCAGTACCTGGCCGACTACGTCGCCACAAAGACCAGTGTCGAGATCATCCGCTGGGCCGGCCAGTGCGAGGTGCACGAGCAGTTCGACGTCGACCAGATCAATGCCTGCCGTGACGTCGAGAAGGGCATTGTCGTCGTCGCCCATCCGGAATGCCCGCCGGAGGTGATCCGCGCCTCCGACTTCACCGGCTCGACCGCCGAGATGATCAACTACGTGCGTGAGCGCAAGCCGGCGAAGGTGCTGCTGCTCACCGAATGCTCGATGAGTTCCAATATCGCCGCCGAGACGCCGGGCGTGTCGTTCATGCGGCCTTGCGGGTTCTGCCCGCACATGAAGCGCATCACCCTGCCGAAGATCCGCCGGGCGCTGGAAACCATGAGCCCCGAGGTCACCGTCGATCCGTCCGTCGCCGAGCGCGCGCGGGCGGCTGTGGAGCGGATGCTCGCCATCGGCTGAACGGAGTTACAGTCATGACCGGTACGCGTGACCGGATCGTGGTGGTCGGCAGCGGCCTCGCCGCGCTGACCACTGCGCTGTCGCTGGCCCCCCTGCCCGTCCTCCTGCTCACGGACGGGCCGCTGGGTACCGGCGGCTCCAGCCCCTGGGCGCAGGGTGGCATCGCCGCGGCCCTGGGCCCCGACGACGCGCCCGCGCTGCATGCCGCCGACACCATGGCGGCCGGTGACGGCCTCTGCGATCCCGAGACCGTCGAGATCGTCGCCAATGACGCGCCGGACTGCATCGCCGAACTGCGCCGCCTCGGCGCGCCGCTCGACCTCGACGATGACGGCCGCCCGGCCCTGACGCTGGAGGCCGCGCACAGCCGTCATCGGGTCGTGCATGCCGGCGGCGACCGCTCCGGCCTCGCCATCGTCGAGACGCTCTGCGCCGCCGTCCGCGCCACGCCCTCGATCACGATCATGGAACATGTCCGTGCCAGCGACCTTCTGGTACGCGACGGCCGGGTGAGCGGCATTGCGGTCGAGCGCGCCGGCGCCATCGTCGCCATTCCCGCCCGCGCGGTGGTACTGGCAACCGGCGGTGCCTCGGCGATCTATGCCGCCACCACCAACCAGCCCGGCACCTGGGGCAGCGGCCTGGCCATGGCCGCGCGGGCCGGCGCGGTGCTGCGCGACATCGAGTTCGTGCAGTTCCATCCGACCGCCATCGCCCTGCCGGCACTCTGGCAGCGGGGCGCGAGCCTGCCGCTGGCCAGCGAGGCCCTGCGCGGCGAGGGCGCGAAGCTGGTCGATGCGACCGGCATGTCTGTGGTCGATCACCTGGACGGCGCGGAACTCGCGCCGCGCGACCAGGTCGCCCGCGCCGTGTTCGCCGCCATCGCCGCCGGACGTCCGGTCTTCCTGGATGCGCGGGATGCCATCGGCGCGCGCTTCCCCGTGCGCTTTCCGGCGATCACCGAATTCTGCCGCGACGCCGGCATCGATCCGGTGCGCCAGGTGATTCCCGTCCGCCCCGCCGCGCACTACCACATGGGCGGCATCCGCGTGGACGCGGTCGGGCGCTCGTCGCTGCCCGGCCTGCGCGCGGTGGGCGAGGTCGCCGCGACCGGCCTGCACGGGGCCAACCGCCTGGCCAGCAACTCGCTGCTGGAGACGCTGGTGTTTGGCCGGCGCGTCGCCGCCGACCTGAAATCCAGCCTGGGCCGCTCCGGCCACGGCATCGCCCGCGACCTGCGCCCGGTTATGCCGGCAAACCGCGGCGCCGACGATGCCGCCGCGATCCTGGAACTGCGCCAGCGCATGGACCGTGACGTCGGCGTCCTGCGCGACGGCATTGCACTGGATGCCGCCGCGCATGCCTTCGCCGACATGCGGACCCTTGGCGGCACCGCCGGCCGCATGGCCGACATGGCGCTGATGCTGGCCGTTGCCGCGCTCCGTCGGACCGAGAGCCGCGGCGGCCATTGCCGTACCGACTTCCCCGGCCACGCCGCGGCCAGGGGCGAACACCAGGACATCACGCTGGACCAGGCCATCGAGGCCGTGGCGCCCGGCACACCGTCGCTATTCGAAGGCCTGCGCGCATGAGCATCATCGTCGAGGGACCGCCGGACATCCTCGTCCGGCCGCTGGTGGAGGCCGCGCTGCGCGAGGATCTCGGCCGTGCCGGCGACATCACCACCGACGCGCTGATCCCCGCCGACCTGATGGCCGAGGGCGTGATCGCCGCGCGCGATCCGGGCGCGGTCTCGGGCACGCGGGTCGCGGCCATGGCCTTCGCGCTGATCGACCCGGCCTTCCGCTGCGAGATCCTGAAACCGGACGGCAGCCGCGTCGCCCCCGGGGATGTCGTGATGCGCCTGTCCGGCCGTGCGCGCTGCATGCTGACCGCCGAGCGGGTGGCGCTGAACTTCCTCGGCCGGCTCTGCGGCATCGCCACCGCGACCGCGGTCATCGCCGACGCGATCCGGGGCTCCGGCTGCGCCATCACCTGCACGCGCAAGACCACCCCTGGCCTGCGCCTGCTGGAAAAGGCCGCGGTGCGCGCCGGCGGCGGCGCCAATCACCGCTTCGGCCTGGATGACGCGGTGCTGATCAAGGACAACCACATCGCGCTGGCCGGCGGCGTGGTGCCGGCGATCCGGGCCGCGCAGGCCCATGTCGGTCATCTGGTGAAGATCGAGGTGGAGGTCGATACGCTGGCGCAGCTTGAGGAGGCGATGACCGCCGGTCCCGATGCCGTGCTGCTCGACAACATGACGCCCGACCAGCTTCGCACCGCAGTCGGGATTGTCGGGGGACGCGCCATCACCGAGGCATCGGGCCGGATCACGGCCGAGACGGCACCGGCCATCGCCGCGACCGGCGTCGACCTGATGTCGGCCGGCTGGCTGACCCATTCGTCGAAGGTGCTGGACCTGGGCCTCGACATGGCCGCGGCCTGAGTGTCGTCGCGGGGTATGCCCTAGAGTTTCTTCAACTCGACACGACGCTGGCGCGGATCATCGTCGCCATAGGCCGGCAGCGGCGCGCTCTCGCCCAGGCCGAGCACGTGCAGCCGCTCCGGCGCGATGTGCTTCTGCTTGACCAGATACTCGGTGACCGCGTTCGCACGCCGCTCCGACAGGCCCATGTTGTAGCCGTCGGTCCCGAGGCTGTTGGTATGCCCGACGATCTCGAAGGTCTGGCCGGCGTTGACGTCGCTGGCCAGGAAGTCGCCCACGGCGTCGAGCAGTTCGACGGCGCCCTCGCCGAGCGCGGCCGAGTCGTGCTCGAAGAGCACGGCGAGATTGACCGAACGGGTCAGTGTCCGCGCGGCGGCCGACGACCGGGTCAGCCCCTTGTAGGACTGGCATTCCGCCGGCAGGTCGGCACTCATCGCGACATGCAGGTCACAGGCCGTGATGCCTTCCCGCATCACCACCGGCTCCTCGGCGGCGGCCGCTCCCGCCAGTACAAGGCTGGCCAGTCCCAGGAAAATACCGCGCATGATGCCGATCCTTCCGTTGCTGTAGCGGGTGTCGGGGAACAGGGTCAGGAACATTCCGACCTGCCTGTCAGTTCGCCCCTGGAATTCCAGACCAGGTGCATGGTCGCGCGGCTCCCGTCGGCGCAGGCCGATGCCGGACCGGCCGCGGCGGCTGACACGCTGCGCCTGTCCAGCAGCAGTCCCGGCACGCGGCGGATCTGCGCACGGTTCTCCGCGTCCACGTCGAAACCATGAGGCTCCGGGGCGGCCGGCAGGGCGACCGTGGTGGCCTGCGTCGTGCGTTCGCCATCGGCCGGCGCGGCGGGAATGGACATGCCGGGGCGCGCCGTGATGCCTTTCGGCACGGTGACGCCGGGCGGAATCGCAGCCGCCGGGGCGGCCGCAACCGGCGCTACGGACATGATCGCACCACAGGCCTGATTGCGCAGCACCCGTGCTTCGTCACAGTCGGTGACGGAGACCTCCCAGCAGACATTCAGGACAAACCGCGCATCGGCGCAGGCCGCCCCGTTCATCGCCTCGTCCTGTTCGGCGAGGGCGGGCAGCGACAGCGCGGCCAGCACGATGAACGCCGCTGGCGCCGCGACACGGCGATGTGACCCTGGTACTGCCACGCGGGGAGCCTTCCTGACCTGAATATCGGCCCGTACCACGATAGTCCCGATACAGGCTGATACAACCCGTGACTGCCCGTGATGTCACGGCCGTCACAGTCCGGACAGAAGACAGCAGAAACGGAAACGGCGGGAGGCCTGCTCCCGCCGTTGCCTGTCCGCTCTGTCAGACGGTCAGAACGCGTCGGCGTCGAGGGCCATCAGCGTCGCGCCGCCGGCCGCGGCCTTGGCCGCATGGGCGTGCACGTCGGGCAGCATGCGCTGCATGAAGAAGCGCGCCGTCGCCAGCTTGGTCTCGTAGAAGGCGGCATTGCCCTCGCCCGCCGCCAGTTTCGCCAGCGCCTTGTCGGCGATCTGGCCCCACATGAAGCCCATCGCCACCAGCGCCACGCAGCGGAGGTAGTCGGTCGACGCCGCGCCGGCCTCGTCGGCATTGGCCATCATCTTCGGTCCGAGCTCGGCGGTCAGCGACTGCAGCCGCGCGAAGGCCTTGGCCATCGGCATGACGAACTCGCCCATCTCCTTGCGGGACATGTTGTCCTGGATGAAGCGGTCGACGGGGTGGAAGAAGCGGCGCATCAGCCGGCCCATGCCTTCGGGCAGCTTGCGGCCGACCAGGTCCAGCGCCTGGATGCCGTTCGCGCCCTCGTAGATCATGGTGATCCGGGCGTCGCGGACATACTGCTCCATGCCCCATTCGTGGATATAGCCGTGGCCGCCATAGACCTGCATGGCCTCGACGGCACATTCGAAGCCCATGTCGGTCATGTAGGCCTTGACCACCGGCGTGATGAAGGCGGCGAAATCGTCCGCCTCCTGCCGTGCATCCGGGTCCGGGTGCTTGGCGGCGAAGTCGATCATCAGGCCGGTCCACAGCGCCAGCGCGCGGGCGCCCTCGACGAAGGCCTTCTGCTTCATCAGCATGCGGCGCACGTCCGGGTGCACGATGATCGGGTCGGCGGCCTTGTCCTTGGCCTTCACGCCGGTCAGCGAGCGGCCCTGGATCCGGTCCTTGGCGTAGATCACGGCATTCTGGTAGGCGGCTGAGGCCTGGCTGAGGCCCTGGATGCCAACGCCGAGACGGGCGGCGTTCATCATCGTGAACATCGCCCGCATGCCCTTGTGCGCCTCGCCGATCAGGAACCCCGTGGCGCCGTCATAGTTCATGACGCAGGTGGCGTTGCCGTGGATGCCCATCTTCTCTTCCAGCGCGCCGCAGACCACGGCATTGCGCTCGCCCGGCTCGCCGTTCGCATCCAGAAGGTACTTCGGCACGATGAACAGGCTGACGCCCTTGATGCCCTCGGGCCCGCCGGCGATCCTGGCCAGCACCAGGTGGATGATATTCGACGACATGTCGTGCTCGCCGGCCGAGATGAAGATCTTCTGGCCGGTGATGCGATAGCTGCCGTCCGCCTGCGGCTCGGCCTTCGTGCGCATCAGCCCGAGGTCGGTGCCGCAATGCGGCTCCGTCAGGTTCATGGTGCCGGTCCACTCGCCGGAGATCAGGCGCGGCAGATAGGCCTGCTTCTGCTCGTCCGTGCCCCACTTGTGGATCGCCTCGTAGGCACCGTGGGTCAGGCCCGGGTACATCGCGAAGGCCATGTTGGCCGACGACGCCATCTCGGAGACCGCGAATCCCACGACGTGCGGCAGGCCCTGCCCGCCATAGTCGGGATCGGCGGTCAGGCCACCCCAGCCGCCCTCGACATAGGCCTCGTAGGCCTTCTTGAAGCCGGTCGGCGTGGTGACCGAACCATCCTCGTGCCGGGTGCAGCCCTCGGTGTCGCCCACCGGGTTGAGCGGCGCCAGCTCGTTCTCGAAGAAACGGGCCCCCTCTTCCAGGATGGCGTCGACCAGGTCCGGCGTCGCCTCGGCAAAGCCGGGCAGGTTGGAATAGCGCTGCAGGTCGATGAACTCGTGCAGCAGGAACTTGAAGTCGCTGACAGGCGCGCTGTAGGTCGCAGGCATGACTGTGTCTCCCTCGACTGCTAGTTCCGCAGCGGACTGCCGCGGGTGAGCATGTGCTCGATGCGCAGCAGCGTCTTCTCGTTGCGGATCAGGTTCATGAAGCCCTGCAGTTCGAGCTGCATCAGCTTCTTCTCGGCCACTGTCTCGGTGATGTCGGTGTCGCCGCCCGACAGCACCCGCCCGACCTCGGCGGCAACCACCGTGTCATAGGGGGTGGCCTTGCCCTGCAGGGCAAAGCCCTCGACCGCCATCCGGAAGGCGGTGGCGGCACTCGGCCCCGGCAGGTTCACCTCGATCGGCTTCGGCGCCTCGTAGCCCTCGGCCAGTTGCAGTGCCTTCGCCTTGGCGTCGGCCAGCAGGCGGCGGCGGTTCATGGACACGCCGTCCTTCGGCCGCAGGATCTGCATGTCGCGCGCCTCCTCGGCCGAGGTCGCGACCTTGGCTGTCGAGATCGCCTCGAAGGCCGCCGACAGCGCCGGCATCGGGCCCTGCGGACGCTTCGGGTTCTGCAGGTTGCGGATCACCAGTTCCTTGCAGCCACCCCAGCCGGGCAGCAGGCCGACACCGACCTCGACAAGGCCCATGTAGCTCTCGGCATGGGCCTGGATCGCGTCGGCGTGCAGGCAGATCTCGCAGCCGCCGCCCAGCGCCATGCCGGCCGGTGCCGCGACCACCGGGAAGGGCGCGTATTTCAGGCCCAGCATGGCCTTCTGCCCCTCGGAGATCGCGTTCTCGATCAGCGGCCACATGGCGGCGTTGGCACCGAACAGCGCCACGCCGACGTTGGCGCCGACCGAGAAGTTGTCGGCGTCGGAGCCGATGATCAGCGCCCGGAAGCCCAGCTTGTCGACCTTGGCCGCCTCCTTCAGCATCGCGATGGAGTTCTCGTCGAGGCTGTTCATCTTGGAGTGCAGTTCCAGGCAGGCGACGCCGTCGCCGACATCCCAGAGCGAGGCCGAGGCATTGCGCTTCACCGGCGTGCGGCCGCGCTTGAGGTCGGCCAGCATCCAGGCGTCGGCCGGGACCGCCACCGGAATGTAGGCGCCATCGAAGCCCAGGATCGACAGCGTCTCGCCATCCTCGCGGTAGAAGGTCTTGCCGCGCGCGGCCTGCAGCAGGGTCGGAACCGGGCGACCTTCCGCGGCCAGCCGGTCGGCCAGCCAGTCGGCGCCCAGCATGTCGATCATCTCGAACGGGCCCCATTTCCACGCGTAGCCCGTCTTCATGGCCAGGTCGACCGAGCGGATGTCGGTGGCGATCTCTGAGGCCAGTGCCGCCGAATAGCTCAGCACGTGCGACAGCACGGTCCAGGCGTACTGGCCGCCCTTGTCGGCATGGCTGACCAGGGCGCGCAGGCCCTTCCGCGCCACGCGGGCGCTGTCGAGACGGGCCTTCTGCTCGGCGCGGTATTCGCCACTGACCAGGTCCAGGGCCTGCTTGACCGACTTGCCGTCGACCTTCGCGCGGCGATAGAAGCCGCCCTTGCCCTTCCGGCCCGTATAGCCGTCGGCGATCATCTTCTGCATCAGCTTCGTCAGCGGATGCTCCGGGTCGACGAAGTCGCGCAGCGGATCGTTCGCCGGCACCAGGTCGATCATCGAGGCGATGACGTGCGGACCCAGGTCGATGCCGGTCAGGTCGGCCAGGCCGAAGATGCCGGTCTTCGGCACGCCGGTCGGACGGCCGACAATGGAGTCCGCCTCCTCGACCGTCAGGCCCAGGTCATAGGCCGAGCGGGTGGCGACGGTGGACCAGAAGATGCCGATGCGGTTGCCGATGAAGCCCGGCGTGTCCTTGCAGTCGATGACTTCCTTGCCCAGGCGGCGGTCGCCGAAGTCCTTCAGCGCCCGGTAGGCATCGTCGCGGGTCTTCGGGCCCTTCACCACTTCCAGCAGCCGCATGTAGCGCGGCGGGTTGAAGAAGTGGGTGATGGCGAAGTCGGCGGCGAAGGCATCGCCCAGCCCCTCGGTCAGCACGCCGAGCGGAATGGTCGAGGTGTTTGAGGTGACAACCGAACCCGGCTTCCGCACCGTGTCCAGGCGCCGGTAGAGGTCGCGCTTGATCTTCGGGTTCTCGATGATCGCCTCGCAGATCCAGTCGCAGTCGGCGATCAGTCCCAGATCGTCCTCCAGGTTTCCGGTCTGGATCAGCTTCGCGTTGCGCCGGTGCATGAAGGGCGCCGGGTTGGTCTTCAGCATCTTCTCGACGGCCGACTTCGCGATCACCGAGCGGTCGGACGCACCGTTCGGCACGATGTCGAGCAGCACCACGGGAATGCCGGCATTGGCGACGTGGGCGGCGATGCCGGCACCCATCACGCCGGCGCCGATCACCGCGACCTTTTCAATCGCGGTCATCTCAGCAGGCCTCCAGGACCGTGGCGATACCCTGGCCGCCGCCGATGCACTGGGTGGCCAGCGCCAGCCCCTTGCCCTCGCGCTTCAGCAGGGCGGCCGCCTTTCCGGTGATGCGCGCGCCCGTGGCGCCCAGCGGATGGCCCAGCGCGATGGCGCCGCCGTCGATGTTGGTGTTGTCGAAGCGGATGCCGGTGTCGTGCATGACCGACAGCGCCTGCGCGGCGAAGGCCTCGTTCAGTTCGACGATGTCGATGTCCCCGATCTTCAGGCCGGCGCGCTCCAGCGCCTTCTTCGTGGCCGGGACCGGGCCGATGCCCATCAGTTCCGGCGCGCAGCCGGCGACCGCGACAGAGCGGATGCGGGCCAGCTTGGCCAGGCCGTGGGCGTCGGCGAACTCCTCGGAGCAGACCAGCACGGCGGCGGCGCCGTCGGTCAGCGGCGAGGAGGTGCCGGCGGTGACGGAACCCGCCTGGTCGAAGGCGGGCTTCAGGCCGGCGAGGTCGGCGGCGGTGGTGCCGGGACGGATGCAGCCGTCGACCTCGACGCGGATGTTGCGGTCGGTGATCGGCACGATCTCGTCGGCCAGCTTGCCGGCGGCCTGGGCGGCGGCGGCACGGGCATGGCTCTCGGCGGCCATCTCCTCCTGCGCGGCGCGGGAGATCGAGTACTTCTTCGCCAGGTTCTCCGCCGTCACGCCCATGGAGACATAGGCCTCCGGGTAGCGGGCATAGAGGCCCGGGTGCGGGGCGGGGTTGAAGCCGGCCATCGGCACGCGCGACATGCTCTCGATGCCGGCGCAGATGAACGCCTCGCCGGCCTTCATCTGGATCGCGCCTGCGGCCATGTGGATCGAGGTCATGGACGAGCCGCAGAAGCGGTTCACGGTGGTGCCGGCGACGCTCAGCGGCAGGTCGGCCAGGAAGCCGATCAGGCGCGCCACGTTCAGGCCCTGCTCGCCCTCGGGGAAGGCGCAGCCGACGATCAGGTCCTCGATCTCGGCGGCGTCGATGCCGGTCTTCTCGACCAGGCCGCGCACGACCTGGGCAGCGATCTCGTCGGGGCGGACCTTTGCGAGGGCGCCCTTGGTGGCGAAGGTGAAGGGCGAGCGCTGGTAGCCAGCGATGACCACGTTCCTCATGGTGACGGTATCTCCCTTGTCGTTCGGGACCGGTCGCGGAACCGGCATGTCATGCACGCCCCTCCCCGGGGCGCGTGTCCGTGTCGTCGTCAGATCAGTCGGCAGCCTCGGCCGGAACCGCCTCGATCGGCTGGCTGTGCTGCTTCAGCCAGCTCTCGACCTGGGCCATCTGGCCCTGCAGTTCACGGATGGTCTCGTCCAGGTCCCTGCGCTGCTGCTCCAGCGCCGACATGCGCTGGCGCGAGGCGGTCATCAGCACCTGGGCCTGCGCCACCTGGCCGTCGCGCAGGTCGTAGAGGTCGAGCCAGTCGCGGATCTCGGCCAGGCTGAAGCCCAGGCGCTTGCCGCGCAGGATCAGCGCCAGGCGACCCTTGTCGCGCCGGTCATAGATGCGCTGGGTGCCCTTGCGGGTGGGGTTGATCAGCCCCTTGTCCTCGTAGAAGCGCAAGGTGCGGGGGGTGATGTCGAACTCGATGGAGAGATCGCGAATGGACCAGGTTTTCGTCTCGGTCATGATTGTGTAGTCTGTATCCGCAAGTGGGTGCCCTGATGCAGGGCCATTGAGGTCCACATGTAATTTCCGTTGACGTAAACGTCAACTGGCGACGTGCTCAAATCCATTTCGGAGCGGGATGTGCAGGACAACCCGAACACGGTCCGGCGGGACAGCGGCGGCGCGGTGGCGATGCCCGCGAGCTATCACCAGTTCTGGCCCTATTACCTCAGGGAACACCGCAAGCCGGCGACGCGGCTGATCCATTTCGCCGGCACAGGCCTGGCGCTGGGATGCCTCGCGGTCGCGATCCTCACCGGCACGCCCTGGCTGCTGGCCGTGGCGCTGCTCGGCGGTTACGGCCCGGCCTGGTTCGCCCACTTCGTGGTCGAGAAGAACCGGCCGGCGACCTTCCGCTACCCGCTCTGGTCGCTGCTCAGCGATTTCCGCATGTTCTTCATGTGGCTGGCCGGCCGGCTGGACAGCGAGCTGAAGCGCGCCGGCTGCCTCGACGGCCAGAACCGCCCGACGAAGCCCGGCGAACAGGCCGCCTGACCCGGGCCGCAGGCCGCAGGACCGTTTCCGGCGGCGGCCTGCGCAAGCCGCGGCCTATTCGAGTTCCAGGATGACGTCGTCGACGGCCAGGCTGTCGCCCGGCTTGGCACGGACTTCCTTGACCACGCCGTCGGCCTCGGCCCGCAGCACGTTCTCCATCTTCATGGCCTCGACCACCGCCAGCGTCTGACCGGCCTTCACCTCGTCGCCGACGGCGACATGGATCTGCATGATCAGGCCCGGCATCGGGCAGAGCAGGAACTTGGACATGTCGGGGGCGACCTTGACCGGCATCAGCTCGGCCAGCGCGGCGGCGCGCGGCGTGCGCACCACCAGTTCCACCGTGGTGCCGCCCCAGGTCAGGTGGTAGCCCTCGACGCCGGTCTTCACCATGACCTTCATCTGGCTGCTGCCGACCGTGCCGCTGAACATGGCGCGACCGGGCCGCCAGTTGCTCTCGACCACCATGTGCTCGTTGTCGACGTGCACGTCGGTGGCCCGCTCGCCTGCCGTGGCGCGCGCCTTGAAGCTCCGCTCGCCGACCGACACGACCCAGTCCTGGCCGATGCGCGGCGTGAAGTGCGGCACCTTGCCGGAGATCTCGGTCGCCCGGACCCGGTCACGCAGGTGCACGACCAGGGCCACCGCCACCAGCTGGCGCAGCGCCTTGTCGTCCAGCGGCGCACCGTGGAAGCCTTCCGGATATTCCTCGGCGATGAACCCGGTGCTGAGCCGTCCCTCGCGGAAGCGCGGGTGCGCGCAGACCGCGTTCAGGAAGTTGATGTTGTGGCTGATGCCCTCCAGCCGGAAGCCGTTCAGCGCCTCCGCCATGTGGTTGATCGCGGTGATGCGGTCGGGGCCGTAGGTGCAGAGCTTCGCGATCATCGGGTCGTAGAACATCGTGATCTCGGAGCCCTCCACCACGCCGGTGTCGACGCGGACGGTCGCGCTCTCCTTCGGCGGGGCGAAGCGGCTCAGACGCCCGATCGACGGCAGGAAGCCGCGATAGGGATCCTCGGCATAGATGCGGCTCTCGATGGCCCAGCCGTTCAGCTTCACGTCGTCCTGGCTCAGCGTCAGCTTCTCGCCATTGGCGATGCGGATCATCCACTCGACGATATCGAGGCCCGTGACCAGTTCGGTCACCGGATGCTCCACCTGCAGACGGGTGTTCATCTCGAGGAAGTAGAAATTGCGGTCCTTGTCGACGATGAACTCGACCGTACCGGCGGACTTGTAGCTCACCGCGTTGGCCAGCGCGCAGGCCTGCTCGCCCATCGCCTTGCGGGTCGCGGGATCGAGGAACGGACTCGGCGCCTCCTCGATGACCTTCTGGTGGCGGCGCTGGATCGAGCACTCGCGCTCGCCCAGATAGAGGCAGGTACCCTGGCCGTCGGCCAGCACCTGGATCTCGATATGACGCGGCTCGACGATGAACTTCTCGATGAAGACGCGGTCGTCGGCGAAGCTGGAGGCCGCCTCGTTCCTGGCGGACTGGAAGCCCTCGCGCGCCTCCTTCTCGTTCCAGGCGACGCGCATGCCCTTGCCGCCGCCGCCGGCGGAGGCCTTGATCATCACCGGGAAGCCGATTTCGGCGGCGATCCGCACCGCCTCGTCGACCGTCTCGATCACGTCGGTATGGCCGGGAACCGTGCTGACGCCGGCCTTGATGGCCAGCTTCTTCGATTCGATCTTGTCGCCCATGGCGTGGATCGCGTGGATGCCGGGGCCGATGAAGGCGATGCCGGCGGCCTCGAGCGCCCTGGCGAAGCCCTGGTTCTCCGACAGGAAGCCATAGCCCGGATGCACCGCCTCGGCGCCGGTGGCCTTGCAGGCCTGGACGATACGGTCGGCGACCAGGTAGCTCTGGGACGCGGCCGCGGCGCCGATGAACACCGCCTCGTCGGCCATGCGCATGTGCAGCGCGCCGTCGTCGGCCTCCGAATAGACCGCGACGGTCTTTATCCCCATCTTCCGCGCAGTCTTGATGACGCGGCAGGCGATTTCGCCGCGATTGGCGATCAGGATTTTCTTGAACATCTGGCCCGGCTGAACTGATTCACAATGCTGTCCCGGCACTTGTAGCGCCGGACTTACCCGACGACAACGGCCGTGGTGCGCGCGCGTCACACCCCGACCCTGCATGCCTGTCGATTTGCGCCGGCTCAGCCGGCGCTGGCACCTGCCATGACGCCACCGTCGACGACGATGACCTGGCCCGTGGTCCACGAGCCGGCCGGCGCCGCGAGGTAGACGGCGATGCCGGCAATGTCCTCCGGCTCGCCCAGCCGGGCGAGCGGTGTGCCCGCAAGCCGTTTCGACGAACGCTCCGGATCGCTCCAGAGCGCCTTGGCGAAATCGGTCTTCACCAGGCCCGGCGCGATGCAGTTGACGCGGATGTTGTCCTTGCCGAACTCGACCGCCAGGTTGCGTGCGAGCTGGAAGTCCGCGGCCTTGGAAATCGCGTAGGCCCCGAGCGACCTGTCGCCCTTCAGACCACCGATGGACGACACGATGATATAGGCGCCGTCCCTGCGCGCCTGCATCTCCGGGAAGACCATCTGCGCCAGCCAGATGTTGGCCTGCACGTTGCAGGTCATGATCTTGGTGAAGGCGTCGTCGGGAATGTCGAGGTTGGAGCCCATGAACGGGTTCACGGCCGCGTTCGCGACCATGATGTCGATCTGGCCGAAGGCTGCGCGGCTCTCGGCCACCAGCTTCTCCAGCTCCTCGCGATAGGTGATGTTGCAGGCGATCGCCCTGGCCGTGCCGCCCTGGGCGGTGATCTCGTCGACCACCGCCTGGCAGGTATCGAGCTTCCGGCTGGCCACCACCACCTTCGCCCCGTGGGCGGCCATCGCCAGCGCGATGGCCTTGCCGATGCCCTTGGAGCCGCCGGTGACGACCGCGACCTTGCCGGTCAGGTCGAAGAGGTGCCGCATCGGTTCAGCGAACCTTCGCCGCCGGACGGCCCAGGCAGCGGCCGAGCCACTCCTGCACGGCCGGGAAGGGCGAGAAGTCGTACTTGGCCATCTTCGCCCAGGCCAGCACTGCCGCGACGCTCAGGTCCGCGATGGTGAAATCGCCGCCGACCAGCCACTGGTTCGAGCCCAGATAGTTGTTCAGCACGGTCATTGGCCACTGCAGGTCCTTCCTGGACTGCTCGACCACCTTCGGGTCGCGCTGGTCCTCGGGCAGCATCGCGGCGTGGAACAGCATCTGCAGGGTCGGCTTCTCGACGTCGGTCATGACCCAGAACATCCACTCCAGCACCCGTGCCTCGCCGGCCAGGTCGGCGGGCATCAGCTTGCCGTGCTTCTTGGCAAGGTAGAAGTTGATGGCGCACGATTCGCCCATCTTCATCTCGCCGTCGTCGATGGCCGGGATGTGGCCGGCGCGGTTCACGCCCAGGAACTCCGGCGTCCGGGTCTCGCCGGCGCGGAAGTTCAGCGCGACGGTCTCGGCCGGCAGGCCCAGCTCGTTGGCCATCCAGATGGTGCGGAACGCGCGCGACTGCGCCGTGCCATAGATCTTCAATGCGGTCATGTTCAGGTCCTCCCCACGCACACTGGTGCTTGGGCGGCATTTGATCCGGACGACCCGCCGCGGTCAATCGCCGCCCGCGCATGCGGGGGCGGTCAGGGCCGCGTGACGTCGCTGCCCGGCCGGCGGACGACGATGCCGGTCGCGATGCCGTCGTCCTTTGCGCCGCCATTGCGCGGGCGGGTCGAAACGGCCCCGCGCTCGCGCGGCCAGTCGCCGGATGCGGCAAAGATCCAGAGCACCAGCAAGCCGAGCGGCGGGATGATCGCGGTCAGGCCCCAGAAGCCGGAATAGCCGGCCTTGTTGGCGATGCGCCAGCCGAACCAGGCCAGCAGGAAGACGAGGGGGGAGCCGGGCCAGAGATGTTCCATCATCCCTGCCCCTTCGCGCGCTCGATCTCTGCAAAGGGTCCGCGCACCGGCTGCTCGCCGGCCGGCCAGGCCTTGAAGGCGATAAAGCCCATGGCCAGCGGCACCCCGGCAAACGGGATCAGCGCGAAAAGCCCTATCTTCGGATCAAGCCCCGCGCGGTCTGCGATGCGCCACAGCGGCAGCACGAACAGGATGCCGGTCACCACGACCCATCCGAGGAAGCCCATCTCCATTGCGCCGCATCTCCATGGCTGAGGAACTGCCCGACGATATGGGGACGAAGGTGCGCCGTGTCAGCCGGTGACAGGCGGTCCCGAAAGTTCGCGTGCCATGGCAATCATCGGCTCGGTCAGCGGTGTCGGCCTGGACCCGGTGAGAAAGACCACGGTGCCGGTCGCCGTCGCCATGCAGAGATCATCCTTGAAGATGCCCTGACCGACGGTCAGCGAGGTGCGACCGATCCGGATGATCCGCGTGCCGATCATGACCTCGCCCGGATGATGCATCTCGCGGAGATAGTTCACGGTGATCGAGGCCGCGATGAAGCGCTCGCCAGGACCGCAGAGCGGACGGAAATGCTGCACCATCAGGTCCAGTCGCCCGGTTTCGGCATAGGCCGCGAAGGCCACGTTGTTCACATGGCCGGCCGCATCGGTGTCCGAGAACCGGATCCGGTCGTTGATCCACATGGCAAAGCCGGCGCGGTCCGACAGGTCCGCGCCCGGCTCGGCCAGGTCTGCCCTGCCGCTCAGCCGACTTGCCAGGTGGCACCCGATTTCAGCAGCTGGTCGATCGAGGTGATCTTCGCCGCCTTGCGCTCGCGCTCGTCCTGGGCAAGCACCGCCCGCTCGTAGCTGGAATCCGCCGGGTTGCAGTAGATCACGCCAACGGCGACGGGATGGGTCGGCTGTTCCATCGCAGCCAGCAGCTGCGCCAGCGCCAGGTTGGTCTCGTCATGGACGACGATGTCGTCCAGCGTGACGCCATCCTCGCCCAGCGTGACCACGTCCAGCTTCATCCGCTTCGGATCGAGGCGCAGGCCCCTGGCGTTGTCCTTGCCGAACAGCAGCGGCTCGCCATGCTTCAGATGGATCTGCGCGTCCTCGGCCTGGCCCTTGGCGACCAGCCCCTCGAACACACCGTCATTGTAGACGATGCAGTTCTGCAGGATCTCGACCAGCGAGGCGCCCTTGTGGGCATGCGCGCGCTGCAGGATGCCCGGCAGCTCCTTCTGGCCGCGATCGATGCCGCGCGCGACGAAGCGGGCGCCGACACCCAGCGCCAGCAGGGTCGCCGAAAGCGGCGAATCGACCGAACCCGCCGGGGTCGACGGCGAGCGCGTGCCGATGCGCGAGGTCGGCGAGTACTGGCCCTTGGTCAGGCCGTAGATCTCGTTGTTGAAGATCAGGTAGTTCACGTCGACATTGCGGCGCAGCACGTGCATCAGGTGGTTGCCGCCGATCGACAGCGCGTCGCCGTCACCGGAGACCACCCAAACGTCCAGGTTCGGGTTCGACAGCTTGATGCCGGTCGCGAACGCCGGGGCACGGCCGTGGATGGTGTGGAAGCCGTACGAGGCGATGTAGTAGGGGAAGCGCGCCGCGCAGCCGATGCCCGACACGAACACCACGTTCTCCGGCGGCGTGCCGATGTCGGCCAGTGCCTTCTGCACGCCCTTCAGGATGGCGTAGTCGCCGCAGCCGGGGCACCAGCGCACTTCCTGGTCGGTCGCGAAGTCCTTCGCCTGCAGGGCGACGGGAGCGATCTGGTTCATGGAAACGACCTCCTCAGGCGTCCAGACGGGCGCGAATGGCCGCCTCGATCTCGCGGATCTTGAACGGCTGGCCCTGAACCTTGGTAAGCGGCTGCACGTCGATCAGGTATTCGGCGCGCAGGACGGTCGACAGCTGGCCGGTGTTCATCTCGGCGCAGATCACGGTGTCATAGCTGCGCAGCAGCTCGCCCAGATTGCGCGGGAACGGCCAGATATGGCGCAGGTGGACGTGCGAGACGTCGGCCCCGCGCTCGCGCATGTTGGAGACCGCGCGGCTGATCGGGCCGAAGGTGGACCCCCAGCCGACGACGCAGATCTTCCCCCCCGGCGCGCCCTGGTCCACCGACTGCTCCGGGATGTGGTTGGCAATGCCCCGGATCTTGTCGTGGCGCAGGTTGGTCATGCGCTGGTGGTTCATCGCCTCGTACGAGATATGACCCGAGACCGAGTCCTTCTCGATGCCGCCGATGCGATGCTGCAGGCCGGAGGTGCCCGGGATCGCCCAGACGCGCGCCAGCGTGTCCTCGTCGCGGACATAGGGCGTGAAGCCCTCGGTCTCGGTGCGGAAGGTCACCGGGAACTTCTCGTAGGTGGAGAAGTCCGGGATCGCCCACGGCTCGGAGGCGTTGGCGATGTAGCCGTCGGTCAGCAGGATGACCGGCGTCATGAACTTCGTCGCGATGCGCACGGCCTCGATGGCGGCATCGAAGCAGTCGCCCGGGCCGCTGGCGGCGACGACGGCCAGCGGGCTGTCGGCGTTGCGGCCGAACACCGACTGGTAGAGGTCGGACTGCTCGGTCTTGGTCGGCAGGCCGGTCGACGGACCGGCGCGCTGGCTGTTCACGATGACCAGCGGCAGCTCGACCATGATCGCCAGGCCGATGGCCTCGGTCTTCAGCGCCACGCCCGGGCCGGACGAGGAGGTCACGCCGAGCTTGCCGGCATAGGACGCGCCGATGGCGGAGCAGACCGCCGCGATCTCGTCCTCGGCCTGGAAGGTGGTGACGCCGAACTGCTTCAGCCGCGCCAGCGAATGCAGCAGCGAGGAGGCCGGCGTGATCGGGTAGGAGCCGAAGAACATCGGCAGTTCGGCCAGCTGCGCACCGGCGACCAGGCCCCATGCCAGCGCCTCGGCACCGGAGACGTTCCGGTACAGGCCCGGCTCGATGGCCGCGGCCGGCACGGAATAGCCCAGCACCTGGCCCGGCAGTTCCACCGTCTCGCCATAGGCATGACCGGCGTTCAGCGCGGCGATGTTGGCGTCGGCGAGGTTCTGGTCCTTCTTGAACTTCGCGCTCAGCCAGTCGACCGACGGCTTCCGGTCACGGCCATAGAGCCAGTAGACCAGACCCAGCAGCCACATGTTCTTGCAGCGGAGCGCGTCGCGGGTACCGAGGCCGTAGGGCTTCACCGATTCGACGACCAGCTTGGACACGTCGATCTCAATGACCTCGTAGCCCTCGAGGGTGCCATCGGTCAGCGGGTTGGAGTCGTAGCCGGCCTTGCGCAGGTCGCGGTCCTTGAAGGTGCCGCTGTCGACGATGATCAGGCCACCGTCGCGCAGGTTGGCCAGGTTCACCTTCAGCGCCGCGGGGTTCATCGCCACCAGCACGTCCGGCTGGTCGCCGGCGGTAAGCACGCGGCGGGCGCCGAAGTTGATCTGGAACGCCGACACACCGAACGTGGTGCCGGTGGGCGCCCGGATTTCCGCCGGAAAGTCGGGGAAGGTCGCCAGGTCGTTGCCCGACAGCGCGGTCGACAGCGTGAACTGGCTGCCCGTCAGCTGCATGCCGTCGCCGGAGTCACCCGCGAAGCGGACGACAACCGATTCCAGCACCTCGCGCCCGCCGGCGCGCGGCGCGATGATCTCTGCCGTATTGGTCATAGAGGATTAACCCGGTTCCGTTCCATCAATCGGTCGATTGCCGTCGAGCGGTCGGAGACGCTGAAGCGACATCGCCGGCGGACGGCCAACATAGGGCTGACACGGCAAATCGGCAACGGCCACTCACGCCACCATTCCTGTGCCTGCCGCAACGCCGCTCAGCCGTCCGCGGGTGCCTCCCCGTCATGGCAGGACAGGACCCAGACGTCATAGACCGGATGTTCCAGCGGATTCAATGCCGGCGAAGAGGCAAACATCCAGCCGCTGAAGACCTGCCGCCGGATCCGCCCCGGCGGCTCGTCGTCGACTTCCACGAAGGCGAAGGTCTCCGGCGGCTCCTCGGGCGGACGGGTCCGGCAGTAGCGAACCGTGATGTCCAGGGTGCCGAAGCGGACCATCTCGTCCACCGGCGCCTCGATGTCGAAGGTCCGGGCCGTGATCTTGTCCAGCGCGCGCAGTTCGGCGATGCGCCCGCCGGCGCCGGCGACGGCCCCGTCCGGCGCGTTTCCCGGCAACTGCGTCTGCGCGGCGGCGGGCTGTCCCGCGCTCAGTCCGGCCGCGAGGCCGAGAACCGCAAGCGTGTGTAGTCTGCTGTCCATCGGCCCCTGCTATCGCACAGAGATGGCCGCAACAAGGCGACGACCTCGTCCCGTGCCACGGGCCGGTCCGCCTCGGGCAGGGCGTTGAAGAAGTTGTCGGCGAAGGAGTCCAGCCAGCCGCCGATGTCGGTGGGCAGCGGCGTCGGCCGCGGGATCAGCGCCACCGACCGGACGGTGAATCCTGCGGCTTCAAGGACTTCGGCATATTCGTCCGGTGTCGGGAAATACCACGGGCTGCGGGCGGCACCGTCGATCCCGCGCCGTGCGAGCACGGCGATCAGCGCCGTCACGATGGCCGCGACATTGGTGTGCCCGCCAAACTCGCCGACGAAGCGGCCACCCGGCTTCAGCGCGCGGAAAGCCCCGTCGGCCACGGCCTGCGGTCGCAGCATCCAGTGCATGGCGGCGTTGGAGAACACCGCGTCGAACACGCCGACATAGTCGAGGTCGTGACCGTCCAGCACCCGGGCATCGAGACCCCGCGCCTGTGCCGCCGCGATCATGTTGGCCGAGGCGTCGACGCCGGTGACGATGCAGCCGGCCGCCGCCAGCTTCTCGGTCAGCACGCCGTCGCCACAGCCGAGATCCAGCACCCGCTCCCCCGCCTTCGGCGCCAGCAGGTCGAGCACGGGCTGGCCGAGCTGCGGCACGAAGCCGGCATGGGTCTGGTAGTGGCTGGAATCCCAGGACTGGAGCTGCGCGCTCATTTCGGGGGCGGCGGCGCGCCGGTGCCGGACGAGTAGATCGCCTGCCCGACCAGGTCCATCAGGTTCACCGACCCCTGCGCGAAGCGGAAGGCGTCGCCCGATTTCAGCGCCGCTTCCCCGCCGCCCGGCTCGACCGACAGGTAGGTGTCGCCCAGCAGGCCGTCGCTCAGCACGCGGATCGCCGAATCGTCGGGAACCTCGACGTCGTTGGCGACGCTGATGCGAACCAGCGCCAGGAAGGTCGGCTTTTCCAGTTCGGTGCCGGTCACGGTGCCGATCTTGATGCCGCTCATGCGGACATCGGCGCCGACCGACAGGCCGTCGATGCGGTCGAACTTCGCCATCAGCGGATAGCCGCTCGAAGGCGCTATGTCGGCCGTGCGATAGGCAAAGACGAGGAACATCGCGGCGACCGCGAGGACCACCGCGCCGAGGACGGTTTCGACCACATTGTTGGACATGCTGCCGGCCTGCCAATCAGCTTTCGGGCGACCAGGCTTCGTAGTCGCCGGTCGCGGGCGCGCGCTTGCCGCCCCGGGTCACGTGGCCGCGCGGGCGCCAGGCAAAGGGCGTCCCCGTCAGGTTGGGCAGATGCGGCTTTTCCCAGGCGCGCTGGGGCTTGTCCGATTCCGGAACCGCATCGGTCGTCCGGTGCAGCCAGGCGTTCCACTGCGGCGGCACCTTGGACCCCTCGACCAGCCCCTTGTAGACGACCCAGCGCCGGCCGGAGCCCTTGCGGTCCTCGTAGTAGCAGTTGCCGAAGCTGTCCTCGCCGACCTTGCGGCCGTTGCGCCAGGTAAAGAAACGCGTGCCGATATGGGCCATATCCTGCTCGATCCTCAGCGAAATTCAGGGCGGACTATGCCCAAAGCACGCAGGGTCGTCCAGCCTGCGCGGCTTGACGGCGACGACAGGTCCTAGCCCTTCGGCGCGATCACCGCGTCCAGCGCCAGGGTCCCCTGTTCCAGCACCAGCAGGGGGTTGACGTCGATGGACGCGAAGCGGTCGGCCTGGGCATGGGCGTAGACCGACAGCCGCGACAGCAGGCGTGCCAGCGCGTCGATATCCGCCGGCTTGCCACCGCGCGCGCCCTGCAGCAGCGGCAGCGCCTTCAGTTCGCGGATCATCCGGTGCGCCTCCTTCTCGCCGAAGGGGGCCACGCGGAAGCTCACGTCCTTCAGCACCTCGACGAAGATGCCGCCCAGGCCGAACATCACCACCGGACCGAAGACCGGGTCATTGTGCACGCCGACGATGGTCTCGACGCCCCTGGGTGCCATGGGTGCCACCAGAACGCCGTCCACCTTGGCCTCGGGCGCGCCGGCCCGGACCGCCGCCATGATCGCGGCATAGGTCTCGGCGGCACGGTCGGCGGCGACGTTCAGGCGAACGCCGCCGATGTCGCTCTTGTGCTGGATCTGCGCCGACAGGACCTTCATGGCCACCGGCGCACCGATGGCACGCGCTGCCGCCTCCGCCTCGGAGGCGTTGGTGGCGACCCGGATCGCCGGGAAGGTGACGCCGGCCTCCGCCAGCAGGCGCGAGGCCTCGGCCTCGTTGGTCGGCCGGTCGGGAATCGGCCCGGCCTCGGGGACCACCGGCAGCGGATCGTCGTCGTCCGTGCGCTCAAGGCCCTGGCGGATGGTCTCCAGCGCCTCGAGCACGCGGATCGCCGTGTTCAGGTCCTCGATCACCAGGTAGCCGTTGGCCTCGAACTCCTGGCGCGCCTCCTCCCGGCACATCATCGACACCGCGATGATCGCTTCCGGATACTTCTTGCGGACCGAGAGGAAGGTCTCGCGCAGCCCGCCCATGACGCGCTCGGAGAAGCCCACGGCGGAGAGGAAGATCACCGTCATGTCGACATTGCCGTGCTCCAGCACCGCCTCCAGGCCCTTGCCCAGCATGTGGAACTGGTTGACGGCGGTAGCCGTCACGTCGACCGGATTGCGGGCCGAGGCATAGCTCAGCGCGTCCTTCACGGCCTTCTGCGCGATCTCGGGCAGTTCGGGCACCTGCAGGCCACAGCGTTCGGCCTCGTCGGCTGCCATCACGCCGGCCCCGCCGGAGACCGTGACGATGCCGAGGCGCCGGCCCTTCGGCAGCGGGCTGACCAGCGCCGCCGCGGAGATGTTCATCAACTCGTCCAGGCTGTCGACGCGGTAGACGCCGAACTGGCGGAACACGGCATCGAACACCGCATCCGAACCCGCCAGTGCCGCCGTGTGCGTCGCCGCGGCCTGCGCGCCGACGCTGGAGGCGCCGACCTTGATCGAGATCACTGGCTTGCCGGCCGCACGCGCCATCTTCAGGGCGGTCAGCAGGCGCTCGGGATGCTTGCAGCCCTCCATGTAGGCCGCGATCACCTTCGTCGCCGGATCATTGGCGCCGAAGGCGATGCAGTCGGCGACGTCCACGTCGACCTCGTTGCCGGTCGCGACCCAGGTACGGATGCCCAGCCCACGCTCCCGCGCGGCGACCAGGATGTGCGCACCCACCGCGCCCGACTGGGTCATGATGGTCAGGCCGCCGGTCTTCGGCCAGCCGTGGTCGAACATCGACGAGAAGGTACCGATGGCCCAGGTTCCGGGCGTCAGCACGCCCAGGCAGTTCGGCCCCAGGATGCGCATGTCGGACGCGGCCGAGATCTCGGCCATCCGCTGCTGCCAGACCGCACCCTCGCCGCCCACCTCGGCGAAGCCCGACGAGAAGATGGCACAGGACTTCACGCCGGCCTCGGCGCAGGCCTCGACCGCGCCCAGCACGCCCGGCGCCGGCACCGAGATCACCACCATGTCGACCGGCTGGCCGACGTCACGGATGTCCCTGTAGGCCTTCAGCCCCTGGATCTCCGGGTCGCGCGGATGGATCGGGTAGATCGGCCCCCTGAACGGCGCTTCCTTCATGAAGCGGATCGGCCGGCCGCCGAACTTGAAGACGTCGTTGGAGGCGCCGATGACGGCGATCGATTTCGGGTCGATCAGGGCCGAGAGGTCACGGGGTGCGCTGGACATTGTCTGCTCTTCTTGGTTGGACGTCGTCGGTGGCAAGGGGACTTCGCGGCACGAAAGCTGTCAATCGCCCGCTAGCGGGGGTCGCAACCCGCATTCCCCGCGCACATGGCGCGGCGACGCGGGCCGCGGGAACCGGTGAAACTCAGGCCGCGAGTTGCATGATCTCGGCCACCGAAGGCTGCTGCTCCAGCCCCTCGATGGCCGCACGCAGGGCACCGGAACGGTTGCCGCCGATCACCGGCGCCGCCAGCGCGTCGAACTTGTGCGCGATCCGCCGGCCCTGCTCGGCCACGTCTTTCGCCGGGACGCCCGAGTCATGGCTGGCTGCCAGTTCGCGCCCGTCGCGCATCCGCACCCGGACCTCGGTGAAGGTCGTCGCGACATCGTCGACGAAGTCGATGCCGACCTTGTCGCGCAGCGCGGTCAGGGTCGGGTCGGTGGCGTTGGCCGCCGTGTAGTTGGTCATGCCCGAGGTATCGATGCCGGCCAGCGCGAAGACCGTGGTCATGCGGAGCGAGAACTTGGTCTCCAGCCCGGTCTTCGGCGCGGCGATGTTGCAGACCCGGTCAGCGCCCTTTTCGAGCCGCAGCGAGACGGACTCGATGGCCGATGCGTCGGGCATGTGCGCCGCCCGGATCGCCTGGCCCGCCTCGATCGCCGCGTGGGTCAGGTAGCAGGCCGCGTGATACTTGAAGAGGTTGTTGCGCACGTGGAAGCCGCCGCCCGGCGCCGGTCGCGTCGCCCGGTCGGGCCGGAAATCGCTCGCATGCGTATCGGCGAAGCCCTGGGCACAGTCCAGGATGTCGCCGCGCGAGGAGAAGCCGCGCGCCGCCAGCGAGGCCGCCAGCAGGCCGGTCTCGGTGGCCCGCCCGGCATGGAACGGCTTGCAGTCGGTGCCGAACTGGCTCTTCAGCCCCGCCGCCATGGTGCCGGCGATACCGAAGGCCCGGGCCATGGTGGCCGCATCGAAGCCCATCAGCCGCCCGCAGGCCGCCGCCGCGCCGAAGGCGCCGGCCGTCGCCGTGGCGTGGAACCCCATGGCATAGTGGCTGGGCATGACCAGCGCGCCGACACGGCAGGCGGTCTCGTAGCCGGCAACGAAAGCGGTCAGCAGCTCGGCGCCGCTTGCGCCCCGCTGTTCCGCCAGCGCCAGCAGGCCGCCGGCCACCGCCACCGTGGCATGGCCGGACAGGGTCATGTTGACGTCGTCATAGTCGTGGGCATGGCTGGCGGTGCCGTTGATCACCGCCGCCTGCCGGGTCGCCAGCCGGCGGCCGCGTCCGACGATGGTGGCCTGCGGGTTGCCGCCCTGCTCCTCCGCCTCGGCCGCGACCATGTCGACGCACGGCTCGGTCGCGCCGGCCAGGGTCACGCCGAACCAGTCAAGCAGGCACTGGCGGGCGACGGCGCGGGCGTCGTCGTCGATGTCGTCGAGCACCAGGCCGGCCGCCATCCCAGCCAGTGTCGCGGTGACGTCGGTCGGTGTGGCTGCGGTTGCCGGCATGGCGGGGTCTCCCTGTTCAGCGGCCCTTGAAGACGGGCTCTCTCTTCTCGGCGAAGGCCAGCATGGCCTCCCTTGAATCCTCGGTCTTCGACAGTTCCCAGGTCATGGTCTGCTCGAAGCGGTATCCGTCGCGCAGGCTCATTTCCTCGATGGTGTTGAGGGCATGCTTGGCGAGCTGGGTCGCGACCGGTGCCTTGGACGCGATCTCGGCGGCAATGCCGTGCGCGGCTTCCAGCAACTGCTCCCTGGGCACGCACATCTCGGCGACGCCCAGGCGGTAGCATTCCTCGCCCGTCACCCGCATGCCGGTGAACATCATCCGTCGCGTCCGGCTGTGACCGAACAGGCGCATCGAATGCCGCCCCCCGCCCAGCAGGCCGACATTGATCTCCGGCAGGCCCAGGCGCGCATCGTCGGCGCAGACGATGATGTCGGCGGAGGCGACCAGCGCCAGCCCTGCCCCCAGTGCCGCGCCGCCGACCGCCGCGACCACCGGCTTGCGGCACTCCATGATGGAGTGGAAACACTCCCGCGCGCGGCGGCTGTGCTGCCAGCGGTCACCCGGCTGCGGCACGCGCTTCGCCCGGTCCTTGATCTCCGCCCCGGCCGAGAAGTGGTGGAAGGCGGAACACAGCAGCACCGCGCGGGCCTCCGGCGTGTCCGACAGGCCGTCGAACACCGCCATCATCTCGTCGTGGAAGCGCTGGTCCTGGGCGTTCACCGGACCCGACGCCATGGTCACCGTGGCGACGTGGTCGGCGCCGATCTCGCAGCGGATCAGTTCGGTCCCGAACATGGCCCGGCCCCGCTCAGGCGTAGGACAGGCTGATGAACTCCGCGATCATGGCCGGCCGCTCCTGGCCCTCGATCTCCATGGTCATCTCGGCGATCACCTGCACGCCGTTGCCGGCGACATCGTTCACTTCCTTGATGGTCTGGCGCAGTCTGACGCGGCTGCCGGCCGGCACCATGTTGGTGAAGCGCACCCGGTTGGAGCCATAGTTGAGCCCGCGGCTGCGGCGCTTGATCTCCAGCGTCTGGCCGGCCAGCATCGGCACCAGCGACAGCGTCAGGAAGCCGTGGGCGATGGTCTTGCCGCCCGGCATCTCCTTCTTCGCACGCTCGACATCGACGTGGATCCACTGGTGGTCACCCGTCGCGTCGGCGAACTTGTCGATCATCTCCTGGCTGACCTCGACCCATTCCGACACGCCGCAATCGGCGCCGATATGCTTCTTCAGGTCCTGCGGTGTCTCGACAGTCAGCATTATCAGATCCTCCCCGTTGTTGTGTTGCCGGACCTGCGCTCAATAGCTGCGCGGCAGGCCCAGGATGTTCTGCGCGACGAAGTTCAGCACCATGTTGGTGGAGATCGGCGCGGTCTGGAACAGGCGGCATTCGCGCCACTTGCGCTCGATGTGGTACTCGCGGGCGAAGGCGAAGCCGCCATGCGACTGGAAGCAGGCCTCGGCCGCGTGCCAAGCCGCCTCGGAGGCCAGCATCTTGCCGATGTTCGCGGCCTCGCCACAATCACGACCCGCATCGAACAGGGCCGCGCCCCGGCGGACCATCATCTCGGCGGCCTGCAACTCGGCATAGGCGCGCGCGATCGGATGCTGGATCGCCTGGTTGCGGCCGATGGGCTGGCCGAACACCACGCGCTCGTTGGCATAGGCCACACCCTTCTCGATGAACCACTTGCCGTCGCCGATGGCCTCGGATGCCACCAGCACGCGCTCGGCGTTCATGCCGTCCAGGATGTACCTGAAGCCGCGGCCCTCCTCGCCGATCAGCGCCGAGGCGGGAATGCGCATGTTGTCGAAGAACACCTCGTTGGTGTTGTGGTTGACCATGGTCGGGATCGGCCGGATCTCGCAGCCCTTGCCCCGCACCTCGCGCAGGTCGACCAGGAACACCGACAGGCCGTCCGTGCGCTTCTTCACCTGGTCGGCGGCCGTGGTCCGCGCCAGCAGCAGCATCAGGTCGGACTGCAGCGCCCGGCTGGTCCAGATCTTCTGGCCGTTGACGACATAGCTTTCGCCGTCGCGGACCGCGCGGGTCTTGAGCTGCGTGGTGTCGGAACCGGTGGTCGGCTCGGTGACGCCAAAGGCCTGCAGCCGCAGTTCGCCTGTGGCGATCTTCGGCAGGTAGGTCGCCTTCTGCTCGGGCGATCCGTGCCGGAGCAGCGTGCCCATGATGTACATCTGGGCATGGCAGGCCGCCGCCGAGCAGCCGGACGAATGGATGGTTTCCAGGATCACCGAGGCCGCGCGGAGCGGCAGGCCGGACCCGCCATATTCCTCGGGGATCAGCGCGCCGAGATAACCCGAGGCGGTCAGCGCGTTGACGAAGTCGTGCGGATATTCGGACGCGTCGTCCAGCCGGCCCCAGTATTCGAGGGGGAAACCCTCGCAGATCTTGCGGACCTGGTCGCGGATCTCGGACCAGTCCTCCCCGACATCCATCTCCACCACGTCACTGCCGGCCCTGGCCGTCGTATCCGCGCTCATCCCGTCCTCCCCGGAAATCCCGACCGTCGCCCGCACTCCCCGTCAGGCAGCGGCCTTCTCACCCGATGCCGGCCGGAAGCCCTTCGGCAACCGTGCCCGCGAAATCATGCCGTGCAGCGGCTCGTCGGGCAGTTCGCGCTCGACAATCTCGCGCACCGCCAGCAGCCGCTCGATATCCACGCCGGTCCGGACACCCATCGCCTCGAACATGAAGACCAGGTCATCCATGACCACGTTGCCGGTCGCCATCGGCGCGAAGGGACAGCCCCCCAGCCCGGCCAGCGAGGCGTCGAAGACCCGGCATCCGGCCTCGTAGGCGGCGAGGCAGTTCGCCAGACCCAGGCCACGCGTGTCGTGGAAGTGCGCGCAGATCGTGGTGTCCTTGCCGAAGGTCGCGATGGCCTCGGCGAACACGGCCTTCACCTGCGCCGGATTGGCATAGCCGACGGTGTCGGCGATGGCCACTTCCTCGGCCCCGCGCTTCAGGTATTCCTCGATCAGCCACATCACCCGCTTGGGCTCGACCTGCCCTTCCATGGTGCAGCCGAGAGCGGTCGAGATGCCGCCGCCGACGGTGGTCCTTGCGTAGTCCGGATTGGAGCGGCGGACCTCCATCACCTGGTCGAAGCGCGCCAGCGATTCCCCGGTCGAGCACTTCACGTTCTTCTGGTTGTGCGTCTCGGAGGCCGAGAGCACGAAGTTCAGCTTGTGCACGCCCAGCATGAAGCCGCGCTCGGCGCCCCTGGCGTTCGGCACCAGCGCCGACACCACCAGGTCGGGCAGGGCCAGCGCATGCGCCACCACCTCGGCGTGGTCCTGGAACTGCGGCACCACATGCGGCGGCACGAAGGAGCAGACCTCGATCTCCGGCATGCCTGCGGCCACCTCGGCGCTGATCCAGGCCTGCTTGGCCGCGGTCGGGAAGATCGACTTCACCATCTGCAGGCCATCGCGCAGGCCCACCTCGCGCACGATCACGTCACGTTCGACAGTCATCACGGACCTCCATTCGTTTCGCGGCAGCGCTCAGCGCCCCTTGAAGTCGGGCTTGCGCTTCTCGTTGAAGGCGCGCACGCCCTCCAGCCGGTCTTCGGTCGGCACCATCCGATTGTACGCCTCGATCTCGAACAGGTAACCCGTATGCAGGTCGAGCTGGGTGGACATCTGGATCGATTTCTTGGCCTGCCGGGTGGCGATCGGACCGTTGCCGGCGATCCGCGTCGCCGTTTCCATGGCCGCCGCCATCAGCTCCTCCGGCGCGCAGACCCGGTTCACCAGGCCCCAGGCCAGCGCCTCGTCCGCCGTGAACGGGCTGGCGGTCAGGATGATCTCCTTGGCGCGACGCACACCGACGGCGCGCGGCAGGTTCTGCGTGCCCATGGCACCGGGCATGATGCCCAGCGAGACCTCGGTCAGGGCAAAGCGTGCGGTGGTCGCGGCATAGGCGAAGTCGGCGGCGCAGACATATTCGCAGCCGCCGCCGAAGGCCGCGCCGTTCACCGCGGCAATCACCGGCACCGGGCAGTCCATCAGCGCCATCGTGCCCTGTTCGAACACCGCATGCTGCGCCTGCCATTCCTGGTCGGTCATGTTGTTGCGCTGCTTCAGGTCGCCACCGGCACAGAACGCCTTGTCGCCGGTGCCGGTCAGGATCACGCAGCGGACATCGCCGGGATCGACATAGAGCGACTGCCAGATGTCGCGCAGGTCATAGCCCATCTGCGTGTTGATGGCGTTGCGGGCCTCGGGGCGGTTGATGCGGACCACCAGGACATGCGGCGCGGGCCGGTCGAGGGCGATCGTCTCGTAGCTGTCCCGCATCGTCCGCTCCTCCCCAGGATGCCGATCAAGGCGAGCGAGCGTATGGGACCGCCCGGATGCGGTCAATTGACGGCAACCGTCGGGCGGCGTTGCACGGGGGCGGCCGATCGGGCATCTACGCGGGCGAAGCCGGGATCGAGAGCTGGACGGGCCGTACATGACTGATCTGTCGACCATCGCCGCCGGAAGTGCCGACCGCTTTGCCCTCTGGCGCGCCATTGCGTCGGACCGCGACGTGCGGACAATGGCCGAGGTCGGCGTGTGGCGTGGCGCCTTTGCGGCGGCCATGCTGCGCGACTGCCCGGGGATCGAGCGCTACGTGATGGTCGATCCGTGGCGGAACCTGGATCGCTGGAACAAGCCCTACAATGTCGCCGATCCGGTCTTCGACACCGTCATGGCGGAGGCGATGAAGGTCACCGGGTTCGCCGCCGACCGGCGCGAGGTACTGCGCGGCACGACCCGGGAGGTCATCGACCGCGTCCCCGACGGCTCGCTGGACCTGGTCTATGTCGACGGCGACCACACGCTGCGCGGGATCACAGTCGACATGGTGGCGTGGTGGCCGAAGGTGCGTCCCGGCGGCATCCTGGGTGGCGACGACCTGGCCGCCAATGTCTGGCACCACGGCCTGCGCTTCGAGCCGAGCTTCGTCTTCCCCTTCGTGATCAATTTCGCCGAGGCCGTCGGTGGCCGCGTCACGGCTCTCGGACACAACCAGTTCACCATCGAGAAGAGCGCGGACGGCAGCGACATCTTCTCGTTTACCGACCTCCCAGGCACCTATCCGGACCCCTCGGTGCTGGCGCAGATGCGGTTGCGGACGCTCGCCAGCGCACTGGCGCGCACATGGCTGCCGGCATCGCTCAGGCCCGTGCTGCGGCGCATGCTGCGCCGCTGACCGGCTCAGTCCGCCGGCAGGATCGCGTCGGTGTCCGCGCCCAGGTCCGGCGCGCGGCTGCGCAGGCCCGGCCGTTCCCCGTCAAAGGCCAGCGGCAGGCCGATCAGGCCCAGCGGATAGCCGGGCAGGCGCTGCATCATGCCCGACGCGGCGGTCTGCGGATGCGCCAGCACCTCGTCGACGGTCTGGGTCGGCGCGTTGGGGACGCCGGCGGCGTCCAGGATCGCCTGCCAGTGCGCCCGGGGCTCGGCCATGAACATGCCCGTCAGCGTCGTTTTCAGTTCGATGCGATTGGCGTCGCGCGCGGGGTTGGTGGCGAACTTCGGGTCGGTCTTCCAGTCCGGCCGGCCCAGCGCGTCCGCCAGCTTCGCGAACAGCCGGTCGTTGGAGGCCGCGACGATCAGGTAGCCGTCGGCGCACTCGAACGCCTCGTAGGGCGCGATGCCCCGGACGCCCGAGCCGTGCCGGACCGGCACGTTGCCCGTGACCTGGTAGTCGGTGGAATAGAAGGTCATCCACTGCACCGCCGTCTCGAACAGCGCCGCGTCGACGATGCCGCCCCTGCCCGTGATGCCGCGCCGGAACAGGGCCGACAGGATGCCGATGGCGCACCACATGCCGGTGCCCATGTCGATGACGGAGATGCCGCAGCGGACCGGCGGCCGCCCCTCCTCGCCCGTCACCGACATGATGCCGCCGAACGCCTGCATCAGCGCGTCATAGCCGGGCCGGTCCTTCATCGGGCCGCTGGCGCCGAAGGCGTGCAGGTTGCAGTAGACCAGGCGCGGGTTGAGCGCCGTCAGCGCCGGGCCGTCCAGGCCCAGCCGGGACATGGCGCCGGGCCGCATGTTCTGCACCACGACATCGGCCTCGGCTGCGATCTTCTGCTTCAGGGCCGCCACCCGGGCCGGGTCCTTCAGGTCGACGGTGATCGAGCGCTTGTTGCGGTTCAGCGCGTGGAAAATCGTCGCCGTTCCGTCATGCGCGAAGGGCGGCCCCCATGCGCGTGCATCGTCACCCTCCGGCCGTTCGACCTTGACCAGCGTCGCACCCAGTTCGGCCAGGATCGATCCCGCGAACGGGCCGGCGACATTGCTGCCGAACTCGTAGACCGTGATTCCGTCGAGGGGCAGGCTCATCGAGGCGTCTCCGTCATTTTGTTTCGCAGACGGTAGTCGCGCGGGTTCGGATCGGTCAATTTCCACCAAGCCCCTGAAATTAAGACAGTATTGTTGACCCATATTTGACTTGGCGGCGACCCGGCGGTACCCTTTCATCTACGTCAAAGTCTTCATGTGACCGGGGGAAGCCATGAGCACCGACCTCGCGACCGTCTCGCTCGACGACAAGTACGAGCTGGAATCGGGCCGCGTCTTCATCACCGGAATCCAGGCTCTGATCCGCCTGCCGATGATGCAGCGTCAGCGGGACCTGGCCAACGGGCTGAACACGGGATGCTTCATCTCGGGCTATCGCGGCTCGCCGCTCGGTGCCTATGACCAGCAGCTCTGGCAGGCGAAGAAGTTCCTCGAGAAGAACCACATCCACTTCGTCTCCGGCGTGAACGAGGACCTGGCGGCGACGTCGGTCTGGGGCTCGCAGCAGACAAATCTTTACCCGAGCGCGAAGTACGACGGCGTCTTCTCCATCTGGTACGGCAAGGGCCCCGGCGTCGACCGTTCGCTGGACGTGCTGAAGCACATGAATTCCGCCGGCACCTCGAAGCATGGCGGCGTCCTGCTGCTCGCCGGCGACGACCATGCCGGCGTGTCGTCCACCCTGCTGCACCAGTCCGAGCACGTGTTCGCATCGGCGATGATCCCGATGTTGCATCCCGCCAGCGTGCAGGAATATCTCGACTACGGTCTGCTGGGCTGGGCGATGAGCCGCTATTCGGGTTGCGCCGTCGGCTTCAAGTGCGTGTCGGAGACAGTGGAAAGCGCCGCGTCCGTCCATGTCGACCCGCACCGCGTGCAGGTACAGATCCCGACCGACTTCGACATGCCCGACGGCGGGCTGGGCATCCGCTGGCCCGACGACCGCTTCCAGGAAGAGCACCGGCTGCATCGTCACAAGGTCTATGCCGCGCTGGCCTTCGCACGGGCCAATGGCATCGACCGCACCATCATCGACAGCCCGCGGCCGCGCCTCGGCATCATCACCACCGGCAAGTCCTATCTCGACGTGATGCAGGCGCTCGACGACCTGGGCATCACCGAGGAGATGGCCTCCGACATCGGCATCCGCCTCTACAAGGTCGGCATGCCCTGGCCGCTGGAGCCGGAAGGCGCCCGCCACTTCGCCGAGGGTCTGGACGAGGTCCTGGTCATCGAGGAAAAGCGCGCGGTCATCGAGAACCAGCTCAAGGAACAGCTCTACAACTGGCGACCCGACGTCCGCCCGCGTGTCGTCGGCAAGTTCGACGAGAAGCGCGAATGGCTGTTCCCGAGCCATGGCGAACTGACGCCGGGCGAGATCGCCCGCGTGATCGCCGAGCGCCTGAAGCCCTTCTACACCAGCGCCAGGCTGGAGGAACGGCTGGACTTCCTGCAGCGCAAGGAGCGCATCAAGCTGGTCGCCTCGAAGGAGACGCCCCAGCCCAAGGTCGAGCGCATGCCCTATTTCTGCTCGGGCTGCCCGCACAATTCCTCGACCCGTGTGCCGGAGGGCAGCCGCGCCACCGCCGGCATCGGATGCCACTTCATGGCCGTCTGGATGGACCGCTCGACGACCACCTACACGCAGATGGGCGGCGAGGGCACGCCCTGGATCGGCCAGGCACCGTTCACCAACGACCAGCACATCTTCGCCAACCTGGGCGACGGCACCTACTTCCACTCCGGCCTGCTGGCCGTGCGCGCCTCCGCCGCGGCGGGGGTGAACATCACCTACAAGATCCTGTTCAACGACGCGGTCGCCATGACCGGCGGCCAGCGCCATGACGGCCAGCTGACGCCGATGCAGATCGCGCAGCAGGTTGCCGCGGAAGGCGTGAAGAAGGTCATCGTCGTCTCCGACGAGCCCGACAAGTACCCGGTCGATGCCGGCTTCCCGGCAGGCACGCGCATCCACCATCGCTCCGAACTGGACGAGATCCAGAAGGAGCTGCGCGACACCCCGGGCTGCACGGTGCTGATCTATGACCAGACCTGCGCCGCCGAGAAGCGGCGCCGGCGCAAGCGCGGCACCTTCCCCGACCCGCAGAAGCGCGCCTTCATCAACGAGGCGGTCTGCGAGGGCTGCGGCGACTGCTCGAAGACCTCCAACTGCGTCTCGGTCGAGCCGCTGGAGACCGAGTTCGGCCGCAAGCGGCAGATCAACCAGTCGTCGTGCAACAAGGACTTCTCCTGCGTGAACGGCTTCTGCCCCAGCTTCGTCACCATCCATGGCGGCGAACTGCGCAAGCCGAAGCCGGCGGCGAAATCCCTGAAGGGCTCGGGTGACATCTTCGCCGACCTGCCGATGCCCGAACGCGCCGAGATGAAGGAGCCGTTCGGCATCCTGGTCACCGGCATCGGCGGCACCGGCGTGCTGACCGTCGGCGCGCTGCTCGGCATGGCGGCGCACCTGGAGGGCAAGGGCTCGACGGTGCTCGACTACACCGGCCTCGCGCAGAAGAACGGCGCGGTGCTGAGCCATGTGCGCATCGCCGACAGGCCCGAGGACATCCACGCGGTCCGCATCGCGGCCGGCAAGGCCAACCTGGTACTGGGCTGCGACATGGTGGTGGCCTCGTCCGACAACGCCCTGTCCACCATGGACACCGGCGGCACGCGGGCCATCGTCAACAGCCACCTGGCCCCGACCGCGCACTTCACCCTGAACCCCGACATCAACTACGGGGCCGAGGCCATGAAGGACTCGATCCGCGAGGCGGCCGGCGGCAACCAGACCGAGTTCATCGACGCGACCCGCATCGCCACCGCGCTGATGGGTGACAGCATCGCCACCAACCTGTTCATGCTGGGATATGCCTTCCAGCGCGGCCAGCTTCCCGTCGGGCTCGACTCGCTGATGCGCGCCATCGAGCTGAACGGCGTGGCCGTGAACATGAACAAGGAGACCTTCAACTGGGGCCGCATGGCCGCCTACGACATCGACCGTGTCGAGGAGGCCGTGGCGCCGGCGGGCCGGAAGGTCGTGCCGTTCTCCCGTCCGCTGACCGACCTCGAGGACATCGTCGCCCATCGCCGCAAGCACCTGACCGCATACCAGAATGCCGCCCTGGCCGACCACTACGAGAGCCTGGTCCGCGACGTGGAACGGGCCGAGCGGGAGAAGACCCCGGGCATGGACGGCCTGGCCGTCGCGGTCGCACGCAACTATGCCAAGCTGCTCGCCTACAAGGACGAGTACGAGGTCGCGCGGCTCTACACCGACGGCGCCTTCCTGCAGAAGATCCGCCAGACCTTCTCGGGCGACTACAAGCTGCGCTTCCACCTTGCCCCGCCGCTGATCGCCAAGCCCGATCCGGAGACGGGCAAGCTCGAGAAGATCGAGTATCGCGGCTGGATCCTGCCGGTGTTCCGTGTCCTGGCCAGACTGAAGGGCCTGCGTGGCACGCGCTTCGACATCTTCGGTCGGACAGAGGAACGCAAGGTCGAACGCCAGCTGATCGTCGACTACGAGGTCGTGGTCCGCGAACTGGTGCTGAAGCTGGACGCCGGCAATCACGCGCTGGCGGTCGAGATCGCCAGCCTGCCGGCGGACATCCGCGGCTATGGCCACATCAAGGACCGCAACATCGAGGCGGTGAAGCGGCGGGAGGCCGGCCTGCTCGGCCGTTTCCGCAATCCGTCGGGACGGGTGGCACAGGCCGCCGAATGAGGTCGGGGCCGGCGTCGCGAGGCGCCGGTCAGTCCTCCGGGATCGGCTCCGGGTGCTTGTAGGTACCGCGGAACCAGATGTTCACGCCAAAGCGGTAGTTCCCCGCCTCGTCCGTCGCGACCCTGACCGGCAGGACTTCATGGGTCATCCACGACGGGAACACCGCCAGCATGTTGTGGCGCGGTTCGATGTCGACCTGGGTTGACCGGCTGATAGAGTGCAGGCGCAGCTGGCCACCCTCGAAGCCCTTTGGCTCGCGATAGACGTAGTAGATGCAGCTCAGCAGCCGGGGCAGGCGCGGCAGGTCCCGGGGCTTCCCGTTGGTCTGGGTGTCGATGTGGCGCCCGTAGAAGTCGCCGTCGCGGTAACCGACCAGCGACATCTCCAGTTTCCATTCGACCGGCATGCGCATGCCGAACGCGTGCAGCAGGCGCGGCAGTTCAGCCTTGACCGCCAGCCGCAGCACATCCCGGTGCTGGGCCAGGTCGCTGGTCACCCGCGCCTTGCGGATCTCGGGATTGATCTTGGCGTGCTGGCCGGCACCGACACCACCCGCCTGGAAGCGCGGGTATTTCAGCATGGCGTATTCCAGCAGGCTCTGCGCCTGGCCGGGCGCCAGGAAATCGCTGACTAGCAGGTGAGGCGTGCTGTGGAACGCCGCGATCGGCGCCGCTTCACTGGTTTCGGCCTGGCTGTCCACTTCGGTCATCTGCTCCACCCTGGATGGACAGCATATGCCGGTTCCGCTGTCGCCGCGTCAGCGTGACGTGCTGTCGCCATGCACCGCCTTGTCCCGCAGGTCAAGCATCGCCCGCGCGAAGTCTTCCGGCGCTTCCTGCGGCAGGTTGTGGCCGATGCCGGGCAGTTCCCGGTAACAATACGGCCCGGTAAACCGCCGGGAATGGTGCGCCGTGCCGCCCGGCGCCATCACGCCGTCGCTGCCGCCGTCCAGGTGGATGGCCGGCACCGTGATCGCCGGGGCGCCGGCCAGCCGCGCCTCGATGTCCGCCACCGCCGGGTCGCCTGGGACCAGGGCATAGCGATGGCGATAGGAATGGACCACCACATCGACGAAATCCGGATTGTCGAATGACACTGCGCTCCGCGCGAATGTATCGGCATCGAAGCGCCAGTCCGGCGACCAGAGCCGCCAGAGCAGGTCGCAGATGTCGCGGCGATTGGCCTGCAGGCCAGAGCGGCCACGCGCGGTGTGGAAGTACCACTGGTACCAGAGCCGGTACTCGATCTCGGCCGCCTGCGGCCGGCCGGCGGCGGCGATGTCCTGGATGTTGTAGCCATTGACCGTCACCAGTCCGGCCACCCGCTCCGGCCAGAGCGCGGCGACGATGCAGGCCGCGCGCCCGCCCCAGTCATAGCCACCGAGAATTGCCCGCTCGATCCCCAGGGCGTCCATCAGCGCCTTCAGGTCGGCGCCCAGCGCCGCCTGCTCGCCCGAGCGCGCGGTCGACGGGTCGCGGAACCGCGTCGGACCGTAGCCCCTGAGCCAGGGCACGAACACCCGCGCGCCGGCAGCGGCCAGGATCGGCACCACGGCATCGTAGGCATGCACGTCGTAGGGAAAGCCGTGCATCAGGAACACCGGCCAGCCGTCAGCCGGTCCGGCTTCAAGCAGCGCGACGTCGAGTACCCCTGCCGCGATCATCCTGTGCATGGTCCGCTTCTCCCCGCCGGGTGCCGCCGGCTTCTCCGCGCCGGCATTCGGGGGTAGTCTGCCCCGGCCCGCAGGGATCCGTGAACCCATGAGACGCCAGGCACCACCGCTCGAAGCCATCGAAGCCTTCATCGTCGCGACGCGCGCGCCCAGCTTCCGCGCGGCGGCGGAACAGCTTGCGCTCAGCCCGTCGGCCTTTTCCCGTCGTATCCAGACGCTGGAAAGCTTCGTCGGCGCGCCGCTGTTCGAGCGCACCGGCGGCGCCGCGCGCCTGACCCGGGTCGGCGAACGCTATCGCGACGAGGTGGAGCCGGCCGTCGACACCATCCGCCGCGCGACCGTCGACCTGCGCGCCGAACGTTCCGGCGGGACCCTGCGGCTGGTCACGCCGCAGTCCTTCGCCATCGGCTGGCTGGTGCAGCGCCTGCCGGCGTTCATGAACTCGGCCGGCGGGGCGCCGATCGACCTCAAGATCGGCCGCGACGCCACGCTGTTGCGCAAGGGTGTCGCCGACATGGCGCTCATCGTGGCCACCCGCGATACCAACGGCCTGATCGTCGAGCCGCTGATAGACCTCGATGCCATCCTGGTCTCGGCACCGGTGCTTGCGGATGGCAGCGCGCCACCGAAGAGCCTCGCCGAGCTGCACCGCTACGCCCGCCTGTCGGTCTACGAGCCGGAGGGCCTGTGGGACATCTGGCTGAACAATGTCGGCTATGACGGCCCGCCGCTGCAGCCACCGAAGCGGCACACGTCGATGTTCCTGGCCTACGAGGCCGCGGCCGCCGGCATGGGCCTGACACTGGCCTCGCCGCTGCTGGCGGAACGCCTGCTGCACGACGGGCGGCTGCGCCAGTGCACGCCGCACCGGGCGAAGTTCGGCTTCAGCTACAACATCGTCTTCGCCGACGCCGCCGTGCAGCGCCGCAAGGAGGCCCGGGCCTTCGCGACCTGGCTCCGCGAGACGCTGCACCGCTCCAACGCGACGATCTACGCGACGCTCTGACCGGGCGTCAGCGGCCCGAGCACGAAGGCACCGCCGCCCGGCGCGGCACCGGCCAGCAGCGCCGACCAGGCCTCGCCGAGATCCTCGGGACCGGCCAGCCGGACCACGCTGACGGTGCTGCGCATCGCGCGGATGAAGCCGGTCTGTGCCCGTGCCAGCCGCTCATTGAACGCCGCCGCGCCCCATTCGCGGCTGCGCAGGCGGATGCGGTCAGGCGCGAAGAACCAGGACGGCTGCACCCCTTCGGTCACCAGCGGTGCGGTCGACCACCGCTCCCGGTGCGTCGCGCCGACCCGGATGCTGCGCACCAGCCGTCCGCCGAGACGGGCATGGATCGACCGGACCAGGTCGCCGTCGCCGGCGAAGTCCACCAGCACCGCGTCACCGCGACCCGCGATGTCAGGTGCGTCATAGGTCGTGACCCGGTCGTACAGGCCGGTGCCGGCGGTGTAGTCGCGGTTGCCGGGCGACGTGATGCCGAGGACACACGGGCGAGCCGGGCGCCCCGACAGCAGCCAGGCCAGGCCGCAGGCGGTCTTGCTGGACGCGCTGGTCAGGATGACGGTCGTCTCCGGCCCGATGCCCGCCTCCGCGATCTGGTCGTCGAGCAGGAAGGAGGCGATGAAAAGCGGGCGGAAGATCGCCTGCGCCTCCTCGTCCCCGCTCGCCGCCGACGGATCCAGCGCCGGCCGCTGGTACCAGTTGTAGGCCGGGGGCAGCACCTGGCGATGCGGCATCGCATCCTCCAGCGCCGCGCCGCCATCGCGCCCCGGCCGCATGGTGAATTCCGCCGCCATGGGCAGGAAACCATAGAGTCGCTGCCCCGTGGCCAACGCGGCGGACCGGCTCTCCACGACATCGGCGAAGCCCCAGACCGGCACGCGGCCGGACCCGTCACTGGCCGGGAAGAACCCCCAGTAGCCGATGTCATCGCCCATCGCGAGATAGGTCATCGTGTTCGCCGTCAGCGCGAACAACCGGGTCGCCAGCCTGGCCTCGCCATCGCGCAGCGGATGCCGGTCGAGCGTGCGCAGGCGGTGTCTTCGCGGCTGTGCCGGATCGACGGTGAAATCCCAGCCGGAAACGGTGTCGCGCGGCGCCGGCGCTGGGTGCCGCAGGGTGTCGGTCATGGTGCCTCCCGGTCATCTCTCGCGCGATGCGGGTATCGCGTCCGCCAGACTTGTCATCCCGGCGCCGGTTGCGAAGCGCCCCATGATGCAAAGCAGGTTGCGTCGAACGCAACACCCTGTGTTGCGCATCGCGCAATATCACTTGCACGGGATGCCCTGTCGGATCGACTGTTCTGGAGTTATGATCCAGACACTTCTGTCTAATACCGGGATGCGAACGGACCCGACTTCCGTTGGAACGCATATACTTGTCATGCGGCAATCGGATTTATTTCGGAAATATTTCCACATCCTGATCTGAACAATCACGGATCAATCCGCGCAAATCTGCTTGATACTCAACAAATACAAGACTTGTCGATCTGGCTGTGCAACAGCAGGACTTCGGTCTGTCATATTACATTCACTGACAGGGCGTATCCCGCCAGCGTGTTTCACTGCACGTGTTCGAGGGAGAACCCGATGAAGACCTGGTGCATCCGGCTGGCCGGCGCGCTGGCGCTGTCCGTCTCGGCCATGGCGGCCCAAGCCGTCGAGATCACGTTCTACCACTACCAGCAGGCGAGCCTGCCGGCGCTGTGCGCGATCCTGGACGACTTCCAGGCCGCGAACCCCGACATCACGGTGAAGGACGTCTTCAAGCCCTCGAAGACCATCACCGCCGATGTGCAGGCCGCACTCGCCGCCGGCCGCGACGTCGACGTCGCCACCGTCATCGGCAAGAACATCATCTTCTTCCTGAACAACACGCCGGCCGTACCGCTGAACAGCGACGGCGACAGCGCGTGGCTGGACGGGTACCTGCCGAACCTGCTCGACCTCGGCCGGGTCGGCGAGAAGATCTTCGCCATCCCGCACGCCTATGGCACGCCGATGATCTACTACAACAAGGACATCTTCCGCGAGGCGGGGCTGGACCCGGAAACGCCGCCGAAGACCTGGGACGAGGTCGTGGCCGTCGCCCGCCAGATCAAGGCCAGGACCGGCAAGGCGGCCGTGGCGCACCTGCAGGCCTCGATGGGTGACTATGGCACCATGGTCATGGTGACGAACGCCGGATCGACCTACCTGACAAAGGACGGCACCCAGGCGAAGTTCGACGACGCCAACGGCATCGCGGTGCTGCAGATGTGGCAGGATCTGGCGAAGGACGGCCTGATGCCGGTCGCCGAGGACACCCAGTGGACCTCCGCCTTCATGGCCGGCCAGATGGGCATCTACATCACCTCCAGCGCCGCGCTGCGCACCTTCGCCGACAAGACGAAGGGCAAGTTCGAGCTGGGCGTCGGCAACTACCCGCTGTGGAAGGACCAGCCCCGCCGTGTCAACAATTCGGGTGCCGCGCTGATGCTGTACGCGCCTGAGGGCGAGCGTCGCGTCGCCGCGCTGAAGCTGCTGAAGTACCTCTCCCGCCAGGAGGTCTCGAACCGCTGGTCACGCGAGACCGGCTACATGCCGGTGATCGCCAACCCGGAAGCTGACCCGGCGATGAAGGCCTATATCGAGAGCTTCCCGCTGGTTCGCCCGACCATCGACCAGATGGCCGAGACCGTACCGACCGCCACCTGGCCGGCGCAGGGCACGCTGGAGGCACAGACCACCGTCCGCGCCATGCTGGACGAACTGTGGGCCGGCAACCGTCCCGCGTCGGAGATCGTCCCGGAGGCCGTGGCCAGGATCAACGGCTTCCTGGCCCCGAACCGCGCCAGCAACTGACCGGCAGAGACCGGACAACGGCCGGGGGCGGCATCCGTGCCGCCCCCCTCGATGCGACCGCTCCCAGGCGATTTTTCCGATGACCGCACTCGAACATGACCACGCGCCCCCGCTGCAGTCGCCGGCACGCGCCGCCCCCGGTCGCCGGGGCGGCCGCTGGACGCCCTATGTATGGCTGGCGCCGATGCTGGTGCTGCTCGGCCTGTTCACCTACTGGCCGTTCATCCACACGGTGCTGCTGAGCGTGCTGGAGTGGAACCTGAACCCAGGCGTCGCCACCCGCTTCGTCGGCGGCGCCAACTACGAGGGGCTGGTGCACAACCCGCTGTTCCTCGACGCCCTGCGCAACACCGCGATCTACATCGCCGGCTCGATCCCGCTGAAGGTGCTGCTGCCGATCCCGGTCGCCGTCTTCCTGTGGTCGCTCGGGTCCGCCGGACACGTCTACCGCTCGATCATCTTCCTGCCGACCCTGATCAGCTTCGTCGTCATCTCGGTGATCTTCCTGTGGATGCTGAACCCGATCTTCGGGCACGCGAAGCAGGCCTTCGCCATGATCGGCATCGACCTGCCCTACCTGCTGGCCGATCCCGACAGCGCGCTCTGGACCATCCTCGCCATCTCGACGTGGAAGATCATCGGCTTCAACACGCTGCTCTACATCGCCGGGCTGTCGTCGATCAGCCGCGACCACATCGAGGCCATGCGGCTGGACGGCGCCGGCGACCTGGCCCTGCTGCGCCACCTGATCTGGCCCCTGCTGACCCCCACCACCTTCTTCGTGCTGGTCGCGACGGTGATCTTCTCGATCCAGCAGGTGTTCACGCCGATCGACATCATGACCGAGGGCGGGCCGGCCAACGGCACCACCAACCTGTTCTACATGGTCTACCAGTACACCTTCGTGGTCTTCAACGTGGGCTATGGCGCGGCCGGCACGGTGCTGCTGTTCGCCCTGATCTTCGCCGTCACGCTGGTGAAGGTCCGCCTGCTCGACCGCCATGTGCACTATGAACGGTAGGGGGATTCCGTCATGACCCTCGCCCTGCCCTGGCGCATTGTCGGCCACACGCTGCTGCTGGCGCTCTGCCTTTCCATCCTGGTGCCGCTGCTCATCGCCCTCGGCACCGCCTTCAAGCCGGCGAACGAGGTCTATGACCTGCAGCTCTGGCCGGATTCGCCGACCTTCGCGAACTTCGTCCGCATCTTCACCGAAACACCGTTCGCCACCTGGGCCTGGAACAGCACCGCCACCACGGTGATGCGCGTCTCCGGCCAGCTGTTCCTGGCCGTCATCACCGCCTTCGCCTTCGCGCGCTGGAGCTTTCCCGGTCGCGAAGTGCTGTTCGCAGTGGTGCTGGGCGCCATGATGATCCCGCACCAGCTCACCATGATCCCGATCTACATCATGGTGGCGGAACTGGACTGGTTCGACACCTGGCAGGCGCTGGTGATCCCGAACCTGGCCATGCCGTTCGGCGTGTTCCTGTTGCGCCAGCATTTCCTGCAATTCCCGAAGGAGCTGTTCGACGCCGCCGAGATCGACGGCGCCGGCCACTGGCGCACGCTGTGGCTGGTGGTGCTGCCGAACATCCGCCCAGCGTTGGCGGCGCTGACCATCATCCTCTTCATCGAGACCTGGAACGAATACTTCTGGCCGCTGCTGGTCACCGACACCGCCGACTCGCGCACCATCCAGGTCGGCCTGCGCCAGTTCCTCGAGGAAGACTTCGACGACTACGGCGCGCTGATGGCCGGCATCACCGTGGCCAGCCTGCCGGCGCTGGCGATCTTCTTCTTCTTCCAGCGGCAGGTGATCGACACCTTCGTCGCCTCCGGCATCAAGGGCTGACCCCATGGCGAGCATCGGCATTCGCGACATCCGCAAGGATTTCGGCACCGTCACCGCGGTCGACGACTTCAGCCTGGAGATCGAGGACGGCGAGTTCGTGGTGCTGGTCGGCCCGTCCGGCTGCGGCAAGACCACGACGCTGCGCATGCTGGCGGGCCTGGAGACACCCACCGGCGGCGCGATCCGGCTGGGCGCGCGCGACATCACCCATCTCGAGGCCCGGGCGCGCAACATCGCCATGGTGTTCCAGACCTATGCCCTCTACCCGCACATGACAGTGGCGGAGAATGTCAGCTTCGCCCTGCGCCTGGCCGGCCGGCCGAAGGCGGAGATCGACGCGGCCGTGAAGCGCGCCGCCGGCCTGATGGACATCGGCCACCTTCTGCACCGGCGTCCGCGCGAGCTGTCGGGGGGCCAGCGCCAGCGCGTCGCGGTCTGCCGCGCCATCGTGCGCGACCCGGAGGCCTTCCTGTTCGACGAGCCGCTCTCCAACCTCGACGCCCGCCTGCGCACCCAGGCCCGGTCCGAGATCCGCCGCCTGCAGCGCCGCCTGGGCGTCACCACGGTCTATGTCACCCACGACCAGGTGGAGGCCATGACCATGGCCGACCGCATCGTGGTGATGGACAAGGGCGTGGTGCAGCAGGTCGGTGCCCCGCTGGAGATCTATGCCCGCCCCGCGAACACCTTCGTCGCCGGCTTCATCGGCAGCCCGCCCATGAACCTGCTGCCGGTCGAGGTCGGCCATCGCGACAACGGGGCAGCGGTGAGCATCGGGACCACGCGCATCGCGGTCGACCGGCGCCTGCCCGCGGGCGCGGCACAGATCGGCTTCCGGCCGGAGGACGTGCACCTGGCGGAAAGCGCCTGCGCCCGGCCGCTGGCCCTGCGCGCCGAGGTGACGGACGCGGAGGCTCTGGGCGCCGAGACGGTGCTGCAGGTCGATAGCCCCGCCGGCGCCTTCCAGTGCCGCACGCCGGGCATCGCGCCGGTGACGCCGGGCGCCACGGTCGACCTGTTCCTCGACCGCGACCGCCTGCACCTGTTCGGCGCCGGGGGCGTCCGCATCGAGGGCTGGCGCCCGGCGACCTGAAGCGGCTCAGGCCGGCTTCACGAAGGCCGAGACCACCTTCTTCTCGCCGGCCTGCTCGAAGTCGATGACCAGGTGGTTGTTGTCGACCGAGCGGACGGCGCCATAGCCGAACTTCTGGTGGAAGACCCGCTCGCCGGCCTTGTACTTCGGCCCCTCGGGGATCGAGCGGACCTCGCGCGCCTCGCCCTCGATGGTCTTCGTCGGGCGATAGCCGCCGGCGCGATAGCCCTTGTCCTTCAGCCGCTGCGTCGCCGCCAGCCAGGGCGCGTCGTAGACAAATGTCCCCGGCCCCTGCTGGTGCATGCCGCGCCCGCCACCCTGCGCCGTGGCGCCGTACATGCCGGTCTCGGTGCGCACGTCCACCGCGTCCTCGGGCAGTTCCTCGATGAAGCGGCTGGGGATGCCCGAGCGCCATTCGTTGAACACCCGGCGGTTGGCGGCATGGCTGATGAAGCAGCGGCGCCGGGCGCGGGTGATGCCGACATAGGCCAGCCGCCGCTCCTCCTCCAGCCCGGAATTGCCGGTCTCCTCCAGCGCGCGGCGGTTGGGGAAGACCTCTTCCTCCCAGCCCGGCAGGAACACCGTGTCGAACTCCAGGCCCTTGGCGCCGTGCAGGGTCATGATCGAGACCTTCTCGGTGTCGCCCGACTCGTCATTGGCCTGCACCAGGGCGACGTGCTCCAGGTAACCGGCAAGTGTCTCGTGGTCCTGCATGGCCAGGACCATTTCCTTGAGGTTCTCCAGCTTCGACGGCGCCTGGGGCGAGCGGTCGCGCTGCCACATCTCGGTATAGCCGCTCTCGTCGAGCACGATCTCCGCCAGTTCGGCCGGCGGCAGGTCGTCGCGCAGCTTCCGCCAGCGCTCGAAGTCGTCGATCAGCCGCCGCAGGGTGGTGCGGACCTTGGGCTTAAGCTCGTCGGTCTCCAGCAGCGCCTCGGTGGCGCGGTAAAGCGACTGCCGCGCCCCGCGCGCGACGCGGTGCAGCAGCTGCACCGTCGAATCGCCGAGGCCGCGCTTGGGCGTGTTGATGATGCGCTCGAAGGCGATGTCGTTGTCCGGCTGGGCCACCACCTGCAGGTAGGAGGTGGCGTCCTTGATCTCCTGGCGCTGGTAGAAGCGGACGCCGCCGATGACCTGGTAGGGCAGGCCGATCTCGATGAAGCGATCCTCGAACGACCGCATCTGGAAGGTGGCGCGGACCAGCACGGCCATCTCCGACAGGCGCTCGCCCTTGGCATGCAGCGCCTCGATCTCGTCGCCGACCTGGCGCGCTTCCTCGTTGCCGTCCCAGACACCGCTGACGACCAGCTTCTCGCCGCCCGGCACGTCGGTCCACAGCGTCTTGCCCAGCCGCCCCTCGTTGTTGGCGATGACGCCGGAGGCCGCGTGCAGGATCGGCGCGGTGGATCGGTAGTTCTGTTCCAGCCGGATCACCTTCGCGCCGGGGAAGTCGGTCTCGAAGCGCAGGATGTTGCCGACCTCGGCGCCGCGCCAGCCATAGATCGACTGGTCGTCGTCGCCCACGCAGCAGATGTTTTTCGAGCCCTGGGCCAGCAGGCGCAGCCAGAGGTACTGGGCGACGTTGGTGTCCTGGTACTCGTCAACCAGGATGTAGCGGAAGCGGCGGTGATAGTCGGCCAGCACGTCGGGCGCGGTCTGGAACAGCCGGATGCAGAGCAGCAGCAGGTCGCCGAAATCGGTGGCGTTCAGGGTCGCCAGCCGCTCCTGGTAGAGGCGGTAGAGCTTCTGGCCCTTGCCGTCGGCGAAGCCGCCCTCCCCCTCCGGCACCTTGTCGGGCATCAGGCCGCGGTTCTTCCAGCCATCGATCAGGTGGGCCATCTGGCGCGGCGGCCAGCGCTTCGGGTCGATGTTCTCGGCCTCGATCACCTGCTTCAGCAGCCGCTCCTGGTCTGCATCGTCCAGGATGGTGAAATCGCTGCGCAGGCCGACCAGCTCGGCATGGCGGCGCAGGATGCGCGCGCCGACCGAATGGAACGTGCCGAGCCAGATTCCCTCCACCCGGCTGCCGATCAGCTGGCCGACGCGGTCCGACATCTCGCGGGCCGCCTTGTTGGTGAAGGTGACGGCCAGGATCTCCCATGGCCGCGCCTTGTTGGTGTTCAGCAGGTGCGCCAGCCGCGTGGTCAGCACGCGGGTCTTGCCCGTGCCGGCGCCGGCCAGCACCAGCACCGCACCGTCGAGCGTCTCCACGGCCTGCCGCTGCGGCGGGTTCAGGGACGCCAGATAGGGAAGGTCGCGCGGTCCCGCCGCCGGGGCGCCAGCGTCCGCAAGATCGAAGGGGTCATCCATGACCCCGGTTATAGCGATGATTCAGTCCGGGCGCAGCCTGCACCCGGCGTTGTCGATCAGCGCCGCCGGCTGAACAATCCGAACAGGCCGCCCCCGCCACCGCCACCACGGCGCCGGCGTCCGCCATTGCCGCTGCCGTCGGAAATCGCCGGCCGCGCACCGCCATCGATACGATCCATGCGCTCCGCCAGACGTTGCACGGCGCGCTCGACCGGGCCGACGCCGGACGGCCCCTGCTGCTGGATCGCCTTCAGTTCGCGACGCAGTTCGCCGACCTCGCGGCGCAGCTTCTCGATCTCGTCCAGCAATTCGCCGCCGCCATGCGACCGCACCTCGCCGACGCGTGTCGCGAAGGGCTCCGGCGCGCTGGACCGGCGCGGCGCCGGCATCTGCTGGCGCGGCTGGTCGAAGCTGCCGGCCGGACGGGCCGACTGGCGCGGGTTGCGCATCGGCGCCTCCTCGACTGCTGCGGCCTCGTGCTCCGGCTCGTAGCGGTCCTCGGGTTCAGGACGCGAGGCCGGACGGTGCATGTCCGGCTCGACCTGTTCCTGGGCCGGCAGGCCGTGGCGGCGCAACAGCTCGTCGCGCTGCATGGCCAGCCGCTGGATGCGGTCCTGCGGGAAGCGGTCGCGCAGGCTGGTGTCGATATTGCCGGACGCGACGTGCGCAACCGTCTCGCGGCTCCGGCCGGCGGTCAGGTCGTTCTCCGGATAACCGGTGTCCTGCCGCGGAGCGGGCGCGGGCTGCGCTCCGGGCGCCCTGCCGCGCGGTGCCTCGGGGGCGACGGGTCGCTGCGGCTCACGCTGCGGTGCCGGCGCCGGACGCGCGGTGCCGCCCCAGCGCGCCGGATCGGTCAGGCTGCGGCGTCCGCCCAGGTCTTCGCAATCGTTCAGCAGGGCCATCGGCTCGTCTCTCCGGATTCGCCTCGCGGCGATCATACAGGAACTACAGCCCGAAGACGCAAAAGCCGGGCCAGCCCTCAGGCCGCGACCGCCGCCCCGTCCCAGTCCACCACGCCCGCCGCGCGCCGGATCAGTTCGGGACCGGCTCCGGGGCGGCGAATGTCCTCGGTCAGGATGCGCCGGAACGCCCGCGCACCCGGCCGGCCGGCGGCCAGACCCAGCATGTGCCGGGTCATGTGGTTGAGCGGCGTACCGGCCGACCGCTCCCGCTCGACATGGTCGAGATAGCCCTCGATCACATCGGGCGCGGTCCGTTCCGGCCCCGTATCGCCGAAGAACCGCCGGTCGACACCGGCCAGCAGCATGGGCCGCTGGTAGGCCGCGCGCCCCAGCATGACGCCATCCACCGCGTCCAGGTGCGGCAGGGCCGCGTCCAGGTCCTGCAGCCCGCCGTTCAGCGCCACCGGCAGGTTCGGGAATGCCTGCTTCAGGCGGTGCACCAGCGGATAGTCCAGCGGCGGGATGTCCCGGTTTTCCTTCGGGCTGAGGCCCTTCAGCCAGGCCATGCGCGCGTGCACGATCACCGCGTCCGCGCCGGCTGCGGCCACCTTGCCCACGAAATCCGGCAGCACCACGGCCGGCTCCTGGTCATCGACACCGATCCGGCACTTCACGGTGACCGGAATCGCGACAGCCGATTTCATCGCCGCGATGCATTCTGCAACGAGCTCTGGCTCCCGCATCAGGCAGGCACCGAAGCTGCCGTTCTGCACCCGGTCGGAGGGACAGCCGCAGTTCAGGTTGATCTCGTCATAGCCGGCATCGGCGCCCATGACGGCACAGCGGGCGAGGTCGTCCGGTTCGCTGCCCCCAAGCTGCAGCGCCACCGGATGTTCGGCCATGTCATGGCGCAGCAGGTCATCGCGCGGCCCATGGATCAGCGCGCCGGTGGTGACCATCTCGGTGTACAGCAGGGCACGGCGGGAGATCAGCCGCAGCAGGTAGCGGTCGTGGCGGTCGGTCCAGTCCATCATCGGCGCGACGGAGAAGCGCCAGCGCCGCGCGCCGCCGTCCCGCCATTCGGCGCCGATGTCCGGCCGGATGTCTGATCCCTGCTCCATCCCCGCTACATAGTCGAGCGACGGCGGCGCGGCCAGACCGCCGTGGCCGCGCCTACTCCCCGCCCGGCAGGTGGCGCCGGATCGCCGCCGTCAGTTCGGTCATGGACGCGTCCCGCGCCGCCGGGTCCGGTCCGCCGCTGACGCCCAGGCGACGGCAGGCGGCGATGGCGCGGGCGACGCCTTCGCGGTTGCGGGTTCCGTCGGCGTTGAAGGTGGTGGCGCCGCTCGACCGTTCGCGCCAGGAGCCGTCGGCCTGTTCCTCGAAGACGCAGGCGCTCCAGTTCTCACCGCCCGCCAGCGAATAGGCCCGTTCACCGTCAAACCCGTGTCGCGCGCCGGGATAGGTGCGCACCGTCAGCGGCACGCCGGCCGCGCGCAGCATCTCCGCGTACTCCGTACAGGGTTCCAGCCCGGCATAGGTGTCGTCGCCGCCCAGCAGCATGATGACCGGTGCGCCATTGCCCGCCGGATCGCGGTAGTGGTTGTTGCAGGCGGGATAGAAGGCGACATGCAGGGCGAAGCGCGGGCCACCGGGCAGAAAGCGGTCGGCCTGGCGTTTCAGCGCCGTCCCCAGCACGGCCGAGCCCCCCTTGGAGAAGCCGACAATCCCGATGTGCGCCGGGTCGATGCGCGGGTCGGCCGCCAGTACCCCCAGCGCGGCCAGGTCGTCATGCACCATCTCGATGATCGAGACCGACGACTGGTCGCTGACGGTGGAGCCGACGCCACGCGGGCCGAAGGAATCCACCACCAGCGCCGCCACGCCCATCCCGACGAATGCAGCGGCATAGCGGTACTCGCGGGCCTGGCTGACCCCGCCGCTGCCATGCTGGATCACCATGGCCGGGAACGGTCCGGCGCCGTCGGGCAGCAGCAGCTCGCCGCTGACCCGGAGCGGCTTGCCACGGTGGATGCGGTCGAAGGAGAGCGTCTCCCGCCCGGCCGCCCCGGCGTGTTGCAACAGGCCGCCCAGCAGGACAAGCAGCAGTGCGAGACACGCGGCCATGCGTCCGGTCATGCGATCACCCTCCCGCTTTGCACGCGGACGACGCTACGCCGCGGCGGACGATGCGGCAATGGCGCCGGCCATGGCCGCTTGACCGGCGCATGAGCGGGCGGAAGATGGCGGAAAAGGCCGCGCGGCAGAGACCGGGCGGCGGACAGTTCGGGAGGCCGGCATGAACGACATGAGCAGCAGCACCGCTTTCGACCCGGCACCGCGCGACGGCCGCGCCCATGTGCGCGGCGACACCGGGCCGGAGCTCTGGGTGCGCACCATTCCGGCGGTGTTCGCCGAGACGGCGGCGCGCTTCGCCAACCGCGAGGCCGTGGTGGTGGCCGAGCAGGGCATCCGCTGGACATGGGGCGCGTTCGCGGCCGAGGTCGACGCGCTGGCCGGCGGCCTGCTGGCGCTGGGGCTGAAGACCGGCGACCGCATCGGCATCTGGTCGCCCAACCGCGCCGAATGGCTGCTGACCCAGTTCGCCACCGCGCGGCTGGGGCTGGTCATGGTCACGATCAACCCGGCCTATCGCCTGGCCGAACTGGAGTATGCCCTGAACAAGGTCGAGTGCCGCGCGCTGGTGACGGCGGTGCAGTTCAAGACCTCCGACTATCTCGGCATGATCCGCACCCTGGCGCCGGAGCTGGCGACGGCGGTCCCGGGCGACCTGAAGGCCGCGCGCCTGCCGCATCTCGGTGCCGTCATCGCCATGGGCGATGAGCGCCATGCGGGCATGCTGTCCTTCCCCGACGTTCTGGAATCCGGCCGCGCGGTGGAGACCGCCGACCTCGACGCGATCAGCGCGACGCTGGACCCGCACGACCCGGTGAACATCCAGTTCACCTCCGGCACCACCGGCGCGCCCAAGGGTGCCACGCTGACCCACGTCAACATCCTGAACAACGCCCGCTTCGTCGTCGGCGCCCAGCACATCACCGAAGAGGACCGCATCTGTATCCCCGTGCCGCTCTATCACTGCTTCGGCATGGTGATGGGCACGCTGGGCTGCGTCACCACGGGCGCGAAGATGGTGCTGCCCGGCGAGGGCTTCGAGCCGCGCCAGACCCTGGCGACGGTGGCGAAGGAGCGCTGCACGGCGCTCTATGGCGTGCCGACCATGTTCGTCGCGCAGCTGCAGCACCCGGACTTCAGGAGCTTCGACCTGTCCAGCCTGCGCACCGGCATCATGGCCGGCGCCCCGTGCCCGGTCGAGGTGATGAAGCGGGTGAACACCGAGATGCACATGTCGGAGGTCACCATCGCCTATGGCATGACCGAGACCAGCCCCGTCTCCTTCCAGTCATCGACCACGGACCCGCTGGAGCGCCGCGTCTCCACCGTCGGCCGCATCCAGCCGCATGTCGAATGCAAGGTGATCGACGAGACCGGCGCCACCGTGGTGCCCGGCGTGCAGGGCGAGCTCTGCACCCGCGGCTATTCGGTGATGAAGGGCTACTGGAACGACCCGGAGCGCACGGCCGAGGCCATCGACGCCGACGGCTGGATGCACACCGGCGACCTGGCGACCATCGACGCCGAGGGCTATTGCAACATCACCGGCCGGGTGAAGGACATGCTGATCCGGGGCGGCGAGAACGTCTATCCGCGCGAGGTGGAGGAGTTCCTGTTCCGCCACCCGAAGGTGGCCGAGGCCCAGGTCTTCGGCATTCCCGACCCGAAATACGGCGAGGAGGTCTGCGCCTGGATCGTGCTGCGCACCGGCGAGAGCGCGACGGAGGAGGAGATCCGCCAGTTCTGCCAGGGCCAGATCGCCCACTACAAGATCCCGCGCCATGTCCGCTTCCGCAGCGAGTTGCCGATGACCGTCACCGGCAAGCCGCAGAAGTTCCGCATGCGCGACGCCATGGTCGAGGAACTGGGGCTGAAGGTCGAGAAGACCGCCTGAGGGCGCCGCTCAGCGTTCCGACCAGACCGCCAGTTCGGAGCCGTTGGGATCGGTGAAGTGGAACCGCCGGCCGCCGGGAAAGGCGTAGATGTCGCGGTGGATCGCTGCGCCGGCCCCGCGCACCCGCGCCGCCGTCGCCTCCAGGTCGTCGGCATAGAGCACCACGATGACGCCACTGCCCGCCGGCGTCACCGCATTCTCCCGGTTGAAGCCGCCGTCGATGCCGGCGCCGTCAAAGGCGACATAGTCCGGCCCGTAGTCGGTGAAGCGCCAGCCGAAGACCGCCGCGTAGAATGCCTTCGTCGCCGCCACGTCGACCAGCGGCAGCTCGATGTAGTTGATGGTGCGGTCGATATTGGCCATCCGGGCGTCCTTTCGCGGGCGTCGCATTTGTTCCTTTTATGTTCACACACCCAGGCAGGCATGTCCATGGCTGTCCAGCGCTTGCCGGCGCCACGAATCGCGGCCTAGAATCACGATCGGTGCCGCCCGCGCCGCCCCCCTCCGTCACGGGGAAGCATCATCCATGCAGGGCTGACGATCCTGGATACCCGTCGTCCGGGTCCGCGCACGAGGAGGGACTGCGCCGTCGCCCCGGATGGAGGTTCCGCGATGATCCTGTCCGCCCCCGTCTATGCCCTGAAGCGCCGCGCCCGCCTGCTCGCCCGCCGCGAGAGCATCCCCCTGTCCGCCGCGCTCGACCGTATTGCCCGCGAAGAGGGCTTCGTGCGCTGGAGCCTGCTGGCCGCGCGCCTGGCCGACACCGCACCCGCGCCACGGCTGCTGGAACGGCTCCGGCCCGGCGACCTGGTGTTGCTGGCCGCGCGGCCGGGACAGGGCAAGACCCTGCTGGGCCTGGACCTGCTGCTCGCCGCCGCGCGCTGCGGCCGGCAGGCCATGCTGTTCACGCTGGAGGACAGCGAGGCGACGGTTAGGGAGCGCCTGGACGGCCTCGGCGTGGCCGCCGAAACCAGGCTGGTGATCGACGCCTCCGACACGATCTCGGCCGCCCACATCGAGGCGCGATTGGCCGGTGCGGCGCCGGGCACGGTCGCCGTGGTCGATTACCTGCAACTGCTCGACAAACGCCGCAAGAACCCCGACCTGGAGAGCCAGGTCGCGACGCTCCGCGCCTTCACGGCCCGCAGCGGCGCCATCCTGGTCCTGCTGTCACAGGTCGACCGTCGCTTCGACCCGGTGCGAAAGCCGCTGCCGGACCTGGCTGATATCCGCCTACCCAACCGGGTCGATTTCTGCCATTTCACCGGCGCGTGCTTCATGAACGCCGGCCGCATCCGCTTCGACCGCGCCGCCTGATCGTCAGTTCGCGCCCAACGTCATGGTGATCGTCTTCATGATACGGTCCGTTTCGGACAGGATTTTCAGTATGCGCTGATAGTGCTTAACGTCATCGAAGCTTAGCTCGCGGCCCTTGCGGTCCTTGAGCCATTTCTGGGCGGGCTGGTAGCCGCCGATGTAGAAGCCCCATGAGACTTCGGGGGCGCTGTCAAAGTACTGGGTGGCATTGATCCAGACGCGGCCATCCCCGAACCTGGGCTTGTCCACCACATTGTCGCCGTCCCCGGTGAAGGGGAACGGGGTCGCGCCGATGGTGGCCGGGTCCATCAGGTGCAGCTTGCGCAAGCTCATGCCCTTGGCCGACACGTCCCAGAACTCATCCGGTGAGGCCGGCCAAGGTATGCGAGGGAAGTCAACCTTCAGGAATTCGGAGTAGATTTCCCGATAGGCCGGGCAGTACAGCACACCATAGATGTAATCGAAGGTCTGCACCTCGTCCGGCGTGCCGTGGATGGAGTGTTCGGCCAGCTCCTGCAGCTTCTTGAAAAACTTTGGATCAAAATTTACCCGCCGCGCCTTATCGAGTTCTTGTTCGTCGGCGTAGAGATAGAGTGGAAGAAGATATCCTCTTTCCTTCGTTCTATTCGAAACGTAGCTGTCATCGACGATTCCGCTGGTGATGAGCGCATGTTCCCAACTTGAGACCGCACTTTGGCGGCAGATCACCAAGCCGAGGTTTCGGCCCACAAGCATGTGACGCATATGCTCGAACCGCCCCCAATCCACCATGTCCTTGCGGTAGAGAATCGCGCAGGTGTCGAAAGGGCGGTAGGCGACGGGCTTGATGTCTGATGCCCAATCGGCGCTTTGAAGCGCAACACGCGCAGCGGGGAGTTTCCAGCCGCGAGAGTCACCTGAGGGATATTTCCCAGCCTTCTTGTTCGGGAAGAACTCTGAGCGCACTTGCTCATCAGTTTTCGTAGGATCGACAAAGCGGTTTATCCGGTCCTTTAGACTCTGTTTGGTAAAGTCGATTACGAGGGCATCCTTAGCGGTCACGATACCTGTGACCTTGTCTGGCATGAACTCCGCCAGACCAAATCCAGCGCCGTAGACATCGGCTAGAGCATGGTCGCGCGGCACGAAAGCGTATTGAGGCGGAGCGCAGTCGATCCGAACGGTGGTCGGGTTCCCGACCCGACCTGCTTCTAGAGCGGCATACTTTCCTTGGCGAGTGCCCCAGAGATCGCCGTGCCAGACTTCCCCCAATCCTTTTTTCTTCTGGCCCGTCTTGATCGCGATGATGATGGCCACACCTTGCTGAATTTCGAAGACGTTCGTGTCGGGCTTGCCCGCTGGTGTGACCTCTTTCTTCTTGGCGTTGCCGTGGAGGTCGAGGACATGAATACGGTCGAAGGTATTCAACAGGTGCCAGCGCATTCCCCGAAAGGTCGGGTTATCGAGGTATCCATGGTTGGTAATGAAGCCGAGGATGCCCTCACCATTCTTCGCGATCAGGCTCTCGGATAGGCGGATGAACTTTACATAGTCGTCATGTAGCCAGTGCTTGCGCTCGCCGAAGTATTGGCCACCGACGTATTTGTAGTCTTCGATCAGGCTGGTGATCCAATCGCCCATGTTGTGCGAGATGCCTGAATAGGGCGGGTTGCCGATCACGCACATGATGGGCATGTCGCGCTTGATGGTATTCGCCCCCTTGGCTTCGCGCGACAGCCATTGGCTAAAGGGCAGGGTCTGGTTGGCGGGCTCGCCTTCTTCGAGGCTGTTTGTCAAATACACCGACAGGCGCGGCGGGTTGCCCGTAGGCTGGTAGCCCAGTTCGGTCAAGATCATATCGAGTTTCATATGACACATGGCATATGAGGCCATGAGCAGCTCGAACCCATGCAGACGAGGGATCAGGTCAGCCTCGATGTAGCTGGACCACATGCCGGGGGCGACGCCCTTCACCTTGGGTGCGATCTGCTTGATAACTTCGGCTAGGAAGGTACCAGTGCCGGTAGCCGGATCGAGGATCTGAACGCGATGCACGTCCTTCTTGATGGTGACAGGCTTGCCCTTCTTGTCGGTCTGCCCGGTATCCCAGTCGAGCGTCACCTTCGACGTGTCGGCCAGACCATCAGGCAGCCCGAACTCGGTTTGCAGCACCTCGTCGACCGCCCGGACAATGAAATTGACCACAGGCTCCGGGGTGTACCAGACACCGCGCGCCTTGCGCTTTGCGGGGTTGTAGGCAGCAAGGAAGGTTTCGTAGAAGTGCAGGAACGGATCGTTCTGTCCCGTCAGTTTGCCGAAGCCCTGCATGATCCTGGCGACGTCGCACGCCTGGAACACTGCGGCTAGATCATCAATGATCCAGGCGATCCGGTCGTCCAGATCATACCCGGCCACGTAGGTGAACAGCGCGCGCAGGAAGGGGTTTGACTTGGGCAGAAGTTCAAGCGCCTCCTGCCGGCTGAAGGTGTCAAGTGTCGTGTCATGCAGCCGGGCCGCAAACATGCCATAGGCAATGGTTTCGGCGTAGATGTCCGCGAAATCTTCCGGTGCGATGTCGTGGATCAGATTTTTCTTGAAAGCCTGATATTGAACCGCAAGTTCAGTCTGAAATTCCACATCATATCGCAGTGTATTGTTCAAAATATCCTTAATTAAATTCGCCTTTCCAGCCATTCTTATAGCAAGATCACGCGGATTTGTGATATTTTGCGGCTTTTGAGATACAAAATCTCGCAGCAAATTTTCCAGAACTTCAAATTTATCTTCAATTGGAGAAATTTCATTGTCAAAATTGGCAATTGATACCGATGATACAAGCTCGCCGTCTCGAAAAAAATCCCAATCCAAACCATTTGAATAAATAAGATTCGGCAATGCCTTCTTGTATCGAATCTGTTGCTCCTTGTTTGTATCCTTCATATTGCGAAGGGAGACATGTAAATCTTTGGCTTCGAGGTGACCTATAACAATATCATTGCGAGATATGATAAAATCCGGCGCTCCGCATTTTACCCGCTTTGGTTCATTAAGCGCCGCGACACCAAGATTTGTGAAAAGACTCTCAAATGCGGAGCGATAGGAGTGCTCGGTCGCATTTCCGGTCGCGTAGACAGACTGAATCTTTGCAATGAATTCTGAAATCACCACTACCGCCATGTGTCTTGTCGTGGGTATCGCTCTACATCCGATGCGGCATAGTCTGCCACATTTTCCGAGGTACATCTCTGCAGAATCAAGTGGATCTGAATGGCCGCGGCACTGCTCTGAGGCGCCATATCCGCTCAGGCCGTGCCGGGATCGCCATGGAACGCGACACGGCCCTTGCCGGCCCGCTTGGCGGCGTACATGGCCTCGTCGGCCATGCGGATGGTATCGGCAAAGGTCGCCGTGCCATCCGGACGCCAGCAGGCAATGCCGACGCTGCAGCCGATGGCGACCGTCTGCTCGCCGGTGTCGACCGGCCGGGCGATGCTGTCGACGACCCGGCGCGCCACGACGCCGGCGACATCCCGCCAGGCATCGGGCGACAGCAGCAGCACCAGCGCGAACTCGTCGCCGCCAAGCCGGGTGGCGATGTCCCCGCCACGCACGCACTGCCGCAACCGTCGCCCGACGTCCCGCAGCACCGCGTCACCGGCGAAATGGCCGTAGCGGTCGTTCACCGGCTTGAAGCCGTCAAGGTCGATGCAGAGGACCGCGACCACCTTGCCGTCGCGGGTGGCGCGGGCGCCCGCCAGGTCGAGATGGGCATTCAGGCCGATGCGGTTGGCGAGGCCCGTCAGACGATCCTGGTGCGCCAGTTCCTCCATCTGGTTCAGGCTGGCGAGCAGGTCGCGCAGTGCCGAGGAGAGCGTCTCGACCTCGCGCAGGCCGCGATGCGCCTGGATCTCCGCCGTCTCGCCGTTGCGCAGCCGGTCGGCCGTATCGGCGATGGCCCGCAGCGGCCGCGCCACCATCCCGGCAACCGCCCAGCCAATGGCGGCGAAGATGACGGCGAGCACCGCACCCAGCAGGGCGATGGTGCGCTGTGTCTCGCGGACCGGCTGCTCGGCCACCGCCATGGGCTGACGCACGACGACGGTCCAGCCAAGGCCCGGATAGTCGGCATGGCCGTCGCCCAGGGCATAGCCGGTCAGGTAGCGGCCGCCGTCCGGCCAGGTCTCTATGCCCCATGCACTGCCGTTCGCGCGCGCCACGGCAAGGCCCGCGCCCGCGTGCCGCCGTCCGATCTCGTCCTCCGGACCCAGCAGGATGGTGTCGTCCGAGGCGCTGACGACAAAGGCCTCGACCCGGCTCTCGTCGCCGTGCGGAACCAGAACCTCGCGCGCCGCCTCCCGGGCCCAGACCCAGCTCAGATGCGCGGCCAGCACGCCCTGGAACCGGCCTTCGTCATCTTGCAGCGGTACGCTGACATCGACGAACTTGATCGGCTCGCCGGTCGGATTGGGCAGCAGCTTCGCCAGCAGCACGGCCTCGTGCACATCGCCGATGAAGATCCCGTCAAGCGCCTCGAGAAACACCGGGCGCTGGCCGATGCTCTTCCCCTCCAGGATGCCATCGGTCGCGGCGACCACGGTTCCGGCGGCATCGGTGCGGCCGATCCAAGAGAATGCCGGCACGCGGGACCGCAGCCGTTCGATCTGCTCCCGTGCCGCCGCGAAGTCGGTGGACAGCCGGACCGGCGCCAGCCCGGACAGCAGCACGATCTCCGCCGAGCGGCTGTGCATGTGGCGATCCAGCGTGTCGGCCATGTGCGCGGCGGTCGAGGCCAGGGACGCGCCGATGGACCGGCGCAGCGCGTCCCCGGTCCGCTCGCCCATCACGAGGATCGAAAGGGCTGCAACCAGCACGACAAAGCTGGCAAAGATTCCGGCCAGCCAGATGCGGAGGCTGGTCGATGGAAGCAGTCGCGACACTTGGGGCGGTCCGTCCAGGCAGGAAGACAAGGGCCCCGTCGGCTAGCACGGCAATGGTATAGCAAGAGCAAACGGCCCGACGGTTTCCCGCCGGGCCGTTCGACCGTCCGTCCCTTGCGGGGCGATCAGTTCATCATGTTGATGTCATCGGCGTAGTCGTACTTGCCGTCCTTCCAGATGTACCAGACATAGCCCGGCAGGGAGACGTCGCCCTTGTCGTCGAAGCTGAGCTCGCCCAGCACCGAGTCGAACTTCGCCGAATGCATGACCTTCAGGATGTCGTCCAGCTTGGTCGACTTGGCGGCCTCGGCGGCCTTCGCGAACACCTGCACGGCGGCGTAGGTGTAGAGCACGTAGCCCTCCGGCTCGATGCCCTTGGCGCGGAACTTCTCCACCAGCGGCGCGGCGGTCGGGTTCTTGCGCGGGTCGGGGCTGAAGGTCATCAGCGTGCCCTCGCCGGCCGGGCCGGTGATCGACCAGTACTCGTCGGTAACCAGCGCGTCACCCGAGGCCAGCTTGGTGTTCATGCCCTGCTCGCGCATCTGGCGCACGATCAGGCCCGCCTCGGTGTGGTAGCCGCCGACATAGACGATGTCGATGCCGTTCTGCTTCAGCTTCGAGACCAGCGCGGTATAGTCCTTCTCGCCGGCGGTGTAGGCCTCGTAGAGGTCCTCCATCTTGCCCGCTTCGTTCATCGCCTTCTTGGTCTCGTCGGCGAGGCCCTTGCCGTAGGCGGTCTTGTCGTGGATGACCGCGACCTTCTTGTCCTTGTAGGCCTTGGCCAGGTACTGGCCGGCGACCAGGCCCTGCTGGTCGTCACGACCGCAGACGCGGAAGACGTTCGGCCCGCCCTCGTCGGTCAGCTTCGGATTGGTCGAGGCCGGGGAGATCTGCAGGATGCCCTCCTCCTCGTAGACCTTGGAGGCCGGGATCGAGGAGCCGGAGCAGAAATGGCCGGCCATGAAGACCACGCCCTTGCCCGCCATCTCGTTGGCGACCGCCACGGCCTGCTTCGGATCGCAGGCGTCGTCGCCGATGTTCAGAACCAGCTTCTGGCCCAGGACGCCGCCGGCGGCGTTGATGTCGGCAACGGCCTGCTCGGCGCCGGCCTTCATCTGCTGGCCAAAGCTCGCATACTGGCCGGTCATCGGGCCGGCGGTGGCGACCTGGATATCCGCCTGCGCCGCGCCGAGCCCCATAGCCGTCGCAGCCGCAGCCGCAACGAGGAGGTTACGCATCGTCCGCATATTCATCTGCTCCCTTGATGTCGGCCATCGTTCCGTGCCCGGGAAAACCCTCTGCCAGGTGGACCGGAACGTGCCTCCCGGAAAAAAGCTTATGGCCAGTTTCGCGGGGCGGCAACGACAAGCAGATGCCCGGAACCGCGCTCAGGACGATTTGCGTTCGCGCCAGGAAAACGGCCCCGCCGGCTCGTAGAGCCAGGGGTACTGGCTGACCATGCGGAAGGCCCGCGTGGCCTGGAAGGCAACCTGCACGATCCCCACCAGGACGACGCAGGCGACCAGGAAACCGGGCACCGACAGCAACTGGCCGTCGAACAGGGCGTAGACCAGGAAACGGTTGGCGGCAGCGAGCAGGATGCCATAGGCGACCCCCTGCCAGCGCGGCAGCCAGTTCGCCGCCAGCGCCTGACCGGTCATCCATGCCGCGCCGCCGGCCAGCACGCAGGTCAGGCCGATGAACACCCCGGGCGAGGTCCCGAGCAGGTCCTCCATCTCAGTGCCCCCCTTCCAGGTAGGCCGCGCGCACTTCCGGGCGGGACAGCAGTTCCGCGCCGGTGCCGGTCATGGTGATCGCGCCGTTGACCATGACATAGGCGCGGTCGGCGAGACGCAGCGCGTGGAAGGCGTTCTGCTCGACCAGGAAGATGGTCATGCCGCCCTCGTCCGCGATCTTCCGGATGGTCGCGAAGATCTGCTTGATGATCAGCGGCGCCAGGCCCAGCGACGGCTCGTCGAGCAGCAGCAGGCGCGGCCGGCTCATCAGCGCGCGTCCGATCGCCAGCATCTGCTGTTCGCCGCCCGACAGCGTGCCGCCGCGCTGCTGGCGCCGTTCCTTCAGGCGCGGGAACAGGGCGAAGACCTGCTCCAGGTCGTCGTCGAAATGCGCGGGGTCGGCCAGGGTCGAGCCGATCTGAAGGTTCTCGTAGACCGTCATGCGCGGGAAGATGCGGCGCCCCTCCGGCACCTGGGCGATGCCGCGGCGGACGATCTCGTGCGTCGGCAGCCGGTGGATGGCGGTCCCATCGAAGATCACCTCGCCCCCGCTCGGCCGCGGATCGCCGCAGATCGACATCAGCAGGGTCGACTTGCCCGCCCCGTTGGCGCCGATCAGCGTGACGATCTCGCCCTCGCCGACCGTGATGTCGACGCCGCGCAGCGCCTGGATCTTGCCGTAGTGGGCGGTCAGGCCGGATACGCTCAGCAGCGCGCTCATCGCGGCGCCTCCGGCTCCACGCCCAGGTCGGCGGCCACTTCGGGCGGCAGTTCGTCCGTCTCCTCCTCGCCGAGATAGGCGCGGATCACCGCCGGGTCGCTCCGCACCGCGTCGGGCGTGCCGTCGGCGATCTTGCGCCCCGAATCCAGCACCACCACGCGGTCGGAAATGCCCATGACCACGCTCATGTCATGCTCGATCAGCAGGACGCCGATGCCGGCCTCGTCGCGGATGCCGGTCAGCAGCCGGTTCAGTTCCGCCGACTCCCGCGGATTGAGGCCGGCCGCCGGTTCGTCGAGGCACAGCAGCACCGGCTCGGTGCACATGGCGCGCGCGATCTCCAGGCGGCGCTGGGCGCCGTAGGGCAGGTCACCGGCGGGCTGGTCGGCACGGTCCAGCAGGTCGACCCGGTCCAGCCAGCCGCGCGCCAGGTCGATGGCCTTGCGCTCGGCGCGGAGGTAGGACGGCAGACCGAGCAGTCCGCCGAAGGTGTAGCCGGAGGCGCGCATCAGCTTGTTGTGCTGCGCCACCACCAGGTTCTCCAGCACGCTCATGCGCGGGAACAGGCGGATGTTCTGGAATGTGCGGGCCACCTTCGCCTTCGCCGTGATGGTGAAGTCGTTCATCCGCTCCAGCAGGAATTCCTCGCGGCAATGGGTGAGGCAGAGCCGCCCGACGGTGGGCTTGTAGAAGCCGGTCAGGCAGTTGAACACCGTGGTCTTGCCCGCCCCGTTCGGGCCGATGATGGCGGTGATCGCCCGGTCGGCGGCGGAGAAGGAAACATCGTCGATGGCGACCAGCCCGCCGAAGCGCATGGTCAGGTGCTGGACGTCCAGCAGGGGCGCGGCGTTCATGGCCGGCCTCCGCCCGGCCCGGTGTTCAGCCGGACCGTCGGGTCGCGATGGGCCAGCAGGCCGCGCGGCCGCCAGACCATGATCGCCACCATGGCGGCGCCGAAGGTCAGCATGCGGAACTCTTCCAGGTCGCGGAACAGTTCCGTGCCGCCGATCAGCAGGACCGAGGCCGCGACCACACCGATCTGGCTGCCCATGCCGCCCAGCACGACGATGGCCAGGATCACCGCGCTCTCGATGAAGGTGAAGCTCTCGGGGCTGATGAAGCCCTGCCGGGTGGCGAAGAAGGCCCCCGCGAAACCGCCGAACATGGCGCCGATGGCGAAGGCCGTCAGCTTGGTGTTGGTCGGATTGATGCCGAGCGCGCGGCAGGCGATCTCGTCCTCGCGCAGTGCTTCCCAGGCTCGCCCGACCGGCAGCTTGCGCAGGCGCAGCGTCACCCAGTTGGTCAGCAGCGCCAGCGCCAGGATGACGTAGTAGAGGAAGATGATCCGCTGCGTCGGGCTGTACTCGAGTCCGAAGAAGGTGTGGAAGGCCTCCACGCCCTCGGGCGGGCGGCGCGTGAATTCCAGCCCGAAGAAGCTTGGCCGCGGGATGCCGGAGATGCCGTTCGGGCCGTTGGTCAGGTCGACCCAGTTGAGCAGCACCACGCGGATGATCTCGCCGAAGCCGAGCGTCACGATGGCCAGGTAGTCACCGCGCAGGCGCAGCACCGGAAAGCCGAGCATGACGCCGAAGAATGCGGCGAAGACGCCCGCCAGCGGCAGGCAGACCCAGAACGACCAGCCGAATGTCTGTGCGATCAGCGCGTAGGAATAGGCACCGATGGCGTAGAACGCGACATAGCCGAGGTCCAGCAGGCCGGCCAGGCCGACGACGATGTTCAGGCCCCAGCCCAGCATGACGTACATCAGCACCAGGATGGAGATGTCGAGGATGTAGCGGTCGCCCGAATAGGCGACCGGCAGCAGCACCGCGACCAGCGCCAGCACCGGCCCGAGATGGCGCGAGAGGCGCGCCGACTTCTCCGACACCGCCTCCGCCACAGGGCCGAAGACCGTGGCGCCGCCGGTCCGGGCCATCCAGACGGTCAGCAGCAGCCGCCCCACGAACACCGCCACGACCGCGATGCCGACGGCACCCCAGCGCTGGTCGATGCCCATTCCGGCCGACGAGATCTCCGTCTTCAGGCCGATGATCGGAATGGCCAGTGCGGCCGCGAGCGCGGCGGCCACCAGGCTGTCCTTCAGGGCCGCGCCCCAGTCGATGCCGGCCGTGCCCGTCGCGACGTTCGCCCCGGCCATGGCTCAGACCTTCTCCACTTCCGGCCGGCCGAGCAGGCCGGTGGGCCGGAAGATCAGCACCAGGACCAGGATCGAGAAGGCCGCGACGTCCTTGTACTCGATGGTGAAATAGGCCGACCAGAAGGTCTCGATCAGGCCGATCAGCAGGCCGCCCAGCATGGCGCCGGGCAGCGAGCCGATACCGCCCAGCACCGCCGCGGTGAAGGCTTTGATGCCGGCCAGGAAGCCGATGTAGAAGTCGATCACGCCGTAGTAGATCAGGAACATGGTCCCCGCGACCGCCGCCAGCGCCGCACCGGTGACGAAGGTCAGCGAGATGGTGCGGTCGACATTGATGCCGAGCAGCGCGGCCATGCGCCGGTCCTGCTCGCACGCCCGCTGGGCCCGGCCGAGCTCGGTGCGGCTGATCAGCAGCGAGAAGCCGATCATCAGCAGCGTGGTGACCACGACGATGATGATCTGCAGGTAGCTGAGATTGACGCCGAAACCGTCATGCTCGAACAGCGTGAAGCCGCCGGAAACCACCGGCTGCAGCGGCTTCACCCGCGCGCCCTGGGCGATCTGCACGTAGTTCTGCAGGAAGATCGACATGCCGATGGCGGAGATCAGCGGCGCCAGCCGGAAGGACCCGCGCAGCGGCCGGTAGGCCAGCCGTTCCACGGTCCAGCCATAGGCCGATGTCAGCGCCATGGCGGCGACGAGGACCAGCAGCAGGGCCAGCGGGATCCAGATCCCGGCCGACAGCGCCATGATCAGGCCGATCAGGGCGATGAAGGCGCCGATCATGAACACGTCGCCATGGGCGAAGTTGATCATGCCGATGATGCCGTAGACCATCGTGTAGCCGATGGCGATCAGGCCGTAGATGGCGCCCAGCGTCACGCCGTTGATGAGCTGCTGGATCAGGTATTCCATCGTGCCCGCTGCCCGCCCCCTGCGCCGCCGGAATCGTCACCGGCAAACAGTAGCCAATGACGATGGCGGGCCGCAGCGAAAATCGGTTGCGGAACGAAGGTTCAGAGAAAGACGGTCCCGCCGTCCACGGCAATGGTCTGGCCGGTGACGAAGGCCGAGGCATCCGAGGCGAGGAACAGCGCGGTACCGACCAGGTCGTTGGCGTTCAGGTTGCGCTTGATCGACTGGCCGTCGGCGATCACCGCCAGTGCCTTGTCGCGCTTCGCGCCCATGAACTCGTCCGTGCCCGGCGTGGTGACGGCCGAGGGCGCGATGGCATTGGCACGGATGTTCTCCGGGCCCAGTTCGCGCGCCAGGCCACGGGTCAGGCCGATCACCGCGGCCTTGGAGACCGTGTAATGCAGCGCATAGGCCAGGCCATAGGTCGCGGCCAGCGAGGAGATGTTGATGATCGAGCCGCCGCCGAGTTCGCGCATCTGCGGCACGAAGGCCTTGGCGGTGTTCCAGAGGCCCTTCACGTTCACCGCCATGCAGGCGTCCCAGCTCTCCTCGGTCAGCCGGTCGAAGCGCCCGCCGCCCAGCCCGCCATAGAGCGCGGCGTTGTTGACCAGCACCGAGGCCGGGCCGAACGCAGCTGCGGACTGCGCCGCCAGCGCCTCCATGTCCGACATTTTCGAGATGTCGCCCCGGATCGAGATCGCCTTGCCGCCGGCCTTGGTGACAGCCGCGACCGTCTCATCGCAGTCGTTGATGTCCGTCGCGACCACGCTGGCGCCCTCGGCGGCGAATGCCAGCGCGAAGGCCTGGCCGATGCCGCGGGCGGCACCGGTGACGACCACGGTCTTGCCGCTGAATGTCATTGCTCTTTCCTCCCCTGGTTGAGCTTGACGTCGTAGAGCAGCCGATACTGCCCCAGATAGACGTGATGCGTGACCAGCCCCTCCCCGGGCTGCCACGCGTGCAGCAGGCACGCCGGGGGCTCGGCCAGCAGGGCCACGCCGTCCTGGCGCTCGAAATCAAGCTCGATCTGGTGCGCCGTGCTGGGACAGGTCTGCGCCGGTACACCGCCGATCATGCCGGTCATCGGCCGGTGCACATGGCCGGCAGAGACCCGAAGCACGTTCGGATGGCGCGAGAGGATCTCCGCGAACCGCTCCCGACCCTCGACGAGGTTGTTGTCGTCCATGCGGGCAATGCCGCCGGGAAAGGGCGGGTGGTGCAGGAAAACCAGCGTCGGGCGCTCCGGCGCCTCGTCCAGCCGCGCCTCCAGCCAGTCCAGCCGCTCGGCGCAGAGCGCGCCCTGGATCTCGCCGGTCACCTGGCTGTCCAGCGCGACAATGCGCACGGGCATGTCCTCGATCGTGTACTGCACGAAGCCGCCGTGACCCAGGTACCCGTGCTCGGGGAAGGCCGCGCGCAGGTGATCGCGGTGGTCGTGGTTGCCGACCATCAGGAACAGGCGTGGCTCCAGCGGGGCCAGGATGGCACGCAGGCGCGCATATTCCTCGGGCTTGCAGTGATCGACCAGGTCGCCGCTGGCGATCACCGCGTCGGGCAGCGGGCGCATGGCGTTGATCGTCGCCACCGCCTCCGCCAGCCGTGTCGATGTCTGCAGCAGCGTGTCGGCCGGGCTGCCCTCGAGCGTGACATGCAGGTCGCTGATCTGGACGAGTTTCATCCGGCGGTCCTCCGGTTCCTGTCGTCCGGCGATCCTACGCCTCGTCGATGACGGAGAGCATCTCCGGAATGGTGACGAACTTGCGGCGCGGCGCCGGGTGCGTGGCACGCTCGATCTCGGCCTTGTCGATGGCCTGCCAGTGGTCGAAATCGACCACGCGGACAGACCGTTCGGCCAGGATCCGGTCCAGGCCCGCGCCACCATCCTTGCCGGTGCCGTCCGCAAGGTCGGCCAGCACCAGCTTCACCACGTCCTGGGCATCCGGCCGGTTTGTGCCGATTGTGCCCGACGGGCCGCGCTTGGCCCAGCCGACGACGTAGACGCCGTCCTCGACCCGGCCATCGGTGTTGATGACGATGCCACGATCCATCGGCAGGCCCGGCACGTCCTGACTCAGGTAGCCGATGCAGGTGATGATGAGGCCACAGGGAATGTCCCAGATCTCGCCGGTGCCGACGGCACGGCCGTCCTCCAGCTTCGTGCGCTCGACCCGCAGGCCGGTGACGCGGGTGTCACCCAGCACCTCGACGGGGCGGACGAAGAACTCGAAATGCACCGTGCGCGGCATGGTGCCGGCCTGGTTGTCCTTCATCTTCTGCAGGACCTCCAGGATCGGCCGGCGGGCGCGCGCCTCCTTCGGGTCCATGTCGGCGGGCAGCGCATCGGGGATCTGCTCGGGCCGTACCACCGAAATGCCGCCCTTCAGATCCGCCATCTCGCGCATCTCGGCGATCGAGAAGCTGGCCTCCACCGGGCCGCGCCGGCCCAGCAGCCAGACATCCTTCACCGGGCTGTTGAACAGCACGTGGCCGGCATCGTCGACCAGGTCGGAGTCGCGCATCTCCTCCTCGGTGCGGGCGATCAGCCGGGCGCAGTCCAGCGCGACGTTGCCGTTGCCGACCACGACCACCGAGCCGACGTTCAGGTCGACCGGCAGGTCGACGAAGTCCGGATGTCCATTGTACCAGCCGACGAAGGCGAAGGAGCCGAACACGCCCTCCTTGTCCTCGCCCGGCACGCCCAGCGGCCGGTCGCCCTCGGCGCCGAAGGCGATGATGACGGCGTCGTAGAGCGCCTTCAGCTCGTCCATCGTCACGTCCCTGCCGAGCGAGACATTTCCGACGAAGCGGACATTGTCCTTCGCCAGGGTCTGGTCGTACTTCTTCGAGACCCGCTTGGTGGTCTGGTGATCCGGCGCCACGCCCGAACGGATCAGCCCGTGCGGCGTCGGCAGCCTGTCGATCAGGTCGACCCGTACATTCTCACCCTGCTGGCTGAGCGCCTCGGCGGCATAGAAGCCCGCCGGCCCGGCGCCGACGATCGCCACATGCAGAACCATCCCATCCTCCCCACGTCGTTCTTCAGTCTTCTTCAGTCGCCCGGCCGGTCCCCGTCCAGCCCGCCGAAGCGATCGTAGTAGCTGGGAAGCGGCGGCGGTAGGCCCCCCGCTTCCGTCTCCAGCACCGCCATGGCATGACGCGTCGCCTGCGCGTGCACGGCACGGTACAGCGCACCCGACAGCCGTCGCGCGCCAAGCCCGCTCCAGTCTCGCGGCATCAGCGAATCGGGCAACAGCGGATCGCGCAGGGTGACGCGGCGGAATTCGTGGATCAGCAGGGTGCGCACGACGAAGGCGTCGCGCGGCGCCGGTCGCACGCCGGCCTCCAGCAGGTCGAGGACCGGCTGGAAATGCTCGATGAAGCCGGTGTAGTCGGCGTCGAGCGCGGCGTGGTCCCAGGCCTCGCCGACCATGCGGCGCAGCGGCCCGAGCGAGGGCATCAGGGTGCCGTCGGCATGGAACACCACGACGTCGTCGCTGACGCCATAGTCCTCCAGCAGGTCGCGCACGTCCGGCCAGTCGGTGTCGGGGCGGGCGAAGACACCCGGCGAGGGCGTGCCGAAGCCCATGAACACCAGGTCGCGGCGCAGCTTCTCGCGCACCGACGAGGTCTCGGCGCCCAGCACCAGGATCAGCCAGCGCCCGTCCCAGGGCGTCGGGCCATCGGCATAGATGGTCAGGTCGGCGGCGTGGGTGCGGCGCTGGCCGGTGGTCGACAGGCGATAGAAACTGCGACGGCCGACCTGGTGGCCCTGCAGCCAGGCATCCTTCTGCAGCCGGAAGACGGACGTCCGCACCACGCGCTCGTTCAGGCCGAAATCGGCCATCAGCCGGATCAGGCTGCCAAGCCACACCGTCGCGCCGTGCGCCGCGATGGTGTCGCCCCAGACCGTGACGATCAGCGACGGCGCCCGCAGCGGCACCGCCTGCAGCAGGCTGTCGGCCAGGCGCGTGAATTCGGTGAACGGGGGCACGGACATGGCCGGAAGACTAGCGGCCTTTGCCGCCCGATCAACGGTCGGGCCGGCGCCGCCCCTTGCCCGGAGCGTCCGAACGGCCATTATCGGCGCAACGGTCAGTGCAAGAACCACAACGGGAGGAACCGCCATGGCACGCGCCTTCGCCTCGAGCCAGGTCAGCGGCGAGAAGGAGGTCAGCTTCGAGCAGCTGACGGAGAACGCGTGGGTCTATGTCGAGGAGGGCGACCCGACCTCCGGCGTCATCATCACCGACGCGGGCGTCATGGTGATCGACACCCGCTCGACGCCGGTCGCGGCACAGGACCTGATCCGCCGCGTCCGGGAGGTGACCGACAAGCCGTTCCGTGACGTGGTGCTGACCCACTACCACGCCGTCCGGGTGCTGGGCGCCTCGGCCTATGGCGCCGAGAACATCATCTGCTCGGACGCGACGTGGGAACTGATCCGGGAGCGCGGCGAGCAGGACTACAAGTCGGAGGTGCAGCGCTTTCCCCGGCTGTTCCAGGGAATCGAGAGCGTGCCGGGCCTGACCGAGCCGACGCTGGTCTTCCACGACCGCCTGCACCTGAACATGGCGGGGCTGGAGGTCCAGATCATCCATGCCGGCCCCGGCCACACGAATGGCGACACCATCGTCTGGCTGCCGCAGCAGAAGGTGCTGTTCTCGGGCGACCTCGTCGAGAACGGGGCCACGCCCTATACCGGCGACGCGCATCTGCGCGAATGGCCCGCGACCCTGCAGAAGTTGCGCGCGCTGCGGCCGCACTACCTGGTTCCCGGCCGCGGCCCGGCGATGAAGACGCCGGAGGACTGCGAGCGGGCCATTGCCGGCACGGAGGGCTTCATCCGCCGCCTCTATGACGGGGTGGCCGCAGAGGTGCAGTCAGGCCGCTCGCTGAAGCAGGCCTACGACACCGTGGTGCCGTCGCTTGCTGCCGACTACGGCCACTGGTCGATCTTCGACCACTGCATGCCCTTCGACATCAGCCGCGCCTATGACGAGGCCAGCGGCATCGGCCATCCCCGCATCTGGACCGCCGAGCGTGACGTCGAGATGTGGCGCCAGCTCGAGGACCAGGGATGACCGCGCGCGGTCGTCAGGATTCGTCGAGCAGGCTCCGGCGGCAGGCCGTGGCGAGCTGACGGTCGGGCCGTTCCGCGCCAGGCATGGTCGCCCAGCCGGTCTTCATCAGCATGTCGTCGCGGGCGTAGCTGTCGGCCTTGCGGATGGCCGCCAGCGTCGCCTCGACCGCCGGGTCGGCCTGCGCGTTGGCGACACAGACCGGCAGCAAGGCGCTCACCACCTCGGCGCGGGACTGGCTGGCCGCCATCTTGCCGGCGCTCGAGGACGTGACCCAGCCCCCCCACGAGAAGCCGATGATCGCTGTGGCGATGGCGCCGATGACGGCACCGGTGGCAACAGGCTTGGTCCAGACGGGAGTCTTCATTGGATGTCTCTCCTTGCAGGGGATGGGCGCGCCGCGAAAGGCGGCCGGCATGCGTCGTCCATGACCCGTGACGGTCAGGACCGCTTCCCGGGCTCGCGAACGGCAAAGTCCGCAAAGTGGGCCTCGGGTTGCGTCGAAAATTTTTCGACATGACAAACACCGGACATGTTCCGGCGCGCTGTCAGCACCAATTCAACTGGATGGATGCGCTCAATGCGTCCGGAACTGTCTGACGGCATCCCGAATTAAACCATCACCGCAATTTTTTATTTTTCTTGGGCGGTGACGATCTCGAATATCGACAATGACATATTGAAAATTATTTTCAACTTGAATTGTGAATCTCGAGAATATTGTCCGGACGTCCCGTCTGGACATACCGGTGACACGGGCGAGACCGGAATGCACCACGGCCGGCGGGCCGGACCGGTGTCACCGGGGATCTCCGGGAAGCCGGGAGCCTGGATCAGTCGCTGCCGTCGCGGGGGCGACCGAAGTCCTGTGCCGCGGTGTCCTGCCCGGCGTCGATGATGGCGCGGCGGATGGCGCGGGTGCGGGCGAACAGGTTATAGAGCGCATCGCCGTCGCCCCAGCGGATCGCCCGCTGCAGTGCGGCCAGGTCCTCGTTGAACCGCCCGAGCAGTTCCAGCACCGCCTCGCGGTTGTTCAGGAACACGTCGCGCCACATGGTCGGGTCGGAGGCCGCGATGCGGGTGAAATCACGGAAGCCGGCGGCCGAGAACTTGATCACCTCGGACTTTGTCACCGTCTCCAGGTCGTCCGCCGTGCCCACGATGTTGAAGGCGATCAGGTGCGGGATGTGGCTGGTGATGGCCAGCACCTGGTCATGGTGCTGCGGTGTCATGATCTCGACCAGCGCGCCCATGGCGCTCCAGAAGCCCTCGACCCGGCGCACGGCCTCGGCGGGGGCGTCGGCGTCGGGCGTCAGGATGGTCCAGCGATGACGGAACAGGCTGGCGAAGCCGGCATCGGGGCCTGAGTTCTCGGTACCGGCGATGGGATGCGCGGGCACGAAGGCCACATGGCCCGGCAGGTGCGGGCGCACCGCCTCGACGATGCTGCCTTTCACCGAGCCGACATCGGAAAGGATCGCGCCCTCGGCCAGCGCCGGTGCGATCTCCGCCGCGACGGCACCCATGGCACCCACGGGGATGCACAGGATCACCATGTCGGCACCCTGCACGGCCTCCGCATTGTCGGCGAAGGCCGCGTCGACGATGCCCAGTTCGATGGCGCGCTCGCGATGCGCCGCCTCGGGGCTGGCACAGACAATGGTCTCGGCCAGCCCGCCTTCCCGCGCCGCGCGGGCGAGCGAAGAGGCGATCAGGCCGATCCCGATCAGGGTCAGCCGCCGGAACGGAACGAAGTCGGTCACTTTCCGGCCCGGAACTCTTTCAGCGCCGCGATGACGGCGTGGTTGTCGTCCTCGGTGCCGATGGTGATGCGCAGCGCCTCGGGCAGGCCATAGCCGGCCATGCCGCGCAGGATGACGCCCCTGGCGCGCAGGAAGGCATCCGCAGCGGCCGATTCCTTCGGTCCACCGGGGAAGCGCGCCAGCAGGAAGTTGCCGATCGACGGCGGCACGGCGAGGCCGAGCGCCGCCAGCTGGTCGGCCATCCACGGCAGCCAGCGGTCATTGTGCGCCCGCGCCGCCTCGATATGCGCGGTATCGTCCAGCGCCGCGATGGCGGCGGCCTGAGCGGCCAGGTTCACGTTGAACGGCCCGCGCGCACGGTGCAGCACGTCGATCACGGCCGCCGGGGCATAGGCCCAGCCGACCCGCAGCCCGGCAAGGCCGTAGATCTTGGAGAACGTCCGGGTCATCACCGTGTTCTCGCCGGCATTCACCAGCTCGACGCCCGCGTCGTAGTCGTTGCGGCTGACATACTCGGCATAGGCCGCGTCCAGCACCAGCAGGATGTCGGCGCGCAGGCCGGCGCGCAGGCGCGTGACCTCGTCCCGCGACAGGTAGGTGCCGGTCGGGTTGTTGGGGTTGGCCAGGAAGACGATCTTCGTCTTCGGCGTCACCGCCTCCAGCATGGCGTCGACATCGGCCGTGTAGGCGCTTTCCGGCGCCGTCACCGGGGTCGCGCCGTTGGCCATGGCGGCGATCGGGTACATCAGGAAGCCGTGGCGGCTGTACAGCACCTCGTCGCCCGGACCGGCATAGGCGTTGACCAACAGGCCGATCAGCTCGTCCGAGCCATTGCCGCAGACAATGCGGTCCGGGTCCAGGCCGTGGTGGCGGCCAAGGGCCTGGCGCAGGCGCACCGCGCCGCCGTCGGGATAGCGATGGATGGTCGCCGCCATGTCGCGCAGGGCCTGCACCGCCTTCGGGCTGGCGCCCAGCGGGGTCTCGTTGGCCGAGAGCTTGCGGATGTTGCTCTGGCCCTCCAGCTCCGACTCGCCGCCCTTGTAGGGCGTGATCGACATCAGGCCGGGCTGCGGCATGGGGGTGGTCATCGGTGGTCCTGTCTTTCTGGCGGCGCGCCGGGACCGGCGGGTCTCAGCCGGCGTCCAGCATGCCAACGGGTCTGGCCGCGGCGCCGATCACCACCACGCGACGGATCATGCCGTCGGCGCGGTCCAGCAGGTCGGCCAGCCGCGGATCGGCCTTGGTAACGAAGCCGTCGATCTCAAGCAACTGCTGGATGTCGCCCTGCGCGTCCTTGCTGGCGACGATCGAGCCCTTCATGCCCGACTGGTCCATCAGGGCCGACAGCCGGTTGCGGCTGAGTTCGGGATCGACCGAGACCACGATGTAGCCGCGGTCGGCCTCGGACGGCTCCGGCGGGTAGGTCGCGACCACCAGCATGCGCCGGCTTTCGTAATGCCCGGTGTTGCTCTCGTAGAAGGGCAACAGGCCGACCACCCGCGCGGATTCGGCATCGCCGAATGCCAGCAGCGGCCACCAGGGGCTCTGTTCCTCGAATTCGGGATAGGGCAGCACGCCGATGGTGTTGCCGTGGGTCAGTTCCTGCAGGACGCGCTGGGCGCTGCCGCAGACCACGACCGGCGTGGTGGAGCCAAAATGATTGCGCACCAGGTCCCAGTGGCCCAGTGCGCGTTCAGGATCATACATGGCGACGCGGAAGGACGCCTGCATCTGGCAGGCGGCCGAGATGATCTCCCGCCATATCCGGGCCACGACGGCCCGCGGCAGGGCCCCGTCATGGCGTTCGAGGATCGCACGCACCACGTCGGCCTCCCGGCCCGGGCGGACGAACGCGACGTTCCCCTCCCCGGCGGCGCGCTTGGCGAGGCCGATCCGCTTGACGACCGCCGCCCGCTCGCGCAGCAGCGCGTGCAGCTCCCGGTCGATCCTGTCGATGTCCTGACGCAACCGGTCCAGGCTTGCCGTCGCTTCGTCGGCCATGCCGGGCATGCTCCCTCTTCCCTCGCGGCGGCGGAGAATAGTCGCAAGCCGGATGGGCGGAAACAGGAAATGGTGACGCGCGAAGCAGCCGTCACGCACGCACCGGCCGGCTGATTGCTGGACAAGGCCGCGACCCGCTGTTAGTTGACGCGACCGGGGTCCGTCCGGGCCCGAACGAACGCTCCGCGCCAGGAAGGTCGACCGATGAGCACCGCCAGGAAGCCCCTTGTCATCGTCACGCGCAAGCTGCCCGATCCGATCGAGACTCGGATGATGGAGCTGTTCGACACGCGCCTGAATCTCGACGACACGCCGATGTCGAAGTCGGACCTGATCGAGGCGGTGAAGCTCGCCGACGTGCTGGTCCCGACCGTGACCGACCGCATCGACGCCGGCATCCTGAGCCACGCCAACCCCAACCTGCGCCTGATCGCCAGCTTCGGCACCGGTGTCGACCACATCGACCTGGCCGGCGCCCGCCAGCGCGGCATCACCGTCTGCAACACCCCCGGCGTGCTGACCGAGGACACCGCCGACATGACCATGGCACTGATCCTGTCGGTGCCGCGCCGCCTGATCGAGGGTGTGGCGATGGTCCGGGACGGCACCTTCAAGGGCTGGTCGCCGACCCACATGCTGGGCCATCGCATCTGGGGCAAGCGCCTGGGCATCATCGGCATGGGCCGCATCGGCACCGCCGTCGCCCGCCGCGCCCGCGCCTTCGGCGTCTCGATCCACTATCACAACCGCCGCCGCGTCCACGAATCCATCGAGAACGAGCTGGAGGCGACCTACTGGGAGAGCCTCGACCAGATGCTCGCCCGCATGGACATCATCTCGGTCAACTGCCCGCACACGCCGGCGACCTATCACCTGCTGTCGGCGCGGCGCCTGAAGCTGCTGCAGTCGCACGCCTATGTCGTCAACACCGCGCGCGGCGAGGTGATCGACGAGAACGCGCTGACCCGCATGCTGCGCGCGGGCGAGCTGGCCGGCGCCGGCCTGGACGTGTTCGAGCACGAGCCGGCGGTGAACCCGAAGCTGGTGGCGCTGGAGAACGTGGTGCTGCTGCCGCACATGGGCTCGGCCACCATCGAGGGCCGCGTCGACATGGGCGAGAAGGTGCTGATCAACATCAAGACCTTCGTCGACGGCCACACCCCGCCGGACCGCGTCCTGCCCGACATGTGAGACCGGGCGGCTGACGCCGCCCGCCATCGGGGATAGGCTTCGGTCGGCCTGAGCCGTCGGGAGTTGCATCCATGCCGAACCGTATCGTCCGACTTGCCGGAATGCTGTCGCTGCTGGTGCTGCTGGCCGGCTGCGGCGTCAACGAGATCCCGAAGCTGGAGGAGGCCGCGAAGGCCGCCTGGGCGCAGGTGCAGAACCAGTACCAGCGCCGGGCCGACCTGGTGCCGAACCTGGTCGAGACGGTGAAGGGCTTCGCGGCGCAGGAACGCGAGGTGCTGACTGCCGTCACCGAGGCGCGGGCGAAGGTCTCGCAGATGGTGCTGCCGCAGAACCTGACCAGCGACCCGGAGGCCTTCCGCCAGTTCCAGCAGGCCCAGGGCCAGCTCGGCTCGGCGCTGTCGCGCCTGCTGGTCACCGTCGAGCGCTATCCCGAACTCAGGTCCGCCGAGAACTTCCTGACCCTGCAGGCCCAGTTGGAGGGGACCGAGAACCGCATCGCGGTGGCGCGGCAGGACTACATCCAGGCCGTGCAGGCGCTGAACACCGAGCTGCGTACCTTCCCCGGCGTGATCTGGGCCAGCACGCTCCATTCCGGCGTCCAGCCGATGGAGAGCTTCACCGCGACCGAGGGGGCCGCGACGCCACCGAAGGTCAATTTCGGCACGCAGTGAGCATGCGCTCCGCCCCCGTTGCCCTGGTCCTGCTGCTGGCCGCGTTCGTCGCGGTCGCCGCGCAGGCGCTGGATTTCCCGCGACTGACCGGGCGCGTGGTCGACGGCGCGGACATTCTGTCGACGGGCACCGAACGCGACCTGACGGCAGCGCTGGCGGCGCACGAGACGGAAACCTCCAACCAGGTTGTCGTCGTCACCCTGCCCTCGCTGCAGGGCACGGACATAGCCGACTTCGGCTACCGGCTGGGCCGCGAATGGGGCATCGGCCAGAAGGGACGCGACAACGGTGTCCTGCTGATCGTCGCGCCGGTCGAGCGCAAGGTCCGGATCGAGGTCGGCTATGGCCTGGAGGGCGCGCTGACCGACGCCACGGCGAAGATGATCATTGAGCGACAGATCATCCCGGCCTTCAAGGGCGGCGACTTCGACGGCGGCGTCCGTGCCGGGACGCAGGCAATCCTGCAGGCGATCAAGGGTGAATGGACGGCCGGCGACAAGGCGGTCCGGCCGAAGGATCGCCCGTTGAACTGGCTCGCCGTCGCCCTGATGCTGCCAGTCGTCCTGTTCGCCCTGTTCGCCAGTTTCGCCGCCGCACATCACGATGGCAGCCGTTACCATCTTCGCCAGAAGCGGTTCCACCGCCGGTTCGGCGTCTGGCCCGGCGGAGGATCCCGTGGTGGTGGCTTCAGCGGCGGCGGCGGCGGCTTCGGGGGCGGCGGCTCCTCGGGAGGATGGTGACATGCCAGGAATGACCGACACCGACCGCGAGCGCATCCGGAACGCCATCCGCGACGCCGAGAGCCGGACGTCGGGCGAGATCATCACCGTGATCGCGCGGCGCAGCGACGACTATGCCTTCATCCCCGTGCTCTGGGCCGCGCTGCTGGCCCTGGCCAGCCCCGCCGCGGTGATCATGGCCTGGCCCGGCCTGACCGCCGACCTGGTCTATGTCGTGCAGGGCGCGGTGTTCCTCGCGGCCTTCCTGGCCCTGCTCTGGCCGCCGCTGCGGATCCGCGCGATCCCGCGCGCCGTCCGGCGCCACCGGGCGCGGCGCATGGCCTTCGAGCAGTTCCTGGCGCAGGGCGTGCACCGGACGGCCGAACGGACCGGCGTGCTGATCTTCGTCGCCTTCGCCGAGCGCCATGTGGAGGTCATCGCCGACGCCGGCATCAACGCGAAGGTGACACAGGCGGACTGGGACGGCGTGGTCGACGCCTTCACCGGCCAGATGCGGCGCGGCGCGGTCGGCGATGCGTTCGTCGAGGCCATCGGGCGCTGCGGCGCGTTGCTGGAAATGCATTTCCCGAAGCCGCCCGGCAATCCGGACGAACTGCCGGACCACCTGGTCGAACTGTAGCGGAAACGCCCCTCTCGTCCCGGGCGTGATCCGGGACCCATTCATGTGACGTTGAGCCATGGGCTCCGGGTCAAGCCCGGAGCGAGAACATCGTCGGGCTCCGGCTCAGGCCCGGAGCGAGGGCACGGCATCAGGTCCCGGATACCGCTGCGCGGTTCCGGGACGCGTCTCTTTCACTGGCTTCGTTCCCCGGAAGCCCACAGGGCTGTCCGGGGCCTGATGGCCGCACACCGGCGACCAGCCCGTCGCTCAGACGGTGAAGATCTTGCCCGGGTTCAGGATGTCCTGCGGGTCCAGCGCCTTCTTGATCATGCGCATGACGCTCACGGCATCGCCGTGTTCGGCCTGCAGGAACTGCATCTTGCCGGTGCCGACGCCGTGCTCGCCGGTGCAGGTGCCGCCCATCGACAGCGCCCGCATCACCATGCGCTCGTTCAGCGCCTCGGCCCGCTGCAGTTCCTCGGCGTTGCCGTCCTCCAGCACCATGGCGAGGTGGAAGTTGCCGTCGCCGACATGGCCGACGATGGGGGCGATCAGGCCAGTGGCGATGATGTCCTTCTTGGTCTCGATCAGGCACTCGGCCAGCCGCGAGATCGGCACGCAGACGTCCGTCGCCCACATGGCCGAGTTGTTGCGCAGCGCCTTGGCGGCATAGGCCGCGTTGTGGCGCGCCTCCCACAGCTTCGAGCGGTCCTCGGCGCGCGTGGTCCACCTGAAGCCGGTGCCGCCATGGTCGCGGCAGATCTCGCCGACCATCTCGGCCTGCTCCTTCACGCCGGCCTCGGAGCCGTGGAACTCCAGGAACAGGGTCGGCTGCACCGGGTAGTCGAGGCCGGAATAGCGGTTCACCGCGTCCATCTGCACGTCGTCCAGCAGCTCGATCCGCGCCACCGGGATACCGGCCTGGATGGTGGTGATGACGCTGTTCACCGCGCCGTCCAGATCGGCGAAGGAGACCACGGCCGAGCTCATCGCCTCGGGGATGCCATAGAGCCGGAGCGTCACCTCGGTGATGATGCCCAGCGTGCCCTCGGAGCCGACCATCAGCCGGGTGAGGTCATAGCCGGCCGAGGACTTGCGCGCGCGGCGGTTGGTGCGGATCACCCGCCCGTCCGCCAGTACCACCGTCAGCGCCAGCACGTTCTCGCGCATGGTGCCATAGCGGACGGCATTGGTGCCGGAGGCGCGCGTCGCGGCCATGCCGCCCAGCGAGGCGTCGGCACCCGGATCGATGGGGAAGAACAGCCCGGTATCACGCAGGTGCTCGTTGAGCTGCTTGCGGCGCACGCCCGCCTGCACCGTGCAGTCCAGGTCCTCCGGGTTGACCTCGACGATGGCGTCCATGCGGCTGAGATCGACGGTGACGCCGCCCCGGGTCGGGATCACGTGACCCTCCAGCGAAGTGCCGGTGCCATAGGCGATCACCGGTACGTCATGCGCGGCGCAGAGCCGGACCACCGCCGACACCTCCTCGGTCGTCAGCGGAAAGCACACCGCATCCGGCAGGGCGGCATGGTGATAGCTCTCGTCGTGACCGTGATGCTCGCGGACGGCATGCGCGGTGCTGACCCGGTCGCCCAGCAGGGCGGCGAGGCCTTCGACAACGGTACTGATCCGGGCGGCGCTGGCGGTCATCGGTCGGTTCCCCTGGCGGGCACGCGCCTGGGGGGGCGTGCTCTCGTTGCAAGGGAAGGACACTAGAGCAAAACGGCGCCCGGCGAAATCGCCGGACGCCGCTGCTGCCCGCCGCATGATCGGCGCGCCACCCCCGAAGGGCATTGAACCCGGCGCTCAGAACTCCTGCCAGTCGTCCGGATCGGCCGACGGCTGCGGCGCCAGGGCGCCCACCGCCTTGCGCTGCAGGCGGTGCACGGGATTGCCCCGGGACGTCGCCGCCGCAGCCGGAACCGCCTTCGGCTGGCGCGCCCTCGCGATGTCCGCCACCAGGCTCTCGTCGATGGTGAAGAAGCGCATCTGCCCGTCCAGCGCCGCCGCCTGTTCCTCCAGCGACCGGGCCTCGGCCGTGCTCTGCTCGACCATGGCCGAGTTCTGCTGGGTCATCTCGTCCATGTGGGTGATCGCCGTGTTGACCTCGGCGATGCCGGTCGACTGTTCCTCGGAGGCCGAGGCGATGTCTCGGACCACCGCCGCCGCGGCCTCGGTCGAGGCCAGGATCTGTCGCAGCGCATCGCCGGTCTGCTGCACCAGTTTCACGCCGTCCTGCACATGACCGTTCGAGGCGTTGATCAGGCCCTTGATGTCCTTCGCCGCACCCGAGGTGCGCTGGGCGAGGGTGCGAACCTCCGAGGCCACGACACCGAAGCCCTTGCCCGCCTCGCCGGCGCGCGCCGCCTCGACCGCGGCGTTGAGTGCCAGCAGGTTGGTCTGGAAGGCGATCTCGTCGATGATCCCGATGATGTCGGAGATCTTGCGCGCCGACTCCTCGATCGGGCGCATGGCCTCGACGGCCTGGGCCACCACGCGACCGCCGTCCGCCGACTGCTGGCGGGCCGAACCGGCCAGTTCGCTGGCCTTCCTGGCACTGGCGGCGTTGGCACGCACGGTCGACGCCAGTTCCTCCATGGCGGCGGCCGTCTCCTCCAGGCTCGCCGCCTGCTGCTCGGTCCGCTTCGACAGATCCAGCGACCCGGCGGAGATCTCCTGCGAGGTGTGGTTGAGTTCGGCCGCCGCCTGCTTCACCTGCGCCACCGTCCGCGACAGCCGCTCGGCCGTCTCGTTGGCGCTGACGCGGACCTCCTCCAGCACGCCGTCATAGGGCGTGTAGATCTGGCCGGTGAAATCGCCGCCGGCCATCGCCTTCAGCATGCCGGAGACCTCGGCCATGGCCTGCTGCGTCTGTGCCGACATGCGGTTGATGCCCTGCGCAATGCCGAGCAGGAAGCCGCGCTTGCCGTCGGTCGGGATGCGGGCGGCGAAGTCGCCGCTGGCCGCGCGATCGACCACCGACTTCATCTCGGCTTCCATCGCGATCTCGGCGGTCTTGTCGATCCAGGTGACGCTGGTGCCGATGCGCGTCCGGTCGCTGCCGAATACCGGCACGATGTAGAGCATCAGCTTGCGTGTCCCGACGTCCATGACCTGGGTCGTCGGCTCCCCCAGGTTCGCCAGCACCTTGCGCTGTTCCGCGGGATCCCTGTGCAGGCTCTCGAGGGCCTGGCCGAGGACCTCTCCCGCCCGGAAGCGCGCAAGCTCGCGCTGCAGGTCGCCCTCGATCCGCGCGAGGAACGCCTGCATCTTCGCGTTCATGAACACGATGCGGTTGTCCGCGTCCGCCAGCATCATGTTCGATTCGGCCGACTCGATGGCGGCGCGCAGGCGCTGGTTCACCACCGCCTCGGCGGCGCGCCGGCGCGTCTCCACTTCTTCCTGTGCCTGCCACCGGCGTTCCTCGATGGCCTGCAGCCGGAACTCCTCGAGCGCCCGGCTGACCTCGCCGATCTCGTCGCGGCGGCGCAGCGCCGGCACGTCGATGTCCAGATCGCCGGCGCGGATGGCCTTCACCACGCGCACCTGCCGGCGCACCGGGCCGGTGATGGCACGCGCGATCAGGGTCGCGACCAGCAGTCCCAGCACGAGGGTGACCGCACCGGCCGCCAGCATGACCAGGCTGGAGCGCTCGATGTCCGCTTCGCCGGCATCGCCGAGGCCAGCCTGCACCTCGATCAGCGAGGTGGCGACCGTGTGGATACCCGCCTCCATGGTCTGGCCGGTCAGTTCGACCCTGTTGGTCCGGACCGCGTTCCGGGTCGCCACCAGGTCGCGCAGGCGGACGACCAGGTCACGATACTCCTCGACGGCAGTGACGATCTCGCCGCGCAGGCCATTGTGCGCCGACCCCTGCAGCGACAGCAGCGGATCCAGCCGCTTCAGCGCGCCCAGCGCCTCGTCGATCCGGTTCAGGGCAGCCTCCTGCTCGGCCCAGTCATTGGTCAGCAGGAAGCGGTCCATGGCCTGGGATGCGAGCATGAGCTGGCGCTGGATGCGTGCGCCCCAGAGCTGTGCCTGGTAGTTGAACTCGGCGTAGACACCCTCCAGCAACGCGTCCTGCTTCGTCTGTACCCCGGTCTCGACCGCCTTCAGGCGCGCGACCGTCCGGTCATGCTCGGCCTGGACCGCCACCAGTTCGGCGAACGCGGCGCGGTAGTCGCGGGCCTGGCCGATCAGCGCGCGCACTTCGGCGAGACGCTCCGGATTTCCGTCGAACAGATCCTCGGCCTGCGGTTCCAGACCCAGGATCGCCTGCATGCTGTGGTCGAAATCCCCGGCTGTCTCGGCGTCGGGGGTCAACCGGTAGCGAACAGACGCCAGCCGGGCACTGTTGATCTGTTCCAGCACGCCGCCAAGCAGCAATGTCTCGCGCGCCGTCTCCCGGTAGGTCCGGAAGATCCCGCCGACGCCATGCACCGCGTCCACGGCGAACAGGGCCAGGCCGGCGATCAGGGCGAGGACGAGGCAGAAGCCGCCGTAGATCTCGCGATTGAGGGTGAGGGCGAAGATGCGCCGGAAGAACTCCGGCGTCTTGCGGCCAGGGCGGCCGGTCGCGACCAGTGTTGCCACGCTACAGATTCCCTACGCTACGCACCGGACAGCACTGCGCCGTCCGGTTTGCCGGGCTGTCCAGCGGGCATCGGCCCGTTGATCAGCCGTCCACTGGCTCAAGTAGAGCGGGAATTCGTTGCGAACCGGTAAATGGTAGTATTACAGAACAGATACGCGGAATTGGTGCGCCACACCAACTCCGCGCTCTGGTTCCCGGGGGCGGGGAGATCAGAACTCCTGCCAGTCGTCATCCGCCGGCCTCGTGGCGAGAGCCGTCGCGGCCTTGCGCTGCAGGCGGTGGACGGGGTTCGGCTTCGATGCCGCCTTCGGCGCGGACCCTGCCATCACCAGGCCAGGTCCGCCGGCGATGGTGAAGAAGCGCATCTGCCGGTCGAGCGCCGCCGCCTGCTCCTCCAGCGACTTCGCGGCGGCGGTGTTCTGCTCGACCATCGCGGAGTTCTGCTGGGTCATCTCGTCCATGTGGGTCACGGCCGTGTTGACCTCGGCGATACCGTTCGACTGTTCCTTCGACGCGGCGGCGATCTCGCGGACCACCGCGGCCGCAGCCTCGGTGGCCTCCTGGATCGTCTTCAGGGCGTCACCGGTCTGCTGCACCAGCTTCACGCCGTCGCGGACATGGGTGTTCGAGGTCGAGATCAGCCCCTTGATGTCCTTGGCCGCATCGGAGGTGCGCTGCGCCAGGGTACGGACCTCGGAGGCGACGACACCGAAGCCCTTGCCCGCCTCGCCGGCACGCGCGGCTTCCACCGCCGCGTTCAGCGCCAGCAGGTTGGTCTGGAAGGCGATCTCGTCGATGATCCCGATGATGTCGGAGATCTTCCGTGCCGACTCCTCGATCGGGTGCATCGCGCTGACCGCCTGGGTGACGACCTCGCCGCCCTTCTGTGACTGCTGGCGTGCGCTGTCCGACAGGTCATTGGCCTTGCGGGCATTGTCGGCGGTGGTGCGGACGGTCGCCGCCAGTTCCTCCATGGACGCCGCAGTCTCTTCGAGGCTCGCGGCCTGCTGCTCGGTGCGGCCCGACAGGTCGATGGAGCCGGCCGAGATCTCGGCCGCGGTGTGGCTGAGTTCGGTCGCGGCACGCTGCACGTCGGCGACGATCTGCGCCAGCCGTTCGGCCGTGGTGTTGGCGTCCGAGCGGACCTGTTCCAGCACGCCCTTGTAGGGGGTCTCGATCCGCTGCGTCAGGTCACCGGCCGCCAGCGCGGACAGCATGGCCGAGATGTCGGTCATGGCCTGTTCGATCTGGCCACAGAGGCCATTCATTCCCTGGGCGATTGCCTCCAGGAAGCCGCGCTTGCCCTCCAGCGAGATACGGGCGGAGAAATCGCCGTCCGCGGCACGGGCCACCATGTCTTTCATCTCGGCCTCGGTGGCGTATTCCGCGGTCTTGTCGATCCACGAGACACTGGTGCCGAGCCGCTTCCGGTTCTCGTCGAACACCGGAACGATGTAGAGGAACAGCGCGCGCGAGCCGAGTTTCAGGTTGGCGACCATCGATTCCGTCAGGCCAGCCAGGATGCGCCTCTGGTGTTCCGGGTTCCTGTGAAAGACGTCGATGGACTTGCCGACCAGTCCCTCGGCGCGGAACTGCGGCAGGTCCTGCTGCAGGTCGGACTCCAGACGCTTGAAGAAGTCGTTCATGTTCTTGTTCATGAACACGATGCGATTGTCATTGTCGGCCAGCATCAGGTTGGAGTCGGCGGATTCGATTGCGGCACGCAGACGTTCGTTGATCAGTGCCTCGGCGGCGCGGGCCTTGATGGCCTCCTGCTCCGCCTCGTCGCGCCGGCGCTGCTCGATGGCATTGGTGCGGAATGTCTCCAGCGCCCGGCTGACCTCGCCGATCTCGTCGTTGCGCTGCAACGCAGGGACGGAGACATCCAGATCGCCCTCCTGGATTGCATGGACTACGGCGACCTGGTGGCGAATCGGGCGGGCATTGGCCGTCCCGATCCAGCCGCCCAGCACGAGGGCAAACAGGACCGCGACGCCAAGACCGCCCAGCATGGCAAGCTTCAGGTCTGCATAGGCCGCCAGCAGCTTGCCTTCGTGCGCACGCACCACCACCTTCCAGCCCATTCCCGGAAAGCCGCCTGCACCGTCGACCTGGGCAAATGCGGCGACCTGCTGGATCTGCTTCCGGGCGTGGACGACGCCTTCGAGAACACCGGTCTCCCCCGCGACAGCCATCTTTGCGGCGGAGACGCCCGCATCGACGAGATTGAGCCTTCCGACGACCTGGGAATCCCTCCGCAATTCGAGCGTGCCGGTCGCCGCCGGGTCGTAGTCGACAAGGACGACGCCGTTCGGGTCCAGCAGGGTCAGCTCGGCGTCATCGACACCCTGCGACTCCAGCCGGCCATAGGCGCCGGCAACAGCCCGCTCGACAACAGCGAAGTCGAGGAAGTTGACCCAGACGCCGATGAACTCGTTGGTCTCGATCGAGCGCACCGCCGCCGAGAACGCCATGGTATAGCCGTCGCCGCCGGCGACCTCGGCCACCAGCTTGTCGTAGGACGGCTGTTGTACCGCAGTGCCGGTCAGGTCGTTGCTGCCCTCGAGGAACTTCTCCTCCATGACTGCCCTGAACCAGGGCTCGTCCTTGAAGTTCCGCTCGTACAGCGCGGCAACCAGCTTGCGGTCATAGCGCTTGCCATCCGGGCCGGCGGTGTTGATGGCCAGCAGGTCACCCTCCTCGCCGACCAGCATCATCAGGCGGTAGATGCCGTAGGCGGCCATGTTCTCGTTCATGCCCTTGATCAGCGGGTTGGACCGGCCACCGGCCTTCCAGTTGAACGGCGACGCCGCGGCCTCGTTGCGGCCGAAGGTCTGCGCATCGCGATAGCGCTCGAACAGGTTGCGGTCGATGGTATCGCCCACGGCAGTCGCACTGACCAGCAGCTTGTCTTCGATAGGGCGCTTAACCCCGTCACCCATCAGCGCGAAGGCGCCGAACAGCAGACCGCCAGAGACAAGGGCAATGGCGAAGAACTGCAAGAACAGCTTGCCGCGAAGGCCGAGACGGGCAAGCGGATTGCGCGATTTGAGCGTTGCCAGGGCCATTTCCTCACTCTCGAAAAGTCGGTGCAGCCCCGTCTGCATCGTCCGCGGGGCGGTCGTTGGCTGCGACCCTATGCCCGGTGCGTTTAAGGATTCACTAAAGCGTCACAGCAGCGGAACGATCGATGGATGCCCTGCACCGCCGGGGATTTCCGCGCGCGCCGCAATCTGCTCTAAGCTGCCCGCAACGAACGGATACAGACGATGGGGGAGGATCCATGAGCACGGGTTCCGGGAACAGGGGGCCGCTCGCCGGCTATCGCGTGGTCGACCTGACACGCATCGTGCTGGGACCGCTGGCGGCACAGATGCTGGGGGACCTCGGCGCGGAGGTGATCAAGGTCGAGGAGCCGACGGGCGACCTCGCCCGCGCCATCGGCACCACCCGCAATGCCGGCATGGCGGCCTGCTTCCTGAACTGCAACCGCAACAAGCGCTCGATCTGCCTCGACCTGAAGTCCGAGGCCGGGCTGCAGGCGATCTACGACCTGGTGAAGACGGCCGACGTGTTCATCCACGCCCTGCGCCCCCAGGCGGTGCGCAAGCTGAAGATCGCCTACGAGGACCTGAAGGCGGTGAAGCCGGACCTGGTCTATGTCGGCGCCTACGGCTTCTCGGAGACCGGTCCATACGGCCACAAGACTGCATTCGACGACATCATCCAGGCTGCCTCGGGCGGCGCCTCGATCCAGGGCTGGATGCTGGACCAGCCGCGCTACGTCAACTTCATCCAGGCCGACAAGACCTCCGGCGTGATGGCCTGCACCGCGGTCGTCACCGCGCTGCTGCACCGGGAGCGCACCGGCGAGGGCCAGTTTGTCGAGATGCCGATGTTCGAGACCATGGTCGGCTTCAATCTGGTCGAGCACCTTGACGGCGCCACATTCGCGGATGCCGACGGGCCGATGGGCTATTCGCGCCTGCGCACACCCTGGCGCAAGCCCTACCAGTCGAAGGACGGCTGGGTCGCCATCCTGCCCTATGATGACCGGCAATGGGGCAAGGTGTTCCGTGCCGCCGGGCGCGAGGACCTGATCGACGATCCGCGTTTCTGCAACTTCGCGGCACGCCAGAAGAACGTCGACGAGGTCTATTCCACGCTGGCCGAACTGACCAAGTCCAAGACCACGGACGAGTGGCTGGCGGCGCTGGAACCGGAGGGCATCCCCTGCACCCGGGTCAACACGCCGGAGGACCTGCTGGCCGATCCGCACCTGAACGCCGTCGGCTTCTGGGAGCGCTACGAGCATCCGACCGAAGGCCAACTGCGGACCATGAAGTTCCCGGTGAACTTCGAGAAGAGCCCGGTCAGCGTGCGGCGCCACGTACCGCACCTGGGTGAGCACACGCGCGAGGTCCTGGCCGAGATCGGCTACGACGAGGAAGACATCGAGGCACTGCTGCGCACGGGCGCAGCCATCGAACGCAAGGAGGAGGCGGTCTGATGCAGCTCTTGGGACATGGTTTCTATTTTCAGGACTGGCATGTCGGCTGGAAGTTCCAGACGCTGACGCGGACGATCACGGAAACCGACATCGTGAACTTCTGCGGCACGGCCGGCCTGGTCGAGGAACTGTTCACCAGCAAGTGGTATCTGGAGGAGAAGAGCGGCTTCAAGGGTCGCCTGGTCCCCGGCGCGCTGGTGTTCTCGATGGCCGAGGGTCTGGTCATCCCGGCGACCATCGCCCGCACCGGCATGGCGTTCCTGAATGCCGAGATGGACATCAAGGGCCCGACCTTCGCCGGCGACACGATCCACGTCGAGGGCGAGGTGACGGAGATCAAGCCGGCCTCGAAGGGCAACCGCGCGCTGGTCCGGACCGTCAACCAGGTCATCAACCAGAAGGGCGAGGTCATCATGACCTACAACCCGCTGCGCATGATGAAGGGCCGGCCCGAAGCCGCCTGAGCCACCTGACGGCGGCGTCGCCATGAGCCTGTCCCTCGTCTTCGATGCCACCGGCGGGCTGGCGCTGTTCATGCTCGCCATGGCGATGATGACCGAGGGCCTGAAGGTCTTCGGCGGCGCCGGCCTGCGCCACATGCTGGAGCACTGGACCAGCTCGCCGCTCCGCGGGCTGGCCAGCGGCGCGCTGGTGACCGCCATCGTGCAGTCGTCCAGCGCCGTGACCGTGGCCGTCATCGGCTTCGTCAATGCCGGCGTCCTCAGCCTTCACCAGGCCATCGGCGTGGTGATGGGCGCCAATGTCGGCACCACGATGACCGGCTGGCTGGTCGGGCTGACCGGGGTCGGCCTGCCCGCCGACCTGCTGGCCATGCCGATGCTGGCCATCGGCGTGGCGCTCCGGCTTGGCGCCGGCAGCGGCCGCTGGCACGGCCTGGGCAACGCACTGGCCGGCTTCGGCCTGTTCTTCCTCGGCCTCGACATGCTGAAAAGCGGCTTCTCGGGACTGGCGGAGGCCTTCGACCTCGGATCAGGCGGTGCGGGGCCACTGACCTGGCTCGGCATCGGTGTTGCCGCCACGGTGCTGACCCAGTCCTCCAGCGCCGCCATCGCCATCGTGCTGACGGCCACCGCGCAGGGCCTTGTCGGGCTGGAAGACGGTGCGGCGGCGGTGATCGGCGCCAACATCGGCACCACCTCGACCGCGCTGGTCGCGGTCCTCGGCGCCACGGCGGCGGCACGGCGCGTCGCCATCGCGCACCTCGGGTTCAATGTCGTCACCGGCATCATCGCCTTCGCGCTGCTGCCCGTGCTGGTTCCGCTGCTGGCCGGGCTCGAGCACGGCCAGGGTGGCGCGGCGGTGCTGCTGGCGCTGTTCCACACCATCTTCAACCTTGCCGGCGCCGCATTGCTGCTGCCGTTCGCGGGCGCCGCCAGCCGGATGCTGGGGCGCCTTTTCCGCTCTGCTGGCGACGACATCGCGCGGATGCACTTCCTGGACGGCAACGTGGCCAGAACGCCTGACCTCGCCGTCCGCGCCATGCTGTCGGAACTGCAGCGCCTGCGGCAGGAAGCCGGCATCCAGGCGCGGATCGCGCTCGACGAACCCGGCACGGGGTCCGCGCGGCTGCGCCAGACCGCCGATGCGCTGACGACCGCCACCCGCACGGTGGCGGAGTTCGCGACCAGGCTCGGCATGACGGCGATGACCCGGCAGGCTTCCGAACAGATCCCCGCAGCCCTGCGCTGTGCCCGCTACCTTGCCTCCGCCGCCGGCCACATGATCGACGCCCGGACGGTGTCCGTCGGCGCGGCCCGTGAACACGACCACCCGGTGCAGACCCTGCTGGGAGAGGTTATCGCGGCAGCGGGCGCCGTCGCGGTCGCTGCCGGTCCGGCTGCCGCCGAAGCCGCCGGGGAACGCTTCGAGGCGGCCTACGAGGCCGCGAAGTCCGGCCTGCTGATCGCGGCGGCCGGCCACCGCATCGATATCGACCGGGTCGAGGGCCTGCTGGATTCGCTGAGCGGCACACGGCGCCTGGCCGGACAGCTGCTGCGTGCCGACCGCCTGCTCGCCCGCATGGCCGGCGCGGACGCGGCCGAAGCCGGGGAGCCGCCGGCGCCACAGCCGGATGCCCCGCCATCCGTACCGGAATAGTCTTGATTTCACCGCCGTGCCGGCTAGATAGAGGACCAGAGCGGTACGGTTTCCCGGTACGGCGGACAGGACAATGATGCGGCTGAGCAAACTGACGGACTATGCCGTCGTTCTGATGGTCCACATGGGCCAGTCGGACGACGACCGGTTCACCACGGCCCGGATTGCCGAAGAAACCGGCGTGCCGCATCCGACCGTCGCCAAGCTGCTGAAGGACCTTGCCCGCGCCGGCCTGCTGATCTCGGTACGCGGCGCGGCAGGCGGCTATCGCCTGGGTCGCACGCCGTGCGAGATCTCGATTGCCGAGATCATCCAGGCCCTGGAGGGCCCCATCGCGCTGACCGCCTGCGTCGACGGCACCGACGACCATTGCAACGTCGAGAACCTCTGCGGCATGCGCGGCAACTGGAACAAGGTGAACCTGGCGATCCGCAGCGCGCTGGACAGCGTGACGCTCGCCGACATGGCCATCCGGCCGATGGAATTCCCGCTGCCCGAAGCGGCGCGGGCCTGAACGAGACCCAGGGACGGGGAAGAATACATGGCCGCCACGGTCGAAACGATCCGCAAGGTCGAGAGCCTCGCCGAACGCTACAAGTACGGCTTCTCCACCGATATCGAATCGGATCTGGCGCCGAAGGGGCTGGACGAGGACATCATCCGCTTCATCTCGGCGCGCAAGAACGAGCCGGAATGGCTGCTGGACTGGCGCCTGAAGGCCTATCGTCACTGGCTGGACATGCCCGAGCCGGAATGGGCCTTCGTCGACTTCCCGCCCATCGATTACCAGGACGCCTATTACTACGCGGCGCCGAAGACCGGCAGCGGCCCGAAGAGCCTGGACGAGGTCGACCCGAAGCTGCTCGAGACCTACGCCAAACTCGGCATCCCGCTGCGCGAGCAGGAGGTGCTGGCCGGCGTCGAGGGCGCGCCGAAGGTGGCCGTCGACGCCGTCTTCGACAGCGTCTCGGTCGGAACCACCTACAAGCGACAGCTCGAGGCCAAGGGCATCATCTTCTGCCCGATCTCCGAGGCGGTGCAGACGCACCCCGAGCTGGTGCGGAAGTATCTCGGCTCGGTCGTGCCGCCGGGCGACAACAAGCACGCCTGCCTGAACTCGGCGGTCTTCACCGACGGCAGCTTCGTCTACATCCCCAAGGGCGTGCGCTGCCCGATGGAACTGTCGACCTATTTCCGGATCAACCAGGAAAACACCGGCCAGTTCGAGCGTACGCTGATCATCGCCGACGAGGGTTCGTACGTCAGCTATCTCGAGGGCTGCACGGCGCCGATGCGCGACGAGAACCAGCTTCATGCCGCTGTCGTGGAGCTGGTGGCGCTGGACGACGCCGAGATCAAGTACTCGACGGTGCAGAACTGGTACCCCGGTGACGCCGACGGCAAGGGTGGCATCTACAACTTCGTCACCAAGCGCGGCGCCTGTCGCGGCCGTAATTCCAAGATCTCGTGGACCCAGGTGGAGACCGGTTCGGCGATCACGTGGAAGTACCCGAGTTGCATCCTGCAGGGCGACAACTCGGTGGGCGAGTTCTACTCGGTGGCCATCACCAACAACCGCCAGCAGGCCGATACCGGCACCAAGATGATCCACATCGGGCGCAACACCCGCTCGACCATCATCTCCAAGGGCATATCGGCGGGCCATGCCACCCAGACCTATCGCGGCCTGGTGCGCATCCAGCCGGGCGCCACGGGCGCGCGCAACTACACCCAGTGCGACTCGCTGCTGATCGGCGACACCTGCGCGGCCCATACCGTGCCGTACATCGAATCGAAGAATTCGACGGCGCGGGTCGAGCACGAGGCGACAACCTCGAAGATCTCGGACGAGCAGCTCTTCTACTGCCGCCAGCGCGGCCTGTCGGACGAGGAAGCGGTGGCGCTGATCGTCAATGGCTTCTGCCGCGAGGTGATGCGGGAACTGCCGATGGAATTCGCGGTCGAGGCGACGAAGCTCGTGGCCATCAGCCTGGAGGGCAGCGTCGGCTGATGCCACGCGCCCGTACACGGAACGGAACAGAGAAGTAGCGGAATGCTGAAGATCGAGAACCTGCACGTCACCGTCGATGGCAAGGAGATCCTCAAGGGCCTGGACCTGGAGGTACCGGCCGGCGAGGTGCATGCGATCATGGGGCCGAACGGTGCCGGCAAGTCGACGCTGTCCTATGCCTTGGCCGGCCGCGACGGTTACGAGGTGACGGCAGGCAGCGTGACCTTCCGCGGCGAGGACCTGCTGGCGCTGGAACCGGAAGAGCGCGCCGCGCGCGGGCTGTTCCTGGGCTTCCAGTACCCGGTCGAGATTCCCGGCGTCGCCACGCTCACCTTCCTGAAGACGGCGCTGAACGCGATCCGCAAGCAGCGCGGCGAGGCCGAACTGGACGCCATGCAGTTCATGAAGCTGGTCCGCGCGAAGGCGAAGGAGCTGAACATCTCCGACGAGATGCTGAAGCGGCCCGTCAATGTCGGCTTTTCCGGCGGCGAGAAGAAACGCAACGAGATCCTGCAGATGGCCATGCTCGACCCGGCCTTCTGCGTGCTCGACGAGACCGATTCGGGTCTCGACATCGACGCGCTGAAGGTCGTCTCCGACGGCGTGAACGCACTGCGCGGCCCCGACCGCTCCATGCTGGTCATCACCCATTACCAGCGTCTGCTGGACCACATCGTGCCGGACCGCGTGCACGTGCTGGCCGATGGCCGCATCGTCGAGAGCGGCGACAAAACCCTTGCGCTGGAACTGGAACGCACCGGCTATGCCGGCGCCGGCGGGGAGCGTGCCGCCTGATGGCCGACACCGTCGATATCCTGCTGCGCGAGTTCCGTGCCGGTGAAGGTCCTGCCGCCGCGATCCGCGCGGCCGCACGCGAGCGCTTCGCCTCGTCCGGCCTGCCCACGCCGCGGGCCGAGCAGTGGAAGTTCACCAACCTCCGCCCGCTGGACCGCTTCCTGGCCGACGCGGCACCTGCCGCTGCCGAAGGCACCGCCGACATTCCGGCGCCGCTGGTCGAGGGCGCGTGGCAGGTGGTGCTGGTCGACGGCCGCGTGACCACCGACCTGTCCGCCATCGCCGAAGCCGGGCTGGAGATCGCCCCGCTGTCGGAGGACAGCCTGGTGCGCCTGGGTGGCACCGGCAATGTCCACCCGGTGCGCGACCTGTCGCTGGCCATGGCCACCGAGACCCTGTCACTGCGCGTCTCGCGCGGCGCCACACTGGCCCGGCCGGTCGAGATCCTGTTCCTGGCCACCGGCACCCGTCCGGCGAGCCATGTCGTCATGGCAATCGACCTTGGCGAGATGGCCGATGCCACCCTGGTCGAGCGTCATGTCGGGCCGGGCGGCGGGCTGCTGACGGTTGCCGGCCATGTCCGTGTCGGCGATGGCGCGCGGCTGCGCCACATCAAGGTGCAGGATGCGGCGACCGAGGCCTTCCATCTCGCCATCACCAATGGCGAGGCCGGCCGCGATGCCGTCTGGGAGCGCTTCGTACTCTCGGTGGGCGCGCGCCTTGCCCGCGACGAGGTCGATGTGCTGCTGGGTGCCACCGGCGCCGAAGTGCGCCTGCTCGGTGCCGCTGTCGGGCGGGGCAACCAGCATCTCGACCACACCACGCGCATCGATCATGCCGTGCCGCGCACCACTAGCCACGAGGTCTACAAGACCGTGCTGGACGACAGCGCGCGGGGCGTTTTCCAGGGCAGCATCCTGGTGCGGAAGGACGCCCAGAAGACCAGTGGCCACCAGCTCAACCGCGCGCTGCTGCTGTCGCCGAAGGCCGAGATGGATTCGAAGCCGGCGCTGGAGATCTTCGCCGACGACGTGAAGTGCAGCCATGGCGCCACCACCGGCGACCTGGACGAGGTGGCGCTGTTCTACCTGCGCTCCCGCGGCGTACCGATGGCCGAGGCCAGGGCGCTGCTGGTGCAGGCCTTCCTGGACGAGGTGTTCGACGGCGTGGACAACCAGGACCTGCGCGCCGCGCTGCTGGGCCGCGTGCATGCCGCGCTGGGCCGGCCGGGGGAGGATGCCCGTGGCTGACACCGGAACCCGGCTGCAGAACAGCAACGTGCTGGATGTCGAGGCAGTGCGCCGCGACTTCCCGATCCTGTCGGAGACGGTCTACGGCAAGCCGCTGGTCTTTCTTGATTCCGGTGCCAGCGCGCAGAAGCCGCGCCAGGTCATCGACGCCATGCGGCACGCCATGGAGCACCAGTACTCCAACGTCCATCGCGGCGCGCACTACATGTCGGCGGCGACCACCGACACCTTCGAGGGTGCGCGGGAAAAGGTCCGCGCCTTCCTGAATGCCGGCAGCATCGACGAGATCATCTTCACCGCCAATGTCACGGCCGCGATCAACCTCGTGGCCTACAGCTACGGCCGCGCCTTCCTGAAGGCGGGCGACGAGGTCGTGGTCTCGGAGATGGAGCACCACGCCAACATCGTGCCCTGGCAGATGATGGCGGAGGCGACCGGCGCCATCGTGCGTGTCGCCCCGGTCGAGGACGACGGCAGCTTCGACATCCGTCGCTTCGAGGGCGTGCTGTCCGACCGCACGAAGCTGGTGGCCATCACCCATTGCTCCAACGTCATGGGCACCGTGGTGCCGGCGAAGGAGGTGGCGCGGCTGGCCCACGCGGCCGGCGCGAAGGTGCTGTTCGACGGCGCGCAGGCCGCCGTGCACGGCCCGGTCGACGTGCGCGACATCGACGCCGACTTCTACGGCTTCACCGGCCACAAGCTCTACGGCCCGAGCGGCATCGGCGTGCTGTACGGCAAGCTGGACCTGCTCAACGCCATGCCGCCCTTCCTGGGTGGTGGCGACATGATCGACCGCGTGTCGTTCACGGGCACGACCTACAAGGAAGCGCCGCACCGCTTCGAGGCCGGCACACCGGCGATCGTGGAGGCCATCGGCCTCGGCGCCGCCATCGACTACGTCCACGACATCGGCTTTGACGCGATCCGCGCCCACGAGGCGGACCTTGGCGCCTACGCGCAGGAGCGGCTGCAGGCCATACCCGGTGTGCGCCTGGTGGGCACCGCGCCCGGCAAGGCCGCGATCGTGTCGTTCCTGGTCGACGGGCTGCACCCTTATGACGTTGCGGCGGTGCTGGACCGCCAGGGTGTCGCCTGCCGTGTCGGCCATCATTGCGCCGAGCCGCTGATGGACCGCATGGGCGTGATCGGCACCGTGCGTGCCTCGATGGCCCTCTACAACACCCGCGCCGAGATCGATGCCCTGGCGGCCGGCATCGAGAAGGCCAAGAAGCTGCTGGCATAGGACGGACGATGGCGCAGGCCGAATACGAGGAATTCATCGAGACGCTCGACGCGCTGGATGACGACATGCGCTTCGAGTACCTGCTCGACCTCGCCCGCATGCAGGACAGGGAGGCGCTGCCGGAAGCGCAGCGCACCGACGCCAACCTGATGCACGGCTGCATGTCGAAGGTCTGGCTGGTGCACGAGGAACGCGAGGGCCGGCACTATTTCACCGGCGCCTCCGAGGCCGCGATCGTGAAGGGCCTCGTCTACATGATGACCCATGCCTTCAGCGGCTTGACCGCCGCGGAGATCGCCGGGCTGACGCTCGACGACGTCCGCAAGCTGAACCTTGGCGCGCTCACCTTCCAGCGCCAGGTCGGCATGATGGCAATGTTGAAACGGATCCAGCGGCTGGCCGGAGTGCCCGCCACCAGCCAGGCCGCGCGAGCCTGAAGGAGCGCCGAATGTCCATGACGCATTCTTTCGATACCGGCATCGAGGGCCCGCCCGAGGACGTGGTGGCCTATGCCGGCGAACAGCAGGACGGGCTGACCGAGGTGCCGGGCGACCAGCTGATCGCGGCGCTGAAGACGGTCTACGATCCCGAGATACCGGTCGACATCTTCGAACTGGGACTTATCTATCGACTCGATGCCCGTGCGAATGGCGACGTCGATGTCGAGATGACGCTGACCGCACCGGCCTGCCCGGTGGCGGGCGAGATCCCGCAATGGGTCGCCGACGCGGTGGCGCGGGTCGAGGGCACGGGCCTGGTCACGGTACAGCTCGTCTTCGAGCCGCCGTGGACGCCGGACCGGATGTCCGACGAGGCCCGCCTGCAACTCGACATGTTCTGACGCCTGGAAGAGGTACGCGTTCAAATGTTCCAGCCCGGTGGCAAGCCGATCCTGACCGTGACCGAGAAGGCCGCGGTGCAGGTCGAACGCCTGATGGCCAGCGCCCGCCGCGCCGGCAAGACGCCGCTCGGCGTCCGTGTCGGCGTGAAGAAGGGCGGCTGTTCCGGCATGACCTACGTGGTCGAATACGCCGAGGAGCAGAAGAAGTTCGAGGAGGTCGTGGAGGCCGGCGGCGCGAAGGTCTTCATCGACCCGATGGCGACGATGTTCCTGCTCGGCTCCGAGATGGACTACGAGGAGACGAAGTTCCGCTCCGGCTTCACCTTCAGCAACCCCAACGAGGCCGACCGCTGCGGCTGCGGCGAGAGCTTCTCGGTCAAGCCGGGCGTGCAGGACTGATCGCCGACCGACCGGGATATGGTCGCGCCGGCGTGCGCTCAGCCGGGCAGCGGCCAGACCCCGTCGGCGATGATGCGCAGCGCGATGGGGCCGTTGACCCGGTCCATCGCCCAGAAGCCGCCCCGGCTCCAGACATCCGGTTCCGCCTGCGCCGCGATACTGCCATAGCCGCACTTGGCGACGATGGTGATGCAGAGCATCCGCTCGCCCTTCGACATCGGGAAGTCGTCGCGCGCCACCCGCTCCAGCACACCCGTTTCCGCCAGCCGCTCGCCGAACTCCAGCCAGTTGGTGAAGTCGTCGGGGCCCAGGCCGAAGAAACGCTCGATGGCCGCCGTGGCGCGGCAGGCCTCGGCAAACAGCGCGCGGGCGCTCTCGTCGCTCATGTGACCGCTCTCCTCCCCCTGCTTCTGCTTGCGGTGGCGATCCTTGCCCCGCGTCCGGCCACCGCGCAAGGGGACGGCATTGTCGACGCGGCCATCGTTCTGGCCGTCGATGCCTCGGCCAGCGTCGACGCCACCGAGTACGGCCTGCAGATGGGCGGTATCGCGGCGGCGCTGACCAGCCCCGAGGTCCTGGCGGCCATCGCCGGGGGCCGGCACGGCGCCATCGCACTCAGCGCCGTGGTCTGGTCCGCCGACTACCAGCAGGTTGTCATCCTGCCCTGGACCCGCATCGCGACACCGGAGGCGGCCGCGGTCGCCGCCGGGCGGATCGTCACCGCCCCCAGACCCTTCCGCCAGGGCACGACCGCCCTGGCCCCGGCGCTGAAATTCGCCGTCGGGCTGTTCACGAAGCTGCCCTGGCCGGCACCGCGGCTCGTCGTCGATGTGTCCGGCGACGGGCAGAACCGCAGTTCGATGCTGATCCGTGACGGCAAGGCACTGGCCGAGCGCTCGGGCGTGGTGGTGAACGGACTGCCCATCGTCGATGCCGAGCCCGATCTCGGCGCCTATTACCGGGACTATGTCATCACCGGGCCCGGCGCCTTCATCATTCCCGCCGAAAGCTATGACGACTTCGCGGCCGCCTTCCTCGCCAAGCTGCTGCGGGAGGTGAAGGGCGAGCCGCTGGTCGGATCGACCGCTCCGGCACAGCGCGTCATTCTCGCAGGACCGTGAAGGTCGATTGCTCGAAGCCGTTGGGCCAGCTTTGCGACGACTCCAGCCGCAGCCGGATATCGCGATCGAGGCCGGAGAACAGCGGAATGCCGGAGCCGAGCAGCACCGGCAGCCGCGTCACTATCAGGCGATCCAGCAGACCGGCACGCAGGAAGCCCGAGACCAGCCTGCCGCCGTCGACATAGACGCCCCGGGCACCGGCTGCCCTGGCCTCTGTCATCACGCCCTTGATGCCGTCATGGGTGAAGCGCACGACAGCCCCTTCCGGCGCCGACCAGGCCGGATCGCGCGCCGTGCAGACCACCAGGACCGGGGTGGATCCGTAGAACCAGCCATTCAGGTCCAGCACCTTCTCGAAGCTGGCGCGCCCCATCGCGATCAGGTCGATACCGGCCATGAATGCGGCGTAGCCGAAATCCTCGCCGGGAATGGCGTATTCGGGCCGCTCAAGCCAGTCGATAGCGCCGTCGGCACGCGCGATGTATCCGTCCTGCGAGGTGGCGATGAAGGCCTGGAATTGCGGGTCCATGTTCCTGTCCCTGGATGGCGGGAGAATCGGGTCGTTTGCCGGCATTGATTCCCGGAACTAGTTTATCGCGCGGGAACGACGACAGGAGGGACGGCCATGGACGCACCGCTGAGCAGCGCCGAACGGGCGATCCGCGACCGCGCCCGCGAAGTGGCGCAGCAGGTGATCGCGCCGCGCGCCGCCGAGATCGACCGCACCGAGCAATACCCCTGGGACAATGTCGCGGCCCTGAAGGACGCGGGCTTCATGGGCATGACCGTGCCCCGGATGCTGGGTGGCCCCGGCCTCAGCTATCTCGACGCGGTGCTGGTGGTCGAGGAGATGGCGAAGGTCTGCGGCGTCACCGGCCGCATCGCGGTCGAGGCCAACATGGGCGCGATTTCCGCCATCCTGACCTATGGCACCGAGGAACAGCGGAAGCTGGCGGCGCACTTCGTGCTGTCGGGCGACAAGCCGGCGATCTGCATCACCGAACCGGCCGCCGGCAGTGCGGCCACCGAGATGACCACGCGCGCGGTCAAGCGCGGCGACCGCTGGGTGATCAACGGCGCCAAGCACTGGATCACCGGCGGCGGCGTCTCCCGCCTGCACCTGATCTTCGCGCGTGTCTTCGACGAGCGCGGCGAGGAGCAGGGCATCGGCGGCTTCATCGCCATCCGCGACGAGGACAAGGGCCTCCGGATCGGGGAGCGGGAGCCCACCATGGGCCTGCGCGGCATTCCGGAGGCCGAGGTGATCTTCGAGGACCTGGAGCTGCCGCAGGGCCGGGTGCTGCTGCCGCCGAGCGGGTACCGGCGCGGCTTCGCCGACCTGATGAACGCCTACAACAGCCAGCGTGTCGGCGCGGGCACCGTCGCCCTGGGCCTGGCGGCCGGCGCCAGCGAGATCGCGCGGGACTATGCCGTCAGCCGCCACCAGTTCGGCCGTCCCATCGCCGAGTTTCAGGGCCTGCAGTGGATGCTGGCCGACATGGAGACCGCGGTGGACGCGGCGCGCCTGATGCTGCACACCGCCGCGCGCTCCCGCGGGCCGGACGGCAGCGCCTTCCCCGACCCCTATTCGGCGGCCCAGGCCAAGGTCTTCGCCTCCGAAATGGCGATCAGGGTCACCAATGACGCCTTGCAGGTCTTCGGTGCCAAGGGCTATTCCCGCAACACGCCGGTCGAGCGCATGGTTCGCGACGCCCGGATGTTCACCATCGGCGGCGGCACCGCGCAGATCCTGCGCACCGTCATCGCCTCCCGCCTGCTCGACATGAAGCTGCCGCAGACCCGCGACGGCTATGTCGGGCGCAACAGCCCGCCCCCGCCAGCATCCCGAGCCGCCGAATGACCGTTGCCCTGGACCTTGCCCGCGCCATGATCCGCTGCCCCTCCGTGACACCGGAGGATGCCGGCTGCCTGGACGTGCTGGAGGCAGCACTGAAGCCGCTGGGCTTTGCCTGCCACCGCCTGACCTTCAGCGCCGAGGGCACGCCGGACGTGCAGAACCTCTATGCCCGTGTCGGCACCGCCGGTCCGGTGTTCTGCTTCGCCGGGCATGTCGACGTGGTGCCGGTCGGCGACCTGTCCGGCTGGAGCGTCGACCCGTTCGGGGCCAGCATCGAGAACGGCAGCCTGTTCGGGCGCGGCGCCACCGACATGAAGACCGCCATCGCCTGCATGGTGGAGGCGTCGTCGCGCCTGATCGCCGACGGGCTCGCCGGCTCGGTCGCCTTCCTGATCACCGGCGACGAGGAAGGTCCGGCGATCAACGGCACGCGCAAGGTGCTGGAGTGGATGGCGGCGAAGGGCGAGCGGATCGACGCCTGCATCGTCGGCGAACCGACCAATCCGGGCCGCCTGGGCGAGATGGCCAAGATCGGCCGGCGCGGTTCGTTCTCCGGCCACCTGCAGGTCTATGGCGCACAGGGCCACGTCGCCTATCCGCACCTGGCCGACAACCCCCTGCCCCGGCTGGTCCGCATGCTCGACCGCATCGCCGCGCTGGAACTCGACGGCGGCAACCCGCATTTCCAGCCGTCGAACCTGGAGATCACCACCATAGACGTCGGCAACACGGCATCGAACATCATCCCGGCGCGCGGGGAGGCCCGCTTCAACGTCCGCTACAACACCGAGCAGACGGCGGCGGGGCTGGAGGCCATGGTGCGCGCGGTCTGCGACGCCGTGGGCGGGGCCTATGACCTGTCCGTGCACAATTCCGGCGACCCGTTCCTGACCGCGCCGGGTCCGCTGACGGCCTTGCTGGTGGACGCGGTGAAGGCCGAACTGGGCGTCGAGCCGGACCTCTCGACCACCGGCGGCACCTCGGACGCGCGCTTCATCAAGGACGCCTGCCCGGTCGTGGAGTTCGGCCTGGTGAGCCAGACCATGCACAAGGTCGACGAGCGCTGCTCGGTCGCCGACATCGGCCACCTGACCAACATCTACGAAAGGGTGCTGCGGGGCTTCTTCGCCGCCTGAGCGGCGGAGCCTTCAGGCGACGCGGGCGTTGGCCGCGGCCTGGGACAGCATCTGGTCGACCAGCCGGCCCTGGAACAGCGACAGGCCCAGCGACCGGCCGAACTCGAAGGCCTGCTCGGAATCGCAGCGGCAGAGGATGACGCGGGTCGGCCCGGCACGGCGCACCGCCTCGGCGAATTCCTTGCGGCGTTCGCTGCCGCCGTCCTCCAGCGCATCGGCCGACCAGGTGATCTTGTGCAGGTCCAGCTTCAGCTTGCGACCGTCGATCAGCGGAAAGGTCAGGTAGGTCAGGCCGTCCAGGCAGACACGGTATCCGCGGCTGCGCACGAAATCGCGGGCGAACATGAAGGCGCCGACGTCGGCGAACATGTCCGCCGGCTGGAGTTCCAGCACGATGGTCTTGCGCGTGACCAGCCGCAGCTTGTTGTCGAACTCGATGAACTGCGGCGACAGGATGGTGTTGATGTTGACGTTGATCGACGTCGACAGCGGCACCGACGCCTCGATGTCGGGCAGCGCGCGCATGATGCGCTGGTCGAGATACTGGGTGAGATAGGTGAACAGCGGCGGGCTGGCCAGCATGTCGATATCGGGCATGACCATGCGCTGCAGGTCGGCGATGGACACGAACAGCTCGTTGAAGACCGGCCGGAGTTCCCCGTTCGGTGCCATGGCACAGACCGGCTGGCGACGCATCAGCGCCGAGATGTCCATCGACGCCAGCTGCTCGACCAGGCGACCGAGATGCTCCGGCTTCATCGGGATCTGCGGGCGGCGTGGCGCGGCGCGCTGGGTCTTGGCCTGGCTGGTCTCCAGCGCCCGACGCTCGTCCGCCTCCTGTTTCAGCCGCGTGGCCATGACCAGGAAGTCTTCGTAGTCCGTCGTCAGGTCGTACCAGGTGCAGAAGGCCCCCGATTCCCAGGATTCGTCCTGGGTCAGCGGATCCTCGCTGAACAGGTAGCGCAGCTTCAGCACCACCTCGTCGATCTCGGAGCGGCTGGCGCCCTTGGCGACGAAGACGATGTCGTTGCTGGACAGCAGGAAGATCTGCCCGTCGAAGCGCTTGACCGGCAGGTCGAAGGTGTTGGCGGCGATGCGGATATGGTGTTCGCGGCGGTGATGGGCACGCAGGCGCGACAGGTGCAGATGGACCGCGAGGCGGTCATCCGCATGGCGACTCAGACGCTCCGCATAGTCCAGCAGGCGAATTTCCTGGTCGGTCCGCGCTTTCATTGAACCCTTTCGAACCGGACACACCTCGTTTGGTCCGGACGCACGCTCGTTGCACGATAGGTACAATTAGCCGAACACGCTTTCCATTTGGTTAATCGCATTCAGGCCGGTTGCGGGGATTGACCTTGCCGGCGAAGCCCTTAAGCCTGTCGCGGCACCCGCGGACGAGACCCCATGCGCATCCTGTTCCTGCACAACAACTTCCCGGCCCAGTACCGCCATATCGCGACGGCGATGGCGAACGAGGGCGGCCACCAGATCGTGTTCGGCACGCAGGCGAAGAACGGCGAGATCACGGGCGTCACCAAGGCCTTCTACAAGCCGGCGCGCGAGGTCCGCGAACAGACCCACCACTATGTCCGCAATCTCGAAAGCGCGGTGCTGAACGGCCAGGCCGCCTATCGCATGTGCATGGACCTGAAGAAGCGCGGTTTCGTCCCCGACATCGTCTGCGGCCATTCGGGCTGGGGTCCGACGCTGTACGTCAAGGACGCGTTCCCGGACGCGAAGCTGCTCAGTTATTTCGAGTGGTTCTACCACGCACACGGTTCCGACGCGGACTTCCTGCCCGAAAGCGACATCAGCCCCGACGACGAGTGCCGCATCCGCACCCGCAATGCCGCGATCCTGCTGGACCTGGCGACCTGCGACTGGGGTCTCTGCCCGACGCTGTTCCAGCGCGACCAGTTTCCGAAGTTCTTCCACAACAAGCTGACCGTGCTGCACGACGGCGTCGACACCGACTTCTTTCGCCCCGACCCGGCTGCGGTGATGAAGGTCGGCGACCTGGACCTGTCGGGCGCGAAGGAAGTCATCACCTACGCCACGCGCGGCATGGAGCCCTATCGCGGCTTCCCGCAGTTCATGCAGGCGCTGTCGCGGCTGCAGAAACAGCGCCCGGACCTGCAGGCCGTCATCGTCGGCCAGGACCGGGTCGCCTACGGCCGCAAGCTGCCCGACGGCAAGACGTTCAAGCAGAAGATGCTGGACGAGCTGGAACTGGACATGGACCGGGTCCACTTCACCGGCCTGCTGCCCTATGGCGACTACCTGAAGGTGCTGCAGGCGACCCATGTCCACGTCTACATGACCGTGCCCTTCGTGCTGTCCTGGTCGCTGATCGAGAGCATGGCGACGGGCTGCCTGATCGTCTCCTCGGACACGACGCCGGTGCGGGAGGTGATCCAGGATGGCCGCCAGGGCCTGCTGGTCGACTTCTTCGACGTCGTGGGGCTGGCCGACCGCATCGGCGAGGCGCTAGACAACCGCGAGAAGCTGAGGCCGCTGCAGGAGGCGGCGCGGGAGGTGGCGCTGAAGCGCTATGCCCTGAAGGACAACCTGCCGAAGCAACTCCGCCTGATCCGCGAGGTCGCGGCGGGCAACCTGCCGCCGGTGCTGTCGCCGCCGAAGCCGGCCCAGCGACCGCGCGGTCGCCGCTGACGGGACGGACAGGCCAGGTGAAGGCGGTGTTCGACAGCCCGACCGGACCGCTCCGGGTCGACGCCCCGCCGGCAACCCTGGCCGCGACCGCCATCCAGGCCCCGGCATGGCCGCGCCTGGACAGCGCCCCCGCTTCCGCCCCGCTGATCACGCAGCAGGATTCGGGCGACGGAACCGTGCGCTTCCGCTCGACCGCCTACGCAGTGCCCGATTTCACCTTCGCGCCCGGGCTGATGGCCGGCAACGGGCTGGTCGGCGCGCTGATCGGCAGCTTCACCGTCGGCGATCCCGGACTGCTGTGCCTGCACGCCGGCGCGGTCGAACAGGACGGGCGACTGACCGTGCTGCTGGGCCAGAACATGGCGGGCAAGAGCACCCTCGCCGTGGCACTTGCGGCGGCCGGGTTGCGGTTCTGGTGCGACGACCGGCTGCCGGTCGACCGCGACGGGCTGGCCTTCGCGCTGGCGCTGCGCCCGAAGCTGCGCCTGCCGCTGCCCACCGCCGCACCCGCCGGCTTCCGGGCGTTCGTCGCCAGCCGCACCGGCACACCGGAGGCGGACATGGTCTACCTGGACCTGGAAGCCGAGCGCTGCGCCGGCTGGGGCGAGCGCCTGCCCCTCGGACGGTTGCTGGTGCTCGACCGGCAGGACGGGGCAGAGATGCGCCTCGACGGCATCGCCACCGGCGAGGTCGTGAAGGCTCTGGTACCGCTCGCCTTTGCCCCGCACATGGGTCCGCTGGAGCGGCTGCAACGGCTGCGAGACCTGGCGGAGAGCTGCCCCTGCCAGCGACTGGCCTATTCCGACAGCTTCCGTGCGGCGACATTCCTGGCAACGGGTGGCGCGGCATGAGCGCCTACCGCCGGCGACCGGGCATATCCGAGAACCGCATGGGCAACGACCTGTTCCTGGTCGACCCGGCCAGCGGCGAGATCCATCACCTCGATGCGACCGCCATCGCGCTGTGGACGCTGCTGGCGGAACCGCGGGACGAGGCGGAGATCGTCGCCACCTTCGCCGCGGCCTTTCCCGACCAGCCGGTGGAGACCCTGCAGTCCGACCTGCGCCTGGCCCTGCATGCCATGCGGGACGGCGGGCTGATCGAGATCGCCTGATTTCAGCTCCCGACCGGTCGCAGGCCGGGTGGCAGGAATTCACCAAGTGCGCTGCGCGTCACCTTGCCCTGCGCATTGCGCGGCAGGCCGGCCCGGACCTGCAGGTCCTGCGGGACATAGATCGGGCCCAGCAGGTCACGCACCAGGACCCGCAGCTCGTTGGAAAGGCGACGCGCGTCGCAACCGCCCGGCGCGGGCTCGACGAAGGCGAACAGCCGCGTTGCACCGGCGTCGTCGACACAGGCGAGCACAGCCGCCGCCGCGACGCCGGGCGCCGCCGCAAGTGCGTCTTCCAGCCGGGACGGCGAAACCAGCTGCCCGGTGGCCAGGCTGACGAAATCCGCCGCCCGGCCCACGATCACGATGTCGCCGCGGCTGTTGCGCCATGCGATGTCCCCGGTATCGATCCAGCCACCGGGCATGCTGGAGCGGTCGAAGCCGGCATCGGTCACATAGCCCGACATCGGCCGGTCGGTGAGCAGCCAGAGCCGTCCCTGTTCGCCGTCGACCACCGGGCGTCCCGAAGCGTCGCGGATCTGCGCCACCATGCCGGCCATGCGGCCGACCGTGTTCTCGAGGCCATCGACACCGGAATGGTCGAACTGGATCGCGCCCAGTCCGCAGGCCTCCGTCAGGCCGTAGACCACGCCCAGCCGCACGCCCAGTTCGTCGACCACCGCCCTGCGGACCGATGGCGGCAGGTTCGCCCCGCCCGCGCTGATGGTGTGCAGGGCCGGGGCGGGCGGCAGCTTGCCGGTCCGGCGAAGCTCAAGCGACTGGCGGACGAAGGCCGGATCGCTGACCAGCATCGTCACGCCGTTTCGGCCGGCCACGTCCCAGGCCCTTGGCACGTGTCCGGGCGCGGGAGGGGGTACCAGCACCTGCACGCCGCCGCCCAGGACCGGCGCGAGGTAACCGACACGGAACCCCGAGAACCCGTTCGTGGTCATCACACGGTCGGCCGGCCCCCAGCCGATCAGGTTCGCCACGTCCCGGGCACTGCGCCAGAGCGCACCATGGGACTGGCAGACCGCCTTGCTTGCCGCGGTCGTGCCGGAGGTCAGGACGAACAGCGCCGGATCGTCGGGCGAGGGATCGGCATCGTCCACATCCGCCGGCAGGTCCTCGGCCAGCGGGAATGGCGGAACCGAATGCGGCGGCGGCGCCCCGTCGTCGTCCGCCAGGCCCAGCAGCCGCGTCCCGGACGGCACCTCCAGGCCGGTCTGCGCCAGCCGGCCGGCGTCCGCCAGCAACACGCGCATGCCGAACCGCGCGAGCAGCGGACCCACCGCCGCCGCCGGCGCCGTGGGATCGAGCGGCAGCAGCACGACACCCAGCCGCAGCGCGCTCCAGAACACCAGCCACGACTGCAGGTGCGGCACAGCCCAGAGCGCAACGCGATCGCCGCGCCGCAGCCCGGCGGCGCGAAAGCCGCTCGCGACGGCGTCCATCAGGCGGTCGCATTCTGCATAGGTCAGGCTTCGGCCATCGACGAGCACGAGTGCCGGAGACGCGCCGTGAGCCGCGACCGCATCGCGCCAGGCACGCCCCATCACTGCCGCGGAACCGTCCGTGTGGCGCATTCCGGTTCGCCGGAAGGCCGCCTCCCGCGCGCCGTCCGCGTCGGTCTCGACCAGCCCGACCAGCCCGTCTGCCGCAAGCGCACGCGCGACCGCCAGCAGGTCGCCGGGCCCGCGACCATGCAGCGCCGCCACCTCGGCGACGCTGCTGCCCCGTTCACCGTGATAGAGCAGTTCCACGGCCGCCGGCGAGAGGTCGACCGTGCGGCCGTCGACCGTCGCGCGGCCATGGTCGAGGTCAGGTATTGCGCCTGGTCGCAACACGACCCTCAGGCACCCCGGCGCGGAGCTGTTCATTCCTGTCCGTGCCCCGCAGACGGACGCAGGTTCTCCGGCAAGCGGGCGACCAGGTCGCCCTTCCGGATCTTGCCGTTGACGTTTCGCGGCAGGACGTGGACCACTTCAAGGCCGTAGGGGACGAACGGCTCCCCCAGGCGGTCGCGGATGAATGACCTGAGTTCCCTGGCGAGACGTTCCCCGTCCACGCCTTCTGCGACGGTCTCGGCGAAGGCAAAGAGCTGGTCACCCCCGAAACGGTCGACGCAGGGGATGAATGCCGCCGCGGCAATGTCCGCGCGCGCCTCCAGCAGTGCTTCCAGCGATCCGGGGACGACCAGCAGGCCGGTGGCGAGCTTCATCGCATCCACCCGCCGCCCCAGCACGACCAGATCGCCACGGGGGTTGCGCCACGCGACATCGCCGGTATCGATCCAGCCGCCGCGCAGGATGCCGGGCTCGAGGCCTCCCGCCTCGACATAGCCGCTCATGCACCGGTCGGTCAGCAACCACAGGGTTCCGGTCGCGCCGTCAGGCACAACCTCCCCGTCGTCACCGCGAATCTGGGCCACCATGCCGGTCGCGCGGCCAACACTGTTTTCCGAGTCGGCAACGCCATCGTGTTCGAACTGTACGGCGCCGATGCCACAGGCTTCGGTCAGTCCGTAGACAACCCCCAGCCGGACGCCGAGAACGCGCTCGATATCCCGCCGGATCGACGGTGGCAGCGGCGCGCCACCGGAATGCATCACCCGCAATGCCGGTGCCGGCGGCAACCTGCCCGACCGCTGCAGTTCCAGCGACTGCCTGACGAAGGCAGGGTCGCAGACCATCATCGTCGCGCCGTGGCGGCCAGCCAGTTCGCGCATGCGCAGTACATGCCCCGGAGCTGGCACATGGCCCAGGATATGCGCGGCGCCAACATGAGCCGTCGCAAGGTAGCCGTTCCGGATACCGGGAATGTGGTTGATGCCGCTGGTCGTCATCACGCGGTCGTCCGACGACCAGCCCAGATGCTCGGCCACGTGACGCGCCATGCGGTAGAGGGCACCCTGGGCGATGCAGACTGCCTTGCTTGCGGCTGTCGTACCCGAGGTCATGATGATGACGCCCGGGTCGCTGTCCCGGACTCCGGCTTCCAGAACGTCCACGGGCGGGTCATCGGGCAATTGTGCGGAGACCAGCGGCCAGACCCCTGTCGGCGCGCCGTGGAAAGGCGGGTCCATCTCGATCACCTGTCCCGCGACGGTCTCTCTCTCCAGCCGCAAGAGCCGCTCGCCGTCTCCGAAAAGAACCCCGACCCCGAACCGGCGGCAGGTCGCGGCCGCAGCTTCGCCCGGAGCCGTCGGATCCAGCGGCACCACGACAAGACCGAGATGCATTGCCGCCCAGAACAGCATCCACGACATGACGTGCGGCGACGACCATATCGCGATCCTGTCCCCCTTCCGGACGCCGGCCGCGCGCAGCATCCCGGCACACCTGCGGATCAGAAGGTCCCCTTCGGCAAAGGATATGGTGGTGCCGTCCTGGACGATGATCGCGGTCCGCTCCGGATGCAGCACCATCGCCGCCGCCCAGATCCGCCCGATGACGGCCTCATCCGGGTCCGGGTGCAGGTCGCCGGTCCGCAGCCAGCAGTGCAGACGGGCGAACGCCCGACTGACCGGGGCAAGGCGGACAAGATCCCATCTCTGAAGTTCAAGTGCGGCGCGTACAACGTCGTCTTCCGGCCGTTTCGAACGGAGCGCGATCCCGGTCAGCGTGTCGCCACGGCCGCTCCAGAACAGGATTTCGACGTCGGTTGCCAGAAGCCGGATTTCACGGCCACCATGCCGTGCGGTCGCCCTGTCCAGATCGAATTCCCCGTCGGGCCGCACCAGCACGCGACAATGTTCCGGATGTCCCGGAAACCGGACAGCATCCGGCTGCACCGACCGGGCGAGTCCCTCCGGTCGCCCGGATGCCCGGTCTGCCGCGGCATGAAACGTGACATTCGGCAGACAGCGGCCCCGCCGCAGCCAGAAGTCGACACCGTCGCCGTCCAGTCCGCCTTCGGACACCGGCACCTCGGCACGGACAGTGCGGTCAGGGCGGATGGCGGCCAGCGCCTCGCCCAGCCAGCCGCAAGCAACATCCACGATCTCCAGCGGCTCCTCGCCGCCCTGGCCGGCCAGATCATGCAGCAACCGGTCGAATTCAGGGTCGAAAGGGGCAGACGACGCACGGTGCGGAACCGCGACCGGCTGTCGCCGGAACTGCAGTCCGGCCTCATGGGCCAGTCGCGACGCGGTCTTCCTGTCTTCGGGCCAGAAAGCACCAGCCATCGCATGCACCCCACCTTTCGGAGGGCGCATGTTAGACGCACAGGGTTCACCCGCAAGACAAACAGGAATCCGGGCCGCATTTGCAACGAAGGGGCGATTTGCAGCCGGATAGATTGCCGTCAGCCAGTTTGACCGGGGTTCGCCACAGCGCTGCGGAATTCTGCTATCAGGGGGCTGAGCAGCCGCCGCGATTCGGCGGCGGCGGAACCCGTCGTGACCTGGCAGCCGAAGACATGATTGCCCGACTGAAAGGCCTGGTGGACCTGCTTGGCGAGGACCATGCGATCATCGATGTCGGTGGCGTCGGCTATCTGGTCCACTGCTCGGGGCGGACGCTTGCGCGGCTCGGCGCGATCGGGACGCCGGCCCGGCTGGAAATCGAGACCCATGTCCGCGACGACGCCATCGTCCTCTACGGCTTTCTCGACCAGGCGGAACGCAACCTGTTCGAACTGCTGCAGACCGTGCAGGGCGTCGGCGCCCGTGTCGCGCTGTCGGTGCTGACCGCGCTGACGCCCGACGAGGTGCAGCGCGCGGTCGCCACCGGCGATGTCGCAACCCTGTCACGGGCCCAGGGCGTGGGCCGGCGTCTGGCCCAGCGGCTGGCGGCGGAGCTGAAGGAAAAGATCGGTGCGCTGCCCGTTGCCGCCGGCGCGGTTCCGGTTGCGGTGCTGCCGGCCAGCCCGGGTGCGGACGCCGTCTCCGCGCTGGTCAATCTCGGCTATCGCAAGCCGGAAGCCGAGCAGGCCGTCGGCCGGGCGCTGGCGGAGATCGGTGACGGCGCCGCCGTCGAGGCGCTGATCCCGCGCGCGCTTAAGGAACTGGCGCGATGAGCGCGGATCGCCTGGTGACAACCGAACGGCGGGAGGAGGACGGGACCGAGACCGCGATGCGTCCGGTCCGCCTGGACGACTTCGTCGGCCAGCAGAAGGTGCGCGAGAACCTGCGCGTCTTCGTCGAGGCCGCGCGTGCCCGGGCCGAGGCCATGGACCACGTGCTGTTCTTCGGCCCGCCCGGCCTCGGCAAGACCACCCTGGCGCAGATCGTGGCCCGCGAACTCGGCGTCGGGTTCCGCGCCACCTCCGGCCCGGTGATCGCGCGCGCCGGCGACCTGGCGGCGATCCTGACCAACCTCGAGGCCAGGGACGTCCTGTTCATCGACGAGATTCACCGCCTTAATCCTGCCGTAGAGGAAATACTCTATCCGGCCATGGAAGACTTCCAGCTCGACCTGATCATCGGGGAGGGGCCGGCCGCGCGTTCGGTGCGGATCGATCTTCCGCCGTTCACGCTGGTGGGCGCCACCACGCGCTCGGGCCTGCTGACCACGCCGCTCAGGGACCGCTTCGGCATTCCCTGCCGGCTGGAGTTCTACACCCCCGGGGAACTGGAGCGGATCGTTCGTCGTGGCGCGGGCGTGCTGGGCCTGTCGCTCACCGACGATGGTGCGGCGGAGATCGCCCGGCGGTCCCGCGGCACGCCGCGTGTCGCCGGTCGCCTGCTGCGCCGGGTGCGCGACTTCGCCGACGTTGCCGGTGCCGGAACGGTCGACGCCGTGAAGGCCGATGCGGCGCTGCGGCGGCTGGAGGTCGATCCGAAGGGCCTGGATGGCATGGACAGGCGCTATCTCGCCTGCATCGCCGAATCCTATGGCGGCGGACCGGTGGGCATCGACAACCTTGCGGCCGCGCTGTCCGAGCCGCGCGACGCCATCGAGGACATCATCGAGCCGTACCTGATGCAGCAGGGCCTGGTGATCCGCACCCCGCGCGGCCGCGTGCTGACCGCGGCGGCCTTCCGCCATCTCGGCCTGCCCGAGCCGGTCCAGGACCCGTCGCAACCCGACCTGCTGGGTGGGGTGCGCGATGACTGACGGCGCGGCGCTCGGCCGGATCGGCGACGGCTGTCACCTGTTCCCCGTCCGGGTCTACTGGGAGGACACGGACGCCGGTGGCATCGTCTACTACGCCAACTACCTGCGCTTCACGGAGCGCGCACGGTCGGACCTGCTGCGGCTGGCCGGCATCGACCAGCGCGGCATGCTGGCCGACGGGGCTGGCGCGATGTTTGCTGTCCGCGACGTACAGGTATCATATCAGGCGCCGGCGCGGCTGGACGACGACCTGCTGGTCGAGACGCGCCTGGGCGACATGAAGGGGGCGACCCTGGTTCTGCTGCAGGACATCAGGCGCGGTGACACCGTGCTGGTGCGTTCGTCCGTGCGTGCCGCGTTCATCGGCCTGGACGGCCGGCCGCGACGCATTCCGGCTTCCGTCCGCGACAGGCTTTCGGGTTTCGCGGCAATCGCTGAAGGGGTGAAGGAATGAACCAGGAGGTGATCGCGGAGGGCCTGGCGGGGGCTGTCACGACCGACCTTTCGATGTGGGCGCTGTTTCTCAGGGCCGACATCGTGGTGCAGCTCGTGATGGCGCTTCTGCTCGGTGCCTCGATCTGGTGCTGGGCGATCATGTTCGAGAAATGGGTGCGCTATCGCCGCGTGACCCGCCTGGCCGACGAGTTCGAGAAGGAATTCTGGTCCGGCGGCAGCCTGGAATCGCTCTACGACGACATCGGCTCGCGCGCCACGCACCCGATGTCGGTGCTGTTCGCCGGCGCGATGCGGGAGTGGCGCCGTACCGCCGAGCGCGGGCTGACCCGGCGCGACAGCATGCGCGCCAGCCTGCAGGACCGCATCGGCCAGGTCATGCGCATCACGATCGACCGCGAGGTCGAACGGCTGGAGCGCTATCTCGGCGTGCTCGCGACCGTCGGGTCGACGGCGCCGTTCGTTGGCCTGTTCGGCACGGTCTGGGGCATCATGGGCAGCTTCCAGTCCATCGCCGCGACCAAGAACACTTCGCTTGCCGTGGTTGCGCCGGGCATCGCCGAGGCCCTGTTCGCCACCGCGCTGGGCCTGGTGGCCGCGATTCCGGCGACCATCGCCTACAACAAGTTCTCCAACGATCTAGGACGCTACGCGACGCGGCTGGAGGGCTTCGCCGGAGAGTTCACGGCGATCATGTCGCGTCAGCTCGACGAGGGAACCGACTGATGGGCATGACGCTTCCCGGCGGCAAGCGATCCGGAACGCGGCGCCACCGCTACGAGCCGATGTCGCAGATCAACGTCACGCCGTTCGTCGACGTGATGCTGGTGCTGCTGGTGGTCTTCATGATCGCCGCGCCGCTGCTTTCGGTCGGGGTGCCCGTCGAACTGCCCAGGGCCGTGGCGCCGACGCTGCAGGGCCTGGACGAACCCCTGGCGATCACGCTCGACAAGGAAGGGCGCATCTACCTGCAGGAAAAGGAAGTCCCGCTGGGCGAACTGGTGCCGAAGCTGATCGCGATCACCGGCACGTCGCAGGACCGACGGATTTTCGTGCGCGGCGACCGCAGCATCAACTACGGCCGGGTCATGGAGGTCATGGGCACCATTAACGCGGCCGGCTTCACCCGCGTCGCCCTGGTGGCGCAGGCCCCTGCCCGCGTGGACGCCCAATAGGAACCGGAGAAAGCCGTGCTTCGCTCGGCGGCGATATCGGTCGGTCTGCATGCGGCGGTCATCGTGGTGATGGCGGCCGGCCTCCCCGTGCTGACACCGTCGGAGCCGATGGAGATCATCCCGGTCATCCCCGTCGAGCTGACCACCGTCGCCGAGGAAACCAACACCCGCCTGGCCGGGGAGCCGGAGCCCGAACGCGAGACGCCGGAACAGGCCTCGGCGCCCGAGGCGCCGCCACCGCCGCCCCCTCCGCCACCGCCGCCGCCCTCGAAGGCGCCCGAACCGGCCCCCGCGCCCGCGCCCGCTCCGCCAAAGGCACCCGAGCCGGCGCCCGCGCCGCCGCCGCCGCCGGCGCCGAAGGAAACGCGCGAGCGCGAACCGGACCGGAAGCTGGCCGAAAAGCCCGAAGTGACCGAGACCGCCGAGAAGCTGGCGATGATCGAGAAGCTGCCGGTACCGGTGCCGCCGAAGAAGCCCGAGCCGCAGCCGGCCAAGGTCGAGGCCGCGAAGCCTGACAGGAAGCCGGATCCGGCGCCGGCGCAGAAGCAGGAATCCGAACCGACGCGCCAGAAGCTCGACTTCAACCGGCTGGCGGCGAAGATCGACCGCCTGAACAAGGCCGCGCCGGAACCGCCGCGCGACACCGCGCGCCCGCTCAGCGCGATCCGCATCGGCGAGGGCGGGGCGTCACAGAATCGACTCAATCAGACCCTCACTGTCTCCGAGGTCGACCGGCTGCGTGCCCTGTTCGCCAGGAACTGGAGCCCGAACCACGGCGCGCCGGGGATCGAGAAGATGCGTGTCGTGGTGAGCCTGTGGCTCAACCCGGACGGCACGCTGGCACGGGAACCCGCGGCGGCGGAGGAGTATGACGCCGGCCAGAGCGCCGAAGTCTTCAGGGCCTTTACCGAAAGCGTGTTCCGCGCCGTCCGGAAGTCGGTGCCGCTGCCCCTGCCGGCCGACAAGTACGAAACCTGGCAGCTGCTCGAGGTCGCGTTCAGTCTGAAGGATCTTTACGGGTGAAAACGATGAGACAATCGGCCGACGGCATGCGCGCGGTCGCCCTGGCCACCCTGTCGCTGTTCGTCCTGCTGCTGGCGCCGCTGGTCGCGCCACGGGCGCAGTTGCGGATCGACGTCACCAGCGCCTCGGTCGATCCGCTGCCGATCGCGGTGATGGACCTTTACGGCGCGACGCCGACCACCACGGCGCTGGGCGCGGAGATTGCCGGCGTGATCCGGGGCAACCTGACCCGCTCGGGCCTGTTCCGCGTCATCGATCGCGCCGCCCACCTGGAAGAGCCGGCGGACGTGCAGGTCCGGCCAAACTTCACCAACTGGCGCCCGCTCAACGCCCAGGCCCTGGTCACCGGCAATGTCCAGATCGAGAGCGACGGCCAGCTCAAGACCGAGTTCCGTCTGTGGGACATCTTTGCCGGGACGCAGATGTCGGGCATGAGCTTCCGCACCACGCCCGAGAACGCGCGCCGCGTCGGCCACATCATCTCGGACTCGATCTACAAGCGGCTGACCGGCGAGGACGGCTATTTCGACACCCGCGTGGTCTACGTGGCCGAGTCCGGCCCGGCGGACCGCCGGATCAAGCGGCTGGCCATCATGGACCAGGATTCCCAGAACCACCGCTACCTGACCGACGGACGCAACCTGGTGCTGACCCCGCGCTTCTCGCCGACGCAGCAGGTCATCACCTACATGTCGTATTTCCGCAACCAGCCGCGGGTGTACCTGTTCAACATCGACACGGGCCAGCAGGAGATCCTGGGCGACTTCCCGGGCATGACCTACGCGCCGCGATTCTCGGCCGACGGCGAGAAAGTTGTCTTTTCGATGGCGCGGAACGGCAACTCGGACATCTTCGTGATGGACCTGCGGACCCGCGTCACCAGGCGCCTGACCGAGCACCTGGCGATCGACACCTCGCCGAGCTACGCCCCGGGCGGCGAGCGAATCACCTTCAACTCGGACCGCTCCGGGACCCAGCAGATCTATGTCATGAAGGTCGATGGCGGGGACGTTCAGCGCATCAGCTTCGGTCAGGGGCGTTATGCCACACCCGTCTGGTCGCCTCGCGGTGACCTGATCGCCTTCACCAAGATTCTCGGCAATCGCTTCTATATCGGCGTCATGCGGCCCGATGGCAGCGGCGAACGGGTGCTGACAGAGAGCTTTCTAGACGAAGGACCGACCTGGTCGCCCAACGGACGCGTCATTATGTTCTTCCGGCAGGCTCCCGGAGACACTTCCGGGCGCGGCGGCAGCGTCAAGTTGTGGTCGGTCGACCTGACCGGTCGCAATCTGCGCGAAATCGATACACCGATCGACGGCTCCGACCCGGCCTGGTCCCCGCTCTCCCCCTTGAATCAGTAGTTCAAAACGGCCATATGTGCGCCCGATCTCAGGATCATGGTCGCATCGATGTCACAGTCGGCTGTTTCACCTGCAGCGCCGGGATGTTAATAAGAAGTCTCGGGGGTGCTGAACGCGCGCGAAGGGAATCAACCGGAAGGTCCGTCATCGACCTTCGGCTTGGGTCTTCTGGTGCCGAACTGGCACTGACGCAGTAGGGAGCTGTATTCAATATGCGTCACGGGTATGTGGTAAGGGCCGGCGCCATGCTGGCCGCGCTTTTCGTTCTGGCCGCTTGTGGTGAAGACAAGCCGGTCGCCAACGCGTCCGACTCCGGCGCCGGCCAGCAGGCCGCTCCGGCGCCCCAGGCGGCGGCGCCGGTGGCTGTCCAGCCGCAGGGGCCGCAGCCGGGCACGCAGGAGCACTTCGTGCTGAGCGTGGGTGACCGCGTGTTCTTCGACTACGACAAGTACGACGTGAAGCCGGAGGCCCGCGAGGTCCTGCGCCAGCAGGTTGCGTACCTGTCGCGCTTCCCGGCCAAGGCCGTGATCGTCGAGGGACATTGCGACGAGCGCGGCACGCGCGAGTACAACCTGGGCCTGGGCGAGCGTCGCGCCAATGCCGTCAAGGAGTACATGGTCAGCCTCGGCCTGCCGGCCGCGCGGATCACCACCATCTCCTACGGCAAGGAGCGTCCGGTGGCCCTCGGTCATACCGACCAGGCCTGGTCGCAGAACCGTCGTGGCGTGACGGTGATCGCCAACTGATATCCTGATCCGCAAGGATCGGACGCCAGACCCGCCCGTCGCCCCGCCCCTTTCCGGGTCCGGTGCGGCGGGCGGTTGCGTTTGTAGCCTGCGCCATCGCAATTCGGCCCCAATCGGTGGCCAGAACTGCACCACCGACCGCTGAGACGAGGTGTGGATCATGATCCGATCGTTGCGCCGGCCGACGGCGATTGCCGGCCTGCTTGCCGCCATCGCGGCATCCGTCGCCACCCTGCCCGCCCGTGCGCAGGACCAGGCGCTGCTGCAGGACCGGATCCAGCGCCTGGAGCGCTCGGTGAACGACCTCAAGGCCATGGTCTTCGCCGGCCGCGGATCCGCCGGCGGCGCGGTCGCCCCGGCCGCCGCCCAGACCGCCCCGCTGCCGACCACGGACCAGGCCGACGCCGCCGGTCTCGGTACCAAGATCAATGCCCTCGAGGCCGAGGTCCGCGCGCTGACCAACAGGACCGAGGAAATCGACTTCAAGCTGCGGCGCATCGAATCCCGTCTCGACAAGCTGGTGGAAGACGTCGACTTCCGGCTGCTGGCCATCGAGCGCAATCTCGCCGCGGCACCGCCACCACCGTCCGACGGCGCCACCGCGACCGCCGGTGCCGCGCCCGCAGCCGGCCCGGGCGGCACCCAGATCCTGGGCCATGTGACCCCGCAGGAACTCGCCAAGGTTCCGCCGGTGAATACCGCACCGGCCCGGAACGGCTCGACCGCGACCGCCGCGGCGGCCACTTCGCCGGCCAGGCCGATCGCCACTGCCCTGCCCGAGGGCGAGCCCAAGGCGCTGTATGACCAGGCCTTCGCCCTGTTGCAGGCCCGCAAGTTCGACGAGGCGGAAACCGCCTTCGCCACCTTCATGGAACGGCATCCCGAGCACGAGCTGGCCGGCAATGCCCAGTACTGGCTGGGCGAGACCTACTATGTGCGGGGCCGGCGCGAACAGGCCGCGCAGGCTTTCCTCGACGGCTACCAGAAATATCGCAACAGCTCGAAGGCGCCCGACAACCTGCTGAAGCTCGGCATCACGCTGGTGGACCTCAACCAGGTGCAGGACGCCTGCGCCGTGTTCGCCGAACTGGCGGACCGCTATCCGGGCGCGGCCCCCTCGATCAAGCGACGCTTGCAAAGTGAGAAGCAGAAGGCCAATTGCGCCTGATCTCGCCCCCGCGATTCGGGTCCTCGATGGCCTGGAGAATCCGGGCCGGCTGATCTGCGCCGCTGTCTCCGGCGGCCCCGACAGCATGGCGCTGGCCCTGCTGCTGCGCGACTGGTGCCTCGGGACCGGCCGCGAACTGCATGCCCTGATCGTCGATCACGCCCTGCGCCCGGAGTCCACCACCGAGGCGGAGACCGTGCGGGTGCGACTGGCCGACCTCGGCATCGCCGCCACGGTGCTGCGCCGGAGCGGACCGCGCCCGGCCAGCGCCATCCAGGAGACCGCGCGGCGCGACCGCTACGACCTGATGGCGGCGGCGTGCCGACAACTTTGCGCCAGCGTTCTCTGCACCGGGCATCATGCCGACGACCAGGCCGCGACCGTGGTCATGCGCGCCCTGCGTGGCAGCGGCGTCGATGGCCTCGGCGCCATGCGTGCCGACAGCAACCGCGACGGCCTCCGCCTTGTCCGCCCGCTGCTCGGCATCCGCAAGCATGTCCTGGTCGACTGGCTGGACATGCTGGCGGTGCCATATGTCCGCGATCCGAGCAACGACAGCGCAGCCTTCACCCGCAATCGGGTCGACCGCTGGCTGGAAGGCCTGCCGGCGGACAGCCACGGCGTGGAACGCCTTGCCCGACTGGCAGATCGCGCCGCGCGGGCCGGCGACGCGCTGGAGGCCTGGACCGGCCGCATCGCGACGGAGCACCTCGCGGCAGATCGCTTCGGTGTCTGGCGCCTGTCCCTGAAGGCATGGCAGGACGCGCCCGACGAGATCCGCCTGCGCCTGCTGCTGCGGCTGGCGACCCTGGCCGGCGGCAGGGCACCTGGCCTGGAGGCGGCCGAGGCCGCCCTGGACGACCCCGCAGGACGTACGCTGGGCCGCGCCGTGATGCGGCTGCAGGGCGACCGGCTGGTGGCGTACCGGGAGCGGCGGAACCTGCCGGTGCCGGCCAACCTGGATGCCGGCGGAACGTGGGACAACCGTTTCGTCGTCCGTCTCGCCGCCCCGGTGGCCACGCCGCTCGCCATCGGACCGGCAACAGGCGTCGATACCGTCGACCTGCCGGCCTTGGCGCGAACGGCCGGCTGCCTCGCCGATCCGGCCACCCTGCCCGGCCTGTTCGACGGAAAAAGGCTGGTCGCAGTGCCGCACTTTGGCTGGAAAGCGGCGGATTTCGCTGGATCGGCCACGGTTCGGCTGACACTCTGAGGTCTTGCGCGGCCCGCGCGGGCGATAGCCTGCTTGTTGGAACCGTTTTAACGACTATCTCCTAGGCTGGTCGTGACGGCGAACGTCGCCAGCGGCGCGGCAACTCATTCTCCGCCCCGGGACAACCGGGGCACTGGACTTCGAGGACGACACCCACGTGGCACCATTCGGCAGGAACCTCGCGTTCTGGATCATCATCGCCCTGCTGGCGCTGGCCCTGGTCAACCTGTTCCAGGGGCCGACCAACCGGGAGGCGGGCCAGCAGCTCAGCTATTCGCAGTTCCTGAACCGTGTCGACGAGGGCTCGGTCCGCGACATCACCATCGAAGGCAACAACATCACCGGCCACCTGCAGGGCGGCCAGGCCTTCCGCACCTACGCACCGTCCGATCCCAAGCTGATCGAGACCCTGCGCGGCCGCGGCGTCGACATCGACGCGAAGCCGCGCGAGGAAGGCACCTCGCTGCTGCAGGTGCTGATCACCTGGTTCCCGATGCTGCTGCTGATCGCGGTGTGGATCTTCTTCATGCGCCAGATGCAGTCGGGCGGCGGCAAGGCGATGGGATTCGGCAAGTCCAAGGCCCGGCTGATGACCGAGCGCCAGGGCCGCGTCACCTTCGAGGACGTGGCGGGCGTCGACGAGGCCAAGGAAGAGCTGCACGAGATCGTGGAGTTCCTGAAGGATCCGCAGAAGTTCCAGCGCCTGGGCGGCCGCATCCCCAAGGGCTGCCTGCTGGTGGGCCCTCCGGGCACCGGCAAGACCCTGATCGCGCGGGCCGTCGCCGGTGAGGCCAATGTGCCTTTCTTCACCATCTCCGGTTCCGACTTCGTCGAGATGTTCGTGGGCGTCGGCGCCAGCCGCGTGCGCGACATGTTCGAACAGGGCAAGAAGAACGCGCCGTGCATCATCTTCATCGACGAGATCGACGCGGTCGGCCGCCATCGCGGCGCCGGCCTGGGTGGTGGCAATGACGAGCGCGAGCAGACCCTGAACCAGTTGCTGGTCGAGATGGACGGCTTCGAGGCGAACGAGGGCGTGATCCTGATCGCCGCCACCAACCGCCCCGACGTGCTGGACCCCGCCCTGCTGCGTCCCGGCCGGTTCGACCGCCAGGTCGTGGTGCCGCTGCCCGACATCCTGGGCCGCGAGAAGATCCTGAAGGTCCACATGCGCAAGGTGCCGCTGGCCCCGGATGTCGAGGCGAAGATCATCGCCCGCGGTACCCCCGGCTTTTCCGGCGCCGACCTGCAGAACCTGGTGAACGAGGCCGCGCTGCTGGCCGCGCGCAAGAACAAGCGCCTGGTCACCATGTACGATTTCGAGTCGGCCAAGGACAAGGTCATGATGGGCGCCGAACGGCGCTCCATGGTGATGGACGACGAGGAGAAGAAGCTCACGGCCTATCACGAGGCCGGGCACGCCGTCGTCAGCATCTTCACCCCGGCCTCCGACCCGATCCACAAGGCGACGATCATCCCGCGCGGTCGCGCCCTTGGCATGGTCATGCGCCTGCCGGAAAAGGATCGCCTGTCGATGCGCTACGACCAGCTGCAGGCGCATCTCGCCGTGGCCATGGGCGGCCGTGTCGCCGAGGAACTGGTGTTCGGCAAGGACAACATCACCACCGGCGCCTCGAACGACATCCAGCAGGCCACCGGCCTCGCGCGACGGATGATCACGGAGTGGGGCTATTCGGACAAGCTGGGCCAGGTCCGCTATTCGGCCAACGAGGAGGAGATCTTCCTCGGCCATTCGGTCACCCAGCAGAAGAATATCTCCGAAAGCACCGCCCAGCTGATCGACAGCGAGATCAAGGGTCTGATCGACAACGCGCTGGCGCAGACCCGCCGCATCTTGACCGAGAACTTCGACCTGCTCGACCGGGTGGCGAAGGCGCTGCTGGAATACGAGACGCTCTCGGGCGACGAGATCCAGGCGCTGAAGCGCGGCGAGACCCTGCAGCGCAAGCAGGACGGGGCCGGCGACCGGCCGACCGGCGGCGCACCGACCTCGGTGGTGCCGGAGACCGACGGCCACGCCGACGAGAAGCCGAAGGGCGGCCCGGGCTTCGAGCCGGAGCCGCAGCCCGGCAGCTAACCCAGGCGGCATCGCTGGAACACGAAAGGCCGGCTGGCGCTGTCAGCCGGCCTTTTCATTGTCGGCAGCCGTCGATCAGGCCGCTTCCAGCCCGCACCAGTCGGCGATGAACAGGGCGATGGCCTTGGTGACCTGCCGGGTCGACGAGAGCGACACCCGCTCGTCGAAGCCGTGGATGTGCTCCGACTTCGGGCCGTAGACCAGTGCTGGCGTGTCGTCGTAGAGCATCGCCACTCGGGCATCCAGGTAGGCCGGCGTGATGGTGCTGTCGAGGGAGGACGCGTGCACGGCGGCGTGGGCCTGCGCCAGGCATGCCTCCGCGTCCGTGCCCGGCTGCAGGCGGTAGCCCTCGGCGGTGAAGCCATTCCAGGTCAGCGTCGGCGGATGGTTGGACATGTAGGGATCGTCGAGCGCGGCACCGCGCAGCGCCGCCTCCACCCGCCGTTTCGCCTGCTCCGCCGTGGTGCCCGGATAGAACGCCGCGCGGACGTCGAAGCGGCACCAGGCCGGCACCGACGAGGCCCAGTCGCCGCCCGCGATCTTGCCGACGTTGATGGTGATCGGGTGCTCCAGCGCATCGAAGCCCTCGTGCTCGAAACGCTCGGCGTTCATCTCGGACTCCAGCGCCTTAAGCGCGTGCATCAGCTTGTAGGCCGCGAAGATGGCGTTGGTGCCGGTGGTCGACTCGTAGACATGCGCCGGCCTGCCGCGCACCTCCACCTGGAACCACAGCACGCCGACATTGGCGCGCACCAGCTTGTCGTGCGTCGGCTCGGTGATGAACACGGCGTCGGCGCGATAGCCGCGCACCAGGCAGCTCAGCGCGCCGTTGCCCGTGCATTCCTCCTCGGTCACCGACTGCATGTAGACGGTGGCGGCGGGCTGCACGCCGGCGCGGCGCAGCGCGTCCCAAGCGTACAGGTTGGCGGCGATGCCGGCCTTCATGTCACCCGAGCCGCGGCCATAGAGCCAGTCGCCCTCGACCCGCGGCTCATAGGGCGGCGTGGTCCACATGTCGAGCGGCCCGGTCGGCACCACGTCGACATGGCCGTTCAGGATCAGCGAGCGGCCGGTCTCGGCGCGCGGGCGGTGGGTGCCGACCACGTTGACGGCGTTGTCATAGCTGACGGTCACCGGGGAAAAGCCGGGATGGTTCTCGATCTCGGCGACATCGACCGACCAGCGGTCCATCTTCAGGCCGCGCGCGGCGAAGGCGCGGTGCAGGAAGTCCTGCGCCGTGTGCTCCTGCCCGCGCTGGGAGGGGAAGCGCACGAGGTCCCGGGTGAATTCCACCTGGTCCTCGAAGCCACGGTCCACCTCGTCGAGGATCCGTTCCGCCAAAGCCCTGTCGACCATCTCCGCCCCCTGTCTGGTGTCTGCCGGCAGTCTGCCGCCGTCCCGCGCCCGCGACAACGGCCGCCGGAAGGCCCATATTCGGGGGAGAAGACGACGGAGGAAACCATGTCCAGCTTTCGCCCCGGCACGCAGCTCGCGACCCACGAGGTGTTCAACCAGGCGCCGCCGCTGGAAGACTACAACCTGTTCGAGACCGACCCGGCGCTGGTGGAGGCGCTGGCACGGGAGGGCGGCGGGCAACACGCGGAGGCCGTCAGCGCCTATGGCGCCGAGCTCGGCCGCGCCGAGACGCTGGAACACGGGCGCCTCGCCAATGTCTACCCGCCGGTGCTGAAGACCCACGACCGCTATGGCCACCGCATCGACGAGGTCGACTTCCACCCGAGCTACCATCACCTGATGGCGCTGGCGATGCGCCACGGCCAGCATTCGGTGGCCTGGGAGGGCAAGCCCGGCGGGCATGTCGCGCACGCGGCGATGGAATACATGCTGATGCAGGTGGAGGCCGGCACCTGCTGCCCGTTGACCATGACCTACGCCGCGACTCCCGCGCTGGAGACGGCGCCGGAGGCGACGGCGCTCTGGCGCAAGGGCGTGAAGGGTCGCGACTATGACCCGCGCGCCATCCCGCCGGAGGGCAAGACGGCGCTGACCATGGGCATGGCGATGACGGAGAAGCAGGGCGGCTCCGACGTCCGCGCCAACACCACCCGCGCGGTGGCGCAGGGCCAGCCCGGCGAGGGGCAGTGGTACACCCTGACCGGTCACAAGTGGTTCTGCTCGGCGCCGATGTCCGACGGCTTCCTGACGCTGGCCTATGCGGGCGAGGGCATAAGCTGCTTCCTGGTGCCGCGCTGGCGCCCCGACGGCAGCCGCAACGCCTTCCACATCCAGCGCCTGAAGGACAAGCTCGGCAACAAGTCGAACGCGTCGAGCGAGATCGAGTACCACGGCGCCGACGCCATCCTGATCGGCGAGGAGGGACGCGGCATCCGCACCATCATCGACATGGTGATGCACACCCGCCTCGACTGCGCGCTGGGCGCCACCGGGCTGATGCGGGCCGCCCTGGTGCAGGCCGCGCACCACGCCGGGCACCGCATGGCCTTCCAGAAGAAGCTGGTGCAGCAGCCGCTGATGCGCAACGTCATCGCCGACCTGTCGCTGGAGCAGGAGGCGGCGACGGCGCTGTTCATGCGCGTCGCCCGTGCCTATGACGAGGGCGCGCGCGATCCGCAGGCTGCCGCCTTCGCCCGCATCGCCGTCTCGGTGGCGAAGTACTGGACCAACAAGCGCGTCACCGCGCTGTCGGTCGAGGCCATGGAGTGCCTGGGCGGCGCCGGCTATGTCGAGGAGGGGCCGATGCCGCGCATCTTCCGCGAGTCGCCGCTGAACGGCATCTGGGAGGGCTCGGGCAACGTCATCTGCCTCGACGTGCTGCGCGCCATGCAGCGGGAGCCGGACTCCGTCGAGCTGTTCATGGCGGAGATCGGCGCGGCGCGCGGGCGCGACAGCCGCCTCGACCGCGCCATCGACGCGCTGCTGGCCGAGTTCGGCCGGCGGGACAACCTGGAACTGCGCGCGCGGCGCGTGGTCGAGCGCATGGCGCTGGTCCTCCAGGCGACCCTGCTGACGGCGCACGCGCCGACGGCCGTCGCCGACGCGTTCCTGGCCAGCCGCCTGGACGGCGACTGGGGCTATGCCTTCGGCACACTGCCCGAGGGGCTGGACCTGCAGCCGATGATCGACCGGGCCATGCCGCACGCGGCGTGAGGCGTTACTGGGACCGTACCTGGCGCGCGGGCCGTGCTTCGGATGAGGTCCCGGATACCGCTGTGCGGTTCCGGGAACCGCCATGTGATGCAAGTCCGTTCCCCGGAAGCCCGCAAGGGCTGTCCGGCAACTGTGTGTTCACGTGTTGCTGTGTTTGAAGTCCTGATCGTTCTTGAGCATTGCGTTGAGGATGGTGAGGAGCTTTCTGGCGACGGCGATGATGATCTGCTTCGGGGCCTTT
>JAYZWD010000022.1:0-40082 GCA_036154895.1 Pseudomonadota bacterium
CTGGCGGGCGCAAGGCCCAGTTCGTCACGTTCGGCCGGTCTCAGGTCGACGGCAAGTCGATCTGCGGGTTTGCCGGCCCCGCCGGCACCTACGAGATCAATCGCTGACCGCCCCGTTTGCCCGGCGCTCCGGCGCCGGGCTTGCCGGACTGTCACGGGAGAGACCAATGGACGCGACGAATATGCCGCCGCTGGAACGCGCGGCGGCGGAGGCCGAGGCGCTGGGCCTGCCGGTCGACATGCTCGTGTCGGCCGACCTCGCCCGCTTCCGCCGGCTGGCGGAGGCGGCGACGCCGAAGCTCGACGAGTGGGCGTGGGACCTGCTGGATCACGTCCTGTCAGGCGGCGAGCAAGCCGACATCCTCGGTGGGCATGTCGACCTGCCCGGCACCGGCACGATCCTCGCCGGGATCGATGAGTGGGCCGACGGCGCCGACTATGCCCATGTCGAGCGCGCCGGAGCACTGGCCCGCAAGGTCGCCGGCTGGTCGCCGCTGGCCGTAGCTGGCGTTCTGATGCGCCTGCGCCTGGGTCGAAGCCGATGACCCCGGATACACTGCAGCGCGTCGGCGAATGTCTGTATGGCGAGCGCTGGCAGTCCGACCTGGCGCGCCTGCTCGGTCTCGACAGCCGCCGCGTTCGCCAGTGGATGGCGGGTGAGCGCCCGATACCGCCGGGCATTCGCCGCGAGCTGATAGAGGCTCTGGATCACCAGCGGCAGGCCGCCGTCATCCTGCTTCGAGAACTGCGACAGTAGGAGCAGGGACCTACTTCAGCAGGCCGCGCCCGGCATCGGCTCATTCCAGCGCCGCATCCCGGAGCGTCTTCCATATCGGCCAGTCGACCGACTGCCAGCTGCGGGCCAGCAGGTCGCGACCGCGGTTCGGGTTGACGCCGATATGGCGCCAGGCGGCGGCGTAGCCCATGCCGTCGAGCCGCTGCGACAGCGTCTCCAGCAGCAGCCCGACCATGTCTGGGTCGGGTGGCATGTCGTCGACGGCCAGCGCCATGATCGCCGCCCGGACCTCGGGCGCGGCCGCCGCTGCCGGGTGCCCGGCATGAGCGCCGGTCAGCACGTCCTGGCGCAGCACGGCGAGCGCAGCCCCGCGCACCGCCTCATTCTCGCCACGCGACAGGGCGCGGACCACCAGCGCCCGCTCCAGCGGTGTCATCTCACGATAGGTCATCTGCTCCTCCCCAGGCGCATCCCCTCAGGCAGCTACTTCGGCGCGCACGATCTGGCGCGCTGCTTCCAGCATCACCCGCGCCGCCTGATCAACGAGCGGCAACTGGTGCGGGACACTGACGTCGACGCGATGCTCGACGCCCTGATGGGTGACGATCCAGATCCCGGAGCGGAACCCGTGTCCGCCGATCGGCGCCTTCAGATGGTCGACCTTGATGTCGCGGGCGACCGCATAGACCCGGTCGCCGTTCTCCACCATGAAAGCGGCGAGCTTGTCGCCCCGCGCCGCCATGGCCCGCGTGAACGCAATGCCCTGCGAGAACGCCGCATGCTGCTGGTCGATGATGGTCCGGGGGGAAGTGTAGGTCATCTGAGCCTCCTCTGGCTGTCGGCATGGGCATGTCGCCCCGCCATGCATCATATATAGTGCGGGATACCCGCATTGTAAAGGGCCCCCGAGGGAGGTGTTTGCAAAATCTGCAAACATCTCCCGGCAGCGCCGTGTGGGTAGAGACGCGATGGCCCCGCTACTTCAGCAGGCCGCGCACCGCACCGACGACCTTGCCCACCGCGCCGGTGACGGTGGTGCCGGCGTCGCGGGCCTTCCCGACCTCGCGCAGGGTCATGTACGTCACGATGATCGGCACCAGCCAGGACACCGTCGTCGTGTAGATGCTGCCGAAGGCGCTGGCGTCGAGGATGGTGCCGTCGGTCAGCAGCTGCGATGCCGAGACCCCGAAGACGGCCTTGAAGGCGCCGTAGATCTCGAAGTCGGTCCAGCCGAGGGGGTGGACAATCCAGTGCGCCACCAGCCCCTGCAGGACGTCGACACCCGCGAGGTAGGCCGGCAGCAGGATGAAGTGCATGGCCAGTCGCACGGTGTTCGGCCGTGTCGTCATGCGCAGCAGCGCGACCTTCGCCCGGGCTGCCTCGGGTATGGCGGCCAGCGTCTCGGCATTCACGTCGCCCTGCTCGGCCCGCAGCCGGTCGGTCTGGGCGCGGTACATGGCAATCGCACCTTCCATCTGCGCCGCCCAGGCCTGCTGCTGCTCGGGCGTCATGGCCTCGACCTCGGCGCCCAGCTCGGCAGTGGTCGACGCCGTGCTCGGCTTTCCGGTGACGGTCTCGTAGACGCGCTGACCGATTCCGAACAGCTCTGCCACGCCCTCGATCGCGGCGAGTATCCCGGAGATGATCATCAGCCCCTCCGCATCATGTCGGCGAGCTCGGTGGCGCGGGCTCCGACCTGCCTCGCCCAGGCGCTGGCCAGCATCTCGTCGGCCGCGGCGTTGTAGTCGCCGGCCGCCAGCGCAGCGATCATTCGCTTGAAGCCGCGGAACGCGGGGTCGCCGAGGTTGAAGTGCATGTCGATCAGCGCGTTCTTCCGCTGGCCGGACAGTCCGGCGAACCAGGGGAAGCGCTCCATCTCGGCCTGGTGGATCGCGATGTCGTTGCAGAGCAGGTCCATCGCCTCGTCACGGCTGATGCCGACGTCCTCGAGGTTGCGGCCGCAGCCAATGGTGAGCTTGCCCGCCGGGCAGCGGTAAGGTTTCAGTCGCAGGCCTTCGTGCCGGATCAGCATGGCGGCGAGGTCGGGGCGGGTGCTATTCACTGGTGGCCTCCCTTGTCGACCTTGCGGTCGAGCTTGTCCTCGATGCGACGGAGCGCTTCCCGGATGCTGGCCATGTCCGCCGCGCGGGACCGCTCGGCACTTTCGAGGCGCTGGTCACGGGCGTCACCCTTGGCCTCGATCACCGCGATTCGGCCGCGCAGTTCGACGATGTCGCGGGTGTTCTGCTCGACCGGATCGCGGAACCACATGATCCCGGCAATGATCGAGCCGATGACAGTCAGGGCCGTGATGCCTGATATCGCAGCTACCGGAGTCGACAGCTTGATCGTGCCATTGACCTCTTCTCCGACTGGAAGACTCACGCCCATTTCCTCCATTCACCCTTGCGAGACAGCTGCATCCAGGCCAGCCAGCGATAGGGCGTGGCATTGACGGGGGCCGGGGGACCGGCCGTGTCGCCGCAGGTGACCCAGCCATGTTCGGCCGAGTGCACCAGCGCGACGGCATGGCCTTCACGGGCCGGCGTTTCGCATATCGCGTAGGCCAGGGAGACGCGGTCGACGCCGGCGGCGAGGAAGCGGCTGACGGTCCAGCGCATCCAGTCCTCGCAATCACCGACGCGCTGCTCGCCGATCAGCGGCGGCAGGGTCCAGAACTCGGCATCGCCATGCACGACCGCGTCGCGGCCATAGAACAGGTCGGCGCGGACCGCGCGGTCCATCGCCTCGATGTCAGCGAAGGGGACGGTCATTGGGGCAGTCCTCCGCGCTCCAGCGCTGCGGGTCGAGGCACATCAGGATGTAGCCGGGCGGGGGGATGACCGCGCCGCCGTCGGGCAGGTCGTGCACCGGCTCGGTTGCGCATGCACTGACGGCGGCCGCCAGGGCGGCCAGCACGATCAGGCGCGGCACCGGATCACCAGCTTCCAGTCGGCGTAGTCGATCACGCTCGGCGTGCCGCCCGAGACGTCCGGCAGGTAGATGTCGCGCTCCTGCTGGACGATGACCTGCGTGGCATTCGCGCGGACCGTCACGCCGCCCCACGCGGCGGCGGACGACACCTTCACGAAGAAGTTCGTCACCTTGATCTCGTCATCGACCGCGTAGTTCAGGTCGGCGGTCTTGCAGAGCAGGAAGGCATCGTAGTGACGCGGACGGGCGCCGAGGCCGTGCGTGAGGCTGTAGCTCTGGTCGCCGGTCGAGACGGTGATCTCGGAGGACACGGCCTCGCCCAGATCCTGTGCCGAGAAGACGACGAAGTCGGTGCCGTCGTAGAACACCAGGTAGGGTCGTCCCGTCTTGATGTCGCCGGCCGACAGGTTCTGCTTCGCCCCGGCCACCTGCCGCTTCAGCGTCTTCACGTTCAGGCTGTTGACGTTGAGTGTCGCGCTGCCGGTGTTGTCGGCGGCGGCGAGGATCCAGAACGCCTGGCCGGCGGCATAGGCAGCGGGGGCGGGCGACAGCGTGATGGTCAGGGCGTCGGCGGAGCCACCAGCAGTGGCCGCCACGAAGGTTCCATTCTGGACGTCCCGGAAGATCGGCACCGGCCAGCCGCCGGCACGGGACCCATCGTGCAACCTCAGGCGGTTGTTCGTGGTGTCGAATGTCGGTTCGCCGGCCGCGCCTGTCAGGGCGTCATTGGCGGCGCCAGTGCCGCGGCGGAGCTGGAACTCGGTATCAGGCATCAGACACTCCCGTAATCGACCGTCGCGCCCGGCGTGCCGGAGACGGCGCCATAGTCGACGGTCGCGCTCGCGCTGCCCGCGACCGATCCGTAGTCAACCGATGCCGGTCCGCTTGCTGCACCGCCGATGGTGTAGGCGTGGATCTCGACGAAGGCGGCAGCGCGCACACCGATGCTGTTCACCGACCGAATCCTGACGTCGATCGAGGTGCCGTCCTCGACTGGCGGCAGGTCCACCTGCGTCTGGTCGCCGGCCGGCGGCGGAAGGGTCCGCCACGGCACTTCCGGGCTTTCGACCGGCCGCCACGCCACCTCGTACTGCCCACCGGAGACGACGAACTGGTCGGCGGCGACCGTCCAGTTCAGGCGCGGCCGTTTCAGCGTGACGGTGTCTACCGTGACGTCCTCGGTCGTGATCTGCAGTGCACTCGGATTGCTTACGATGAACGGGTTCGGCAGCTGGGTATTCGGGGCCGGGTCGATGCTACCCTCGTCGGCGACCGACCAGTCGAAGACGGTCGAGGCTGTCTCGCGCAACGAGAGGTCGACCGACATGGCCGGCCCGTCCTCGCTCTGGCTTTCGACACGCAGCTGGACGTTGACGACGTCGAACACCTTGGACGCCCAGCCGTACCGGTCGAAGGTCAGCGCCACCGTGTCGCCGGGCACCAGCTGCCATGCCGCCATCGAGCAGCGCACTTCCACCGAGATCTGCTGGCGGGCCCGCCGCAGACCGATCTTTGCCAGCCGCTGCGCCATCGAGGCGGTGTTGGTGAAGGGCAGGTCGATATCGGCGAACACGCGCTCACCGTTGTCCTCGGCCTCGAAGGTGGCCGATGTGATGGCCGGGTAGTTCGTGGCCTGCCAGTCGCGCTCCGGATCCCGGAAGACGCCCTTCACCGCGTTGAATGACTGGCGCCGGCCGACCAGCGAGCGGACGGTGACCGGACCGACGAAGTCGTCGGCGGTCAGCGTGATCGTCGGGGCCTCGTAGGCGCCGGCCTTGATCAGCCAGACACCGCCGGAATAGACCAGCCGGCCGGACATCGCGCCCAGCATGTCCTGGATGATCTCGCGCGGGGCCGCATCGCAGGATGCGGAGCCGTTCAGGGTGTAGCGCTTCTCGGTGCCCCCGGCGGCCAGCGTCACGGTCTCGTCGCAGACGTTCGCCGCCGCGATCAGGGCCGTCTCGTCGATCTCGGTCGCGTAGTCGGCGCCCAGGCCGAACTTCGTGTCGCAGAGATAGCTGGCCAGCAGGATCGCCGGGTTGTCCGTCCATTCCCAGGTCGTCGCGTCGTCCGGATCATGGCCGCTGACGCGCGGGTCATAGGCCTTCCAGCCATTCACCAGGAACCGCAGGTTCGGGATGTTGTTCGGGAAGACGTCGGCGTCGAACTTCAGGCGGACATAGACCACCGCCAGGCCGGACAGGGTGTCCGTCGCGGTCCATCGCCCGCCGGTCTCGGTGATCAGCTCGGCGAAGGCGGTCTGCGTCGCGGTGCCGGTCTTCACCAGCGCCCGGACGAAGCCGGCATAGTCGCCGGTGGCATCGCCATTGCCGTCCAGCGGCACTTCCTCGTCGCCGAAGTACAGGGCTTCCAGCCCCTCGATCTCGTGGCCGGCGACCAGCACCGGGATATGCAGGAACTGGTTGCCGTCGGTCGCGACCATGTCGGCCGGAATGCCGGCGACCATCGCCTGGCCGAAGACCAGCTGCTGCGGTGCCGCCGCCTGCCGGGTGGTGACCGTGTTGTCGGTGAGCTGGCGTTTCAGGCTCGGCGGCTTCGGCGACAGCATGTAGGACAGCGCGGACGACGCGATGGTCAGTGCCGCCAGCGCGATAGATGCGGTCGTGAACCCGGCAACGGCAGCGCCGGCAATAGCGGGAACGGCGGCAATGATCACCGGTGGCATCAGCCGACCCTCCAGCACATCTCGCCCGCTTCCAGCGAAGCAAAGGCCAGCCCCTTCGGGCCGGGCACGGCAACACGGCGGCCGACGCAGATGCCCAGCGCCCCATCGCCGGCCAGCAGCACCACGTCGCCACGCCGCGCCATGGCAATGGGTGATGACGGTCCCAGCGCATCGGTGGCGATGCGGGCCAGGCCGCCCGCGCGGGCCACGGCCATGCGGACATTCCACGCATTGTCGGGCAGGTTTCGCCAGGTCGCCCCGGGATCGTGGCCGGTCATGGCGTGGACGACGTCGGCGCACCAGATCGCGCAATTGCGGTGCGACCAGCTGAAGGGCTGGCTGCGGGCATGCTCGATCGCGAGATCGAGGATCCGCTCCCAGTCGGGGCGGCGGTTCACCGGCGCCCCCACAGCACTTCGGCTTCCTGCAGGCTCTCGATGAACCGCATGCCGGTGTCGGTCGGATAGTCGATCTTCTGGTCCGCCTGCGTGTAGAGCCGGAGCCGCGGGCGCTCGAGATCGATCAGGCGGTTCTCATAGGAGATGACGATGCGCGCGGTCTCGCCGCTGTCGGTGAGCGACGGAACATCGAGGCGGCCGGAGAAGGCCAGCTTCGGGTCGGCTATGACCGCGCCTGCGGTGTCGAAGAAGCCGATCCAGACCTTGCCAGCCTTGCCCTGCCGGACCTCGGCCAGGGCGATCGAGACCAGCGCGGAATCGAAGCCATTGAGCGACACGGCCATGCCGCGCGCCTCGACGCTGTCGGTCTCCTCGATCGCTTCCAGTCCGGCCAGCTTGCCGGCGCCGGTCCACGTCTTGCTGTCCCAAGTCAGGCTGCCGATGCCGCTGAACAGCCTGACGGTGCCGGAGGCGAACTCGCCCTCGAAGAAGATGACCGGGCGCAGGACGCGGCCGGTGACCGCATCCACCATGGCAGACGACAGACCGCGGCTCATGACGCGCCCAGCGCCTCGACGGCGGTGAAGTTGATGCCGTAGGTCCGGGCCTTGTCGACCGACCAGGACGTGATATTGCCGTCCAGGCGGAAGACGCCCCTGGTCGAGGCAAGCGTGATCGGGTCGTTGTCCGCCGGGCTGGCCCGAAGCGCGGGCCATATCTCCAGCGTGGCGGCGCCGGCGCTGTCGCTGTCGGCGGACTGGACCACCTTGTGAAGGCGGGAGCCAGAGCCACTGCCGAGTTGGATCCAGTCGCCGGCGGCCAGGATGCCGGGCGTGGATGCGGACCAGCCGTCGGTGTCGAGGCTGTAGCCGGTCTGGCTGCCGCCGGCCACCACGGGGGTGCCGGTGCCGACGCCGCGCGGGCTGGTCTTGAGGGGGTCGCCGAGCAGGAAGGTGCCATAGCGGCCGCGCAGGCTGACGAGAAACGCCACCCACGCATCGGCATCGGCCAGCGCCATTGGCGGCAGGGACACGCTGCAGCGCCACCACTCGCCCGACCAGGCATAGATCTGTTCGGCACCTGTAAACGGCGACCTGTTCATGCCGGCCGTGTTCACGGCCTCCCAGTCTGTCGTCAGCGCTCGCACCGACGGCAGTGACAGGGGATAGCTGATTGCCATGTGTCAGGCCCTTACGAGGCGTGCCAGCCCACCGCCGCGGGCGATGTCATTGCCCACCGCGTCGATGGCGCGACGGCTGAAGTTCTGGTTCAGGTCGATCAGCGCGGCCTCGACGCGGCGCAGACCGGCCGGGTCGGCGCCCTCGGCGTTGATGACGACGTTCATGACACTGCCGCCACCACGCCCCAGCGCGTCGTTCGGGATGATCCTGCCGGCCACGTCCGGGACGAACAGTTCCGGGCCGCGCTCGCCCACCAGCGACGGCACGCCCACCGGCGGCCGCCCGCCATCCGCGAAGGCACTGAACCCGAAGGCGGCCGGTACCGACGGCGACGGCGTGTTCGTGAAGGGCAGCACGCTGCTGCTGGTCAGGATCGGGTCGAGCAGCTTGGCCAGAAGGTCGCCCAGGCCGCCGGTCAGCTGCTTGGCTGACAACCGGGCTATCTCGCTGAGCATGCTTCGCACCATGTCGCGGAACGCTTCGCCGGTTGTTCGAGACCCGTCTGCGACTGATGCCAGCGCGTCTTCCATGCCGCGCAGACCCCCGACGATGGCCTTGTCTGCCGCTTCCTCCAGCGTCCCAACTCCGTCCTCAGCGAGTCGCTGCAACTCCGTCTTGGTCCCGGCCGTGGTCGTCGCTACCTGCCCGGTCGTACCGATGATCTTCTTCAGGTCCGTGTCCAGTTCCTGAATTGACCGCGACGCCACGTTGATCTCGGGGGTGAAGGACTTGATCTCGGTTTCGAGCGCGGTGAAGTCGAGACCGAGCCCCTCGAGCAGGTCCATGGTGGCAGAAATGGCCTCGTCAAATTCCGGGCGGAATAGATTGATTACTTCGTCAATAGCGGCCCTAAATTCATCAAGTTGGCCGATGGCAAGAGCAATGACGCCGGCCATCGTGACAAGTCCAAGCTTTCCAACCTTCTGTACGGCAGTAAACGCAAGACTTGACAGTCTTGCGAGATTTATTGCTTTTGAATAAAGGATAAAGGCTCGTGCCGTTGATATCAGGGTCTCGACAATGCGGATACTCACGAACCCGGCTGTCAGTCCAATCAAGAAGCGGAAGTTGTCGGAAACGAACATCGCTGCTCGAGCGATGTTTTCCATGATTCCGGGGATCGCGTTAACACCGCTGGCGAGAAACCGGCCGATTGAAGATGCGGCACCGCTTGTGGATTCGGTGAGGCTGGAGAGCACTCGAGCGACGTTGGCAATGGCGTCGTTCAGTCCGGCGCCGCCGACCTTCGCGAGGAAATCATCGGCAGCATCACCCAGGTTCGAGAATGCCCCCGTCAGGGTGTTCATCTGAGCCGATGCCGCACCCGAAAAATTTTCTCGGCTGATTGCGATAAGCGCGTCAACGATGGCTTCGGAAGAATTTTCGACTTCGCGGGTCAGTCCGTTGAAGGTGAGCTTTACGCTCTCTCCCTCTTTGGCCGCCTTGATATTGAATTCCTTGAGCCTCTCGAACTCGCCCACGGAAGCGTCAGCGACGGCTTCTATGAAATCGATCAGGCTCTTGTTCGGCGTCGCCGCGACGACATCGCCGAAGGCCTGGAGAGCAGAGATTGACGGCTCGATCCCTACGCCAACCATGCGCGTGAACGCTGCGGAGATGTCACGGACGCTGAACGGCGTTTGCTTTGCAAACTCGCGGATGATCTCGAACGCCTGGGCCGCCTTATCTGTCGACTTCAGGAAGACACCGAGGGTGGCCTCGAGCTGCTGGAACTCCTTGTTCGTGTCGATGAGGGCCGACCCCAGCGCACCGGCGCCGATGATGCCAGCGACCGCCGACGCAGCCGCCGCCACCCGGTTGAAGGTCATGCGCATCTTCTCGCCCGCTTCGGCGAACCCGCGTTCCAGCTGCTTCGCGGCGCGATTGGCCTCCAGCGCCGCACGATCGAGGTTCTTTCGGAGCGCTCGCGTGTCAGCGCTGATCGTTACCAGCAGCCTTTCAATCTCGACGGTCATCTCGTTGAACCCTCAAATGAAAAGGGCGGCCCGAAGACCGCCCCTTTCCCCTGCCTCGCCTCACCCGGCCAGGCCTGACCTTGCCAGACCCGGGCCCGCCCGGCATCGCCTTGGAAATTTACAAAGTACCCCTGCCGCACCCTGCCGGACCAGGCCGAGCCACGCCTTACCGCGCCGCGCCCTTCCCGGCCTCGATTAGAAAATTGATCAAGTATCCCTGCCTTGTAGCGCCTCGCCACGCCATGCCGCACCAGGCATCGCCTTGCCGCGGGAACTAGAACTCAGCGACGAACCTGCCGTAACGGGGACGCCAGTCGCCGATGCCGATCAACTGACCGGCGATGTGGACAAAGTCGACAACCTCGGAGCGGTTCAATTGACCGTCCTCGAAGTCGATGGTGACGGTGGCGCCCCAGGACTTGAACCGGGGCCGCGTGCGCATGACGCGGGCGCGGCTGACGACCACCGGCGCCACCAGACGGAAATCCGGGTCGCCCCAGAGGCCGTCAACATCACGCGGGCCTTCGTATTCGAGAGCCGCATGGTTTGGAACGATGACGGCAGCCTTGGCCTGAGGGCCGCGCTTGCGCTTCTTCGCAGCCTGGATGATGGCCGCCTCCAGAGCCTCACCTGGCAGCACCGGCCCTTCCGCCGTCATGTACAGCCCACCACGGAACTCAAGCCGGGCCAGTTCCTCGTAGTCAGCCTCGGTCTTCGTGCGCTTGCTCGACACCTGCTTCATGGCGCGAGCGAACTGGTTCAGCGGGTCGGCGAGCTGGCTGTTGTGCATGAGCAGGGGAGCGACGCCGGTAATCCGGCACGTCAAGGTCTTCCACATCGATTCGTTCCTTCCCGTGCGGCGGCCGCCTGTCGATGAGCGCCGGCGCCGCGATGCGCGCGGCGTCAAAGCCGCGGCGAACAATGTCTGCTGTCACAGCGTCATGGCAGCGGTGACAGAGCGTCGTCAGATCCTCGACAGTTTCGTCGCCGAGGATCTCGGGATACCGGCGGTGATGGACCTCCAGATGTTCCCTGCCGTCGCAACAGCGGCAGCGGTGATTGTCTCGTTCGAGCGCGTCCGCGCGCAGGCGCCGCCAGCGCGGCGACGAGAGGTAGTCCCGGTACTCGGTGAGCCGCCATTTCATGCCAGCCCCGTCTCGGCCAAGGCCATGCGCCAGAACCCCGAGGACCTGGGGGAGCGGGTCACCTCGATGTGGATCAGCGCCACCGTCGCGCAGTTGCGCATGATCGTCGTGTCATCTCGCCATGAACGGATGTCGTCGATGATCCGGCGTTCATGATCGAAAAGCGGTTCTGGATTCTCCGGCAGGACCGCCGGGGTCCGGTAGCCATGCATCCCGAGTTCCGATGCGCAGCGCAGCATGTCCATGTGCGTGTTGCTCCACTTGATCAACTGGCACAACGCTACTGGCACAAGTGGCACATGTCAATGCCAGTTGTGCCATATGCCCAACTGGCGTAGTTTGCTCACATGAACAACGAACCGAACGATGTGCGCGTTCCTGTGATGATGTCGGCGACCCTTCGCGACGCCATTGATGAGTGGCGCCGTGCTCAGCCGGACCTGCCCAGTCGTTCTGAAGCGATCCGCGCACTGTGCTGTCAGGCTCTCGGACTGGCGCTGGAAAACTCAGGATCACCTACCGCCTGACACTCGCTCCGGCTGACGCTACCCTTGCATGAACAAGGGGAGGTCGCGGTGGCAGCAATCCTTTACGTCTTGAGCACGCTATGCGTCGTCTTCGGCGGCATCGCGTTTGCGATCCCGTTGGTCTTCTACGCCAGCCCTGCGGTGCGTGAAATTTCGCTCCAGGCTTGGGGTGATCCCGCCATGTCCGGCCACATTGTGACCGGCGCACTCATTCTCATCGGCGCCTGGCCGTGGGCCTTGGCCTTCGTGACCATTGGCTTCATCGGCTACGGAGTTGCCGGGCTCACCTCGAAGGCCGCGTCGCAACGGTTGCCTCTCGCCGATCCGGGCGACCGCGAATTGCCGCTTCGGCAAGACCCTCATCTCTGAGCGCCGAAGGTATGACCATGACGGTCATACCTTCCTAGGGGTCGTTTCCTGCGTCCCGCCGGGGGAAGGTATAACGACCGTCGTTATACCTTCGGACAGAACGGGGTCGCCAAACTTGGCGTGTCAAATATGCCGTTCGAAGCGGCTGAAAGGCGCGGATTTCTGGGTTTTTGATAAAATTATTGAAAACCTCGCGGGCGGCTGCCCAGGGGGTTTTCCCCCGTTTCGGGGAAAACCCTCAGCGCCGCTCCGACCGCGTCCCGAATTTTCCGCAGAATTGCGGAAAAACCAGAAATCCGCGTGTGTGAGGTTTTTTCCGATTCGGGAAAAAACCTAGCAATCCGCGCCGCCAGGCTTTTCGCCAAATCTGGCGAAATCCCTCTAACCACCTAACCCCGTCGCCCGTCAGGGTGCCTTACCGGTCTCCGATCTGCATGGTCCGGCGGGTGACGGACCCGTCAGGGTGGACCTTGTCACCGACGGCAACGACGCGTGCGAACCGCTCGGCCGCAACCTTGTCTTGCAGTTCGCGGAGGACGCGCTGACAGTCAGGGCAGATGCCACCAGGGGAGGAGGTGTATTCGGTCATGTCAGGGTCCGATCTCGGGTACCGGCGCCATGGTTGATGTTGGCGCTATCGCGGCCGCGCTACAGGCGGTTGAGCACGCGAAACAGCTGGTTCTTGGCCTCGCCGATCTCAGGGATGCCAAGGCCCGTACTGAGCTTGAGCAGAAATTCGGAGCCGCGATGGTCGAGGCCCAGGCGAAGCTGCTCGTTGTACTGCAGCAGGAACAGGCGCTGATAGCCGAGAAGCGTCAGCTTGAAGAAGAGATTGTGCGCCTTAAGGCATGGGGGGCAGAGCGCGAAAACTACGCGCTGCAGGCAGTTGATCGAGGTGCCTTTGCCTACGTGAAGAAGCCGGACGTACAGATCGCCGAACCAGAGACATGGCTTTGTCCCGGCTGCTATGGCAACGCCAAGAAGTCGTTCCTGCAGTTTGACCAGCGCATCCCGGAAAAGTCGGGGGCGAGAGGCCAGTACAACAGATGGGTCTGTCATGTGTGCGGATACTCTCTGTCAGTGAATTACGGCAAGGCCCCCGGCAAGGGCAGCTAGCGTCGCCCGTCAGGGTGCTTCTTCAGGGTCTCGGCCATCCAGCCGCGCAGGTCGCTGCACTGCTTCACGCTGAGCTTCCTGCCTTTCCCGGCCCGACCGCTTTCGCGGGCGGCGCGCCCGTCGATGGCGGCCGCCAGCTCGCGCATGGTCGCGGTCCAGAACACGGCGGGGGTCCAGCCGAGTTGCCCCAGCGCGATGCCCAGCCATTCCTGCCACGGTGTCGGGCCGGTCAGGCGTTTCCCTGGTCGGTATCCTCGTCGTCGCCGGCCCACGACAGGGCGGCCAGCGCGCCGGTGACGGCATTGCCGATGGCCAGCATCTCGACCGGGTCGAGCGCGCGCAGCGCGTCGACGGTGACGGCTCCGTCGGACAGGATCTCCGTCAACAGCATCAGGTCTTTCACGCGGGGCTGGGCGAGGCGGCTGCCGAGGTCCGCCAGGTGCACGCCCATGCGGTCCTCGATGTCGGCCAGCGCACCGAGGGTGGCCACCAGCACGACCTCGCGGTCGCCGATGGCGAGGCGGACTTCGCCCCGGACACGGTTCGCCATGTTGATCAGGTGGCCGTGAAGGTGATGGCGCCGCCGCTCTCCAGCGAGATCGAGAACTGCACGGCGTCGGTGTGCTCGCCGCTGTACTCGAAGCTGGTGATGTGGAAGCTGCCCTCGAAGGTGCCGAAGTCGGGCACGACACACTGGAAGCGCTGCATCGCGGTCTCGTCCAGAGCGGCGTTCTTCAGCGACGTGTCGCCGGAGCCATCGTCCTGGAACACGCCGGCGCCGCTGACCGAGATCGACTTCGTGGCGATCTGGGCCAGGTACTCGCGCCACCGGTTGGCGGACTGCTGGTCGGTGATGTCGATCGGCTCGCGGTTGATCGACAGCGACGTGGTGCGGATGCCGGCGACGGTGGCGAACGTCTCCGGGGAATCCTCGTTGCTGATCTTCAGCAGCATGTTGGCGCCGGCCTGTGCAGCCATGGTGGTCTCCTATGGGGCTGGGAAGGGGTCAGTCGGTGGGGCTGGAGGCGCAGTCGGTGAGCGCGCCGGTGATGGTCATGTTTCCGGCCGATCCGAGGTTGGTGCTCGGGTCGCCATTGGGCGCGAACAGGTGCGGCTGCGTTCCGGTGGGCAGGTCGCCGGTGTCACCCAGGCCGACAGGGCGGCCGAACTGGTCGATGAACTTGCGCCGGTTGGCCTCAACGCCCAGGTCGACATACTGGCCGTTCGCGTACCAGAGGTGAGAGACGCAAGCAGCGATCTTGTTCGAACCGGCGGATCGTCCGCCAAATTCCCAGTTCGATGCCGTCGCCATCGTGGCGTCGGTGAAGGTGGTCACGGCCATCGGCAGGGCGGTGTGGCCGAGGTAGACCCGGAGTGAACCGGGGGTCGCGAGATCGACCGAGATCATCAGGACAGCCCATGCGCCAATGGCGGCGCTGATGCCGGTGGTCGACGTGGCAAAGAGAACGCGGGTGCCGATAGAATTGAAGCCCTCGATCGCGAGGGTATTCGTGCTCGTGTTCTTGTAGATGCTCAGCCGGTTGCCGCCGCTCCCGACAGCCCAGATGTACTGCAGGCCCGCCGCCGGCGAGGCGAAGTTGAGCGCGCAGACGAAGGTGAACTGCTTGCTGCTGGCGCCATTCGTTCCGGGCTTCGACGCGAAGTCGTTGGTGCCGTCGTAGGACTTGGCCCCTACGGTGTAGCCTTCCATCGTCAGGAACCGGTACCGGCTCACGCCGTGATAGGTGACACCGTCAGGATCGCGCAGCACCTGCTCGAAGGTACGGTTGCAGAGGATCAGGGTCTGGCCGCTGATCTGCAGATCCTGCCTGTGCAGTGCGCCATAGATGGCTGCCTGGACCTGATCGGTTTCCTTGCGGCCGCGCTGCCGCGACCAGGTATGCAATACCAGGTCTTCCTCTGAGCCGTTCACCGTCTGGGTGTCATTGTCGGTGACGATGCTGTCGCCGAGCTGGACATAGGGGAAGGTCACCCCTTCCGGCGGTGCGTCATAGATCCTGTCGCCGACCAGCGCGCCGACGTCGCTGTCAGCGACCAGCGCCGCGTATGCAGCTTTCCGGATGGCCAGCGTGGCGTGACCGCTCACCGTACACCTGCCATGGTCGCTGCCTTCTTCACCGCCCGGCCGATCCTGCCGGTGATCCGCTTCTTCAGCGCGCGGTAGGACGGGAACAGGAACGGCTGCGCGGGCCGCTCCTTCGTCCCGAACTCCGCGAAGGTCGCATGGACCTCGTTTGAGCCGACCTTCGCCGATAGGCCGTCATCGGCCATCTGGTGCGTGATCGAGGCCTTCAGGTCGCCCTGGTCGACCGGGGCCAGCGCCGCGGCCATGGACGCGACCTCGGCGCCGGACTTGTCGATGGCCTTCGTGACCTCGGCGCGCGCATTGGCCGGCAGCGCGGACAGCCGGCGGCGCAGTTCCGACGTGCCGGCGACCTTCACCTGCAGCGCCATCAGGTGGCCACCCCGCTCTCGCAGATCAGCACCAGGTACATCGGGCGCGGCCCAGCCTCGTGTACCTCGCGCACCTGCATCGGCGTCGACCGCCAGACGATGCGGTTCGATGTGGTCAGGCCGGCGCGGTAGCGGACAGTGACCCTGTAGCGCACGGCACCCTCGAGCCGGCCTGCTTCCTCGCGCTCGCGACCGGTCAGCGGCTCCACCATCGCCCAGACCGTCGCGACGTCCGACCAGGCCAGCACGAATCCGCCGGCACCGTCGGCGGTGCTGTTCTCGCTCTGGATCGTGATCCGCTGGTCGATCTGGCCCGGCTGGACCCTGGGCGCGTCAGGCATGGATCATGTACGGCGCGATCAGCGCGCGCAGTCCCAGGGGCAGCTCGGTCGCGATCGTACCGGTGACCACCGGGGACCGCTGGTCGTAGAGCAGCGCGGACAGGTTCTTGATCGCCTGCACCAGCGGACCGGGCACGGTCGAGTACCCGGCGACGAAGGTGACGGTGACCGCGTTCCGCTGTTCCCGGATCGACGGCCAGCTCTGGCCATACTTCAGGAAGATGACGCCGGGCACGGACTTCGTGTCGACGTCGTAGACATCGGTCGAGAGCGTCTGGCTGTCGCCGTCCGGGTCGACGTAGCTGATCGAGGTGACGCTCTGCAGCGGCGGCAGGGGTACGCGCAGATCGGCGTAGATGTTGCCGGTGACGTGGCCCGGGAACCGGTCCAGCGACCAGACCCATGTCTGGGTGCCCAGCGCGCGGCCGAGGACGCCGTTGCGGCCGTCCAGATGCGCCGTCGCGGCGGCGCCGATGGCGGCGATCAGGTCGTCGTCGTCGCTCGTGTCGACCCGCAGGAAGGCTTTCAGGTCCGCTGTCGAGACCACCGCAGAGGGGGCGCCCGACAGGCTCAGGCGGTGCGGGCTGTAGTGGTCGTATTCGAGCACGGCATTGCCTCGCGAAGTTGCGGCCACCAGTCACCGGCCTCGAGCTCTTGGGGGGCCCACTGGCAGTGCGCCAGCCGGTGCGCCCAGCGCGTCCGGTCGGGCATGGTGATCTCGATGCTGCGTTGTGCGCCCACCGCCCAGGCCATCGACCCTTCGTCCCAGACGACGGTCGGCACGCCCGCCAGCGCGGCATCGACGCCGGAGTTGCTGTTGAAGGTCGCGACCACCGCGGCGGATGCCAGCGCGGCCTGCAGGTCGCCGCCGACCACGTCGAGGCCGGACGGCAGTTCCCATGCCTGCAGCGCCTTCGGGTGCGGCCTGAACACGGGATAGAAGCCGAAGACACGCAGCGCGCCTGTCACCGTCCGGATCCAGTTGTTGAAGTCGTGGCCGACCAGCGACTGGTCGCCCGGCACCTGCCCCATGATCAGGGCGGTGTTGTCCTTCGGCTGCCGCCAGGGCTGCATGAAGGGCGCGAAGAAGCGATCCCAGCGCCGGCCATCGACGCACGCATTTCCGAAGTCTGCGCGGCCGTTCAGCCCGTTCCAGCCCAGCGACGTCCAGTGAAAGCGGTCGCCGACATAGCCGCGCTCCATCACCAGCACCGGCCAGCGGCCGATATAGCGACTGGCGTTCTTCCAGCCCCAGGCGACGATGAAGTCGCCGGCCGGGTGGTCGAAGCTGTCGGTCACCGTGACGGCGACGCCGTGGCGTCGAAGCCCGGTGCCCACCATGTCGCCGAAGGTCTTCTGATGCTCCGCGCCGCGCCGGCAGATCACGGTGCATCTCATTTCAGCATCCAGACCGATTCGGGCAGGCGCACCCACGGACCAATGCCGTCCAGGGCGGCCGCAACAGACGGCCACCACCAGTCATGGCCCAGCATCACTCGGGCTTTCGGACGCCACGCCACGATATTGCGTCGGGTCGCTTCTTGGGTGTGGGCTGCGTCGATGAAGACGAAGTCCAGCGCGCCGTCGTCCACGAGCGCCGCCGCTTTCACACTGTCTTCTCGGATCAGGTAGCATCGACCGGGGAATCTGTCAGCGACAGCGAATGCCGCCGTCTGCACGCGGGCCATGTCATAGCGCTCGTATGTCTCGTGGCCGGCGACATCAGCCGGTGCGTGCCTCTCCCAAAGATCAACGCCAGTCATGTGCAGTGCGGGACATTCCGAGAGCAGCACCCCGAGCGTCTTGCCTTTCAGAACGCCAATCTCCGCGCCACGGCTCCAGCCATTGGCCTTCACCAACTCGACCAGAACGCGGTAATGCTTCGTCGGGGCAGACCGGGGATCGCTCACCGGTAGTGATCCTCGACCCAATGCAGGTGGCGCAGGGTGTCGGGGCGGTAGGGACCGCAGGTGAACACAGCCTTCGCCGTCTCCGGCACACCGAACTGGTGCTCGCGGCTGCGGTAGCGGATCAGCTCGCCTTCGGATTCGGGAAAGACCGCTTCGTCGGGCCCGAGGACGTGGGCAATCCAGCCCTGGTCGCCGCACCAGCGCTCGTAGCGGCTCTTCACCCTCTCGGCCAGCGCCTGGTCGAAGTCCTCCCAGACGCGCCAGCGCGCGCCGGGATCCATGACGAAGAAGCTGGAGTTGTACGGCTGGCCCCTGGCCGAGTCCCAGATGCGGAAGTCGCCCGGCTCGTCGAGCAGGGGGCCGAGGTCGCCCATCACCACGACATCGAGATCGATGGAGGCGAAGCGCTCGCCGATCTGCTCGGCGAACTGCATCGAGAAGGCCCAGAGCTTCGGGTAGTAGCTGATCAGCGCCGAGACGTGGCGCGGCATCGGTATGACCCGCACGCCGGGTACATTCACATCCATGTCCGAAACGCAGACCAGCCGGTGACCGCCATGGCGCTGCAGCATCGCAGCCAGGGTGGCGACGTGCGCGGGCGTGTAGGTCATGACCTTGCGGCGGTCGAAGTCGTTGCCCCGGAAGAGCCAGCAGACGAACGTGGCCATGCTCAGGCCTCCGGGTACCAGCCGGCGGCGACCAGGTCGCGCGGCGGGGCGTCGAATGCCTGGATCAGCGCCCCACCGGGCGCGGCGGCTGGCAGCGGCGTGGACGCCAGCGCCTTCACGATGGACTCTGCGGAATCGTGCCGGATGTTCTCCGAGAACAGCCCAGCCGCTTCCGGCCAGCAGGTCGCGGCCAGCGCCACGGCCTCGGCATAGCCGGGCGCCTGCCGGTCGAGGTGCCACCATCTGTACATGATCATCAGTCCGTTGGGCTGGAGGCGCAGTCGGTGAGCGCGCCGGTGATGGTGAAGTTGCCGACCGATCCCAGGTTGGTGCTCGGGTCGCCGTTCGGGGCGAAGACGCGGGGCTGGGCGCCGGTGGGGCCCTGTCCCTGGTTGCCGAGGCTGATCGGCTTGCCCGCTGCGTCGATGAACTTCCGCCGGTTCGCTTCGACCGACAGGTCGGTGTAGACGCCATCGGCCCACCAGAGATGCGCGGCGCAGGCGGCGAGCTTGTTCACGCCGCCCTGGCGTGTCGCGAACTCATAGTCCGAGGCGAGATTGAGCGTGTCGTTGGTGTAGGTCGTGGCGGTGACGCCGAGACTGGTGTGCCCGAGGTAGATGTGGCGCTTGTTCGCGTCGCTCATGTCGAGCGAGATCATCAGCACGCCCCAGGCACCGATCAGCGAGTGAATACCCGCATTCGACCTGATGTTCAGGATGTTGCTGGCGCCCGAGTTCGCGCCCTCGACGGTGACGAAGCCGGTCGTCGCGGACTTGTAGATCGCCAGCCGGCTGGTGCCGACGTCCCATAGCCACTGCAAGCCGGTGCCCGGCGCCGAGAAGTTCAGCGCGCAGACGAAGGTGAACTGCTTGCTGTTGGCGCCATTCGCTCCGGACTTCGACGCGAAGTCGTTGGTGCCGTCGTAGGATTTCGCGCCGACGGTGTACGGCCGGCGTCCGCCGGTGACGCCGGGGCTGGTCAGACCGAGGCCGAGGCCGAGACGCATCAGAGATAGCCGACGATGTCGTCGCAGTCGGTGGCGACGGGCGGCGAATCCGAGCTCTGGGCCAGCACTTTCTTGACCACCATCGGGATCGTCTCGCCATCGGCGACATTGGTGAAGATCAGCTCGGTATCGTCGGTGTCGACGACGACCAGCGTGCCGCCTGTTCCGCACCGGACCGACCTGGGCCAGTCAGTCAACTCGGTGGCGCCAGGCGTGATGGCGACGCCCTTCCACGAGGGGTCCGACTGGTGCCGGGGCGTCTTGCCGCGCGGGAAATAGGGGTTGTTGCCCATTGCGTTACTCCCTCGCCAGCGCCTCGGTCAGGCCGACGCGCGGGAAACAGTCGATGGCTGAGCCGGGGGTTGCGTTCAGGACCTCGACGCCGGCGCGGGCGAGGTCTGGGACGGTGGCGGCGAACTGTCTGACCCAGCGGGCTGTAGTCGACGGGCTGCGCGGGTTGTCGAGATCGCCGCCGTGCAGGCCGTGCCAGTGCACCTCGCCGTTGGGACCGAGGCGCATGTCGAAGCCCAGCAGGATGATGCGACGGGCACCGAGGTGCACCGCCGCGTTGAGCAGCTGGTAGCCGCTGTTCTGGCCCCGGTGGATCAGCGTCGGGTTGAGACTCAGCCCGGGCTGGTCCTCGGATCGCACGTAGCGGATGGCCGGCCAGCGCGCGGCCGTCCGGGCATCCTGTGTCAGCTTCAGTCCGGTGAAGTCCGGGACACCATCATGGTGCACCCACCAGCGGTCATCGCAGGCGTAGAGCAGGTCGAGACGGCAGATCTGCCAGGCGTTGTTTACGCCTGCGATCCGGACGCGGCCTTGCGCCTGGCCGGCTTCCGCTTCGGCGCACTGGGTGCGGTCGAGGCTTGGTCCGCCGGCGACGAGGACGACGACGGCGCCGGGCCAGAGCCGGGGGACGCCGTATCCTGCTGGCCAGCCGGAACATGGAGTTCCGGGCCCTTCTCGCCCACCAGCGACGGCTTCTCGAAAGGGACGGCCCAGCCCTCGGCCAAGGCCACCTCTGCACAACGGTCGTCCACGTTGACCGGTGTGTCGGACGGAAGGAACTCGGTGCCGTGGATGTCGCCGGTCAGCACATGGCTGAACCGGCGACGCACCAGGATGGCGGGCATCAGCCCTCGTCCACCGGCGCCAGCGCCGGATGGCCGAGGATCATTTCGGCGAGGATGTAGGTGCTGCCCGGAGTGTCGGCAGCGGTCGCCACGATGCGGATGTACCGCTTCATGCTCAGGATGCCGACGCGGTAGGTCGCGTCATCCTCGTTGGCCGCATCGACGGTCAGGAACACGCCCGTCGTGCTGTCCGGCGACGTCACCGGCGACACGGACGCATCGTAGAGGATGCGGTTGCTGTCGGTGATGGCGGTGAAGCCGGAGCTGGCGCTGTCCGATTCCTCGGCGTGGAACGTCCAGGACGGGACCGGCGAGTTCGCGATATTGGCGATTGCGCCGATGTGGATCAGCGCCTCGACGGACTCGAAGCCCAGCGTGTCGACGCCGTTGGCGGGCGTTACGGTCGCCGTCTTCGCGCCGCTGATGTGCTGCACCACCTTGATGTTGTGGTGAAGGTCGCGGGTGCTCATGGGATACCTCCGAAAGAAAAAGGCCCCGCACCCGGCGAGGCCTTTTCAGGATCAGGACTGAACAGTCAGGTGGTCAGCTTGCCGAGAACTTGATCAGCTTCAGTGCGTCATAGTTCACGACATCTCCGCCCACCCGCTTGGTCGTGAAGAACTTCACGAACGGCTTGGCGGTGTAGGGGTCGCGCAGCACGGTCATGCCCTGGCGGTCCACGATCATGTACGCCTGACGGAAGTTGCCGAAAACAATCGAGTACGAGTCCGAGGAGATGTTGGCCATGTCCTCGAAGTCGCGGATCGGGAAACCGTGCAGGGTGAAGCCCATCGCGGCGCCGGCGAGCTCATAGGAGACCAGGTAGCGGCCATCGGCATCGCGCAGCTTGCGGATCGACGCCGCGGTCAGGCGGTTCATGGCCCAGATGGCGCCCGGCAGGTAGGCCGGGTTCATCTTGGCGATGATGTCGATCAGCGCAGACGGGTCATCGGCGGCGGTGCCGGAGTAGGCCGGCCACCCGCCAGCTGCACCCGACGGCACGTACTGGAGCACACCCCAGCTGCGGCTGGCATCGGCCGTGGTGACCGAGTTCGTGCCGTAGCTTGCGAACCCGCGGGGACGCATGGCGCCGTTGCCGGTGACGAAGGCGGTTGCCTCGGTCCGAGCCATCTTGTCCGCCACCTTGCCCATCAGCCACGCCTCGACGTCGATCGCGGCGTCATCCAGCAGCTGCTGCGTGAGCTTGGGCTCCGCCTGCTGGATGTGCGTGGTGATCTTCTGCGTGCCGACGTTCGGCGTGGTGGTCTCGGTCGGGCTGGTGATCTCGTCGGCCCAGGTCGTCGCCGCGAGGTCGTTGACGTCGACCGGGAACTCGACCTCGGGGCCGCTGATCGAAATCACCGTGGCCTCGGAGCGGATCGGCGACGTCTCGAAGATCCGCTTCTGGACGACCTCCAGCATTTCGGTCGGCACCAGGTAGCCGCCCTCGGGGTCGGAGCCGACCCGCATCGCCGCCTGGACTGCAACGGGCAGCTTGTCGCCATCCCGGCCACCGCGACGCAGCAGCTGCGGGAAGTGCTTCCGGTACTCGCCGTAAAGGTTGATGTGGTCGTGACCGAAGGCCGCCGGGAGCATCGTGCGGCCCTCGGCCTGCGCCGGCAGGCTGTTGTAGAACGCGCGGGCATTGACCTCGAGGCGGTCGGACTCCTCGCCCTTGCCGGCACGGCCGCCGATGGCCATGCGGGCCTGGGCGGCCGCAACGTCGTCGACCGTCTTGCCCATTTCGGCCAGCGTGGCCTGGGCCTCGGTCACGGCCGCATTGATGCGGTCGACCTTGGCGTCCGTCTCGGCCGAGGCGGTGCCACGCTTCTCGATCTCGGCCAGACGCTCGTCATTGGCCGCCTTGAACTGGTCGAAGGCGCGACCCAGACGATCCTGCGCGGCCTTCAGTTCCTGAATGGGTTCAGGCATTTGCTTTCCTCGTGATGGAGTTCTCGACCCGGGTGGCCAGCGCATGGGCATCGGCCACCAGTTGCTCGAGCTCCGGCCCAGCGTCCCACTGGTCGTTGCCCGAAGATCCCGCCCCACTGCCCAGCAGCCGCCGCGCCTCCGCACGCGAGAAGCCCGCATCCCGCAGGGCCCGCTCGGCGTCACGAAGGGTGTGATCGGAGTCGGCTGACTGGCGCAGCGCGCCGGGTACATTGGTGAACCGGGACAGGTCGAAGGCAGCCTGCGCCGCTTCGCCTTCGCCGGTGATACGGTCGGCCAGACCGAGCGCCAGCGCACCCTCGGCATCCAGCCATGTTTCGGCCGCCATCAGGCTTGCCATCTTGTCCACGTCCTGCCCGGACCGGGCGGCGTAGGTCTTCGCCATCGCACCGTCGATCATGCCGAGCAGGTCTGCCGTTTCGATATGGTCAGACCTGTTGCCAACGGTGATGCCCCAGCTGTTGTGGATCATCAGGAAAGCATTCGCAGCCATTGTGATCCGGTCGCCGGCCATCGCGATCACCGAGGCGGCGGAGGCGGCAAGGCCGGTCACGACGACCTCGACCTCGGCCGGGTGGGCCAGCAGGTCGTTGTAGATGGCGATGCCGTCGTAGACGTCGCCGCCCGGGCTGTTGATTGCCAGGCGGATCCGCGACGTCTTCACGCCCGCAAGTCTGGCGCGAAAGTCCTTCGCGGTGACGCCCCACCAGCTGATCTCGTCATACAGCTCGATGTCGGTCACGTCCTCGGCGGCGGCGCGCACGTCGAACCGCGTGCCGCGCGCCTGGAACGGGCGCGCCGTCCGGGGTTCCGGGACGGCGATGTCGATCGGTGTCATGGGCATCAGGGCTGCTCCGGGGTGTCCTGGGCGGTGCCGTCGTCGGAACGCATGTTTGCCTCGACGATGTAGCCATCGCCGCCGGGGTCCGTGCGCGGGTCGAGGTCTTCGTGGCGGCGGATCTCGTTGGCGCTCAGAACGCCGATGCGGCGCCATATGGCCTGCGCTTCGGCGCGCGACTTGGCATCACCGCGCAGCAGGCCATTGACGTTGAATTTGACCTGGTAGTCGGGGTCATTGAGCAGCAGGTCACGCTGCAGGGTCTGCTCCCACCGCACCAGGTGCGGCATGAGCGTGTAGCGGACGAACTCCAGCGCCTGGTGCTCAATATTGGAGAAAGTGGCGCGCTCAAGATCACCGATCATGTGTGGTGGAACGCGAAACATTCGCGCTATTTCACTGGTCGAGAACTTCCGTGATTCTATGTATTGCGCGTCCCTGTTGCTTAGGCTCACGGGCTCAAATTTGAAACCGGCAGGTAGCACGGCCGTTTTGTACGCGTTCTCGCCGCCGTACATCGCCTCCAGGTCTTCGCGAAAGCTGCGACGGGCTGGGTCGCCCATCTCTGAGCCTTCCGGCTGCGTCACCACCGCAGACGGCTTGGCGCCATTGGCGAAGTGCCGTGAGGAGTACCGCTGCATCGCCAGCGCCTCGCCGACGGCGTTGCGGTGCTGCTCGATCGGCGTCAGGCCCCAGAAGCCATCGTCGGACGGGCCCATAAGGTGCATGACGTCCCGCGAGGTCCAACGCTCCTCGCCGCCATCCGGCCGGCGATAGATGTAGACCATCGCCATGGTCCGGTCGTCGATGTCGAGATCGACGCGATGCGGGTCCAGAGGCACCAGCTCGAGAACGCGGCCGCGGGACCAGACCTTCCGGGCAAAGGCGTTGCCCCGGTAGAGATAGGCGCGTGTGGCTTGTTCCCGGAACAGGAACGACGTTTGCCAGGCATTCGGGCGGGTCTTCAGCAGCGGCCATGCCCAGTGATCGGTCGCCGGAACGCGGCGGTCGTCGCTGACCCGGTAGAGGTTGATCGGCAGCTGCGCGATCGATTCCGATATGACCTTCACGCATGCCTCGACGGCCGGAAGGCTGGACGCGGACTTCGGCGTCACGGTCACGCCGGATTCGCTGGCATTCCCTGCCCCGAACGCGCGGTAGAGGTCCGCCGAGGTCGTGATCTGTGCCTTTGGCCGGCCGAGCGTCGGCTCGATCCGGGGCGATTCCGACACCCCGAGCCAGTTGCGCAGCGCCTCCCGGATCATCGGAACATGTCACCCTGGTTGTAGGTGATGACGCGCGGTGGTTCCGGCTCCGAGTAGAGATCCATCTGCGCCATGGCCATCAGGCCGGCGGCGATGCCGTCGATCTTGCCCTGGCTCATCTTCGATTCCTTTTTCGGCAGGATGCTGCCGTCGACGCGGCGCTCGACAACGCAGTTGCTCGCCATCCAGCGCAGCACCGGGCTGCCGTTGTGGCGCAGGCGACCGCGGCTCTTGACCCGCGCTTCGAGGTCCAGCGCTGCCCGGGCAACATTCTTCGCCGTGTAGGCCATGATGCCGGCCGGATGCCCGTCGGCGACCAGGCGCGCGGCGATGTCGGGTCCGACGCCGTAGGTGTCAAAGGTGATCGATCGCGGACGGATCACGTCAAAGCTGGCCAGCAGGTCGGCCTCGATGCGGTCGCTGTCGATCCAGTCGCCCTCGGTCGGCACGATGTATCCGGCCTCAACCCACTGCCGGTAGAAGGTCAGGTTCATCTGCCGGACCTTCTCGTCGATCACCTCGCGCGGCAGGTAGAAGCGCGGGATCCAGATGACCTGGTCGCCGGCCTCGAAGGCCCAGACCGTCGCCGTGATGTCGTCCCGGTTCGACAGGTCGCAGCCGATGTGGCAGTCGCGGCCCCGGAAGGTCTCCAGCGTGATTGCCGGGTCCGAGCAGGCATCCCAGCGCGCCAGCGACAACCACTGGCTCGCCGCCGACAGCCACTTGTTGAAGTCCTTGGTGACGACCTCTGCTTCCGAATCCGGTGAGGCCGTGGCGTCCTTGACCTTGGCCCGCAGGTACTCCAGCCGCTTGCTGACGCCGAGGTTGGGGTTTGCCTTCGCCCAGCAGCTTTCGTCGTGCCAGTCGTCGCCCTCGTCGAGGGTGAAGATGACGCCGAAGTAGTGGTCGCCCTCGACGATCCGTTCCAGAACCTTGGTCAGCAGCAGGCGCTGCTCGTAGCAGACGCCCTGCACGTCCTTGCCCGCGGTTGTGATCGCCAGCGCCAGCGGGTTTTGCCGGGCGCCCTGGGCGGTCACAAGCACGTCCCAGAGCCCCCGATCCTTGTGGGCGTGCAGCTCGTCGACGACAAACATGTGAGGGTTCAGGCCGTCCTGCGTCGACGACTTCGAATTGATCGGCTTGATGTCGCCGGCCAGCGCACCGACCGTGATGCTGTTAGCCCAGGGGATCAGGCCGAAGGCCGCGGCCAGTTCCGGGGTAGCTTCGATCATCTTCCGGGCCACGTTCCAGACGATGCGCGCCTGGTCGCCGGTCGTCGCGGCCGTCTTGATCTGGACGCCCGGCTCGTCCTCGCGGGTGGCGCAATACAGGACGATGCCGGCAGCGAAGGCGCTCTTGCCGTTCTTGCGAGCGACCTCGAGGTAGCACTTCGAGAACCGGCGACCGCCATCTGCGCGGCGGCGGAAGCCGAACAGGCAGACCAGGACGAAGCACTGCCACGGCGCCAGTTCGATGGTCAGGCTGTTCCAGCGGCCCTCGACGTGCGGCAGGTGCTCGATGAAGTGGCACGGATCCTCGGCGTGCCAGGCGTCGAAGTGGTACGGGCAGTCGGAACGCCGGGCGCGCTTCAGGTCGTCGAAGAACCGCCGCGCCGCCAGGCGGACCCATTTGCAGTGCCGGCGCCCGCCCTTGTCACGGACGGCGTCCTTCGCGAACGCCTTGGCGATGCCGACGTAGTCCCTATCGGCCTCCACCCGGACGCGCCCGAGAGAACGGATTGGCCTTGGTCGACGGGGCTTCCGCGCCCGTCTTCATCCGCGACTTGCTGCCGAAGATCCCGAACTGCTCGGCCATCTTTCGCGCCTCGATCAGGTGCTGCGCGGTCGGAACGTAGCTGCCATCGCGCCACGCTTCCTGGATGGCGCCCTGCAGGTTGCAGTAGTTGCCGAAGGCGGTGCTGTCAGCCTCGGTGACAGTGCGGAACTTCATCGCCCGCGGCAGCTCGTCGAGCCACACAGCCTTGCCGGCATCGGTCAGCCAGTCTGGCATGATCGGGACGTCGCTCTCGTCGACCTCGATCGAACTCGCCTTCACATCGTCACGGCAGGGCTGGTAGGTGCCGCGCGCCTGCTTCTCCTCGGGGGTGAGCCCCTTCGGTCCACGTCGCATCGGGCTGCTCCAGTTGTTGTCGGGAGGGATTGGTGCCCCGGCTCCCTCCCTGGCCGGACGGCGCGGCGCCGGAAGGACAGCGCCATGCACCTCGGAATCTGTTTACCGCTTTTGCACAGTATAGCGGTATTTGCGCCACAATACCGGATGATCCGGTAAAACAGGCGGTTACTGGATAAATAATCCAGCTAAATCAATTAATTGACCGCAAAAGTTTAACTCGCACGCGCCTTTTTTTGATTCCCGCCGCCGATCCCAAGGGCGACGATCTCCAGAAATTCGACCCCCACCCCCCGGCCTGGGGGCCGGAAATGCCCCGTTTCGGGACACCCCGGAGGCCCCGGAGGCGGCCGTCAGACCCCGCCGGGGACCACCTCGTCGCCCTCGGCGGGCCGGTAGTCGCGCCACCAGCGCAGCGCGGCGGTCGTGGCCTGGTCGATGTCGCCGGCCCTGCGGTCGTCGCGGGCGATCCGACGGCAGCACTCGTCGGCCGGTGTCTCGATCACCACCAGCCGGGACGGCTGGAGCAACGCACGCCAGCGCAGACGATCCTGCGCGCGCGGGGCCGACACGATGAACCACGCGCGGTGGTCAGCACCAGCACGGGACAGGGCACCGAGGCGGCGGTTGCGCTCGACCAGCGCCGGCAGCAGCCAGTCACCATAGCCCTGGTAGATTGGCTGGCCGCTCAGCTCGGCCATGATCGCGTCGAGGTCGATGACCGTGTCGCCATCGCTGGCGTGCGCGGCCACCCATGTGGACTTCCCCGATCCAGGGGCGCCACACACGATGGTCAGGTCAGCAGCGCTGGGCTCCAGCCAATCCGGGATGCGCTGGGGCTTGGCGCTGTGCAGTGTCTCGCGGGCCGTCTTGGCCGAGTGGCAGGCGCGGCAGAGGCCTTGGAGGTTGGCACGGTCATAGGGTGCGCCGTCGTCCTCGAGTGGCCTGATGTGGTCGACGTCGGTCGCGAGGCGATCACAGCCGTCGGCCGCGCAGATCGGCTGCTCGGTCAGCACCTGGCGGCGCAGACGCTGCCATCGGCCGGAGTGGTAGAGCTTCACCCGTTCCGGATCCCGGCGACCGAGGCGGCGTTGCTTGGGCCGCTCGGCAAGGGCAATGGTGTTGGGACGGGTGAGCGGTGGGCGAGATGGCATCACATGGCACCGGCCTCGCAGAAACAAAAAAGAGCCCCGGACACAGTTCGGGACTCTCCATTTCTGACGTTATCTGACATCGGACAACGAATCAAGTTGTCCGGTTGACAATCACGCCTGGGCACCGAGTGGCATTCGACCGGACCGGTAGTGCGATGACCGCCGGCGCACCGGTGTGGCACCATGGCTGCGCCAGACCTGGACCAGCGTGTCGAGGCCCACCTGCAGCAGCATCACCCGAGTCGCATCATCCGAGCGGTTCCGGCCGGCCCAGCCGTCCTCGTCCATCAGCCACGCGGGCCAGCATTCCTGCACGACGATCGCCACGACGATGTCGCGCACCTTCGGGCCGATGGCAGGCAACGCGGCCAGGGCCCTCATCATCTGGCGGTGCTCGGCCTGCATCGCGGGGGTGATCACGGCCTCACGCCCCGTTCCTGCCCTGGTAGCCGGGCCGGGATCCCCGTAGATGATCCGGTGCAGTTCGCGCAGCCGAAAGGCGGCGGCGTACTGGTCGGCGCCGGCCAGACCCACGGCGTGCAGCAGCTCGATCGGCGCCGAGGTCTTCTCCAGGCCTCCGGCGCCACGCTTGCCAACCTTCCCGGCATCATCCTTCGCCGAGCGGGCCTGCCCGGCCATCAGGGCGAGGGCATAGCGCTTGATGCGGGCCTCGGGCGTCCCGCCATGCTCGACGGGGCTGCTGGCCCTGCTCAGGCGGCCGCTGGGCTCGCGCGGGCCGTCCTTGCGCGGCCTGCCCTTCTTCTTCATCGGGTCCATGCTCCCTTGGCGACGTAGACGCGGATCGCGCTCTCGGCTTCGTCGAGACGCTGCTTCAGGTCGGCCCAGGCCGGCACCCATTGCTCGGTGTCGCCCCAGTGTTCCAGCACCGCCTGGACGACCAGCTTCGGGTAGCAGGCAAGGCGCTTGGCGGTGGCTCCGAGGCGCAGTTCCCGTTCCTCGCTGCTCTCACTCGTCGGACGCAGCAGGACCGTCATCGCCACGAAAAGCTTCGCCGCCAACTGCTCTGAACAGGGGTACGACAGCGCCGCCGCCATCCGCTCGTGGCCGTCCGGCGTCAGCCACAGACCGGGCAGGCGGTAGCAGTTCGGGGGCATCTGATCCTCCGGAGCCAGATCCTCCAGCCTGATCGTCACCGTATCGGCGCCGGTAAGCGTCAACATACGAGCCACGACCTGCGTTCCGAGCGAAACCGGCTGCAGACCGGCCGGCAGCGCCACGACGTTCCCGCTGCCTGCGGTCCCGATCCTTGCGACACCAGTTCCGCCATGTGGCTTCCCAGTCGACCTTGCGGCCACCTGCGCCGGGCTTGGAGCGCCAGTAGTCGATGAACTGGGCCCAGACGTCGTGAACCTCTCCATCGGTCATGTCCTCCTCGGTGCGGGCCCAGAGCGCCCATGCTTCGGGAATGGTGCCGTCCCGGCTGTCGAGACGGGCGAGGCCGGCCTCGAGACGGCACCCGCGCTGGGTGTCGGGCTTGGCGGCTGTCGAGACGGGTGGGGGGGGACTAAAGGGGGGGGAACCACTTGGTGGTTCTTCTTCCTTACGGTTAGGCGGCAAATGCTGCCCCACCCCCTGTGCGTCCGTTGCCCCATCGGTGCACTCACTGCCCCGGTGGGGCAATGGGCGCCCCACTGCGGTTTCACTGCCCCATAGGGGCAAGTCCTGCTCCGGTACGGCAACGCCGCCGGTGTCCTGCGCTGGCTGCTCCACCTCGGCATTCCATTCAGGGGCGAGGCAGTAGACGCTCGGGAGGTTGACGCCGTCAGAGACTCGGCGGCGGGTTGTGATCAAGCCGGCCGCCTCGAGACGGCGAAGGCTGTCCCGGACTCCGCGTTCCGATAGCTCTGTCTCAGCGGCGATGGTCCGCACCGATGGCCAGCAGACGCCGTCGTCGTTCGCACGGTCGGCCAGGCGCATCAGGACAGCTTTCGCAGCCGGCGTGCCCGCCTGCTGCCGCAGGGCCCATTTCGTCGCGACGACGCTCATGGAAATTCACCGTCAGGGTCGTCGCTGATTGGGTCGAGTACGGTTCGGCGCGGCCCCTCACAGCGGAGTGCGCCGAAGTATGTGCGGGTCACCGCTCCTGATCGCTCGAGTTCCTGAAGCAATGGCTCGATTGTTTGAGGCTCGGCGCCAACAAGGCGAGCTAACTGCTCAAGTGTCGGACGGTTGTCGCCGACGACGATAAAACCGTTTGGCTCGGCCTCATGCATCAGGCAGAGCAGGTCCATCCACAGGCCGCGCGCTGCGAGCGAGACCATGCGGAGCTTGGGATCCGAGCGCCAGTCGCCCGGATAGAACTTCATCCACGGCTGCTTTGTCGTCTTGCGCCGGCTCATGTGTAGTCCTCGTCGCGCTCGAGTGCGCGTCGGCACGCCGGGATCCAGCGCAGCTTGGTGTCGGTGGAAAAACGCTTCGGGCTCGCGCGCCGGCCGGCCCATACCAGCCAGGCATAGGCGGTGGCCGTCGAAGCGCCGCGATCCAGCCTGCCCTTGACCATCGGGACGCGCTCGACGAACGGCGCGACCATAAGCGGCGGGTGGGGCAGGAAGAGCTCTTGGTGGCGCTGGATGCCTTCAAGGAACTGCGTCCGCACCAGCATGCACACACCTTCGGAGGCGATCTCCAGCGCCCGCAGGATGAACTGCTGTCCCAACCGGAACGGTGGATTGGTGATGATCCAGTGCGGTCCGGGCCGGGCCTTCACGATGGGGGGCAGGAACGGCATCAGGAAGTCATGCAATAACGCCGGGCCATGGTCGTGCACGTCCGTGCCGATCACCTCGGCGAAGTACTCGGCGAGGGGGTTGACCATGTGATCCGCGCCGCAAGCGGGCTCCCAGCAGACATGTTCTGCCAACTGGTCCTTCCGCCAGCCGCCGCCGACCAGCACGTGCTCGATCAACGCCCGGGTCGCCCAGGGCGGTGTCGGGAAGAAGTCGAGACTGTCATGCGCTTCGCTGCGCTGGGCGCGGGTGGCGTAGGTGTTGACACTGGTCATTCGCCACCCCCGTCGACGCGGGCGTAGTGCGCCTGGATGGCCTTCGAGATGTCGATGCCGAGATCTTCAAGGTGCTGGTGCAGCAGTGAGCCGGCGCGGCCACGGTCGGAGAAGAAAACCTCGACGACACGGCCGGTGTCAGGGTCGATGCCGAGCGAAAAGGACGTCGATATCCCGCGCGGCTGCTCGCCGGGCGCGCCGGCTTGCACCGTCTCGACCGTCTGCGTCACGGACAGCCGGCGGGTCGGGACTCCGTCATTGCCGAGGTACAGGCGCTCCATGCCGGCTCACCGCACCGAGGCCAGCTTGCGGATCTTGTCGCGGTCCAGGGCGGTGCCGCCCCGGTAGCAGCGCTCGGCGTGCTCGAGGCAGTAGGGCCCGTGCTCTGCCTCTGCCGCGCAGAAGCGGAAGTCGGGCCTGCGGGGATCGCCGATCGGGTACTGGCAGGTGCGCGTGGTCGGCTCGCGGTGCTGGAGCACCTTCACAGGCACGAGCTGCAAGATCAGGGCACTGGTCCGCTCCTCGGTGTGAGCGGCAGGCGGCGGCGGTGGCGCGGGCCGCGCCGGCGGCGGCACCGGAGAGCCGCTCGTGACCGGATTGTGCCGTCGCTCGGGGTCAGACATGCCGCGCGTGGTCAGTCGCATGCCCATGCGGTTGATGCGGCCCACCAGGGCGTTCTTGGTGACGTCGAGGCCGAACTCGCTCTTCAGGGCGCCGCGCAGCTCGGCCGTGGTCCGCATGCCACCTTCGATCAGCTCGCGCAGGCGCGCGTCCATTTCCATCGTCCAGCCGGCCCTCGCGCTCATTGCTGTGTCTCCCTGATCCAGTCGGTCACCAGTGCCCGGAAGGTCTCGAAGTCCCGGACGGTCTCGATGCGGTGGCCGCGCGCCATCAGCATGTCGCGCACCGTCTCCTGGGCGGGCGAGTGCCGCCCGCGTCGGCTCTTCAGTTCGACGAACAGCGTCACGCCGCCGAAGCCCATGACCTCGAAATCGGGCCAGCCAGCGCGACGGCCCTTGGCCTTCAGCCGCGCCGAATAGGCCTTGCTGCCGTCGCTCTCGTTGGGGCTGTGGTGGAACAGCAGCTTCGGATGCTGCGCCCTCAGCCAGTTGGCGCAGGTGATCTGCAGGTCGTCCTCGGGGTGAGCCATGCGCTGGCCCACCCCGCGACGGCCCTGGGCGCCCGCTCGCAACGGCGCACTGATCTTCGTGCCGAAACGCGCGGGCATCCGGTCACCTTTCCGGCGAGCCGTAGAAGAGCGGCAGATCGACCCGCTCGGCGACGCCGTCACAGGCCTCGCGCCAGGCATCGTCCAGCGCGTTCCACGCTCGCATGACCTCCACCATCCAGGTGACACTCGCCCCGCGCTTCCGGTAGCGCAGCCGCACCGGCAGCCGGTACGACGCGCCGCGATCGAACACCGGGATCGCGATCAGGAAGGCGTTGGGCACCGTCACCACCTGGCCGGCGGCGTCCTGGTTCTTCGACGCGAAGGTCATGCGACCCTCACCGGTGTCGAGATTGACCATCGAGACCGTCTCGTCGACGGTGACGATGGAAAGGCCACGGCTGAGCTCGAGCACCTTGTCGGCACCGGCGAGGCGCCGGCCGCCGAAGCGGTCGAGAAGCTCCTTCAGGTTGCGGTCCGGCTCCGACAGGTCGGTGCGATTGAGGTCCGGCGGCGCGATGACGTCGACGATCCGGTCCTCGAGCAGCATCGCGAACTCGGCCTGCTCCAGCCACTGGCCGCTCGCCGCGATCCAGGCCTTCCACTCGGGCGACAGCGGGAAGCTGTAGGTCAGCCGATGCTGGCACCATCCCGGACGGGCGTCGTCCGGCGTCGGGCTGGCGTTCACGTCGTCGTGGTAGTCGTAGACGGCCTGCAGCGAGAGCGCGGTGCGCCTTTCGTCGGCGGTGGCGAACAGCGCCGTGGATGCGGTCTTGAACCGCTCGACGTGATCGGCGAACGACCCGAGGTCGGTGACACTGGCCGTGCCCGTCCGCCGCTCCGGGTGCAGCCGCCACTTCTCGAGCTGGTCCCGGACGCCGGCCAGGTGAACGCCGCCCGCCTGTGGAATCAGTGCCACCGGGACCATCGGAGGCAGGCCGAGGGATTTGGCCCCGGGGAAGCCAATATCGACGATCTCCGGCTTGTACATTTCGCGCATCACGCGCTCGACGACACCGGCTCCCGTTTCGCCGGTGAACTCCACCGTGTCAGACATCCTTGACCTCCTTCCTGGTTGCGTTGACGTCCCGGAACAGCGAAGGCTGGCGCGGGTTGGCCCGTGTCAGATCGTTGTCCGGCGTGGTCCAGAGCATCGACTTGCTCCGGGGCTTTTTCGGCGGGGTGGTCGTGAAGGCCGCGCGGACTTCCATGACGCCGCCCTCGACCTTGTAGGTGACGGTCAGCGCCAGCTTCCCGCCGGCGGTGCCGCCCTGTTCGATCGCCACGTCATTGATCGCGGCGATCAGTTCGCGTTGCGCCTCGCTCAGGTCGGCGTCGAGGTCGCCGTCCTCGAGCGCGGCCAGCGCGGCGCTGAATGACCGGATCGGGCCCGGCTCGACGTGTTCAGACATGTGCGATCCTTCCTTCGCTCTGCCTTCGGGAATGGCGCGCTCAGGGCGCGGCGGCGGTGATGATCTGCTCCAGCGCCACCCGGCAGGCGGCAATGGCGGCCAGCGCCTCGTCGCATTCGCGCAGCGCCACGCGGGCCTCGGCGACGGTGATCTTGCCGTCGGCCAGGTCCTGGGCGATCCGGGCGGTCAGTTCCGCTGCTTCCTTGGCGGCGCGGGCGTGCAGGTTCAGCCAGCCGGTCATGTCCAGCGCACCGGTCGGGATGCCCAGCGCCTCGCCGGTGGGCAGCTGGACGACGACGCAGCCATGCGCGGCCGCGAGGTGGTCGGTGACGAAGCGGCAGCCGGTGGCCCGCTCCAGCGCCATGATCACGTCGACCGGCGCGTGGCTGTCTTCCTTGTACTCGTTCGCGAAATCCGACAGCTGGCTCTTGCCGACGCGGCAGAGTTCGGCCGCCGGGCGGACGCCGCCGGCATTGTGGACCAGGCTGGCGACCGCCTGCTTCAGGCTGCCATAGGTGTTCGGGCGGTAGCTCAGCACCTGTGCGGTCACCGGACGGTCTCCAGGATTGTCCGTTCGCCATCGGCGGCGACCGGAGGTAGTGTTTCGCTGTCGATGACCGGAGAGGACGGATGCACCAGCGCTTCGCCCAGCAACAGGAAGCCGACCAGCAGCAGGTACACGGCGGCCGCCAGCGGCAGGCCGCACACCAGCGCGAACGCCGTATCGCGTATGCGGCCATTGCCCTGGCTCTCTGCCTCGCGGTACCAGCGGCGGGCGCGGCGGAAAGGGCTGTCGGTCAGCCGGGTGACGTCATCGAGGGGCCGGCGCGCGTGGTCGACGGCGACACCGTCTGGATCGGCGACCACAATATCCGCTTCGCCATAGTGGACGCACCAGAGATGCGGACGCCCGAGGGCCCCGTTGCGAAGCAGTACCTGGTCGATCTGATCGCGGATCGCCCGCTCACCTGTCGGGTCACGTCCCGCGACCGGTACAATCGTGACGTCGCGATCTGCAGCGTGGACGGGGTGATGATCGACGAGGCGCTGCTGCGGGCCTGCCAGGCGCGCATCCTGCCCCGATACATGATCGCCGGCGAGCGTGCGCGGCTGGAGGATGCCGCCAGCATGTGCCGGCGCTGACGCGCGCCGTGCGCGTCGCCGCTCCAGTTCCGCGCGGACATGATCGGCCGCCTGCCGAAGCCGCAGGCTGGTCCGGAGCGGGCGAGGGGAGCGGTCCCCGGCGACAGGGCGCGCGGTCATGCTGCGGCTCCCTTGCTGTCATCGTGGCTGGCCATGAAGCGGCGGACGCGGTCGAATGTGTTCAGGCGAGGCGACATCCCGCCGCGCACCTTCCCGACGAAATTCGGATCACCGACCGCGCTCTTCCCGAACGTGGTGGGCGGCATGCCTGTCCGATCGAGGAATGCCTCGATGTCGGAAAGGAGCTTCAATCGCGTGTCCTCGATCATGGGATAGCACGATGATAGCGAATATGCCGCCAGTCAATAGCCAATTCGCTATTAGCCAATTCACCGGCCACGGGCGAAGGTTCGGGGCTATGGACGATCCGGTAAGGCAGCAGCAGCTTGACGCGATCACGCGACTGCAAACCGAGGAGCAGGTGACCCTGAAGGACCTGTCCCGGATTGCGGGCAAGAGCGATTCCTACGTCTTCTCGTTTGTCAGTCGGGCACAGCCGCGACGGCTGGCTGAAGAGGCCCGGATCAACATCGCGAAGCACTTCGGCCTCGACCCCGGCACCCTGGCGCCGCTGGTGCCGGGCATGAGCGAGGCAGCGGCCCTATTCGAGCACGCCCCGCCGGGCAACACCGCGCCTGCCTCAGAACCGCTGCCAACCCGTCACGAAATGCCCCAAGATGTCCCGATATATGGGACTGCAGCGGCCTCGCTCGAGGGCGCGATGCAGATCGAGCAGGGAGGGACACCGGTGGACTATGCGCGCCGTCCACCTGCGCTCATTACCGCCACCGATGTCTACTCGCTGTTCGTCCAGGGCGACTCCATGCTGCCCAAGTATGCCAACGGCGAGCTGATATTCGTCTCCAGCCGCCGGCCGCCGCGTATCGACGACTTTGTGGTGGTGCAGTCGGCACCTGATCCCCATGACGGCACCAAGACCGCGTGGCTCAAGCAACTGGTCCGGCGCGACCGCAATACGGTCACGCTTCGAGAGTTCCATCCGACGGTGCGGGAGTTCACGCTGCGCGCCAGCGAGTTCTCGACCGTTCACCGGGTGTTCACCACCAACGAGTTGTTCGGAATAGCCTGATCGGCGTTCGGCGGGTGGGGCAAACCGCCGCGCCGCAATCGCACTGGTTCAGTAGATAGCGATTTCGCTATTGACGGAACGAGAAATGGAGATCACGCTGCTGCCATCGATAGCGATGGAGCGGCGCGATGCAGAGATTTCCGACATCAGGCAGTGAACCGGCCAGGCCCGCGACGCTGCTGCCGGGCGACCCGGACTTCCCCGCACCCAATGCCATCATCCTGCCGGTGCTCCATCCCGAACGGACCTTCCTGCTCGAGTGCCTGAAGGACCTGAAGGCCGAGCGCCACGGCATCATGATGAAGCTGGCCGGCATGGCGCTGGACATCACGCCGGTGCGCCTCGGTGAGCGCCGCGTCGACTTCTTCCGCTGCTCCGCCCTGCACCTGATGCGCTGCTACGCGCCGCTGGTCCGCGATCTCGAGGACTCGTGCTCTGTCCCGGGTCCGGACCGCGAGGAACCGACCAGGTGGCGCCCGATCATGGATGCCGCGTTCAACGAGGTCGCCGTCGCGCGCACCGCCGCCGCGACCTGAACCCTCTCCCTGTCGGGCCCTTCTCCCATCCCCAGGGCCCGGCTCACTGCCCGGGCGGCGCTTCCTCCTCCCCAGACGACGCCGCCCGGGCTCTTTCTCCGGAGACCGAGATGGACTTCCAGACCCGCCTTCACGCCCTGCGCCTCGCGGTCGACAGCCGCCAGTGGAGCGACGACAGCGCCGTGATCCTGCTGCGGGCGCAGGCCTTCGCGGCCTTCCTGGCCGGCGCCACGCTCGACGAGGGTGACGAGGACGAAACGGAGGGCGCGGAGTGAACCTCGCGCAGGACGTCCGCGAGATCCGGCATGCCCACTTCTTCTGCGGTCTGGGCGGTGGCGCCAAGGGGTTCAACGCCGGCACCGCGCGCGTCGGCAACATGCAGGCGCGGTTCCGCTGCCTTGGTGGCATCGACGTCGACCCTGCGTCGTGCCTGGACTTCGAGAAGATGGCCGGCGTCCCGGCGACGTGCCTTGACCTGTTCGACCGCGACCAGTTCACCGCCTTCCACGGCCGGGAACCCTCGGCCGACTGGCGCGAGGCCGGCGTGCCCGACATCCATCGCGCCTTCGGGTACGAGCGGCCGCACATCGTCTTCCTGTCGGCGCCCTGCAAGGGCTTCTCGTCGCTGCTGCCCGAGAAATCGGCGGCGTCCGCCCGGTACCAGGCACTCAACCGCCTGACGCTCCGGGGCATCTGGCTGATGCTGGAGGCCTACAGGGACGACCCGGTTGAACTGATCGTCTTCGAGAACGTGCCGCGCATCATGGTCCGGGGCCGCCCGCTGCTCGACCAGATCATCGGCCTGCTGCGCCACTACGGCTATGCGGCGGCCGAGACCACGCACGACTGCGGTCACCTGGGCGGACTGGCGCAGAGCCGGAAGCGCTTCCTGCTGGTCGCCCGGTACGTCGAGAAGGTGCCGCCGTTCCTGTACGAGCCACCGCACAAGCCGCTGCGCGGTGTCGGCGAGGTGCTGGACCAGTTCCCGGTTCCGGGACCGGAGGCGGTGCTGCCGATGCACCGTGTGCCGTCGCTGCAGTGGCGGACATGGGTGCGCCTGGCGTTCGTGAGGGCAGGGGCTGACTGGCGCAGCCTCAACGAGCTGGCCGTCTCGGGTGGTGTGCTCTCCGACTATGGCATCGCCGCCGAAAGGGAATGGCACCGCGGCGCACTAGGCGTGCGGGAATGGGATCAGCCGTCAGGCACTGTCACCAGCCGCGCCGGGCCGACAAACGGCGCCTATGCCATCGCGGATCCGCGCATCGACGGCCATCCGAAGTCGGTGCAGCACGGCGTCAGGGAATGGGACAAGCCGGCCGGCGTGGTCACCGGCAAGATGCTCGTCGGTGGCGGGCCGCACTCGGTCGCGGACCCGCGCCTGAAGGATGGCCGCTTCAACAACATCTACCGGATCGTGTCCTGGGCTGATGCCTCGCCGGCGGTGACCGGTGGTGGCACGCCCAGCGCTGGCGGGCTGGCTGTCGCTGACCCGCGTGCGGGCACGGCCTATGGCGGCGCAGGCAAGTACCATGTCGCCGGGCATGACGAGCCGGCGCGGACGGTGATTGCCGGCTCGACGACTGGACATGGTGCCTTTGCGGTCGCTGACCCGCGCACGAACTGGGCCGACACCGCGCACACGAACAAGCTGGCAGTCCGCGACTGGGACAAGCCGGCCGGGACCGTGACCGGTGCTGACAGGGTTGGGAGTGGCGCCTTCTCGGTGGCCGACCCCCGGCCCGCCGGCTTCGCGGGTGGCCGTGAGAACTTCGAGGGCGGCGGGCACTACGGCGTCGTCGAGTGGAAGGAACCGGCCCTGACCGTTGCCGGGCACTCCCGCCACGACAACGGTCGCTTCTCGGTGGCCGATCCCCGGCCAGCGGCAGGCGAGGGCGCGGGGCTTCCCGCTCCCGATGATCGCCTGTTCGCGGTGATCCGCGCCCTGGACGGAACGTGGCACCGGCCGTTCACAACGCTCGAGCTCGCGGCCTTGCAGGGACTGGTCGCGCCCGACGACCTGGTCGAGCTGGAGGGCCAGTCCGACTCCGGTTGGCGGGAACGCATCGGAAATGCTGTTCCGCCGCCGGCGGCCGCGGCCATCGCATCGAGCATGGCGCGCACGCTGCTGCTGGCCTGGTCGGGCGAGACCTTCGTTTTGTCATCAGAGCCGATATGGGTCCGCCCGATCGAGACCGCGTTGGCAGTGCGGCAGCCCGAGGACATGCCATGACCTCGCCCGCGCTCTGCCAGCCCCTCCGGGACCTCTGCCGCGCCTGTGGCCGTCCCCGGCCCCGCGAGGGCGCGCCCAGGCCCGCCGATACCGAGTGCCAGTGCAACAGGAAGGAAGCGTGATGGCTGGACGCTACGCCACCGGCACGGATGTGCCTGTCTCCCGCACCCGGGCCGAGATCGAGGACACGCTGGCGCGCTACGGCGCCTCGGGGTTCCTGTCTGGCTACGAGGACAACCGCGCCTTCCTCGGGTTCCGGCTCCGCGACCGGCACGTCAAGTTCATCCTGCCGCTGCCGGATCCCAATGAACGGGAGTTCTGGCAGACCAACCATGCCTCGCCGCGGCGCCGCACAGCGGACCAGGCGCGGGCGGCTTGGGATCAGGCGTGCCGGGCCCGGTGGCGCGCGCTGCTGCTGAGCATCAAGGCCAAGCTGGAGGCCGTCGAGGTCGGCATCACGTCCTTCGACGACGAGTTCATGGCCCATCTGGTGCTCCCCGACGGCAAGACCGTGGGCCAGCACATGCGGCCGCAGATCCAGCTCGCCTACGAGACCGGCGACATGCCGCCGCTGCTTCCGCCTCCGGAGGGCCACAATGGCTGAGACCAGCAAGCAGCCGGCGCACTGGCGCAACGCAGAGCGCGAGGTGATCAAGGCGGTCGAGGACGGCATCTTCACCATCGACGATGCCGGACGAATCTGGCGGCGATCCAAGGGCCAGTGGCGCCGCGCGGAACACCACATTGGCAAGGGCAGCTACCTTCAGGTGCGCCGCATGAAGGACGGGAAGCGACATCATGCGATGGCGCATCGGTTGGTCTGGCAACACCTTCACGGCGACATCCCGGAAGGCATGAGCATCAACCATCTCAACGGGATCAAGGACGACAACCGCTCTTGCAATCTCGCGCTGGCGACCCTCTCCGAGCAAGGGAAACACGCTCATCGCAGCGGGCTGCGGGATCAGCACGGTCAGTACAACCCCGCAGTCAAGCTGACGGACAGCCAGGTGGCGAAGATCCGGCTGGCCTATGCCCAGGGCGGGTACACCATGCAACAGATCGCGGATCGCTTCGGCTGTGCCCTGCAGACTGTCTCGAAGATCGTCCGGGGTGAGCGGCGCCCGAAGCAGGGTGGCCCCACATTACCTGACGACAATCGACACAGCGTCTGCGACCGCGATCCGGTCACTGGAAGGTTCGTCCGCCGCGAAGCGATCCCCGACGGCCTGATGGTCCGCCAGTGGCCGGAGGTGCGGTCGTGACCCAGGCCCTGCACTTCGTCGGCTTCCGCATGGCCTTTTGCTGGCTGTGCGCTCAGGCGATCCGACCCTTCGGCGGCATGGCTCCGACAGCACCAATCATGCAGTTCCTGCTGCCCTACGCTGGCGAATGGTGGACGCGCAATGACCCGCACGAAGAACCGGATGGGGAGGCGTGGTGATGGCGGCAGAACTGCTTCCGACGCTGTGGATCATGAA
>JAYZWD010000023.1:0-2631 GCA_036154895.1 Pseudomonadota bacterium
CCGGCTTAGGCGTTCTCTTGAATGAAATCGATGGCGTCCTTGACGGTGACGATCTTCTCCGCGGCGTCGTCCGGGATCTCGCAGCCGAACTCTTCCTCGAAGGCCATCACCAGCTCGACCGTGTCCAGGCTGTCGGCGCCCAGATCGTCAATGAAGTGCGCGGTGTCCTTCACCTTGTCTTCCTCGACGCCGAGATGCTCGACAACAATCTTCTTCACGCGATCGGCAGTGTCGCTCATGTCCAGGTTCCTTTGTCATATACCTGTTGGTTTGGACCGGTCGCCGGAACGTCCAGCGGGCGCGACGGCGGCCCGAATTCTGCGTATCCCCTGCGAAAACGGGCGGCTCTTAACACACTTTCCAAGACAGGGGAAGCGGAGCGGACCGCCCGGAATCCGGGGACTCTCACGTCATATCATCGCCATTCCACCATTGATGTGGAGGGTCTGCCCGGTGACATAGGCTGCCTCGTCGGAGGCAAGATAGAGCACACCGGCGGCAATGTCCGCACCGCTGCCCATGCGTCCCGCCGGGATCGACTCCAGCAGCCTGGCTTTCTGCTCGTCACCCAGCGCCCCGGTCATCGCGGTCTCGATGAATCCGGGCGCCAGGCAGTTCACGGTGATGCCGCGGCTGGCGATCTCCTGCGCCAGCGACTTGGTCCAGCCGACCGTGCCCGCCTTGGCGGCGGCATAGTTCGTCTGGCCAGGATTGCCGGTGGTGCCGACGATGGAGGTGATGGAGATGATGCGGCCGGTCCGGCGCTTCATCATTCCGCGCAGCAGCGCCTTCGCCAGCTGGAACCCCGCGTTCAGGTTCACGGTGATGACCGCGTCCCAGTCGTCGTCCTTCAGCCGCATGGCCAGGTTGTCGCGCGTGATGCCTGCATTGTTGACCAGGATGTCGACCTGCCCCATGGCCGCTTCCGCCGCCTTGGCCAGTTCGGCCGGCTGGCCGGGCTCCGACAGGTTGGCGACCAGGACATGGGCGCGGTCGCCCAGGCTGGCCGCCAGGTCCTCCAGCGCCGCCCGGCGCGTGCCATGCAGGCCGACCGTCGCGCCGGCCGCGTGCAGTGCCTCGGCAACGGAACGGCCGATACCGCCCGAGGCGCCCGTGACCAGCGCGGTCTTTCCGCCAAGATCGAACATGGGACCTCCCTTCCGTCGCCGGCCGCTCAGAGCGTGCCGATGAATGCCTCGATGTCCGCCGGCGTGTTCACCGCCGACGCCTCGACCTCGCGGTCGATCCGCTTGGTCATCGTCGCCAGGACTTTTCCGGCCCCGATCTCGACCAGGCGATCCACGCCCTGAGCCTTCATATAGAGAACCGATTCGCGCCAGCGCACCATTGCGGTGACCTGCTGCACCAGCAGGGCGCGGATACGGTCGGGATCGTCCAGCGCCGACGCGGTGACGTTGGCGACCAGCGGCACGGCCGGCGCGACGACACGGACCTCCGCCAGTGCCTCGGCCATCTCGTCGGCCGCGGGCTGCATCAGCGGGCAGTGGAACGGCGCGGAGACCTGCAGGCGCATGGAGCGCTTGGCGCCCTTGCCCTTGGCGATCTCGACGGCGCGGTCGATGGCCGCGGCGGTGCCGGAGATCACCACCTGTCCCTCGGCATTGTCGTTGGCGGCCCGGCAGACCTCGCCCTGCGCCGCTTCCTCGGCCACGGCCACGGCGTCCTCGAGGCTGAGGCCCAGCAGGGCGGCCATGGCGCCGGCGCCCACAGGCACGGCGCGCTGCATGGCCTGGCCACGACGCTTCAGCAGGCGCGCGGTGTCGGCGAGACCGATCGAGCCGGCCGCCGCCAGCGCCGAATACTCGCCCAGCGAATGCCCGGCGACGTGGGAAACATGCTTTTTCAGGTCCAGGCCGCCCTCGGCCTGCAGCACCCGCATCACCGCCATGGACACGGCCATCAGCGCGGGCTGCGCGTTCTCGGTCAGGGTGAGATCGGATTCGGGGCCGTCCTGCATCAGGCGGAACAGCGGCTGCTTCAGCGCCTCGTCGACTTCCTCGAAGACCTCGCGCGCCACGCCGAAGGCCTCGGCCAGCGCCACGCCCATCCCGACCGCCTGGGAACCCTGCCCAGGAAATACCAGCGCCCGCGTCATGCGGTCTCCCCCGTTGCCGCCCGTGTCATGGGCGGGCCGTTCTATCGGCCTTCTCTGTCCTGTCAAGCTGAACCGGCCCCTCCCGAGCGTCAACGCCCAAGATGCCTTGACATTGCCGGGGCTCCCGACATAAATCCGCGGCCTCGGGCGCGGGCGATTAGCTCAGTTGGTAGAGCACTGTGTTCACATCGCAGGGGTCACTGGTTCGAGTCCAGTATCGCCCACCAAATTCCCGCAATCAAATCAGGTAGATAACTCTCCCCTCTCCGGGAGCCGCGCAGTGATCGCCGGTACTGATGTACCAGCAACGCGCTTCGTCGGCTTCCGCATGGCCTTCTGCTGGCTGTGCGCTCAGGCGATACGGCCATTCGGCGGCATGCCAGCGACGGCACCAATCATGCAGTTCCTGCTGCCCTACGCTGGCGAATGGTGGACGCGCAATGACCCGCACGAAGAACCGGATGGGGAGGCGTGGTGATGGCGGCAGAACTGCTTCCGACGCTGTGGATCATGAA
>JAYZWD010000024.1:0-217693 GCA_036154895.1 Pseudomonadota bacterium
ACCTGAAGCAGGACCTGCCCTATGCCATCACCTGGAGCCATGGCGGCGCCGCCACGAAGCTGACCTCCGGCACCACCGTCACCGTCAAGACCTCCGCCGTCACCGGCGCCGACTGCACCTTCGGCGGTGGCAAGAACAACGCCGGCATCCAGGTCGACATCTCCGCCGCCGATGCCCAGAATGCCTCCCAGGACACCTATGCCGGCGTCCTCAACATCACCGTCGCCCCGAACTGAGCCGACTGCCAGGTCCCCGATGATCCCCGGTCTGACCGAGACCCGAACTGGACCGCTGCGCCCCGGCGCGGCGGTCTTCGGCTTTCTGGTCATGCTGCTGGCCGGGCCGGCCCTGGCGGACTACCAGATCGCCGGTCTCAGGGATGCCAATCTCGGAAGCTGGGACGGGTTCGGCGACCTCACCGCCGAGATCGAGCATTGCGTACTTGCCGACAACCCGCGGGAGAACGGCAATACTGCGCGGGAATACAGTGTCACCGCGCGCGGCAGCGGACCCGGCGGGGCATTCCAGCTTTCCGCTGGCCCGAACCGCCTGACCTACGAGCTCTACTACGAGGATCGCTCCGGTCGCGCGGCGGATCTCGAGCCCAACAAGGCGACGTCCGAGCGACTGCGCGGCATCGACAAGGACAACCAGTTCGACAAGTGCCTGAGTACCGGCCAGCGCGCCGCGCTGCTGACCATCCGCATCCGCCAGTCAGAGCTGCTGCAGGCCGGTGCCGGCGACTATCACGGCACGCTGATGCTCACGATCTCGGCGCCCTGACCGCGCGCACCGCGCCCCAGCCGCCGCCGGTCCGCCCGAACACCACCGAAGCCGGCTCGTGCGTCACCATCATGTGCGTGGCATTGGCGTGCACCAGCCCGCCAGCGCCGTCGGCGATCATGCAGTGGCCAGGGATGTAGACCACCTGGCCGCGCCGCAGGTTGTTCCAGCTTTCCGGGACCGGGCAGGCGGTTCCGAGTTCGGCGGCCTGCATGTCGGAATCGCGCGGGCAGTCCACGCCGAGCGCCTGCGCCGAGACCTGCACCAGCCCCGAGCAGTCCAGGCCAAGGGTCGAGCGTCCGCCCCAGAGATAGGGCGCGTCCAGCGCCCTGAGCGCCACCGTGACAAGGTCGTCTTCCGGCCTGTCGATCGCGCGGAGGTGGCTCTCGATCATCCAGCCGCCGGCATCGACGCGGGCGAACCGGCCGTTCCGCTCCAGCACCCGGATCCGGGCGCCGAGCGTCAGGTGGGTGAGGGGCGGCAGCTTGATGTCGGGCGCGGGAAAGACATGGCTCAGCCGGGCGCTGACCCGATGGTCCGGCGCGGCATCCGGCTCCGAAAGTCCCGTCGCCTCGACATAGCCGACATAGCCGTCAAGGGTACCCTGCACCCAGCACCAGCCGGCGTGCTCCTCGTAGACATCCACGTCCTCGCCCAGCAGCAGTTCCGAGACCTGCATGGCGCCGGCATCGGGCGTGCGGCGCATGGCAAGCGTGGTGCGGGCAACGCGCCGACGGACCGGGTCGGCGAACCGGCGCGGCCCAATCCGGCCCTCGAGATAGCGCGCGGCGACGTCGTCGCGCAGGGGGTGGCGCCTGGGATCAGGAAGCGAATTCCGGTTCGGCGGGCTCACGGCAGCAACTGGCCTCGGCGGTGGCGATCATGGACGCGACATCTTTCAGGAACACGGCGCCCGCGGGCGTTCCCTGTATCAGGACATTGCGTCGATCTGTGGGGTCGCGGCGGCGTTGCACCAGGTCGAGCCCGCCCAGGGTGTCGAGGGCGCGGCTGACCGCCGGCTTCGAGATGTCCAGATGCTGGGCGAGACCGCGAACCGTGTGCGGGCCCTTGTGCAGGTGCACGGTCATCAGGATCGCGAGCTGGCGTGTCGACAGGTCGGGCGTCTCCGCACGCACCAGTGCGGCCAGCGCGGCACACCAAGGCGAGAGAGTCGCGAGTTCGCGATTCGCCACTGCCATCATTCGGTCTCCCCCCACTTGAAGACGGCGGGAAGCTCGCACAGGAAGAATGGTTAATCAATGCAAGTCGTAATCATGATCATAATTGATCCTGCAAGGAATTGTCGAACCGGCCGGCAATCAGTGCATGGAGGGCTCGGAGCGCCATGGCCTCGCCGCCTTTGGGCCGTCCCGGTCTTGCCCGGCTGTTCCAGGCCATGATGTCGAAATGCAGCCATCGTTCCGGCTGCGCCACGAATTCCTTGAGGAACAGCGCGGCCGTCGTGGCCCCGGCGAAGCCGCCGCTGCCGGAGTTGTTGATGTCCGCGAAAGGGGTGTCCAGCAGGTGGCGGTAGGCGTCGTGCAGGGGCAGGCGCCAGACCGGGTCAACGGTCGCGGACGCCGATGTCTCGACCGCGGCGGCAAGCGATTCGTCACTGGCGAAATAGGCCGACAGCTCGGTACCCACCGCGACGCGTGCCGCGCCGGTCAGGGTGGCCATGTCGATCAGCAGGTCGGGGCTTTCCTCGCCCGCGAGCGCCAGTGCGTCGGCGAGGATCAGTCGCCCTTCGGCGTCGGTATTGCCGATCTCCACGGTGATGCCCTTGCGGCTGGCGAGGATGTCGCCGGGGCGATAGGCGTTGCCGGCCACGGCGTTCTCCACCGCCGGCACGATCACGCGCAGGCGGACGGGCAGGCGCGTGGCCAGGATGACCTCGGCCAGGCCCAGCACGGTGGCCGCGCCGCCCATGTCCTTGCGCATCAGTTCCATGCCCGAGGCCGGCTTCAGGTCCAGGCCGCCAGTATCGAAACAGACGCCCTTGCCGACCAGCGTGACCTTCGGCGCCGCCGGATCCCCGAAACAGAGATCGATCAGGCGCGGTGCGCTGGCCGCGGCGCGGCCGACGGCGTGGACCATGGGGAAGTTCTCGGCCAGCAGGTCGTCGCCGACCACCACGCGGACGGTGCCGTCGAACTGGCCGGCCAGTCGCCGCCCGGCCTCCTCCAGTGCCGGCGGGCCCATGTCCTGCGCCGGCGTGTTGATCAGGTCGCGTGTCCGCGTGATGGCGCCGGCAAAGGCCAGCACCCTGGCCCGGTCGACGCCTTCGGGCCAGGTCACGCGGATCGCGGTCGTCTCGCTCGATTTCAGGTAGCGGTCGAAGCGGTAGCTGCCGAGCAGCATGCCGAGCGCCAGGTCGCCGGCGAGGGAAGGCGTGACCGCCAGCGCCGCGAGGTCCAGCGTCCAGTCGCCGGCCGGCAGGCGCGAGTCGAGATCGCCGAGCGACCAGATGTCGGGGCGGTTGCCGACCACGGCCAGCGCCGCGCCGACCGTACCGTCGGCGGCGGGCAGGGCGAGCACCGTCCCGGCCTTCTGCTTGCCACGCTGGGCGGTGGCCCAGGCGCGATGGGCGGGCGCGGCGGCTTCCAGCCACGCGTCGAGGCCGGATTCCGGCACGACATGGACGGGCCGTGCGCCCTCGACGGCATCGATCAGTTCAAGCACGTCCCTACTCCCTGGCTGAGGCATCCGGCGCGGTGGCCTGCCGGTCCTCGTCGATCATGCCCTGTTCGCGATAGAAGCGCGCGGCGCCGGGATGCAGGGGGGCGCTGATCCCGTCGAGCGCGCTCTCCAGCCGGATCTGGCGTCCCTTGGCGTGGCCGGTGTCCAGCAGCTTGCGGTTGGCCTGGTTCCAGAACGCGCCGGTGATGCGGTAGATCAGCTCCTCGTCGGCATCCTTGCCCACCACCCACAGCGCGCCCACCGACAGGGTCGGCACCACCCCCACGCCATCGTAGACACCGGGCGGAATGGCGCTGGCCGCGTAGTAGGGGTTTGCCTTGACCAGGCGGTCGGCCTCCGGCCCCGCGATCGCGGCCAGGGTGAACTCGCCGCTCTCCATCAGTTCGCGGACCGCGGCCGACGGGTAGCCGACGACGAAGAACGCGGCGTCGATCCGGTCGTCCAGCAGGGCGCCGATGGCTTCCTCCGGCCCGAAATCCACGCCGGTGTAGTTCTTCGGCCGCAGGCCATAGCCGCCGAGGATGACCTCGGCATTGATCCGTGTGCCCGAGCCGACGCGGTCGATGGCGACCCGCTTGCCGCGGAGGTTGGCGACCGACAGCATGCCGCGATTGCGCCGGACCACCAGATGGACATGCTCGGGGTAGAGGTTGGCGATGACCCGGATGTCGGGAAAGGCCTTGTTGCCGCCAAAGACCCGGGTCCCGTGAAATGCCCAGGCCACCACGTCGGCCTGTGCCAGCCCCGAATCGAAGCGGCCGCTGAAGATGCCCTCGATATTGTCGGTCGAGCCCAGGCTGGTGACCGCCGCGGCCAGCAGGTTGTCGACGCCGCAGGCGCCGCCCTCGCCGCAGGGCGCGCTGCCTGGCGGGCGCGAAATGGCCGTCGCGATCAGTGCGCCGATGGGGAAATAGGTGCCCGCTGTGGAGCCGGTGCCGATGCGGAACTGGCGCAGGTCCTGTGCATGCGCGCCCGCCGCGGCGAGGAGGCCGAGGCCGAGGCCCATCAGCATTGCCGCCAAGGCGGTTGTTCTGCCGCGCACGCGCATGCTTCGTTTATACGCCGCTCAGTAACGGCGGCAAGGGGAGGTGGAGCATGCCGAATTCGAAGGTCGACCAGGGTATGGGTGAGGTCGACGCGTTGAGGGACGATATCGCCGAGGTGGTCCGCCTGCGCGATGCCGCGCTGGACCATGCACGGCCGGAAGCGGTGGCCAAGCGCCGCAAGACCGGGCACACGACGGCGCGCGAGAACATCGACGGCTTCCTGGACGCGGATTCGTTCCTGGAGATCGGGCGCCTGGCCAAGCCGAAGCTGAAGCACATGACCGGACCGGCCGACGGGCTGGTGATGGGGACCGGGACCGTGGACGGCAATCCGGTGGCGGTCATGAGCTATGACTACACCGTCTATGCCGGCACGCAGTCCAGCCACAACCACATGAAGCACGACCGGCTGTTCCAGCTGGCGATCGCCAATCGCTGGCCGCTGGTGACCTGGCTGGAGGGCGGCGGCGCGCGTCCGCACGATTCGATGACCAACAAGGTCGGCCTGACCACGACCTTCGTCGAGTTCGCCCGTGCGTCGGGCTGGATTCCGCTGGTCGGCATCTGCGCCGGTCGCGCCTTCGCAGGCAGCGCCAATCTCTGCGGCATGTGCGACGTGCTGATCGCCACGCCGAAGGCCGCGATCGGCATGGCCGGCCCGCCGCTGGTGCGCGCGGCGCTGGGCAAGGACTACACGCCCGAGGAGATCGGCCCGGTCGAGGTTCACATGCAGCAGGGCGTGATCGACATCCTGGTCGAGAACGAGGAGGAGGCCGCGCGGGTGGCCCGCCAGTACCTGTCCTATTTCCGCGGTCCGCAGGCACCGGGGGAGGCACCCGACCCGAAGAAGCTGCGCGATATCGTGCCGAACAGCCCGCGCCGCGCCTATGACGTGCGCAAGGTCATCGAGGGCATCGTCGACGTGGGCTCGATGCTGGAGCTGAAGCCGAAGTTCGGCCGCGCCATCGTCACCGCCCTGGCCTTCATCGAGGGGCGGCCGGTCGGCATCGTCGCCAACCAGCCGATGTTCCTGGCCGGCGCCATCGACAGCCCGGCCTCGGAAAAGGCGGCGCGGTTCATCCAGCTCTGCGATGCCTTCGACATCCCGATGCTGCTGCTGTGCGACACGCCGGGGCTGATGGTCGGACCGGACGTCGAGAAGACTGGCCTGGTGCGGCGGTCGGCGCGCATCCTGCTGGCACTGGCCAATGCGACCACGCCGTTCATGACGCTGGTGCTCCGCAAGGCCTATGGCCTTGGCTACTACGTCATGGGTTCGGCGCCGTTGCGCCCGACCCTGCTGCTGGCCTGGCCGACGGCCGAGTTCGGCGGCATGGGCATCGAGGGCGCGGTGAACATCATCTACAAGCCCGAACTGGACGCCGCGCCGGACAAGGAAAGCCATGACCGGCTGCACGCCGAGAAGGTCGCCGAACTGCGCACGCACAACACCGCGCTGGAGGTCGCCGGCCGCTTCGACTTCGACGATGTGATCGATCCGGCCGACACCCGCTGGTATCTTGCCGAGACGCTGAAGCGCCTGCCGGCCCCGCCGGTGCGCGAGCGCAAGAAGCACATGGTCGATTCGATCTGACGGAGGACGGCCCGTGGGAGATGCGTGGTCAAGACCGGTCGCCTTGCCCGGCCTGGGCCACAATCTCGGGCCGCCGCTCGATCCCGGCCGGAGCTCGGTCGTGCTGGCCTGGCGGCGGGCACGGGACGAGGCCTGGAAGCCACCCCCGCCCGAGGTCGTGCGCATGCGCATGGCACGGGCGGCGGCGCTCGGCCTGACCTATCGCGAATACACGGCAGTGGTGATGGACCGGGGCCGGCGGCTGCAGGCCCTGCTGTTCCCGCTGGAGGGCACGCTGGTGCAGCCGCGCCGTCCCGGATTTGTCGCCGGTCGACCCGACCGGCCGATGCCGGGTGTCGAGGCGCGCCTGCGGTCGGTGGCCTGCCTGCGGCGGATCGTGGTCGCCGGAACCGAAGGCCACGCCGGCCTGGTGGACTGGGTCCGGCCAGAGGTCGTGGTGCGCACGTCCGGGACCCGGGTCGGGCGGCGTGACGCGGTACTGGCCGCGCTGCGCCAGCTCGGGATCGCGCCCGGCGAGGTCGCCGTGATCGGTGCGCACGCGCGCGACCGCACGCTCGCCGGGGACATCGACGCCGGCCTCTTCGTCGAGGCCGCCGACTGGTTCAGCCGCTAGACCAGTGCGGTATCGTCCGGCGCGACAGTCAGGAAGTCCGCCGCGATGACGATCCGGTCGATGTAGTTGCCCTGGGTCGACCAGGGCAGCGCCACCATCTCGCAGGTCTTGTAGTCGTCGAAGCGCCCGACATAGGGCACGAAGCGGGTGGTCGGCAGACCGACCAGCATCGCCTCCTGCAACAGGACCCACATGGGCTGCGGCGAACGCTGGCCCGGCAGTTCACTGACCCGCCGCCCGGTCAGCGGTTCGGTCATGTGGGCATCGATTTCCGTCCCGCACAGCCGGTAGATGAAATCGAGCGGGTCACGTTCGATCCCGAGAATCATGATGTGGGGCAGGATCGCCTTGATTTCCTCGGGGCGAAGGCTGTCGCGCACCGGCCAGATGCCCTCACCCCGCTTCGTCTCCCAGTAGTCGAGTGCCCGTCTCGTTATCGCCGAAGTGAGGCGTTCGCCCACTTCGGCCACAGCGCCACTGATCGCTGCCTCTTGCGCCACTGCAAACATCTCTCGCCCGGTGTCTGTTCTGAACCCGGGGCCTTTTTCGGTCCCGCATCCCCAACACCCGGCGCGAAGGAATTATTCGGAAAAAATGTGATGGCAGTCACGATTTTCGACCGCCTATCCAGGGTTCAGGATTTCAGGATGTAGTCAACCACGATGAACAGCATGTCGACATTGCGCCCGTCACGGGCGAGTGGCACCTGGATATCTTCGACTTTCTTGTATTCCCTTTGCGGGCCGACATAGGGAGCCTCGCCGATGATGGGCACGCGACGGCGCACGGCTTCGGACATGGCGGAATGGATCACGCTCGGCGCCTTCTGGTGCGGGATCTCGCTCAGCCAGAGTCCGGTCGGGTCGCGAAAGAGGTGATAGCGCACGCGCTTGCCGACCAGGCGATAGCGGAAATCCATGGCCTGGCGGTCGACGTCCATCAGCAGGACGTGCGGCAGGAACGGGACCATCCCTGCGGGATCGAGATGCTGGCGGCCGGGAAGGCGACCGTTGCGGACGAGCGCCAGCCAGTGGTCGAGCGCCGCCGTCGTCACCGGCGACGTCAGCCGGTTCCGCAGGTCAATGCACGCCCTCTGGATGTCTTCGGCCCGACCTGTATCGATCGGAACCACGTTCGGTTCAGCTTCAGGCATATTCCGCTACTCGTCCGGGCGGCTTCTAGCCCTTCAATGCTGAACATGATGTCAAGACGGCGGCGGATAAGGACCGTTGCGGGACGGAAACGTCGGTCGAGCCATGCGCTGAGCGAATGACCCGCGGTCAGTAGTCCTGCATGTGCGCGATGATCGCGGGATTGACGAGGTCCGGCCGTTCCTCGGCCAGGAAGTGCCCGGCGCCGGGAACGGCGACGAAGCGGAAGGGGGCATTGACGAAGACCGCCGTGCCCTCGGCCGCCATGCGACCGACGCTCATGTCCTCCTCGCCCCAGAGATACAGCGTGGGGACCGTGATCTTCGGAACGTCGTCCCGCGCCAGGGCCGAGCCACCGGCAAAAGCGGCGCGATACCAGTTCAGCGCGGCGTCCATCGCGGCGCGGTTGCCAATGACCGACATGTGCGCGTCGACATCCGCATCGCTCATCCTGCGCTTCGGCGCGCGGTCCGGGTCGCCGATGTCGGCGCTGCCAACCTCGAACGCCAGGCCGCTCCGGATTGCCCTGGCGTCGTCCGCCAGCAGACGGTCGGCCATCGCCATGTCCTGGAATGCCTTGTGGTGGCGGGAGCGGTTGGCCTGCTCCGGGTCGTCGCGGAAGGCTGCGGCGAAGGCGGCGGGGTGGGGGCGGGAGAGCACGTTCAGCGTCTTCAGCCGTTCCGGGTATTTCGCCGCGGTCAGCCAGGCGATCTGCCCGCCCCAGTCGTGGCCGGCCAGGTGGAACCGCCCGAGACCGAGCGCGTCGGCCAGCGCGATCACGTCGTCGACGATCAGGCCCGCCTTGTAGCTGTCGATCCCGTCGGGACGGGCGCCTGGCGAATAGCCACGCTGGTCCGGTGCGACGCCACGCAGGCCGGCCGCGGCCAGGTCGTCGAGCAGGTAGTGCCAGGAATGGCGCGAATTGGGAAAGCCGTGCAGGCAGATGAGGCTGTCGGCACCGTCGGGCCCGCTCATGGCGACGGTGAAGGCCATGCCGCTGGCGGCGATCTCGCGTGTCTCGATCATGGTGGTCCTCCCTGCCGGTGAACTGGTCCAGGCGTGGACGATGGGAAGAGGCTTCCCGGCAAGAACTGCCGTCCGAAATACGGTCGGGCGTACCGAACATTGAAAACAAGGGGAAATTTCCTGGCATCCGGCTTGCTGAGTTTCAATCGGACATACAGGAGGCTGCCATGACCGCCACGCACGTCATTCGCGACGAGAATATCGACTGGGCCGCGCACCGCGTTTCGCAGGCGCTGGGTCCGCTGGCCTGCGAGATCGCCCGGGCCTGGGCCGATCATCTGGACACCAAGGGCAATGCCGAGCTGGCGACCACCTGGCGCCGGGTCGAGACCCGCATTTCCGAACTGCACTGAGTTCGCTGCCGGCCCGGCCGCGCCGGGCTGTGCAACGCCCGTTGATCCGGGCCAGACTGCGGGGATGATTCCCTGCCTGTCGGGACCCGGATGACCACGCCGCCGCCATGGATGGATGACGCGCGCTGCCGCCGCATCGTGGACGCCCTTGGCGCCGCGGGCGGCGAGGTGCGCTTCGTCGGTGGCGCCGTGCGCGACCTGCTGCTGGGCCGTGCCTGGAACGAGGTGGACATCGCCACCACGCTCCGTCCCGAACAGACGGCCAGGGCGCTTGAAGCAGCCGGGCTGAAGGCCGTGCCGACCGGCATCGACCACGGCACCGTCACGGGAATTGCGGACGGATACGCCATCGAGATCACGACACTCCGGGCGGACGTCGAGACCGACGGGCGCCATGCCGTCGTTGCCTTCTCGACCGACTGGTCGACCGACGCCGCGCGCCGCGATTTCACCGTCAACGCCCTGTCGATGACACCCGACGGCCGGATCCATGATCCGCTGGGCACGGGGCTGGACGATCTTCGCGCCCGGCATCTTCGCTTCATCGGGCGCGCGGAAGACCGCATCGCCGAGGATCGCCTGCGCATCCTGCGCTTCTTCCGCTTTCACGCCGAGCTGGGCTGGGCCTTTCTCGACCGCGCCGGCCTGGACGCCATCGCCGCGCAGCGCGACGGCCTGTTGCAGCTGTCGGCCGAGCGGGTCTGGCGGGAAATGCGGCGGCTGCTCGCCGTCCCCGATCCCGTATCGTCGTTGCAGGCCATGCAGGCGACCGGGGTGCTGGCGGTGCTGCTGCCCGAAGCGGCGCCGGTCGAGACAGTCGCCGCCCTTCCGACGCCCGATCCCCAGCTGCGTCTGGCCCTGCTGGCCGGGACCGCCGACCGGGCCGACCAGATCGCGCGGCGCTGGAAGCTGTCGGTGGCCGAGCGGGAGCGTACAGTGGGCGCGCTGGTCCTGGTGGAGCCGGCGCTCTTCACCGACAGGAAGGCAGCCCGGGCCGCGGCCTGGCGGACGGGCATCGACCGCTTCCGCGACCGGCTGGCAATTGCAACCGCACGCGGCGTGGCGGTCCCTGCCGAAATCACCCGCATGATCGGGACCTGGACCCCGCCGGAGTTCCCGCTCGGCGGACGCGATGCCATGGCCGCCGGACTCGCGCCCGGCCCGGCCGTTGGCGAGGCGCTGCGGGCGGTCGAGGACTGGTGGATCGACGGCGATTTCCAGGCGGATCGACCGGCCTGTCTCGACCGCCTGCGCACGGTCATCCGCGCGATGGAAAGCCGAGGATCCAGCCCTCCTCGCGGCTGACCGCCTGGAGCTCCGGCCCGCTCAGGTCCGGCGGTGGCCCCAGCATCGCCACCAGCCGCCCGGCCGCATCGGCGGCGAGCAGGCCGTCGCAGGTCGCGGCCACCTGGCAGGCGTCCTTGACGTCGTAGGGCTGGCTCCGGTGATCGAAGAGCGTCGGCCAGCACTCGGCATGCACGACGCCGTCCAGCGCGCCGTTCCAGTCGGTCTCGAAGGGCCAGTAGCGGGTGGTGATACCGGGGCCGAGGCGGCGATTCAGGCGCTCGATCAGGGCCAGGCCCATCAGTGCCTGGCTGCCGACCGAGCCGGTGGTGAACAGCTTCCAGACGCTCTGGATCGAGCTGTGCCCGGCTCCACGGACGCGGTGCTCGACAATCCGCCATTCGGGGAAGGGCCTTTCGCCGAAGTCCGGTTTGCGTTCCGGAACCTCCAGGATCGCCAGTCCGCGCGGCCGCGCCCAGAAGGGACCAGGCGGCTGACCGAGTTCCCGGTTGAGCAGCGCCGCCACCTCGAAGCGGTTGTTGGAGTCGTCCGGCTCGTCACGCACCAGGCCGGCCAGTCGCGCCGCGATCCGGCGACCGCCGCCCAGCCCGCTTGCCAGCGGATAGCCGAACGGAAAGTCCCAGGCCAGCAGCACGGGTCCACCGGTGTCCGTGACCAGTTCGAGCAGACGCGCGGACAGCAGCGCACGGGTGCGGAAGTATTCCGGCGCCCCGTGCTGTCCACCGTCGTCGCCCCACGCCAGCCAGCATCGGTCCTTGTGCGGCTTTTGCGGGCCACGCGTCGCGGCGGCGGAAAAGTCCACCACCACGATCCGCGAGAACGCCGTCATGGCTAGTTGGAATACTTGATCAGCCGGCCCCTGGCGGTGCGGATCGATGCCCCGTCGATGGAGCGGGTGAACTCCAGCTCCATGCCATTGCCACCCAGCGTGCGGCGATAGACCTGCAGGTCGGAGCTGCCGTCCTCGGCGATGCCCAGGCTGTAGACCGACAGCGTCTGGCCCTCCATTCGGGCCCAGAGATAGGCGCCGGCCAGCGGCTCCTGGCTTTCGCTGGCGCGCCAGACGCCGGTCCGGCCGGGCTGGGGGATGAAGGTGACGGTGGCTTCCTTCAGCACCTCGGCCGGTGCATTGGGGTCGCCCTCCTGGCGCAGCACCGTGGCCCAGCGCAGGGTGAAGCCGCCGACCGCGAAGCCCTGGATCTCGACGTCCAGGTCCCGTGCCGTGACGCGGAAATTGGCGCTGATCTCGCTCTCCGAGATCGCGTTGCCCTTCCAGACCCCGAAGAAGGCCTTGATCGGCAGGTCCCCGGCGGCGCTCGCGCCGCCAGCCGCCAGAACCACGGCGAACGCGGCCGCCAGCGCCAGAAGTCTTCCCATCACCCGGTCTCCCGTCCCGTCCCGCGGCCAAGTCTAGGCAAGCGGCTGCCGTGAGGGAATGCCCGCGATCAGGTGCGGTGGCTCAGGGCCATTTCACCTCGGGCGGCATCGACATCAGGATCGCCTCGACATTGCCCCCGGTCTTCAGGCCGAAGGTGGTGCCGCGGTCATAGAGCAGGTTGAACTCGACATAGCGGCCGCGCCGAACGAGCTGGTGCTCGCGCTGTTCCGCTGTCCAGGGCTTGCGGAAATGCCGCCGGACGATCACCGGGTAGGTGTTCAGGAACGCCAGGCCGACATCGCGGGTGAAGGCGAAATCGGCCTCCCAGCTGCCGGTGTCGACGTAGTCGTAGAAGATGCCGCCGACGCCGCGCGGCTCGTCGCGGTGCTTGAGGAAGAAGTACTCGTCGCACCAGGCCTTGAACTTCGGGTGATAGGCCGGGTCGTGCGCGTCGCAGGCCGCCTTCAGTCCGGCATGGAATGCGGCCGTGTCGGCGTCGTCGGGATACATCGGCGTCAGGTCGGCGCCGCCGCCGAACCAGCCCTTCGAGGTGCGGATGTGGCGGGTGTTCATGTGCACTGCCGGCACCAGCGGGGACTGCAGGTGCGCGACCAGCGAGATGCCGGCGGCCCAGAACTGTCCGCCGGATTCCTTCGCGCCGGGGATCTGGCCGGAGAACTCGTCGGAGAACTGCCCGTGCACGGTCGAGATGTTGACGCCGACCTTCTCGAACACGCGCCCGCGCATCACGGCCATGGTACCGCCGCCGCCGCCCGGCCGTTGCCACGTCTTCCGCTCGAAGCGGCCGGCCGGCCGGTCGGCCAGCGGACCGTCCTGGTCGTCCTCGATGGCCTCGAACGCGGCGCAGATCCGGTCGCGCAGCTCGCGGAACCAGTCCTCGGCCGCTGCCTTCCTGTCCTCGTCGGTCATCGATTCGTCCTCCGCGCCTCGTGTCGCCCGAGAAGTCGGGCCTTCCGCCGCCACCTGTCAATGACCGAGCTGGCGTCGAGCCTCCGACAGCGCCATGGCGGCGGCGACGACGACGTTGAGCGCGCGTGCGCCGGGCGCCATGGGCACGTACACGCGCGCGCCCGCCCGGTCGTGAACCTCGGGCGGAACCCCGGCACTCTCCCGCCCGACCAGCAGCACGTCGCCGGGGTGGAACGTGAACCCGTACAGTGACTCGGCGCCGCCAGTGGTCAGCAGCACCAGGCGTCCGCCCGGATCGCGCTGAAAGGCCGACCAGCCATCATGCAGGACGATCTCCGCGCTGGCGCCATAGTCGAGCGCCGAGCGGCGGACGTCGCGGCTGTCGAGCGGGAATCCGGTCGGGCGAACGATGTCCAGCGGCACGCCGAGGCAGGCGCAAAGACGGATCGCGCCACCGACATTGCGGGGGTTGTCAGGCTGGAACAGGGCCAGTCGCATCGATCTAACCTCTTGCGAACGCTCTATTTTGATTCCGGATTTCAGGCCGGGCAATTCTGCGGCTCACTGTCGCAAGCCGGGCCGCCATATGGACTTGGCCGGGCGAACCTGATTGTTACCCTAGTCCCGGCACTGCGGCGTGGGGGTCGCGCCTTGGGATTCGTGCCGTGAAACCACAAAGAGGGTGATAGCCCATGAGTGCAGCATCCCACGGGGGCGATGGCGTTCAGCGCCGTGACTTCCTGGTGATCACCGCCGGCGCTTTCGTCGGTGTGGGTGGCGCCGGCCTGGTCTGGCCGTTTGTCGACCAGATGAACCCCTCAGCCGACGTGCTGGCGCTGTCGTCGACCGAGGTGGACATTTCCGGTGTCGCGGAAGGCCAGAGCATCACGATCAGCTGGCGCGGCAAGCCGGTCTTCGTGCGCCATCGCACGGCGAAGGAGATCGAGGAAGCCGTGTCGGTCCCGCTGGCCGACCTGCCCGATCCCGAGGCCGATGCCGAGCGCGTCAAGGACGGCAAGGACCAGTGGCTGATCGTGCTGGGTGTCTGCACCCATCTGGGCTGTGTGCCGATCGGCGCCGAGGGAAATCGTGGCGAGTATGACGGCTGGTTCTGCCCCTGCCATGGCTCGCACTACGATACCTCCGGGCGCATCAGGAAGGGCCCCGCGCCGGCGAACCTCGAGGTTCCGCCGTACGAATTCCTGACCGACACGCAGATCAAGATCGGCTGAGGCTCGGAACATGTCGCTGAAGACCAACAACGTCCTGATCAAGTGGGTGGACGACCGCCTGCCGATCTTCACCATGATGAACCACACGTTCATCGAGCATCCCTATCCCCGGAACCTGAACGTCGCCTATCAGTTCGGCTCCATCCTGGGCGTCATGCTGGTGCTGCAGATCGTCACCGGCATCGTGCTGGTGATGCACTACACGCCGCATACCTCGCTGGCCTTCGCCTCCGTCGAGCACATCATGCGCGACGTGAACTACGGCTGGCTGCTGCGTTACATGCACGCCAACGGCGCCTCGATGTTCTTCATCGCGGTCTACCTGCACATCTTCCGCGGCCTGTACTACGGCTCGTACAAGGCGCCGCGCGAGATGATCTGGATCCTGGGCGTTGTGATCTTCCTGGTGATGATGGCGACCGCCTTCATGGGTTACGTGCTGCCGTGGGGCCAGATGAGCTTCTGGGGCGCCACCGTGATCACCAACCTGTTCAGCGCCATCCCGGTCGTGGGCGACCCGATCGTGACCTGGCTGTGGGGCGGCTTCTCGGTCGACAACCCGACGCTGAACCGGTTCTTCAGCCTGCACTACCTGCTGCCGTTCGTGATCTTCGGCCTGGTGTTCCTGCACCTCGTGGCGCTGCACACCAAGGGTTCGACCAATCCGCTCGGCATCGAGATCAAGAGCCCGGCTGACTACATCTCCTTCCACCCGTACTTCACGGTGAAGGATTTCCTGGGCTTCGCGGTGTTCGGCCTGCTGTTCGCGATCTTCGTGTTCTGGTTCCCGAACTATCTCGGCCACCCGGACAACTACATCCCGGCCGATCCGCTGGTGACGCCGGCCCACATCGTGCCCGAATGGTACTTCCTGCCGTTCTACGCGATCCTGCGCTCGATCCCGGACAAGCTGCTGGGCGTGATCGCCATGTTCGCGGCCATCGCGGTGCTGTTCGTGCTGCCCTGGCTGGACCGCAGCCGGGTCCGCTCGGCCACCTTCCGGCCGCAGTACAAGTGGTTCTTCTGGATCTTCGCGCTGGACTGCATCGTCCTGGGTTATGCAGGCAGCCAGCCGGCCGAAGGCATCATGCTGACGGTCGCCCGGATCGCCACGTTCTACTACTTCTTCCACTTCATCGTGCTCATGCCGCTGCTTGGCTGGTTCGAGCGCCCGCTGCCGCTGCCGACCTCGATCGCCGAGTCGGTCCTGGGCTCGGGCGGCACCGGCAGCAAGTCGGCCGCCGCTCCGGCGAGGGAGAAAGCCTGATGGCCAAGTTCGGGATCAAGACCCTGCTGGCGTCCGTCCTGGTCGCCGGCACGATGGGCGGCGCCGCCATGGCCGCCGGCAAGGTGGAAGCCCCGAAGGATGTCGACTGGCATCACGAGGGTCCGTTCGGCACCTATGACCGGGCGCAGCTGCAGCGTGGCTACCAAGTCTACAAGGAAGTCTGCGCAAGCTGCCATTCGATGCACTTCGTGGCCTTCCGCAACCTGCTGGACATCGGCTTCACCGAGGACCAGGCCAAGGCGATCGCGGGCGAGTTCACCGTGACCGACGGCCCGGACAGCAATGGCGACATGTTCGACCGTCCCGCCATCCTGTCCGACAGGTTCCCGTCGCCCTTCGCCAACAAGAATGCGGCGATGGCCTCGAATGGCGGCGCCTATCCGCCGGACCTGTCGCTGCTGGCCAAGGCGCGCGTCGGCGGCGAGGACTACATCTACTCGCTGCTGTCGGGCTATGTCGCCGAGGGCGGACACTCGGAGCATCCCTGCCCCGAGGGGACGCATGCCAACCCCTACTTCCCGGGCGGCTGCCTGAAGATGCCGCTGCCGATCTCCGAGGGCCAGGTCGAGTATGTCGACGGCACCGAGGCAACGGTGGACCAGATGTCGATGGACGTCGCTGCCTTCATGACCTGGGCCGCCGAGCCGAAGATGGAAGAGCGCAAGCGCATGGGCCTGAAGGTCATCATCTTCCTGCTGGTGACCTGTGGCCTGCTCTATGCCGCCAAGAAGCGCATCTGGAGCGATCTGCACTGAAACACGCGCCAACGGCGTGACTGACGCGAAGGGCTGCATCCGACCGGGATGCGGCCCTTTTCGTTTCCGGGAATGGCGGTCGCATGCAGGGCCGGAGAGCAGGCTTGCCAGCGCGCCGGATTTGCCGAGGATCGGGCCATGACCGCAAAGGACGATAGAGGGCGGACGCCCGCGGCCCCGCCCGTGCTCAGCACGGATGGCGTGGAGCGCGTGCTGATCGAACCCCGCCCCGACGACGCGCCGGTTGCGCGCCGGGTGACCGTTGCCGGGCTGGTGGTACGGTCCTGGACGCTGTTCGCCCTGCATGTCGATGTCTTCCTGATGCTCATGTGGCGCCCCTTCGCGGTGTCGGCGGCCGCGGCCTGGGGCGCGGTCGAACTGGTTCCCGAGATCGGTGTCACCCTGGCCGCGCAGGGCTACATGCTGGTCACCATGATCGCGGTGATCCCGGTCGTGACGGCCTGGCACCGCATGATCCTGCTGGGGGACGACAATCCGCGCGCCTCGATCACCTACCGGATCGGTGCCGCCGAGTGGACCTATCTCAAGGCGGCCATCACGCTCTACGGCCTGGGCTATGCCGTCGCGCTGGGGGTGGAGGAACTCTACGGCCCGCTGCTCGGCGGGCCCTTGCTGTGGCTGGTGCAGGAAGGGTTCGACCCTGGCGGCTGGGTCACCCGGCTGGCGCCGACATTCGTGCACATCATCGCCGTGGCGGTCATCCTGGGCGTGCTGGTCGCGCGCTTCTTCCTGGTGCTGCCTGCCGCGGCGCTGGGCGTGCCGATGAGCTATGTCGATTCGGCGGTGGCGACGCGGGGCAACGGCCTCAAGCTGGTGCTGGCCTATGTGATCTCAAGCATCCCGCCGGCGATCCTGACCTTCGTCTTCGTCAATGCCGAGACGGTGCTGGTCGAACAGGCGGACGAGGACACGGCCTTCCTGGCGCTCGTCCTGGCGATCATTCCGCGCATCCTGCTCTACACCATTGCCGTGGGGATACTCTCGCTTGCATTCGAGACACTGGTCGGGGTACCGCGACGCCTGCGGCGGCGGATCGCGGTGCAGGCCTGACCGGCCGGACAGTCATCGGAGAAGGGGACAGGAATGTCGGAAACTGGGACGGTCATCGGGGTGATCGGCGGCAGCGGCGTCTACGGGATGGCCGGTCTGACGGACACGGAATGGCGCAGGGTCGAAAGCCCGTTCGGGGAGCCGTCCGACGACCTGCTGTTCGGTCGCCTGGGCGGGCAGCAGCTGGTGTTCCTGCCGCGTCACGGCCGCGGGCACCGGATCAGTCCGAGCGGCATCAACTACCGCGCCAACATCGATGCGCTGAAGCGCGCGGGATGTACGGACGTGATCTCGGTCTCGGCCTGCGGTTCGTTTCGCGAGGAGCTCTCGCCCGGCACCTTCGTCATCGTCGACCAGTTCATCGACCGCACCTTCGCCCGCGAGAAGAGCTTCTTTGGCAACGGCCTGGTCGCGCATGTCTCGATGGCCGATCCGGTGTGCAGCCGTCTCGGCGACGCGCTGGAGCAGGCCGCCCGGCAGTGCGGCATTGCCCATGCGCGCGGCGGCACCTACCTGACCATGGAGGGGCCGCAGTTCTCCACGCGGGCCGAAAGCTTCCTCTACCGCGACTGGGGCTGCTCGGTGATCGGCATGACCAACATGCCGGAGGCCAAGCTCGCCCGTGAGGCCGAGCTCTGCTACGCCACTGTCGCCATGGTCACGGACTATGACTGCTGGCACGACGACCACGGCGCGGTCGATGTCGAATCGGTGATCAGGGTGCTGCATGACAACGCCGAGAACGCGCAGGCGCTGGTGGCCGCGGCGGTGCCGCTGCTGGCCGGCAGCCGCCCGGCCTGCCATGCCGGTTGTGACCGTGCACTGGACGTGGCGCTGATCACGGCGCCGGAGGCCCGCGATCCGGCCGCCATGTCCCGCCTGGATGCGGTCGCCGGCCGCGTGCTGGGGAGCAGGTGATGAACGACTTTGTCCGCGAGAAGATCAGGACCATCCCCGACTATCCCAAGCCGGGCATCATGTTCCGCGATGTCACCACGCTGTGGGGCGACGCACGGGGGTTCCGTACCGCCATCGACCTGCTGGTGCAGCCCTATGCCGGTGTCCGCATCGACAAGGTGGCCGGCATCGAGGCACGCGGCTTCGTTCTGGGCGGCGCGGTGGCGCACCAGCTCTCGGTCGGCTTCGTGCCGGTGCGCAAGAAGGGCAAGCTGCCCTGGAAGACGCTGTCCGAGGAATACGCGCTGGAATACGGCACCGACACCGTGGAGATCCACGAGGATGCGGTCCGCCCCGGCGAGAACGTGCTGGTCGTCGACGACCTGCTGGCGACCGGCGGCACGGCCGCGGCGGCGGTGAACCTGCTGCGCAAGACCGGCGGAACGGTGGTGGGCTGCTGCTTCATCGTCGACCTGCCGGACCTTGGCGGTCGGGAGAAGCTGACCGGCATGGGGCTCAGTGTCATGACACTGTGCGAATTCGAGGGCGACTAGGAGGCAGGCGATGAGTGGACGTATCACCGGCATCGACCACCTGGTGGTCGGCGTGCAGGACCTCGACACGGCCGCCGCGACATGGCGACGGCTCGGCTTCACCCTGACGCCACGCGGCCGGCATCGCGACATGGCGACCGGCAACTACTGCATCATGTTCCCGGTCGACTACCTGGAGCTGATCGGCATTGTCGAGCCGGGCCTGCCCGACCGGGGCTTCGGCGCCCGGCTCGCCGAGGGCGGCGAGGGACTGGACCGGTGCGCCTTCGCCACCGACGATCCGGTCGCGCTGGCGGACCGGCTTCGCGAATCGGGGATCGCCGCGAAAGGCCCGGCCGAATTGCGCCGGCCGGTGAAGACCCCGGACGGCGGTGAAGCCGACGCGATCTTCCGTCTCGTGATGCTGCCCGACGGGGCGGCGCCGGGCATCAACGGCTTCGTCTGCTATCACGACACACCGGAACTGGTGCGGCGGCCGGAATGGCTGCGCCACGAGAACACGGCACTGTCGATCCGTTCGATGACCGCGGTGGTGGAACGTCCGGAAGACCATGTGGCGGCATGGGAGGCCCTGCTGGGACCGGGATCGACGGTGCTCACCGACGATGTGGTGGCCGCCCATGCCGGCTCGACGCCGGTGATGCTGGTATCGCCGGACCATCTCGCGACGATGTACCCGGCTGCGGCGGCGGATCCTGATCCTGCGGTCCCCAGCATGGCGGTCATGTCCATCGCGGTGGAGGACACGGATCGCACGGCCGCTGTTCTCGGACACAATGACGTCGCGTTCACGCGCGATCCGGCTGGAAATGTTCACGTCCCGCCAACCGAGTCGCATGGCGTCCGGCTCGTTTTCGAGCGATGATGGCAACAGGGTTAATGCACCCGCCGCGAGCATGAGCGGCGGACACCGGGACACGGGGGCGCTGGCGCGCGAACCCCGGCGAAGGTGGCGGGGATCGGTCGAAAACCAGCGAGGGGCGTTATGGGTGAATTCGAGACGTTGCTCTACGAGCAACCGGCGGAGCATGTCGCGCGGATCGTGCTGAACCGGCCGGACACGCGCAATGCGCAGGACACGAAACTTCTCTACGAACTGAATGCCGCCTTTGACCGCGCGGCACAGGACGACACCGTCAAGGTGATCATGCTCGCCGCCAACGGCCCGCATTTCTCGTCGGGCCACGACCTGCGCGAGTCCGGGTCCTACGACAACATGGACAGCCACCGGACGGTCGGCACCTGGTGCGGCTGGCACTGTGTCGGCGCCGAGGCGCAGATGGCGCGGGAACGCGAGATCTACATCGGGTTCTCCGAACGCTGGCGCAACGTGCCGAAGCCGACGATCGCGGTGGTGCATGGCAAGGTCATCGCCGGCGGCCTGATGCTGATCTGGCCCTGCGACATCATCATCGCGGCCGACGACGCCATGTTCCTGGACAACACGGTCGCGATGGGTGTCGGGGGCGTGGAGTATTTCGGCCACCCGTGGGAGGTCGGCGCGCGCAAGGCCAAGGAAATGCTGTTCACGGCGGACTGGCTGTCGGCCGAGGATGCGCGGACCCTGGGGATGATCAACCACGTCGTTCCGCGCGCGGAGCTGGATGGCTTCGCGCTCGACATGGCGGGTCGCATCGCGCAGAAGCCGCTGTTCGCACTGAAGCTGGCCAAGGAGGCGGTGAACGCGGCCCAGGACTGTTCCGGTCGCTACAACGCCATGCAGACGGCGTTCGCCCTGCACCACGTGGCCCACAGCCACAACATGCAGGTCCACGGCATGCTGGTCGACCCGACGGGCCTTTCGCCGGCGGTGAAGGACAAGGGCCGCCGCTAGCGGCACAATCCGGCGCCCCGACCCGGCGGCCGTCTGTCCGCCGGGCACGGCGCGTGACGGCCACGGGACCCATGGATTCAAGCTCCGGCAACCAGAAGACCAGCTACCTGTTCGGCGAGTTCACCGACCCGGAGCTCGAGGCGCTGTTCCGCGAACATCGCAGCGGGATCACCGCGCGGCGGGCGATGATCGCGGCGGTGATCCTGCTCGTCGCCATTGTCCCGATCACGCTGGTCGACCTTCATGAACGCGGGCTGGATCGCGCCTTCATCTGGATGGCGCTGGTGCGGTTCTGGGAAATCGCGAGTGCGGGCGCGATCATGCTGTCCGTGCGGCGCCGGATGCGGGCCCGGCTGGTCCATGCGGCCCTCGTCTCGCTGGGACTGTCGCTGTTTGCCTCGACCTGGCTGCAGCTTGCGCTTGGCCTTGTCGAGCCGGCCAGCATCCTGTTGCAACAGATGATGCTGACGATCTTCGGCCTGATCTTCTTCCCGTTGCCGCTGGCCTTTTCCGCGCCGATCATCGTCGGGTTCGTGGTGGTGATCTGGACCCAGACAGTCATGGGCGGCCATTTCCCCGTGGACCAGACGCTGAAGCTGCTGATCTGGTCCCTGGCCGGCGTCCTGGTGGCATTCCTGACCGCGCGGCACCTGAACATCTCGGAACGGACATCATTCGTCGAACTGCGCAACCGCGACCGCATCGTCAGCGATCTGATGCAGGCGCGGACCGAGGCCGAGGCCGCCAACCGGGCGAAGTCGGAATTCCTGGCGAACATGAGCCATGAACTCCGCACGCCGCTCAACGCCATCATCGGCTTCTCCGAGATGATGACCCATGGCGTCTACGGACCGATGGAGAACGCCCGCTACAGGGAGTACGCCGCCGATATCACCGCGAGCGGACACCACCTGTTGTCGCTCATCGACGACGTGCTCGACCTTGCCAAGATCGAGGCCGGGCGCCACGAGATCGATGCCCGCCCGATCGACCTCAACCGGATCGGCCGGGAATGCGTGCGCCTGATCTCGCAGCAGTCCCGGGCGGCGGGCCTTGTGGTGCAGTTCGAGAGCGCCGGGATGCCGATCCATGTCCGCGCCGACGAGCGGGCGATGCGCCAGGTGCTGCTCAACCTGCTGTCCAACGCCATCAAGTTCACGGATGCGGGCGGATCGGTCGTCCTGTCGGTGCGCCGGTGCGCGGACGGCAGCGTCGCCGCGACCGTCGAGGATACCGGGATCGGCATTCCCGAGAGCGCGCTGAAGCGGATCATGCAGCCCTTCGAGCAGGTGTCGGCCAGTCATGGCCGGTCCCGTCGGGGCTGGGGGCTGGGCCTGTCGATCGTGCGGGCACTGGTGCTGCTGCACGGTGCCGACATCCGCATTGACAGCACCGTCGGCAAGGGCACCACCGTCACCGTGACCTTCCCGGCCACGTCGGTGGTGGAACCCGACGACCTGCCGGGCGGCGGGGAAGACCCCGGGCCGCCCGTGCGGGCCGCGATGATCGCCTGAAGGGCGATCAGTTCAGGCGGACATACTCGAAGTCGACAGGCCGGTTGTTGATGCCACGGCGCGGCGGGGCGATCCAGCCGGCGAACCGTCCGGGTTCGCGGACCGCCGTCATCAGCGAGCGGACATAGGCGTGGTCCTCGTCGGTCGGCAGCCAGCCGCCGACCTTCGCCGCCCACTCTTCCGCCGAAATCACCTTGCCGTCGGGGGTCACGTTCATGCCGCCGAACTGGCCGATCGCGCGGTGGAAGGCGCGGTGGGGAAGGGTCAGGCGGAAATCGACGCCCGCCTTCTCGATGGCGCGGTTCCAGCGGTCGACTCCCTTCTGGCAGTCGGCGATGTAATCGTCGCGCAGCCGTTCGTTCAGCGACACCAGGGCCGGCTGGTCGGTGATGGCCAGTCCGTCGCCCTCGCGCACCAGCACCCTGTAGATGTCGTCGGCGCCGAGCGCGCCGCCCTCGCGGCGGGTCTCGTCGAAGCGACCCTTCAGGCCCATGGTGTAGTAGTTGGCTGCGTTGGTCGACAGCTCGGAACCGAACAGGTCCAGCGAGACCGAGAAGTGGAAGTTCAGGTACTTCTGCAACAGCGGCAACGACACGCCGCCCCAGGCCGCGACATCCATCGTGTCATGTTCACGCATCAGTTCCAGCGTGCGGTCGATGACGCGGCCGATCCCGGTCTCGCCCACGAACATGTGGTGGGCTTCCTCGGTCAGCATGAAGCGGCAGGTGCGTGCCAGCGGGTCGAAGGCCGACTCGGCCAGGCTGGCCAGCTGGTACTTGCCGTCGCGGTCGGTGAAGTAGGTGAACATGAAGAAGCTCAGCCAGTCCGGCGTCTTCTCGTTGAAGGCGCCCAGGATGCGCGGCTTGTCCGGATCGCCCGAACGCCGCTCCAGCAGGGCCTCGGCCTCCTCGCGGCCATCGCGGCCGAAATGGGCGTGCAGCAGGTAGACCATGGCCCAGAGATGGCGGCCTTCCTCGACGTTGACCTGGAACAGGTTGCGCAGGTCATAGAGCGAGGGCGCGGTCGCGCCGAGCAGGCGCTGCTGTTCGACCGATGCCGGCTCGGTATCGCCCTGGGTCACGATCAGGCGGCGCAGGGTCGCGCGGTACTCGCCCGGCACGTCCTGCCAGGCGGCCTCGCCCCTGTGGTCGCCAAAGCCGATGATCCGGTCCGGATCGCGGTCGGCCAGGAAGATGCCCCAGCGGTAGTCCGGCATCTTCACGTAGTCGAAATGGGCCCAGCCCTTGGCGTCGACCGAGGTCGCGGTGCGCAGGTAGACGTCGGCTTGCTGAAAGCCCAGCGGACCGATTTCGGACCACCAGCCCAGGAAGTTCGGCTGCCAGGCCTCCAGCGCGCGCTGCAGGCGCCGGTTGTCGGACAGGTCGACGTTGTTGGGGATGAGGTTCACATAGTCGATCGCCATCATGCTCTCCTGCGGTCGAAGGTGCCGCGCTGACCGGTGCCGTATAGGGGCAGGGCACCGGACGGGCCGGTCGCGTTGGGGCGCTGGAAGATCCAGTTCTGCCAGGCGGACAGGCGCGCGAAGATGCGGGTTTCCATGGTCTCGGGGCCGGGGAAGCGCAGCGATGCCTCCATGCCGGTCATCGCATCGGGCGAGAACGCGGCCCGTTCCTCGATGGCCAGGCGCACCTCGTCCTCCCAGTCGATGTCGTCGGGGGCGTAGGTGACCAGGCCCAGTTCGTCCGCCTCCACCGCCTCCAGGTCCGCGCCCGTGCTCTCCCGCAGCCGGGCGATGATGGCGTCGTCGCCCAGGAAGCGGGTCTGCAGCCGGGTCAGGCCGTTGGACATCGGGTAGGGGCCGAAATTGGCCGGGGTCAGGCGCACGGTCGCCGGCGGGCGGTTGTCGCCCTCGAACCGGCCATCCAGCATGTAGGAGCGGTCGGCGGCCAGCGCCAGCTCCAGCAAGGTGCCGGTGAAGCAGCTGCCGGGCTCGATCAGCGCGAACAGCGAACGCGCCGACAGGTCGAGTCGCTTCAGCACGCGCTTCAGGAACAGGCGGACCTCGGTGATGAACCAGTCGCCGGCATGGGCATCCAGAAAGGCGTCGTGGGACTGCACCGCGTCGGCATCGCCCTCGGTTCGGAACACCCAGCTGCCGATCTCCTCCTCGTTCAGGCGAAGGTGCAGCATGGCGTCGTCCAGTTCACGGGCGAGACGCAGCGGCCAGAAGCCGGCGCCCTCGGCCTTGGCCGCGGCGACATCTGCCGGTGCGGCCGATTCCGGACCGCGGATGGTGAAGCTGGCCGCGCGGTTGGCGCGGTCGATCTCGATCTCGACCAGGCCGTAGCGGATCGTATCGCCCTCGATCACACGGCCAAGCGGCACCAGCTCGACGCCGGCCTCACCGGACGGGCGCGTGGAGCGGGCGGCGAAGTCGGCGGCGCGGGCACGCGCGGCCTCGGCCAGCCGGGTGCGCGGTACCACCTCGTCGACCAGGCGCCAGTCCACCGCACGCTTGCCGCGCATGCCCTCCTCGGTGGTGCAGAAGACGTCGGCACGGTCGCGGCGGACGCGGCGCTTGTCGACCAGCCGCGTCAGGCCGCCGGTGCCCGGCAGCACGGCCAGCAGCGGCACCTCGGGCAGCGAAACGGCCGAGTTGCCGTCGTCGGCCAGCATGATCCAGTCGCAGGCCAGTGCGAGCTCGTAGCCGCCGCCGGCGCAGGAACCGGTCACGGCGCAGATCCAGGTCTGGCCCGAATTGGCCGTCGCGTCCTCGATGTAGAGCCGGGTCTCGTTGGTGAACTTGCAGAAGTTCACCTTGTGGGGATGGGCCGAGCCGGCAAGCATGCGGATGTTGGCGCCGGCGCAGAACACCCGCTCGTTGGCCGAGGTCAGGATGACGGCGCGGACTTCCGGATGTTCGAAGCGCAGCCGCTGCACGCAGTCATGAAGCTCGATGTCGACGCCGAGATCGTAGGAATTCAGCTTCAGCTCGTAGTCGTCGCGCAGACCGCCCCTTTCATCGACATCCATGCGCAGCCAGGCGACGTCACCGTCCAGTTCCAGGCGCCAGTGGCGGTAGGTGTCAGGGTGTCGTTCGAAGTCGATCATGGGGCGGTTCCCGCTCTCGTCGGATTGCATGAGATGCACTATAATGCATATTCATGCGCCCGTACAAGCGGGAATCGCCGATGCGCGGGGGGCAAGGTGGAGGCATCGTGCAGGCCGTTCCGGTCAGGCCTGCGCACAACGGGCCGGTCGATATTCCGCCCGGGCCCGAAACAGAAAAGGCCCGACAACGGCTTGCCGCGGTCGGGCCCTTCGGATCGGGGCGCCTGTCCTGAATCTGGACCGGCGTTCAGGTTGCGTTTTGCATTATGCAATACGCGGATAACGTTGTCAGGAGCCGGCGTAGGTGCCGATGATCTTCTCCAGGCGACGCTTGCCGGCCTCGATCTGGCCCGGCCGCATGGTGCCTTCCAGTTCCTGCTGCTGCTTGCCGGCCTCGGTGTCGCCGCGATCGATCGCGATCTGCAGGATGGCCCAGGCCTGGACCGGGTCGGCGGGCAGGCCGCGACCATCGATGAACATCTGGGCCAGCTTCTTCATGGCGTCGATGTGACCGGCGCGGGCCGCGGTCTGGAACCACTTCGCGGCGGTCTCGTCGTTCTTGTCGGTGCCTTCGCCCGCCTCGAACATCAGCGCCGCGCGGTAGGTCGCCTCGATATTGCCACCGCCGCCGGCGGCCACGAACTCCCGCAGGGCCTGGTTGAACTCGCCCTTCTGGTAGAGCTGGTCGGCCTCCTCGTAGCCGGCCAGGGCACTCCCGCCCATCATCAGCATCGCCACCGTGGCGGCGGCCATCATGCTCTTGCGAACCATCACTTACCTCTCGCGTTCGTTGCCGACTGCAAGCTCGCTTCCGGACCTGCCTCTGGGCAAACCGACTTGCCTGTCTCGTCTCCTGATCCCGACCTCGCAATGCCGGGCTGTTTCCCCTCGTGCTCCGCAAGAAGCAGGCCAACATCCGCGTGGTCAATTTTTACGCTGACAGTATCACATCTGCCCGCGCGGGTCTTCGGTGCGGGGTTCACAAATTCGCCTCTCGCTGCCTGCGGGCATCGGGCCAGAGATCGAGAACCCTTGCGGCGACACCCGCCGCGTCCAGGTTCGAGGTGTCCACCGATGCGTCGGCCTGGGCATAGAGCGACTCGCGACTGGCCAGGATCCGCTTCAGATCCTGCATTGCCTGGCGGTTGCCGGCCATCGGCCGGTTGTCGCCCTGCGCGATCACCCGCTGCATGTGCTGTTGCGGTTCTGCCTGCAGCCAGACGGTGAAGCAGCCGCTGAGCAACTGGTGGAAGGTGCGGCTGTCGGAGACGATGCCGCCGGCGGTGGCCAGCACCAGGGGCGAATCATCGTCCAGCAGGGTCTGCAGCGTCTTTTGTTCATAGCGGCGATAGCCGGCCTGCCCGGCGAGATCGAAGATGGTCTGCAGCGGCATGCCTGCCGTCTGTTCCACCGCGCGGGCGAGTTCGACAAAGCGGATGCCGCGTGCCTCGGCAACCAGGCGACCGACGGTGGTCTTGCCCGCGCCGCGCAGGCCGATCAGGGCCAGGCGGACATTGCGGCCCGGACGGCGGTTGAAGCGCTGGTCCAGCAGCTTGCGGGCGACCACGGCCTGTTCCGGGGTCAGGCGGTCGATCACACCCTGCAGCAGCCGGGCCTCGGCCGACGGTTCCGGCCCCTCGCGCAGCAGGTCGCCCACCGGTGTCGCCAGTGCCAGAGCCACGTTCCGCAGCAGGCCGACCGAGATGTTGCCCTTGCCGGCCTCCAGTTGGGCGAGATGACGTTCGGACACACCGGAATGCGTGGCAAGGTCGCGTCGCGTCATGCCGTGCCGGGCGCGCGCCTGGCGGACCCGGTCGCCCAGCGCCTGCAGAAAGGCCTCGGACACCGCGTGGCGGCGGCCGGCATCGTCGACAGCGATCGGACCTGGATGAGCCATGTCTGCACTATACTGCATTTTTCATGGATCGCCACGTCCGGATGCGGTATGAGAGGGCCACAAGCGGCGGCAGATTGTAGCAAGGAGGCCGGAATGGGCGAAAGGATCAACGTCCTGGTGGGGTCGATGACCGGCACCGCGGAAATGGTGGCCGAGGACATGATGGCCGAAATCGGCAAGGCCGGTGGCTACGAGACCGAGATGCTGTTGATGGACAACCTCGACGAAACCGTGTTCGAGAACGAGGGGCTGTTCCTGATCGTGACCTCGACCTACGGCCAGGGCGAGGTTCCGGACAACGCGCTGGATTTCTACGAGGCGTTGACCGACCGCCGCCCTGACCTGTCGCGGGTCCGCTTCGGCATCTTCGGCCTGGGCGATACCACCTATGGCGACACCTTCAACCAGGGCGGCGCGCGCTTCGAGAAGATCCTGCTGGAACTGGGCGCGACCATGATCGGCCAGCGCTTCGCCCACAACGCATCAGGCCCGGACCTTCCGGAAGAGGCCGGCGTGACCTGGGTGCGCGACTGGCTGGTCGAGGCCGGGGAACTCGGCGCGGCAGCCTGACACGCGAGACTCCGACAACAAGAACAGAAGACCCCGGGGAGAGGGCGGATGACGACGAACGGACTGACGCTGGCGCGGATCGACCGCTCGACGGTGCCGGCCACCATCGCGCTGCCGCGCCACTACAACGCCGCCGCCGACTTCATCGACCGCCACGTCGCCGAGGGCAGGGGCGACCGAATCGCCTTCATCGACGATGCCGGCGCCGTGACCTATGGCGAACTGGCCGACCGCGTGAACCGCGCCGGGAACATGCTGCTGGACCTCGGCCTGCGCCCTGAGGACCGGGTGGCGATGATCATGCTCGACAGCACCGCCTTTCCGGCGGTCTTCTTCGGCGCGATCAAGGCCGGGCTGGTGCCGATCCCGGTCAACACCCTGCTCACCACCGCCGACTACGATTATATCCTGCGTGACTCGCGCGCCCGTGCGCTGGTGGTCTCGGCGCCGCTCTGGCCGACGGTCGGACCTGCCGCGCGGGACCAGCCGCGGCTGGCCAGCATCATCGTTGACGGACCCGCGACCGACGGCCATCCGGCGCTGGGCGACATGATGGCGACGGCATCCGGTGTGCTGGATGCCGCGGACACCGTCTGTGACGAGCCGGCCTTCTGGCTCTACTCCTCCGGCTCCACGGGGCGCCCCAAGGGCGCGGTTCACCTGCAATCCGACATGATCGCGACCGCGGTCCACTACGGCGAGGGAATCCTGGGCCTGACGCAGGATGACGTGGTCTTCTCGGCCGCCAAGCTGTTCTTCGCCTATGGCCTGGGCAACGCCATGAGTTTCCCGCTGTTCGCCGGCGCGACGGCGGTCCTGATGGCCGAACGGCCGACGCCCGACAGCGTGATGGCCCGGCTCGACCGCCACGACCCGACGGTGTTCTACGGCGTGCCGACGCTCTATGCCGCGATGCTGGCCGGCCCGCCGCCGGAAGCCAGGCCCGGAGGCCGACGCCTGCGTGTCTGCGTCTCGGCCGGCGAGGCGCTGCCGCGCGAGATCGGCCTGCGCTGGCGCCAGCGCTTCGGGACCGACATCCTGGACGGCATCGGCTCGACCGAGATGCTGCACATCTTCCTGTCCAACCGGCAGGGCGCGGTGAGCTATGGCACCACCGGCAAGCCGGTGCCGGGCTACGAGGTGCGGCTGACGCACGAGGACGGATCGCCGGTCGCGGACGGCGAGATCGGCGACCTCTGGGTCAGCGGGCCGTCCTCCGCGAGCTGCTACTGGAACAACCGCCCGAAAAGCCTGGAGACCTTCCACGGTCCGTGGACGCGGACCGGCGACAAGTACATGGTCGATGCCGACGGCAACTATGTCTACCAGGGCCGCTCCGACGACATGCTGAAGGTCAGCGGCATCTGGGTCTCGCCATTCGAGGTGGAGCAGGCGCTGGCCGAGCACCCCGCGGTGCAGGAGGCGGCGGTGGTCGGGCGCTCTGACGCTGACGACCTGGTGAAGCCGGAGGCGCATGTGCTGCTGGTCGCCGGGCATGCCGGCACGCCGGAACTGGCGATCGAGCTGCAGCTGTTCATCAAGGAGCGGCTGGCACCGCACAAGTACCCCCGCTGGGTCCACTTTGTCGACGAACTGCCCAAGACCGCGACGGGCAAGACCCAGCGCTTCAAGCTGCGCGGCTGAGCATGGCGACGGAGCTGGTCGAGGTCACGGGCGGTCCGGTCGAGGTCGGCTGGTTCGGGCGCCCGCGTGCGCCCGGCGACCTGGTGCTCGTCCTGCTGCACGAGGGGCTGGGCTCGGTCGACCTCTGGCGCGATTTCCCCGACCGGCTGGCCGCGCGCACAGGGCTGCCGGTGATGGCGTACAGCCGGCACGGCTACGGCCGTTCGGCGCCATGCACCCTGCCGCGCCCGCTCTCCTACATGCATGACGACGCGCGGATCGTGCTGCCGGACCTGCTGGCGAAGCTGGGCATCGACCGCTACGTGCCGGTCGGGCATTCGGACGGCGGTTCCATCACCCTGATCCATGCGGCAAGTCCGCCGCATCCGGGCCTGGCCGGCATCGTCACCATGGCGGCGCATGTCTATGCCGAGCCGTGCAGCATCAGTTCCATCGCGGCGGCGCGGCAGGCCTTTGCCAACGGGCGCCTGCGCGAGGCGTTGGCCCGCTGGCACGGCGACAATGTCGACTGTGCGTTCCTGGGCTGGGCCGACGCCTGGCTGAGCCCGCCCTTCGCCGGCTGGAACCTGCTGGAACTGCTGCCGGCGATCACGGTGCCGAGCCTGATCCTGCAGGGCGAGACGGACGAGTACGGCACCGACGCGCAGGTGCGCGATATCGCGGCCGGCGTTTCCGGGCCGTGCACCACGCGGATCTTCGCGGCCTGCGGGCACGCCCCGCAGAAGGACCAGCCGGAACTGACCCTTGACGCCATCGCGGATTTTCTCGCCGGGCTCTGAATGCTTCCGGGAATCCGGCGGATCGGGTACCTTCGCGCCCAGCCGGAGCGTGAGCCATGCACGACGACATGCCGACCGAGGCGCAGAGGCGCTACCTGCAGCACGGGCTGACCCAGCCGGGCGGCAAGCTGCCGCTGTTCGACGGTGACGGCCAGGCGATCCCGCACGCGACCGTGCGCGCCTGTGTCAGCCACGGCTGGGCCGAACCCTGGTTCGCCAATCCCATCAAGCCTGACTGGCTGGTCTGCAAGCTGACGCCGCGCGGCCGCGCGGTGCTGGCAGCGCAGGTCCCGACCGTGCCGGTGCCCGCCAACGACTGACCGCGACAGGAGTCCATCGTGCCCACGGGCGAACTCAGCCACCTGCTGCTAGCCACTGCCGTCTTTCTCGGCATCCACATCGTGCCGTCCAGCGTGCTGCGCGGCGCCATCACCGGCGTGATCGGCGAGCGGGCCTATACCGCGCTCTACTCGTTGCTCTCGATCGCCGGCATCGTCTGGATGGTCATGGCCTTCAACGCCGCCGGACCTGGCCCGGTGCTCTGGTACAATCCCGGGCCGTTGCAGTATCTGTCGGCGATCCTGGTGCTGGTGGCGCTGGTGATCGGCTTCGGCGGGCTCACGCAGCCGAGCCCCACGGCGATGGGCGGTGGCGGCATTGCCGCCGGCGCCGATCCGGCGCACGGCTTCCAGCGCATCAGCCGCCATCCCTTCATGACCAGCGTTGTCGTCTGGGGCATCGCGCACCTGATCGTGCGTGGCGACCTGCGCGCCATCATCTTCTTCGGCGGTTTCACCGTGCTGGCCGCTGTCGGCACCCTGCTGATCGACGCCAAGCAGAAGGCCAGGCGCGGTGCCGACTGGAACCGCTATGCCGCCGTCACCTCGGTCATTCCGTTCCTGGCCATCCTTTCGGGGCGGAACCGGCTCTCACTTCGCGAGATCGGATGGTGGCGCCCGCTGGTCGCCATCGTGATCTGGGCCGCGATCATGCACTTCCATGCCGCGCTGATGGGCGTCTACCCGATCCCGATGCACGGCGGCTGATCCGCCAACGAAAAAGGGCCCCGTTGCCGGGGCCCTTCCGCGTGACCGGTCCTGTCGGAACGGTCAGTTGTCCAGGAAGCTCCGCAGCTTGCGGCTGCGCGAGGGGTGCTTCAGCTTGCGCAGCGCCTTCGCCTCGATCTGGCGGATACGTTCGCGCGTCACCGAGAACTGCTGGCCGACCTCCTCGAGCGTGTGGTCGGTGTTCATGCCGATGCCGAAGCGCATGCGCAGCACGCGCTCCTCGCGCGGGGTCAGGCTGGCCAGCACCCGCGTGGTGGTCTCGCGCAGGTTGGAGTGGATGGCGCTCTCGATCGGCAGGACGGCGTTCTTGTCCTCGATGAAATCGCCCAGGTGGCTGTCTTCCTCGTCGCCGATGGGTGTCTCGAGGCTGATCGGCTCCTTGGCGATCTTCATCACCTTGCGCACCTTCTCCAGCGGCATGCCGAGCTTCTCGGCCAGTTCCTCCGGCGTCGGCTCGCGGCCGATCTCGTGCAGCATCTGGCGGCTGGTGCGGACCAGCTTGTTGATGGTCTCGATCATGTGCACCGGGATGCGGATCGTCCGCGCCTGGTCGGCGATGGAGCGGGTGATCGCCTGCCGGATCCACCAGGTGGCATAGGTCGAGAACTTGTAGCCGCGGCGGTACTCGAACTTGTCGACCGCCTTCATCAGGCCGATGTTGCCCTCCTGGATCAGGTCCAGGAACTGCAGGCCGCGGTTGGTGTACTTCTTGGCGATGGAGATGACGAGGCGCAGGTTGGCCTCGACCATTTCCTTCTTGGCCCGGCGCGCGTCGCGCTCGCCCTGCTGGATCGTCGCGACGATGCGGCGGAAGTCGGCGATGGTCACGCCAGCCAGTGCCGCGACGTGCTTGAAGTCCTCGCGCACGGCATTGGCGCGCTCGGCCTCGTGCGCGGAGAACGCGGCCCACTTCTTTGAAATGCCGCCGACGCGCTGGACCCAGTCCTGCTCCAGCTCGCTGCCGAAGTGGTTGTCCAGGAAGGACTGGCGGTCGACGCCGTGCTTCTCGGCCAGTCGCAGCAGCTTGCCGTCGCTGGCCATCAGCCGCTTGTTCAGCATGTAGTGCTCGTCGACCAGCATCTCGATCCGCACGTTCGAGAAGCGGATCTGCTTCATCTGCTCGACGATCTCGTTGTGCAGCTTCTTGTAGCGACGCTCGGAGGCCGTCGACATCTCGTCGCCCGAGAAGGCCATCGAGACGCGCTTGTCCTGGGCGCGCTCGACGCGCTTGAACAGCTTGGCGATCTCCTCGAAGGCCTCGAGCATGCGGGGCTTCAGCGCGGCTTCCATCGCGGCGAGCGAGAGCGCGTTCTCGTCGAAGTCCTCGTCATCGTCCTCGGTCGGGCGGGGGGCGGCCTCCTCGTCGCCGCTGTCGTCGCCGGACGACTTCGCGGCAGCCGTCGAACCTGAACCGGCCTCGGCATCCGACCCGCTGGCGCCGTTCGCGTCGTCGCCGTCCTCGTCGTCGGAGGTATCGATGCCCTCGGGCTTGCCGTAGGTGCTTTCCAGGTCGATGACGTCGCGCAGCAGCATGTTGCCGGCGACGATCTCGTCGCGCCACTCGATCAGCATGCGCATGGTCAGCGGCGACTCGCAGAGGCCGCCGATCATCTGCTCGCGGCCGGCCTCGATGCGCTTGGCGATGGCGATCTCGCCCTCGCGGCTCAGCAGTTCGACCGAACCCATCTCGCGCAGGTACATGCGGACCGGGTCATCGGTGCGCTCGACATCGCCGGACGAATTGCCCGAGGCCGCGACTTCCTGCTTGGCCTCGTCCTGGTTGTCGTCCTGCTCCTCGCTCTCGATGACGTTGATGCCCATCTCGGACAGCATCGCCATGATGTCCTCGATCTGCTCGGACGACACCTGGTCCTGCGGCAGGGCCTGGTTCAGCTCGTCATAGGTGACGTAGCCGCGCTCCTTGGCCTTGGCGATGAACTTCTTCATGTCCTGCCGGGCAAGGTCGATCAGCGGGCCGTCGGTCTGCTCCGGCCGCGCCGCCGTTTCCTTCTCGTTGGTCTTGGTCGCCATATGGTTCGTCCTGCTCCGTGCCCTACGCCTCGCCCCCCAGCGAAGCGCGGGTCACAACCGGTTCCTCGGCCTTCGCACGATCCAGCGCGCGCTTGAGCGCCGCCATCCGTTCGAATGCCTCTGCTGTCAGCTCACGCCGGGCCGCCGCCCAGGCGTCGTCGTACTCCGCCTGCAAAACCTCTACGCGATATCGCCGAAGCGTTGCGTCGAATTGCTCCCCGACCATTTCGAGGGGAGGATCTTTCAGGCTCTTCCAATCGAGCTTGGTGGCATTCGGCGCGCGGAGGCGCACGACCAGTCTGTCGAGCCCTGTCGCGTCCAGATGGCGTGCGAGCCCGTCGCTGTCAAGCCCCGGCTCCCGCGAAACGGCGTCCCGGATTGCCAGAAGACAATGATCGAGATCGTCGTGCACCAGGTGCAGGTCGTCGAGTTCGTGCTCGTAGCGCACGGCCAGCTCCGGCCAGCGCAGCAGGGCGGCCAGGATCGCCTCTTCCCTGGTGCGCAGGGGCGAGTTCGCCTGGATGGATTTCAGCGCCGCGACGCTCTCCGGCGCCTCCCGCCGGAACCCGGGCCGCCCGGGTCGACCGGGCAAAGGCCGAGCAGGGCGGGTCGCGCGCACCGCGTCGAACATCCGCGCCCGCAGGTCGTTGCGGTAATGCACGCGCACGGTCTCGTCGGTGACCTGGGTAAGCAGCCTGTCGATATCGGCTTCCAGCGCCGCCTTGCGCTCGGGCGTGTCGAGCGGCCGGCCCTCGACCAGGCCCTGCCACAGCATCTCGGTTGACGAGGTGGTCCGCGCCAGCGCCTCCCGCGCCGCCGCCGGGCCGCGCTGGCGCACCAGGTCATCCGGGTCGAGTCCCTCCGGCATCAGCGCGAAGCGCAGCGAGCGCCCCGGCTTCAGGATCGAAAGCGCCCGCTCGGCGGCGCGGTGCGCGGCGCGCAGGCCGGCCGCGTCGCCATCCAGGCAGATCACCGGCTCGGCGGTCATGCGCCAGAGCATCTCGATCTGGTTCTCGGTCAGCGCCGTCCCCAGCGGCGCCACCACGTTGCGAATGCCGGCCTCGGCCAGGGCAATGGCGTCCATGTAGCCCTCGACCACCACGACCGTGCCGGCCTCCCGCGCCGCCTCGCGCGCCATGGCGTGGTTGTAGAGGCTGTGGCCCTTGTCGAAGAGCGGCGTGTCGGGGCTGTTCAGGTACTTCGCCCGCGCCTCGCCCAGCGCGCGGCCACCGAAGGCGATCACCCGGCCGCGCCGGTCGCCGATGGGGAACATCAGGCGGTTGCGGAAGCGGTCATAGGACGGGCGGCCATCATCGGGACGCGCGATGAGGCCGGCCTCAACCAGTTCGTCCTCGCGGAAGCCCCGGTCGAGCAGGGCCGCCTTCAGCGCGTCGTTGCGGTCCGGGGCAAAGCCCAGCCGGAACTCGGCAATTGCCTGCTCGCCCAGCCCGCGCCGGCCGAGATAGTCACGCGCGGCGGCACCCGCGGCGCCATGGAGCTGTGACTGGAACCATTTCGTCGCCGCCTCGTTGGCCTCGGCCAGGCGCGACAGGCGGTCGGCCTTCTCGCGCTCCTGCGGTGCCACCTGGGGCACCTGCATGCCGGCGGCTTCCGCCAGCCGTTCCACCGCCTCGGGGAAGGACAGGCTTTCCGTCTGCATGACGAAGTCGAAGGCGGTGCCGTGCGCGCCGCAGCCAAAGCAGTGATAGTCGTCGCGATCCTCCGACACCTTGAAGGAGGCCGACTTCTCGTTGTGGAACGGACAGCAGCCCCAGTGATCGCGGCCGCGCTTCTTCAACGCCACGCGCTGGCCGACGATCGACACCAGGTCGGTGCGGGCGCGCAGTTCGTCGATGAAGTGCTTGGGAAACGCCATCGTCCGCCAGTGCCGGGGGTGAGGCGCGGGAGCATAGCAGAGGGGGCGCGGGCGGTGCAGCCCGAACGCGTCAGCCGAGCCGGATCGCCTCCGCCAGCAGCTTCTCGCCGGCATCGGCCGCGCGTTCGTCCTCGGCGTAGATGCGGGCAACCGGCTTCTTCGGACCGGTCGTGTAGCCCGGCTCGGCCAGTCGCCCGATGGCGCCGCCGCGCCCCAGTGCGTCCAGCGCGGCCCGGAGCGGTCCGCCGGCCCAGGACGTGATGGCGCCGCGCGCGGGGGCGATGACATCGCGCCGGACCGGGGCGAGCGGCGCGACCCTTGCCGGATCCTCCAGCGCGTCAGCGCCGAACATCGCCGCCAGCCGCTCCGCCGCCGTGCCCGAGTTCAGCGCGCCGTTGATGGCGTGCACCGATCCGGTGCGGTCCATCATGCGCAGGCCGGTCAGGATGTAGGCCCCGGTCTCCAGCACCGCCTTGTGCAGCGGTCCGCCGCGGGCGCGCCCGGTGACCAGCCCGCAGACCTCGTGAAAGCGTGCCTTGCCCAGCGTGCGCCCGGCGGGTGCCGAGCGGGTGAAGGGCGGCTCCCCGATCCAGAACACCCGTTCCGCAGGCAGGCGCTCGGCCGCGTTGGGGCCGTGGCCGCGCATCAGCATCAGCCGGTCGGACTTCCGGCGGTCGATGTCGAAGGCCAGGAAATCGTCGATGGCCGCCGAGACCTCCAGTCCGGTGGCCGCAAGCACCGGCGCAAGTGCCAGCACCAGCGGCGAGGCCGGCTGTTCCGTCGATGTCAGGCCGATCCGGGTCATCGCCCTTCATATGTCCGAACGACACGATTCGACGAGGGGACCGGCGTCGATATCACAATCGGGCGCGCAGGGTTGCCGGGCTGCCTGTCCGGGCCAAGATCAGGCCCATGCACCGCACCGTGACCCGTCGCGGCCTCCTCGCCGCCCTTTTCACCCTGCCGCTGGCCGCGTCGGCACAGGCGGCCGGGCTGGAACGCCTGTTCGCACCCTCGGCCGATCCCTGGGAACGCTGGCTGCGCCACGACCCGGCCTCGACGACGGTCGTCGATCACGCCTTGCTCGACATGGTGCTGGAACGCCATGTGAGCCGGGGGGTGGACGGCATCGCCCGCGTCGACTACCGGGCCCTGCGGACCGGACGCCAGCCGCTTGACGCCTATGTCGCCCGGTGCGCCGGCGTGGCGGTCGACGGGCTGAACCGCAATGAACAGGCCGCGTTCTGGATCAATCTCTACAACGCGCTGACTTTGCGCTGCGTCATCGACCACTGGCCGGTCGACAGCATCCGCGACATCGACATCTCGCCGGGCCTGTTCGCCGACGGGCCGTGGGACGCACGGCTGATCGTGGTGGCCGGCGAACGGCTCAGCCTGAACGACATCGAGCACCGCATCCTGCGCCCGCTCTGGCGGGAGCCCAGGATGCACTATGCGCTGAACTGCGCCTCGCTCGGCTGTCCGGACCTGCGCGCGGGGGCCTGGCGCGGTGCGGACCTGGAGCGGCAGCTCGACGAACAGGCGCGTGCCTTCGTCAACCATCCACGCGGCGCCCGCGTCGAGGACGGACGGCTCCGGGTTTCCTCGATCTACGACTGGTTCCGGGAGGATTTCGGCGCCGACGACCTTGCGGTGATCGCACATATCAGGGCGTTCGCTGCGCCGGAACTCCGGTCCGCGCTCGACGGAATCGACAGCATCGCCGGCGATTTCTATGATTGGCGGCTCAATGGCATCTGATCGATCGGGACAAGGAAACGCATGAGCGCATCTGCCGTCGAACCCGGTGCCGGGGCGGCCGTCGCGAACCCGCTGCTCAGGTCGGAGATCACCTGCCCCCATTGCGGCCATCGCAGCATCGAGACGATGCCGACCGACGCCTGCCAGTATTTCCATGACTGCCGCGGCTGCGGGAAGCTGCTGCGTCCGAAGCCGGGCGACTGCTGCGTGTTCTGTTCCTACGGCACGGTTCCGTGCCCGCCGATCCAGCTGCAAGGGGACGGTGCCGGTGACGGCTGCTGTGGCCCGGCCCGCACCGGAAACGGCTAGTTCGGCAGGACGGCCTCGACCGCCTTCGCGATCTCGGGCGATTCCGGGGCGACATTGCTGGGCCAGTCGCCGGCCAGCCGGCCCTCCGGGTCGATCAGGTACTTGTGGAAGTTCCACTTCGGCGCCTTTGCCGGCCCCAGTTCCCCGGCGATCCAGCGGTAGAGCGGGTGGGCGTCGGGCCCCTTCACCACCTGCTTCTCGGCCAGCGGAAAGTCGATGTCGAAATTGGTCTCGCAGAAGTCCTTGATCTCGGTGGCGCTGCCGGGCTCCTGGCGACCGAAGTCGTTCGACGGTACGGCCAGGACCACGAGGCCCTTGTCGCGGTAGTGCTCCCACAGCTTCTGCAGGCCGGAATACTGGTGGGTGTAGCCGCAGAACGACGCGGTGTTCACCAGCAGCACCGCCTTGCCGCGATAGCCGGACATGGGCATCGGCTGGTCATCGATGGATGTGAGACTGAAGTCGTGGGCGGTCATCTGGCGTGCTCCGGCAGGCAGCGCGCCGAGCAGCGGCGCGGCGAGAAGGGGTGTGAACAGGGCTGCGAGAACGGTGCGGCGGTTCATGCCGGCAAACTCCTGTCTGGCATCGTGGAACAGTGTCCGACGCGGACCGCGCGCCGGCAAGGGGCGTTAACCCGACGGAAAGGCTTCATGGTTAATCCTTCCTGCTGAATGCGCTTGTCTTCTACGCAGCAACGGGGACACCGGATCGGATGCCGCTTTCAGCGCTATCGCTCTTTCACCTGGCCGGGCTGCTGCTCGCGGCGGCGGCCATGCTGGGCGTCTTCCGCTTCGTGCCGGAGGCGAGCACCTACGACATCGCCTTCACCGGTCTCTGCGTGCTGGCGCTGGGCGCGGTCGCGGCCGAGGGGGCGGCACGCCGCCTGGAACGGCGCCTGCTGCTGGGGCGCATCGCCGAGGAGCGCTCGGCACGGGAAGCGCAGTCGGAGGCCATCGAGGCACTGACCGGCGAACTTGAGGAACTGCGCCGCCATCGCGACGAGGGCGAACTGGTCACCGAGATGCGGCTGGTCCGCTCCCAGCTTGCCCGCCTCTCCGAGGGGCGGAGGGTCGTGGCGCCGGCCGGGCCCCTGCTGCTCGAGGGACAGCCCCTGATCGACGCCGTGCATGCGGCGCTGCGCGAGAACCGCATCGACCTGTTCCTGCAGCCGGTGGTGCAGCTGCCGCAGCGGCGCATCGCCTTCCAGGAATGCCTGACCCGGCTGCGCGACACCGAGGGACACTCCATCGCGCCGCAGCAGTACCTGCCGGTCGCCGAGGCCGCCGGCCTGACCAACGCCATCGACAACCTGTCGCTGTTCCGCTGCGTGCAGGCGCTGAAGCAACGCCGCCGGGAAAGCACGGAGGCGGGTTTCTTCTGCAACCTGTCCTCGGTGACGCTCGAGGACTCGGACTTCTTCGACCAGTTCATCGAGTTCCTGGCCGCGAACCGGGAACTGTCCGGCCATATCGTCTTCGAACTGGAGGCCGATCGCTACCTCGATGCCAGCCGGCGCGTCAGCGACAATCTCGACAGCCTGATCCGGCTGGGCTTCCGCATCTCCGTCGACAATATCGCCCATGAGAACTTCGACCTGTTCCAGCTCGCCCGTCACGGTGTCAGCTTCGCCAAGGTCGATATCCGCGCACTGCTGAGCCAGCCGGCCGGCGAACCGTCGCTCGCCAGCTATCGCGAGCGGCTGAAGGCCAAGGGCCTGACCTTGATCGCGGCCAAGGTCGAGACCGAGAAGCAGGTGGCGGAACTGGTCGAGGCCGATGTGCGGCTGGCCCAGGGCTACCTGTTCGGCGAGCCCCGGCCGATGCGCGCCGAGGCCTGACGGCCCGGCGGCGGCCACGCTCCGGCTGATCTCAGCGCGCGATGTGCGCGATCTGCATTTCCAGTTCCTGGGCCGACATCGGGTATTCGACGCCGTTCTTCGCCGGCAACAGTTCGCTTGGCGGCACGCGGGCGATGCGCTGCTGCACCATCAGCGCCGTGCGCATGCTGAAGCCGGCTTCCCAGACCAGGGCCGTGGTCGCCTTGCCGTTGCGCAGGCCCAGGATGCGTTCGACCGCGTCCTCGGTCCGCTCCGAGCGAAGCGCCAGCGCGCGGATCACGAAGGCGCGGCGGCCCTTCTCCATGGCGCCCTGCACCACGTCGTCGTTGAGCTTGCCCTGCTTCGCCAGGTGATCGGCGAAGTCGGCATCCAGCTTGTTGTCGGCGTCGCGGTCCTCGGCCAGGCGGTCGTTCACCGCCTCGGCCAGCGCCCGGCGCGTGCGCGCGTCGAGGTCGCCCCGCGCGGCGAGCCGGTCGAGCAGCGAGCGGGCGACGAATGTGGAGATGCGGCGGATGGCGCGCTGCGACAGCTCGGGGCGGAGCGTCAGCGGCTCGTGCAGGGCCTCGGCGTCCCTCGCGTCCTCGGCCACCTCGTCCAGGGTGCCAGTGCGGATGCTGGCGTCCTTGTTGTGCAGCAGCGCGGCGATGGAGGGCATGTCGGCGCTGGCGACGACGGCATCCGAGACACCCGCGCCGATGCCCTTGCGCCGGGCGATGGCGGGCAGGGCGCCCAGCGTGACACCGGCGGCGATGATCTCCACCAGGTCGGCGTCGTTCAGCAGGGGCGAATACTGCAGGATCGGTGCGGCAACGATCTCCTCGATGTCCTTCGCCAGTTGCAGGACGATGGACTTCGGCACGATCTCCGACAGCTTCACCGCCTCGGCCAGCGCGGCGCGCACCTCGGGCAGGCGGTCGGCGGCCAGGTGCCGCAATGCGCCCTCGGTCAGTTCACGCAGCTTGTCCTGTTTCGCATTGCCGAGGCCGGGCAGCAGGCGGCCGATCTTGCGCGCCAGCTCGACACGGACCTCCGGGTCCGTGTCTTCGGTCATCTTCAGGTCGGCCTGGGCCGGCGTCGACGGATTGGCGGCAACCGCCACGCGGACATCGCGCGCGGCGTCGTCGGAGAGGTAGTAGAGCACCTCCGGCTTCGTCGCCGTGTCCCGCGCCAGCGCCAGTCGCGCGACGGCGGCCGGGCTGGACAGCGCGTCGACCTCGATCCTGTAGTCCGGCGCCCGCGTTCCGCTGGAAAGCTGGCCGGAAGAATTCTGTTTGCCGCTCATGGCCCCGTCCATGATCGTTGCAGGTGCCCCGAGAGCGTGAACGGTTGTCCCTAAGATCGCCTTAACGTCTTGCAAGCGCGACGCGGGGACGGGATAAGCTCGGGCCATGTCACGACACCGTCCCGCGCCCGATCTCGGCCATGTCGACACCTGGGTGTTCGACCTGGACAACACGCTCTACCCGGCGGCCTGCAACCTGTTTGCGCAGGTCGACGTGAAGATGCGCACCTTCATCCAGAACCTGCTGGGCCTCGACGAGACCGAGGCGCGCAACCTGCAGAAGGGCTATTTCCTCTCCCACGGCACCACGCTGAAGGGCCTGATGGACAATCACGGCATCGCGCCGGAGGCCTTCCTGGAGTTCGTGCACGACATCGACGTCACCCCGGTGCCGCCGAACCCGAAGCTGGCGGGCATCCTGGAGCGGCTGCCGGGCCGGAAGCTGATCTTCACCAACGGCTCCGTCAGCCACGCCGAGAACGTCATGACCCGCCTGGGGGTCGGTCACTGCTTCGAGGGCATCTTCGACATCGTGCATTCGGACTACGTGCCGAAGCGCGAGATCGGTCCGTGGCGCCGCTTCGTCGAGACCCACGCGGTGGCACCGGCCAGCACGGCGATGTTCGAGGATATGGCGAAGAACCTGATCCCGGCGCACGAGCTCGGCATGACCACGGTCTGGATCCCGAACGGCAATGCCTGGAGTTCGGATGCCGCCGAGGGCGCACACATCCATCACGTCACCGAGGACCTGACCGGCTTTCTCGACGCCGCTCTGGGCGAGATCGACCGCCAGGACAGGAAGACCAGCACCGACTGACAGGGAACACCGGCATGGGCGAGGCCATCGGCTTCATCGGCACCGGCGTCATGGGCGAACCCATGTGCCGCAACATCATCCTGAAATCCGGGCGGCCGGTGGTCGCCTTCGACCTCAACCCCGAACCGCTGGCCCGGCTGCGGGCCGATGGTGCCACCATCGCCGGGTCGCTGGACGAACTGGTGGCGGGCTGCGCCGACATCCTGCTGTCGCTGCCCGGCGGTGCCCAGGTGGAGGCGGTGACGCTCGGCGCCGGCGGGCTGGTGGCGAAGCTGAAGCCGGGCCAGTGCCTGGTCGATGCCTCGACCGCGCCGGTCAGCCTCGCGCGCCGGCTGGAGGCGGCCTGCCAGGGCCGGGGCGCGCTGTTTGCCGACGCTCCCGTGGCCCGCACCCGCCAGGCCGCCATCGACGGCACGCTCTCGATCATGGTCGGCGGCACGGCCGCCGTGTTCGACCGTATCCGCCCGATCCTGGACTGCTGTGCCGCCGAACTGACCCATTGCGGGGCGGCCGGTGCGGGGCAGGCGGTGAAGATCCTGAACAACATGGTGCTGTTCCAGACCGTGGTCGCGCTGTCGGAGGCGAAGGCCATCGCCACCGCCAACGGCATCGACCCGCAGGTGGTCTTCGAGACCTTCACCAAGGGCTCGGCGGACAGCTTCGCGCTGCGCAATCACGGCATGAAGGCGATCCTGCCCGACCAGTTCCCCGAACAGGCCTTCCCCGTCACCTATGCCGAGAAGGACCTGTCCTACGCGCTGGAGATGGCCCGCGAGGCGGGTATCGACCCGCTGGGCGCCGAGGCGGCGCGGGCGATGCTGGAGCGGGCGCGGGCGGCCGGCTTCGGCCCGAACTATTTCCCGGTGCTGTCGCGGACGGTGGGCCGGGGCTGAACCCCGCCGGATGTTCAACCGTCGGCCGCGAAGCTCTCGCCGGCTTCGTGCTTCAGCACGTTCTCGACATACTCCATCCGGTCCTTGCCCCAGAAGAGCTCGCCGCCAACGATGATGCTCGGCGCGCCGAACACGCCGCGCGCGATGGCGTCGTCGTTCTCGGCCGCGTGGATCCTGCGGACCTCCTCGCTCTCGGCTGCCTCGACGAAGGCGTCCGGATCGGAACCGAGTTCGGCCACCACCGATTTCAGGCCCGACCATTCGGCGATGGAGTGGTCGTTCTGCTCCCAGTAGCGGCTGAACAGCAGGTCCATGTAGTCGGCTTCCCTGCCCTCGGCGCGCATCACGATGGCGCCACGCATGGCCCGGCTGGTCTTGATCGGGAACACGTCGGGGAACCGGAAGGGCAGGCCGTAGTTCTCGGCCCAGCGCTCCAGGTCGCGCTTGCGATAGGCGATCTTCACCGCCGGTTCGTCGCCCAGCGAATAGTTGTAGTGGCGGAAGACGTGACCCAGGTTCAGGCCGCGCGGGACCACAAGGGCGTCGTAGGCGCCGGCCAGCGGGCGCAGCAGGTGCCAGGCGAAATACGTGTTGGTGCTGCCGATGTCCCAAAAGAACTCGAGCTTCGGTGCCGCCATCGTGTCGTCTCCAATTTCCCACCGGTCACGGTTTTGCGGCAGCGTGACGGCAGAACGTTAGGAACCCGTCAAGGAATCGGGCTCGGGCAAAGAAATTTTCCGCCGCCGACCCGTTGCCCGGCCGCGCCCGGCACGCGAGACTTGGCCCGCTCGAGGGAGGGGACATGACGGACAGCACGGGCCTTGCGGCACCCTGGCGCATCGGCGTCGACGTTGGCGGAACCTTCACCGACATGGCGCTGATCGACGCCGTGGGCACGCTCCGCATCTTCAAGAACCCGTCGGTACCGTCCGACCCCAGTGCCGGCGTGATCGGCGTGCTGGAGGTGGCGGCGCGCGCTCTGGGGCTGGAAATGGCGGCGCTGCTGGGCGGCTGCCGGCTGTTCGTGCACGGCTCCACCATCGCGACCAACACCATCCTGGAACGCAAGGGCGCCAATGTCGGCCTGATCGTGACCGAGGGCTTCCGCGATTTCCTGGAGATCCGGCGCGGGCTGCGCGCTGACCAGTGGGACCACCGCAGCCCCTTTCCGCCGGTGCTGGTGCCGCGTTACCTGCGCCTGCCGGTGCGGGGGCGGCTGGATCGTGACGGGCGCGAGGAGAGCCCGGTGGTCGCGGCCGACGTCGTCGCGGCCGTGCGTGCCTTCGAGGCAGACGGCGTCGAGTCCATCGCCGTCTGCCTGATGAACGCCTATGTCGATCCCCGGCACGAGCGCCAGGTGGCGGACATCGTGCGCCGCGAATGGTCCGGCCGCTGGCTGTCGCTGTCGTCCGAGGTGAACCCGGTGATGGGCGAGTACGAGCGTGGCTCGACGGCGGTGATGAACGCCTATGTGGCGCCAAAGGTCGTGGGCTACCTGGAGCAGCTCAATACGCGCCTCGCCGAACTCGGACTGCCGCACCCGATCCTGCTGGTGCAGTCGAACGGCGGCGCGGTCTCGGTGCACGAGGCGGCGGCGCGGCCGGTGAACCTGACGCTGTCCGGCCCGGCCGCCGGTGTCGGCGCGCTGCAGCTCTATCGCGGGCTGACCGGTCTCGACGACCTGGTGGCGATGGAGATCGGTGGCACAAGCTGCGACGTCACCCTGATGGCGGCCGGCGAGGTGCCGGTCTCCGACCAACTGGAAATCGACGGCTACCACCTGGCGACCCCGGCCATCGACATCCACACGGTCGGTGCCGGCGGCGGTACCATCGGCAAGGTCGATACAGGCGGCATGCTGCGCATGGGGCCCGAGGGGGCGGGCGCGGATCCGGGCCCGGCGGCCTATGGCCGGGGCAGTGACCGGCCGACCGCGACCGACGCGCAGCTCGTGCTGGGCCGGCTCCGGCCCGGCCCGATGGCGGGCGGCGCCGTGAGCCTGGACCCGGACCTCGCGCATGCGGCCATCGAACGCCACATCGCGATACCGCTGGGCCTGAGCGTCGAGGCGGCCGCCATCGGCATGCTGCGCCTGCTGGAGCAGAACCTGCTGCATGCCGTCGAGCGCCTGTCGGTCGAGCGCGGCTACGACCCGGCCCGCTTCACGCTGCTGGCGGCCGGCGGGGCCGGGCCGATGCACGGGACGGCAGTGGCGCGCGCGCTGGGCTGCCGGCGGGTGTTCGCGCCCGTCGCGGCCGGTGCCTTCTGCGCGCTGGGCATGCTCTGGTCCGACGTCCGGCTCGATTTCCTGCATGTCATCGACGGCAATCTCGACAGCACGCCCGATGCGGACCTGGACGCGGCCTTCGCGCCGTTGCTGGCGGAGGCGAAGGCAGCGCTGGACCGGGAGGGCTTCGACCCGGCTGACCAGGAACTGCAGCGGGTGCTGGACCTGCGCTACCGGGGTCAGCAATGGTCGCTGCGCACGGCGGTCGACGCGCTGGACCGCGCCGCGATCCGCGCGAGCTTCGAGGCCGACCACGAGCGCCGCTTCGGCCATATCCAGCCGGGCGGCGCCATCCTGGTCACGGCGGTGCGCGTGGTGGCGACCGGCCATATCCGGCGCCAGCCGCCGCTGCCGGCCGGCGGGTCGGGCGTGGCCGCGCCACCTGTCGACCACCGCCGCTGCTTCATCGACACGGAGACCGGCTGGGTCGACACGCCGGTGCATGCCGCCGACGGCCTGCCTCCGGGTGCCAGCCTGACCGGGCCAGCCATCGTCGAGGCGGCGACCACCACCCTGCTTGTCGGCAAGGGCGACCGGCTCAACGTCGACGCCCACGGCAATTACCTGATCGAGACCGGAGGCCGGCCATGACCGCCATCGACCCCGTCACCCTGGCGCTGGTGCAGAACCGCCTCGACCACATCTCGCGCCAGATGGGCTTCGTCATGACGCGCACGGCGCGGAGCCCGATCTTCAACCAGAGCCATGACTTCTCCTGCTTCATTGCCGACGCGGCCGGCACGCTGATCAGCCAGGCCGACGGCATCCCGATCCACACCGGCGGCGGCGGCTTTACCGTGCGCGCGGTGCTGGCGGCGTTCGAGGGCCGCATCGCCGAGGGCGACGTCTTCCTGTCGAACGACCCCTATGTCGCCGGCGGCAACCACCTGCCGGACTGGGTGATCTCCCGCCCCGTGTTCGTCGACGGCCAGCTCGCGGCCTGGGCCTGCAACCGCGCGCACCAGTCCGACATCGGTGGCGGCGCGGCCGGGACGTACAACCCGGAAGCCACCGAGATCTTCCACGAGGGTCTGCGCCTGCCGCCGATGAAGCTGATCGAGGCCGGCAGCCTGCGCGACGATCTCTGGGCGCTGCTGAAGCTGAACAGCCGCACGCCCGACCTGCTGGACGGTGACCTGCGCGCCATGATCGGCTCGACACGTATCGGCGCGGAGCGACTGGTTGCCCTGCTGCAGGACACGGGTCGGGCCGAGGGCGCCGGCTATTTCGACGCGCTGCTCGACTATGCCGACCGACGGTTCCGGGAGGCCTGTACCGAGATCCCGCCCGGCACCTGGAGCGCCACCGAGATCACCGACAACGACTGCTTCGAGCGCCGGGACATCCGCATCGTCGCCACCGTGACCCGTGACTCGGACGGCATGGTGGTCGACTTCACCGGTTCGGACCCGCAGATGCGCGGGTTCAAGAACTCCTCGCTGGCGAACACCCACTCGGCCGTCTACATGGCGCTGGCGTCGTTCTTCGATCCGGACATGCCGCGCAACGAGGGGGCCTTCCGCTCGGTCCGCATCGTCGCGCCGGAGGGCACGGTGGTGAACCCGCGCCCGCCCGCGCCGATGACCATGTGCACGGTCTTCATCGCCCACGAGATCGTCCACGCCATCTGGCGCGCGCTGGGCGAGGCGGTGCCGGAACGCGCCTGCGCCGGCTGGGGCAAGACCATCCACAACATCACCTCCGGCCGGGCCGAAGGCTCCAGCGAGCCCTATGTCATGTACAACTGGGCGGCCAATGCCGCCGGCGGCGCGGTGGAGGGGCGCGACGGCTTCAACCAGATCGGCCTGCTGATCGCGCTGGGCGGCCTGCACCTGCCCAATGCCGAGGGCTACGAGCGCATCTACCCGGCGCGGATCCGCCGCCAGGAATTCCGCACCGACGCCGCCGGGGCCGGCACCTTCCGGGGCGGCAGCGGCGTGCACTATGCCGTCGAGGTCGACGGGCCGGCGACCTACTCGTTCCGCGGCGAGGGGCTGTACACGCCATCGGGTTTCGGCATCGAGGGCGGCGGGACCGGCCTGGCCGGTGCCATGCGGGTCTTCCCCGAGGGGCGGGAGATGTTCGAGGCGCCGCAATATGGCGTGCGGCACCTGCCGTCGGCGCGGCTGGAGGCGGATTCGCCGGGCGGTGGCGGCTGGGGCGACCCGAAGCGGCGCGATCCGGCGCTGGTGCTGCGCGACGTGCGCGACGGCATCGTCAGCACGGACGCGGCACGCGCGGTCTATGGCGTGGCGCTGTCGGCCGACGGCCGGTCGGTCGACACGGCCGAAACGGCGCGGCTGCGCGGCGGATGAGCCTCAGCCGGCGGCCGGGGCGAGGCTGATTTCCGCCTGTGCCGGCGTCTGGCGCGCGCGCTTGTTGAGGTACATGGCCTGGTCGGCCTCGGTCAGCAGGTCGCGGGCATTGGTCTCGGCGCCATAGGACTGGATGCCGAGCGAGGCATGCACCGGGATGTGGTTGCGGCCGTGCTCGACCACCAGCCTGTTCAGCAGGCCGTGCAGCTGGCGGGCCTTGCGCATGGCGTCGAACATGTTGGTGCGCACCAGGACCACGACGAACTCGTCGCCGCCGATGCGCGCGGCGATGTCGCTCGCGCGGATGTTGTCGTTCAGCAGCGACGCGACCTGGCAGAGCACCTCGTCGCCGGCGTCGTGGCCGAAGCGGTCGTTGACCGGCTTGAACTCGTCGAGGTCGATGTAGCAGACCAGACCCTGCTCGTTGTGACGGGCGGCGGAGGCGAGGATGCCGTCCAGGGCTTCCTCCAGGCCACGCCGGTTCAGCAGGCCGGTCAGCTCGTCGGCCCGGACAAGGGATTCAAGGTGGGCGATGCGGTCACGCTGCTCGACCAGCTGTCGCTCGGCATGGGCGGCGAAATCCAGCAATCGCTCCAGCAGTCCGAGGCGGTCACCGTCATAGTCGCGGCTGGCTTTTCCGAAGCGCGACATGATCTCGCTGGCAAGGCGACCGACATAGGGCGAGGCCGTCGGGCGCGGGGCCGGCTCGTTCAGCAATGCGAGAGTCATCGTTCTGTCTCCCTCGTGCGGCGTGATGCACACCTTGTGAAGGCAATCCGCGTGCCACGAAAAAGATGAAGGAATTTCAACAAATTACCGAATGCAAGGGCCTCTGGCGGCAATTCCTGCCGTGCGCCCGCTGCCGCTCCGGCAAGGCTTGCCGGCCGGCGCGGACCGCGCCGTCCGACTGTCGCGTCCCGCTTGGCCTTGCTTGTGTTTCGCGAACCAGCGCATAGGTTAGCCAGACCGACATCCGAACAGCGAGACTCGCATGCGTCGCGCCGCAGTGGCCGTCATGGCTATCCTTTCCTTCGTTCCCGCGACCGCAGGCGCCGGGTTCTCGCCTCATCGCGCTGTCTATGACCTGCAGCGCCTGCCCGGATCGGACAGCACGGCCTTCGCCCAGGTATCGGGCCGCATGGTCTACCAGTACGACGAGACCTGCGAGGGCATGACCTATTCGCACCGCATGCTGCTGAACCTGGTGACGCAGCAGGGCGAGTCGATTACCAGCGAGACGGTGGTCAGCTTCTTCGAGACCCTGGACGGCAAGACGCTGCGCTTCTCGGTCCGCGAGAGCAACGAGGGCATCGTCACCTCGGTCCGCGAAGGGTCGGTGCGCCGCACCGCGCCGTCCGTGCCGGCCGACATCACCTTCGACCGGCTGGAGGGCGGGGGCGAGGACACGATCTCGAAGCTGCCGGCGGGCGTCATGTTCCCGATCGGGCACAGCGTCGACCTGACCCGCGCCGCCGAAGCGGGGCAGGCCGCCCATCACGCCACCACCTTCGACGGTGACTCGCTTTCGGTGGTCGACAGTTTCATCCGCTCGGACACCGGTTCGGTCGAGAAGGCGGTGCCGGCGGAAATGAAGGGGATGAAGGCCTGGATCGCCCGGGTGGCGTTCTACCACCCGGACTCGCCCGACTCCGCGCCCTATTACGAGACGCAGATGCGGCTGTTCGCCAATGGCCTGTCGGGCGACTTCACCATGGAGACCGGCGACCTGAAGGCCATCGCCCGCCTGGTCGAGGTCGAATTGCACGAAAAGCCGAGCTGCTGAGGCGGTTCAGTCCCCCGACGCGGCCTCCTTCGCCGCCATCTGCGCCTTGAGCTGTTCGGGCGTCAGGCGGACGATATCCTCGTTCTGGTGGCTGTAGAGGTCGTAGCCACCGGTTTCCAGCTCCTCCAGCACCACGCGACCGGCCAGCACGTCATCCTTCCAGGCCTGCTGCGCGGCCTCGCCGGCATGGAACTCCGGCATCACCTCGCGGGCGAACAGCTCGTAGCTCCGGCAGATGTCGGCATGGCTGGTGCGCCCGGCCTGTGCGACCAGGATGACCTGGTCGACATGCGCGTCGGCGAACATGCGCAGCTTCCGCCTGAGCGTCTCCGGTGAACCGACCAGCGCGTTGGCCAGTGCCTGCTTCGCCTTGTCGGTCTCGCGCCAGTCCTGGTAGGCCGACCAGAGATCGCTCTTGCCCGGCGCATCGACGCCCATGCGGCCGTAATAGGACAGCGCGAAGATGAAGAAGGTCCAGCCGGACGCCTTCTCGATCGCTTCCTCGTCGGTCTCGGCGCAGAAGAAGCCGTTGGCGACGGCCACGTTCGGGTTGACCGGATAGTCGGTCAGCCGGTTCTGCCGGTGCAGCAGGTTGTTGTAGTAGCGGTGTACCCAGGCCCGCGCGGCGTCGGCCGAGACGAAGCTGAAGCCCAGCGCGCCCATGCCCCATTCGCCGGCCTTGCCAATCGTCTGGATGTTGGAGCAGGCGACCCAGAGCGGCGGATGCGGGCGCTGCATCGGCTTCGGCACCACGTTGCGGGACGGGAACTTGTAATATTCGCCCTCGAACGACCAGTCGGTCTTCGTGAACATCGGTACGATGGCGCGGACGGCTTCCTCCCAGCGGTCGCGCTTGGTGCGGACCTGCACGCCGAAGGGATGCAGCTCCGCCGGACCCGCGCCCTCGCCAAAGCCCATCTCGACACGTCCGCCGCTCAGCAGGTCCAGTGTCGCGATCTTCTCGGCCACGCGGTGTGGCTGGTTCGTGGTGATCTGCACGATGCCATGGCCCAGGCGGATGTTCTTCGTGCGCTGGCTGGCGGCGCCCAGGAACACTTCCGGCGCGGACGAGTGCGAATATTCCTCGAGGAAGTGGTGCTCGACGACCCAGGCGTTGTCGAAGCCCAGGCTGTCCGCCAGCTCGATCTGGTCGAGGGATTCCTGCAGCGTGCGGTACTCGCTGCGGTCATCCCAGGGCCGCGGGATCTGGTGCTCGTAGAAGATGCCGAATTTCATCGCGTTGTCCTCCCCTTGCCGGGAATGTAACACTCGCGCCGGCTCGATGGGGAGGGTGCGATGACCGAATGGCTGACGGCCGCCGAGGCCGTGCGACGCATTCCGGCAGGGGCGCGCGTGTTCGTGCAGGGCGGGGCCGCCGAGCCCCGGACGCTGATCGGCGCCATGGCCGACGATCCGGATTGCGGGGACGGCTGCACCTTCACGCAGGTCTCGGTGCCGGGCGTGAACCGGACCGACCTGGCGCTGCTGCATGAACGGGCGCGCGGGCTGGCGTTTTTCGGCACGCCGGAGACCGCGGAGAGCCTGGCCAGCGGCCGGACGCTGCTGCTGCCCAAGCAGTACCACATGCTCTACCGCTACCTGCAGGATGACCACGAGGTCGACGTGGCGGTGATCCAGGTCGGGCCGCAGCGCGCCGATGGCTGCTTCCCGCAGGGACTGGGGCAGGACAGCCTGCCCGCGATCCTGCCGAAGGCGAGGCTGGTGATCGCCGAGGTCAATCGCGACATGCCGCTGGGTGCGGGTACGCCGCCGGTGCCGGGCAGCCGGATCGACATCGCCGTCGAGGTCGACGCTCCGCCGCAGGAATTCCGCATCGGCGCCGTCACCGATGATGTTCGCGCCGTGGCCGCCGAGGTGGAAAAGCTGGTCCGAGACGGCGACTGCATCCAGATCGGCATCGGCACCCTGCCGGTGGCGGTACTGCAGGCGCTGAGAACCCGGAACGATCTCGGCATCCATTCGGGCATGCTGGCGGACGGCATGCCGGAGCTGGTGGATGGCGGCAATGTCAACGGCCGCCGCAAGACCATCGATACCGGCCTGATCGTCGCCGGTGTGCCGCTCGGCAGTCGTGCACTGATGGACTGGACCGTCGGGCGCGCCGACCTGGTCTGCCAGCCCATCGGCTATACTCACGACTCGGCGCTGATCGGCCAGATCGACAATTTCGTCTCGATCAACTCGGGGCTGGAGGTCGACCTGTTCGGCCAGCTCAACGCCGAAACGCTGAAGGGTCGCCAGATCTCCGCCACCGGCGGCTCGGTCGACTTCATGCGCGGCGCGGCGCGCAGCCGGGGCGGGCGCTCCATCGTCGCCATGACCGCGACGGCCGCCGGCGGCAAGCTCAGCCGGATCGTGGCCACCATCGATCCGGGCAATGTCGTCACCGGCCTGCGCACCGACATCGACTACGTTGTGACCGAATATGGCGCGGCGCGGCTCCGGAACCTGCCGGTCAGCCAGCGCCCCGGTGCCCTGATCGAGATCGCCGCTCCGGCGTTCCGCGATGGCCTGCGCGACGCCTGGCGGGAGATGACGAAGGGCCGCTGGCCGGGTTGAGCGATGGAGGGCGCCTTTCTCTCGCTCCGGCGCACGCCGGAGCCGATGGCGCAGTGGCAGACGGATAGGTCCCGGGTCACGCCCGGGACGAGATGAAGGGCACCACACAAGGCCGGATGGCCTCAGTCCGGCAATGACGCTAGGTAGCGCGCCAGCGGCGGATAGAGGTCGAGCCGCAGGGCCTCCGCCGGTGTGACCCAGCGCGCCTCGGCGATCTCCACCGGGTCGAGGCGGATTTCCGGCTGGCGGTCGAGGTCGGCGGCATGGATCTCGATGGTCTCGTGGCGGCTCAGCCAGCTGAACCGCTCGGCATGCACGGGACGGAAGCGGTCGGCGGCCACGGCGATTCCGGTCTCCTCCCGCAGTTCGCGGACGGCGCCGTCGCGAAAGCTTTCGCCGCGATCAGTGCGACCGCCGGGCAGGGTGTGCCAGCGATTGTAGGAATTGCGCACCAGCAGCACGTGGCCGTCGACCCAGAGCGCGGCCAGCGCGCCACGCACCTTCGGGCGCAGGCCGACGCTGGCGACGCGGAAGCCGGTGTAGACAAGGCGATAGCCCAGGCGGGCGACACGATGACGGACCCTCACGGTCGGCCGGAGGATCGTCACGGCGCGATGTCCCCTACAGGCTCCAGTAGTCGAGGTCCTTGCGCAGCGCATTGCGGTCCAGCACGGACTTCACGTCGACCACCACGGCCGAGGGGCCGGCGATCTCGTTGATCCAGGCCGCGCCGCGCCGGACATATTCTCGGTGCGAGACCGCCAGGATGATGCAGTCGGCGCCGTCCAGCTCCGGCTCGTCGCAGAGCCGGCAGCCATATTCGTGCATGGTCTCCCCGGCGTCGGCGACGGGGTCGTGCAGCTTCACGGTCAGGCCGAACTCGGTCAGTTCGCGCACGATGTCGGGCACGCGGCTGTTGCGCAGGTCGGTGACGTCTTCCTTGAAGGTCACGCCCAGCACCGCGACATGGGTGGCGATGTCGAGGCGGCGGCGCCTGGCCAGCATCTTCATGGCGCGCTGGGCGATGTAGACGCCCATCTGGTCGTTGATGCGCCGGCCCGACAGGATGACCTCCGGGTGGTAGCCGACATCCTCGGCGCGCGCGGTCAGGTAATAGGGATCGACGCCGATGCAGTGCCCGCCGACCAGGCCGGGGCGGAAGGGCAGGAAGTTCCACTTGGTGCCGGCGGCGGCGAGCACGTCGGCGGTGCGGATGTCCAGCCGCTCGAAGATGATCGACAGTTCGTTCATCAGCGCGATGTTGAGGTCGCGCTGGGTGTTCTCGATCACCTTGGCGGCTTCCGCGACCTGGATCGAGGCGGCGCGGAACACGCCCGGCTGCACGATGGCCTCGTAGATGCCGGCGATCCGTTCCAGCGTCTCGGCATCCTGGCCGGCGACCACCTTCACGATGCGCTCGATGGTGTGCTCGCGGTCGCCGGGATTGATCCGCTCGGGCGAGTAGGCGAGGCGGATGTCGCGATAGAGCTTCAGGCCGGAGACCCGTTCCAGGATCGGGCCGCAGTAATTCTCCGTGACGCCGGGATAGACCGTCGATTCCAGCGTCACCAGGTCGCCGGGCTTCAGCCACGGCCCGATCAGTTCACAGGCCTTTTCCAGCAGGCTCAGATCCGGCTGGCGGTTGGCGGTGATCGGCGTCGGCACGGTCAGGAAATAGACGGTCGCCGTTTCCAGCGCCGCCGGGTCGGCGGTGAAACTGGCGCTGCAGGCCGCGAGGTCGGCCCGGCTGACCTCGCCGGTCCGGTCATTGTCCTCGTTCAGCTCCGCCACGCGACGGGCGTTGATGTCGAAGCCGATGACCGGGAATCTCTTCGCCAGCGCGACGGCCAGCGGCAGCCCGACATATCCGAGACCGATCACGGCCAGAGTTTCGTTCATTGCGCTTGTCGTCGACCCCGCGTCGCGGCCGGCGCTCCCTTCTGCGATTCGCCCGACCCTTCTATGATGGCGGCGGACAAGAGCATGCGAAATCGGCGCGTTCAACCGCATTCGGGCGCGTCGGACACCTGACCGACCGGAGCGCCGCTGCATGGATGTGTCTGATTCCCGCCCGCTGGAGCGGCTGCTTGCCGTGATGGCTCGCCTGCGCGACCCCGATGGCGGCTGCCCCTGGGACCTGGAACAGGACTTCGCGACCATCGCCCCCTACACGATCGAGGAGGCCTACGAGGTCGCCGACGCCATCGAACGCGGCGACATGGACGATCTGAAGGGCGAACTGGGCGACCTGCTGTTCCAGGTGGTCTTCCACGCCCGCATGGCGGAGGAGGCGGGGTATTTCGGCTTCCATGACGTGGCCGCGGCCATCGCCGACAAGATGATCGCCCGCCACCCGCATGTCTTCGGCGCGCAGGACGGCATCGACAGCGCCGGTGCGCAGACCCGGAACTGGGAGGCGCAGAAGGCCGCCGAGCGTGCGGCGCGGGCCGCGGCCGAGGGGCGGCGGCCGTCGGCGCTGGACGGCGTGGCACTGGGGCTGCCGGCGCTGCTCCGGGCCGAGAAGATCCAGAAGCGCGCGGCCCGGGTCGGCTTCGACTGGCCCGAGATCGGGCCGGTGCTGGCGAAGGTGCGCGAGGAGATCGACGAACTGGAGGCCGAGCTGAAGGACGGCGACCGTGATCGCCAGGCGGACGAACTGGGCGACGTGCTGTTCGCCGTGGTGAACCTCGCTCGGCATCTCGGCATCGACCCGGAGGCGGCGCTGCGGGGCACGACGGCGAAGTTCGAACGGCGCTTCCATGCAGTCGAGGCCGGGCTGGCGGCGGAGGGGCGACGGCCGGAGGACGCGACGCTGGAGGAAATGGACGCGTACTGGGAGGCGGCGAAGCGTCAGCCGTGACGCAGTGCCAGCAGGGCGGCGATGCCGGCGACGGTCAGCGCGATGCCGATGCCGGTCCGTTTCGTCATGCTGCGGTCGCCGTGGATCGCCCGGTTCAGCACCATGGTGAACAGCGGATAACAGGCGACAAGCGGCGCCACCAGCGTCACCGGGCCCAGCCCGAGCGCCATGTAGAGGGTCAGAACAGCCAGCCCGTTGGCGATGCCGACGGCGACGAACCAGTGACCGCCAGCGCGGATCGCCGCCAGTGGTGACTTCCGGGTGATCCCGAGCGCGATGACCGCCGAGATGACATAGCCGATGGTGACGGCGGCGAACGGGTCGGCCCAGTCCTGCAGGCCGAGGCGGATCACCGGCTGGATGGTGCCGCGGACCGCCGCCGCCAGCAGCGGCAATGCCAGCGCCCATGCGGGGAACGCGCCGGCACCGGCACCGCCACGGCCGCCCAGCATCAGCACGACACCGATACAGACCGCCGCAATGCCGCCAGCCTGTCCGGGTGTCGGAACCTCGTCGAGCAGCAGCGCCGCGAGGGCGACGGCGAAGACGGGGCTGAGATTGCCGAGCGCGCCGGTGAGGTCGGGTCCGATGCGCCGGTTGGCGGCAAAGGTCAGCAGGGTGACGGCGACGGGGAAGACCACGCCGACGGCGGCGAACATCAGGGCGGGCTGCGTCGCGTAGCCGTGCCAGTCGATGGTCAGCGGGGCAAGGACCACGAACATCGCCGCCGTGGACGGCACGCTGATGCCGGCCCCGGCCATGGGCGAGAGCGTGCGCAGGCCGAAGCGGGTCAGCACCAGCGCCAGCGCGAAGCAGAAGGCGGAGAACAGCGCAACGGGCAGAATCAGCGGGTCCATGCGGACCAGACTAGCCGCCCCGTCGCGGCCCGCCGATCAGCTCATTCGACGGGTCGGGACATCGCCACCTGCTCGATCAGCCTGCCCGGGCTGCAGGCGGTTTCGGCGAAGCGGCGGCTGCGTGCGAACAGCCAGGGGCGCTCGCCATCATCGTCGGCGGCGGCGCTGGAAAGCAGGTGCCGCGTGTCGAAGCGGGCCATGCACGAACAGGTTTTCGGCGTGTCCGGATCGGTCCCGGCGCGCAGCGGCACCGACAGGTCGCCGGTCAGGGTCGCGGCGCGGTATTTCCAGCCGGGATCGAGACGCCAGACCGTGCTGCCGCGTCCGACGAACTGGCCGTCAGAGGCTTCGAAGACCTTGCAGTCGAGCTTCACGCCGCGCAGGTCGCGCGCGGTGACACTGTAGGCGAGGCTGACGGGAAAGTTCCGCGCCTCCGGCTTCTCCAGCGGTGCGGCGGAGGCGGCGAGGGGCAGGGCGGCAATTCCGAGCAGGACAGCGAGCCCGGAAAGGACGGGGACCAGGCGATGCATGGGACCACTCCTGTTTCGGTTCTGCTCCAGAGGTGGCGCGCCGTGGCCGGGGCACAAGACACAGGCCGATCAACTCTCCGCGTCACCACTGTCCGGCAGGGCGATGTTGTGGCGGTTGTTGTCCAGCCAGACCTTGAGGCGGAACAGGCGCGCGCGCAGGTCGTCGATCTCGTCGTCGCTCCAGTCCGCGAAGACCCGTTCGGCGTCCGGTCCGAGCCGCGCCAGCGCTGCGCCGTGCGCCGCGATGCCGGCGTCGGTCAGGTCCAGCAGCTTGCGCCGCGCGTCCGCCGGATCCTCCCGCGCCGCCAGCCAGCCGTTCGCCAGCAGCTTCTGCACCGTCTTGGTCATGCCCGGCTGCGGCACCTGGAACGCGCGGGCGAGGTCGGTCACGGTTTCCGTCTGGCGCAGGCGGACGAAATGGTTCAGCACCGAGAAGGGCGTAAGCGACAGGTCCGGCCCGAGCAGCTGGTTGGCCCGGGTGCCGATCAGCTGTTCGCATATGCCGATCGCCACCAGCGTCTCCCACTGGAGACGCTGGCGGCGACCGAGGCCGGGATGGGCCGGAGTGTCTGGCGATTCGCTCATGCCACCATGATGGCATCGAGCGGCCGCCGCGGGCTCGGTCCCGGATCGGCGGCATGGCCGAAGCGGACCAGCATCTGCACATGCGCCGGGGCGGTGACGCCCACGGTCTCCAGGAACTGCCGTTGCAGGTCGGTCATCTCCGGGTACTCCTGCAGCAACTGGCTCATCGGCTGCATGGCCATGCCCTGCTCAGCCGCCTTCAGGCCGAGGCGGACAAAGGCGAAGCCGGCGCGAAGCTGGCTCTCGCGGTTGTTGTCGGGCGTGACGATCCAGCCATGCGCCATCGCGGTCTGGGCCTGGTCCCGGGCCATGTCGAGGCCGACCTGGAACGAGGCCGAGCCCGGCGTGCGCAGGTCCTCGCGGCTGACGAAGCCGAGCCGGCTGCCCCACCACATCATCGGGCCGAGGAGCGAGATGCCGTCCGGGTCGGCGGCGACCTCGGCGGGGCCGATGCGCATCAGGTCGATGCTCTCGCCGAAGGTGTGCGGGGTCTCGATCTCCAGTCGCATGGCCGCTTCCATGAGATCACGCAGCCGCTGGCGAAGGACAGGCTCGTCGGCGGTGACCAGCCGGACGCCGGCCGGCATCGCATCGGTCAGCCGGACCAGGCGCGCGGGATCGACGGGACGGGCGGTGTCGTAGGGATCGCGGTTGCTGCGCCGCTTGCCCGTCCAGGCGAACAGGGGGTCGGCCGGTACCGCGCCGTCGCGGACCAGGCGCAGATGCGCCACCGGGCGCGCATCCAGCCGGTCGGCCTCGAAGGCACCCTCGGGCAGCAGCGTGATCTCGGTGCGGTAGCCCTCGGCCGCGGCCGCCATGCGGAACAGCTCCAGGAAGGTGCCCTGGCTGATCAGGATCTGCCGGCCCGGCGGATCGGTTTCCGGCAGCAGGCGATCCAGGTCGACCTGCAGCACGGCCTCGTCCGCGCCGACCAGCCGCAGCAACCAGGCCTGGCGGTTGTGCGCGTTCGGGGCGAGCAGGGCATGGGAGGCCGCACGCAGGCGCGGATCGCGCAGGCCGGCGGCCGGGCCACCCCAGGGGGCCACGGCGCTGTCGGGCATGGCGCCCCGCGTGCCGGCCCACCAGCCGCCGGCCCCGAGAGCCATGACAGCGCCGCCGGTGCCGACAACCCTGATGAAATTCCGTCGCGAGAGCATCATCGCCTCCATTTGCATTCCGTGGAATAGAAATAACATTCCTTGGAATATAATCAAGTGCGAAAAAGCCTGCCGATCCCGCCGGGCAGCGCCACGGCGGGCGGGCGCGGACTGACGGCTGTCAGATCGTGCGGTTGATGCTGAGTGCGGCAGGGCGGGAGTAGGCTGTCCGGGCGACGGAGACCTGGCGCTGGCGACCGGTGGCGCCGTAGCCGTCGACCTGGCGCTTGCCGCGGTTGGCCTGGTCGGCGATGGCGTTGACCAGACCCTCGGTGATCGACTTCACGCGGATCACGCGGCGGGCATGGTCGGTCATGACCGTGTTCAGTTCGGCGCCGATGGCATTCAGGATCTTCCGGTCGCGCTCGGGAAAATTCTGGCCGGCAGCACGGGCCTTCTGCAGCGCGGTGACCCTGACCCGGTAGTCGTCGACCAGCTTTTCCTTGCGGCCCTCGGTCTCCGTCAGCAATTCGGGCTGGCGCCGGTCGAGATGGCCATTCTCGATACCGATGACCTGGATGAGTTCGCTGGCGGTGTCGAACAGCGCGGCGAGACGCGGATCAGCTGGACGCTGCTGCCTGCTTTCCATCATGGGCCTCCTGGGCGCGAAGAATGGCCTTGTAGATCGCATCGGCGATGCCGATCCCGCCGACCTTGGCCATGGACTTGCCGTACTCCTCGGCGATCTGGCTCTGGAACGCGTCCTCGCCGGCGCCGCCGCCGAAAGCGCTGTCCGGGTCGACGCCAAGCTTCATGGCATTCAGCATCTGGGCGATGAACATCGCCTCGAAGTCCTCGGCGGTCTCGCGGGCCCGCGCCTCGCGGCTGCCGGGCTTCGGCGTCGCCGCGGCGGCCGCCTTGGTGGACTTGGCCGACTGCAGGCCGAGGACGGGATCGTTGACCACCTGCATCACATCACCTCGATATCGGCCTGCAGCGCGCCGGCCGCCTTGATGGTCTGCAGGATCGTGATCATGTCGCGCGGGCCGACGCCCAGGGCGTTGAGGCCGTCGACCAGTTCCTGCAGGCCGACGCCGGTGCGCAGCACCATCAGCTTGCGGTCCTCGCCCTCGTCGATGGTGATCGAGGTGCGCTCGACCTGCTTGGTCTCGCCGGTGGTGGAGAAGGCGTTGGGCTGGCTCACCTGCGGCGTCTCGGTGACGGAGACGGTCAGGTTGCCCTGGGCGATGGCGACCTCGTCGACGCGGACCTCCGCGCCCATGACGATGACGCCGGACTTCTCGTCGATCACCACCTTGGCGATGCTGTCGGTCTGCACGCGCGCCTGCTCGATCTGGGCCAGCATGCCGACGATGTCGACGCGGCGATCATCGGGGATGTTCAGCAGCACGGTGGTCGGGTCCAGCGCCTTGGCCTGGCGTTCGCCCAGTGCCTGGTTGATGGCCTCCTCGACACGCAGCGCCGTGGTGATGTCGGGGTTGCGCAGGCTGAGGCGCATCTGGCGCATTTCCATCAGCTCGAAGCCGGATTCACGCTCGATGATCGCACCCGAGGAGATGCGGCCGACGGTCGGGATGTTCTTCGTCACGGTCTGGGCCTCGCCGGACGCCGTGAAGCCACCGACGATGATCGGCCCCTGGGACACGGCGTAGACCTCGCCGTCGGCGCCCATCAGCGGCGTCACCAGCAGGGTCCCGCCGAGCAGGCTCTTCGCATCGCCCAGCGAGTTCACCATCACGTCGATGCGGGAGCCCTGGCGCGCGAAGGCCGGCAGGTCGGCGGTCACCATGACGGCGGCGACGTTCTGGGTCTTGATGTTCTGGTCGCGGGTGTTGACGCCCAGCCGTTCCAGCATCGCCTCCAGGCTCTGCTGGGTGAAGGGCGAGTTGCTCAGGCTGTCGCCGGTGCCCTGCAGGCCAACCACCAGGCCATAGCCGACCAGCGGGTTGTCGCGGATACCCTCGAACTCGATCACGTCCTTCAGCCGCACATTGGCACCGCTCGCAGGAAGGGCGACGAAAAGGGCGGTGACGGCGACGATCAGCAGGCGGGCGATCATGTCAGCGGGGCTCCCGGATGGAATGGCTGCGGTTCCGGAAGCGAAGATCGTGCCATCCTGAAATTGCTTTCCGGACAAGGTGTTGGCGAGGCAACCGGAATCTTCGGGGTGGACGATGCTGCCCATTGGTGGGCAAGATGTGCCGGCCCGAAAGGCTTTGTTTACGCTCTGTATGCAAGGTAGGGGTGCTTCACCCAGAAAAGGTCGGCGCGATGAAGATCGAGCGGCAAGGCATCAACGGCACATCGGGGGTCAGCCGCACCCGCCGCAAGGATGGCCAGGCGGGCGGGTCGTTCCACGTCGACGAATCGACGGAAACCCACACGACTACGGGCCTGACCGGCCTGAGCGGGGCCTCGGCGCTGGGCGCCGCGCTGATCGCGCAGCAGGACGATCCCTCCGCCTACCGGCGGCGGCAGAATTTCCGCCGCGCCGAATCCATGCTCGACCGCCTGGACGAGATCCGGGTCGGCCTGCTGACCGGCAGGCTGGACCGCGCGACCCTCGAGCGGCTGGCCAGTTCGCTTGCCGAAAGCCGTGAGCAGGAGAGCGATCCGGCGGTCAAGGAGACCCTGGACGCCATTGACCTCAGGGTTGCGGTGGAACTCGCGAAGTACCACGTCTGAGGGCGAAACGTAAGCCCCTGTTCCGCCGCTCAAAACCGACAAATTTTCTTGTCGCACCTACCCGCTCTCCGTATATTCCGCGCCGCGTCGGCCAGATGACGGTGAGGTAGAGATGGGCATCCAGTTACCTGACGAGTATCGACCGCATGAAGACGAGAGCTTCATGAATCCGCTCCAGAAGGAGTACTTCCGGAGAAAGCTGATGCGGTGGCGGGAAGACATCCTGCGCGACTCCCAGGAAACCATCCGCAGCCTGCAGACCGAGACCGAACCCCTTCCCGACCTCAACGACCGCGCGTCCACCGAGTCCGACCGTTCGCTGGAACTGCGCACCCGCGACCGCCAGCGCAAGCTGATCTCCAAGATCGAGGCCGCGCTGGGCCGCATCGACAGCGACACCTATGGCTATTGCGAGGACACCGGGGAGCCGATCAGCCTGAAGCGGCTCGAGGCCCGGCCGATCGCCACGCTGTCGCTCGAAGCGCAGGAACGCCACGAACGGCGCGAGCGCTCCTACCGCGACGACTGAAACGGCGGCGGGCCAGGCGGCCCGCGACACGATATTCCCGAGACCAGGTAGATGTGCCGGCATCTCGCGATGCCGGCGCAGGAAACAAAAAAATGGGCCGGCATCTCGCGATGCCGGCCCTTTCCCAATCAGCTAGCGTCAATCTTGGGGGATGGCGCGGACGGGAAGAACGTTCAGCCGGGGTCAGAAGGGCATCAGGATGTCCAGGACCTGCTGGCCGTAGCGGGGCTGCTGCACGTCGGTCAGCTGGCCACGCCCGCCGTAGGAGATCCGGGCCTCGGCGATCTGGCTGTGCTTGATGGTGTTGATGGCGGTGATGTCCTGCGGACGGACGACGCCGGAGACCAGCAGCTCGCGCACCTCGAAGTTCACGCGGACCTCCTGGCGACCGGCGATGACCAGGTTGCCGTTCGGCAGGGTGTCGACGACCAGGGCCGCGACCTGCAGGGAGATGGTTTCCTCGCGGTCGACCGTGCCGGTGCCGGTGTGGTTCGAGGTGTTGCCGACGCTCACCAGGCTGGTCGGATCGACGCCGTCGGGCAGGAAGTTCGGCAGGTTGCCCTCGAAGCCCAGGAAACCGGAAACGTCGGCATCCTCGGCGGCGCTGCGGCTGCGGCTGGTCGAGTTGTTCAGCTGCGCCTTCTCGTCGATCGACACGATGACGGTCAGGATGTCGCCGATCTGGGCGGCGCGCTGGTCCTTGAAGAAGGCGCGGGCACCGGGGCGCCACAGCGAGTTGGCCTGGCGGATGGTCGGCTCCGGCCGGGGCATCGGCATGCGCACCGAGCGGTAGTTCTGGTCGGCGCGCGGGTCGCGTACCTCGGTCAGGTCCGGCGCCTTGCCGATGTTCTGGATGCGGTCGACGGTGGAGCAGGCGCCGAGGCCGACGAGGGCGGCGGCGAGGATCACGGAGCGGATCAGGCGGGCGTTCATGGTCATTCTGTCCTTGAGGGGGCGTTCTGGCGCGGGGCTCAGTTCAGAGCGGAAACACGGGGGGTGCCGGCGCCGACATCCACGCGGCCGGGTGCCACGATGCGGGCGTCGACGGTCATCTTCGAGCGGTCGTTCATCACGCGGATGACCTCGTTGCGGCCGCCGGCCTCGAGGGCACGGCCGGTCGCGGTCAGCGTCAGTCCGCCGGAACGGAAGATCATGGTGACGGTGTCGTTCTTGCCGACCATCACCGGGGCCTGCAGGTCCGACAGGCGCACGGCACGGTTGGGGGCGATCATGCGCTTCGGGCTCATGCCGATCAGTTCGCCCGGGTCCTGCACGTTCTGGCGCCGCACCTGCTCCTCGCGCATGCGGATCCAGCCGATGTCGCTGTCGGTGATCTCCTCGCCCGGACGGACCGAGCGGCTGAGCACAGGGACATCGATCATGGCCCAGGCGCGGCCGGAGATGCGGGTGCGCGGCGAGGTCGGGTCGCCGGCCGGGGCCGAGACGATGGCGGTGAAGCGGCCGGTGCGGCTGTCATAGTCGATGCTCTCGACCTCGACCGTGGGGTCCTGGTCTGTCGCGACATGCAGCATGTTGCGGGTGGAGAGGCTGATCTCCAGCTCGCGCTCCGGTGCCAGGGCCGCCAGCGACAGGGCGATCTCTTCCTGCAGCATGCTGGCCGGGACGATGCGGCTCGCCCGCTCGACATTGATCCGGTAGATGTTCGCCGGCGGCATCCAGCGCACGTTCTGGCGCGCGGCGATGATCATCACGGCGCGGGGATCGAGTGCCAGCGTGTCGCCCGGGGTCGGGGCGCGGGCGATGACCAGGCCGGCGGCCTCGCCGGTGTTGTCGAGCACGTCGCCCAGCGTGATGTTCGGATGGTCGACGACGATGCCGTACTTCAGCGTGGCGTTCAGCGGTTCGGCGGCGCGCACGGACTGCGCGGGAACGGTCAGGCCGATGAAGGCGGCGAGGCCGAGGGCGGCGGCGGTATGCAGGACGCGGCGCATCGGATTACCTCAGGGTGTTGATGGTGGACATCATCTCGTCGGACGCCGTGATGACCTTGGAGTTCATCTCGTAGGCCCGCTGGGCGGTGATCAGGTGGGTGATCTCCTGCACCGGGTTGACGTTCGACGTCTCCAGGAAGCCCTGCTGCACCAGGCCGAAGCCGGCCTGGCCGGGGATGCCTGCAGTCGGTGCGCCGGAAGCCGGCGTCTCCAGGAACAGGTTGTCGCCGATGGCCTCGAGGCCGGCGTCGTTGAAGAACGAGACCAACTCGAACTGGCCGAGGTTCTGGAACTGGGTCTGGCCGGCGATCTTGGCCAGGACCTCGCCATTGGCGTTGATGGTGATGTCCTGCACGTTGGCGGGCACGGTAATGCCGGGACCGACGACGAAGCCGTCCTGGGTGACGATCTGGCCATCCGGCGCCACCGAGAAGCTGCCGGCGCGGGTATAGGCGTCCTCGCCGGTCGGCAGGCTGATGCGGAAGAAGCCGCGGCCGTTGATGGCCACGTCCAGCGGGTTGTCGGTGATCGCGATGTCGCCCTGCTCGGTGATGCGGTAGACCGAACCGGCCTTCACGCCGACGCCGATCTGCACGCCCGAGGGGACGATGTTGCCGGCGTCCGACGACGAGGAGCCGACGCGACGGACGTTCTGGTAGAGCAGGTCCTGGAACGCGGCACGCTGGCGCTTGAAGCCGGTGGTGTTCAAGTTGGCGATATTGTTCGAGATGACTTCGACGTTCAGCTGCTGGGCGAGCATGCCGGTCGCGGCGATGGAGAGGCTGCGCATGGTGCTGTCTTCCTCCGGCTCAGGAGACCCGGCCGATGCGCCCGATGGCATCGCGCTGCAGGTCATGGTCGGCGTTCATCATCTTCTGGGTACCCTCGTAGGCGCGCTGGATGTCGATCAGCCGCGTCATCTGGACGATCGGCTGGACGTTGCTGGCTTCCAGCATGCCCTGGAGGATCTGCGGGGCTTCGACCGGCGTCGGCGCCTGGTCGGTCTTGTAGAGGCCGTTGGCGGCCTTCTGCAGCGCCTGCTCGTTGTCGAAGCTGACGACGGCCAGGGTGAAGGACTCGCCGTCGGCGGCGGTGATGGTGCCGTCGCGGGAGATGGTGACCTCGACCGTCGGGTTCTCGAACTGGATGACCTGGCCGTCCCTGTCCTGCAGCGGGGCACCGTCCTGGGTCACCAACTGGCCCTCGTCGTCCAGCCGCAGGTGGCCGTTGCGGGTGTAGCGCGGCCCGTCATTGCCCTCGACCACGAAATAGCCGGGACCGGAGATGGCGACATCGAGCGAGTTCGAGGTCGCTTCCATGGCGCCCTCGCGCAGGTCGCGGGCGATGCCGTAGTCCTCGACGTAGGAGACCTTGTCGCCGGTCGGCGAGGTCACCAGGTACTCGCGGAACAGGATGCTCTCGGCCCGGTAGGCCGTGGTGTTCATGTTCGCGATGTTGTTGGCCACGACCTCCATCTGGCGCTTGAGCGCCACCTGGCGGGAAAGGCCTACAAGGATCGCGGTTTCAACGCTCATCATGTCCTCACTGGTAACGGTCGGCTTCTGCCTGGGCTGCTGGTCTGCACCGAGCGTGCCAGTTTCAATTGATTGATTTTATTGATATTTATGAATCTTGTGGTCGGCATCGACCGACCCCGTTGCCGGGCAAGCGGCAAAATCTGCCCGGTCAGGCCGTCCGTCCAACGCTTTGTTAACCGTCTTCACCTAGGGTCCGGAGCATCGCAACCCGTACAACGGACCCCGGCGGAACATGGCCAGCGCAGACGACATCGAAGACGGTGAGGCCGGCGAGGGCGCCGCCCCGAAGCGCAAGCGCAAGCTGAGCGGCAAGGTGCTCATCCTCTTCATCGTGCTGCCGCTGGTCGTGCTGCTGGGCGGTGGCGGTGCCGCGTTCATGATGCTGGGCGGCGGTGGCGGCGACCACGCCGCGGCCTCCACTGACGGTCATGGCGCGGGCGGGGACAGTTCCGGACATGGCGACGAGGGCGAGAGCAGCCACGGCGACAGTGCCGACAGCGGCAGCCACGGCAGCGGCGGCGGAGGACACGGCGGCGGCGGTGGCGAGACCGGCCAGGCCACCTTCGCCGGCAACGACCTGATCTTCTACGACCTGCCCGACATGATCGTGAACCTGAACACCGACGGAAAGCAGCCGCGCTACCTCAAGATCCGCGTGGCGCTGGAGTTCGGCGACCGGGCGATGGTCGGACGCGTGGAAAAGGTCCTGCCGCGCATCGTCGATCACTTCCAGGTCTACCTGCGCGAGCTGCGCCGCGAGGACCTGCAGGGCTCCGCGGGTGTCTACCGCCTGAAGGAGGAACTGATGATCCGCGTCAACCAGGCCGTCCGGCCGGGCAAGGTGCGGGACGTCCTGTTCAAGGAAATGCTGATCCAGTGACGATGCGGTCCGACTATCCGGATGCATCGCGGCTGACGGGAGCGCGTGCGCGACATGGCTGACGATACCGACGTTGCGGAAGAGGGCGAGGTCGCATCCGGCTTCGGGGGCGGCAACCGCATCCTGAACCAGGACGAGATCGACAGCCTGCTGGGTTTCGACGCTTCCGACGACGAGGAAGGCGATCGCTCCGGCATCAAGGCGATCATCAACTCGGCCCTGGTCAACTACGAGCGCCTGCCGATGCTGGAGGTGGTCTTCGACCGCCTGGTGCGCATGATGACCACGTCCCTGCGCAACTTCACCTCCGACAATGTCGAGGTGACCCTCGACAACATCACCTCGATCCGCTTCGGCGACTACCTCAACTCGATCCCGCTGCCGGCGATCCTGTCGGTGTTCCGGGCCGTCGAGTGGGACAATTACGGCCTGATCACCGTCGACAGCTCGCTGATCTATTCCATCGTCGACGTGCTGCTGGGCGGCCGCCGCGGCACCGCCGCGATGCGCATCGAGGGCCGGCCCTACACGACGATCGAGCGGAACCTGGTCGAGCGCATGGTGGCGGTGGTGCTGGCCGACATGTCGGCCGCCTTCGAGCCGCTGTCGCCGGTGACCTTCAACTTCGACCGCATCGAGACCAATCCGCGCTTTGCCACCATCGCCCGGCCGGCCAATGCCGCCATCGTCATCAAGCTGCGCATCGACATGGAGGATCGCGGCGGGCGGCTGGACGTGCTGCTGCCCTACGCGACCCTGGAGCCGATCCGCGAACTGCTGTTGCAGATGTTCATGGGCGAGAAGTTCGGCCGGGACTCGATCTGGGAGAACCATCTCGCGACCGAGCTCTGGCAGACGGACATCGACCTGGTGGCGGTGCTGGACGAACAGACCCTGCCACTGTCGAAGGTGATGGAACTGAAGGTCGGCGACACCATGCTGCTGTCGGCCTCGCCGGACAGCGCGATCCGTCTGACCTGCGGCGGCATTCCCATGGTCTCGGGCCAGATGGGCCGGCGCGGCCAGAACATTTCCGTCAAGATCGACCGGCTCTATCGCCGGCTTGGAGCACCGCGATGACCGATGTTGACCTGAGCTTCTGGCTCGACCTGCTGCTGGTCGGCCTGCTCGCCGCGACCATCGTCTACTGCTTCATGGTCAACCGCCGCCTGTCGAAGCTGCGCGACGCGCAGGGCGAGATGGCGCGGATGATCCATTCGTTCGACGAGGCGACGGAAAAGGCCCGCCACTCGGTCGAACAGCTGCGCCTGGCGGCGATCGCCACTGCCGCCGACCTGGACAAGCAGGTCGGCGAGGCGCGCCGGATGCTCGACGAACTCAGCCTCGTGACCCGCTCCGGCGAGCATGTCGCCGAGCGGATCGAGAAGGGCGTCGAATCCCGGAAGCCGGTGGCGCCGGCAGCCCCGGCTCTGGCCGAGCCGCGCCAGCCCGCCGCGCGTGATCCGAAGGGGCGGGCCGCGGCCGAATCCCAGCTGCTGCAGGCCCTCCGGAAGGCGAGGTGAGATCATGGCGAACACCCACATCCGGCTGCTGCCGGTCACCGTCATCGCCGCCTCGCTGGTGCTTGGCCTGAAGGTCACCTACCTGGTGGAAGAGGGCGGGTCCGTCTCTCCCCTCGTCGTGTCGCTGCCCGCCGCAGAGGCGAAGACCGAAGACGACGAGCCCACACCGCGGGCCGCGCCGACCGGAGAGGTCAGCGCGGAGACGCTGGGCGACGAGGGCGGCGGCGAGGGTGCGCCCGCGCGCGAGCGGCCCGCCGACAGCCTGTCGGGGCGCGATCCGACCACCTTCACGCCGGCCGAGATCGCGCTGCTGGAGAACCTTGCCCGCCGTCGCGACGAGATCGAGATGCGTGCCCGCGACCAGGAAGTGCGCGAGAGCCTGCTGCAGGCGACGGCCCAGCGCATCGACGCCAAGATCCAGGAACTGAAGGTGCTGGAACAGCGGATCAGCTCGCTGGTCAAGCAGCATGACGCGGCCGAGGTCGAGCGCATGGAACGCCTGGTCAAGGTCTACGAGAACATGAAGCCGAAGGACGCCGCCCGCATCTTCGAGGAGATCGAGATGGACGTGCTGCTGGAGGTCGCCGGGCGCATGAAGGAAACCAAGATCGCCGCGGTGATGGCCGAGCTGTCGCCGAAGCGGGCGCAGGAACTGACCATCGAGCTGGCGCAGCAGACCAACCTTGAGGCCCAGATCAGGCGTTAATCCTTTTTACCGGGGGTTAACCACGACCCGCGATACTGGCTCTGGACGAACCGGGCGCAGGAACGGCCCGAGCACGAAGCGGAGCGACATGACCGAGACCTTGCTGCCGGAACAGGAGACGGATGCCATCGCCGAGCGGGCCATGCCCGCGCCGGTGCTGGCCGCGTACCTGTCCGGTGAGGCGGTCCCGGCGCAACCGCGCGTCACCTCGCCCTTTGCCGACACAGGGACCACGACCTTCCTGGCGCTCTACATGATCCTGCTGACGTTCTTCATCGTCCTGGCCAGCCAGTCGCAACCCTCCGCCGCGCGTGCCCGCGCGGTGCTCGAGGGCATCCGGCTGGTCTTCCCGGTCGAGGAACAGGAACAGGCACCCATGGCTGTCGTCGCCGACCGGGCCGAGAAGGAACTTGCCAGCCTGTTCCGCCGCGAGATCGCCGAGGATGGCCTGACCGTCACCACCCGCGACGGCGTGGTCGAACTGTCGCTGCCGTCGCACTATGTCTTCGAGTCCGAGACCGCCGTGTTGCAGACCCGTCGCCTCTCGATGCTGCGCCGCCTCGCCGAGGCCATGGAGCGCATCGCCTCCTCGGGCGACCTGGCCGTCCGGGTCTCCCTGGCCCAGGGGGCCGATACCAGCCTCGGCCTGCGCCGCGCGGCGGCATTGTCCCGCGACGTGGTGCGCCAGGGCTTCGCCGCCGACCGGTTCGAGGTGGCGCTCGGCGCCGCCCCGGCCGGCACCATCCGGTTCACGCTCTACCGCATGCAGGAGAGGGCCGGCTGATGCGTTCCTCCTGGCTTGTCACCTTTGCCGACCTGTCCGCCATCCTGGTCGCGTTCTTCGTGCTGTACGTCTCCATGACAACGGTCGGTGCGGAGAAATCCGATGTGCTGGCGCAGCTGTTCGGCCGCGACGAGGGAACCTGGCAGTCGGTCCGTCCGCTCGATGGCCCCGAGGCGGTGGCCGTCAGCCGTGCCGACTCGTCGGCGCTCGAGACCGAGCACTACCTGGCGACGGTCATCCGGGCCCGTGCTGCCGATGCAGGCTGGCCGCTGGTGGTTCGCTCCGTCGAGGGAGCGGTGCTGATCGGCGGTCTCGACCCGGCGCGCCGGGATCCGGGCTTCGCCGGCTATCTCGACCGGCTCGGTCTCGGCATGGCCATCGTCGCCCGCGTCCCGCAGGATTCCGGCGGAGACGGCTTCGGTCCGCACGAGAGCGCGCTGCGCCTGGGGTCGACGCTCGCCATGGCGCTGAAGTCAGGCGGCGTCTCCGGCAACCTGCCGGTCAACAGCCGCGTCGATCCGCGTATCGATGCCCCGCGCGTCGAACTGCGGATCACCCTGCCGCAGGCGGTGACGCCATGAAGCGCGTCCTGGCCCTGTTGCTGCTCGTCCTGCTGCCGCTGTTCGCGCAGGCGGCCGTATCGGGCGCGGAGGAGACCGTGCGGGTCCGCTTCGGCGACCATGATGAATTCAGCCGCGCCGTCTTCGACTGGACCGGCGAGGTCGACTACCGGATCAGCGAAAGCGACAGCGGTGTCGAGATTCGCTTTGGCCAGCCGGCGCGCTTCGACCTGAAAGATTTCACGCGGATGCGTCCCAAGGCCATCACCGGCGTGCGCGCGCTGGATGACGGTCAGACGGTGCGGATCGAGACGGACGGCCGGCAGGAGGCCAGGGTCTTCCGCAGCGGCAACCGGGTCGTGCTCGACCTGCGTCCGGCCCGGTCGGCGCCCGCGACGGCAGCAACGCCGCCACAGGCGGTGCGGAAGGATGCTCCCGCGGCACCTGTGCGTGCCGAGGCCCCGAAACCGGAGGCGAAGCCCGCCGCCGCCAGGCCGGCCCGGCCCGCCGAGGCGCCGAAGCCGGTTGCCGCCGCGAAGCCTGCGCCGGTGGCCGCGAAGCCTGCGCCGGTGGCCGCGAAGTCTGCGCCGGTGCCAGCGAAGCCGGCAGCCGCCGCCGACACGAAGGCCGGAACACCGGTCGATCCCAATGCCGTGCCGGTCGTGGCCGACCTGCGGCCCGGCCGGACCATCCTCCGCTTCCGCTGGCCCGAGCGCGTCGGTGCCGCGGCGCTGCATCGCGGCGAGCATGTCTGGGTCGCCTTCGAGAGCGATCGCAGGGTCGATCCCGGCGATGCCCGCCAGCTCGACCAGGGCCCGGTCGTCGCGGTGGTGCCCGAGCCGTCGTCGGTCGGCAGCGTGGTCCGCATCGATGTCGCCATCGGCGCCGCCCTGGCCCTGACGGTCGACGGCAATGACTGGGTCGTCGACATCGGCGGCGCCCGTGGCCGCGCCGAGACGGCGATCAGCTTCGAATCCCAGGCGACGTCGGCCTCGGGCCCGCGCATCTTCGCGCCGGTCGCCGAAGCCGGTCAGCCGATCCTGATCAACGATCCCGTCGTCGGCGACCGCATCGCGCTGGTGCCGATGCGGGAAGCCGGCCTGGGTGTCCGTCCGGAACGCCGCTACGTGCTGTTCGAGTTGCCCGATACTCCGCAGGGCGTGGCGGTCCGCTTCCGTGGCGAGGACCTGGACGTCGTCGTCGACGCGACCGGCCTCGCCATCGGTGGTCGGCGGACCCTGCACCTGTCGGCCGAGGCGAGCCGCCTGCCGTCCGTCGCGACCCCGCCCGACCTGGATGCCCAGACCCCGCAGACCGGGTCCGAGCATCTGCTCGACATGGCCGCGTGGGCCGGCGAGGGCGATCCCGAGACCATTCGCCAGGACCTGCTCTACCGTGTTGCCATGGCCTCCGCGACCGCCAGGAACGGCGAGCGGCTGGCCATGGCCCGTTTCCTGGTGTCCCAGGGGCTGGCGCCCGAGGCGCTGGGCGTGATGGCCCGGATCGAGGCCGAGGACCGCCACGTCGACACCGACCCCGGCTACCGCGCGCTGCGCGGCGTCGCCAGGCTGCTCGCCGGCCATCTGGGCGAGGCCGCCGGCGACCTGCGTCATCCCACGCTGGCCGATGCCGGCGATGTCTCGCTGTTCCGTGGCCTGCTGGCGGTCAAGCGGCGCGAGTTCGACGAGGCACGGCGGGAGTTCGTCGAGGGTGTGGCGTCGCTGGAGAAGCTGCCGGAGGAAATGCGGCCGGAAATCCGCATGGCGATCGCCGAGACCGCCCTCGCACTGAGGGATCCCGACTTCGCGCAGGAACAGGTGGGACTGCTGCTGGAGCATCCGGGGACGGCCGCGCGGCGCGAGGAAGCCCGCCTGCTTGCCGCCCGCATCAGCGCCATGACCGGCGAGACCGACGCGGCGCTGGAGCTGTTCGCGCAGCTCTCCGACAGCATCCAGCGGCCGGTCCGTGCCCGGGCGCGATTCGCGCAGGCCAACATCCTGCTGGACGAGGAGCGCATCGCGCTGCCGGAAGCCATCGAGCGCATGGAGCGGCTGCGCTTCTCCTGGCGCGGCGACGTCTTCGAATTCGACCTGATGCGTCGGCTCGGCGAGCTCTACATCAGGAACGGCGACTACCGGAAAGGTCTCGTGACCATGCGCGAGACCGTGGAGCGGTTCCCGGACCTGCCCGAGGCGCAGAAGCTGGCCGGCGGCATGAACGACATCTTCGCCAGCCTGTTCGAGGGCGACGAGGCGGAGACCATGTCCCCGGTCACCGCCATGGGCCTCTACTACGACTTCCGCGAACTCACGCCCGACGGCGCGCGCGGCGACCGCATGATCCGGCGCCTGGCCGACCGGCTGGCAGCCGTCGAACTGCTGGACGAGGCGGCGAAGCTGCTGGAACACCAGGTCACCCATCGGCTGCAGGGCGAGGAGAAGGCGCGCGTCGGTGCCCGTCTGGCCGTGCTGTACCTGCTGGACGGCAAGCCCAAGGAGGCCATCGAGGCCCTGCGCGTGACACGCTCGCTCTCGCTGGCCGACGACCTCAACCGCGAGCGGCTGCTGCTCGAGGCGCGCGCGCTGACCGATATCGGCCGCTATGACCGCGCCATGATCATGCTGAGCGGCCTGGAAGGCGAGGAGGTCGAGGGCGTCCGCACCGAGATCCTCTGGCGGGCGCGGCAGTGGTCGCGCGCGGCGCAGTCGCTGGCGCCCCGGCTGGTGGAACTGCGGCCCGAGAACCGGCCGCTGGACCAGGAGGCGCGGCGCGACATCCTGCGCTATGCCATCGCCAGTTCGCTGGCGGGAGACCAGCCGGCGCTCACCCGCCTGCGCAACGATTTCGGCGAACGCATGAACGGCCAGCCCGAATGGCCCGCGTTCCAGGTCGTCACCGCCGAGGATTCCCGCGACAGTGCCGAGTTCCGCAACCTGGCCGCCGAAATCGCCCAGGTCGACCGCTTCGAGGCCTTCATGTCGGCCTATCGCGACCGCCTGCGGAGCACGCCGCTCAGCGCCATCAACTGATCGCCGCGGACCCGGCGCGCGTGCCGGGCAATTGTCGTGCGGTCACAGTCGGGTCTACCCTGAGGCCAAGAGCCACAATGGAGGACCGGGCCATGGCAATCAGTGTCTGGCCGATTACCGAGAGCTTCGCCGCGGAGATCGGCGATGTCGACCTGTCCAGGCCGCTGGACGCCGACACGGTCGCGGCGATCAGGAATGCATTCTGGACCTACAGCGTGCTGGTCTTCCCGGACCAGAAGCTCAGCCAGGACGACCATCTGACATTTGCCCGGCATATCGGACCGCTCGAGACCTCAATCGCGACCTACCGCGACGACACCAAGATGCGGTTGCGGCCCGATCTCTCCGACGTCTCGAACCTGGACGCGGAGAACAACATCCTGCCGACGGAGAACCGGCTGCGCCTGTTCCAGCTCGGCAACCGGCTCTGGCACACCGACAGCTCGTTCAAGTTCGTGCCGGCCAAGGCCAGCCTGCTCTATGCCCGCTCGATCCCGCCCTGCGGCGGCCACACCGAGTTCGCGGACATGCGTGCGGCCTGGGACGCGCTGGACGATGCAACGAAGGCCGGGGTCGAGGGGCTGGTGGCGGAGCACTCGATCATGCATTCGCGCGCGAAGCTCGGTTATGACAGCTTCACGGCCGAGGAACGGGCAAAGATGCCGCCGGTGCCGCAGGTCATGGTCCGGATCATCCCGGAAACCGGGCGAAAGAACCTCTACGTGGCCTCCCATGCCGGTCGCGTTGTCGGCATGGAGACGGCTGCGGGCCGGGCGCTGATCGAGCGCATGGTCGCCCACGCGACGCAGCGCCAGTTCGTCTACACGCACCGCTGGCGGACAAACGACCTGGTGATGTGGGACAACCGCTGCACCATGCATCGCGGCACCGCCTTCGACGACCAGCGCTGGAAGCGGGACGTGCAGCGGGCAACGGTCTCCGACGTCGCCAACACCTGCGTTCAGGCCGGGCTGGCGGTCCCCGACCTGGCGGCCTGACCGGCAGCGTCATCACCGAAGACACGTCCGAACTGCTGGCGCAGGGCCTGGTCGACCTCGGCCATCGACGCGTCGATGCCGAGATCGGCGAGCGAGGTGACGCCATGCCCGGCGATGCCGCAGGGCACGATGCCGGCAAAGTGGTCGAGGTCCGGGTTCACGTTGATCGAGATGCCGTGGAAGGTCACCCAGCGGCGGACACGGATGCCCAGCGCCGCGACCTTGTCCTCACGGCCATTGCCGCGGTCGACCCAGACGCCGACGCGACCCGCGCGGCGTTCGCCGATGACGCCGAAGCAGGCCAGCGTGCCGATCACCCAGTCCTCGAGATCGTGGACGAAGCGGCGGACATCGGGGCCGCGCCGCTTCAGGTCCAGCATGACATAGCCGACGCGCTGGCCCGGGCCGTGATAGGTGAACTGGCCGCCGCGCCCGGTCGCGAACACCGGAAAGCGGTCCGACGCCAGCAGGTCCCCGGGCTTCGCCGAGGTTCCGGCGGTGTACAGCGGCGGATGTTCCAGCAGCCAGATGCACTCGTCGGCACCGTCGTCACGGATGGCGGCGGCGCGTCGTTCCATCCACGCGACAGCGTCCGGATAGGGCTGCGTCCCCGTCGATGTGCGCCATTCCACTGTCATGCTGTCGCCGTTTACCGCCTGCTAACCAGGATCGGGCGAAGATAGGGCGCGAACCCCGAGGAGGCGACATGTTCGATCAGGATGAAGGCGGCGGCATCGATTCGGCCCTGGCCGATGTCGAGGTGGAGATCTCCGTCGTGCTCGGGCGCGCCCAGATGCCGATCCACCAGTTGCTGAAGATGGGCCGCGGCGCGGTCATCGAGCTGGATGCCGGCGTCGATGATCCAGCCTGGATCCTGGCCAACAACCGCGTCATTGCCCGCGGCGAGATCGTCGTGACCGGCGATCATGTCGGCATCTCGGTGCTGGAGACCGTCCGCCTGTACACCTGACAGGCGAACGGTCATTCCGTCGCCTCAGACCACCCGCTTCGAGCGCAGGTCGGCGATGTCGGCGGCCGAGTAACCCAGCGATCCCAGGATCTGGTCGGTGTGCTCGCCCAGCACCGGCGCGCGGTGGCGGATGCCGCCCGGCGTGCCGGACAGGTTCACCGGCGCGGAGGCGACCGGCGCCGGCTTCGGCAGGTTCGGGAAGTCCAGGTCCTGCAGGAAGCCCATGGCCTGCACATGCGGGTCATCCAGCGTCTGCTGCGGCTTGTAGAGCGGACCGGCCGGCACCGAGGCGGCGGCATACTCGGCCAGCACCTGGACCACGGTCTTGCCCTTTGCGTGGGCGCGGGCGATGTCGGACAGGATCTCGCCGTTATCGCCGCGGGCCAGGTCGTCCTTGAAGCGCGGATCGTCGATCAGCTCCGGCCGGCCGACCATCTTCGCCCAGCGCTCGAACAGCGGCTGGCCGACCACCTGCACGATGAACCAGCCGTCGGAGGCCTGGATGATGTCGGTCGGACCCGCGGTCTGGCCGCGGTTCACGGTCGGCTTGCGATTGATGTTGGTCAGCGCCTGCTCGATCAGCGTGGCATTGCCGATGGTCAGCGCCGAGCGCACCAGCGCGGCCTCGACCATCTGGCCCTCGCCGGTCTTGTCGCGGTGCATCAGCGCCACCAGCGTGCCGATTGCCGACATCATCGCGGTGGTGAAGTCGACCCACGGGCCGGCGAATTTGACCGGCTGGTCCTCGCTGCCCGACATGTAGGTGCTGCCCGACATGACCTGGCCGATGCCGTCGAAGCCGACGCGGTCGGAATAGGGGCCACCATGGCCGAAAGCCGACACGGTGGTCAGGATGATGTCCGGCTTGATCTTCTTCAGGCTCTCGAGGTCGAGGCCCATGGCCTTCAGGCCCTGCGGCGGCAGGTTGGCGACGACCACGTCGGCGGTCTCCACCAGCTTGCGCACGATCTCCTTGCCCTCGGGCTTCATCGGGTTGAGGGTCAGGCCCAGCTTGTTGCGGTTCACCTGCAGGAACAGCGCGCCGATGCCGTCGTCATTGATCGGCGTGGTGTAGCGATCCTCGGAGCCGTCGACCTTCTCGATGCGGATCACCTCCGCGCCGAATTCGGCCAGCAGGGTCGCGCAATAGGGTCCCGCGATATAGCGCCCGAAGTCGAGCACACGATAGCCGCTCAGCACACCGCCCATTGATTCCTCCCCAGGACCGGCCTCTCCCACCGCCGTCACCGGCGTTCGATACTCATCCTCATACCGAACCGGGGACGCAACGTCACGATACCCTGTGGCTGGACGGGGTGGCCATGCTTGAGACGCAGGCGAAAGCGCCGCGATAGCAGGGCGAGGATCAGCCGTCCCTCGGTCAGTGCGAAGCCCGAGCCGATGCAGATGCGCGGGCCGCTGCCGAAGGGCAGGTAGGCGTGCTTGTGGCGGGCCGCCACGCGCTCGTCGGCGAAGCGCTCGGGGTTGAAGCGTTCCGGGTCCGGCCAGATCCTCGGGTTGCGGTGGGTGATGTAGGGCGAGATCGAGACATAGGCGCCCTTCGGGATCGACAGTTCGCCACCCAGCCGGTCGGCCGTGTCGGCGACCCGGCTGATGGTGAAGGCCGGCGGGTAAAGGCGCAGTGTCTCCTCGAAGACCATGCGGACCCGTTGCAGGTGATGCAGGTCGTCGAAGGTCGGGCGCCGGTCGCCCAGGATCGCGTCGACCTCCGCCACCATGCGGTCCAGTTCGTCCGGATGCTGGTCCAGCAGGTAGAAGGCCCAGGTCAGCGCCTGTGCCGTCGTCTCGTGTCCGGCGGCGAACAGGGTAACGATCTCGTCACGCAACTGCGCGTCGGTCATGCCCTCGCCGGTCTCCGGGTCCCGGGCATCCAGCAGCATCTGCAGCAGGTCCTCGCCCGGCTCGGACGCGGCACGGCGCGTCTCGATCAGGTCGAAGATCATGCGGTCGAGAACCTTCAGCGCCTCTTTCGCCAGCGGGTCGCGAAAGCGCGGCAGCCAGTCCGGCAGGCCCAGCATGTCGACCAGGGGCGTGCGGCCGAAGCCTTCGATCAGCGTGGTGACGGCCTTGCCCAGTTCGTCGATCGACCCGGCGATGTCGCGGGAAAACAGGGTGCGCGCCACGATCTCCATGGTCAGGCGCATCATTTCCCTGGCGACGTCGACATGGCGGCCGGTGTCCGCCAGTTCCTCCCAGCGGTCGGCGGTCTGCAGGGTGCAGTCCACCATGATCTCGGCCAGCACGCGCAGCCGCTTGTAGTGGAAGGCGGGTGCCGCGATGCGGCGCTGGCGCTTCCAGAACTCGCCCTCCGCCGTCAGCAGGCCATTCCCGAGCGCCGGGCCGAGGATCCGGCGGTTCAGCCGGCCCTTGACGTAGATGTCGGGTTTGCCGACCAGGATCTCGTGGATCCAGTCGGGCCGGTTGATCAGGATGAACGGCTGCAGGCCGATGCGCCGCCAGGAATAGTCCTTGTCGAAGATGTAGGGCGGATAGAGCGCGATGACGTTGTCGCGCATCGTCCGGATGAACTCGAACAGGCCCAGCCGGCCGGTCGCGCCCTGGTGACGCTGCAGCGGCCCCTGCGGTTCCGCGTCGGCCGACAGGCTCATTTCCGTGTGTCCTCGGGCGCGTAGGGGTTCTTGGACTTCCGAAGGGTGATGCGGATCGGCACGCCCTGCAAGCCGAAGACGTCCCGCATGCCGTTGACCAGGTAGCGCTCGTAGGCCTCCGGCAGCGTCCCGCCGGAGGACGTGAACAACGCGAATGTCGGCGGGCGGGCCTTCACCTGGGTCATGTAGCGGATGCGGAAGCGGCGGCCGTTGACCAGCGGCGGCGGATGGCGGGCAACCACCTCTTCCAGCCAGCGGTTGAGCCGTGCGGTGGCGATGCGGATGTTCCAGGCCTTGTGTGCCTTCAGCACCGCCGGCATCAGCCGGTCGACACCGCGGCCGGTGACGGCGGACAGGGTGACCAGCGGCACCCCCTTGGCCTGGGCGAGCTGGTTCTCCAGCCGCTCCCGGATTCCGGCCAGCACCGCCTGCTGCTGGTCCACCAGGTCCCACTTGTTGATGCCGATCACCAGCGCCCGGCCTTCCTCGAGCGTCTGGCGCGCGATCAGCAGGTCCTGGCGCTCCATGGCCTGGGTGGCGTCGACCAGCAGCACGACCACCTCGGCATACTGCACCGCGCGCAGGCCGTCGGCGACCGCCAGCTTTTCCAGCTTCTGGTCGACGCGGGCGCGGCGGCGCATGCCGGCGGTGTCGTAGAGGCGTACCGCCTGGTCCTTCCAGCGCCAGTCGACCGCGATGGAATCGCGGGTGATGCCGGCCTCGGGGCCGGTCAGCAGTCGATCCTCGCCGATCAGGCGGTTGATCAGGGTGGACTTGCCCGCATTGGGACGGCCGACCACGGCGAGCAGCAGCGGTTTGTCGCCCTCGACCTCCGCGGTGCCGTCCTCGCCGGAGTCTTCCGGCGCGTACTCGGCGATGGCATCGTGCAGGTCGGCCATGCCCTCGCCATGCTCGGCGGAAATGGGCACCGGATCGCCGAGACCGAGTTCGTAGCTTTCCAGCATGCCCGGCGTGCCGGCGCGGCCCTCGCACTTGTTGGCGACCAGCACCACCGGAACCTGCCGGCCGCGCAGCCAGTCGGCGAAGTGCTTGTCCAGCGGGGTGATGCCCGCACGGGCGTCGACCAGCATCAGCACGACGTCGGCCTCGTCCAGCGCCCGCTCGGTCTGGCGGCGCATGCGCGCCTCCAGGCTGTCGTCGAAGGCTTCCTCCAGGCCTGCGGTGTCGATGACACGGAATTCCAGCGGACCGATGCGGCCGTCGCCCTCGCGGCGGTCACGGGTGACGCCGGGCAGGTCGTCGACCAGCGCCAGCTTCTTGCCGACCAGCCGGTTGAACAGGGTGGACTTCCCCACATTGGGGCGTCCGACGATGGCAACAGTGAGTTTCATTGCACGGGTCCCGGGGGGCCGATCAGCGCCAGGCGATCAGCTTGCCCTTGGTGGTGACGACGTAAAGGCTGTTGCCTGCGACGATGGGCGGAACGGTGACGCCACCGCTGACCCGGATGCGGCCGAGCGCCGAGCCGTCATAGGGTGACATCGACCAGATGGTGCCCTCGTCGCCGGCGATGATCAGGCGGTCGCCGGCCAGCACAGGTCCGGTCCAGGTGATGCGGCCGCGCTTGTCTTCCTCGTCCTTGTACTTCGGCATCTGGGTGACCCAGCGGATGCCGCCGTCGCGCGCGGACAGGCAGACCAGTTCGGACTCGCTGGTGATCACGTACACGAAGTCGCCGACGATCCACGGCGTCTGGCGTCCGGCCATGTCCTGGTCCCAGATGCGGTTGCCGCGACGCAGGTCGTAGGCCGCGAGATAGCCGCCCTGGGCGATGGCATAGACCCGTTCGCCGTCGATCACCGGCTGGCCGTCGACGTCGTTGATCGAGCCCAGCGGCGTGATGCGGCGGGCGCGGACCAGCTGGTCCGACCACAGCGCCTGCCCGGTGTCGGTGCGCAGCGCGTAGATCTCGCCCGACGAATAGGGGGCGATGACGAACGGCCCGCTGACCGAGGGGGGCGGGGTACCGACCAGCTCGGCGGCCTCGATGATGCCCTGGTGCTGCCAGACCTCCTGGCCGTTCTCGATGTCCAGCGCCTTCAGCCGGTTCTCCGACGCCACGACATAGACCCGGTTGTTGGCGATGGTCGGCGCGCCACGGATCGGACCGTCGACAGTGGCCTTCCAGTGGTAGCGGCCGGTGTCCAGTTCCAGCGAGAAGACGTCGCCATAGGCGGTGCTGGCGACCAGGCGACCCTCGCCGATGGCAAGTCCGCCGCCGATCTCGCCGAGATCCTCGCTGCGGCGGGCGAGGCCGGTGCGCCAGACCTGGCGGCCGGTCGCGGTGTCGAAGGCGCTGACACGGGCGCGGGGGTCCATGGTGTAGATACGGCCATCGGCGACCACCGGGCGGGCCACGATACGCTCGCCGGTGTCGGCGCCGGAGCCGATGTCCGCCGACCAGGCCTGGGTGAGTCCCGCCGGCAGCGACAGATGCTGCATTGCCGCCTGCGCCGTGCCACCGGCCTGTGGCCAGGCCAGGTTCACATAGGGTTCGGGCAGGACGACCTCGAGGTCCTGGACGCGCTGTTCGGGTTCCAGCGTGCTTTCCAGCGCCAGCACCGAGATACGCTCGCCGGGCAGTTTCGGCTTGTCGGAAGAGAACCAGCCGCTGACGGTGTCGCAGCCGCCCAGGCCCGCGCCGATCGCGGCCAGCACCAGGACCTGGATGAGCGGACGCCGGCCGCGCACGGGTTCAGCCCCCCAGCGCGCGCAGGTATTCGGCGACGCGCCGTTGCTGGTTCGCGGTGGACGCGGCGTCTTCCGAAACGGCCTTCAGTTCGGCGATCGCGGCCTGCTTGTCGCCCTTCTTCACCAGGGCGCCGGCCTTGATCTCGCGGGCGATGTTGCGGAACGGTCCGGCGCCCTCGGCGACCGGGGCCAGCCGCTGCAGTGCCGCATCGGCGCCGTCGGTGCGCAGGGCGATCAGCGCACCCTTGATGGCGGCGAGATCGCGGTGCAGGTCGGGCAGGTCGGGATTGGTGGCCAGCCGGTCATAGGCGGACAGCGCGGCCTGCTCGTCGCCGGCGGCGGCACGCGCGGCGGCGGCCTGCTGCCCGGCCAGGGCCTGGAAGGTCTCGTTTCCTTCTGCCGCCAGCTGCTCGAAGATCTCGGCGGCCTCTGCCGGCTTGTTCGCCGTGACCAGGTCGAGGGCCTGCTCGAAGCGTCCGCCCCGGTCCAGCCGTGCCTCGGCCTGCATGTCGCGCCAGACCACGCCACCGGCGACGCCGGCGATCACGACCACGGCGGCGGCAATGCCATAGAGGCCGTACTTCTTGAGCGCGGCTTCCATGCGGTCGCGGCGGATATCCTCGTCCACCTCGCGGAAAATCAGGTCATCGGTCACTGGATCAGGGGCTCGCAGATGTCGCGTTCAGACCGCCCTAGATAGCGACAGCGGCAGGTCTATGCAATGAACAGCGCGGGCCGCAGCGCCCGTTTGCCACGCTCAGACCACAGACCGCGGTGCGTTGCGGCGCTTGCGGATGCGGAATTCGGCCCTGGCGGTGGCAACCAGGGTGCCGGTGTGGTCACGGATTTCGGCGTCGGCGACGGCATCGCGGTCGGTCCGCTCGACCATCCGCGCGGTCGCCATCAGCTCGCCCAGCTGCGCCGGCTTCAGGAATCGGGTGTCGAGGCGCGTGGTGACCGAGGTCAGGTCGGGCGTGAGATGCATCAGCACGGCATTGCCGGCGGTGGAGTCGAGCATTGCCCCCAGCAGGCCTCCATGCACCGTGCCATGCCGGTTCGAGAATTCCGGCGGCGCGAAGAAGCGCACCCGGACCTCGCCGGTCGCGGGATCGGCCGACAGCACCTCGCGGCCCATCAGGGCGGCGGCAGGGGGGACGACGGACAGATGCTCCGACATTGCGGCTCCGGTCAGTTCGGGCGGGAAAACAGGCTGACGGGCACGGGGCCGCCAAAACTCTCGGTGGTATAGCGCCAGACCTTCACGTCGTCGGCCCAGTGATCGCGCGGCAGGCCAGCCTTCACCTTCAGGCCGTCGAGGAACTGGCGCGCTGTCGGCAGCCCCTCCCAGACCTTGGGCAGGAATGTGCCGCGCCGGCCGGCGCTTTCCAGGATCAAACCGTCCTGGCCGGGGCGCAGCCGGGACAGCAGGTCGTCCTGGCCGGCAAAGCGCAGCGGCGCAGGCGCTGACAGGACCGAGATCTCGATGTCGCAGGCCTGGAACTCGCCCGGTGTCAGCGGGTTGAAACGCGGGTCCTCGAACCCGGCCGAGACCGCGTTCCAGGCGACGTCGGCGGCCAGCGGCCGGTGCGCCTTCAGCGAACCGATGCAGCCGCGCAGCCGGCCGCGCTGTTCCAGGGTCACGAAGCTGGCGGCGACGGTGCGCAGTTCGTGGGCGAAGGTGTCCAGCGCGATCTCCGGCCGGCGGTCGCGGCGCAGACGCACGGCGATGGCGCGGGCGGCGGTCAGCAGCAACATCTCGCGATGGGCCGGGGCCAGGCGCGCGCTCTCCGCGGGCTCCACTGCCCACGACCCGTATCCGACCACGCGGTCCTTCGGCCCCGCCGTGTCGCCCGAATTCCGGACATCCAGTTCCGTGACCCGGCAGCCGAGGTTCGCCGCGATATGCAGCAGGCCGTTGACCGGGCGACAGCCGCAGGCCTGTTGCCCGTCCAGGCTGCCGGCCTGCATGGTCTCGATCCGCCGCACGGTCTCCGCGTCGATGGCCTTCGCCGCGTCATAGGCGTGGAAGTGCGACAGGTCGGTCGAGACCACCACCAGTGTCTCCGGCCCGCCCCAGAGCCGGGTCAGCACGTCCGCCACCTCGGCCGGCAGCGTGTCGCCGACGACAATCGGCACCAACGCGAAATTGCTCAGGGCGCGCTGCAGGAAGGGCAGGTGGACCTCCAGGCTGTGCTCCTGCCGGTGCGCCTCGTCGAACGGCTGCACATCCGGGCGGGCGGCCACCAGCGCGTCGATGGCCACGCGGTCCAGCGGCACCGCGCCGAGCGGCGTCACGAAGCTGTCGACCGTGGGCACCGCGAAGCCGCGAAAGGCCACGCGGTGGGCCGGTCCCAGCAGGATCACCCGCCGGATGCTCTCGCGTGCCGGGGCGAGGCGGGCATAGGCGCTGGCCGCGACCGCGCCGGAATAGACATAGCCGGCATGCGGCGCGATCAGCGCCTTGGGTGCCGGCACCGGTCCGGCCGTCCGTTTCGCGGCGTCGGCCAGCAGGTCGTCCACCGCCGCAGCCAGCCGCCCGGGCTCGGCCGGATAGAAGGCACCGGCGACAGCGGGTGCGCGGGCGGTGGCAGTCATGGCAGGTCCCCTGTTCCCGGCGTCAGGCAGGGCTGTCGCCCACGATGACATGCTCCTGGCCGAACCAGAGCGGCGAGTTCGGCAGGTCGATGAACTTCGCCTCGTCCTCCAGCAGTTCCCGACCGGCGACCCGTGCCGCCGGGTCGTTCATCGACGCCTCCAGATCCTCCATGCTGTTCCACCACAGCTCGGCCACGCCGTCATAGGGCGCGGGTGCCTTGCGCGCGCCCTGCATCGGCCCGGTCAGCGGGGTCTCCATGGCGTGCACCTGGACATAGCGGACCATGCGCAGCGCCTTCTGGTGGCTGCGCACCAGCGGGCCATGCTTGTTCAGCCAGTAGTCCGAGAATTCCGCGAAGCTCATGCCCGGCTTCCGTCGCAGGCAGAAGGTGATCTTGATCATGGCGGCGTCCTCCCCTGTTTCACCGTCGGTCCATCACCCTATAATGCCCTCGACCGGAGCGGCAGGGGGGGAAGGCCACGATGGGTGTCAGCACGGAGTTTCTGTTCCGGGTCGCGTTCGACGTGCCCGAAGTCCGCGAGGTCGGCAAGGGTCCGCTGGGCATCCGCCGCATCGCGCGGGTCAGCGGTGGCAGCTTCGAGGGGCCGAAGATGCGCGGCGTCTGCCTGCCCAATCCGGGCGGCGACTGGCTGCTGTTCGCCGATGACGGCTCTGCCCGGCTGGATGTGCGGGTCGTGCTGAAGACCGACGACGACGCGATCATCTACATGACCTATGGCGGCGTGCGGCATGGCCCGCCCGAGGTGCTGGCGAAGCTGGCGGCCGGCGAAAGGGTCGATCCGGCGCAGATCTACTTCCGCATGGTGCCGCGTTTCGAGACCGGTTCGGAGAAGTATGCCTGGCTGAACTCGATCATCGCCGTCGGCACCGGCGAACGGCTGCCGACCGGGCCGGTCTATCACGTCCACCAGGTTCTGTGAGGGAGGCGGGGATGAGCGACATCGGCTTCGAGCACATCTTCGACATCGATATCGGCGTCGGCAGCTTTCACCGCGTGGGCCTGGGCCCGTGGGGACGGCGCGGCATCGCCTGCGTCACCGGCGGCACGGTCAGCGGCCCCGGCATCAAGGGCACCATCCTGCCCGGTACAGGCGGTGACTGGGCCATGGTCGGCGCGGACGGCAACCTGGCGCTCGATGTCCGGCTGACCATCGAGACCGACGACAACGCGCTGATCTACATGCGCTATCACGGCTTCATGACGGGGCCGAAGGACGTGCTGCGCGCGCTGAACAAGGGCGAGGCCATCGACCCGTCCGCCTATTACTTCCGCACCGCGCCGGTCTTCGAGACCGGACCCGGCCGCTATGACTGGCTGAACCGCATCGTCGCGGTCGGCATCGGCGAGTCCCGGCCGCAGGGACCGCTCTATCACGTCTACAGGATGCTCTGAGCAGAGGGAAAGCACGACCATGCGCACCAACCGCGTCCGCGACATCTGGGAAGCCGGCGGCAATGTCGTCAATGGCTGGCTGGCCTCGTCCTGCTCCTACTCGGCCGAGGTGATGGCCGTGCAGGGCTTCGACAGCATCGGCGTCGACCTGCAGCACGGCATGATCGACTACAACCAGTCGATCGCCATCCTGCAGGCGATTTCCGGCCACCAGCCGACGCCGCTGGCCCGCATCCCGTGGAACGACCCGACCTGGATCATGAAGGTGCTGGACGCCGGCGCGCTGGGCCTGATCTGCCCGATGGTGAACTCGGCCGAGGAGGCCGCGGCCTTCGTCGGCGCCTGCCGCTACCCGCCGCGCGGCTTCCGCTCCTTCGCCGGGGTGCGCGGGCCGCTCTATGTCGGTTCCGACTACCGCAAGGTCGCCAACGAGCTGATCGTGACCCTGCCGATGATCGAGACGAAGGAGGCGCTGGACCGGATCGAGGAGATCGTGAAGGTCGAGGGCGTCGACGCGGTCTATATCGGCCCGTCGGACCTGGCGCTGGGCCTGGGCTTCGATCCCGTCGCCGACCCGGTCGAGAAGGTGGTGCTGGAAGCCATCGAGCACATCCGCCGTGTCGCGGTCGACGCGGGCGTGAAGCCCTGCATCCACTCGGCCGGCGGCGACCATGCGCGGCGGCTGTTCCAGCAGGGCTTCCGTCTCTGCTCGATCTCCAACGACATGCGGCTGATGTCGATCGGCGCGACCTCGGAGATCAAGGCCGCACGCGCCTGAAGGCGGCCCCGGCTCAGGCCTGCGGCACCATCAGTTCCTCGACCGCACCGTCGCGCACGGCGCGGTAGAAGCAGGAGCGGCGGTTGGTGTGGCAGGCCGGGCCGGTCTGGTCGACCAGCAGCAGGATGGTGTCGCCGTCGCAGTCATAGCGCAGGTCGACCAGCCGCTGCATGTGGCCCGAGCTCTCGCCCTTGCGCCAGAACGCCTGGCGGGAGCGCGACCAGTAGCAGACATGACCGGTCTGCAGGGTCTCGGCGATGGAGGCCGCGTTCATCCACGCCATCATCAGCACCTCGCCCGTGTCGTGCTGCTGCGCGATGGCCGGGATCAGGCTGTCGGCGTTGAAGACCAGGTCGCCGGCGAGGCTTTCGGGAAGGGACGGGGGCGTGGTGGACGGTGCGGGGGCTGTCATGTCGCGGTCTCCGGGATCGTTGCGTCTGACCTAGACCGGTGGCGGCGCCGGGAAAAGGGGCTAAAGTCCGGAACATGTTCGATCCGATGACATTGCGGCCGACCGTCGATGTCGAGCCACCCGCATTCCACATCCTCAACCCGGCCGGCCGCGCCCGCGCGCTGTTCGTCTGCGACCACGCGTCGAATGCCCTGCCGCGCGACTACGGCACGTTGGGCATCGCGCCGGAGAAGATGTTCGACCACATCGCCTGGGATGTCGGCGCGGCGGCGGTGACACGACGGCTGTCGGCGCGCTTCGACGCCACCGCGGTGCTGGGCGGGGCCTCGCGGCTGTTCGTCGACCTGAACCGGGAGCCGGACGACCCTTCGGCGATCCCGGAATTCTCCGATGGCACCGTCGTGCCGGGCAACAAGGACCTCAGCGAGGGGGAGCGCGCCTGGCGCTTCGCCTGGCACCGGCACTACCACAACGAGATCGAGCGGCAGGTGCTGCGTCACGAGGTCGATGGCGTGCCGGCGATGATCTACATCCATTCCTTCACGCCGGTGATCCGCGGGCAGGCGCGGCCCTGGCACCTGGGCGTGCTGCATGACGGAGAGAGCGCCGAGAGCCTGCGCCTGATGGAGGTCCTGCGCGCCGACACCAGCCTGGTGGTCGGCGACAACCAGCCCTATTCCATCGACAAGCCCATGTCGCACTCGGTCTATCGCCACGCCATCCGGCCCGGCCGGCCCTACGTGATCATCGAGATCCGCCAGGACCTGATCCAGACCGAGACCGGCGCCGAGACTTGGGCGGAGATCGTCGGCGATGCCTTCGCCGAGGTCTTTGCGCCGCTACGCGCGTTCCCCGCCGAGGCCGCATGAGCCGCGAACCCTCCTTCACCCTCGGGATCGAGGAGGAGTACCTGCTGATCGACCCGGTGAGCGGGAATCTCGCCGCCGAACCGCCGGACAGCATCCTGGAACATGCCCAGTCGCTGGTGCCCGACCAACTGGTCTCGCCGGAGTTCCTGCGCGCGCAGATCGAGGTCGGCACGCGCGTCTGCCATTCCATCGCCGAGGCCAAGGCCTCGCTGATCGAGCTGCGCCGGGCCGTGCGCGATGCGGTTGCGGCCGAGGGCCTGGCCTTCGCCGCCGCCTCGACCCACCCCTTCGCCGAATGGCAGTCGCAGCAGCCGACGCCGAAGGAGCGCTACCTGACGCTCGCGCGCGACCTGCAGACCGTGGTGCGGCGCCTGCTGATCTGCGGCATGCACGTCCACGTCTGCATCGAGGACGAGGAACTGCGCATCGACCTGATGAACCAGGTCCGCTACTTCATCCCGCACCTGCTGGCGCTGAGCACCTCGTCGCCGTTCTGGCAGGGCCAGCGTTCGGGGCTGAAGTCCTATCGCCTGACCGTGTTCGACGCCCTGCCGCGCACCGGCATGCCCGAACCGTTCGCGTCATGGGCCGAGTATGACCGGCTGGTGCACCAGTTCACCGATTCGGGCGTCATCGAGGATGCCTCGAAGATCTGGTGGGACATCCGCCCGTCCTGCCGCTTCCCGACGCTGGAGATGCGGCTGACCGATGTCTGCACCCGCATCGAGGACAGCATCGCCGTCGCCGCGCTCTACGTCTGCCTGCTGCGCATGCTGTGGCGGCTGAAGCTCCGGAACCAGCGCTGGCGCATCTATCCGGCGGCGCTGATCAAGGAGAACCGCTGGCTGGCCATGCGCCACGGCGCCACCGGCAACCTGGTCGATTTCGGCCGTGGCGAGCAGGTGCCCTACGCGGAACTGCTGGAGGAGATCTTCACGCTGGTAGCCGAGGACGCGGAGGCGCTGGGCTGCACCGCCGAGATTCACCATGCGCGCGAGATCCTGCGCCGCGGCACCTCCGCCGACCGCCAGATCGCGACCTACGAGGCGCGCGTCGCCGCCGGCGACACGCCGCGCGCGGCACTGGGCGAGGTGGTGCGCGAACTCGTTGCCGATTCAGTGAAGGGGCTGGACTGAACCGGCCCCGTGGCCCAGATCATGGCCATGTATCCTTCCACCCAGGGGAGCCCGACCATGGACGACGCCACCCGCACCGAGCTCGAGGCCGCCGCCTTCCGTCGCCTCGTTGCCCACCTGCGCGAGAATCCGGACGTGCAGAACATCGACCTGATGAATCTCGCCGGCTTCTGCCGCAACTGCCTGTCGAACTGGTACCGCGAAGCGGCCGAGGAACAGGGCGTGGCGATCAGCAAGGAGCAGTCGCGGGAAATCGTCTACGGCATGCCCTATGACGAGTGGAAGGCGAAGCACCAGGCCGAGGCGACGCCCGAACAGGCGAAGGCCTTCGCCGAGCGCGCGCACAATCACTGAGGCTGTCTTGTCGCTCCGGGCCCGACCCGGTGCTCACGGCCTTGCCAATGGGTGACCCGATCAAGCCGGGCCACGACACGTTCTTGTTTTCAATAACAATGTCATGGCTCGTCTGGATCGGCGATCCACGTACCTGCCTGTCGTCAGGCCCCGGACAGCCCTGCGGGCTTCCGGGGAACGATGCACAAATGGACGAGTCCCGGAACCGCGTAGCGGTATCCGGGACCTGAAGCAGTGCCCTTGCTTCCGGGTCAGGCCCGGGACGAGAAGACAGGCGCTCGCTCCGGCGGAGGCCGGAGCCCGGGCGCCATTCGCCCGCTTGACCCGCCGCCCGCAATCCCCTGCATTGGCGTCAGCCAGAAGAACACGGGGAGGAACGGATGGCGACGGCAGTGGATCTTTCGGGGCGCGTGGCGCTGGTCACCGGCGCGGGCTCGGGCATTGGGCGCCAGACGGCACTGACGCTGGGCGAGGCCGGCGCGGCGGTGGCCTGCACCGACATCAACCGCGATACGGCGGACGCCACGGCGAAGGCCATCGTCGATGCCGGCGGCAAGGCCATCGGCATCGGCCATGACGTGACCGACGAGTTGCAGTGGAAGGCGGCGGTCAGCGAGACCGTCTCCACGCTCGGCGGTCTCAACATCGTCGTCAACAATGCGGGCATCGAGCTGGTGCGCTACATCCCGGACATCTCGGTGGCCGACTTCCGCCGGGTCATGGACATCAACGTGCTGGGCGTCTTTCTGGGCGTGCAGACCACGGCCGATGCCATCGACGCCTCCGGCGGTGGCTCGATCATCAACATCTCCTCGGTCGCCGGCATCATCGGCGCGGCGCGGCAGGCGGCTTATTGCGCCTCCAAGGGCGCGGTGCGGCTGATGACCAAGGCCGTGGCGCTGGAACTGGCGCAGGGTGGCAAGAAGGTGCGGGTGAACTCGATCCATCCCGGCATCATCGAGACGCCGATGCTGCAGGACCTGCTGACCGGGGTCCCGGAGGAGCGCCATGGCGAGGTGCGGAAGATGTTCGCCGGGCGCCACGCACTGAACCGGCTGGGCCAGCCGACCGACATCGCCAATGCGATCCTGTTCCTGGCCTCCGACCTCTCGGCCTTCATGACCGGCTCGGAAGTCGTGGTCGACGGGGGCCTGACCGCGAACTGAAGTCGCCGTTGCGGACTGCGCCAGCCCGCTCCCCCACCCGGCCACCCAGCGACAGTATCCTGGATGGGTGGCCGGGTGGGGGAGCGGGCCGGTGCGGTCGTCAGACCGTCCTTCTCGGCACGGCGGCGAGCAGGGCGCGGGTGTAGTCGTGGGAGGGTGCGGTGAAGATCTGCCGCACCGTTCCGGACTCCACGATGCCGCCCTGCCGCATCACGGCGACCCGGTCGCACAGGCTCGCTACCACGCCCAGGTCGTGGCTGATGAACAGGCAGGCCAGGCCGTAGCGGTCCTGCAGGTCCATGAACAGGTTCAGGATCTGCGCCTGGACCGAGACGTCCAGCGCAGAGACCGGCTCGTCGGCCACCAGCAGCGCCGGCCGGGTGACCACGGCGCGGGCGATGGCGATGCGCTGGCGCTGGCCGCCGGAGAACTCGTGCGGGTATTTCTCCAGGTCGGCGGGGCGCAGCCCGACCGCCGTGATCGCCTCCGCGATGCGGTCCGCGTAGTCCGCCTGCGCGATGTCGGTGGTCGAGCGCAGCGGCTCGGCGACGATGCGCCTGACCGTCATGCGCGGGTCGAGCGATCCGAACGGGTCCTGGAACACCATCTGGAACTGCCGGCGCCGGGTCCGCAGATCGTCAGCGGACAGGGCGGCAAGATCCTCGCCATTGAACCGCACGCGACCGGCGTCGGGCCGTTCCAGCGCCATCGCCAGCCGGGCGAGCGTGGACTTGCCGCTGCCGCTTTCGCCGACCACGCCCAGCGTCTCGCCGGGCGCGACCGACAGGCTGACGCCGTCGACGGCCCGGATCACCGGCGGGGTGCGGAACAGGTGCGTGCGCGGCAGGCGGTAGTGCCGGACGACATTCTCGAGTTGCAGCAGCGCGGTCGTCATGCGTCGAGCCGGATGCAGGCGGCGCCGTGCCCGCCGGCATCGATGGTCGGCGGAATCGCGGCGGCGCAGGCATCGATGCCGATGGCACAGCGGCCATGGAAGCGACAGCCCGGCGGCAGGCCGGCAAGATCGGGCACGGTGCCGGGAATGGTGACCAGGCGCGGGCGCGGCCCCGATGCGTCACGCGACAGGTCAGGCAGGGGGCGGGCGCCCAGCAGGCCCTGCGTGTAGGGATGGCGCGGCCGGGCGAAGATGTCGGCGGTGCGCCCCCGCTCCACCGCGTCGCCACCGTACATCACCAGGGTGCGCTGCGTCACCCGGTCGACGGTCGCGAGGTCGTGGCTGATCAGAACCAGCGCCATGCCCCGCTCGGCCACCAGGTCGGCGATCAGGTCCAGGATGTGGCTGCGCACCGTGGCGTCCAGCGCGGTTGTCGGTTCGTCGGCGATCAGCAGGTCGGGCTCGCACGACAGCGCCATGGCGATCAGCACGCGCTGGCGCTGGCCGCCCGAGAGCTGGTGCGGGTACTGGCGCAGCCGCGCCTCCGGCTCGGACAGGCCGACCCGGCGCAGCAGGTCGGCCGCCTGCCCCAGCGCCGCCTCGCGGCCGAACCCCCGGTGCAGCATCAGCGGTTCGGCGATCTGGTCGCCGACGCGGTGCAGCGGATTCAGCGCCGTCATCGGCTCCTGGAAGATCATGGCGACGCGGTCGCCGCGCAAGCGGCAGAGGTCGCGTTCGGGCAGGGTCAGCAGGTCGTGGCCGTCGAAGCGGACGGCACCATCCGCCGTCGCGCCCTCGGGCAGCATGCCCATGATCGCCAGCGCGACCATGGTCTTGCCCGAGCCGCTCTCGCCGACGATGCCGAGCGTCTCGCCCGCGCCGATCCGGAAGGACAGGCCGCGCACGGCCTGGCCCGGCCCGGCGGCGGTCGGCAGCGTGACGGTCAGGCCGTCCACATCCAGCAGCGCGCCCATGCCGGTCCTCACGCCCTGGCCCGCGCCAGTCGCGGGTCGAAGCGGTCGCGCAGGCCATCGCCCAGCAGGTTGAAGCCAAGTACGGCGATGACGATGCAGAGCCCCGGATAGATCGCCAGCTGTGGCGCGAGGTAGATCAGGGTCTGCGCCTCGCTCAGCATGCGGCCCCAGCTCGCGGTCGGCGGCTGGGTGCCGAGGCCGATATAGCTCAGCGCCGCCTCGGCCAGGATGGCGATGGCGAACTGGATCGTCGCCTGCACCACGATGTCGGCAGAGATGTTGGGCAGGATGTGGTCCAGCGTGATCTGCAGGCGGTTGCGACCGGCGGCGCGCGCGGCGGTGACATAGTCGCGGCGCCAGACCGAATTGGCCGAGGCGCGCGTGACGCGGGCGAAGACGGGCAGGTTGATCGAGACGATGGCCAGCACGGCGACACCGAGCGAGGGGCCGAAGACGGCGCCCAGCATGATCGCCAGCAGCAGCGCCGGAAAGGCGATGATGAAGTCGGAGAGGCGCATGATCGTCTCGTCCGTCCAGCCGCCGCGCGCGCTGGCCAGCAGGCCGAGCACGACGCCGCCGGCCGCGCCGGCGCCGACGGAGATCACGGCGACCGTCATCGAGGTTCGCGCGCCCTCCATCAGCAGGGAGAGAATGTCGCGGCCATACTGGTCGGTGCCAAGCCAGTGCGCGGCGCTGACGCCCCGGAAACGCGCGGAAATGTCGATCTCGGCCGGGACATGGGGGGTCCAGACCAGCGACAGGGCGGCGGTCAGCACGACCAGCGCTGTCAGTCCGCCACCGAGCCACAATGCACCGTTTAGACGGCTGCTCATGCGTCGGCCGCCGTGAGTCGAGGGTCGATGCGGGCATAGACCAGGTCGACAATGAAGTTCACCACGATGACCAGCGCGGCGAAGCTCATCACCAGCGCCTGCACCACCGGCAGGTCGCGGTTGGTGATCGACTGGAACACCAGCCGCCCGAGGCCGGGCAGCGAGAACACGTTCTCGATGATGATTGTGCCGGTCAGCAGGTTGGCGAACTGCAGCCCGGCGATGGTGATGACCGGGATCATGGCGTTGCGCAGCACGTGCCGCCAGAGCGTGGCGCGGCGGCTCAAACCCTTGGCGCGCGCGGTGCGCACGAAGTCCAGGCGGTTGACCTCCAGCAGGGCCGAGCGGGTGACGCGGGCCAGGATGGCCGACTGCACCAGCGCCAGCGACAGCGCCGGCATCACCAGCGCCAGCAATGCCGGGCCGACGCCGGCCCTGAGGCCCGGATAGCCGCCGCTTGGCAGCCAGCGAAGCTGCACGGCGAAGACGATCACGGCCAGGATCGCCAGCCAGAAGCTGGGGATGGCGATGCCGAGCTGGCCCAGCGCCATCACGCCCCAGTCCGCCGGCTTGCCCCGGTTCTCCGCCGCCAGAAGGCCGAGCGACAGGGCGATGACCAGGGTCAGCGCCATGGCGATCAGGGCCAGCATCAGGGTGATCTCCAGGCGCTCCGTGATCAGGTCCGCCACGGGCACGTTGAAGGTGTAGCTCACGCCCATGTCGCCCCGCAGCAGGCCCCCGGCCCAGTGCAGGTACTGCTCCACCAGCGGCCGGTCGAGCCCGAGCTTGCGGGTCAGCGCCGCCTGCGCGTCGGCGGTCGAATCCAGGCCCAGGATGATCAGCGCCGGATCGCCGGGGATGACGTTCATCACCAGGAAGATCGCCACCGACGCGCCCCACAGGGTGAGCACGAAGGTGAGGCAGCGCTTGGCGAGATAGACGCTCATGGCGGACCCATGATAGCGGCCGGGCGGGCCACGCTCACGCGACCCGCCCGTCCGTCAGGCGTTGCAGGACCGGATGCCCGGTCTCAGTTGGTCCAGGCCAGGCTGGCCAGCGGCGAGAACAGCACCGGCGCTGAGGTCCAGTAGCCGGCCAGGTCCTTCTTGTAGACACCCAGGCGCGGCAACTGGAACAGGAAGCCGTGCACGGCGTCCTCGGCCACCTTCTTCTGGCCTTCCTTCAGCAGCGCATCCAGCTTTGCCGGGTCGGTCTCCGACGAGATCTTCTCCCACAGCGCGTTGAACTCGGGCGAGTCGTAGCCGTAGAAGTACTTCGGCCCGCGCGCGAAATTGCCGAGATCGTTCGGCGAGGTGTGGGCGATGACCGTCATGTCGTAGTCGGACTTCTTGTAGATGTCGCTGATCCAGAAACCCCACTCGACGTTCTCGATGTTCACCTTGATGCCGGCCTTGCCCAGCTGCTGCTGGATGATCTCGCCCGAGCGGCGGGCATAGGGGAAGGGCGGCAGGCGCAGCGAGACCTCGAGCGTGTCCGCGACCCCGGCCTCGGCCAGCAGGGCCTTCGCCTTCTCGATGCTGTAGGGGTACATGCCGGTGTGGTCGACATAGGAGGCGTGGTGCGGCGGGAAGAACGAGCCGATCGGCTGGCCATGGCCGTACATGGCGCCGTCGATGATCGCCTTGCGGTCGAGCGCGTGGTTGATCGCCCGGCGCACGCGGATGTCATCGAAGGGCTTGCGGCCGTTGTTCAGCGCCAGGATGACCTCGCCCTCGGTGCTGCCGGTAACGGTCTTGAAGCGCGGATCGGCCTCGAACTGGGCCATCATCTCGGGTGCCGGAATACCGGGGAAGGCATCGATCTCCTCGGACAGCAACGCGGCGGAGGCGGCGGCCGCGTCGGAGATGAAGCGGAAGGTCACTTCGCGGATCGCCACATTCGCCGCGTCGCGATGCGCGGCGTACTTCGTCAGCACCATGCGGTCGCCGCGGTTCCAGCTCGTGAAGGCATAGGGGCCGGTGCCGACGGGGTTGGTCTCGTTGGTGGCGGCGGTCTCCGGCGCGACGATGGAGGCATCGCCCTGGGCCATGTTGAACAGGAAGAAGGCGTCGGGCTTCTTCATCGCGATGACGACCGTGTGGGCGTCCGGCGCCGTCACGCTGTCGATGGAACCGAAGATCGCCTTGGTCGGATTGGTGCTGTCCTCGGCCATCGCGCGCTGGAAGGTGAACAGCACGTCGGCGGAATCGAAGGTCGAGCCGTCATGGAAGGTGACGCCCTCGTTCAGTCTGAACGTGTAGGTTAGCCCGTCGGCAGAGACCGTCCAGCTCTTTGCCAGGTCGGGCAGGACGTTGGCCTGCTCGTCGACCGTGACCAGCGACTCGAAGACGTTGTGGGTGAAGATCGTGTCGATGGACGCGGTCGCGTCGGCGGTCGGATCCAGCTTCGTCGGCTCCTGCTGCAGGCCGATGATCACGGTATCCTTCGCGGCCTGGGCAGCAAATGCGGGCAGCAGCGCCAGCGCGGCCGCGGCCAAGATGGTGGTGGCTCTCATCCCTCGGTCTCCCCCGGATGATTGGACGACGGCTGTAACATAACGCATTTCATGACAGGCCGATGATCGTTCCCGCATCGACGGCTTCACGACGCGTTAACCGTCGCCGTCCGAAACTGGACAACCCCGTATCGTGTGCGTATCGATGGACGACACCGAGGTCTTGCTGGAATACATGCAGCGCGGCAACCAGGTCCGCGTCGCGGCGATCCATGCCGCGACGGGGCTGGAGGCCGTGATCGTCGGCCCGCGCTCGGCCGGCGAGGCGGAACTGTCGCGCGTCGCCATCGACAAGTTGCGCTACCTGCTGGAGAAGCAGGGCGCTAAGCCCGATACGCCGGTGGCGCCGCAAAGGCGGCCGGGGCGCTGGGTCTGAGCGGTTACTTCGTCTCGTCGGGCGCGCGGTTGTAGGGATCGTCCAGGCGGACGATGTCGTCCTCGCCGAGATAACCGCCCGACTGCACCTCGATCACCTCCAGGTCCAGCTTGCCCGGATTGGCGAGGCGGTGCGGCATGCCGACGTCGATATAGGTCGACTGGTTCTCGCCCAGGATCGTCTTCGTGTCGCCGCGGGTCACTTCGGCGGTGCCGGAGACCACCACCCAGTGCTCGGCCCGGTGATGGTGCTTCTGGTAGGAGAGCTGCGCCCCCGGCTTCACCATCAGCCGCTTGACCTGGAAGCGCGGGCCCTCGTCGAGGGTCTCGTAATAGCCCCAGGGCCGGTAGTGGCGGATATGGGTCTCGTGCTCGGCGCGGCCCTCGCGCTGCAGCACCTCGACCACCTGCTTGACGTCCTCGGCGCGGTCGCGGCTGGCGACAAGGACCGCGTCTGCCGTCTCGACGATGACCAGGTCGCTGACACCGACGGCGGCAACCACGCTGCCCTCGGTCCGGACGTAGGAATTGGCGACGTCCTTCAGGATCACGTCGCCGACGGTGACATTGCCGGCCGCGTCCTTCTCGCCGATGTCCCACAGCGCCGACCAGGAACCGATGTCGGACCAGCCGAAGTCGCAGGCGATGACGACCGCGCGGTTGGTCGGTTCCATCACCGCGTAGTCGATGGACTGGGCCGGGCAGGCGGCGAAGGCCTCCGCGTCCAGTCGGAAGAAGTCGAGGTCGGTCACGCCCTTGTCCATCGCGGCGCCGACGGCGGCGACGATGTCGGGGCGGAAGCGGCCCATTTCCTCGAGCAGTACATCCGCGCGGGCCACGAACATGCCGGAATTCCAGAAATATCCACCCTCGGCCAGCCACTGCGCCGCCGTTGCGGCGTCGGGCTTCTCGGCGAAGCGGTCGACCCGGTGCGCCCCTTCACCCAGCGACTCGCCGGCACGGATATAGCCATAGCCGGTGTGCGGCGAGGTCGGGCGCATGCCGAAGGTGACGATGTGGCCGGCATCGGCGAGCCGCACCGCCTGCGCCAGCCGCTCGCGGAAGGCGGGCACGTCACGGATCGCGTGATCGGCCGGCAGCAGCGCGATGATCGCGTCGGCCGCCTGGCCCTTGCAGAACAATGCGGCGGCGGCGGCGGCCGGCGCGGTGTTGCGCCCCACCGGCTCCAGCATGATCTGCAGCGGCGCGCGGTCGATGGCGCGCAACTGCTCGGCGATGACGAAGCGGTGGTCGTTGTTGCAGATCACCAGCGGCGGCCGGCAGGTGGCATCGCCCGGCAGGCGCAATGCTGTCGCCTGCAGCATGGTGCCGTCGCCCTCCAGCGGCAGCAGCTGCTTGGGGAACAGCTTGCGCGACAGCGGCCAGAGCCGGGTGCCGGAACCGCCCGACAGCAGGACCGGGAACAGGCGGGCGGTCTCGGACGTGCTCATGGGCGTTCACTCCGTGCAGGCCGGGGCAGGGGCAGGTTGACCAGGGCGACACCGACCGCGACCAGCACCATGCCGGCGATGGCCAGCGGGCCGAAGCGCTCGCCGAACAGGAACCAGGCGATCAGCGCGGTCATCGGCGGGACCAGGAAGAACAGGCTGGCGACGCGGGAGGCCGCGCCCTGGCGGATCAGCAGCATCAGCAGCGTGATGGCGCCGAAGGAGAGCACGATCACCAGCCAGCCCAGCGCGAAGACGAACTCGCCGCTCCAGTCCACGACCCGGCTTTCCAGCGCCAGCGCCAGCGCGCCGGTCAGCAGGAAGGCGGCGAGAAACTGCACGGCGTTACCCGCGCGCAGGTCCATCGCGGCGCAGAACCGCTTCTGGTAGAGCGTGCCGGCCGTGATGCCGACCAGGGCCATGACAGAGAGTGCCATGCCGGCCGGCGAACCGAGGCCCTGTTCCAGCTTGTGCTCGACCACCAGCACGATGCCGGCCAGGCCGAGCAACAGGCCGGCCCACTGGCGGAGCGTCACCTTCTCGCCCAGCACCGGGCCGGCGAGGATGGCGGTCAGGATCGGCTGCACGCCGACGATCAGGGCCGAGGTGCCGGCCTCGACGCCTGCATGGATCGAGGCAAAGACACCGCCGAGATAGACCCCGTGCAGCAGCAGCCCGGCGACGGCGACATGGGCGATCTGGCGCCCGCGCGGCCAGGGGGCGCCGACCAGCAGCGCCAGCGCGGCGAGGCAGGCGGCGACGATGGCGAAGCGGATCGACAGGAAGGTCATCGGCTCGGCATAGGGCAGGCCGAGCTTGCCGCCGATGAAGCCGGTCGACCACAGGAACACGAACACCGCCGGCATCAGGGCGGCGGCGTTCGGGCGGTTCGCGGTGCGGCCGGTCAGGGTCGTCATGGGGTGCTGCTTAGCCTATTCCGCCTGCCGGCGAAACGTGTCGCCGCGCATGGGGCTGCATCGACGGCGTCTCCGTCGCGACCTATAAGGGACGGCCTGCGGCCCCTGCCGCGACGGAGGAGTTCGGATGCGCCTGAAGGTCTGGTTCGGTCCCCTGGTGGTGCTGGCCGTGCTGCTGGCCGGAACCGGGTACTGGTTCTGGTGGCAGGGCGCGGCGGACAGGCTGGCGGCCGGTTTCGACCGCTGGGTCGAGGCCCGGCGCGCTGAGGGCATCATGATCGATCACGGGCCGGTCGACGTCGGCGGCTTTCCGTACCGGCTGACCCTGCGCCTGGACAACGCTGCCATCGCGCTGCCCGGCCAGCCCGGTGCCCCGGAATGGTCGGCGGACAGGGTGGAGATCTATTTCCAGCCCTGGGAGAAGGGGCACGCAGTGATCGGCATCGAGGGGCAGCAGCGGTTCGGCTGGGACGGGCCACAGGGACGCCGCGCCGCGAACGCCAGGACGGACTCGACCTATGCCAGCCTGCGCTTCGACGATGCCGGCACACCGGAGACGTTCGCGCTCGATGCCCGCGAGGTGAAGGTGACGGGTGACGTTCCGCTGCAGGCCATGCAGCGCTTCCAGGTGCATGCGCGGGCCAACAGGGGCGAGGATCCTGACCGTCCGGCCGGCAGCCTGAACCTCGCGACCCACGGTGACGGCATCACGCTGGCGGAGGGTGCAAGCCCGCTCGGGACGGACATCGCAATCGCCCGGATCTCGACCCTGGTCCGGCCGGAACCGGCCGGCACCACGCCCGAGCAACTGGACGCCTGGCGGGACGCCGGTGGCGTGATCGACATCCTGGGCCTGGAAATCACGACCAAGGCGCTGGGCATCACCGGGGACGGCACCGTGGCGCTGGACGAGCAGCGCCGGCCGGAGGCGGCGGGCGTGCTGGTGGTCAGGGGTGCCGCGAACCTGGTCGATGCGCTCGCGGCCTCGGGTGTGGTGAAGCCCTATGCCGGTGTCGGGCTGAAGATCGCCATCGCGGCGATGGAGCGACCGGACGACAAGGGCACGCCGACCATCAACCTGCCCTGGACGATCCAGAACGGCGAACTGTCGGCACTCGACATTCGCCTCGTGAAGGTCGCGCCACTGTACTGATCGACCGGGTCGTCTCGATCCCGCAACGCGACCGTGCCACACTGGACCGACACCGTCGCGGAACGGGCGAAACGGGGAGGACATGATGAAGCGGTTGATGATCCTGGCGCTGGCGGCACTCGCGGTCCCGGCGGCGACGCGGGCCGAGCCGGTCTGGCCGGCGGGTGCGAAGGTCTACATCATCTCGCCGCAGGACGGCGCGACGGTCCGCAGCCCGGTCAAGGTGGTCTTCGGCCTGTCGGGGATGGGTGTGGCGCCGGCGGGGGTGGAGCAGAACGGGACCGGGCATCATCACCTGCTGATCAACCGGGACGTGCCGACGGGCGATGACCTGCTGGCGCCGCTGCCGGCCGAGGACGGGCTACGTCATTTCGGCGGCGGCCAGACCGAGGCCATGGTCGAACTGGCGCCGGGCAAGCACACGCTGCAACTGATCATGGGCGACTGGAGCCATGTTCCGGGGGCCATGCCGCTGATCTCGGAGCGGATCAGCATCACCGTGGAATGAATGGACGGGACAGGCCGGGCCGGGTGCCCGCCGGTTGCATTCGGTGACTCCGGAATGTGTCGACCGGCGTCGACCCATCACGAAACGGGACAGGGTCAGCGGCGGCTCTGCCGTGCCGTCACCAGCCAGGTGCGCAGCGCCGCACCGTGGGCGGCGTGCACGAACTGCAGCGCCGTTCCGGCATCGCGATGGGCGATGACGCGGGCTTCCACCAGCGTCAGCAGGTCACCGATATTGACGTAGACGCTGGCCCCCGGCGCCGCGTCGACCCCCGGCGCGATCAGCATGCCGCCGTCCGAGACGTCGATGGCCATGCGGCGCAGTGGTTCGGCGCCACGCGTCGCGATCACGTCCACCGGCAGTTCGACGGTGAAACGTTCGTGCTCGCGGCGCAGATGCGGGGGCGGGGCGAACAGGAAGTGGAGCTGGCGCAGGCGCCGCAGGACCTGGGTGTACATGGTCGACCGAATGTGGATCTGGAGCGTCCACAATGGCGCAGGACAGTAAATCCGCGGTTAATGGCCGGCTTCCGGCGGGTGAGCCGCTCAGGGCTTGCCGACGACGTCGCCGCCCCGGGCGCGTCGCTCCAGCCAGTCGGCCAGGCATCGGCCCTGCTCGCCGTCGATGAACACAAGCGCGGTCCCGACCGGTCGCTGGCCGGCGATCACCGCTTCAACCAGCCCCGCGCGCCCGTCGACGCCGATCATCACACGCTCCCCGGTCGATCCGGACAGGTGCGGTGCCGCGAGCAGGCCGCCGGCCGAGACATCGACCGCGAGGCATTGTGTCGCCGGATCGGTATTGTCGCGCTGGACGCGGACCGGGATCTGCACCGGAACGCGGACACTGAGCCGACGTTCGCCCCTGGCGCGTCCGCGTGCACCGATACCGAACTGGCTGGCGATGGTCTGGAACAGTCCCATGCCCCCGGCAACGCAAGGATGGTGCCGTTCCCCTGCGTGCCGGAGTGGCCGGCTTCACGCCCGGGCGGACGGCCGCGCCGAGACGCGTTCCCACCAGGCCTTCAGGTTCGGCGTGTCGTCGCCGACGCGGATGCCAACGGCCTTGCCCAGCAGGATTCCGCACTGGAGCGAGATGTCGGCGACCGTGTAGTCGTCCGTTGCCAGGAATGCCCGGCCGGCCAGGTGCTCGTCGAAGATCTTGAACTTTTTCAGCACGTTGGCCTTGCAGGCCTCACCCCATGCCGGGACCTGGGTCAGGCGCCCCTTCCAGAAGTCGTGGGTGTTCTGGAAGCACTGGGCGGTGGGGATCGCGATATCCAGCTCGGCGCGGCGGTTCCACATCTCGACCTTGCCCTGTTCCAGCGCATTGCGCCCGAACATCGGCGGCTCGGGGTTGAGCGCCTCGAAATACCGGCAGATCGCTACCGACTCGGTCAGGATCGTGCCGTCGTCCAGCTCCAGCGCCGGCATCTTCCCGAAGGCGTTGATCTTCAGGTACTCGGGCGACTGGTGCTCGCCCTTCATCATGTCGACCTCGACCTTCGGGATCTCGATCCCCTTCTCGGCGAGATAGATCCGGACACGGCGCGGATTCGAGCCGGCGGTAAGGTCATAGAGCTTCATGAATGCGATCCCCCCTTGCTGGATGTCGGTTGAGATAGGACCGCCGGCCACGGCGGCAACCGCGCTCAGCGGCTTTCGCGCCACCAGGCGGTCATGGCGAGGCCAAGCAGCAGAAGCAGCAGCAGCTCCGGCGGCGCCAGCGGCGTGCGCCGCAGGCCGGTCACATCGAAGGAGCGGTTCTCGACCAGCCCCAGCCAGTCGCTGCCGTGGGCGCGGCGGTCGCCCTCGATCCTGCGGACGGACGGCTCCGCATGGCGTTCAAGCCGCAGGATCCCGCCGCCCGTGGCCTCGGCAAACGGGCGCAGGCGTGCCTCGGTCGACAGCGGTTCGCCGAACTCGACCGGATTCAGGTTGCCCACCACGGCCACGGTGCGGCGCGTGCCGTCGTCCAGGCGGTAGAGTCCGGGGCTGTCGACCGCGATCCGCCCGAAGGCGACCCCGTCGCGTCCGTCCTCCAGCTCCAGGGTGTCGGTCCCGCCGAGCGGGCCGCGGATGGCGACGGCCGGTCCGCCAGCGGTCAGGGAATGGCGCCGGACCAGCAGGTTCCGGCCCTCGACCTCGACATCGAGACGTTCCTCCTCGAGCGCCGGCTCCTTCATCAGCCAGTGCGCCGTCCGCCGCATCATCTCCGCCTGCGGGCCACCGCCCTCGAAGCCGCGCGACCAGAGCCAGCCGTGGTCGGACAGCACCTGGGCAACCCGCCCCTTGCCGACATGGCCGAGCACCAGCAGCGGCTTCTCGCCGGGGCCGGAGAGCAGCACCGCGGCATCGCGCGGGATGGCATCGACGACACGGAACCAGCGGCCCCAGGGCTGCTGCGCACCGGTGGGCTCCAGCCCGGCGGTCACCGGGTGGCGCCGGCCGGTGTCGGTCAGTTCGGGGCGGAAGCCGACCGTGGTGACGTCGCCGGTGGGCACGCTGGGCAGCACGTCGCCGAGCGGCGTGCGGAACAGGCTGGCCGGCCCGGCGAAGGACGGACCGGCGGCATCCAGCAGCGCGCCACCCTCGCGGACGTACCGGGCGATGTTCTCCAGGTAGGTGTAGTGCAGCACGCCGCGTCGCCAGAAGCGGTCGAAGATGATCAGGTCGAAGTCGTGCAGCTTCAGCTCGAACAGCTCGCGGATCGGGAAGGCGATCAGTGCCAGTTCGTGGATCGGCGTGGCGTCCTGCTTCTCCGGCGGACGCAGGATGGTGAAATGCACCAGGTCGACGGCCGGATCGGCCTTCAGAAGGTTCCGCCAGGCGCGTTCGCCGGGATAGGGCTCGCCGGAAACCAGCAGCACCTTGAGGCGGTCGCGCACGCCGTTCACGGTCAGCGCGGCGCGGTTGTTCTCCAGCGTCAGTTCGTCCGGCTCGCCGGCGACCGAGAGTTCGAACAGGTTGGCACCGCCATGGCTGACCGGCAGCCCGATCTCCACCTCGCGCCCGGCCTCGACCAGCCGTGTCTCCAGCGGCTCGCCGTCGCGCCGGATCTCCAGCCGGACCAGCCCTGACGGCCGCGTGTCACGCACGATCAGCCGCGCCGTCGCCTGCTGGTCCACGATGGCGAATGTGGGTGCGGACAGGATCTCGATGCGCCGGTCCTGTTCGGTGGCGCTGCCGGTGACCAGCACGTGCAGGGGAGCGGGCAGGGCATCGGGCCTGACCGTGTCCGGCAGGTCATGGGCCTGGCCGTCGGTCAGCACGATGACGCCGGCCAGCCGCTCGCGCGGGATGCCGTCCAGGCCGTCGTTCATCGCGGCGAACAGCGCCGTCGAATCCTGCAGCCCGCCCTCGCCACCGGTCTCGACCACCCGGATATCCAGGTCGGGCGCTTGCTCCATGTCCGCGAGCAGGGCGGCAAGGGCACGGTCGGTCTGTGCCGTGCGATCGCCGATGGACTGGCTGGCGCTGCGATCGACCACCACAACGGCGGTGTCGGGGTGGTAGCGCCGCTCCTCCTCCTGCAGGGTCGGTCCCGCCAGGACGAACAGCAGGCCGGCCATCAGGGCGAGACGGAGCAGGCTGCCACGCGCCCGTGCGCGCAGGCCCCAGGCAACGAGCAGCAGGGCGATCCCCGCCAGGGTCCAGAGCAGGACCTGCGGCACCAGCGGTTCGAACACCAGCATCCAGCGGTCGGTCATGTCACTGTCCCAGCCGTTCCAGGATCGCCGGCAGGTGGACCTGGTCGGACTTGTAGTTGCCGGTCAGGGCGTACATCACCAGGTTGACGCCGAAGCGGTAGGCATCCTCGCGCTGGCGGCGGCTGCCGGGCACCAGGGTCGCGACAGGTCGTCCGGTGCCGTCCATCGCCCAGGCGGCGGCCCAGTCGGCGCCACCGATCACCAGCGGCGAGACGCCGTCATTCTCGGTGTTGCCCAGGCGCTCGACCCAGACGCGGCCGCCGGAGTAGCGGCCGGGAAAGCTGTCGGCGAGGTAGAAGGAACGGGTCAGCACGTGGCCCTGTTCCACCGGCACCAGCGGTCCGACATCGATCCGTGCGAGCAGTTCGCGCAGGCGTTGCGTCCCCGGTCCGACCTGCCCGCGCCCGATGGTCGGGGCGCCGTCGTCGCGCGTATCGAACAGCATGATGCCACCGGTCCGGAGGTAGCGGTCGACCCGCCGCGCAGCCTCGTCGGACAGTGCTGCCTGGGCCGGCACCATCGGCCAGTAGACCAGCGGGTAGAAGATCAGTTCGTCCTTCTCTATGTCGATGGCGACGGCATCCTCGGGCTCGACCGACGTGCGCGCGCGCAGGATCTCGGACAGGCCGAACATGCCGGCCGCCGACATCCGGTCGATCGCGGCATCGCCTGTCAGGACATAGGCGATACGGGTCTCCAGCGTTTCCGGGATCACGCTGGCGTCGACCTGCCCGCCCTCCTGCGCCCGGGCGGTGTCCGGCAGTCCGGCCAGCAGCACCAGGCCGGCAGGCAGTGCGAAGGCCAGGCGCCGGATGCGCAGGTGCCCGCGCAGTGCCAGCGCGATGACGAAGTCGGTCAGCAGCAGCAGCAGCGCGGCCAGCAGCAGCCAGGGGCCGAGATCGCGCTCGGTTGCCGGGCCGAGACGACCCTCGCGGATGCCCGGCGGCAGGCTGCCGACGGCCACCGGGACGTCGGCCGCCATGCCGACATTGAGGGCACGGGGACCGGACTTGTCGCCGTAGAGTCCCGGCGGATGGGCCGGTCCGGCCCGGGCGGTGGCCAGGTCGGATTCGATGATCGGGCGGACGGCCGGGCCGGGCGTGGTGGCGCGACCGAAGCCGTCGAGCACGCTGATGGCGTTCAGCGGGCGCTGGGCGTCGGTCCCGGTCTCCACGCCGCTCGACAGCCCGCTCAGCCGGCGCAGCATGTCCACGAACAGGCCGGAGAGCGGCAGGTTCGACCAGGCGGTATTGGCCGTGGTGTGGACCAGCACCAGCCAGCCCTTGCCACGCCGCGTTCCTGTGACCAGCGGGGTCCCGTCCTGCAGCCGCGCCCAGGTTCGTTCGACCAGGTCGACGGTTGGCTCGGCCAGCACCTGGCGCCGGATCAGCACGTCCTCCGGAATCGACAGGCCAAGGAACGGGCTGCCGGGTGCGAATGTCGCCAGCCGGGCCGGCGTCGACCAGCTCATGGCGCCCTGCAGCGCGCGGTCGCCCTGGCGCAGCGACACGGGAATCAGGGAGTCGGCGTTCTCCGCCAGGCGCGGGCCGGCAAAGCGGACCAGCACGCCGCCCTTCTCGATCCAGTCCTCCAGCCGAATGCGGTCGGCATCCACCAGCCGCCCGACGTCCGGCAACACCAGCATCGACAGCGGCTCGGACAGCAGGCTGTCGATTTCCCCTTCCAGCACCTCGGCGAAGGGCTGCAGCGCACGGTCGAGATAGTAGTTGTCGGACAGCAGCGGCTGGGAGCGTTCCGGCGAGCGGCTCGCGGTCAGCCCGACGCGGTAGCGGCGGATACCGCTGTCGACCAGCGCCACGCCGCCGGCGCCCTCGTGGCCCTCGACCATTACCCGCGCGATGTCGTTCAGGGCCTCGACCGGCAGGTCCTCCTCGATGGAGACCGCGGCTTCACCCGGTTCGAAGGTCACGGGCCGACGCAGCAAGGCCCGGCCATCATTGCTGACGACGCGAATGGCCACGGGCTCGGCCGTCGCGTCGCGGGAGCGTTCGACCCGGACCACCAGCCGCGCGCCCTCGGTCCGTACCGGGCGCATCAGCATGACCGAACCGGGGGCGTCATGGCCGAAGACGGTAAGGGTGCCGAGGCGGCGCGCGGCCTCGATCATGTCCTCGTCGCCCGGACCTGCGAGACCGTCGGAGATCCAGAAGACGTTGGCCGCGCTGTCGATCTGCAGGGCGCCCAGCGCATTCGCCGCGGCGACGCGGTCCGGCCCCCAGGCGCGCGGCGTCATGGCGGTGGTGCGTGCCAGGGCCTCGGTGGCGGTCATCAGCTGCGCCGCGGGCGCCAGCCCGTCCTCGGTCGGCGTGGTCCGGAGCAGGATCACCGCCCGGTCGTCCCGGCGCGCACGCCGGGTCAGCGATTCCAGGGTCTCGATCCGGCCGTTCCAGTCCTGGGCCGCGGCCCAGCCATCATCGACGACCAGCACCACCGGGCCGGACCCGGGCAGTTCGCCGGCCGCGTTGAGCAGCGGCCGGGCCAGCCCCGCGATCACCAGCGCGGCGATCAGCATGCGCAGCAGCAACAGCCACCACGGCGTGCGGGCCGGCGTTTCCTCGCGCCGGGTCATCTCGAAGATCAGCCGCGCCGGCGGGAAGGTGATGCGTTCGGGGGCCGGGGGTGTCACGCGCAGCAACAGCCAGATGGCCGGCAGCACCACCAGTGCCGCCAGCAGCCAGGGGTTCGCGAACGCGATGCCGGACAGCAGGCTCATCTCCGCATGTTCCCGGAAATGGCCTGATAAAGTGCCAACAGGGCCAGTTGCGGCGGCTGGTCGGTGTGGTGGACCGCGTGGATCCAGCCGGCTTCCCGCGCGATCTGGCGCAGCGCGGCTTCCCGGTCGTCGACCCGGCGGGCAAAGGCCTCGTGGATGCTCTCGGTGCGTCCGACCAGCACCTCGCCCTCGTTCTCCGGCCCGCTGAACAGCACGCGGCCCTGGTAGGGCAGGCGGTGCTCCGCCGGGTCCATCACCTGCAGCAGGTAGCCGCCGACGCCGGCGGCGGCGAAGCGACGCAGGAAGGCGGAGACCTCGTCCAGCGGCGTCAGGAAGTCGCCGATCAGCACGACCTGGGCATAGCGTGGCAGTTCGGCCGGCGGCGGCAGGCTGTGGTGGTCCTCCACCAGGCCGCGCTCGATGGCCAGCGCATAGTCTTCCAGCAAGGCCCGGCTCGAACCCGGCGGGCGGTCGAGGCCCAGGAAGGCCACGCGCTCGCCGCCGCGCAGCAGCAGCGAGGCCAGCGCCAGCACCAGCAGCGTCGCGCGCTCCAGCTTGGTGGTCTCGCCGAGGTGGGAGACGAAATCCATCGAGGCCGAGCCGTCACGCCAGAGCCAGACGGCCTGCGCCGCCTCCCATTCGTTCTGGCGGACATAGGTCGGCACGCGCTTGGCCGACTGGCGCCAGTCGATGGCTGTGGCCGGATCGCCGATCTGGTAGCGGCGGAACTGCCAGAAGCTCTCGCCCTCGCCGACCCGGCGGCGACCGTGCACGCCCTGGCTGACCACCTGCGCCACGCGCTCGGCCTCGACCATCAGCGGCGGCATGGCGCCGGCGAGCCTGTCGGCCCTTGTCCTGAGGGTCCGGTCGAGGCGCGTCCGGGGGGCGGGATCAGCCATTCGCCGCTAGAGCGTCCGTTCGACGATCAGGCGGATGATGCGCTCGACCGTGATGCCGTCGGCGCGCGCGGCGAAGTTCACGGCCATGCGGTGGCGCAGGATCGGCGCAGCCAGTTGCGCCACGTCGTCGACGGACGGGGCGAAGCGGCCATCCAGCAGGGCGCGGGCGCGGACGGCCAGCATCAGGCACTGGCTGGCGCGCGGTCCCGGACCCCAGGCGACGTGGCGGCGGACGTCGTCCAGTTCGGTGTCGTCGGGGCGGCCGCTGCGCACCAGGCGCAGGATCGCGTCCACCACGCTCTCGCCGACGGGAATGCGGCGGACCAGGCGCTGCGCGGCCAGCAGTTCGTCGCCCGACAGCACCGCCGTCGGCTCCGCCTCCGCCACCCCGGTGGTGGCCAGCAGCATGCGACGCTCGGCCTCCAGGTCGGGGTAGGGGATGTTGACCTGCATGAAGAAACGGTCGAGCTGGGCTTCGGGGAGGGGATAGGTACCTTCCTGCTCCAGCGGGTTCTGGGTCGCCAGCACGTGGAACGGCCGGGGCAGGTCGTGGCGCTCGCCGGCCACCGAGACGTGATACTCCTGCATCGCCTGCAGCAGCGCCGACTGGGTGCGCGGGCTGGCGCGGTTGATCTCGTCGGCCATCAGCAACTGGCTGAACACCGGGCCCTTGATGAAGCGGAAGGACCGGCGCCCGGTCTCGCTCTGCTCCAGCACCTCCGAGCCCAGGATGTCGGCCGGCATGACGTCGGGCGTGAACTGCACGCGCCGGCTTTCCAGCGACAGCACGCGGGCCAGCGTCACCACCAGCTTGGTCTTGGCCAGGCCAGGCACGCCGATGAGCAACAGGTGGCCGCCGGAAAACAGCGTGATCAGCGTCTCGTCGATCGCCGATTGCTGTCCGAAGATGACACGGCCGATGGAGTCGCGGATCAGCCGGGCCTTTTCGCCCAGCGCCTCCACGTCGTGGGCGAGATCGACGCCCGCATCGCTGACTTGGTGCATGATGACCAATATATGCGGAGTGCGGGCACGCGGAAGGTCAAATCCCCCGCCACGGGTGTCCGCGCGATCACAAGACCGAAAGACGGGGAGTATTCACATGGCCGAGACGGGTACGGAAACCGGAATGGACGGCATCGAGCGGCTGGCGGCGCGCCTGTCGGTGGAGAGCGGGCGACGCTATCCCCCGGTGGAAAAATGGAATCCGGCGCACGAGGGCACGGTCGACATCCGCATCGCCGCCGACGGCACCTGGTACCACGAGGGCGAGCCGATCCGGCGCGCGAACATGGTGCGGCTGTTCTCGACCGTGCTGCGCCGTGACGCCGACGGCCACCACTACCTGGTGACACCGGTCGAGAAGATGCGAATCACGGTCGACGTGGCGCCGCTGCACGTGGTCGACCTGCAGCGCGAGGGCGAGGGCGAGGCGCAGACCATCGCCTTCCGCACGATGACCGACGACCTGGTGGTGCTGGACGCGGACCATCCGCTCGGTGTGACCGTCGATCCCGCCACCGGCGAACCCACGCCACTGGTGCTGGTGCGCGGGCGCCTGCAGGCCCTGCTGTCCCGGCCTGTCTATTATGACCTTGTCGAACTGGCCGAAGTGCGGCACTTGGCGCAAGGGGAGGTGCTGGGCGTCATGAGCGCCGGGCAGTTCCATGTCATCGGACGCACCGACGGGACGCCGCTTTGAAGCTCGAGGATATCCGCCACCGCCTGATCCTGCCGGCCGCGCCGGAATGGGGACATTCGGATTTCGACCTGCTGCCCGAGGGCAAGCCGGCAGCGCCGGCGCTGCGCGCGGCCGCGGTGCTGGTGCCCATCGTCAACCGCCCTGGCGGACCAACCGTCCTGCTGACGCGGCGCACAGCGCACCTGTCGTCCCATGCCGGGCAGATCAGCTTTCCCGGCGGCCGGGCCGAACCCGAGGATCCCTCGCCCGAGCACACGGCGCTGCGCGAGGCTGACGAGGAAGTCGGCATCCCGTCGAGCCATGTCGAGGTCGTCGGGCGCCTTGATGTCTACCGCACCGTCACCAACTACGCCGTTACCCCGGTCGTCGGCATCGTGCGGCCGGACTTCGTGCCGCGGCCCGACCCCTACGAGGTCGACGAGGTCTTCGAGACGCCGCTGGCCTTCCTGCTGGACGGGCGCAACCATGTCCGCCACTCGGGCTGGTTCAACGGCCAGCCGCGCCGCTGGTGGGCAATGCCGTATGGCGAATACTACATCTGGGGGGCGACGGCCGGCATGCTGATGAACCTCTACGAGCGTCTGACCGGCGGACAGGACTGAGGCCCGGACATGGTCGCGCTGATCCTGCTCCGCGTCCTGTTGTTCCTGACGCCCTTCGTCCTGTTCCTGGTCTATGTCCGGGTCGCCCGGCGCCGCGCCGAGTCCGGCCGTCCGGTTATGCCGATGGCGCTGCTGACCATCGCCGGCCTTGTGCTGGTGCTGCTGTCGTTCCTGGTCCTGGGTTTCCAGCCGCGCCACGGCATCGATGTCGAATACATCCCGCCGCACATGGAGAACGGCAAGCTGGTGCCGGCCCAGACCCGGCCGAAGTCCTCCGACTAGCGCTGCATCATGCGGGTCAGGCCGAGCATGGCGCCGCCCGCCAGCAGGCCCCAGAAGGCGCCGCTGACGCCCGCGAAGGCGAGGCCCGACGCGGTGGTGACGAAGGTGACGATGGCGGCCTGCCGTGCGCCCTCGTCCTTCACCGCGCCGACCACGGCCGAGGCGAACGAGCCCAGCAGCGCGAGGCCGGCCACGGCCTGGATCAGCACCGGCGGGGCGACCGCCGCCAGCGCGGTCGCCGCGCCGGCGAAGGCACCGAAGACGATGTAGAAGATGCCGGCGACGATGGCCGCCCAGTAGCGCCGGGCCGGGTCGGGGTGTGCCTCGGGTCCGGCGCAGAGCGCCGCCGTGATTGCCGCCAGGTTGACGGCATGGCCGCCGAATGGCGCGGCGAGCAGGCTGAAGATGCCCGTCGCGGTGAACAGCGGTCCGGGCTCCGGCCGGTAGCCGTTGACGTTCAGCACAGCGATGCCGGGGATGTTCTGGGACGCCATGGTGACCACGAACAGCGGCACGGCGAGGCCGAGCGCAGTCAGGCCGAACTCCGGCACCACGAAGACCGGCCGGGCGACGATCTCGCCCACCGTGCCGCCCGGCGCGTCGACCAGCAGCACGATGGCGACGATGGTGGCGACGACGGCGGCCGGCACCGCCATCAACGGGCGGATGCGCCCGACCACGGCCCAGGTGAGGAAGACCAACAGCCCGGCCACGGGATAGGCGGCGACGGCCTTCACCGGCGCGATGCAGAGTCCCAGCAGCACGCCGGCCAGCATGGCATTGGCAAGCGGCGCCGGGATCGCGGCGACCGCCCGGCCGAAGGGGCGGATCAGCCCGGCCAGCACCACCAGGGCACCGGCGATCAGGAAGGCGGCGACGGCGGTGGCGAACCCGCCGTCCAGCGCCGCCGAACTGGCCAGCAGCGCCGCGCCCGGCGTCGACCAGGCGATGCTGACCGGCTGCCTCAGGCGCAGGCTGAGGATGATGGCGCTGAAACCCATGGCTAGCGACAGCGCCATCAGGCCCGAGGTCGCCTCGGCCGGGTCGGCGCCGATGGCGGTCAGGCCGGCGATGACAACGGCGAAGGAACTCGCCGAGCCGACGAAGGCGGCCAGCAGGCCGGCGGTGACCGCCTGCAGCGACAGGTCGCGGAAGATGCTCATTCCCGTCCCCCCGGGGTCACGAACTGCCGGCCGAACCAGAACCAGCGGCCCTCCGGGCCGGGCCGCGTACAGTTGAACCGCGACCGCCCCTTGGGCAGCGGGCCCGGCGCGGTGAAACTGACCCGCGCGCCCTCAATCTCGAGGCTGACCTTCTCGCCCGACGTGGAGTGATAGCAGGCTATGCCGTCGGTCCGGCCATCGGCGACCGTGAAGGCGTAGGTCGGCCGTGTGCCGGCCTGCGCGACGATCTCGACCGGTGTGGCGTCGGTGACTGGCAGGGCACGTGCGGCGACGGCGAGGCGGAAGCGGTCAATGGTGCCGTAGTGTTCGTTCATGGCGAAGCGTGGCAGGTCGAACGGGTTGCGGTCGGCGGACGTCACGCCCGAATGCTGACCGAAAGCAGAAACATAGCCGGCGTTCCTGACACTCTCGATCAGGTGAACGCCGTATTCGCCATAGGGATAGGCGAAGATCGTGGGCACGGCGCCGAGCTCGGCGCTGAAGCGCTCGGCCGAGCGCTTCAGGTCGGCTTCCTGCGATTCCGGGTCGAGGAAGGCCATGTGGGCATGGGCCGCGCTGTGACCGCCGATCTCCACGCCGTCGTCGCGCAGCGCCCGGATCTCGTCCCAGTTCATGATCCGCGCCTGGCCCTGGTCCACGCCGTCGGTGGCAACGAACAGTGTCATCGGCCAGCCGCGTGCCTTCAGCCGGGGCCAGCCCTGGGTCGCGACCGAGCGGTAGGCGTCGTCGACGGTGATCGCCACGGTCCGGTCGGGGATGTCGCTGCCGTCGCGCAGCGCCGCCACCACCCGCGAGAGCGGCCAGACGGTGAAGCCGCCGTGCGCCAGGTGTTCCAGGTGCGCCTCGAACTGGTCCAGTCGGATGCTGGTGGACGGCACGTCGTCCTCGCCGAAGCGATGGTACATCAGCACCACGGCCTCGTGCCCGGCCAGTGCCGGCGGCACCAGGGCGATCGCCAGCAGCACCGCCAGCAGCAACCTTCGCATCGCCGATCCTCCCCGCAGCCGCGGCCTGTTCACTTCGGTCGGCGTCTCTATTATCAGGCGGCACTGCCGACGATAACCGTCACATCCGCTCCGGGGGACGCGCCGATGACGAAACTGCTGAGCGATGCGGGCATGGACCTCATCTTCCGCGAGGCCCGTACCGCCAATGCCTTCCTCGACAGGCCGGTCAGCGAGGTGACGCTCCGCGCGCTCTACGACCTGCTGCGCAACGGTCCGACCTCGCTCAACAGCTGTCCGGGCCGGTTCGTCTTCGTGACCTCGGCCGAGGCGAAGAAGCGACTGGAGCCGGCGCTCTCCGAGGGCAACCGGGCCAAGACCATGGCCGCGCCGGTGACCTGCATCGTCGCCTGGGACAGCCGGTTCTTCGAGCATTTCGGGCGGCTGTTCCCGCATCGCCAGGGTCTGAAGGAGCGCTTCGAGGGCGATCCGGCCGCGGCGGAGACCAACGCCTTCCGCAATTCCACCCTGCAGGGCGCCTACATGATCGTGGCTGCGCGGGCGGTGGGCCTCGATTGCGGTCCGATGAGCGGCTTCGACAATGCGAAGGTCGACACGGCGTTCTTCCCCGACGGCCGCTACCGTTCGAACTTCATCTGCAATCTCGGCTATGGCGATTTCACGGGCCAGGCGCCGCGCCTCGCCCGCCTCGACTTCGACGAAACGTGCAGCATCGTCTGACAGGCGCGCCGGGACGGGCGCACACATGACCGTCCTGGCGCTCGAGACCTCCGGCAGCGCGCTGTCGGTCGCGGTGCTGGACACCGACGGCACCGTGCGCGCCGCCGCGTTCCAGCGCCGCCAGCGCGGCCATGCCGAGGAACTGATGCCCATGCTCGGGCGCGTGCTGGCGCGCGCCGGCGCGACCATGCCGGACCTGTCCCTGCTGGCGGTGACTGTCGGCCCGGGCACCTTCACCGGCGTCCGCATCGGGCTGGCGGCGGCACGCGGCCTGCGCCTGGCGCTGCGGCTGCCACTGGTGGGCTTGACCAGCCTGGAGGTGATCGCCGCCGCCGCCGCGCAACGGGCGCCGGACACGCCGGTGCTGGCCGCCATCGATGCCCGACGTGACCAGGTCTACGTGCAGTTGTTCGGTCCGGAGGGGGGCGCCTGGCAGACGGCATGGACCGGCCCGGCCGCCATGGGCGCGGAGGCCGCGGCCGCGATGCTGGTGCCGGGGACCGTGCTGGCGGGCAGCGGTGCGGCGCTGGTCGCGGCGAAGGCGACGGTCGACGTCACCATGCTGCCCGGCATGGAACCGCAGGCCGGTATCGCCGGCGGGCTGGCGCTGGCGCGCGGGCATGGCGGGGCCGGGACGCCGCCGCCGAAACCGCTCTACCTGCGCGCGCCGGATGCGAAGGTTCAGGTCCGGCCGTGACGGTGGCCCTGGAGGTCGTCGGCACAGCCGCCGCCGGTGTCCTCGCGGCACTTCACGGACGCTGCTTCGATCCGGGCTGGTCGGAACCGGACATGCGCGAGGTGCTGGCGATGCCCGGAACGCTGGCGCTGGTCGCCGGGGGCGATTCGCCGTCCGGCTTCGCCATCCTGCGTGCGGTCGCCGACGAGGCTGAGATCATCACCGTCGGCGTGCTGCCCGCATGTCGTGGCGGACGGATCGGCGAGGCGCTGCTGCGTGCGGCAGTCGCGCTTCTGCCCGATGTCGCGGCGGTGTTCCTGGAGGTCGAGACCGGTAACGATTCCGCGATTTCGCTCTATCGGCGGCTCGGCTTTCGCGAGGTCGGACGGCGTCGCGGCTACTATCGGGACGCCACCGGAACAGTTCGCGACGCGCTTGTTCTTCGTGCCACCGTTCCACTTTCTTGCCCGTAGGGAATCTGGCGTCTATAGAACGCGAACAACGATGAGGGGCGTGCGCATTATGATGTCCAGGCTGGAAGAAAAGTGCGTCGAGAAGGGCATGCGGATGACCGAGCAGCGGCGGATCATCGCGCGCGTGCTGTCCGACGCGGAAGACCACCCGGATGTCGAGCAGCTCTACCAGCGTGCCAGCGCCGTCGACAACCGCATCTCCATCGCCACCGTCTACCGGACGGTGCGCATGTTCGAGGAAGCGGGCATCCTGGAGCGGCATGATTTCGGCGACGGCCGCGCACGCTACGAGGAATCGCCGGACCGGCATCATGATCACCTCATCGACGTGAACACCGGCGAGGTGATCGAGTTCCGCAACGAGCGGATCGAGGAATTGCAGCGTGAGGTTGCGCGCGAGCTCGGTTTCGATCTGGTCGATCACCGCCTGGAACTCTACGGTATCCGCTCGAAGAACCGGACGGACAGCAGCCAGACATGATCGCGCTCCGGATGGCCTTCGTCGTGGCGGTCATTCTCGTCATGACGACCGTGGTCATCGTGCCCCACCTGATCCTGATGGCCTGGGGCGGCCCCATCGCCAGCATCATCCCGCAGTTCTGGCACAAGGTTGCCCGGCGCCTGCTGCTGATCGACATCATCATCGAGGGCGAGCCGCTGACGGGCGAGCCGGTGCTGTTCGTCTCCAACCACGTCTCATGGCTGGATATCGTGGTCATGGGCGCCGCGCTGCGGGCAAGCTTCGTCGCCAAGCGCGAGGTCGGCACCTGGCCGGTGATCAGCCTGCTGTCGAACCTGCAGCGGTCGGTCTATGTCAGTCGCGACCGCAAGACCGCCGCGAAGGAACAGAAGATCATGCAGGCGCGGCTGGAGCGCGGCGAGAGCCTGATCCTGTTCCCCGAGGGCACCTCGAACGACGGCCTGCGGGTCGGCGAGTTCCGCTCCGCCTTCCTGTCGCTGGCCGACCTGGAGGTGAAGGGCGAGAAGGTCAAGGTGCAGCCCTTCGCCATCACCTACACCAAGGTCGACGGCTTTCCGGTCACCCGCCGGTCCATGCCGCAGGTGGCCTGGTATGGCGACATGGACCTGGCACCGCACCTGAAGGGCGTGTTCGCCGGTGGTCCCTACGAGGTTCGGCTGAGGTTCTTCGCGCCGGTGACCATCGACGAGATCGGCAACCGCAAGGCCCTGGCACGTCACTGCCGGGACCTGATCGTCCGGGGCAACTCCGAGGCCCTGTCGGCCGGCAGCGTCGCTTGACACGAGGCGGTCGCCGCGTAGTGTGCGCCCGTGCAGGGGTGCCGGAACGGCGCCCTGTCTGACATGGCGCGTGTATGCGCGCGAAGACGGGCCCCGGTGGCGAAGCGACTTTTCATCAAGACCTATGGCTGCCAGATGAACGTCTACGATTCCGATCGTATGACGCGCCTGCTGGCACCGCTCGGCTACCGGCCGGTGGAGACGCCGGACGACGCCGACATGGTGGTCCTCAACACCTGCCACATCCGCGAGAAAGCCTCCGAGAAAGTCTTCTCCGAACTTGGCCGGCTGCGACTGGTCAAGGAGGAGCGCCGGCGCACCGGCGATGACCTGCTGGTCGCCGTTGCCGGCTGCGTCGCCCAGGCCGAGGGCGAGGAGATCGCGCGCCGCGCGCCGCATGTCGACATCGTCGTCGGCCCGCAGAGCTATCACCGCCTGCCCGAACTGATCGCGCGCACCAGCCGTGCCGCCGGCCGGGACGTGGCGCTGGAGACCGGTTTCGACGTCGAGGCCAAGTTCGATGGCCTGGCCGACGACGCGACACAGGCCCAGGGAGCGGCCGCCTTCCTCACCGTGCAGGAAGGCTGCGACAAGTTCTGCACCTTCTGCGTCGTGCCCTACACCCGCGGCGCCGAGTATTCGCGTCCGGCCGCCGATATCCTGCGCGATGCCCGCGCGCTGATGGCCAACGGCACGGTGGAGATCACCCTGCTGGGCCAGAACGTCAACGCCTGGCACGGCGCGGGGCCGGACGGGTCCGACTGGACACTTGGCCGGCTGGTCCGGGCGCTGGCGGAGATCGATGGCCTGGCACGGATCCGCTACACCACCTCGCACCCGCTGGAGATGACCGCCGACCTGATCTCGGCGCATGGCGAGGTGCCGCAGCTGATGCCGTACCTGCACCTGCCGGTACAGTCGGGTTCGGATCGCATCCTGCGGGCGATGAACCGCCGCCACGACCGGGAGACCTATTTCCGGATCATCGACCGGCTGCGGGAGGCGCGGCCCGACATTGCACTGTCGTCCGACTTCATCGTCGGCTTTCCCGGCGAATCGGATGCCGATTTCGCGCTGACAATGGACCTGGTGGCGCGATGCGGCTTCGCCCAGGCCTATTCCTTCAAGTACAGCCCGCGCCCCGGCACACCGGCGTCAGCCAGCACCGTACAGGTCGACGAGTCCGTGAAATCGGCGCGCCTGGCGGAACTGCAGGCAGCGATTTTCGCTGGCCAGTCAGCATTCAACGCCGCCTCGGCCGGGCGCACCATGCCTGTGCTGCTGGAGCGCGAGGGGCGTCATCCGGGACAACTCGTCGGCCGCTCGCCCTACATGCAGGCGGTGCACGTCGACGCGCCGCTTGACCTGATGGGCAGGATCGTCAACGTGGTCGTTGAACGTGGTCTGCCGAACAGCCTAGCCGGCCGTCTGGCCGGTGACACGGCGACCGGCGTGGCCGCCTGAAGGAGTGTGGACACCGGCTTGACAACCGCAGACATCGATCCGGCCGCCGCCGGAGGGATCACCGTCGATTTCGATGACAACCGCCTGTTGTCCGCCCTGTTCGGCGATCACGACCAGAATCTCGCCCGCATCGAGCAGCTGCTTGGCGTCCGGCTGACGACGCGCGGCAACCGCGTGCTGATCGGCGGAGAACCTGATGACTGTGACCGCGCTCGCGGCATCCTCTCGGGGCTATATGCCCGGCTGGTCAGCGGCCAGTCCGTGGCGCCGAGGGACGTCGACGATGCGGTCCGCCTCGGCTCCGACGCCGAGATTGCGGGTGGCGTGGTCATCAACACCCGCAAGCGCCCGATCCGGCCGCGCTCCCAGAACCAGATCCAGTATGCCCGCCACCTGCTGGAGCGGGAGCTCTCGTTCGGGATCGGCCCGGCCGGTACCGGCAAGACCTACCTGGCGGTGGCCGCGGCAGTGAACCTGATGCTGGCGCGCAAGGTCGACCGGATCGTGCTGTCGCGGCCGGCGGTCGAGGCCGGCGAGCGGCTGGGCTTCCTGCCGGGCGACCTGAAGGACAAGGTGGATCCCTATCTGCGCCCGCTCTACGATGCGCTCTACGACATGCTGCCGGCCGAACAGGTCGCGGCGAAACTGGAGACCGGCGAGATCGAGGTCGCGCCGCTGGCCTTCATGCGCGGCCGGACACTTGCAAACGCCTTCGTCATCCTGGACGAGGCCCAGAACACCACGCCGACGCAGATGAAGATGCTGCTGACTCGCCTGGGCGAGAACTCCCGCATGGCCATTACCGGCGATCTCTCGCAGGTCGACCTGCCGCGCGACACCCGCTCGGGCCTGCGCGACGCGATCGACGTGCTGGCCGGCATCGACGAGATCGCGTTCACCTGGTTCGACGACCGCGACGTGGTCCGTCATCCGCTGGTCACCCGCATCGTGCGCGCCTATGCCGGCCAGGCCGAACTGTTCGAGGCGGCGAAGAACAAGGAGAAGGGGCGGTGAGCGCAGGTCTCGCGACAGCCCCCGACACCGCCTGCGTCGAGGTTGCCATCGAGTGTGAAGGCTGGCCGGGCGAGAGTACCACCTGGGTGGAGCGCGCGGCCGCGGCCGTGTTCGCGACCACCGGCATTGCGCCCGCGCCCGTGAGCGTCGCCCTGATGGACGACGCGGCGATCCGCATCCTGAACCGCGATTTCCGCGACAGGGACACGCCGACAAACGTGCTGTCCTTCCCCGCCGGCGACGATGACGGCTTCGACATCCCCGGCGAGGAACCGCCGCTGGGCGATATCGCCGTGGCACTGGAGACCGTCCGGCGCGAGGCGCAGGCGGAAGGCAAGTCTTTCGCGGACCACCTGTCGCACATGATCGTGCATGGTGTGCTGCACCTGATGGGCTACGACCACGAGGACGCCGGGGAGGCGGAGGAGATGGAGGCGCTGGAGCGCCTGGTACTGGCGGGGCTCGGCATTGCCGACCCCTATGCGAGCGAATGAGCGGGCAGAAGGCATGAGCGACCCGGCGACAGGCCGGCCGTCGAGGGAAACCCCGGACGGTGACGAAGGCAGCAGTGGCGTCAGCGGCTGGTTCAGCGGATTGCTGCGCGGGCTGGTGGGCGGCCGGAACGGCGAGAACGGCTGGCGCGAAAGCCTCGAGGAACTGCTCGAGGAGCACGAGATCGAGGATACGCCGCTGTCCACCGAGGAGCGGCGGATGCTCTCCAACATCATGTCGCTCGGCGAGAAGCGCGTCGACGACGTGATGGTGCCGCGGGCCGATATCGTGGGCATCGCCGAAGGCTGCAGCATGGAGGAGATCGTCCGGTCCTACCTCGGCGCGCCGCATTCCCGGCTGCCGGTCTATCGCGGCACGCTCGACGAGATCGTCGGCATCCTGCACATCAAGGACCTGGTGCGGTTCTGGGGCCAGACCGGGCAGGTCGACATCCTGCCGATCCTGCGCGAGCCGCTGGTGGTGCCGCCGTCCAAGGCGGTGATCGACCTGCTGGTCGAGATGCGGGCCAGCCGTCGTCACCTTGCCATCGTCATCGACGAATATGGCGGCGTGGACGGCCTGGTGACCATCGAGGACCTGATCGAGGAAGTCGTCGGCGACATCCGCGACGAGCACGACTCGGAAGAGGACCCGTCTTTCGTCGAGTTGCCCGACGGCACCATCGAGGTGGATGCCCGCTACGAACTCGGCGAGTTCGAGCAGCGGGTGGGTTGCGACCTGCTGGACGACGAGGACGACGAGGAAATCGATACCCTGGGCGGCTTCGTCTTCTACACGCTCGGCCGGGTACCGAAGCGCGGTGAGGTGGTCCGCCACGCCAGCGGGTACGAATTCGAGGTAACGGACGCCGATCCGCGCCGGATCAAGCGCCTGCGCGTCCGGCACGTGCCAAAGCTCGCCGGAGAGGGCGAAGACACCGCCGCACGGTCGTGATCCTGTCGCGGTTGCGGGCGCTGGTTCAGGCGCCGGGTCGCTGGCGCAGGCGCGGGCTGGCGTTCCTGCTGGGGGCCATCGGGGCCCTTGCCCTTGCCCCGTTCAACCTCTTTCCGGTCCTTTTCGTCTCGTTCACCGGTCTGTTCTGGCTGCTCGACGATGCCCGCCGTGCCCGCGAGGGCTTCGGTACCGGCTGGTGGTTCGGCTGGGGACACTTCATCTGCGGTCTGTTCTGGATCGCCTCGGCCTTCCTGGTCGAGCCCGACAAGTTCGCCTGGATGATCCCGTTCCCCGTGCTGGGGCTACCGGCCCTGCTGGCACTGTTCACGGGGGCCGCGTGCGCGCTGGCGGTTGCAGTCTCGCGTCCCGGCCCCATGCGGCTCGCGGCACTGGCGGCGGCGTGGACGCTGGCGGAATTCGCCCGCGGACACGTCCTGACCGGGTTTCCCTGGAACCTGGCCGGCCATGCGATGGCGTTCAGTGACGCTACCATGCAGCCGGCCGCGTGGATCGGCGTCACGGGCCTGAGCCTGGTCGTGATCGCGGCAACGGCTGCACCCGGCCTTTTCGCCGGGTACGGCCGGCCCGGGCGCCGTGCCGGCGGACTGGCCCTGGTGCTGCTGGCCGTCCTGTCGCTGGCGGGCTGGATGCGCCTTTCCCCGGTCGGGGCCGCGCCCGGCGATGGACCTGTCGTCCGGGTCGTGCAGCCGAACATCGCCCAGCGTGACAAGTGGGACCGCGACCGCCTGGTGGAGAATTTCGAGCTGCAACTGGCCATGAGCCGCGATCCGGAAGCGGATGTCGTCATCTGGTCGGAGACCGCCGTGGTCTGGTCGATCGAGGACACGCAGCCGGTCCGTGACGCGCTGGCGGCGGTCGCGGCCGGCCTGTCGGGCGGCCGGGGCGGGGTGCTGGTCACCGGGGTGCCGCGATTCGTTCGCGACGACGACCCGCCGACCTGGCGCAACTCCGCGCGCGCCATCGGGCCGGACGGCAGCTTTCTGGCGACCTATGACAAGGTCCACCTGGTCCCTTTCGGCGAGTACCTGCCGCTGCGGCCGCTGCTTCAGCAGATCGGGCTGGAGCGGCTGGCGCAGGGGCGGGGCGATTTCCAGCGGGGGCCGGACGTGCAGGTCTTCGACGTCCCGGGCCTGCCGCCGGCGGGCGTCATGATCTGCTACGAGGCCATATTTCCCGGACGGGCCGTCCCCGGGCGCCGCCCGGCCTGGTTGATCAACCTGACCAATGACGGGTGGTTCGGGGAACTGACAGGACCGTACCAGCATTTCGTTTCGGCCCGGTTCCGGTCCGTGGAACAGGGGCTTCCCCTTGTCCGCGCCGCGGGAACCGGGGTTTCGGCGATCGTGGATCCGTTTGGACGAATTGTCGCAAGCCAGGCGCTGGGCACACGGGGGGCGATCACGGCTGTACTGCCGAAACCGCTGCAACCGACAATCTACAACACCGTCGGTGACATCGCGGCAATGATGATCGCCATCTTCGTACTATTGGCCGCCGCCATACGACGCCTGTTCTGGTAGGCATTCGGCCTCGAATGCTTCGGACCAGCGGCCAGGCCCGTCCATGACTGACCCAACCCGCAAAAGAATAAATGGTACGGTTTGCAAGTTAACCGTACATTCAGCATGACTAGATGGTTCCAGTGCAAAGGGTTCAATCGTCAGTTAGTGCTGCCGCATAGTTTTCCCTTGACCTGTGCAAGTGTTCTCCACATAGAGCGCGTGGTATCGGGGGTTCACGCAAGGCAGGACAATGCGCGAATGAGTCGCATTTTGTCCGGAAAAGGAACGAGAGGTATCCAAACTTGGCAGAGCATCCGCATCAGGTAGACGTCTATGTCGGCAGCCGCGTTCGTTTGTGCAGGACACTCAAGGGATTGAGCCAGCAGAAACTCGCGAATGCCCTCGGACTGACGTTCCAGCAGGTGCAGAAGTACGAACGTGGCGCCAACCGTATCGGCGCCAGCCGGCTTTTCGAACTGAGTGAAATTCTCGACGTCCCCCCGTCATTCTTCTTCGATGGAGCCCCGAGCACGGGCAAGGGCAGTGGCGAGCCTGCCGGGCTCGCGGAGCCTGAACCGGCGCCCTTTGATTCGGAGCGGCTGTTCCGGCGCGAGATCCTCGAGTTCGTCCGCGCCTACGACAAGATTGCCGACCCGAACGTGCGAAAGCGCCTGTTCGAACTGGTCAAGGCCATCGGCTCGCAGGACGCCGAGCCCGGCGCCAACGACGCCTGACTGCCGGCCGCCGCGTCCGGGCGGGGGAGGCTTCCCTTGACCGGACGCGGCCGGCTTGCCAAAAAGCGTCGCTTCAATGACGGCGGCTGTGAATCCTGATGGAGGGGCGACCTTGGCGCGGCATGACTATCTGTTCACTTCCGAATCGGTGTCGGAAGGGCATCCGGACAAGGTTTGCGACCGGATTTCGGACGCGATCGTTGACCTGTTTCTCGGGGCCGATCCGGACGCCCGTGTGGCCTGCGAGACCCTGACGACCACCAACCTTGTCGTTCTGGCCGGCGAGACCCGCGGCCCCGGCTACCTGACCAAGGACCTGATCGCGCACACCGCCCGGCAGGCGATTCGCGCCATCGGCTACGAGCAGGACGGCTTTCACTGGCAGAACGCGGACGTGAAGGTCTACCTGCACGGCCAGTCCGCCGATATCGCCCAGGGCGTCGACGCGTCGGGCAACAAGGACCTCGGCGCGGGCGACCAGGGCATCATGTTCGGCTATGCCTGCACCGAGAGCGACGACCTGATGCCGGCCCCGATCGCCTTCTCGCATCGCATCCTGCAAGGCATGGCCGCCGCGCGCCATGCCGGCATCCGCCCGGAATTCGGTCCGGACGCCAAGAGCCAGGTGACGCTGCGTTACGAGAACGGCAAGCCGGTCCGCGCGACCTCGGTCGTGGTTTCGACCCAGCATACCGACGGCCTGAGCCAGGAGGACGTGCGCGAACTGGTCCGCCCGTTCGTGCTGGAGGCGCTGCCGACCGGCTGGATGTGCCCCGAGGATGAGTTCTACGTCAATCCGACGGGCAAGTTCGTCATCGGCGGTCCCGACGGCGATGCGGGCCTCACCGGACGCAAGATCATCGTGGACACCTATGGTGGTGCCGCGCCGCATGGCGGCGGTGCCTTCTCGGGCAAGGATCCGACCAAGGTCGACCGCTCGGCGGCCTATGCCGCGCGCTACCTGGCCAAGAACGTGGTCGGCTCCGGCCTCGCCGAACGCTGCGTGATCCAGCTCTCCTATGCCATCGGCGTCTCCAAGCCGCTGTCGGTCTATGTCGATTTCGGCGGGACCGGCCAGGTCGACGAGGCGAAGGTGCAGAAGGTGCTGTGCGACCTGGTCGACCTCAGCCCGCGCGGGATCCGCGATCATCTCAACCTGCAGCGGCCGATCTACGAGCGCACCGCGGCCTATGGCCATTTCGGCCGCAAGGCCGAGGATGACGGCGGGTTCTCCTGGGAACGTCTCGACCTGGTGAATGACCTGCGCAGCGCTTTCTCCTGAACGCGGGGAGGGCGGGGGACCGCCCTTCCGGTTCTACGGACGTCGCCAGGCGAAGCAGCTGAGCCCGCGCCAGCTCGACCTGCTGGCGACGGAGCTGCCGCCATTGCAGGTCGCGCCCGATGACGTGGCCGGCCTGCTGGCGGCGCACCCGGGTCCGGCGTGGCTGGAGATCGGCTTCGGCGGTGCCGAGCACTTGCTGACCCAGGCCGCGCGACATCCCGATGTGCTCTGCATCGGCTGCGAGCCCTTCATGGAAGGCGTGGTCAAGGCCGTGACCGGGATTCGCGCCGCCGGGCTCGGCAATGTGCGCCTGTGGCCCGACGACGTGCGGATCCTGCTGGAGGACGTGTCCGACGGGGCCTTCGAGCGCATCTTCGTGCTGTTCCCCGATCCCTGGCCGAAGACCCGGCATCACAAGCGCCGGATCGTGTCCGATGACAACCTGGACCGCTTCGCCCGCGTGCTCCGGCCCGGCGGCCGCCTGCGCGTCGCGACCGACCACAAGGCCTATGCGCAGTGGATCGAGAAGCACCTGGCGCGCCGGACCGATCTCGCCGTTCCCGATGGTGCGGCGCCGAAGTCGGGCGAACCGCCGGCGGATCACGTGACCACGCGCTACCAGGAAAAGCTGCTCGCCGGGCATGCGCCCGTCTGGTTCGACCGCGTGCGCGTCTGATCGTGTTTTCCGGCGACAAAACGGTTGAATGACGGGCGTTGCTGGCTAATATGCGCCTGCACCAGTAATCGCTGTCGGAGCGATCGCAAGGGTGGGCCTCCGGCCCACTTTTTTGTTTGTGGCGGGCCGCGACCGACGGCCGGGACGGTGCGCACGGTCCGGATGGAGGCGGGAACGTATGTCGGCAGCGCCGATGGAGCGCGTCAGGCTGTTGATCGAACCGTCGATGGCCGACATGGGCTATCGGCTGGTCCGGCTGCGCTACACGGGTGGCAATCGCCCTGTGCTGCAGGTCATGGCCGAGCGTGTTGCTGACGGTGGCATGGACATCGACGACTGCGAGAACGTCAGTCGTGCGATCTCCGCGCTGATGGACGTGGAGGACCCGATCCAGGGGACCTACCAGCTGGAGGTGTCGTCGCCCGGCATCGACCGGCCGCTGGTGACGGAAGACGATTTTGCGCGGCATGCCGGCTTCGAGGCGAAGATCGAGCTGGCGGTGCCGCTGGACGGCCGCAAGCGCTTTCGCGGCCGGGTGCTGGAAGTCCGCGATGGCAACGTGCTGCTGGCGATGGACGACGGACAGGCGACACGGGTCGAACTGGCGGTGGCCAACATGGCCGAAGCCCGGCTGGTGCTGACCGACGAACTGATCGAAGCGAGCCTGCGCGCAAGCAAGGAACGCGAGAAGGCCCGGGAACGGGCCGAACCGACGGAGTGAGACAATGGCGGTGACAACGGCGAACAGGCTGGAACTGCTGCAGGTGGCCGATGCGGTCGCGCGCGAGAAGTCGATCGATGCCGAGATCGTGCTGGAGGCGCTGGAAGAGGCGATCCAGCGCACGGCGAAGACGACCTACGGCGCCGAGCACATGATCCGGGCGGAGATCGACCGCAAGACCGGCGACATCCGCCTGTGGCGGCTGCGCGAGGCGGTCGACGAGGTGGAGGACGCGGCGACGCAGATCCCGCTGGCCCGCGCGCAGGAGATGAATCCCGACGCCATGCTGGGCGACCTGATCTCCGAGCCGCTGCCGCCGATCGACTTCGGCCGCGTGTCCGCCCAGTCGGCCAAGCAGATCATCTTCACCAAGGTGCGCGATGCCGAGCGCGACCGCCAGTTCGACGAGTTCAAGGACCGCGTCGGCGAGATCATCTCGGGCCTGGTCAAGCGCGTCGAGCACGGCAATGTCATGGTCGACCTGGGCCGTGCAGAGGCGATCCTGCGCCGCGACGAGTTGCTGCCGCGCGAGACCTTCCGCCCCGGCGATCGTGTCCGCGCCTTCATCTACGACGTCCGCCGGGAGAACCGCGGGCCGCAGATCTTCCTGTCGCGCACCCATCCGCGCTTCATGGCGATGCTGTTCGCCCAGGAAGTGCCGGAGGTCTACGACAACATCATCGAGATCAAGGCCGTGGCCCGCGACCCGGGCAGCCGCGCCAAGATCGCCGTGCTGTCGCACGACTCGTCGATCGATCCGGTCGGTGCCTGCGTCGGCATGCGCGGCAGCCGGGTCCAGGCCGTCGTGAACGAGTTGCAGGGCGAGAAGATCGACATCATTCCCTACACCGCCGATCCGGCGACCTTCATCGTCAGCGCGCTGGCGCCGGCCGACGTGATCAAGGTCGTGCTGGACGAGGACCAGAACCGCATCGAGGTCGTCGTGCCCGACGACCAGCTCAGCCTGGCCATCGGTCGCCGCGGCCAGAACGTGCGCCTGGCCTCGCAGCTCTCGGGCTGGGATATCGACATCCTGACCGAGCAGGAAGAGTCCGAACGGCGCCAGCAGGAGTTCCGCGAGCGCACCGAGCTGTTCATGGAGGCGCTAGACGCCGACGAGATGATCGCCCAGCTGCTCGTGGCCGAGGGATTCGACTCGGTCGAGGAACTGGCCTATTCCCGCGTCGACGAACTGCAGGATATCGAGGGTTTTGACGCCGACGTCGCCGAGGAGCTCATCCGGCGCGCCAACGAACATCTGGCCCGCATCGAGGAACAGATGGACCTGAAGCGCAAGGAGATGGGCGTCGCGGATGCGCTGGCCGCGATCGAGGGCCTGACGCCGTCCATGCTGGTCAAGCTGGGCGAGGCGGGCATCAAGACACTGGACGACCTGGGCGACCTGGCCTCGGCCGAACTGGTCGAGGATGCGGATGCGCCGCTCCGGGATTCGGGCATGAGCCTCGAGGAGGCCGACCGCATCATCATGGCGGCGCGCGCGCACTGGTTCGACGACGAGGCGGATGCCGGCGGCGATGCGGACGCATCCGGCGACGCCGCGAGCGACTGAGCATGCGGGCCGGGAACGGGCAGGAGCGGTGGACATGGCTGATCCCGAGCGGCGATGCATTGTCACCGGCGAAAGCGGCGGTACCTTTGGACTGATCCGCTTTGTCCGCGACCCCGATGGCTTTGCCGTCCCGGACCTGGACGAGAAATTGCCCGGTCGTGGCGCCTGGATGACGGCGGCGCGCCCGGTACTGGAAAAGGCGGAGCGGCGCAATCCGTTTGCACGGGCCTTCAGGGCGGAGACACGCATCCCGCCGGATCTGGCCGACGTGCTGGAGCGGCTCCTGTGCCGGAAGTGTCTCGACCTGATCGGCCTGGCCCGCGGGGCGGGCCAGCTTGTGGCCGGCTTCGACAAGGTCGAGGAGTGGTCGCGCGCCGGTCGGATCGCCGTGATGGTGCTGGCCTCGGATGCCGGCCCGTCCGGTGACGAGAAGGGGCGACGGATGGCCAGGGGATGTCCGCTGGTCGACCGGTTCGACCGGCATGAATTGGGTTTGGCCTTGGGCGTTGAAAATGTGGTACATGCTGCGGTCGCTCCGGGGCGGCTTGCAGAACGACTGATGCGGGAAGCCGCCCGGCTGGACGGCGTAGCCGGAAGCCGCCGGAAGCAACTGACTGAAACGGACGATCGATGACAGAGACGAAGCAGACGGGCGACAAGAAGACGTTGAGTGTGTCGCGAGGCAGCGGGCGCATCGAGCTCAAGGTGCGCGATGGCGGCTCACGCTCGAACGTCGGCAGCGGACGCGGCGCCAAGACCGTGCAGGTCGAGGTGCGCAAGAAGCGCAGTCCCGGCGCACGCCGCGAGGACGCGCCCGCGACGGAGGTTGTCCGTGAACAGCTCACGCCGCAGCAGCGGGATGCCCGCCGCGACCGGCCGGCCGCCGATCGTCCGGCGCCGCCGCGCGACCAGCAGCAGCAGAAGCCGCGTCGTGACGAGCAGAAGCGTCCGGTCGACCAGACCCGTGGCCGCATCGTCCTGCCGCGCCTGACCGACGAAGAGAAGAGCGCGCGTCAGCAGGCGCTGTTCAACGCCAAGGCGCTGGAGGCCGAGAAGGCCCGGCAGGCCGAGCTGGATGCGAAGCGACGCGCGCTCGAGGAGGAACGCCGCAAGCGCGAGGAGGCCGAGCAGGCCCGGATCGCCGCGGAGGAAGAGGCCAAGCGCAAGGCGGAGGACGATGCCCGCCTGAAAGTCGAGGAAGAGGCGCGGCGCCGCCAGGAGATGGAGGCCCGCAAGGCCGAGGCCCAGGCCGCCCGCAGCGAGGCGCCGAAGGCGGACGCCGACGGCGCGCGGGGCGAGCGTCCCGCGGCCCCTGCCGATCGTGGCGGTGTGTCACGTCCGGCGGGTGCCCGTCCCGGTCTGCCGGCCGCCCGCGCCGGCGACGAACCCGATGCCGAGGAAGGCGACAGCGACGCCCGTGCCCGCAAGGGCGGTGGTCGTGGTGGCGCCCCGGCGCCGGTCCCCGCGAAGGTGCCGAGCCGCACGAAGCCCGGCGGCGATCGCCGGCGTGGCGGCAAACTGACCATCAGCCAGGCGCTGGATGATTCCGGTGGCGAGCGGCAGAAGTCGCTGGCGGCCCTGCGGCGTCGCCAGCAGCGCGCGCATCGCTCCAGCTCGCAGGGTGGCGCGGATGCCGCCGGCCGGGTGGTCCGCGACGTGATCGTCCCCGAGGCGCTGACCGTCGGCGAACTGGCCAACCGCATGGCCGTTCGCGGCGGCGAGGTGGTCAAGGCGCTGATGAAGATGGGCGTCATGGCGACCATCAACCAGGTCATCGACGCCGACACCGCCGAACTGGTCGTCGAGGAATTCGGCCACCGCATCCGCCGCGTGGCGGAGTCGGATGTCGAGACCGCGATCGCGGTCTCGGTCGACGAGGCGGGGGACACCCAGTCGCGTCCGGCCGTCGTCACGGTCATGGGCCATGTCGACCACGGCAAGACCTCGGTGCTGGATGCGCTGCGTCACGCGGACGTCGTCAGCCGCGAGGCCGGTGGCATCACGCAGCACATCGGCGCCTACCAGATCACCACCGATGGCGGTCAGCGGATCACCTTCATCGATACCCCGGGCCATGCCGCGTTCACCTCGATGCGTGCACGTGGCGCCAGGGTGACCGACCTTGTCGTGCTGGTGGTTGCCGCCGACGATTCGGTGATGCCGCAGACCGTCGAGGCGATCAACCATGCCAAGGCGGCCGGCGTGCCGATCATCGTGGCGTGCAACAAGATCGACAAGCCGGGTGCACGACCGGAGAAGGTCAAGCAGGACCTGCTGCAGCACGGCATCGTGGTCGAGGACATGGGCGGCGAGGTGCTGTGCGTCGACATCTCGGCGCTGAAGGGCACCAACCTGGACAAGCTGCTGGATGCCATCCTGCTCCAGGCCGAGCTGCTGGAACTCAAGGCCAATCCGGATCGCAGCGCCAACGGCACCGTCATCGAGGCCAAGCTGGAGCAGGGTCGCGGCGCCGTCGCCACCGTGCTGATCCAGGGCGGCACCCTGAAGATCGGCGACATCTTCGTCTGCGGCGCGACCTGGGGTCGCGTCCGCGCACTGATCAACGACCAGGGCGAACGGATCGAGGCGGCGGGACCGTCGCTGCCGATCGAGGTGCTCGGCTTCCAGGATGCACCGGAAGCCGGTGACGAGTTCGTGGTGGTCGAGACCGAGGGCAAGGCCCGCGAGGTCGCGGACTTCCGTGCCCGCCGGACGCGGGACCAGATTGCCGCCGCCGGTGCGCGCGGCACGCTGGAGCAGATGCTTTCGGCGATCAAGGAAGGCCAGGCGGCCGAGGTTCCGATCATCGTCAAGGGCGACGTGCAGGGTTCGGTCGAGGCCATCGTGACGGCGGCGGACAAGCTGTCGACCAGCGAGGTCAAGGCCCGCGTGCTGCATGCCGGTGTCGGTGGCATCACCGAGACGGACGTGACGCTGGCCAAGTCCACCGGCGCGGTGATCTTCGGCTTCAACGCCCGTCCGAACCGCCAGGCCCGCGAGGCTGCGGAGCGCGATGGCGTCGACATCCGCTACTACAACATCATCTACCAGCTCACCGACGAGCTGAAGGCGATGATGAGCGGCAAGCTGGATCCGGAGATCCGGGAAAAGCACCTGGGCGAGGCCGAGGTCCGCATGGTCTTCCAGATCACCAAGGTCGGCAAGGTTGCCGGCTGTCTGGTGCAGGAAGGCGTGGTCCGGCGCAACGCCCTGTTCCGCCAGACCCGCGACGGCATCGTGCTGCACGAGGGCAAGATCGCGACCCTCAAGCACTTCAAGGAAGATGTCTCGGAGGCGCGGGCCGGCACCGAATGCGGCATGTCCTTCGCCAATCACCAGGACATCCAGGAAGGCGACCTCATCGAGGTCTTCGAGCAGGAGAAGGTCGCCCGCTCGCTCTGAGCCGGCGACCGGTCCGGCCGGCAGGGGTGGCCTGAGGGCACCCGCGCCGGCGTCGTACCGGAACCAATGCCATGAAACGACAGGGACAGGATCCGGGCGAGCCGTCGACCAGGCGGCTGCGCGTCGGCGAACTTATCCGCCACGCCCTCGTGGAGACGCTGGCGCGCGACGAGGTCCGCGACCCGGATGTCGCCGGACGTTCCATCACCGTGACCGAGGTGTCGGTTTCGCCGGACCTGCGCAATGCGACGGTGTTCGTCGAGCCGCTTGGCGGGCGCGAGGTCGACAAGGTGCTGGCCGGCCTGAACCGTTCGGCGGCGTTCCTGTCGGGCCGTGTCGCGCGCACCGTGCGCCTGAAGTTCGCACCGCGACTGGTCTTCCGCCATGATCCCAGCTTCGACAATGCCGATCACATCGACCGGCTGCTGCGGGAAGCGAAGGCGCGGGGGCCGGAGAGCGATGGCGCGTAGGCGCCGTGGCGAGCCGGTGCATGGCTGGCTGGTTCTCGACAAGCCGCTCGGGCTGGGCTCCACGTCGGCGGTGAATCGCTGCCGCCGGCTGCTGGACGCGCAGAAGGCCGGACATGCCGGCACGCTGGACCCGCTGGCGAGCGGGGTCCTGCCCATCGCCTTCGGCGAGGCCACCAAATGCGTGGCGATGCTCACCGCGGCCGAGAAGGGCTACGACTTCACCGTCCGTTTCGGCATTGCCACCACGTCGGACGACGGCGAGGGCGAGGTGGTGGAGCGGAGCGACGTACGGCCGGCGCCGGATGCCATCGTTGCTGCACTCCCCGGTTTCACCGGACCGATCGCACAGGTGCCGCCGGCGTTTTCGGCCATCAAGGTCGAGGGCGAGCGGGCCTACAACCTGGCGCGGGAGGGGCGGGCACCGGACCTGGAGGCGCGGCAGGTGACGGTGCACCAGCTCGACTTCCTCGGCATGCAGGATTCCGACAATGCCCGGTTCAGCCTGCGCTGCAGCAAGGGCACCTATGTCCGCAGCCTGGCACGGGATCTGGGACGCGCGCTCGGGGTGCCGGCCTGTGTCGCGGCGATCCGCCGGACGCGGGTCGGGCCCTTCCGGATCGCGGATGCGATTTCTCTGGCAGACTTCGAGTCGCTGTGCGATAAGCGCGGCGGCCTTGGGGCCCTTGCACCGATCGAGACCGCGCTGGACGACATCCCGGCCCTGGCCCTGACCGGTGAGCAGGCTGACCGGCTTCGGCACGGACAGCCCGTTCGGGTACCTGATTTCACGTTCGGCAACGATCTTGTCGTGTGCGCCATGCATGACCGAAGGCCTGTGGCGCTGGCCCGCTTTGCGGGCGACCGGATCGAGCCGTTGCGTGTGTTCAACCTCTGACCGTTACATCCGGTCGACAAGATTCTGGAGGTCTCCGATGTCGATTACTGCAGAGCGCAAGGCTGCGCTCATCACCGAATATGGTCGCGGTGCCGACGATACCGGTTCTGCCGAAGTCCAGGTTGCGATCCTGACCGAGCGGATCGTGAACCTGACCGAGCACTTCAAGACCCACAAGAAAGACAACCATTCGCGTCGCGGTCTGCTGACCCTGGTCAGCCAGCGCCGTTCGCTGCTGGACTATCTGAAGAAGAAGGACGCGGCGCGTTACCAGGAACTCATCGGCCGGCTCGGCCTGCGTCGATGAGCACCTCGGCCCGGCCAGTATCGGTGCGGGCCCGCGGGACGGGACAATCAGGCGGACCGGGCAAGGGCCCGGCCCGCCTCCCGTCGTTTGTGCGGTCTCGCTGAGGCCGCGGGAAGGTAGAGATATGTTCAACATCCATCGCAAAGAGATCGACTGGGGCGGGCGCAAGCTGGTCCTCGAGACGGGCAAGGTTGCCCGCCAGGCCACCGGCGCCGTCATGGCGACCTACGGCGAGACCATGGTCCTCTGCACCGTCGTCGCCACCAAGAACGCCAAGGCCGACCAGGACTTCTTTCCGCTGACGGTCAACTACCAGGAAAAGGCGTTCGCCGCCGGCAAGATCCCGGGTGGCTACTTCAAGCGCGAGGGTCGTCCGGCCGACAGCGAGACCCTGACCAGCCGCCTGATCGACCGTCCGATCCGCCCGCTGTTCGTCGAGGGCTTCCGCAACGACACCCAGATCATCTGTACCGTGCTGCAGCATGACCTGGAGAACGACCCCGATATCGTCGCCCTGGTCGGTGCCTCCGCGGCGCTGACGATTTCCGGCCTGCCGTTCATGGGCCCGCTCGGTGCCTGCCGCGTCGGCATGATCGACGGCCAGTACGTGCTCAACCCGCCGCTTAAGGACATGGCAAACACCCGCCTCGACCTCGTCGTGGCCGGCACCGCCGACGCGGTGATGATGGTGGAGTCCGAGGCCGAGGAACTGACCGAGGACGAGATGCTCGGCGCGGTCATGTTCGGCCACAATGCGTACCAGCAGGTGATCGAGGCGATCATCGGCCTGGCCGAGCGGGCCGCCAAGGACCCGTGGGCCGAGCCGTCGCCGCTGTATTCGGACGAGCTGATGTCCGCCGTCAGCGAGATCGCCAGCGGCAAGCTGGCCGAGGCCTATGGCATCAAGGTGAAGACCGCCCGCCAGGACGCGGTCGCCGCCATCAAGGCCGAGGTCAAGGCCGCGCTTGCCGACAATACCGAAGGCCCGGTCGCCCTCGGTGCCGCGTTCAAGGAACTGGAAGCCCGGGTGGTCCGCAACTCCATCCTGGACACCGGCTACCGCATCGACGGTCGCGACACCAGGACCATCCGTCCGATCGAGTGCGAGGTCGGCGTGCTGCCGCGTGCCCACGGCTCGGCGCTGTTCACCCGTGGCGAGACCCAGACGCTGGTCGTGACCACGCTGGGCACCGGCCAGGACGAGCAGTACATCGACGCGCTGGACGGCGATCGTCGCGAACACTTCATGCTGCACTACAACTTCCCGCCCTATTCGGTCGGTGAGACCAGCTTCCGCATGGGCCCGGGGCGTCGCGAGATCGGCCATGGCAAGCTGGCCTGGCGTGCCGTGCATCCGCTGATGCCGAAGAAGGAGGACTTCCCCTACACGATCCGCATCGTGTCGGAAGTCACCGAGTCCAACGGCTCCTCGTCGATGGCCACTGTCTGCGGCACCTCGCTGTCGATGATGGACGCCGGCGTGCCGCTGAAGGCGCCGGTGGCCGGCATCGCCATGGGGCTGATCCTGGAGGGCGAGCGCTACGCGGTGCTGTCCGACATCCTCGGTGACGAGGACCACCTGGGCGACATGGACTTCAAGGTGGCCGGCACCGAGAACGGTGTCACGTCGCTGCAGATGGACATCAAGATCGCCGGCATCACCGAGGAGATCATGCGCAACGCCCTGGCCCAGGCCAAGGACGGGCGCGCGCACATCCTGGGCTGCATGGCGTCGGCGATCTCGTCGGGCCGTGGCGAACTGAAGGATACCGCGCCGCGCATCACGGTGATCAAGGTTCCGACCGACAAGATCCGTGACGTGATCGGCACCGGCGGCAAGGTGATCCGCGAGATCACCGAGCAGACCGGCTGCAAGATCGACATCGACGATGACGGCACCGTCAAGGTGGCCTCCTCCAGCGGCGAGGCGAGCCAGAAGGCCGTCGACTGGATCACCTCGATCGTGGCCGAGCCCGAGGTCGGCGCGCTGTACCGTGGCAAGGTCGTGAAGACCATGGACTTCGGCGCGTTCGTGAACTTCTTCGGCCAGCGCGATGGCCTGGTGCACATTTCCGAGCTGAAGGAAGGTCGCACCGAGAAGGTCACCGACGTGGTCAACGAGGGTGACGAGGTCTGGGTGAAGCTGCTGGACGTCGACGACCGTGGCAAGGTCCGCCTGTCGATGCGCTATGTCGACCAGGCTACCGGCCAGGAGATCGAGGGCGTCGAGCCGCTGCCGCAGCGCGAACGCCCCTCCGGTGGCGGTGACCGCCCGAAGCGTCGCCGGACCTGATCCCGCGCGATCTTCGCTGAACGGACAAGGGGTCCGGAACCGCAGGGTTCCGGGCCCCTTTTCTTTGTGCGCTGGCGGTTTCCCGTGCGCCGCGCCAGAGTCGCGCCATGGAGACGCGGGAATCGAGCAGGGCAGGGGAAACAGCGTGGCGCTGCTGATGGACCGGCCGCGACGTCTGTCCGACGGCCGGATGACCGCGCACCTGATCTCCGACCGTCCCGGCGAGGCGGGCTATCGCGAGCTGCTGCCGGTGGCGCTGGCGCTCGGATGCCATCCGGCCTTCCTGCAATGCGGTGGCACCTACAAGGAGCATTTCGACCTGATGGGGCCGCACCGGGTCAATGCCGCGCTGGCACATCCGGCCATCGCGGTGGTGAGCTGGCGGCGCATCGCCGACGTGCTGAAGGCCAAGCGCATGCGGCTGGCCGCCGAATGAGTGCGTCCGCCGACATCGCCATCATCGGCGGCGGCGTGATGGGCTCGGCCATTGCCTGGTTCCTGAAGGCGGTGCACGGCTTCCCGGGCTTGGTGACGGTGATCGAGCCGGACCCGACCTACGCCGAGGGTGCCACCGCCCGTTCGCTCGGCTCGCTGCGCCAGCAGTTCTCGACGCCGGCCAACATCCTGATGTCGCGCTTCGGGCTGGCGTTCGTGCGCGATGTCGGCCGGCACCTCTGCGTGCCTGGCGAGCCGGCGCCGGATGTACAGTTCCGCGAGGGGCACTACCTGTTCATCGCGACCGATCGCGGTGCCGATGCGCTGCGGGACAATGTGACCGTGCAACGGGCAACCGGCAGCGACGTCGCGCTGCTCACGCCCGCCGAACTGAAGGATCGCATGCCCTGGATCAACGTCCATGACGTGGCCCTTGCGGCGCTGGGGCAATCCGGCGAGGGCTGGCTCGATCCCTGGGCGTTGCTGAAGGCGTTCCGTGCCGCCGCCGTGCATGCCGGCGCGGTCTATGTCCGGGACCGGGTACGCCGGATCGACAGCGATGGCCGGAGGGTCAGCGGACTGGAACTGGAATCGGCCGGTCATCTGACCGCCGGACAGGTGGTGATCGCCGCCGGTCCCTGGTCGGGGTCGGTGGCGGCGCTGGCCGGCGTCGATCTGCCCGTCGTGCCGCGCCGGCGCACGGTGTTCACGGTGACGACGCCCGCGCCCCCGCCGGATCCCGTGCTGATCGTCGATCCGTCGGGCGTCTATGTGCGCCCGGAGGGGCAGGGCTTCCTCACCGGTTCGTCGCCGCTCCCCGGCGAACCTGACCCGGACGGCGGCCTGCTGGAACCAGACTACAGCCAGTTCGAGGAACGCTGCTGGCCGGCGCTGGCCAACCGTGCCGCAGGATTCGAGACCCTGCGCATGACCGGCGCCTGGGCGGGATATTACGACTACAACAGCTTCGACCAGAACGCGGTGCTGGGTCCGCATGCCGGAATTGCCAACCTGTACTTCGCGACTGGCTTTTCGGGCCACGGGTTGCAGCAGTCTCCCGCGGTGGGGCGCGCGCTGGCGGAGTGGCTGCTGACCGGTGCCAGCCGCAGCCTGGACCTCGATGCCTTTCGCCATGACCGTATCCCGGAGGGCCGGCCGCTGGTCGAACGTGGCATCATCTGAGTGCGGTTCCGTGACGGCACAGTTGACTCGTAGCCTGCTTACAATACGGTTCGTTTATAGTCAGGAATCGAACCCATAATGGACCTGCATGACCGCTGCTCCGATCGACCGGAACCTTGAGTTCCTGATCAACGACGTTGCCCGCCTGATGACCCGCGAATATGACCGGCGGGTGCGCGACATGAACCTGACCCGGTCGCAATGGTGGGTGCTGGTCTCGCTGATCCGCAATGACGGATCCAACCAGACCGAACTCGCCGACCAGCTCGACATCGGCAAGGTGGCACTCGGCGGCCTGCTGGACCGGCTGGAGGCCAAGGGCTGGATCGAGCGCCGTCCCGACCCCGATGACCGCCGTGCCAAGCGGGTGTTTCTCACCGATGCGGTGCGCCCGCTGATCCGCGAGATGCAGGAAAAGGGGCGCAGCGTGCACCGCCTGATCACGCGCGGCATGGCACGCAACGACCAGGACCGTCTGGTCGAACTGCTGATGCAGGCCAAGGGCAACCTGGCCCGGGAGGACTGACCGCGGTCTATTGCGCGGTCGGCAGCGCGGCGTCGTTGCAGAAGTGGATCAGCGCGGCGATCAGCGCCGCGGTGCCGGCATATTGCAGCACCACGAAGGCGGCGCGCCCCAGGTGGTCGGGCAGGTTCCGCGCGGCCACGCGGCTGGGCCACAGCGCCCCGATCCGGGGCAGCAGCACCAGCGGGACCAGCAGGGCGATGGAGGCACCGATCCGGATCGTGGTCTGGTCGCCGGTCGAGGCCACGACGGCACCGACGAAGATGATCAGCGTGGCGGCGGCGGTGGCGACGCCCACCCAGCCTGCGGCCAGCAGCGCCAGCAGCTTCAGGTCATTGCAGCGCCAGCCGAGCCAGAACATGGACTGCGCCAGCCAGGCCAGCAGCACCGCCGGCCAGAGTGTCGGGGCATCAGGCCCGCAATAGTCCGCCGACAGCACCAGCGCGGCGCCGCCGGCACTGACGGCGAGCAGGACGGCCTGGCGCAGGATCAGCCTGGAAAGGCCGGGAGTCGCGGTGGTCTCGGTCATGGTGCTGTTCTGCGCGACCGTACGGCCGGCCGCAGCGTGACCGATGGCCGCGCGGGTTCCGCTGTCGGGCTTCTCGGCGATTGCACATGCGCGCCGGAAGCCCTATTCCCCCGTTCCGCAACGGCAACGGGGAGAGGCCGTGACGACCTCCGATATTTCCGGACGAGGCCTCGACCCTGCCGACTGGGACGACGCCCGCCGCGCCGCGCATGCGTTGCTGGACGCCTGCCTTGATCACATGCAGGACGCCGGCGCGCGTCCATGGCTGCGGCCCGACGACCCGGCGGTGGCGGCGCTGCGGCCGGACCTGCCGCGTTCCGGCATCGGCTACGACGCCCTCTCCGAGGTGCTGGTACGGGACGTAATGCCGTTCGCCACCGGCAATACCCATCCCCGCTTCTTTGGCTGGGTGCACGGTACCGGCCAGTTCGAGGCCTTCCTGGCCGACATGGTTGCCTCGGCGATGAACAGCAACTGCGGAGGCCGCGACCACGGCGCGACCCATGTCGAGCGCGCCGTGATCGACTGGTCGACCCGCATCTTCGGCTTCCCCGAAGCTGCCGGCGGCGTGCTGACCACCGGAACCTCGGCCGCGACCGCGCTCTGCCTGGCAGCGGCGCGACAGGCGGTCCTCGGTCCCGACGTCCGGCGGGCGGGCAATGCCGGAGCGCCGCTGGTCGGCTATGCCTCGGCCGGCACGCACAGCGCGGTGCGCAAGGCGTTCGAGCTGCTCGGCCTGGGCGGTGCGGCGCTGCGCGACGTGCCACTGGACGCGAACGGTCAGGGTGATGTGACGATCCTTTCGCACATGATCGCCGGGGACCGGGCCGCCGGGCGGACGCCGTTCCTGGTGGTCGGCACGGCCGGTTCGGTCGACACGGGTCGCTTCGACGATCTGGCGGCGCTGGCCACGCTGGCAGAAGAGGAGCGGCTCTGGTTCCATGTCGACGGCGCCTTCGGCGCCTGGGTCCGCATTGCCGGCGACCCGTGGTCGGGACTGGTCACGGGCATCGAACGCGCCGACTCGCTGGCCTTCGATTTCCACAAGTGGCCCTACGTCCAGTACGACTGCGGCGCTGCACTGGTCCGTGATGGCGCGGCGCTGCATGCGGCCTTCGCCACCCGGCCGGCCTATCTGGCCCTGCAGGAGGCGGGGCTGGGTGGCGGAGACCCCTGGTTCTGCGATTTCGGCATCGACCTCTCGCGCGGCTTCCGCGCCCTGAAGGTCTGGTCGGTGCTGCGGGCCCACGGCCTCGACCGGCTGGGCCGGGCGATCGCCGACAATTGCCGCCAGGCCGCGCGGATGGGGGAACTGCTGGAGGCGTCGGGGCTGTTCGAACTCGCGGCACCGGTCAGGGCCAATGTCTGCTGCTTCCGGGGCATCGATCCTGCCTCTGACCGGCTGCTGGCCGGCATCGCCGCCGAGATGCAACTGGCTGGTGAGGCCGTGCTGTCGACCACGAACGTCGACGGACGTCCCGCGCTGCGGGCCGCCATCGTCAATCACCGCACGCGCGATGACGACATCGTGGCAACGGTCCGGGTGGCGGGCGAACGGCTGAGACGGACCATCGGCTGACCGCGCATGGCCGCCTGACGAATCAGGGGCTTGCATCCCGTCCCCCGCCAGCCCGACTGTTTCGCGAAATCGCGGGGAGGGGACAGAACCATGGATTTCGCCTATTCGACGGAACACGAGCAGTTGCGCGACACGGTGCGGCGCTTCGCCGAGACCGAGATGGCGCCGCTGGTCGACGAGGCGGAGGAGACAGAGACCTTCCCGCGCCACCTGTTCCGCCGCTGGGGCGAGCTGGGCCTGCTGGGTGTCCGCTACCCGGAGGTCGATGGTGGCAGTGGCTTCGACAAGGTGGCCGACTGCATCGTGCGCGAGGAATTCAGCCGCGTCTGCCAGTCCTTCGCCTCGTCGTGGTCGTCCCATACCCATCTTGGCATCTGGCCGATCTGGCGCATCGGCACCGGGGAGCAGAAACGCCGCTTCCTGCATCCGGCGCTGCAGGGCGACCTGATCGCCGGCTTCGGCCTGTCGGAACCCGACGGCGGCTCCGATATCCGCGCGATGAAGACGCGGGCGGAGAAGGTCGACGGCGGCTGGCGGCTGAATGGCTCCAAGATGTACATCACCAACGCGCCGATCGCCGATTTCCTGCTGGTGGCCGCGCGCACGGCGCCGGAGCTGAAGCCCGACGCCATCAGCCTGTTCATCGTCGAGCTGCCCAATTCCGGCTTCACGATCTCGAAGCTGAAGAAGGAGGGCATTCGCGGCAGCGAGACCGGCCTGATCTATATCGAGGATGCGTTCGTGCCCGACGACTGCCTGCTGGCCGGGCGCACGGGCACCTATCCGGTGGTGCTGGAAAGCCTGTCGGAGAACCGGGTCGGCGTCGCCGCCAACTGCGTCGGCATGGCCGTCGGCGCCTTCGAGGCCTCGCTGGCCTATGCGAAGGACCGCAAGGTGCGTGGCAAGCCCATCGGGTCGTTCCAGGCCATCGCCCATCGCCTGGCCGACATGGCCGCCGGGATCGAGGCCGCGCGCTGGCTGGTGACCTATGGCGCCTGGCGCGTCGACCAGGGCACCATCGACGCCGCCACCGCGGCACGGGTGAAGCTGGTCGCCGCCGACACCGCGCTCAGCGTGACCGAGTCCGCCATCCGCCTGCATGGCGGCGCCGGGATCATGCGGGAATACCCGGTGGGCCGGTTCCATCGCGATGCGCTGGTCTATGTCATCGGCGAGGGCACCGCGGAGATCCAGCGCAACATCATCGCCCGCGACCTCGGGCTGCAGGTGCAGGCCTGATCCGCCCGAATCACCTGTATCCCCGACGTCAACCGGCCGGTATTGTCGCTGGACATTGCAGGTTGCATACGGGGAGGTATCGATGACCGACAAGCCAAGCTATCTCGGACTGCTCAACGCCATCTCGAACGCCGAGACGGATGCCGGCAAGTACTTCACGGCCTGGGCCGACACCACACCCGATCCGGAGGTGGAGAAGGTGATCCGCACCGTGGCACTGCGCGAGGCGGAGCACGGGCTGGCCTTCGCCAAGCGCATCAACGAACTAGGCTTCGCGGTGCGGCCGAAGGAGGATCCGGAGTTCGAGGCCAAGATGGCGATGCTGTCGCGCACCGACATCTCCGACATCGAGAAGTTCGCCTGCATCGGCTATCGCCCGGGCGAGACCCGCGACGATCCCTTCGCGCGCTTCATGGACGACCGCACCATGGACATCGCCACCAGCGCCCTGATGGGCCGCTATATCGGCGAGGAGCGGGACAGCGGCCGGCTGCTGGCCGGCTGCCTGGCGGCGCTCTGCGCGGCCGAGGCGAAGAAATCGGGCAACGGGCATGACGCGGTGACGCTGGAAGCCGTCTGCGCCGAGATCGCCGACATCAAGTCGACCCTGGCTGACCTGGCCGACGCCATCGCCTCCATCGGTGGCACGCCGGGCAAGGCCGCCAAGGGCAAGCGCGCCACCAGCCACTGACCGGACCAGGGCACTGGCGGCCGGGGCCTGTCGCCCCGGCTGTCAGTCAGGTCGCCCAGCCACCGGCCAGCGGAATGATCTGTCCCGCCATGTGGGTGCAGCGTTCGCTGGCGAGGTAGGCGGCCAGTTCGGCCGTCTCCGCCGCCGGCGCCACCCTGTTGGTCGGCACGTTGCGCCGGACGTGATCCAGGAACTTCGCGTCCTCCAGCACGTCGTCGGGATAGTACGTGTCGTTGTTGATGTAGTTCTGGGCGATGGCATTCGCCTGGATGTTCGCCCGCGCCAGTTCCAGCCCCACCGCCTTGATGAAGCCGTTCTGGGCCCCGCGCGCGGCGCAGTAGGCCGCGTTGTTGGGAATGCCGCGCAGGGGGGCGGCGCTTGTCACTGCGATGATCTTGCCCGATTTCCGCTCCAGCATCTGCGGGGTCACGGCGCGGACCAGGTACATCAGCGGATGCACCAGCGTGTCGAACAGGACGTTCCAGTCATCATTGCGGATCGACTGGACCGGCCCCGTCATCGGCGGCTCGGCGAGGTTGGCCACCAGGATGTCGATCCGGCCCGCACTGGCCACCAGGGCCTCGCAGTCCTGCTGGCTGGTCATCGGGTAGTCGCCGGTGACGACCGCGATGCCATCGGCCTCGAAACGGGCGCGGATCGCCTCGCCCATGTATCTCTGCACACAGGTGATGAGTGCGCGTCGCTGCGGCATGCCGTGTCCTCCTTCTCGGGGATGCGGATGCTCGCGGGCGCGACCGTCCAAGTCAACGCGGGTGGCCTGTCACGACCCGGCGGGACTTTGCGGTTGCGCGCGCGGCTGGCCCCGGTCCAGCCTGCCGGGGTCGGACCGGAGGGGCGCATGCAACTGCTGATGATCGAGAACCGCTACGGCCGGACGGTGGAGTTCATCGCCCAGCGGGCGGGTGGCTGGGGCACCGGTCCCGGCCGGCGTCCGGGCCACGGCACCCAGGTCGACCGCGACCCGCCGGTACCGGTCGCGCCGGGCGATCACGCCCTGCCCGGATCGGGCGTGGAAATCCCGCTCTACATGCTGGGGGACCAGGGCAGCACCGACCCGGGCTTTGATGCCGGTGCAAGCTTTGCCGCCAACCGGATGTTCTTCCGCGTCGACGGGCAGGAACTCTGGTCGTTCGCGGTGTTCGACAATTCCACGATCATCGGCGCCGCCGGCGCCGACTTTTCACATCGGGCCGAGGTGCCGGTCGCGGGCAACCGGCCGGCACGCCTTGTTGTTGTCACCATCGCCGCCGGCGGGCTGACTGTCCGGGAGGCGTCGTTTTCCGACCTCATGCGCCGCTACGTCCTGCTCTCGCGGCAGGCATAGGCGCTCCGGGTTCCGGAGCGGCCGCGGCGACCGGGCTCGCGCGTCCTAGTGGGAGATCATCCAGGGCCGCTTGGCGGGGAAGCTTTTCGCGCCATCGGGGGTGCGGAGCGTGCTGCCCTGGCGCGCCTTCGACGCGCCGCCGCAACAGCCGCAGCCGGGACCGTGGGAGCTGCGCTTCGGGCTGTCGGCGCTGCGCTCGTTGGTCTCGTGCGCGATGCGCGTGGCGGTCGAGACCGCGGAGAGCCGGGGCGCGTGGATCATCACGCGGGGTGCCGGTGCGGCGCAGGCCGGGCAGGGGGACGGCTGGTCGTGCGTCGCCAGCGGCATCATCGCCTCGAACAGGCCGCAGTCCGGGCAGTGATAGTCATAGAGGGGCATGGTCCGGTTCCTCGAATGGCGGGAAGGCGTACCGGCCAGGAAGGGTTCGGGCCGGTACGCCCCTGGTCGCCGTGTCCTCAGAGATCGGGCGCGAGCGGCACGTCCACGGACCCGTCGATCACCTTGATCGGGCCGTCCGCGTTCGGCATCAGGTCGAAGGCGAAGATGTCGTTGGGCAGCCACAGCGTCGCGCAGGCATTCGGGATGTCGACGACGCCCGAGATGTGGCCCTGCACCGGCGCCGTGCCGAGGATGGCGTAGGCCTGGGCGCCGGAATAGCCGAACTTCTTCAGGTACTCGATGGCGTTCAGGCAGGCCTGGCGATAGGCGATGTGCACGTCGAGATAATGCTGCTTGCCGGCCTCGTCGACCGAGATGCCCTCGAAGATCAGGTAGTCGTCGTACTTCGGCGTGATCGGCGACGGACGGAAGACGGGGTTGCGGATGCCGTACTTCGCGACGCCGCCCTTGATCAGCGAGACCTTGAGATGCAGCCAGCCGGCCATCTCGATGGCGCCGCAGAAGGTGATCTCGCCGTCGCCCTGGCTGAAGTGCAGGTCGCCCATCGAGAGACCCGCGCCGTCGACATAGACGGGGAAGTAGATCTTGGAGCCGCGTGACAGGTCCTTGATGTCGCAATTGCCGCCATGTTCGCGGGGCGGCACGGTGCGCGCGGCCTCTGCCGCCGCCTTGTCGCGCGCCTCGCCCTTCATCTTGCCCATGTGGGCCGCCTGGGTGTTCGGCAGGGTGGCCAGTTCCGGCACACGGGCCGGGTCGGTGGCGACCAGCGCGGCCTCGCGGCTGTTCCACATGTCCAGCATCTTCCGGTCCGGCAGGCAGCCGATCAGGCCCGGATGGATCAGGCCGGCGTACTTCACGCCGGGCACGTGGCGCGATTCGGTGAACATGCCCTTGATGTCCCAGATGGACTTCTGCGCCAGCGGGAAGTGGTCTGTCAGGAAGCCGCCGCCGTTCTTCTTGGAGAAGAAGCCGTTGAAGCCCCAGAGGCTGTCTTCCTTGGCGCCGATGTCCAGGATGTCGACCACCAGCAGGTCGCCGGGTTCGGCACCCTCGACGCCGATGGGGCCGGACAGGTAGTGCACCTGCTGCAGTTCGACGTCACGCACGTCCGAGGCGTCGTCGTCATTCCTGATCTGGCCACCGGTCCAGTCATAGGTCTCGATCTTGAACTCGTCGCCCGGCTTCACCCAGACGACGATGGGGATATCGGGATGCCAGCGGTTGTGGATGTTCTCGTTGGTCGTCGGGCTCTGCGAGAGATCGACGGAAATCAAAGTATCGGCCATTCCGGTTTCCTTTCTTTCGGTCTCAGACGGACAGGAATTTCGCGACCCGCGCCTCGTCGACCCCGTCGCGCGGGCTGTCGTGCACGAAGCGGCCGTTCTCGATGACGATGACGCGGTCGGCGACGTCGAGCGCGAACCGCAGCACCTGTTCGGACACGACGATGGAGAGCCCGCGCTCGTCGCGGATCCGCTTCAGCGTCCGGGCCATTTCAAGGATGATCGACGGCTGGATGCCCTCGGTCGGCTCGTCCAGCAACAGGACTTTCGGATCCGAGGCCAGCGCCCGGGCGATGGCCAGTTGCTGCTGCTGGCCGCCGGACAGGTTGCCGCCGCGTCGCCCCTTCATCTCCAGCAGGACCGGGAACAGCTCGTAGATGTCGGACGGAACCGACTTCCTGCCGGTGACCGTCAGTCCCGCCTCGACGTTTTCCTGCACCGTCATGGCGCTGAAGATCATGCGGCCCTGCGGCACGTAGCCGATGCCCGCGGCAACGCGCTTGTGCGGCTTGCGCCCGGTGATCTCGGTGCCGTTGACCCGCACCGCGCCGCTCGCCTCCGGCACGACCCCCATCAGGGTCTTCATCAGCGTGGTCTTGCCCATGCCGTTGCGGCCCATGATGGCGACGATCTCGCCGGGTTCGACGGCCAGGTCCAGACCGTGCAGCACCTCGCTCTGGCCATAGGCGGCACGCAGGTTCTCGACGTTCAGCATGACGGTCTCCTCAGTGCCCGAGATAGACTTCGACGACCTTCGGATCGTTCTTGACCCGCTCCATCGAGCCTTCGGACAGCATCTTTCCCTGGTGCAGGACGGTGACGCGGCTGGCGATGTCCTCGACGAAGCCCATGTCGTGTTCGATGACGATCACCGACCGGTCCTCGACGATCCGCTTCAAAAGTTCGGCGGTCCTGGCGCGTTCAGACACCGACATGCCGGCGACCGGCTCGTCGAGCATCAGCAGTTCGGGGTCCTGGATCAGCAGCATGCCAATCTCCAGCCACTGCTTCTGGCCGTGGCTGAGGAACGCGGCCTTGTTGTCGAGCTGGTCGGCCAGGAAGATCGTCTCGGCGATCTCCCGCACCCGCTTGTCGACGGCCGCATCGCGCTTGAAGAACAGCGCGCCGAAAACGCTGTGGCCCTTGGGGTAGGAGAGTTCCAGGTTCTCGAACACCGTCAGGTCCTCGTAGACCGACGGTGTCTGGAACTTGCGCCCGACGCCGGCATGCACGATCTGGTCCTCGCGCATGGTCAGCAGTTCCTTGCCCTTGAAGGAAACCGAGCCCGAGGTCGCCCTGGTCCGTCCGCAGATCAGGTCCAGCACGGTGGTCTTGCCGGCCCCGTTCGGACCGATGATGACCCGGCATTCATTCGGTTCGACGTAGAAGCTCAGGTTGTCCACGGCCTTGAAGCCGTCGAAGGACACCGTGAGCCGTTCGACTTCCAGCACGAACCTGGACTGTGCGGCCGTCATCTCTGCGCTCCTATTCCGCGGGCTTCAGGTCGGAGGGGGCGATGCCGGCCGTCGCGTTGCCGGCACCGGACTGGTGCCGCTTGCGCCAGAGCGCCAGCAGGCGCGGCTCGACCTGATCGGCGTAGAGACCGGCCAGGCCGTTGGGAAAGGCCATCACCACGCCGATGAACAGGGCGCCCAGGCCCAGCAGCCAGAGCTCGGGGAAGCCCTCGGAGAAGGTGGTCTTGGCCCAGTTGACCAGCAGCGTTCCGTACACCGCGCCATAGATCGACATGCGCCCGCCGACCGCGCAGAAGATCACCATCTCGATGGACGGAACGATCCCGACCAGCGTCGGCGACATGAAACCGACCTGCAGGGTGAACATCGCGCCGCCCACGGCCGCGAAGCCTGCGCCGGCGCAGAAGACGAAGATCTTGAAGCGGGCGACGTCGTAGCCGGAGAAGCGGACCCTGTTCTCCTGGTCGCGCATGGCGATCAGGATGCGGCCCAGCTTCGACTTGCGGATCAGTTGCGCCAGGATCAGGCAGGCGACCAGCAGGCCGGCGTTGACGAAGTAGAGAATCTCCTTGGCCGCGTCGGTCCGGATGTCCCAGCCCAGCAGTGTGCGCAGGTCGGTGATGCCGTTGACGCCGCCGGTATAGCCCTGCTGCCCGATGATCAGGATGGTCATGATCGCGGCCAGCGACTGGGTGATGATGGCGAAGTACACGCCGCCGACCCGTCGCGTGAACATCGCGTAGCCAATGACGAAGGCGAAGGCGACAGGCACCGCGACGACGGCGAACAGGGTGAAGGGCAGGGAGTGGAACGGCTCCCACCACGCCGGCAGCTCGGTGATCTGGTTCCAGTCCATGAAGTCGGGAATGCCCGGCGTCGACTGGATTGCCGTGGCCTCCGGTGTCGAGGCCTCCAGCTTCAGGAACATGGCCATGCAGTAGCCGCCGAGGCCGAAGAACACGCCCTGGCCCAGGCTGAGGATGCCACCGGCACCCCAGCAGAGCACGAGGCCGACCGCGACGAAGGCATAGGTCAGGTACTTGCCGAACAGGTTGAGGCGGAAGGTATCCAGGACCAGGGGCAGGACCAGGAAGATGATCGCTGCCAGGATCGCCAGGCCGACAAGTTCCTTCAGGCTGAACAGGCGGACGGAGGTGGCACGCATCGGGGACAACTCCTTACTTGCGAAGCTTGAGGGCGAAGAGGCCCTGCGGGCGCAGCATCAGGATCCCGACCACGGTCAGCAGGGTCAGGACCTTGGCCATCGAGCCGGAGAGGAAGAACTCCATCACCGACTGCGCCTGGCTGATCGAGAAGGCGCTGGCGATGGTGCCGAGCAGGCTGGCGGCGCCGCCGAAGACGACCACCAGGAAGGTGTCGACGATGTAGAGCTGGCCGGCCGTCGGGCCGGTGGAACCGATCATGGTGAAGGCCGATCCGGCGACACCGGCGACGCCGCAGCCGATCCCGAAGGTCAGGCGGTCGGTCCAGTCGGTGTTGATGCCGGTGGCATCGGCCATGACGCGGTTCTGGCTGATCGCGCGCACCTGCTTGCCCCAGCCGGAGCGGAACATCATCAGGTAGACCGCCGCCGAGATGGAAATCGCCAGGACCATCACGAACAGCCCGTTGATCGGCACCTCGATGGTGTCGGAGAGCGGCATCGAGCCCATCATCCAGTCCGGGATGCTGACGCCGACCTCGCGCGCGCCGAAGACGGAACGGTAGATCTGCTGCAGGATCAGGCTGAGACCCCAGGTCGCCAGCAGCGTGTCGAGGGGTCTTCGGTAGAGATGGCGGATCATCGCCCATTCGACGAACAGGCCGAGCGCGCCGGAGGCGATGAAGGCCAGGATCATCGCGAGGAAGAAATAGACGCCGAACAGGCCCGGCAGGTATTCGGAAAAGATGTGCGACACCAGGTAGGTCACGTAGGCGCCCAGGATCATGAATTCGCCGTGGGCCATGTTGATCACGCCCATCTGGCCGAAGATGATCGCGAGACCAAGAGCCATCAGGACGAATACAGAGAAGAGGATCAGGCCGGCGAAGCCCTGCATCGCGAAGATCGCGACCAGCTCGCCACTGGAATAGCCCTCGAACATGGATGTTCTCCCGTTGACGCGGCGTCAGGCGCAGGAATCCGGGACCGGACTTCGGACGAAGACCGGCCCCGGAAACCCGGGATTTACTGGTAGCCCTTGGGGAACGGATCCGGTTCGACCAGGTCCGCGGTCTCGTAGACCACTTCGTACTGGCCGTCGGCTCCGGCTCGGCCGACGCGGGTCTTGGACCAGAGATGATGGTTCTCGTGGACCTTCACGTAGCCTTCCGGCGCGGTGGTGAGCTCGATGCCCGGCGAGGCGGCGCGGATCTTGTCGATGTCGAAGGAGCCTGCCTTCTCGACGGCGGCCTTCCACAGCCACGGGCCCAGGTAGGCGGCCTGGGTCACGTCGCCGATGACCATGTCCTGGCCCCACATGTCCTTGAACGCCTTGACGAACGCCTTGTTGTTGTCGTTGTCCAGGGACTGGAAGTACTTCATGCAGGCATAGGCGCCCTCGATGTTCTCGCCGCCGATGCCACGGATCTCGTCCTCGGTCACGGAAATGGTGAGAAGGATCGGCTTCTCCTTGGTCATGTCGATGCCGGCTGCCTTGAGCTGCTTGTAGAAGGCGACGTTCGAACCGCCGACGACGATGGCGTAGATCACGTCGGGCTTGCGCAACCGGATCTTGTTGATGACCGAATTGAACTGGGTGTGTCCGAGCGGGTAATATTCCTCGCCGACCACCTTCTTCTTCAGGAAGTTCTCGATGTGCTTGCGCGCGATCTTGTTCGACGTGCGCGGCCAGATGTAGTCGGAGCCCAGCAGGTAGAAGGTCTCGGCGCCCTTGGTCTTGGATACCCAGTCCAGGCCGGCGATGATCTGCTGCGTGGCCTCCTGGCCGGTGTAGATGACGTTCGGCGACTGCTCGAGACCCTCGTAGAAGGTCGGGTAGTAGAGGAACCCGTTGTACTGCTCGAACACCGGCAGCACCGCCTTGCGGCTGGCCGAGGTCCAGCAGCCCATGACCGAGGCGACCTTGTCGTTCACCAGCAGCTTCTTCGCCTTCTCGGCAAAGGTCGGCCAGTCCGACGCACCGTCCTCCTGGATGTACTCGATCTTGCGGCCCAGCACGCCGCCCATGGCATTGATCTGGTCGATGGCCAGCTTCTCGGCCTGCACGGAACCCGTCTCGGAAATCGCCATGGTGCCGGTGACCGAATGCAGGATGCCGATGGTGACCTTGGTGTCGGTAACCGCCAGGCCGGTCGTGTTGACGGCCGCGGTCGGGAAGTCGCTGGCCAGCAGGAACTTCGGCGCGAACAGAGAAGCCGACAGGACGACGCCGCCGGCGAGGACGCCACGACGGCTGATGCCGGTGGCAGGCGTTTTCGGGAACTTTGTATCGGACACGGGTGCCTCCAGTTTTGTCGGTCGAAGGGGCCTCGCTACGGCTCCTGACGAGAGGCTGGCCAAAATTGCTGCAGCGCAATATGGGTCATATGACGTATGCGCAGTGGCGGTTCTGCGCCTATAGTCAGCGAAACCGGGAGCCTCGGGAGGATGAGTTGTTCGGCGGTGCAGCATCGCATCCGCCAGCGGAACGCGAGTGGATTAGGCCGGCGTAGAGGAAAGGGCCGATGTTCCAGAGCTACCAGGCGACCCCCCGGAAGCGGGAGTACAACAAGTGGGTCGCCAACGAGACGATGGAGGACTTCGCGCTGCGCTTCACGGCGCGCCGCGCCCGGCGCTGGTCCAACCTGCGTGTCGCCAACACCGCGATCGGCTCGATCTCGTTCCTGGCCCTGGAGGCCATCGGCGCGGCCATCACCCTGACCTATGGCTATGACATCGCCATCGCCGCGATCCTGTTCGTCGGCGCGCTGCTGTTCCTGTCAGGGCTGCCGATCAGCTACTACGCCGCCCGGTACGGCGTCGATATCGACCTGCTCACCCGTGGCGCCGGCTTCGGCTATATCGGCTCGACCATCACCTCGCTGATCTACGCCTCGTTCACCTTCATCTTCTTCGCCCTGGAGGCGGCGATCCTGGCCCTGGCGCTGGAGTTCTGCTTCGGCATCCCGGTCTTCGCCGGCTACATCATCAGCGCGCTGATCGTCATTCCGCTGGCGACCAACGGCATTTCCAAGATCTCCAGCTTCCAGGCCTGGACGCAGCCGCTCTGGGTGGTGCTGCACCTGGCGCCCTTCGTGCTGCTGGCCGTGGTGGGCTACGACATCGAGAACTGGTCGACTTTCGAGGGGGTCGCCTCCACCGGAGGTGCCTCGCGGGTGCTGCTGTTCGGTGCCGCCGCCGGCGTGGTCTTCGCACTGATCGCCCAGATCGGCGAGCAGGTGGACTATCTGCGTTTCCTGCCCGAGCCCCGCACACGCGGCGAAAGGCGGCTCTGGTGGCTCTCGCTGCTGTCGGCGGGGCCGGGCTGGGCCATTCTCGGGGTCGCGAAGATGCTCGCCGGGTCCTACCTGATGACACTGGCGCTGGCGAACGGCGTGGCGCGGGCCGATGCCACCGACCCGACCTGGCTCTACCACGTCGCCTTCAACCAGGCCGTGGCGATTCCCGGACTGGCGCTGATCCTGGCTGGTGCGTTCGTCATCCTGTCCCAGCTCAAGATCAACGTGACGAACGCCTATGCCGGTTCGATCGCCTGGTCGAACTTCTTCTCCCGCCTGACCCACAGCCATCCCGGCCGCGTCGTCTGGCTGGTGTTCAACGTCGCCATCGCCCTGATCCTGATGGAGCTTGGCGTATTCCGGGGCCTGGAATCGATCCTCGGTGTCTACTCGCATGTCGCCGTCGCGTGGATCGGTTCGCTGCTGGCCGACCTGATCGTGAACAAGCCGCTGGGCCTCAGCCCGAAGGGCATCGAGTTCCGCCGCGCACACCTCTACGACATCAATCCAGTTGGCCTCGGGTCGATGGGGGCGGCGGTGGTGCTGTCGATCGCTGCCTATCTGGGTCTGTTCGGCGAGGTCGCCGAAGCCTTCTCGACCCTGGTCGCGCTGGCCTCCAGCTTCCTGCTGGCGCCGCTGATCGCCTTCGGAACGAAGGGACGCTACTACATCGCGCGCATGCCGGAGGCCACCCCGCAGGCGACGGCGACCTGCAGTATCTGCGACTACACCTTCGACGCCGAGGACATGACCCACTGTCCGTTTCACGGCGGCCACATCTGCTCGCTCTGCTGCACGCTGGAGAGCAATTGCGCCGACTACTGCAAGCCGCACGGCCGGGTGGGGGCCATGACCCTTGATGCCCTGCAGGGCTGGCTGCCCGGCAACGTGATCAACGCGCTGAAGACACCGCTGGCGCGCTTCTTCGTGCTGACCACCGTCGCCGCGGGCAGCTTCGCCGGCGTGCTGATGCTCATCCGCGCCCATGCCGGGTCGCCGGATTTTGACGCCATCCTGACAGCGATCTTCGGCTCGGCAGTCATTGTCCTCGGCATCCTGGTCTGGATGTTCATCCTGAACGCCGAGAGCCAGAAATCGGCCCGGAGCGAGGCGGAATTCCAGAGCTCGCGCCTGCTCAGGGAAATCCGTGCGCACGAGCGGACCGACCAGGCCCTGCAGGAGGCCAAGGAAAAGGCGGAGGCCGCGAACGAGGCCAAGACCCGCTACATGACGGGCCTCAGCCACGAATTGCGCACGCCGCTCAACTCGATCTACGGCTTCGCGCAGATGCTGGAGAAGGACCCGAAGGTCCCGGCGCGCCAGCACAAGTGGATCATGACCATCCGGCGCAGTTCCGAGCATCTTGCCGGGCTGATCGAGGGGCTGCTTGACATCTCCCGTATCGAGGCGGGGCGGCTCGACATCCTCCGCGACCGCATCAATTTCGGCGTCTTCCTGTCCCAGGTCACCTCCATCTTCGAGGAGGAGGCGCGCGAGAAGGGGCTCAACTTCACTTTCGAGACCCGGGGCAAGCTGCCGGACTGGATCGCCTTCGACGAGAAGCGGCTACGCCAGATCCTGATCAACCTGCTGTCGAACGCCATCCGTTACACCGAGCGCGGTGGCGTCCGCCTGACCCTGCAGTACCGCAACGAAGTCGCGCTGATCGAGGTGGTGGACACCGGCATCGGCATCGCGCCGGAAGAACTGCCGCGCATCTGGTTGCCCTTCCAGCGCGAGGGCCGCTCGTCGGCGCCGGGTACGGGCCTGGGCCTGACCATCACCCGGCTGCTGGTCGAGATCCTGGGCGGCGAGATATCCGCCGAGAGCCGGCCGGGTGTCGGCAGCACCTTCCGGGTCCGGCTGATGCTGCCGTCGATCCCGCAGGATTCGCTGACCCAGGGCGAGGGCGGCACGGCCATGTCGCTCCGGATCAAGGGCATCGCCGGGCCACGGCGCACGCTGATGATCGTCGACGACGACGCGAACCATCTGGAACTGGCGCGGGACTTCCTCAAGCCCGTCGGTTTCAACGTGCTGGGCGCCGGCAGCGTCGGGCAGGCGCTGGAGATGCTGGAAGACCTGACCCCCGACGCCTTCATCCTGGACATAGACATGCCGGGCTGGGATGGCTGGGACTTCGCCCGGCAACTGCGCGAGAGCCGCTTCCGCTCCGCGCCGATCATCGTCGTATCCGGCCATGCCGCACAAAGCCGCTCGCAGGGCCCGGCGGATGCGCTCTGCGACGCCTTCGTCGCCAAGCCCTACAACCTGGACGACCTGGTCACACGGATCGCCGACCTGCTGAAGGTCGATCTGGTGACGCGCAAGGCCCCCGCGACCGAGGCCAGCGCGCTGCCCGCGCGGCCGGTCGAGCCCTTGCCGGCGGCCCTGGTCGACGAACTGCTGGCGCTGGCCGAGATCGGCCATGTCCGGCGCATTGCCGAAATCATCGAGAGGTTCGAACGTGATGACCCGTCCCGTCCGCCGCCCATGCAGGTCGGCCGCATCCGCACCCTGCTCGAGGTCTATGATCTCGCCGGCATCACGGCGCTGCTGAAGGATGAACGTCGCCGTGCGGCCTGACATGGACAGGACCAACATCGCGCTGGTGGTGGACGACGATCCGGCAACGCTCGACCTGGTCGTCGCGGCGCTGGAGGAGTGCGGCATGACCGTGCTGGCGGCGCGGGACGGCGCGACCGCGCTCGGCCTCGTCGGCCGGGTCAGGCCCGACGTGATCCTGCTGGACGCGATGATGCCGCGTCTGGACGGCTTCGAGACCTGCCGCCGGCTGAAGGCATCGCCACACGGGGCGGAGGCGCCGGTGATCTTCATGACCGGCCTTGCCGACCCCGAACACATCGTGCAGGGGCTGGAATGCGGGGCAGTGGACTACATCACCAAGCCGCTGCAGGTCGAAGAACTGATCGCGCGGATGACCATCCACATCATGAACTCAAAGCTGATCCGCAGCGCCAGGGCGGCCCTGGACGTCTCGGGTCCGGCCCTGCTGGCCTGTTCGGTCGATGGCCGTCTGCTCTGGGGGTCTCCCCGCGCGATGGAACTGACGGGCGACGAGGGCATTCTGCCCGCCGGGCTGGCCGAATGGCTGGGCGGCGCCGCGAACCGGCCACTGTCCGAACTCAGCGTCCGCACCTTCGGCGATCACGAGTTCAGCATCATCGGCTTCGGCGCGTCGGGCGAGATCCTGGTCAAGATCGCGCCGGCGCCGCGCGCCAGCAAGGAAGAGCGGCTGGCGGCGGCGTTCGGCCTGACCCAGCGCGAGGGGGAGGTGCTGTACTGGCTCTCGCTCGGCAAGGCCAACCGCGACATCGCCGACATCCTGAAACTCAGCACCCGCACGGTGAACAAGCACCTGGAACAGGTGTTTCAGAAGATGGGCGTGGACAACCGCACCTCCGCTGCCGTGAAGGCCGACCGCCTGATCCAGTCGGAATAGGTGGGGTGTCGGGTGTCTCGGGAGGGGGATGTGGTGCCAGGGGCGGCATCGCATAGTGGATCTAATAATATGTTTTAAAACAGGATATTCGAATGTGATTTCATAGATACCAACGAAACGACCAACAAATCCGCGTGTTGGGGTGTCGCGTCATCCCATGATCGCCGTCTGCGGCCGGAGCATCAGCCTGCATCAGAGTGCCGGGGGACGCCACAGTCCACTGTGGTCAGCCTGATGCTGGTGGGTTCCCATGGAGAACTGCCACGGCCTCATTGGCTGGCAGCTTTTCGCACCTGGAGCGACGCCGAATCCCGATCATAGATGTACTCGGCGATGCTGCCGTCCCTGATCTTGGCCACTGCTTCGTCGATCACGAAGAGGGGCACCAGGAACCATTCGCGCGGGACGACCGGATTGCCGAAACGGTCCCTCACCTCAATGTCGAGGCGCGCCGGGGCGAAGATACGGTGGATCAGGTTTTCGAGCCTGGTCCGGTTGATGTTGAAGAGCTCATAGGTCGCGACCACCTCGACGTCGGCCATCAGGAATGTCGGCTGCAGGCGTGCCCCGGCGATCCGCTTCTCGACGGGCAGGTTCGTCACCCCGATCTTGTGGACCAGTTCCCGGTGCTCCGCGACCAAGGGCAGGCTGGATTTGCTGCGGAGCACGTAGATCGTACCGCTTGCCTCGTCGCCTTCGACCGAGTGGTCCGAGAACAGGGGGCCGGCAGTCGGTTCGGTGATGCGACGGCCCGCCTCGTCGTCGTTCAGGGCCCGCTGCAGCGACCGCATCAGCATGTTGCTTTCGGTGCCGTTGTCGAAGATCACGCGCAGCCGCGCGTCCTGCCGGCCCTGGGCGTTGGTAAATGCATCCCCCTTCCCGGCGACATAGGCCTTCTGGCCGCCGACGATGAAAAACCGGCCCGGCTCGATCTCGGCCTTCAGCTCGAACGGTCGTGTCTCCCGGCTACCGTTCTCGAGTTCCTTCTGGACCAGTTCGAAGAGGGGATTGAAACGATCGAAGTCCCTGCACGGTTGCCGGCTCGCCACCTCGTCAGCGGCACGCCGCTCGCTGCTCGACCTGACATGGCGAAGCCGGGAAATACCCGCCGTCGCCTCGTCGACCTCGGCCAGTTCCGAGAGCAGTTCCTCCTCGTCGACGTCGTCCTCAGTGGCTTCCATCGCTGCACCGGTACCGGCCAGCAGGCCCTGGTGGTCGAGCGGCTCCAGGAGAGTCCGGCACTCCTCCAGCGCCCGCAGGCGGTCGAGGCGCACGGCGTAGATGCGCTCGAAGATGTCGCGGTCCTCGCCATGCTGCGGGGCGCGGCCGTGCTTCTCGACGAAGCGCTGGACGTCCTCGAAGCCCGCGATGATCCGTTCCTCCCTCGGGGACCGGCCGGCAGATTTCTCGGGTTTGTCGAACTCGGACAGCTCCTCCGCCAACTCGTCGAGGTCGACCTCGTCAGTCATAGCGGCCTTCTTTCTTGAAACGTACGAAGGCTGCGGCGCCCTCGGCCATCCGGCGCTCCCATGCATCCGCCGCGTTCGGGCTCGGCACCCGGCCGCGCTCCCGCTTGAAGCGGACAGCCCGGACGGCAAGGTCCTTGGCCTCGTCCGGCGTCAGCGCCGTGCGCTTGGCCGCGATCACCGCCGCCACTTGCTTCAGGCTTTCCTCGCTCATGGCCTTGGAGAGGATCGCGTAGGCCTCGCCGAACGGGTTGATGCTGTCGATCAGGTCGATGTCGAGGTCGTGGACATTGACGAACTTGCGGACGCCATCGATCAGCGCGGTGTTGCCGCTCTTCTCGACCTCGCCTTCGGTGATGACCTTCTTGGCCTGTTGCGTCAGGTTCATGGCCGCGATCGCATGCTGGCGCACCGCTTCACGGTCGGCGTCGTCGAGTTCCGGGTATCGGTCGCGGATGATCTTGCCCATCCGTACCTGGGTCAGCTCCTGCGGTACCAGTTCCTCGTCGAAGATGCCCCGCTCGGTCGCCGTCCTGTCCTGGACGAAGGCCGCGATGACCTCATTCAGATCCTCCCGGCAGATGCGCTCGGCGACTTTGGTCTGTGGTTGCGCGAGGCCCTTGATCTCGATCCGGAACTGTCCGGTATGTTCGTTGAAGCCGACGTTTTCCTTTTTCGGATCGTAGCCTTCCGCGCCGTAGTCGAAGCCCTCGACCGGCCCGCTCTGCGGGGTCTTCGGCGTGAAGTTGAAGCGGGGGGCGAGCACCTGTTCCATCAACAGGCTCGCGGCAATTGCCTTCAGCGTGTCGTTCACCGCCTCGGTGACGGCTGTTTCCGAAGCGTCGGGTTCCGCGATCAGGTTGGTGAACCGGGCGCGGGTCTTGCCGGGCGCGTCACGGGTGGCGCGGCCGATGATCTGGACCACCTCGGTCAGGCTGGCGCGATATCCGACGGTCAGGGCGTGCTCGCACCAGACCCAGTCGAAGCCCTCCTTCGCCATACCCAGCGCGATGATGATGTCGACGTGGTCGCGGTCGTGCTTCCCGCTTGGGTCCTTCAACGCCGTCATGATCCGATCGCGCTTCGAGGTATCGTCGTCAACCAGGTCGGCGATCCGGAGCACACGCCCTCCCGGCGTCTTCACGAGCTGGAATCCGGTCGCCGGGTCGGTGCCCTGCCACTCGCCCAGCTCATCGACGATGTGCTCGACTTCCTTGATCTTGTCCTTCGTGCTCTCGCGCGAATTTACGTTTGGGATGTGGACGATCGTCTTTTCTGTCGGATCGAGCACCTTCAGGATGTCGTCCGCGTAGGAACCCGCATAGAAGAAGTAGCCGATGTCGAGCTGCTTCAGATAGCTGTAGCCGTTGAGCTGCTCGTAATAGGTGTAGGTGACGGTCTCGAACTTCGTCTCGTCCTCAGGCACCAGCACCGCTTCCGCGTCGCCGCGGAAATAGGAACCTGTCATCGCAACGACGTGCACCCGGTCGCGGGCGATCAGCTCGCCGAGATGCAGGCCAAGCTTGTTGTCAGGATTGGCCGAGACGTGATGGAACTCGTCGACGGCGATCAGGCGGTCGTCGAAGGCCTCGATGCCGAACCGGTCCACGGCAAAGCGGAAGGTGGCATGGGTGCAGATCAGTACCCGGTCCTCGCTGTCGAGGAACGTCTTTACCGAATTGACCTTGCCGCCGTCAGTCCCCGGCGCGTTGCAGAGGTTCCATTTCGGCTCGACCGTCCAGTCGGTCCAGAAGCCGGACCGACTCAGTGGCTCGTCGTTGAAACTCGCGCCGATCGATCGCTCGGGGACCACGATGATCGCCTGCCGGAGACCCTGGTTGTGGAGCTTGTCGAGGGCAATGAACATCAGCGCCCGGCTCTTGCCTGAAGCTGGCGGCGACTTGATCAGGAGGTATTGTTCGCCTCGCTTCTCGTAGGCGCGTTCCTGCATCGGGCGCATGCCGAGTTCGTTCGAGCGGGTCGAACGGCCGTTCCGTGCATAGGTGACGGAAACGAACGGTACTTGCGCACGCTCCCTCAGGCCCCCGACATGCCGCTCGCCGGGCATGACCAGCTTCGCGCGACGGAAAAATGCCTCGTCGGCCTCCGGGACATCGGAGGTATCGATCGCCTCGTCGGGGATCGACGCGATTTCAGTGAGCCGCTTTTTTGAGATAGTCATTGAAATGATTGCGTTCTGATTTCGTGGCCTTGCGGGCGCTGATGATCCGGGTCCTGCCGTTCCTGTCGGTATGGACGACGCAGGCCACGACAATACCGCCAATCATGCCGAAGCTCTTCTCCCGAATCTCGTCGTACGGGCCGTTGTCGATATCGGTCAGCACCGGACCTTCAAAGATCGTGGCGGCTTCCTCAAAGCTGATGCCGTGCTTTACCAGGTTGGCGGCGTTCTTCGCCTCGTCCCATTCAAATTCGTCCATGAGCTGAGCCGGGCCTGATCGCAGATATTGTTCGCCAACGTCGCAAGGTTACCCTCGATGGCCGTCGAAAAATCCCCTGGATGCAGGCGCCGCAGGCTGGACCGGCCCGGTGACACCTCCGGGCCGACGTCTCCTGTCACCTCTCATGCCGGTCCTCGAAGGCCTTCACACTACCATAGGTTTCCTTCACGCGCGTCTGGACCTTGCGCATCATGTCCGCACCGCGTTCCGGCCATCCATGCGCTTCAAAGAGGCGCGTGAAATCGCCGTAGTGCTCCCGGGCGATCCGGGCAATGGCCTGCGCATCCCAGCCGGGGGGCTTCGCGCTCATGTCGACGGCTCCGCACCGTTGCACAGCGTCGTCATGTCGGCGACGACCATGTCCGCCCGTGCGTCCAGAAACGCCTCGTAGTCATCGGCCACGAGGGCGGCATACGGGATCAGGTGCGTGGCCAGGCGCCAGCGTACTGTCTCCTCGCCGAGATTCGATGCCTTCGCGCGCTTGTCGATATAGACGCTCGGCGGCGTGGCGCTCTTGTTCCGGTTGGTCGCGGCGGAGATCAGCGCGCAGTTCAAGGCGCGGTTGACCAGGGGATCATCGCGACCGACATCGAGATAGCCAAACGAGTAGAGGTGATCGAGTTCGCGGCTGCCGATGTTCGTCCGGCTGATCGGCGTTCCATCCGCGAAGTCCTGGGCCTTGCGGCGCAGCGACGTTGCCAGGATGGCGCGGGGCAGCCGGTCTTTTCGCCCCGGCCAGCCGGCAGTCCGGATCTCGTCGATGCCTGGCAGGCGATAGAGGGTCTCATCGAAAAGGTCGCAATTCGCATCCGGTACCGTGCCGTCGATCATGCCACGCAGCGCGCGGAAATCGGCAAAGGCACGGGTTGCCGAGGTCTTGCCATAGCGGTCGGTGAAGCAGGCGCGCCAAAGCGCCTTGCGGATCAGTTGCCGGGCATTGCCCTCCTGGTCCAGTTTCAGCCCGGTCGCCAGGCCCCACAACGCGCAGGTGAGGTAGACCGCGACATCCGATGGCAAGGTCTTCTCGTTCAGCAGGGCCTCGTCGGCGAGAAACTGCAGGCCCCGCTCGATGCCGGCCTCGACCTTCGGCCAGACCTTCGCCAGCCCCTTGCCGAAGCTCTCCTCCAGGTAGGTCTTCTTCAGCGGCGGCCGGTCCAGCAGCAGGGCGGTCATGGCCAGAAGCGTATCTTCGATCCGGCCATAGTCCCGCGCGGCCGGGACGCGCAGCAACAGGTTCTCCACCTTGGTGTGCAGGGACTCGCCGACCGCTTCCTCGACCTGGGCCACCACGATGTCGTAGTCCTTCAGCGGCGAGGCCGAAGTGTTCATGTTGATGAACACCTCCAGTGCCGTCTCGCGCGAGGTTCCGACCGGCAGGGAGAGGAAGGGCAGGGTGTAGCTGGCGACACGCTTGCGGTACTCGCCGGCCAGGTCGCCGATGGAGTCGGAAAAGGCATCGCCGGCCCGCAGGCGATCACGCCATGCCTTGAATGCGGCCTCGCCCGCGCTGCCGGGGCGGAAGATCGAGACCGGCGCCAGCCCGCGCGCGATGCAGGCGAGATCATCATCGACCCAGACCGGCTTTCGCGTGCCATCGTGGTCCCAGCGTTTCACGATCTCGATCAGCGGCGGGTCGCCATCCTCGTCATCATCTTCCGCCGCTTCGCCGGCCGCATTCAGGCGGACGAGCACGCGCAGGTCATCGTAGTCGTCGGTCAGTGACCGCCAGAGCGCGGTCATGCGCTGCTGGCCATCCAGGATGTGCAGGCCTGGTCGCGTATCGACCTGCGGTGCGCCGACGATCGGGCGCGAATGGAACAGCTCCTTGTCGCCGACTTCCAGCACCAGCAGCACACCCAGCGGCAGGGACGGCGAACGCAGGATGTTCTCGAACAGGCCGGCGATCTGGACCGGCCGCCAGGCCTCGTGCCGCTGGAACCGGGGCAGTTTCACCTGGCCCTGCTCGATCAGCGAGAACCAGGCCTCGATCGTCTTGCTGCGTGCTTCCATCGGATCAGTTGCCCTCCCCGGCAGTGATGGCGGTCTTGCGGCTTGCGGTCCCGCGAGGCGTCGCCCTCCCGGTCTTCGCCGCCGTCGCGGTCATCTTCGTGTAGAGCTCGAACAGCTTTTCCAGCCGCTCGGTGTCATTGCGGAACCGCCGGCCGATGTAGATGCGCTCCAGCACCTCGTCATTGCGGTCATGGGCGGCGCGCAGGTCGTCGGGCATCCGTTCCGGGTCATAGAGGTCGGCGATGGTGGCCGGGAAATGCGCCTCCCGCGCCAGCAGGATGTCCTCCGCGCAGCGGGTCAGGTCTTCCTTGTTCTTCCCGGTCAGCGTCGGGACCGGGAAGGTGTTCCAGCCGAGGGTGTTGGAGTAGCGGTATCGCGTTTCCAACTTGCCGCAGACGGTCGCTATCCAGACCAGGTGCAGGCGCGATGCGATCAATGCCATGTTCCAGAGAGGCGCGTCGTACATGCCAAACGCGAGGTTCGTGAGAGTGGTCTGCCCGTCAATGATACCTACTGGCAAGTACTGCCGACGCTCTGAAGACACGCTCGGCACCACGATAGTTCGCGTGTTCCCGATACGCATAAGTTTGAGTTGATGAGGGCGTTTTGAAAGAATTGTTCTCGCGCCTTTGTCCGGACTATCCATGCGTAAAGCCCGAACCGCTTCAATGCGTTCCTTTAATGCAGCAATTGATTCAGCCTCCTTCAGGTTTTCATCTTCGATCCAAATGCAATAACGAATGCGATCGTTGATAAAATCTTGGGATCCGTAAATTCGGCGAATAAATCTCTTCTTTTGCTGAGGCGTCAGTGCAAGGGAATCAAGTTCAAACCGCGTAAGAAGAAGGTGGCCTCCATCGCTCGGTTTATTCCCAAATTCCATCACCGCCAATCCAGAAATTGAAGTTCCGCACTTCTTGACAATGACGTGCGAACCAAAAGTCAAATACGGTGTAATGGAAACGCCTTCGCGTACTACGACTCTTCCGTCATCTTGATGATCATGCAGTCGACACAGCGCATTGCGCAACGCACCAATCGCTACAACAGTAACCGTGACGCCTGCATTGTTGCTTGCAAGATTCGACCATTTAAAAGATGTATATGCAAATATGATATCACAGCCCGTGTCGTAGATCATCGGCCAAAGAATTGGAATGCTCTGTCCTTGACATATAGAATTTGTTGTGACGAATGCGGCAATGCCGCCCGATTTTTTTATATAGTCAGCGCTCTTTATGAGCCATCCCGACACGTAGTCAAGAAAGCCAGCCGAATTTGTGCGTCCGTTTACAATTTCACGAATATGCTTTTTTTGTTCCTTTGACTGCCATGTGTTCCCCAGATATGGCGGATTGCCGCAGATATACGTTTCACCGCCCTCGTTCTCGAAGTCGATCTGCGACTGATCGAGTGGGGAGTGAAACAGGTCATCGGCATGGTGCTTCACGCCGGTGCCGGTTGGCGGACAGATGGACAGCCAGTCCAGCCGCAGGGCGTTGCCGCAGACGATCCAGCTCTGCGCATCCAGCGGCAGGAAGTCCTGCAGCGCCTCCTTCTGGCCGCGATAGAGCACGTCGCACTGGTACTCGGCGATGATCAGGGCGAGGCGCGCGATCTCGGCCGGGAAATCCCGGATCTCGATACCGCGGAAGTTGGTCAGCGGAATCTCGCTCCGCCGGTCGCTCTCGCCGCGCCGCCTGTTGATCTCGGCCTCGATCGACCGCATTTCCTTGTAGGCGATGACGAGGAAATTGCCCGAACCGCAGGCCGGGTCGAAGACCCTGATCCGCGACATGCGGTTGCGCAGGTTCAGCAGCTTGCGCGGGTTGTCGCCGGCCTCCTCCAGTTTCTCCCGCAGGTCGTCGAGGAACAGCGGGTTCAGCACCTTCAGGATGTTGGGCACGGAGGTGTAGTGCATGCCGAGCGCGCCGCGTTCCTCGTCCTCGGCGACGGCCTGGATCATCGAGCCGAAGATGTCTGGATTGATCTTCTGCCAGTCGAGGCCGCCAATGTGCAGCAGGTAGGAACGCGCGATCCGGCTGAAGCGCGGGACCTCGACCGTGCCGGAGAAGAGGCCGCCATTGACATAGGGAAACACGTCGGCCCAGCGGGGCAGCCTCGCCGTGGCGCGGTCCCGGATCGGCGTGTTCATGGCGCGGAAGATCTCGCTGATCACCTCGTGCGTGTTGGCGGCGTCGCTCGCGCTCATCTGCTGGACCGTCGCCGTGAACAGGCCCTGGCCGTTGAAGATGTCGGTGTCCTCGGCGAAGAAGCAGAAGATCAGCCGTGCCATGAAATGATTCATGTCGTGGCGTCGCGCGGCGGTGCCCCAGTCCGGGTTGTCCTTGAGCAACTCGACATAGAGACGGTTCAGCCGGCCCGTGGCTTTGATGTCGAAGGCGCTCTCGCGGATCTGCCGGACGGTCGTGATGCCGGCAAGCGGCAGGAAGAAGCCGAAGTGGTCCGGGAAGTCACGGTAGGCGCAGGCGACCGTCTCGCCGGCGGTCAGATCCTCGGCCTCGAATGTGTCGCCATCGGTCGCCAGCACGTACTTCGCCCTTGCCCGGGTTGTCGCCGGGCTCGCCTTCAGGGCGGCGAGGGTCTGCGATACCGTGCCGGCGGGACAGGTGGCGATGTGGATGTTGCCGGTCTGCAGCACCCCGCCCCAGGGGCCGTCATGGTCGGACCTGTTTGACGTGCCGGCCCGCAGCCGCCTGATCGTCGTCGCCTTGTTCCCGAACGCCTGCAGGAAGGCGTAGGGAAATTCCTCCGGATCGAAGGGCTGTTCCGCCAGGGCCGATATGGCCTCCTCGATCTCGACGGCGTTCATCTGGCTCCCCGCATCCTTCGACTCTGCCCCGGACCGGCATTATCGGCTGGTGCGCACCAGCTCGGCAATGCGTCGTGCAAGCAGGTCATCATTGTCACCTGCGGTTGCGCCTGCATTCCGGATCAGCTCCGCCTGGCGATGCGGTGCCACCGCACCATAGCTGGTGAAGGTGGTCAGAACGTCGTCGTGCCCGAGGTTCTGGCTCCACGCCTTGAACTCCTCCGGCGTCCGGGTGATCTGTTCACCGAGACGGGCCAGCGTCTTGCGGAAGCTGTGAGGGTTGAAATAGGGGAGGCCGGCCTGCGCGAAGGCTTCGCGGAAGATGCGCCGGACCGGGCCGGCATTGGACCAGTGCCGGCGGCTCAGACCGGTTGCCGCGAAGCACCGGTCAGTGTTCTGCTCGACCTGCGTTGCAGGGAACAGCGGGTCATCCGGCCCGAAGAGGTACGCTGATCCGAGATGCGCGATCCAGTCGACGACGATCGCCTCGATGTCCTCGCCGACCGGGAAGAAGTAGGACGTGAAGGTCTTCCGCCGCTTGGTCCGCACTTCCCGCGCGTCCTGGAACACGGTCCGCGCCGCCGGGTCGACATGCTTGAGCGACATCGATGCGATGGCGTTGTCCCGCGCGCCGGTGAGCAGCGTGAAGGCGACCAGGGCGCGGTCGCGACGCTCGATACCGGTGTCGGCGGGCATGGTCCGGATGACGTGCCTGATCTGCTTGATGCTCGGCACCGGCCGCTCCCGGACCGCCTTCGCGATGCGGCCGTCGTTGGCGGACGGGTTGAAGTAGTCGGCATCCGTATAGCGGATGCGCGACCGATAGCCGGGCTGGTCCGCGAGCCACTGGATGAAGGCCTTCAACGCCATCAGGCGGGAATGGACGGTTGCCTTGGCGAGCGGCCGCCCGGTCGTCGAATTGATCTGTTCGGCCAGGACCCGCTTGAAGCGGTGCGCCTGTTCGATATGGAACTTCTTGAAGTCCCGGTACCCGGTCGACGCCTCGAACGCCGAGATCGCCGCCGCCGCATGGTCGACGCTGGCCTCCGCAAGACGCTTCGCCTCGCGGAGATACTGGAAGTAGCGACGCTTGATCCGTTCGTTCTCAGGATGATGCTTTTTCATGGGTTTCCGCGTCCTCGTGCACGTGAACATTCAGGGAGGGAGGGGCGGGCTCCCCTATGTGTGTCGGTGGCTGCGCGGCCGACACGCGGAGGACCGACAGGAATCCGGCAAGCTGGCGCCTGGAGACGCGCCGGTGCATCAGGGTTCCGCACATCTCGCAGAGGGCCCGGAGGTTCATGCTCGCCGGTGTCTCGGACGCGATCTCCGCCTCGCCGAACGCTGCCCTACGCGCCTCGCGGCATTTCAGGCAGTAGAACTCGCCGATGTCGCAGCGGGTCCGCGGCCGGGCACGGGCCTTCAGGAAATCGATGAGGTCGCTGCCCAGGATCAGGATCGGTTTGCGCTCCCGCAATGCCGGCAGGTTCTCCTTGAGCCAGCGCCGCACGGTGCCCTTGCAGACGCCAACGGTCCGCGAGACCTCGTCGACCGTGTAGTTGCGGTGAACCTTCACGGCCCGCCAGATGGATCGACCAGCCTTTGCCAATGATCAGCCCGCCACCTTCGCGATCAGGTCGCGGATGTCCTCGACCCGCCAGGCGGTGATGCGCGGGCCCAGCTTGACCGGGGAGGGATAGCGCCCGTCCTTCACACCGGCCCACCAGGTCGACTTGCTGATCGGGATCAGCGCCGGGACGGGCGGAACGGCCCGCCTGTCACCAATGATCTGGTGAAGCCTGAGATAGCCGGTCTCCGGAAGCGTCTGCATGTGTCCGTCCTCGTCCTGTTGCGAACGAGGCGAGATTTCGTCGGCCAGAACCGGATGAATAGCGGGGCAGGTTGCAGAAAACCTGCCCGGACAATCAGGGTGTCATGGGGCGGTTTCCCATGGGTTCCAGAGGGGGCAAGCGCGGGAAATCGAAAAAATCCATTAAATTATATCTGGTTAGAAAGGTATGGGGGAATCGAGATCGTTGGCGGTGGATTCCGTGTCGGTGTCGTTCCCTATGTCCTGCCCCGGTGTCTTCGGTGCGCCTCCCTTCGGCTGCCAGTTGGCGATCTTGGCGATTTCGCCGAGTGTGGTCTCCATCGGCTTGCCCTCGTCATCGGTCAGACCGTAGGACGCCGCATTCTCGCGCAGCCATTTCATCAGCGCCTGCTTGGGATGCCTGCCCTTGAGGTCGTCGGTGTTGCCGATGGCGAGCCATGCTCCGACCGCCGCTGCGAGCTTCGGCGCATACCGGCCGTTGTTCGCATCGAGGTAGTCGGGCTTCCCAGCTTTCTCGGGAAAGAAGAAGCCGTCACGGAACCCGCGGTCACTGAGCCAGTTTCGGAGAGACAACACGTCCACGAGTGAATGATGGATCTCGGCCGTGCCGGGGACTACGCCGATCTCGTTGCCGTTCCAATCGACTGCGGTCTCCTCGACCGGTGAGCCCTTGACACGTCCGTTCAGCAACGCGTTCTTGATGGCATGTTTGGCGGCCTCGTAACCGGGTGGGCGTTCTCCTGCGTCCCACTTTTCGACATATTCGGCAATCGGGCCGGGAGACTCGCCGACAACGAGAAGAGCCGCCTGCACGATCGTCAACTCGTCAGCTAGCCGCCAGTAGTCGATGTCGTCCATTGATGTCTCGCGCGATTCGTGACCGGTCAGCGTATTCGTTGGCGGTCAGAGGTCGATTTCCGTTCTTCACGACGGGTTGCTTTCGGTGATGGCAACGTGGCTGCGGCATGTCTCCGGACAGATTGCCGATGATCTCTTGGTGGTCTTGCCCGATGTCCAGGTCAGCCTCAACTGATTGTAGTCTAGCCGCCAACAATCGGGCACACCGCCAACGTAAGACGGCGACGTCCATCATCGATCGTTTCGTCAGGATTGAACATTCGAAACAGTGTACTCGCGAAAGCTGCCTGTTTGCCGATCCGGAAGTCCGGACAGTGTCAACTGGCCCAGCCCAAAGACTGTACCTTTGCCAAGGTGAAGCCAACTGGCTGCGAGAACGACTGGCCAGACTGACCCGGCGCCCTCGTGCAGTTCAATGCTGCCCTTTGTGCCGTGCAGTTCGATCTCGGTACCCTGACTGGCGGACCATCGAACGAAGCGAGCCGTGTCGCCGCGCCAGGGCGAACAGTGCATCTCCCGCGCCATGCGTCGCAGCGGCCCTGAAACCTCTCGGCGAGACTGGGCGTCTGTGCCGTCGGCGAACGCGAACAGGCGTCGCGCGCCAGCCTCCACGATATCGGCCAGATCGGGGTGTATGAGCAGGCGGCCTTCGCGCAGGATTCGCAAGGGGCTTGCGAAGTCGACCCGTACCGGCGTGGTTGCCGGGTCACCAGCCACGGGCCACACGGCAGAAGACAGTCGCCAGACATCCGTCTCCACCGGGTCGCCTGGCGCAGCCAGGCTCCCGTCGGGACACAACCGGCGAAATGACCGGATGGACGCGGGGATCCGGTCACGTCCCAAGCCCCGATCCAGCGCCAGTTGCCAGGCGTCCAGCAGTTGCGGCATGTATCGGGTGGCCTCGCCAAGGACCAGCCATTCGAACGCAGGCGCGTCTGACGTGTCCGGCGGGGCGGGACGGATGATGTAGCGAGGGATGCGGCGCGCGGCACCGCCCTCGAAGACCTCCACATAGGCGTCGGGATCGACCTGCCGGAGTGCGGCGCCCCACACTCCGCGCAACATCGACACTGTGGCGCGAACATCCGGCGTGGTGAGTGAAACCCTGTAGGCGAGCAACCGGGTTGCATGCGCAAGGCCGGCGACCTCCGACACGAAGCGGCTGTTGTCGTCAATGCTGATTTGCGCCGGATCCACCATCGATCAACAGGTTGAGGCAACTGACATTCCCCATGCAAGCGGGGAGGATAATTTTCAGGACACCGTCCGGAGGCGGCGTTAGCATTTTCGAATGCATACCGGGGTTGTGGCGTCATTGCCTCGTGATCGCCAGGCGGGGAGGGGCGCATGGTAGCAAGCGACATGTGGGCGGCAATGCATGCCGCATGGTCTGCAACGGTTCAGTCCGGGGTTCGCAGCAATGGGCCAGGAAGCAACGCCCGCTTCGCCCATCCCTTTTCGGGCCAGCCGCGAAACAGTCCGGTCCCGGAAATGGCAACCCCGCCATCGACCCCTGACCCCCGCCGTCCGGACCCGCGTCAGAGTTTTCTCGAAGCCTGGCGTGGCCGGGGTGATGCGACTGATGCCACGCTGGATTCCGTTCCCGCAGACCGCTCGTTGCCGCTGACCGGACTGCGGGACATGGCCGACATAGCCGCCAGGGAAGCGGCGATCGCACATTGTTCCGGTGATGCGGCGTTGCTGTCTGTGTCGCTCGGACCTGTCCAGCCGTTCATTGCCGCGGGTCGGTCATTGCGGGATCTGTGGACCGGAAGTGCGATGCTGTCCTGGCTTTCGTTCCGGGCGATGACGCCTCTACTGGAACTGTTTGGTCCGACATGTCTGGTGCTGCCTGCACTTCGTGGCAATGCGATCATGGATGCCTGGCTGGCGACCCAGGGAGTCGAACCACCGCGGGAGGAATCCAGAAGCAGCCTGGCCTCGTCGATACCGCACCGGTTCCTCGCCGTCGTGCCTGTCGGGGGGGCGGGACCCGATAGAGGGGAACTCCTCGTGATGTGCCGCGAGCGTGCGCAGGAGGCCTTGTCGGATCTCGCGACCACGGTTCGCGATACGCTTGACGAAGCCTTTGGCAATGGGTTTCCCGGATGGGCTGACCGGTTCGCCAGCCAGGTCGAGCAAATGCTCGACGTGCGCGGTGTCGCCACGCCGCTCTCGACCGCCGAGACCGAAGTTCGCCACCTGCTTGGACTTCAGGCAGATGACGAACTCTGGCCGGGCCGCTCGGACATCCGGCGCTTCCTCGCCCATAGATATGCCGATGGGCTGCACGTGCTGCGCGACGTTGAAAGCTCCGGCTGGCCGGCCCGGGTCGAACTCGCCAGCCGGATGCTGGAGGCGGCCAAGCGGCGCAGGTCGATCCCGGTTACCGATGACTATAACGGTTTGGCGCCCGGCAAATGCACCCTGCTCGGCACCTGGGAGCAGGTGGGTCCTGCCGATCGGGCATCTGCCGAACGGTTCTGGTCTCAGGCGTGGTCTCCGTCCTGGCAGAGCCGTGTCAAGGGCATTCGCCTACGCGAGGGGGAGCAATTCTGTGCACCCTCGATGGTCAAGCGCTTCGCCATGGCCAGCGGGTTGGCCGCCGAACTCGGGCTTGACGACCTGGGCCAGCAGGCCTTTCCCGACACCGCGACAATCGCTGCGCGGTCATGGCTGGTGCGCCACGGCCTTGACGACTGGCGGTCGAAATCGCGAGGCTCTTGGTCGGGCCGCTGGGTGCATTCTCGCAATGAGACAGAAGCGGGCGATGACGATCTGCCGCCCGAGGATCTTGCTCGCGCTATCGCGCAGGCAAGACAAAAGGAGTCACCCCCAGCCTACTATGCAGTCATTCTGTGCGACGGCGACAACATGGGCGAATGGTTGTCTGGCGAGCGCGCGCCGCGTCTTTCCGACCTGTTGAGTGACGGAACCGGCATGCTGAAGGAGGCCCGGTTACCCGCCGGGCCGTCATGGCACGCCGTGATCGCGCGCGCATTGTCCGCGTTCTCAACGCGCCTTGCGCCCAGGATCGTGTCCGACGCGCTCGGGACACTGGTCTATTCAGGCGGCGATGATGTGCTGGCCTTCGTGCCCGCCGAAACGGCCCTGCAATGCGCCAGGACCCTGCGCGCGGCCTTTGGCGGCAGCCTGGGACGCGGCAACCTGGCCAGTGACGAGGGCTGGTACAGTTTTTCGACGGACGGTCCCGAACATCTCACGCTCGGGCCCACCGCAAGCCTCTCGGCCGGTATCGTGTTTGCTCATCACAAGGACAACCTCGCGGAAGTCCTTGCCGCGGCTAGGAGAGCGGAGAAACTCGCCAAGCACTCAGGCCGCGACCGTTTCGCTGTCCTGGCGATGCGCCGGTCCGGGGAACACTCTTGTGCTGCGGCCCGCTGGGGCGACATCGACTGGCTGGATGGACTGGTCGGAAGCTTTCGCAATGGCGCATCCGACCGGTGGGCCTATGCGCTGCGCCGGATCGAGGCGACATTGTCGATGCTCCCTCCCGAAGCGGCGATGGCCGAGATCCGGAGGCAGGTCGCACGGTCTGACGCGGACACCCAACGGCTGATCGGCGGCGATGGCGACGCCGCGGCGCTGGTCGCGGGCTGGTATGACCGATACCGCCAAGGCCGGCAGGATCCCGCGGACAACAGCATCTTCAGGGACTTCGTCCTGCTGTGCCAGGCCGCTTCGTTCATCGCGCGGGGCCAGGAGCAATGAGGCGGACATGGCAATCCTGACACTGAACCTGGACCCGCTGGACGTTCTGTTTTTTCGCGATGGTCAGGCGTTCACGAGCGGAGGCCGTGCAGGCTCGGGCTATCCGACGCCGCAGACACTGGGCGGCGCCTTGCGATCACACCTCATGGAGGCGGCAGGGTGCGATTTCCATCAGTTCGGCGACGACATACGCAGCGGTCTGACACCCCGGGACGCTGCCCGACGGCAGTCGCCGGCGCTTGAAGCCGCCCTGTCGATGCGGCTGCGCGGACCCTGGCTGAAGTACGACGGAACGATCATGTTGCCGACGCCGGTCACTGTGTTGAGAGTACGAGGCGGGTCGACGCTGGTCCGGCTTGATCCTTCCGGCCAGCCGGTTCCGGGGTGGCGCGACTCGGGTGAACAGGGGCTTGCCCCACTCTGGCCCCGGACGCGGGCGCGCACTGAAGCCGCCGGCGGCTATCTTGCGCTGGAAGCGATGGCGGATTTCCTGGCCGGTCGTACTCCCCCGACCGACGGTCTGGTCCCCGCGAACACATTGTTCGCAATTGAGCACCGGACCGGTATCGCGGTCGATTCCACGGCCGGCACCGCCGCCGAGGGCATGATCTATGGCATCGGCTTCCTGCGCCTGCGACCGGGTGTGCGTTTTGTTGTCGAGATCGAGACGGATGCCGGCGTCCCGCCCCTGGGCGACTTTCTGCTTCGCTGGGGCGGTGAAGGCCGGCATGTCGCCTGCTCCGTCGCGGACACGCCTGTCCAGTGGCCCGGGGGGCCGGCACTGGACGGGTCGCTCGCCGTTCTGACCACACCGGCGTTCCTGTCTGGTGGCTGGCATGGCGATGACTGGCATCCGCTGGCCGTTGCCTGCGGGGAAGGCCAGGCGATCTCCGGCTGGGATCTCGCGCGACGTGCGCCGAAGCCGACGCGCTTCGCCGTTCCGGCCGGCGCGGTGTTCTACTTTGCCTCCGGGCGGGATTCCGTGCTGGAGCGAACGAGCCTGTCCGCCGGAGATGACGTGGCGAACGGCTTTGGCTGCTTCTTGAAAGGGGGCTGGACCTATGCCTGAAGGCGATCTTGTATTTCTGCATGCCTTGACCGGGTTGCATCCCGGCTCAGGTGCCGCGCTGGACGTGATCGATCTTCCGGTCCAGCGCGAGCGGCACACGAACTGGCCGCTCGTACCGGGCTCCTCGCTCAAGGGCGTCTTGCGGGCCGCTACGTCTCACTTGCCGGGCAGCGAGCATCAGGCTGTGTTCGGCCCCGATACACGCAACGCTGCCGACCATGCCGGCGCGATCGCACTGACCGATGCACGATTGCTGGCCTTTCCGGTCAGGGCGGTACGAGGCGTTTTCGCCTGGGTGACCTGCCCGGCAATCCTTCAGCGTTTTGCGAGGGACGCGCGATTGGCAGGTCTGGGCGCCGACTGGCCGGCAGTGCCGGAGGTCGGCGATGCGCAGATCCTCTGTGATGAGACACATCTGGTTGTCGCCGGTGACCAGGTTCTGCTTGAAGAGTTCGATTTCGTCCGGACAGGTGCCGCAGGCGACTGGCCGGACCGGATTGCTGCCGCTGCGGTCGACGAGGTAACCGGTCGGCGACTCCGCACGCATCTTGCCATCCTCTCGGACAATGATTTCACGCACTTCGCCAGCTATGCAACGGAGGTGAGTGCACGGATCGGCCTTGACGCTGAGACAAAGACCGTCCGGAAAGGAGCGCTTTTCTGGCAGGAAGTGCTCCCAGCCGAAACGATCTTTTATGCTCTGGCTATCGCCAGCGACAGCCGCAGCAGGGATTTCAGGGCAAGTTCAGCCGACTGCCTGGACTGGTTGCGCCGCGCTGCGCCCGACATCATTCAGGTCGGCGCCGACGAGACCATCGGCCGAGGCTTCTGTGCCCTTCGTTTCGCCGGCGGGAGGGGCTGAGCATGGGCAGGGGAAAAAGGAAGAATCGCGCGCCGCAGACGCCGCGCCCGGCGGGGGAGCCGGTATCCGCCACAGTGGCCAGGGCACAGCCCGAATCGCCGGCTCCTCCCGCTCCGGCGCATCAGGCCGCTGCGCCTCAGCGCACACTCGATCAGGATCGGGCACGGCACGCCTGGAAGACGGTACAGGACGCAAGGCAGCTGGCGGAAAGGCAAAGGGACGATTTCGCCGGTCATGCCAAGAAGCTGCCTATGCGCATACGTGCGGCCGGTCTGGGGCAGGCACTGGCATTCGTCGCCGCCAAATCGCGGGCGCGGCGGGATGGCGATGGCGCCGCCGAAGGGTCAAGAAAGTTGCTTCTGGCTCTCGACCAATGGCTGCTCGATGAGCGCAAGCTGGCGCCCGTGATGGCCGAGTCTGCCTCCCGGACCCTCGAGGCGATTGTCGAGGGCGATGCGGCATTGCTGCGCCGGGCTACAGCCGAGGCCATGGCCTGGCTCGGCTGGCTGAACCGCTTCGCCGAGGCCGAGGGTTTGCGCGGGGGCGAGGATGTCGAGTGAGCCGCGTCCCCACGTTCCCGCCTCGACGGCGGCCGTGTTGGCCGGCATCGAGGTCGCGAACCGCCATCCGGGCCTGCAGCTTGACAAGTTCAGCGCCGGCGGCACGCAGGCCGAAAACCAGTCGTTTGCGCTGGACGCTGTGTGCCGGACCCGTGGTTATCCTGAATTGCTGGTCGACTTGCGCCGTCGCAGGGCGGGCGTCCTCGCTTCGCTAGGCGTCACTTGCCTGCGGGTTGCCACGACCGGCCCGCTGACCCTGCACCTCTCGCGCGCCTCGGCGCTGGAAAACGCAGGAATCTGCCTGCATCCGCTCTATGGATTCGTATATCTGCCGGCCAGCGGCCTGAAGGGCATGGCGCGGGCCTGGGCCGAGACGGCGTGGAAGTCGGCCCAGCCCGAAGCCGCGCAAGCACAGAGGCAGATCGACGAGGTATTCGGCACCGGCGGCACGGCCGATTCGGCGGCTGGTCGCGTGGTGTTTCATGACGCCTGGCCGGAGACCTGGCCGAAGCTCGTCCGTGACCTGCTGAACAATCACCATCGCGACTACTATCAGGCTGGCAAGCCGCCAGGGGACTGGGAGTCGCCGATCCCCGTCTCGTTCCTGGCCATCGGCGCTGGCGTCACCTTCGATGCTCCGCTGTCGCCAAGGCGACCCGATGATGCGCCGCTGCTGGACCTGGCGCGGGGCTGGTTGCTGAGCGCCTTTTGTCACCGTGGCGCCGGGGCCAAGACCAATGCCGGCTATGGCGCGTTCCGGCCGGTCGAAGGCTCGCCGCCGCCGTTGCCCGCCCCGGCTGGCGAACGCTTCGTCGCGACGCTGGAACTTGTCACGCCCGGCTTCTTTGCCGGCGCGGCGCAGGACGGGTCCGACTGCGATCTGCGCCCTGCCAGCCTCCGTGGCCAGTTGCGCTGGTGGTGGCGCGCGATGTTCGCCGGGCATCTGGATCTCGCGGCCTTGCGCAGCCGCGAGGCCCAGGTCTGGGGCGATACCACGCGCGGCGGCGCTGTCCGCGTGACGGTCACGGCCCAGGGCGCCGGGAAAGTGGTCCTCTTCAACAAGAAGGCCGAGGTACCCGGAGGTGGCCGGCATCAACGGAGCGGCGGGAAGCCCGTCACGCAGGGGTTGTGGTACGCCTCCTATGGCATGGATGACGGTGCCAACCATCGCCATTACATCCGACCCGGCGCGAAGTGGTCGGTGGAACTGACCGCGCGCCCGACCGGTCGCGCCGGGCTCGCGCCGGCCCAGGCGCTGGCGGAGGCGCGTGCGGCGCTTTGGCTCCTCTGTCATTTTGGCGGCGTCGGGTCGAAGTCGCGCAAGGGCTTCGGCAGCTTTGCCGACATCGAGGTGCCGGGGATCGATTCACTGCAGGCGTGCCTCGACCTTGCCGCATCCGTGGCCGGGGCCGCTGCCGTTCGGACGCAAGGCGAGCCGTCGCTGACGCTGGCAGGGGAGGCGGCGCTGGAGGCGGAGTGGCCACTGGCGGCGAACACGACGTGGCAACAGGCGATCGACAATGCAGGCGCGGCGCTGGCCGCCTTTGTGCGTGGCGTGCAGCCAAAGGCGAAGCGCGGGGCGCTGGGCATGCCGCGAAAGGGGCAGGAGCGCTCGAACCTGCCACAGCGCCATGCCGCACCATATTGTCTGCATGTCGGGCGCCGGGGCGATGGCACGCAGGTGCTGCGCTTTCTGGGTTTTCCCGCCGCCCGGCTTCCCGATGCCGCGACCAGCCGCGAGGTGCTTTCGCATCTGCGTGATGCCCTGGCGCAGTCCTTCGGCTCGATGCCGCAGTCCGGGCCGGTCGGCCGGTCAGGACCGGCAGGGTTCCCGTGCAAGGGGCGCCATCTTGGAGAACCCGTCACCGTGCTCCGACAGGACGGCGACACCTTCTTCATCAGCGACGCATACGGCGACACGGAGTTCGTTCCGGTCGACGAGGTCGAGTTCGACTGAGCGACCGGCCGTGCATGGGAGTGTGAGAGATGAGCGGAAGGACCCTGCTGCTGACCGTCGGCACCGGCAATACCGAGGATGTCGAGAACAGCCTGCTCAACCCCTTGCGCAAGTCGATGGCGGAGGGGGGCTGGGACACCATCGTCCTGTTGCCCTCGCAGGAGACGGTCGGGACGGCCGCCCGGCTGCGCGATGAAGGGGTGGAGGGGCTGATAGTGGTCAATCCGCTGCCGGACAAGGGCGACGAGTATGACCCCGACCGCTGCTTCGTCCACTTCGACCAGGTGCTCGCGGACTTGCTGCACCAGGGCAGGCACCCGCGTGATATCACCGCCGACATCACGCGCGGGACCAAGGCGATGAGCGCGGCGCTGGCGCTGGCGGCCACCCGTCACGAGGTTCCGACCCTGCGGTATGTCACCGGGGACCAGCGTGACGTGCGCCACATGGTGGTGCCAGGCACCGAAGCCATCCACGACGGTACCACGCTGCAACTCAGCGTCCGCCGCCGTCTCGACGCGGCGCGGCGGCTGATGCAGCATGGCGGTTTCGCCGGGGTCGAGACCCTGCTGGACGGCGACGACGGCGCCATGCCGGCCGACCTGGCCGCCTGGGTCCAGGCCGCGCGGGCGCTTGCCGAATGCTACAGCGCCTGGGACCGGCTGGACTTCGACGCCGCCGCTGGACTGGCGGAGATCGCGGCCGCGATGACGCCGCCGCCGGGCTGGGACGCACTGGCCGTCGATGCCGCGGCTGTCGCATGGCTGCGCGACATCGCTTCCGTCGACGCCGGATGCGAGGCCGGGATGCGGGCCGACGACCGCCCGGCCTTCGCCGCGCACCTTGGCCGGCTGTGTGCCGAGATCATCGCCAATGGCCGCAGGCGCGTGATCCAGCAGCAGTTCGAGGATGCCGCCATCCGCGCCTATCGCTGTACCGAACTGATTGGCCAGGCCCGGCTGTTTACCCTGGGACATGACAGCGAGCGGATGTCCGTCGAGAACCCCGTGATCGCGAAGTTCGTGAAGGAGAAGAGAAAGGATTCGGCGCTGAAGCCGAACAGGGACGGAACCTACCCTTTCGGGCGCGAATGGGTGGCGCGGGTACTGCGCCGTCTGGGCGACCCCCTGGGCGATGCTCTGTTCGATTTCGGCAAGGAGGATGCGGTCAAGGCCAGGAACCTGAGCCTGCTGATCCACGGCTTTCGCGCCACCGGCCCGAAAGATTCGGCCATCCTGGTCGACCAGTTCAGCCGGCTGGAAGGATTCCTGCGTCAGGCCTTTGGCGAGGATGCCGGTCGCTGGCTGGACCTGGCAGCCAGGGTGCCGCCAGCTGGCCCGGCAGTACCTGCGCCATGACCGTGCTGTATGTCTCGCGCACTGCGGCCGTGGTGCGCCATGAGGGTGGCATGCTGACGGTCTGGGCCGAGGAACCGCTGGACGAGGCCGACGAGGGCGGTCCGCGTCGCCGCCGCAAGCTGGCATCCATCGAACCGCACCGGCTGGAGAGCGTCATCTTGCTGGGCGGTGCCAGCATCACCGCCAGCGCCATGCGCGCCTGCGCCGCCAGCCGTCTGCCTGTTGCGCTGCTCGATCATGGCGGCAATCTGGCCGCCAGGGTGGTACCCCCGGAATCCCGTACCGCCGATTTGCGGATCGCGCAGTATCGCGCCTGGCTGGACATTGCGGAGCGTCTGGTGCGCGCCCGAGCCGTTGTGGCGGCGAAGCTGACCAATGCCGCCCGCGTCCTGCGCGGTGTCCGCTCCAACTACCCCTCGCCGGAACTTGCGGCGGCGATGCGGGCGCTGATGAAATCGGCGCGCACCGCCGCCGGGGCCAGCGATGCGCAGGTCCTGCTTGGGGTGGAGGGCAATGGCGCCAGGGAGTACTTCGCCGGCCTGGCGACGGCCTTTCGGGCGGACATCACCTTCACAGGACGGGCGCAAAGACCGCCGCCGGATCCGGCCAACGCCTTGCTCTCGTTCGGCTATGTGCTGTTGTCCAATCGCATTTCCGGCCTGCTGGAGGCGCGCGGCGTCGACCCCTGCATCGGATTTTACCACGAACTGCGGCCCGGCCGCCCCTCGCTGGCGCTGGACCTGCTGGAGGAACTGCGCCACCCGGTGGTGGACCGCTTCGTCCTGCGCCTTGCCAACCTGCGACAGCTGACCCCAGCCGATTTCGAGCCTGACCGGGACCGGGCGGGTGGCGTGCGCCTGTCGGTCGACGCGCGCCGCGTGTTCCTGGAAGAGTGGGAGCAGCACCTGTCGCGGCCGTTGCGCGAGGTCGGCGTGGAACCGGATGCGCGCCTGAACGTGCATCGGCTGATCCGCCGTCAGGTCGACCGTGTCGTCGACGACCTGAGGGGTGGCGAGACCTACCGCCCCTTCCGTTTCGCGGGATAGACGCCATGCCGCGCAGTCTGGCCGGATGGATCGACGATGATGACTGGTTCGAGGAGGATCTGTGGGACGATGAATCGGGAATCGATGTCCCTGTCAGGGGGAAGCCGCCGGTGAGTCGCTATGTCATCTGCTACGATATTGTCTCGGATCGTCGGCGCGTCCGCGTCGCCGAATGCCTGGAAGGCTGGGGCACGCGGGTGCAGAAGAGCGTGTTCGAGGCGGTCTTGCCGAGGCCGCACCTGTCGATGCTGCACCGACAACTCGCCACGCTGATCGACCCGCGCGAGGATTGCGTCAGCATCCTGCCCATGTGCGCGGCCTGCGACAGCCGTCGTTTCGACCTTGGCAATGGCGTCGCCAGACCGAAACATCGCGACTGGATCATCGTCTGAATCCGCGCCAGACTGAACCTATGTCACGTGCCCTGTCCGCGCACCGGCGGGACGGCGCCGGCCCGGCGGTCAAAGGTACTGTGCGTAACCGTTTCGCGCCGGCCGCTGCCGTTGACCTTACGCAGGGCGCAAGTTGTTGGAAATGTTAAGATATTTTTTCTTGTCCCCGGGAATGAACCATCATGTCATCCTGGGCCGGCGCGGGTTACGCGAACCTTGTTCCCAAGCCGTTGAATTGGCAGCATGATCTGGTGCCGCCGGCCGAACACTTGCCCCGCCGATCAGGGGACTGAAACGTCTGTCTCCCGTTCTGTCGGTGGTGGTGCCGCCCGGCGGGTCGGCCGAACACTTGCCCCGCCGATCAGGGGACTGAAACTCGAAGTCGACAGCAGCGCTGTCGTGATTGAGAATCGTTTGGGCCGAACACTTGCCCCGCCGATCAGGGGACTGAAACGTCTGCTAGGAAGTGGGCATAAGCGTCCTCGCGCGCCCGGAAGCCGAACACTTGCCCCGCCGATCAGGGGACTGAAACTATCCAAGCCGCATATAATAGAGAAAAAGAGGCAAAGGCCGAACACTTGCCCCGCCGATCAGGGGACTGAAACATGGCCTCATCGGCGCTTGCGTGGGTGCTGTAGATGGCCGAACACTTGCCCCGCCGATCAGGGGACTGAAACGACTTTTCGTCCCGGCCTTCAACCAGTTCCCACTTGCAATCGGGCCGAACACTTGCCCCGCCGATCAGGGGACTGAAACGTCGATTGTGTAGACGTTGCACATGCTGTTCGAGAATCGCGGCCGAACACTTGCCCCGCCGATCAGGGGACTGAAACGGGTCAATCAGCCCCTCGGTGATCAGGTATTCCACCAGGGCCGAACACTTGCCCCGCCGATCAGGGGACTGAAACCGCTTGCGTGTTCGCAGTCGTCGCTGCTTGCGTGTATCGAGGCCGAACACTTGCCCCGCCGATCAGGGGACTGAAACTACGTCGCGCATTGACTCTGAGAAATGCTTGCGTTCGCGCAGGCCGAACACTTGCCCCGCCGATCAGGGGACTGAAACCCGAGCAGCGCCGCTGCGCGTTCGGTGGGTGTCATGCCTGGCCGAACACTTGCCCCGCCGATCAGGGGACTGAAACATCGCGCTCGCAGATGGTGTTGCCCATCGTGCCACCGCCGGGCCGAACACTTGCCCCGCCGATCAGGGGACTGAAACGTCGATTGTGTAGACGTTGCACATGCTGTTCGAGAATCGCGGCCGAACACTTGCCCCGCCGATCAGGGGACTGAAACTCCGGACCGACGCCATGGTCATGGCTGCCGCGTTCTGGGCAGCCGAACACTTGCCCCGCCGATCAGGGGACTGAAACGTTGTTCAGCGCTGGCGTGCGCCAGCACCTGAGCGGCGGGGCCAGCCGAACACTTGCCCCGCCGATCAGGGGACTGAAACCGGAGGCGCGGCAAGAGCCAGGCGCCGCGGGCGGCAAAGCCGAACACTTGCCCCGCCGATCAGGGGACTGAAACGAAGCCGCTGCTGTTCAACGGCGATTGCTGCGGGCATCGCGGCAGCCGAACACTTGCCCCGCCGATCAGGGGACTGAAACGCCCAGCGCCCGCATCACGTCCGGTTCGTCACCCATGAGCCGAACACTTGCCCCGCCGATCAGGGGACTGAAACTAGGCAGCCCTCGCCGCCGACACGCATTCCGATGCCCGACCAGCCGAACACTTGCCCCGCCGATCAGGGGACTGAAACGATTTCCGTGCTGGAGCAATATTCCGTCTGACCGGAAGGGAAGCCGAACACTTGCCCCGCCGATCAGGGGACTGAAACATCGCCGCTGGCGGACACGCTGGCCGCATCGACGCCATAGAGCCGAACACTTGCCCCGCCGATCAGGGGACTGAAACCATCCGCGCACCGACCCGCAACAGGCTGAACCCCTGCTGGCTGGTCAGGTTGCGCGGGGAGGGGCGGTGCCCTTGAGTTCCTCGAGGTGCGCGGCCCACCAGTCCATCATGCGGACCCGCTCGTCCCAGTGCGCGCCACGGGCATAGGCGCGGCGGACCTCATTGCCCTCGATGTGGGCGAGCTGGCGTTCGACGGCGTCGACCGACCAGAGCCCGGATTCATTGAGCAGGGTGGACGCGGTGGCGCGAAAGCCGTGCGACGATACCTCCTCCTTGCCATAGCCCATGCGGCGCAGCGCGGCGTTCAGTGTGTTCTCGGATATCGGCCGGTGCGCTGATCGCACCGACGGGAACACCAGCACGCCATTGCCGGTGATGCGGGCCAGGTCGCGCAGGATGGCCAGTGCCGGGGCGGGCAGGGGCATCCGGTGCTCGCGCCGCATCTTCGTGCGGTTGGCCGGTATGGTCCATATGGCCTTGTCCAGATCGAACTCGGACCATTCGGCAGCACGCAGTTCGCCGGGTCGCGGAAACAGCAGGGCCATCAGGTGCAGTGCCGCCCGTGTGGTCGGCTGGCCATCAAACCCGTCTATGGCCCTGAGCAGTCCGCCAAGGGCCCTGGGGTCGGTGATCGCGGCCCGGTGCGTGACCTTCGGCGCCACGAGCGCGCCGCGAAGCGCGACGGTCGGATCGTTCTCCGCGCGCGCCGTGGCGATCGCGTACCGGAACACGCTCCCGATCGTGCTTCGCAGCCGGCGCGCGGTTTCCAGGCGGCCGGTCGTCTCCACCCGCCGAAGGACGTCCAGCACCTCCGCCGACGAGATCGCAGTCATCGGCCGGTGCCCGATCAGCGGGAAGGCGAGGCCGAGTAGCCATTCGGTCTTGGCCAGCGTCGGCTTCGCCCGGCCCTCCCGCCGCATCTTCTCCAGAAGTTCATCCGCGACGACCCGGAAGGTGTTGGAAGATTCGACATTCTGCCGCCGCCTGTCGGCGCGGCGCGCTTCGGCCGGGTCGATGCCATCGTTCAGGAGGCGTTTCGCCGCGGTCCGCGCCTCCCGCGCCTTCTCCAGCGAGACGACCGGATAGCTGCCGATTGCCAGCGTCTTCTGCTTGCCGCCGAAGCGGTAGGCCAGGCGCCAGAGCTTTGAACCCTGCGGCGTCACAACGATGTGCAGGCCGCCCGCGTCCGAGACCTTGATCGGACTGTCGGCGGGCTTGAGCTTCCGAAGCTGGACGTCCGTCAGTGCCATGTTGGTATCCGCCTGCTGTTGGTATCGGCGATACCAACAAGCATACCAACGATTTTCCCGGATACCAACGAACCGGCCCGGACGCAGTCGGACCGAAATCTGGCGCAAAGCCGCAGCCAGACTGGATTTTTCGGACGCAGTCGGATGTCTCGGGAGGGGGATGTGGTGCCCAGGGGCGGATTCGAACCACCGACACGCGGATTTTCAATCCGCTGCTCTACCAACTGAGCTACCTGGGCATCTCCGGCCGGCGCCTGCGCGCCGCGGACGACGGCATATAGCGGAGCTCCGGAGGCGATGCAAGGGGGGCGGCGGCGCTCCGGACTTGATTATCCGACGCGCTTTCAGCATCTTCCGGCGCAACGACCGGCGGCCCTTGCCGGGCGCACCGCGCCCATGGCCGCCCACAGGGTCCAACAGCTCACGGGTGCAGAATGGCGAAAGAGGAAGTTCTCGAATTCGAGGGGCAGGTGGCCGAACTCCTGCCGAACGCGATGTTCCGGGTCCAGCTCGACAATGATCACGAGGTGCTGGCCCACACCTCCGGCAAGATGCGCAAGAACCGTATCCGCGTGCTGGCCGGCGACCGGGTCATGGTGGAGATGACGCCCTACGACCTGACCAAGGGTCGCATCACCTACCGCTTCAAGTAACGGCCGGCGCCGTCCCGATCTTGGCCGCGCTCGTCCTTGCGTCCGCGTCGCCCCGACGCCGCGACCTGCTCCGCCAGATCGGCATCGTGCCGGACACGATCGACCCGGCAGACCTCGACGAATCACCGCTGAAAGGCGAACTGCCGCACCGGCTGGCCGGGCGCCTGGCATCGGAGAAGGCGCGGGCCGTGGCCGGGCGCCATCCCGCGGCCTTTGTCCTGGCCGCCGACACGGTGGTCGGCTGCGGCCGGCGCATCCTGCCGAAGCCCGCCGACAGTGCCGAGGCGCGCAAGTGCCTGGCGCTGCTGTCGGGCCGGCGGCACCGCGTCACCACCGGTGTCACGGTGATCGCGCCGGACGGGCGGATGGCGGAGCGGCGTGTCACCACCATCGTGCAGTTCCGCCGGCTGACGGAGGCCGACATCGAACATTACCTCGCAAGCGACGAATGGCGCGGCAAGGCCGGTGGCTATGCCATCCAGGGCCTGGCCGAAGCCTATGTCACGGCGATCAGCGGCGCGTGGTCCAATGTCGTCGGCCTGCCGTTGCAGGTGACGGCGGGGCTGCTGCAGGGCCTGGGCTACGAGACACGGCGGACACGGCCTTGAAACAGGGCATCTATATCGACCGCGGGCTGGCCGAGACCCGCACCGCCATCGTGGAGCGCGGCCGGGTGGTCGAGATCCACGTGGCGCGCGACGGCGACCCGCGCCTGACCGGCGCCGTCTGGCTGGGTCGCGTGGTGCAGACCATGCCCGAACTCCAGGCCGCGAGCGTGGACACCGGCATGGCCGAGCCGGGCTTCCTGCGGGCCGCCGACGCGCGGGCGCTGGCCGGCCCCGACGCGCCGCCGAAGATCGGCATCGCCAAGCTGGTGCGGCGCGGGCAGGTGGTGCTGGTCCAGGCCGGCCGCGCGGCGGACGACGAGAAGGCCATGCGCCTGACCGCCGATATCGGCCTGCTGGGCCGGACGCTGGCGCTGCACCCGCTGCTGACCGGCGTCGAGGCACCGCGCCGGGTCGGCGACGAGGCGCAGCGCGCGGAACTGAAGGCGCTTGTGGCCGAGGCATCGGGCGGGATGCGCGTGGTGCTGCGGCCCGCCGCCGCCCGCGTTCCACACGAACAGGTGCTGGCGGAACTCGACCGGCTGAAGGCGGAATGGGCGGAGATCGAGGCCGCGGCGCAGACGGCGAAAGCACCGGCGCTGTTGCGGCCCGCCGCCGGCCCGCTGGCCCGTGCGCTGGTCGAACTGGCGCCGCCCTCGGCCGAGCTGGTCGCCGCCGGCGACCAGGAACTGGCGGCCGACCTGCACGGGCTGGCGAAGGCGCTGGCGCCCGACCTGCTGGACCGCATCACGCTGGCCCCGGCCACCCAGGGCATCGACCTGGACCAGACCATCGATGCCGCGCTGGCGCCGGAGGTGGCGCTGCCCGGTGGCGGACGGCTCTGGATCGAACAGACCCGCGGCATGGTGGCGATCGACGTCGATGGCGGCGGGGCGAAGGGCACGCCGGTCGACATCAACATGCGCGCGGTACCGGAGATCGCGCACGAACTGCGCCTGCGCCGCCTCGGCGGGCCGGTGGTCATCGACTTCATCTCCATGCGCGCGGGCAACGAGCGCAAGCGCGTGGAGACGGCGCTGCGCCGCGCCTTCGAGCGCGATCCGGCGATGGTGGATGTCGGTCAGGTCGACCGCTTCTCGCTGGCGTCGCTGGTGCGCGGCCGACAGGACCGTTCGCTGGCCGACGAACTGGCCGAGCCGGTCAGGGCGACGCCGTCCTGGCATCCGGACGTGGCCCTGGAACGGGTGCTGCGTCGCGCCTCGGCCGAACTGCACGGCGTCGGGCCGGTGCCGGTGCGCCTGACCCTGTCGAGCAAGCATGCGCCGCTGCTGGACAGTGCGGGCGCGGCACGGATCTCCGAACGCTTCGGCCGCCAGGTCGAGCTGGTGCTGGACAGCCGGCCGCTGGACGGCTTCCGGCTGGAGCGTCTCAGATGACGACCGACCGGCCCATCCGCGTCTCCCGCTGCCCCATGTGCGGCAAGCCGACCATCGTCGAGATGCGGCCGTTCTGCTCGAAGCGCTGCGCCAACCTGGACCTGAAGCACTGGCTGTCGGAGGACTACGTCATGCCCGGCACCGAACCGGCCGACCCCGACGAGGATCCTTCCGGCACGATGCACTGAGCGTGGCGTCAGGCCCCGGACAGCCCTGCGGGCTTCCGGGGAACATCCATCATCACGACTCCCGGAACCGCATCGCGGTATCCGGGATCCGACGGCGAACCTCAGCATCCATGGCTGGATCATTCGTCAGGCTCCGGACCGGCGCCGGGGCAGGCACGTTCTCAGCCCGGGCCGTTGAAGTGGTCGTAGATCTGCTTCGCGAGCGCCGTCGAGACACCCGGCACGGCCTCCAGGTCCGCCAGGCCCGCGCGGGCAATCTGCTTCGCCGAGCCGAATTTCAGCAGCAGCGCCTTCTTGCGGCGCGGGCCGATGCCGGGGATCTCGTCCAGCGGCGACTTCGCGATATCCTTTGACCGCCGCGCACGGTGGGTGCCGATGGCGAAGCGGTGCGCCTCGTCGCGCAGGCGCTGCAGGTAATAGAGCACGGCATCGCGCTCGGGCAGGTCGAAGGGCGCCTTGCCGGGCAGGAAGAAGCGCTCCCGGCCGGCATTGCGGTCCGGGCCCTTGGCAATCGAGACCAGGCCGACACCCTGCACGCCGAGGTCGCGGAACACCTCCTCGGCGATACCGAGCTGGCCCAGGCCGCCGTCGATCACCACCAGGTCGGGCCACTCGCCGGCACCATCGTCGGCGCGATCCGGGTTCTCCCTGATCAGCCGGGCGAAGCGCCGCGTCAGCACCTCCCGCATCATGGCGAAGTCGTCGCCGGGGGTGAGGTCGGTCGACTTGATGTTGAACTTGCGGTAGGCGGCCTTCCGGAAACCCTCGGGCCCGGCGACGATCATGCCGCCGACGGCATTGGTGCCCTGGATGTGGCTGTTGTCGTAGACCTCGATACGGTCGGGCGGGGCCGGCAGGTCGAACAGCCGGGCGACACCGGCCAGCAGGGTGGCCTGCGCCGCGCCCTCGGCCTGGCGGCGGCCCAGCGCCTCTTCGGCATTGCGGATCGCCTGCTCGACCAGGTCGCGCTTCGCCCCGCGCTGCGGGGTCAGCAGCTGCACCTTGTGCCCGGCCCGGAGGGTCAGGGCCTCGGCGATCAGGTCCTGGCCCTCGACCTCGTGGCTCAGCATCACCTGCCGGGGCGCCGCGCGCTGGTCGTAGAACTGGCCGATGAAGGCCGCCAGCACGTCGCCGATGGTCTCGTCGCGCGCGTGGCTCGGGTAATAGGCGCGGTTGCCGAAGTTCTGCCCGGCGCGGAAGAAGAACACCTGCACGCAGGTCTGCCCGCCGGCCTCGAAGGCGGCGATGACATCGGCCTCCTCCAGCCCCTCGACGTTCACGCCCTGCTTCTGCTGGATCTGCGCCAGCGCCCAGAGGCGGTTGCGGAACATCGCCGCGTCCTCGAATTCCAGCGCGTCCGCCGCACGCTGCATCTTCTGGCCCAGTTCGTCGCGCACCGCCTGGCTGCGGCCGGACAGGAACTCCCGGGCCTGGCGCACCAGTTCGCTGTACTGGTCCCTGGTCGCGTGGCCGACACAGGGCGCGACGCAGCGCTTGATCTGGAACTGCAGGCAGGGGCGGGTGCGGGTCTCGAAATCGCTGTCGGAACAACTGCGCAGCGGGAAGGCGCGCTGCAGCGCCGTCAGGGTATGGTTGACGGCAGTGGCCGAGGCGAAGGGGCCGTAGTACTCGCGGTTCTTCTCCCTGGCGCCGCGATGCTTCATCAGCATCGGGAAGTCGTGGTCCAGGTTGACCTCGATATAGGGGAACGACTTGTCGTCGCGCAGGATGATGTTGAAGCGCGGCTTCAGCCGCTTGATCAGATTGGCCTCGAGCAGCAGCGCCTCGACCTCGGTATGGGTCGTGATCACCTCCAGCTCGCGCGTCATCTGCACCATGCGCATGATGCGGACCGACAGGCCGCGCGCCTTGGTGTAGTTCGCCACCCGGCGCTTCAGGCTGCGCGCCTTGCCGACATACAGCACGTCGCCGGCCTCGTTCAGCATCCGGTAGACACCGGGGCCGGAGGGCAGGGTCTTCAGCTTGGCGGTCAGCACGGCAAAGCCGTCGACGGGGGCGTCGGCCGCCGTCCCGGCTTCGGGAATCGCGTCGGTCATGGGCTCAATATAGTTCGCGGCGTGCCTGAACCGAACAGCGGGGAGGGAAGGAGGCGTCTAGTTCGCCGCCTGCTTCTCCGCCATCAGCGACCGGGCGATCGCCTCCACGTCCTCGCTCGCGGCCGTGATCGGGTGGCGCTTCATCAGCGGTACCTGGCGACGGATGGCATCGGGCACGTGCGGGTCGCGGCGGACCACGCCCGCCAGCTTCGGCCGGACCTTCAGGAAGTTCTCGCAGGCGGCCTGCAGCTTCTGGAAGGTGCGTTCACCCTCGGCGCGGTTCTCCGCCATGTTCACCACCACGCGGAAGTCGGTGCGGGGCAGGGCGGCATGCAGCAGCTTGATCAGGGCATAGGCGTCGGTCATCGCCGTCGGCTCGTCGGTGGTGATGACCAGCGTCGGGCCGGCATTGGCCGCCAGCGCGCGCACGCCGCGGTCGACACCGGCGCCAAGGTCGATCACCACGTGGTCGTAGAACTGGCCGATGGCGACCAGGCCGCGGCGGATCAGTTCCAGCTCCTCGCTGCGGGCATCGGCCAGGCGCGCCGAGCCGGAACGGCCGGCCACCACGTCGACGCCTGTATCGGCGGAGCGGGTGACCACGTCCTTGAACGTGCGACGGCCGGCCAGCGCCTCGCCGAGATCATGCACCGGGGTGAGGCCAAGCTGGATGTCGACATTGGCGAGGCCCAGATCGCCGTCGAACAGCAGGACCTTGCGGCCGGCCCGGGCCAGCGCGTGCGACAGCGTGATCGAGAACCACGTCTTGCCGACGCCGCCCTTGCCGGAGGCCACGGTGATCAGGTTGTGCCCGGTCATGCCGGACGGATGGCTGACACCGAGATCGTTGGAACGGGAGCGAATCCGGTCCTGGTTCATGCGCGCATCCTGTGTTCTTCCAGATCGATCGCCCCGTCGGGATCCTGCAGGACGACCCGCGCGAGCGCGGTCGGTGTCATGGGATAGAGGCCGTCCGCAATGACCGGCGAGGCGCCGGCCTCGGCGAACGACAGTCCGGTGGCGGCGGCCGAGAGCAGGCCGCCGACGCGGCGGGCGGTGTCGAGGCGGGTGGCGATCAGCCGGCGCACGCCGATCTCGGCGAAGGCATGGGCGATGTCCTCGTACTCGTAGGGATCGCCGCCGGCAGGCAGCACCAGCACCGGCTCCGCAGCGTTGATGATGGTGGTGTCGCGCAGCCGGCGCATGTCGGCGCGGTCGAAGGGGTTGACCCCCTCGGTGTCGATCAGGCGGGGGCCGGACCATTCCATGCGCCGCCCGGGCGCCAGCCGGATCGGCCGGTTGTCGACCAGCTCGGCCAGTTCCATCAGGCGCATCTCGCCGCCCGGGCGCTCGATGTCGGTGGTGGCGAGTTTCAGCGCCCGGCCACGCAGTGCTGCCTCGACGGCGAACTTGGCGGCGACGACGGTCTTTCCGGCGCCGGGCGGGCCGACCAGGATGAGACAGTCGGGCTGGCTCGACGACACGGGGCGGAAGCGGAAGGTGGCATCCAGCCCGGCGGCCAGCGACAGCAGCAGCGACGGCGCCTCGGAGCTGGCGGCGCCGCGGCAGATCAGCTCGTTCACCTCGACGGGTGCGCCGTGGAAGGCGACGGCACGCAGAAGGCGCTCCGCCTCGGCCGGCAGTTCGGGCTCGTCCGGCTCTTCCTGGTAGTGGCGCACCACCGGTCCGAGCGACGGCGGCGGCGTCTCCTCGGCGCGATCCTCGATGGCGGCGGTGACCTCGATCCCCTCCGGCACGTCGCGGCTGCCGAGGATCACGGCGTCGCGGCCCAGCGCCTTGCGGACCTCCTGCAGGGCCTGGCTCATGTTCGGTGCGGTGAAGGAGCGGATGTGCATGCCGGCCTCAGATCTGCGCCAGCGTACGCAGGCGCACCTTCGGATGCACCTCGTTCTGCGACATCACCACCGTCGCACCGCGGATGCGCTCGACGATCGAGCGCACGAAGGGACGGATCGACGGGCTGGTCAGCAGCACCGGGTCATGCCCCTGCTGGCCCAGCCGGTCGTAGGTCATGCGGATCGCACCGATGAACTCCTGCAGCTTGCTCGGCGCCATGGCCAGCTGGCGTTCCTCGCCCTGGCCGGTCAGCGCGTCGGCGAAGGCATGTTCCCACTCGGCGGAGAGCGAGACCAGCGGCAGGAAGCCGTCAACTGTCAGGTTCGCGTTGCATATCTGGCGCGCCAGCCGCGAACGGACATGCTCGGTGATCAGGGTCACGTTCTTGGTGAAGCCGACCGCCTCGGAGATGCCCTCCAGGATGGTGGCGAGATCGCGGATGGAGACGCGCTCGGCCAGCAGGTTCTGCAGCACGCGCTGGACAGCGGAGACCGACACCTGTGACGGGATCAGGTCGTCGACCAGCTTGCGATGGGCGTCGGGCAGGTCGTCCAGCAGCTTCCGCGTCTCGGCGTAGGACAGCAGGTCGGCCATGTGATCCTTCAGGATCTCGGTCATGTGCGTGGTGACCACGGTCGCCGCGTCGACCACGGTGAGGCCGCGGAAGCTGGCTTCCTCGCGCATGCTCTCGTCGACCCAGGCCGCCGGCAACCCGAAGGCGGGCTCGGTGGTCTTCTCGCCGGGCATGTCGATCTCGGCGCCGCGCGGGTCGAGCACCATCAGCTTGTTCGGACGCACGTCGCCCTTGCCGGCCTCGACCTCCTTGATGCGGATCGAGTAGGCGTTGGCCCCGAGCTGCATGTTGTCGAGGATGCGCACGCTCGGCATCACGAAGCCCATGTCCTGGGCGATCTGGCGACGCAGTGCGCGGATCTGGTCGGTCAGCTTCGGGCCGCCGGACTCGCCGTCGACCAGCTTCAGCAGGCCGTAGCCGATCTCCAGCCGCAGGTCGTCGATGGCCAGGACCTCGGAGATCGGCTGCTCGGCCGGTTCGGCGGCGGCCGCGGCGGCCTGGTCAGCGACGATCTCGGTCCGGACCCGGGCTTCCTTGCGGGTCTTGCGCAGGTACCAGGCGCCGTAGCCGGTGGCGCCGGCCAGCAGGAAGAACGGGATCATCGGGATGCCCGGCAGCAGGCCGAGGGCGACCAGCAGGAACGATGCGAGCCCCAGGGCCTGCGGATAGCCGCCGAGCTGGCTGAACAGCGCCTTGTCGGCCGAGCCGGTGACACCGGCCTTGGAGACCAGCAGGCCGGCCGCGGTCGAGACGATCAGGGCCGGGATCTGGGAGACCAGGCCGTCGCCGACGGTCAGCAGGGTATAGGTCTCGCCCGCCTCCATGAAGCTCATGTCGTTCTGGGCCATGCCGATGATCATGCCGCCCAGCACGTTGATGAAGGTGATCAGCAGGCCGGCGATCGCGTCGCCGCGCACGAACTTGGCCGCGCCGTCCATGGCGCCGAAGAAGGTGCTCTCGTCCTCCAGCTCCTTGCGCCGGGCACGGGCCTCCTTGTCGTCGATCAGGCCGGCGGACAGGTCGGCGTCTATCGCCATCTGCTTGCCGGGCATGGCGTCCAGGGTGAAGCGGGCGGCGACTTCCGCGATGCGGCCGGAACCCTTGGTGATGACGACGAAGTTCACGATCACCAGGATCGAGAACACGATGATGCCGATGATGAAGTTGCCGCCCATCACGAAGTTGCCGAAGGCCTCGATGACGGCGCCAGCGGCGCCCGGCCCGGTGTGGCCGTCGGACAGGATCAGGCGGGTGGAGGCGAGGTTGAGTGCCAGCCGCATCATGGTGGCGATCAGCAGCACGGTCGGGAACGAGCTGAATTCCAGGGGCCGGCCGATGAACAGGCAGGTCATCAGGATCAGCACCGAGAAGGTGATCGAGAGCGCCAGGCAGAAGTCCAGCATCCAGCCCGGCATCGGCAGGATCAGCACCACCAGGATGGTGACGACGCCGAGTGCCAGCGCGATGTCGCTGTAACGTGACAGGTTGCGGAAGAATCCGGCCGGATCCGAGGCGATGCCGGACAGGCCGGCCGCGACGGTGCTGCCGGTATTCCGCGGTGCTGGAAGCTGTTCGCTCACGTAGGTGTCTCAGGCTCTGGGTTGCCGGGCAGTCACATCGCGTAGCGGCGGACCTCACCGGGGCCGGGGACAGGAATCCCCTCGTCGGTGTAGGCCTTCAGCTTGTTGCGCAGGGTACGGATCGAGATGCCGAGGATGTTCGCGGCATGGGTCCGGTTGCCGAGGCAGTGGTCGAGGGTGTCGAGGATCAGCTGGCGTTCGACGTCGGCGACCGTGCGGCCCACCAGGCCGGCGATCTCCGCGTCGTCCTCTGCCTGTTCGCGCGCGGCGGCGACGCCGGCGGCGGTGCGGCTGACGGTGCGCTCGACATTGCTGCCGGGCCGGCTGCCGTCCGGCAGGACGATCGCCTCCTCGTCGACGGTCTCGCCGGTCGCCAGCAGGACGGCGCGGTGCATGGTGTTCTCAAGCTCGCGGACATTGCCGTGCCAGGCGTGGCCCCGCAGCACGCGCTGCGCCTCCGGCGACAGCGGGCGCGGGGGAATGCCGTTCACGGCGGCGTACTTCTGCACGAAGTGGTCGGCCAGCAGCGGAATGTCCTCGGTGCGCTCGCGCAGCGGCGGCAGGGCCAGGTTCACCACGTTCAGGCGGTAGAGCAGGTCCTCGCGGAAGGTGCCGTTGCGCACCTCGGCGGCGAGGTCGCGGTTCGAGGTGGCGATGACGCGGATGTCGACCTTGATCGGCTTGCCGCCGCCGACACGGTCGATCTCGCGTTCCTGGATCGCGCGCAGCAGCTTGGCCTGCAGGCGGATGTCCATCTCGGAGATCTCGTCGAGCAGCAGCGTACCGCCGTCGGCCTCCTCGAACTTGCCGATGCGGCGGGCGACGGCGCCGGTGAAGGCGCCCTTCTCGTGGCCGAACAGCTCGGATTCAAGCAGGTTGTCGGGGATGGCGGCGCAGTTCACGGCGACGAAGGGCTTGTCGGCGCGCTTGCTCTTCTGGTGGATGCGCCGGGCCATGACCTCCTTGCCGGTGCCGCTCTCGCCGGTGATCAGGATGCAGGCGTTGGACGGCGCCACCTGGTCGGCCAGCCGCACCACGGTCTGCATGCGCGGGTCGCGGAACAGCAGGTCGCTGGCGTCGTCGGCCACGGCCTTCAGGATCGCGGCGATCAGTTCCGGATCGGGCGGCAGCGGGACATATTCCTTGGCGCCACCCTTGATCGCGCGGACGGCGGCCGTGGTGTCGTTGCCGATGCCGCAGGCCACGACCTCCAGGTTGATCCGCTCGGCGCCGAGGCGGCTCACGAAGTCATGGATGTCGAGCTGCACGTCGACCATGGCGAGGTCGGCGCCACGACCGGCGCGCAAGGCATTCAGCGCCAGGTCGATGCTGTCGACGTGCGCGACCTTGGCACCGTTCTGCATGGCGATCTTGCTGGCGGCACCGAACTGGCCGGACAGGGGACCGACGATCAGAAGTCGCATTCTCGTTCTCCTCGCGTCAGGTCGCGTAGAACCGCACGCGCTTGACGGGCGGCAGCAGGCTGTTGATCAGCGCCTCGAGGCGGCGCGGGTTTTCCTTGCGGCTGATGGAACAGGCCGCGGCGGTGTAAAGCTTGTAGAGGGTCGATTCCTCCTCGGCGTGGCGCTCCAGCTTGGTCGCCAGCGGGTGGAGGATCATGTTGGCCAGGACCGCGCCATAGAGCGTGGTCAGCAGCGCCAGCGCCATGGCCGGGCCGATGTCGGCGGGGCTGTCGAGGCGGTTCAGCATCTGCACCAGGCCGACCAGCGTGCCGATCAGGCCCATGGCGGGGGCAACCTCGCCGGCGCGGTGCAGCACCTGCGCGGCGCGCAGTTCGCGTGCGGCCAGCGAGCCGACGTCATTGCCGAGGATGCGCTCGATCTCGGGCGTCGGGGTGTCGTCGACGACCAGCTGGACCGCCTTGCGCAGGAACGGCTCGCTGCGTTCGCGCACCAGCATGGTGGGCAGGCCCAGCGTGCCGGACTTCCGCGCGTGGTCAGCCAGGCGCACCGCCAGCAGCGCGGCCTCGGAGGCATCGCGCGGGCGGCGGAACATGGCGGCCAGCACCACGGGGACGACATGCAGGATGTCGGCGATCGAGAAGCTGATCATGGTCACGGCCAGGGTGCCGCCGATCACGATCAGGACCGAGGGCAGGTTGACGAAGCTCGCCGGCCCCTCGCCGATCAGGATCGCACCCGCCAGCAGCAGGGCACCCGCGCCGAGGCCGATCAGTGTCGCGAAATCGAAGCGTCCGAGCATTGTCGCCTCAGCCCCGGGTGCTCTTGATGATTTCCGTCATGGTCACGCCCAGGCGCTCGTCGACCACCACCACCTCGCCGCGGGCGACCAGCCGGTTGTTGACGTAGATGTCGATGGCCTCGCCGACCTTGCGGTCCAGTTCCACCACCGCGCCCTTGCCGATCTTCATCAGCTGGCTGACCTGCATGCGCGACTTGCCCAGCACGGCGGAAACCTGGACCGGGATGTCGTAGACGGTCTCCAGGTCGCTGGCGGTCTTCGACAGCTCCTCGTCGTCCTCCGGCAGGCCGCCATTGCCTTCGAGGTCGTCCAGTCCGAGTTCGTTTTCGTCAGCCATTTCGCTTACTCCACAACGCTTTCTGCGGTGTCATCGGCAGCCAGGAAGCGGTCGACCGCGGCCGAGATGGCCGCCTCCACCGCCTTCATGTCGCGGGCGGCGCCGCCGTCGGCCCATTCGACCCGGCAGTCCTGCGCGCCCATGTGGTCGTCCGGCATCAGCACCACGCGGCCGGTGAAGCCGGCGCCCGCGGCCATGGTGTCGATCCGGTCGCGGATGCGGTCGGCGACCTCCTCGGCGGTGCGCACGACGATGCGGGGCTCCTCGCGCAGCTCGCCCAGGCACTCCATGACCAGGGCCTCGATCTCGCCGTCGGGATAGCGCGCCATCAGCCGGCGGGCCAGGCGGCGACCGACGGCCAGCGCGATCTGCGCGGCCTCGCGCGACTGGCGGCGGGTAACGCTTTCCAGTTCGTCGCGGCAGTCCTGCAGGGCGCTGGCGATCAGGCCGAGGGCGGTCGCGGAGGCCGCCTCGATGTCGCCGCCAGCCTCCACATGACCCGCCGCGCGACCCTCGTCGTAGCCTTCGGCCCGTGCCGCCTCGACGTCGTCGCGGGTGAAGGTTTCCTCCTGCTGCTTCCGCCGACGCTCTGCCCAGCTCTGGCCGGGCTCGTCGAAGGACTGGTCGAAGAGGAACTTGTTGCTCATGGTCCCGTCGGTCCTCAGTACACCAGCTCGTCGTCGCCCTTGTTGTCGGCGAGCATGATCTCGCCGCGCTGGGCCAGGTCCTTGGCGGCGTTGACGAGTTCCATCTGGGAGGCCTCGACGTCGCGCAGGCGGACCGGGCCCATGGCGTCCATGTCCTCGCGCAGGATCTTCGCCGCGCGCTCCGACATGTTGGAGAAGAACAGGTCGCGCAGCGTGTCGGAGGCACCCTTGAGCGCCAGGCCCAGCTTGTCCTTGTCGACCGCGCGCAGCAGGGTCTGGACACCGGCGGGGTCCAGCTTGGCCAGGTCCTCGAAGGTGAACATCAGCGCCTTGATGCGCTCGGCCGAGTCGCGGTTGCGCTCTTCCAGCGCGGCGACGAACCGGCTCTCGGTCTGGCGGTCGAGATTGTTGAAGATCTCGGCCATCATCTCGTGGCTGTCGCGGCGGTTGGTGCGCGCCAGGTTCGACATGAACTCGATGCGCAGCGTCTCCTCGACCTTGTCGAGCACGTCCTTCTGCACCGATTCCATGCGCAGCATGCGCGCGACGACTTCCATGGCGAAGTCCTCGGGCAGGGAGGCCAGCACGCGCGAGGCATGGTCGGGCTTGATCTTGGCCAGCACCACCGCGACGGTCTGCGGATATTCGTTCTTCAGGTAGTTGGCGAGCACGGTCTCGTTCACGTTGCCGAGCTTGTCCCACATGGTGCGCCCGGCCGGACCGCGGATTTCCTCCATGATCTGCTCGACGCGCTCGCGCGGCAGCGCCTTCACCAGCAACCGTTCGGTGCTCTCGAAGGAGCCGACCAGCGAGCCGCCGGTGGAGATCTGGTTGGCGAAGTCGACGAACAGGCGCTCGACCATGTCGGCCTGGACCCGGCCGAGATTCGCCATGGTCTGGGAGATCTCCTTGATCTCCTCGTCGTCCAGCAGTTCCCAGACCCGCGCGGTGCTCTCCTCGCCGAGGGCGAGCACCATGATCGCGGCTTTCTGCGATCCGGACAGGTTGCGGTAGTCGAGGTTGGCCATGGTGTCCTCAGCGGTCCTGGTAGAGCCAGTTGCGGATGATCGCGACGGCCTCGTCGGGGTGCTTGTCGACGATCTCGGAGATCTTCTTCAGCGACGATTCCTTCACTCGGCCCTCGACCTGGTTGATGTCGATCATCGACTCGGCGCCCAGGCCGCCGCTGCGGTCGGTCAGGGCCGGCAGGTCGCCGCCGCCCGATCCGCCCTGGAGGGCGAGCTGCCCGCCACCGCCGCCGAGACGGGCCTGGGAGGGACCGGCCAGGGCCGGAATACCGCCGCCGCCGGCGAGCGCGATGGTCTCGTCGCCGCTGTCCAGGTTGCCGGCGTTCAGCACCCGGTTCAGCATCGGGCGGACCACCAGCAGCATCACCAGCAGGGCGACGACGCCCAGGATGACGATCTCCGCCATCCGCATCATCTCGGACTTGCCGAAGCCCATGATCTCCAGCTCGGGCTGGGCGTCCTCGAAGACCGCGTCAACATCGGCGAAGCGCAGGTTGGTGACGGTGACGACGTCGCCACGATCCTCGTTGTAGCCCACGGCGGAGCGGACCAGGCTGTTGAGTTCCCTGATCTCCTGCTCGGTGCGCGGGCGCCAGTTGGACTGCCCGTCGGCGGTCCGCTCGGTGATGCCGTCGACCAGGACCGCGACGGAGACGCGGCGCACCACGCCGGCCTCGCGGACTTCGGTCTTGGTCGAGCGGGAAATCTCGTAGTTGGTGGTTTCCTCGGTCGTCGCCCCTTCATTGGTCGACTGGGTGTTGCCCTGGGCCTGGCCCTGTCCGGGCAGGTTGGTGGCGACGGTCACGGCGTCGGCCTGGTTGCCCTCGGAGGAGCGGTTGGATTCTTCGCGTATCTGCACCGAACGAACCACCTGGCCATCGGGGTCCCAGGTCTCGCTGTTGGTGGTGACGCGGTCATGGTCGATGTCGACGGCGACCTCGGCCCGGACATGGCCGGGGCCGACGATGCGCTCCAGCAGGGCCTCGACGGACTGCTTGATCCGGCGCTCCTGCGAGAGGCGGATCTCCTGTAGCGCCGACGGGGCGGTCAGGGCGTTCTCGCCGTCATCGAGTGCGCGGGACAGAAGGTTGCCACGGCTGTCGACGACCGAGACGCGTCCCGGTTCCAGGCCCGGCACGGCCGCGGCGACAAGGTTCTGGATCGCCGACACCCGCTCGCGACCCAGGGTGCCGCGCACCTTCAGCATGATGGAGGCGGTGGGCTGGCGATCCTCGCGGGAGAAGACCTCGCGCTTCGGCAGCACCAGGTGCACCCGCGCGGCCTCGACCCGGTCCAGCGAGCCGATGGTCCGCGACAGCTCGCCTTCCAGCGCGCGGACCAGGTTGATGTTCTGCACGAAGCTGGTGGTTCCCAGCGCGTCGGTACGGTCGAAGATCTCGTAGCCGACATTGCCGCCCTGGGGCAGGCCTTCCTCGGCGGCCGACATCCGCATGCGGGAGACCTGGTCGCGGGCAACATAGATCTCGCGCCCGTCGCCGCGCAGCTCGTAGGGAATGTTCCGCTGTTCCAGCATCTGCACGATGCCGCTGGCGTCCTGCAGTTCCAGATCCTTGTAGAGCAGCGCCATGTCCGGCCGGGCGACGCGGCTGGCCAGGAACACGAAGAACGCGACCACGGAGAGCGTCACGCCGGCAATGATCAGGATGCGGGTGACGCCGAGGTTGCGAATGATATCTGGCACAGGCAACTCCGTTGATCCGGAAGATCGACAGGCGGATACCGACACGGCATCCGGTGGCCTGAACCTATGGGGTCGTCGTAAAGGGGAGGTTAATGACCGGCAGCTTTTGCCGGGTACCCGGAAAAAATTTCCCGGTGGAGGCGATCAGAAGGATTTTCGGAGAATTTGAAGTCCGCAGGATGTCGGGGCCGAAAGGTGGCGGCCTTCTGCGCGCCGACGGTATTTCAGGGCTGGCGTTTCTGCCAGGCGGGATGTGGCGCCGGCCGTTGCGGGCCGGGCAGGTCAGTCGCCGCCAGCGGCGGCCGGACGATAGTCCTGCAGGCGGGTGGCACGCAGGCCAGCCATGCCATGCCGGTCGACGGCGCGCTGCCAGGAGAGGAACTCCTCGATCGACAGCGTGTAGCGACGGCAGGCGTCCTCCAGCGAGATCAGGCCGCCGCGTACCGCCACCACGACCTCTGCCTTGCGGCGTGCGACCCAGCGGGTCGTGCCCGGGGCCGGCAGGTCGTCGAGCGTCAGCGGCCGGCCGTCCGGACCGATCACTGTCGGTTTCATGTCCAACGGATCTGACATTGCGTCATCCATACTTGGGTTGCCGATGGGAGAAGCCTGACAGGAGCGATTTAAGATTCTTCTAAATCATGTGGTTAACGAGTGGCCGGATGGTGCTCACCCGGCCCCGTCACGTTAACGTTTCAGGCGGACCAGCTCGTCGAGCATCTCGTCGGCGGTGGTGATGATCCGGCCGTTGGCCGAGAAGGCGCGCTGGGTCTGGATCATGTCGGTGAATTCCTGCGCCAGGTCGACGGTCGAGGTTTCGACCGCGGACGGCGTGACGAATCCCGCCGCACCCGTGCCCGCCTCGTTCAGGGTGAAGTTGCCCGACGAGCCGTTGGCGATGAAGGCGTTGCCCGACTGGGCGCCGAGGCCGTTCGGATTCGGGAACACCGCCACCGGGATCTTGTAGATGTCCTGGCGGGTGCCGTTGTCGAACAGCGCGGTGACCACGCCGTTCTCGCCGATCTCGACACCGGAGAGCGAGCCGAAGACCGCACCGTTGACGCTCGACGACACGATCTGCGAGGCGCCGGAGAACTGGGTCAGGCCGTCGGAGAGCCCCTGGCTGCCGAGGTCGACCGCGATCTGCGAATCGGCGAGGCCGAGGGCGCCGGCCCACTGGATGTTCAGGTCGCGCAGTCCCGCCGTCGAACCGGCCAGGTCGAAGGTGCCGTCGGCGTTGAAGGCGGTGAGGCCGCTGGCGATCAGGCCGTTTGGATGCGCGGCCGGGTCGACGTCGCCGGCAGGCGCGACATAGGCCTCGGTGAGCCACTGGTTGCCGGCCGACTTCAGGAAGCCGAAGGACAGGTTGCGTGCGCCGCCCTGGCTGTCGAAGATCTGCAGGCTGACCTCGAAATCGGGTTCGAAGGCACCGGATGCCATGGCGCCGGCGACGTAGGTGCCGATGTTGGCATTGACCGTCTGGGTCGACTGCAGGTTGGCGCGCAGGTCGATGGTCGTCGTCGCCTCGGCGGAGCCCGAGAGATTGTGGATGTTCACCGTGTCCAGCACCGAGAGGTCGGTGCGGTTGGAGGTGATGTTGCCCTCGGCGTCGATCGGCCAGCCCTGCAGGAACAGGCCGGCGGCGTTCCGCAGGTTGCCGTTCTCGTCGGGTATGAACTGGCCGGCGCGGGTGAACATGAACTGGCCGTTGGTCGCCGACGGGTTCGAAATCTCGTTGACCACGAAGAAGCCGTTGCCGTCGATGCCGAGATCGGTGGCCGAACCGGTTTTCTGCAGCAGGCCCTGCACGTCGTTCAGCTGCAGCTGCTGTGCGCGGACACCGCCGGAGGCGAAACCGCTCGCGGCCGCGGTCTGCGTGACCAGGCTGGAGAAGGCGGCGCGGTTGGCCTTGTAGCCGACCGTGTTCACGTTCGAGATGTTGTTGGCGATGACACTCATCGCCTCGCTCTGGGCATTCAGACCAGAAACGCCCGAAAGCATCGCACCCAGAATACTCATTTGCGTTGACTCCTGTCAGTCATCGACGGTCGGGCTTCTGCCGCTTGCAAGCCGGCACCGTTCTGGTGCGCGGGCGCATGTCATTCGGTCGCGGTGCTCGCGACCGAGGTTACCCGGTTCAGCGGCACGACCGTGCCGCCGACATTGAGAAGGGCCGTGCCGTCGACGATCTCGACGCCGTCGACCACACCGCGGCTGCGGACCGTCGTGGCGATGGAGCCGCCATTCTTGTCGGCCGCGGCAACAGAGATGGCGTAGATGCCGTCCGGCAGTGGTTTGCCCGAGCTGTCCTTGCCGTCCCAGACGAAGCTGTTCTCGCCCTTCGAGCCGTCGGTCTTGGTCGCGAACACCGGTCGGCCGGCCTCGTTGGTGATCAGGATGGAGACATTCTCGGGCTCGGCGCCGAGGTCGAAGGTCCAGCGGGCCTCGTCATCCTCGAGCCGGGCCAGGTTGCCCACACCCTCGACCGTCTTGCCGATGTAGTCGACCAGGCCGGCCTGCTGGGTCGCCAGCGACAGCGAGGTCAGCGATTCCAGGTGGTCGTTGGTGGCGATCTGCTGCTCGACCTGGCTGAACTGCACCAGCTGCTGCGTGAACTGTTCGGAACTCATCGGTTCAAGCGGGTCCTGGTTCTTCAGCTGGCTGGTCAGCAGGGTCAGGAAGGTGTCGAAATTGTCGGCAAGCTGCTTGCCGGCGATGCTCGACGAGCCGGCGGATGGCAGGGTCGGAAGGCCGATCGATGAAAGGTCCATGCGTGCCTCCTCAGACCGTCATGTCGACGCCGGGACGGTCAAGCGCGATGCGCCGCCCGGCCGGATAGGTCTCGCGCGGTGCCACGTCCTCGACCGGCACCTCGCCGGGATTGTCCGGCCCGCCGGCAGAACCCGGTCGTCCGTCGCGATCGCGGCGTTCGGCGAAGGTGAAGTTGTCGCGATTGGCGTCCAGGCCCGCATTGGCAATCGCCTTTTCGAACTGGTGGACATCGCGACGCAGGATATCGAGCGTTTCGGCCCGGTCGGCGCTGATCACCGCGGTGACCCGGCCGTCATGTCCGACCTCCAGCTTGATGTCGACCTTGCCGAGTTCCGCCGGGTTCAGCTGGATCTCGATGCGGTCCATGCCGTCCTTCACCGCCCGGGTCAGGTGCACGGCGATCTGCTGCGCGGCCGGCTGCGGCGTCGCGGCCGCGTGCTGTGCCAGCGGCGCCGCCTGGGCGTGGCTGGTCTGCGCCGGCTGGGTGATGCCATGGGTGGAGGCAGGCGTGCCGGTGGATTGCAGAGCCTCGGCGAAGGAGGTCGGCTGGACGCGCGGCGCGGTATCCGCCGGCTGCACCTGCGGCGCGGCCTGCGTGGTCGCCTGCTGGTCCGGCGCCTGGGGCGTGCCTGCCGTCGCCTGCTGGGTGGCCGCGGCAATGTTCGGGGTCGCGCCGCCGGCCTGGGACTGTGCCGGCTGCACGCCGCCCTCGGCCGGCTTTGCCGGCTTCGGCTGGGCCGGGCCATCGGTCGCCGCGGCAACCGCGTCGCCCGCCAGACCTGCGGCATCGGCCTCGCCGGCCTCTGCGTCGACGGCAATTTCCGGCTCCGGGGTGGTTGTCTCCGGCGCGGCAAGCGTGAGATTCGTCACGGTGCCCTGCGCGTTGGCCCCGGGCGTCATCGCTGCCTGCAGCTCGGCCTGCGCTGCCGCCGGATCGACAGCCTCGCCTTCCGCCGTGGCCTGGCCGGGGAAGGTGATGACCGTGCCGTTCTGCTGGCCCTGCGCGGGCTTGCCGCCCTGCGCGCCGGCAACCTGGCCGCCATGCGCGGTCTGAACGCCGCCCTGGGCGGCCAGCAGCATCGCGAACACCGAAGCGGCGGTGGTGCCGGGCCGGGGCTGCACGCCCTGCTGCCCGGCGGTTGCCCCGGTGGCGGATGTGGCGCTGGCGGCCGCCTTGGCGGCGCCGGGCTGCACGACAACTGGAATGGTCTGGGTCTGCATGGCGATCCTGATCGAATGCGGTTCCGCATCCATGTCAGCAATCCCGATGCCAGTTTCGCTGGTCCGGATTATCTTGGAAATACAAATAGTTGAAATCGGTCGGGCATTTCGTGCGGGCGGTCGGGACGGCCCGTCGGCAAGTTCTGCCGGGTCACTGCCGACCGTCCCACGGTTAAGAAAATCTTGCACGGCTCGCAGAACTTCTCGTTTGCCGCCCCGATGTGTGCGCTGCGAAATGGCGACGCCAGCGACAGCCAGGAGGCGCCGATGCTCACCCTTTACGACAACGCGGATTCAGGGAACGGCTACAAGGTCCGGCTGCTGCTGCACATGCTGGAGATCCGCTTCCGGCGGGTGGAGGTGGCGATCTTCGAAGGTGAATCGCGCAAGCCCGGGTTCCTGCGCCGCAACCCCAACGGCCGTATCCCGACCGTCGAGTTCGACGATGGAAGCCATCTCTGGGAGTCGAACGCCCTGCTCTGGTACTTCGCCGAGGGGACGCGCTTCATCCCCGAGGAACGGCGTGCGCGGGCGGAAGTGCTGCAATGGATGTTCTTCGAGCAGTACAGCCACGAGCCCTACATCGCGGTGCTCCGGGCCTGGACCCGCCACGGCCCGGTCACGGAACTGCAGCAGGCCCAGGTGCCGTGGCGCGAGCGCGAGGGCTATCGCGCGCTGGGCGTGATGGAGGCGCACCTGGACGGGCGTGACTGGTTCGTCGACGGACGCATGAGCATCGCCGACATCGCGCTCTATGCCTATACCCACGTGGCCGGGCAGGGAGGCTTCGACCTGACCGAGTACCCGGCGGTGCGGGCCTGGCTGGACCGGGTGGCCGCACAGCCCGGCTTCGTTCCGCTCGATGCGATCTGAGTTGAAATTACCGGATTGCCACGGCCCGGCAGTTGCCATTCCCGCCACGTAACGGTCAGTATCTGGCTTGGGGAGGCGCCGGTTCGCATGACCGAAGAAGGCACTGGTGGAATGTCGGGCGAGGGCGACATGCCCGCGCAGCCGTTCGCGCGTGCCTACGCGATCCGGCGGACGCTCGATCCGGACCTGAACTTCAGCCACTGGGGTCCCGCGGGCATGCTGGAGATCTGGCATCGCATGCGCGGCGAACGGGAAATGCCTGACCGCAGCGCGGTCCGGCCGGAGGTAGTCCGCCACCATCTCGGCTGGATCACGCTGATCGACGTGGAATACCAGCCGCTGCGCTTCCGCTTCCGCCTGGTCGGGACGAATGTCGCCAACGGATTGTCTCGGGATTCCTCGGGCCGGTATATTGATACCGTGTACGGACCCGATTTCTACCAGATCGCCATCGGGTCCTATCTCTGGATCCTGGAACATCGCCGCCCGGTGCGGGCGCACGGCCGGATGGAACATTCGCTGAAGGGCGAGATCGGCTTCGAATCGGTCGACCTGCCCTTCTCGAGCGATGGCCGTACCATCGACATGATCCTGAAGCGGACCCGCTTCGAGGGCTACGAGATGGCGCCGACCCCGCCGGCCTGACGCAGCGCCGCGACTTCCGCCTCCAGTTCCGCGATCCGGCCCTGCAGCCGCCCGACGGCCGTGGCCACGTCATCGGCGGTGAAGCGCTGGGTGATGTGCTGCGGGCAGTTCCAGTCGAAGGCGGCGATATCGATCAGGAAGGCGCGCTGCACCGACGCGGCGTAGCCCGGGACCGTCAGCGCCGCCAGCACCTCCGGATCCTCGCTGAGGCGGACATGGCCCAGCACCTTGAGCCGGGCCTTGTTCGGGTAGTCCATGAAGATCAGCGCCACCCGGTCATTGCCGGCCAGGTTGCCGGTGGTGACGAACTGCCGGTTGCCGCGGAAATCGGCGAAGGCCAGCGTCCGCTCGTCGATGGCGCGCACGAACCCGGCCGGGCCACCGCGATGCTGCACATAGGGCCAGCCGCTCTCGCCGACCGTCGACATGTAGAAGCTGTCGCGCGCGGCGATGAACGCGGTCTCCCGCTCGCCGAGCAGGTGATGGTTGTCGTCTCCGCCCTCCATCCTGGCGTAGCTGCGGCGGCTGCCATCGCGCTCCTGCAGGGCCTGCACGGCGGGGGTGAAGGCAAGTTCGGCGAAACGGTGGCCCATGGCGCGTCTCCTCGATCAAAGATGGCCTGAAGGTAGGGCACCCGGTCCGGTCGGGCAGTCCGGTCCGGACCCGCGCGCGCAAATGTGAGCGGGTGTTGGCAAGGCGTGAGCGGACAACCTAGTGTGGAGCGACTCGATACCAGGTGCGAGCGATGGCCCTCTTCGATCCGGAGTCCTTTTCCTGCCGGGCCCCGGCGAGCCGCGACTGGGCGCGGTACTGGTGGTCGCTGCGCCAGGGCGACATGGTTCCGCCACGCTCGCGATTCGATCCCGTCGGCGTGCCCGCCCTGCTGCGCGACATGATGATCTGCGATCTTTCCGAGCCGGGGCGGGTGCGCATCCGGCTGATGGGCACGCGCATGGTCTCCTCGTTCGGCTTCGACCCGACCGGAACCGACTATCTCGACCTGGTCGCCCCGGATCGCCGGGCGGAGGCGTATCGCGGCTTCATCGTTCCCGCCAGGCAACCGTGCGGCATGCAGGTGGAGGGGGAGAACCGCTACCGCGACGGCCGCAGCATGGCGGTGGAAGTGATGGCCTTTCCGCTGCGCCGCGACGATGGTGGCGGCATGCAGATGGTCTTTGTCGGCAGCAATGTCGACCCGCGCCACGGGCGCTTCCACGATCTGGGGCGGGCCACGGTCTTTCATGTCTTCAGCCGGCGCTATCTCGATATCGGCGCCGGTGTTCCGGACTGATCCGCGTCGCCGGCCCTTGTCCGTGTCCGCTCCTGTGTCATGTTGGCTTCCGAGGAGAGGGAGACATTTCCGACCATGACTGAACCCGGCATCGGCCCGACATCACGCAGCTACGTCTCGCAGCGGCTCCGGCTTCACTATGTCGACTGGGGCAACCCGGACGCGCCGCCGCTGCTGCTGCTGCATGGCGGGCGCGACCATTGCCGGAACTGGGACTGGGTGGCGCAGCGCTTCCGCAAGGACTGGCACATCATCGCGCCGGACCTGCGCGGGCACGGCGACAGCCAGTGGGTGCCGGACGGCCAGTACGGCATGGCGGCCTATGTCTACGACCTGGCCCAGTTGATCCACCAGCAGAACCTGGCGCCGCTGACCATCGTTGCGCACTCGCTGGGCGGCAACATCGCGCTGCGCTATGCCGGCATCTGGCCGGAGAACGTCCGCAAGCTGGTGGCCATCGAGGGGCTGGGGCCGTCGCCGAAGATCATGGCCGAACGGCGCGCGGTACACATCGCCGACCGCCTGCGCAAATGGACCGAGGAAAAGCGCGGCCTCGCCGGGCGCCTGCCGCGCCGCTATGCCAGCCTGGAGGAAGCCTTCGGCCGCATGCAGGCGGAGAACAAGCACCTCTCGCCCGAGCAGGCGCTGCACCTCACCCAGCACGGCGTCAGCCAGAACGAGGACGGCACCTACAGCTGGAAGTTCGACAACTACGTCCGCGTCTGGCCGACCGAGGACATGCCCGACGATGACCTGGCGGCGATCTGGCGGCGGATCACCTGTCCGACCCTGCTGGTCTACGGCTCGGAAAGCTGGGCCTCGAACCCGCTGAAGGACGGTCGCGCTGCGAATTTCCGCGACGCCGAAATCGTCACCTACGAGCGTGCCGGCCACTGGGTGCACCACGACCGCCTCGACGATTTCTGCGAGAAGGTCGCCGCCTTCATCGCCTGAGCCGCACGGGACGTTCCGGTCCTGCTCGAATAAATGCGAGACAGGCGCCGGCGGGGTGGGGACCGGGGTAGACACCCACATTCCGCTCCGCGCCCCGCAAGGGGAACGTGCTACGGCGCCCGGATTTTAGCCCGTTGACCCGCCGGCACCCGATGATGACGCGTCACGCACGGGCTGTCGATCCGCGAGGGCGGCTGATTCCGTCATTCCGGGCCGGCGCGTGTTCCGGTCCCGTTTTCCCTGATTCGAGCGGATTCATGCGGTTTTGCGCCGGATGCGGGGCGAAGTGCGCCTGTTCCGGCCCCTCGCATTGACTCTCTTTTGCGAACTTGATACGAACATAAACAGAACAAAACGGTTCTGATGAATCAGGAGCGCGAATCAGATGGGATACCAGCCGCGCATCGCGACCAAGACCGACGGCCTGCTGGCCCTGCCGCTGCCCGAGGTGGTGCGGGCAGGGGCGGGCGTGGAGCGGGGGCCGGGCCGGGCGGAGATGGTGGAGCTGCGCCGGCGCATCGGTGCGGCGCTGGCCGCCGACGCGCATCCCGGCGGGGTTGCCTCGACCGGCTTCGCGGCGCTGGACACGCACCTGCCCTGGGGCGGGCTGCCGGTCGCCGGCCTGCATGAGGCGGGCGGACTCGCCGCCACCGCCTTCAGCGTGCTGCTGGTCCGCGCCCTGCTGGCCCGTCCGGGCGAGAGCCGGCCGGTGCTCTGGTGCCAGAGCGAGATGTCGGAGCGGGAGCGGGGGCGGCTGCACGGGCCCGGCCTCGCCGATCTCGGCCTCGACCCGGGCCGCTTCATCTTCGTCACGCCACGCCGGGAGCGGGAAGTGCTCTGGGCGATGGAGGAGGCGCTGGTCTCCGGCGCCGTTGCCGTCGCGGTGGCGGAGGCCGGGGCGCTCGGCATGACCGAGAGCCGGCGGCTGCAACTCGCGGCCGGGCGTGGCGGGGCGACGGGGCTGGTGCTGCGCGGACCCGAAAGCGACCGCGGCGCCTCGGCGGCACTGACCCGCTGGCGCGTCGACCCGGCCGGAGCCCCGGCCGCCGGGGGATCGCCGCTGCCCCTGCCGGGGCCGGCCCGGTTCGACCTCTCGCTCTGGCGCTGCCGCGGCGGCACGCCCGGGCGCTGGAGCCTGGAACAGGATGCAGAGACGTTTCGTTTCACTGTGGCTGCCGCACTGGTCGACCGACCGGCTGAGGCGGTCCGCGCCGGCTGAGGCTGGGACCGCTGGCCGGCCGCTGGCGCTGGTCCGCGCGGTGCAGGGCGGCATGCGGCTGGTCGCGGTCGATGCCGTGGCCGTCGCGACCGGCCTTGCCGCCGGCATGACGCTGGCCGATGCCCGCGCCGTGGCGCCGGAACTGGTCACCCGCCCGGCGGAGCCGGAGGCCGATGCGGCGGCGCTGGCCGCGCTGGCCCGCTGGTGCCAGCGCTACAGCCCCTGGACCGCCGTCGACGGCGATGACGGCATCATCATCGAGAGCACCGGCTGCGATCACCTGTTCGCCGGCGAGGCGGCGATGCTGGCCGACATGGTGACGCGGCTGGGCCGGGGCGGCATCACGGTCCGGCCGGCGCTGGCGCCGACCCCGGGCGCGGCCTGGGCGCTGGCCCGCTTCGCCACCCCGCGCGCCGGCGAGGCCGGCCCCGTGGCGCCCGAGGGCGAGACCATGGTGCGGCTGGCGGCGCTGCCGGTCGCCGCGCTGCGCCTGCCCGACGAAACCGTGGAGGGGCTGAAGCGGCTCGGCCTGCACCGCATCGGCGCGCTCTACCGCCTGCCGCGCGCCGGCCTGTCGCGCCGCTTCGGTGGCGAACCGGTCCGGCGGCTGGACCAGGCGCTGGGCCGCGTGGCCGAGCCGCTCTCGCCGCTGCAGCCCGGCCCCGAATACCGCGTCCGCCTCGACTTCGGCGAGCCCATCGGCGCGCCGGAGGACATCGCCCGCGCCGCCGGCCGCCTGCTGGAGCGGCTGGGGGCCTGGCTCGCCGACGTGCGCTGCGGCAGCTCCCGGCTGGAACTCACGGCCTTCCGCGCCGATGGCGGCGTCGCCGCGATCAGCGTCGGCTGCGCCCGGGCCAGCCGTGACGTCGCCCACTGGCGGCGGCTGTTCGCCGAGCGGCTGGCGGAACTGGATCCCGGATTCGGTGTCGACGCCATGATCCTCGCCGCCCCGCGCACCGAGCCGCTGGCGGCGTTGCAGCCGACCCTGGACCATGGCGCCGCGCCGGCCGACGCGGTGGCGCGGCTGGTCGACCGCCTGCGCAATCGCCTGGGCGGGGCGAGCGTCCGGGTGCAGCGACCGGGCGACAGCCACCTGCCCGAGCGCGCGGTGCGACTGGTGCCGCCACCGGCGGGCGGTACCGCCACCGACGCCTGGCCGGGCCTCGCCGACCGCCCGGCGCGACCGCTGCGCCTGCTGCCGGTAGCGGAACCGGTGGAGGCGCTGGCGCTGGCGCCCGACCACCCGCCGCACGGCTTTCGCTGGCGCCGCGTCGCCTTTCGCGTCGCCGCCGCCGAGGGGCCGGAGCGCATCGCCCCGGAATGGTGGCAGGACATGGCCCCGCCGGACACGGAGGCCGCGGAGACCCGCGATTATTATCGCGTCGAGACCACCGACGGGCGGTGCTTCTGGCTCTGCCGCACCGGCCTGCACGACCGGGGCGACGGCACCCGCCCGCCGCGCTGGCTGCTGCACGGGGTGTTCTGATGGTGGAATGGGATGGCAGGCATCCGGATCATTCCTCCCCCCTTGCGGGGGAGGGAGCAGGAGGGCCTGGATTTCCGGCGCGCGGCCCCGGTGTCGGCCGGAGGGAGAACCGGATCAGGTCCCGGACACCGCGCCGCGGTTCCGGGAAACGCCGGACGATGAAATTTCGTTCCCCGGAAGCCCGCCAGGGCTGTCTGGGGCCTGAGGTCGTTCGCCGGCGCCGGATAGCCGGTTCCGGTGGCAGGCGCGCATGAGCCGGAAGATCACCGCCACGCCGGCCTATGCCGAGCTGGAGGCGACGACCAATTTCAGCTTCCTGGAGGGGGGCTCGCACGGCGAGGAACTGGCCGCCTCGGCCCGCGCGCTGGGCCTGGCCGGGCTGGGCGTCGCCGACCGCAACACGCTGGCCGGCGTGGTCCGCGCGCACCTGGCGGCGAAGAGCCACGGCCTGGCCTTCCGCCCCGGCGCGCGGCTGGTGGCCCGCGATGGCGGCGAACTGCTCTGCTATCCGACCGATCGCGCGGCCTGGGCGCGGCTGTCGCGGCTGCTGACGCTGGGACGCCGCCGTGCCCCGAAGGGCGAATGCCACCTCGACGAGGCCGACATCGCGGCGGAGGCGGAGGGGCAGGTGGCGCTGCTGCTCACCGCCGGCGACGATCCGGAGGCCGAACTGCCGCGCCTGCACCGCCTGCGCGCGGTCTATGGCGAACGGGCCTGGCTGGTCGCCCGCATGACCTGCCGCGGCGATGACCGGCGCCGGCTGGCGCGGCTCAAGGCCATGGCGAAGGCGGCGCGCCTGCCGCTGGTGGCGACCAACGACGTGCGCATGCACGACCCGGCGCGGCGGCGGCTGCTGGACGTGCTGACCTGCATCCGCGCCGGTCGCACGGTGGAGACCGCCGGCCGCCTGCTGGCCGCCAATGCCGAGCGCCACCTGAAGTCGCCGGCGGAGATGGCGCGGCTGTTCGCCGATGCGCCGGAGGCGCTGGCGCATACGCTGGACGTGCTCGCGGCCTGCCGCTTCTCGCTGGACGAACTGACCTACGAATATCCCGACGAGATCGCCGAACCGCACGAAACGCCGCAACAGACCCTGGAGCGGCTGACCTGGGCCATGGCGCCGGCGCGCTATCCGCGCGGCATGCCGGCAAAGGTGAAGGCGCAGATCGCCCACGAACTCGACCTGATCTCAAGTCTGAACTACGCCCCCTATTTCCTTACGGTACATGATATTGTCCGGTTTGCACGCAGCCGCGGCATCCTCTGCCAGGGACGTGGCTCGGCGGCCAATTCGGCTGTCTGCTTCTGCCTTGGCATCACCGCCGTCGACCCGGCGCGGCTGGACCTGCTGTTCGAGCGCTTCGTCAGCGCGGAGCGGCGCGAGCCCCCCGACATCGACGTCGACTTCGAGCACGAGCGGCGCGAGGAGGTGATCCAGTACATCTATGAAAAGTACGGCCGGGCCCGCGCCGGGCTGGCGGCGACGGTAATTTCCTACCGTTCGAAGAGCGCGATCCGGGAGGTCGGCAAGGCGCTGGGCCTGTCGGTCGACAGCGTCGATGCCATGACCCGGACCATCTGGCGGGAAGGCGTGCAGGAGGACCGCATCGGCGAGGCGGGGCTGGACCCGGCGGACCCCACGGTGGCCGAGGCGCTGCGGCTGGCCAGGGAACTGCACGGCTTCCCGCGCCACCTGTCGCAGCATGTCGGCGGTTTCGTCATCAGCCGCGGGCCGCTGTCGGAACTGGTTCCGATCGAGAACGCGGCCATGGCCGACCGCACCGTGATCCAGTGGGACAAGGACGACCTGGACGCGCTGGGCCTGCTGAAGGTCGACGTGCTGGGCCTGGGCATGCTGACCTGCATCCGCAAGGCCTTCACCCTGCTGCAGGCCCATTATGGCCGCCGGCTGGAACTGGCGACGGTGCCGGGCGACGACCCGGCGGTCTACGACATGCTCTGCCGTGCCGATTCCGTCGGGGTCTTCCAGGTCGAGAGCCGGGCGCAGATGACCATGCTGCCGCGCCTGAAGCCCCGGACCTTCTACGACCTGGTGATCGAGGTGGCGATCGTCCGGCCGGGCCCGATCCAGGGCGACATGGTGCACCCGTACCTGCGCCGGCGCACCGGCGAGGAGACCGTGAGCTATCCGTCGGCGGAACTGGAGGCGGTGCTGGGCAAGACGCTGGGCGTGCCGCTGTTCCAGGAGCAGGCCATGCGCATCGCCATCGTCGGCGCCGGCTTCACGCCGTCGGAGGCCGACCGCCTGCGCCGGGCCATGGCCACCTTCCGCAAGGTCGGCACCATCCACACCTTCCAGCAGAAGATGATCGACGGCATGGTCGAACGCGGCTACGACGCCGGCTTCGCCGAGCGCTGCTTCCGCCAGATCGAGGGCTTCGGCGAGTACGGCTTCCCCGAGAGCCACGCCGCCAGCTTCGCGCTGCTGGTCTATGTCTCGGCCTGGCTGAAGCACCACCACCCGGACGTCTTCTGCGCCGCCATCCTGAACAGCCAGCCCATGGGCTTCTACGCCCCGGCGCAACTGGTGCGCGACGCGCGCGAGCACGGGGTCGAGGTGCGGCCCGTCGACGTCAACCGTTCGGAGGTCGATCACCTGCTGGAGCCGCTGGCGAGCCCGGCCGGCGGCCTGCGCACCGCCGTGCGGCTGGGCTTCCGCATCGTCAAGGGACTCGCGGCGGAGTCGGCAGCGCGGCTGGTCACGGCGCGGCCGGTCGGCGGCTACCGCTCGGTGGCGGAGGTGGCGCGGCTGGCCGGCCTCGACTTCCGCGCCATGGCGGTGCTGGCCGATGCGGATGCCTTCGGCTCGCTGGGGCTGGACCGCCGCCGCGCGCTCTGGGCCGCCCGCGCGGTCGAGCCGGAGCCCCTGCCGCTGTTTGCGGCCGCCGAACGGGCGGAACGGCCGGGCAGCAACCATCCGCCGCAGGAATGGGTGGCGGAGGCGGATCCGGAGCTGCCGGCAATGGGCGAGGGGGAGGCGGTGGTGGCCGACTACCAGCGGCTGCGCCTGTCACTGCGCGCCCATCCCTGCGCCCTGCTGCGGGACCGGCTGGCGCGTCATCGCGCGGTGCGGTCGCAGGAGCTGGGCCAGATCCCGGACGGGCGGCGGGTGGTGGTGGCCGGGCTGGTGCTGGTGCGCCAGCGTCCGGGCAGCGCCAGCGGGGTGATCTTCGCGACGCTGGAGGACGAGACCGGCGTCGCCAACATCATCGTCTGGCCGCACGTCTTCGAGCGCTTCCGCCGGGTCGTGCTGACGTCGCGACTGCTCGGCGTGCAGGGCAAGCTGCAGCGCGAGGGGCTGGTGATCCACGTGGTGGCGGAGCGGCTGTTCGACCTGGGCGCCGAACTGAACAGCCTGGTCGGGGAGCCGGAACCCGGTACCCCCGACATGGCGGAGGGCATGCTGGCCCGCGCCGACGAGGTACGCCGGCCGCAGGAGCATCGCAAGCGCCTGGAGGGAGTCGTGGAGGCGGGCCCGGAACGGCGCCGGGGCGAGCCGCAGCCCGCGCGCGACGCCATGCCGTCGGGCCGGAATTTCAGATGAGGGTGGTCGTCGTCGGCCTGGTCGGCCGGTGGCCGGCCCGGGCCGGTCGACGACGGGATCCATACGCTACCCGGATGACACTACCGGGATCCCGTCATCGTCCGGTCCGGGCGGACCGTGGTTTCGCCGCGCGGCGCCGACGCTGCAAGCGCCGCGCGGTCGAACTCAGGCGTGGCTGGCGCGATGGCTGCCACGGAACAGCGCGGCGATGCCGTCGACGGCGTCGCGGGCCAGCTGGCCCAGCAACCGGGAACGCAGCTGCCGGGCACGGCCGACCTCGCGCTCGATCTCTTCCGGCGTCAGCATCCTGGCGCCGATGGTGGTCTCGATCTCGGAATTCATCGTGTTCTGGGTCTGCATGTCTCAGTCCTCCAAAGTCCCTGGGGACCTCCCGGTGACGGCATCTCGTGGCCGCTTGCTGCACTGCAACATAATCATCGCCGCGCATTCCGCCATTCCCCGAACCGGCATATTGCACTGCAAGAAACGCATGGCTCGAAAGTGATGCTTTTGAAACGTTTTGTTGCCTGCCGGCCAGTGACGGGGGGCGGGGCGGTGACTATCTTGCCCGCCATGCGCTTCCTGCACCGGCATTTCACTGAGAGTGGAGACGACGGCCTGCCGGCGATGAATCGCCGGTCGCTGCGCTTTCTCGATCCGGTCTGGGACGAGCGGTTCCGCGCCGCCTACCGTGCCGGCAACCTGGTCCAGGTCCGCAATGCGCTCTGGATCGCGGCGGTCCTGAACACGCTGTTCGTGCCGCTGGACCTGACCTTCTTCCCCGAGAACAACGAGATCGCGGCCCTGGTCCGCGCCGTGGTCGTCAACGGCCTGTTCATCGGCATGGGCGCGCTGAGCTACGCCACGTTCTTCCACACCCGCTGGCCAGCGCTGCTGCTGGTCTCGGCCATCGGCTACACGCTGTTCCAGGCCATCGTGAACATCACCTGCGGCCTGCCGCAGCCGGTCGATTCCGGCTTCGTGCTGGTGATCTTCGCGATCTACGCGCTGTTCCCGTTCTTCTACAGCCAGGCCGTCGACACGGCATGGATCTGCTCGGTGCTGTTCGTCGGCATCACCGGGTATTTCGGCATCACCGACGAGAACCTGTCGCAGTCGCTGGCCAACATCTTCCTGATCGTCGCCGCCAACGTGATCGGGCTGTTCGCGCTGCGCCGGATCGAACTGCTGCGCCGACGCGACTTCGCCCGCGGCGTCATGATCGACGAGGAGCGGGAGCGGGCGCGCCAGCTGCTGGACCGCATCCTGCCCCGCAGCGTCGCCGAGCGCCTGCGCCAGGGCGAGACCCGCCTGGTCGAGCGCCTGGGCGAGGTGACGGTACTGTTCGCCGACATCGAGGGGTTCACCACCATGGCGGCGAACGTCCCGCCGGAGGAGGCGCTGGGCCTGCTGTCGCGCACCTTCGGCCGCTTCGACGAACTGGTGGTCACCTACGGCGTCGAGAAGATCAAGACCATCGGCGACGCCTACATGGTCGCCGCCGGCGCGCCGCCCGGTTCCGGCTGCGATATCGATCGCGTGGCTGCCCTCGCGCTCGCGATGATGGAGGCGGTGCGCGACGACATCGATCCGCAGGGGCACCCGTTCCGCATCCGCATCGGCATTGCCCACGGCCCGCTGATCGCCGGCGTGGTGGGCGAGAGCCGCTTCCTCTACGACCTCTGGGGCGACACGGTGAACCTGGCCTCGCGGCTGGAGGCGACGGGCGAGGGCGGGCGCATCCAGGTCTCGGCCGAGGTGGCCCGCGCGCTGGAAGGCCGCTTCCGGCTGGAACCGCGCGGCGAGATCGACATCAAGGGCAAGGGGCGGCTGCCGACATGGTGGCTGCTGGGGCCGGCCGAACAGGCTGCAGGCGACGGCACCGACAAGGTCGCTGTATAGTCCCGGGGACTTGCTCCGTACGGACAGCGCGGGAGGCACAGATGGCCACGGGCACGGTGAACAGGGTCAGGCTTGGCGTGAACATCGACCACGTCGCCACCATCCGCAACGCGCGCGGCGGGCGGCATCCCGACCCCGTGCGCGCGGCGCGCCAGGCGGCCGAGGCCGGTGCGGACGGCATCACGGCGCACCTGCGCGAGGACCGTCGCCACATCTCCGATGCCGACATCGACGGGCTGGCGGCCGGCATCGACCTGCCGCTGAACCTGGAAATGGCCGCGACCGAGGAGATGCTGGCCATCGCCCTGCGCCACAAGCCGCACGCCGCCTGCATCGTGCCGGAAAAGCGCGAGGAGCGGACGACCGAGGGCGGGCTGGACGTCGCCGCGCACCACAATCACCTCGCGCCGTTCGTGCGCCGGCTTGGCGAGGCGGGGATCCGCGTCTCGCTGTTCATCGAGCCGTCCATCGTGCAACTGCATGTCGCCAAGGCGCTGGGGGCGCCGGTGGTCGAACTGCATGTCGGCAGCTATTGCGATTCGGAAGGCGCGGCGCGGGAGCGGGAACTGGTCCGGATCCGGGAGGCGGCCCGCTATGGCGCCAGCCTGGGCCTCGAGATCCATGCCGGCCACGGACTGACCTACGAGACCGTCGGGGCCGTGGCGGCGATCCCCGAGATCGTCGAACTGAACATCGGCCATTTCCTGATGGGCGAGGCGATCTTTTCGGGCCTCACCTCCGCCATCAAGCGCATGCGCGCGCTGATGGACCAGGCGCGGGCCGAGGCGACCGGCAGCCGCAGCGCGTGATCGTCGGCATCGGCATCGACCTGGCGGATATCGGGCGCATCGAGAAGTCGATCGAACGGTTCGGCCAGCGCTTTCTCGATCGGTGCTTCACCGCGGCGGAGCAGGCGGCCTGCGACAGGCAGGTGAACCGTGCTGCCCGCTATGCGCGGCGCTATGCCGCCAAGGAGGCCTTTTCCAAGGCCCTCGGCACCGGCATCGGCGAGCATGCGTGGCTGACCGAGATCGAGGTGGTCTCGACACCCGGCGGCAAGCCCGGCCTCAGGATTTCCGGGGTGGCGGCGCAGACCATGCAGCGCCTGGCGCCGCCGGGCCACCGGGTGGTCGCCCACCTGTCCATCACCGACGAACGGCCCTATGCACAGGCCTTCGTCATCCTCGAGGCCCTGCCCCGGGAAGATTGACAGCCCCGGTCGCTTTGGGCTTGATCACGCGTCCCGCGATAAAGGCCCTGTCGGCCGCATCTCTTCCAGTCACGAGTAGTCTGATGGCGGCGAAATCCAAAGGCGGCTTTGCCGAGACCGTGAAGACGGTGATCTATGCAGTGGCAATCGCCCTGCTGATCCGCACGGTCGCGTTCGAGCCGTTCAACATCCCGTCACGGTCGATGGTCCCGACCCTGCTGGTCGGCGACTTCCTGTTCGTGTCGAAATACGCCTATGGCTACAGCCGGCACTCGATTCCGTTCAGCCCGAAGGTCTTTGGCGGTCGCATCCTCGAATCGCTGCCCGAACGGGGCGACGTGGCGGTCTTCAAGCTGCCGCGCGACAACGAGACCGACTACATCAAGCGCGTCATCGGCCTGCCGGGCGAGCGCATCCAGATGCGCGGTGGCACGCTGTTCATCAACGACAAGCCCGTGGCGCGCCGGCAGATCGAGGATTTCGCCTACGAGGACGAGTGGGGCCAGACCCGCTTTGCGCGGCAATATGTCGAGACCCTGCCGGAGGGGCGCAGCTTCCGCACCCTGGACCTGACGCCGAACGGCAGCCTGGACGACACGCTGGTCTACACGGTGCCGAACGGGCACGTGTTCATGATGGGCGACAACCGCGACAACTCCACCGACAGCCGCGTGCCGGGCATCGCCGGCGGCGTCGGCTTCGTGCCGCTGGAGAACCTGGTCGGCCGGGCGGAGGTCCTGTTCTTCTCGATCGACACCAATTTCCGCTGGTGGCAGGTCTGGAAGCTGTTCACGAACATTCGCTATGATCGCCTGGGCGACTTGCTGGACTGAAGCCGATGGAATCCGCGAGCCGTCTGGCGCACGCGCTCGGGCACAGTTTTGCCGATCCCGGGTTGCTCCGGCAGGCGTTGACACATCCTTCCGCCATCCTGCGGGGCCGCAAGGGCCACGGTGACTACGAGCGACTGGAATTCCTGGGTGATCGCGTCCTGGGCCTGGTGATCGCCGACTGGCTGCTGGTGACCTATCCGGACGCCGACGCCGGCCACCTGGCGCGCCGCTTCAACGAGCTGGTCCGCCGCGAGACACTGGCCGAGGTGGCCCGGGAAACCGGCATCAACCTCGAGGTTCGCATGGCCGATGGCGAGCGGGCGACGGGCGGCGCCGACAAGCCGGCGATCCTGGCCGATGTCTGCGAGGCGCTGATCGCCGCCTTGTACCTGGACGGTGGTCTGGGGGCGGCGGAAAGTTTCGTCCATCGCCACTGGTCGGAGCGGGTCACGGGCCTGAAGCGGGCCCCGAAGGACCCGAAGACGGCGATCCAGGAATGGGCGCATGCCGCCGGGATCGAGCCGCCGGTCTATCGCGTGGTGGCGGTGGAGGGGCCCGACCATGCCCCGGCCTTCACCATCGAGGCGGCATTCGCCCGTGGCCGGGCCGTGGCCACCGGGCCCTCGAAGAAGGAAGCCGAACGCCGGGCCGCGGAGCGGCTGCTGGGCGACATGGAAGGAAGTGCAAATGACTGACGTGCCGCAGACCCGCTGCGGTTTCGTTGCCCTGATCGGCGCACCGAACGCCGGCAAGTCGACCCTGCTGAACCAGCTGGTCGGACAGAAGGTGTCCATCGTCTCGCCCAAGGTGCAGACCACGCGCACCCGCATCGTCGGCATCGTCACCGAGGGCGAGTGCCAGCTGGTGCTGGTCGACACGCCCGGCATCTTCGAGCCCAAGCGCCGGCTGGAGCGCGCGATGGTGGAGGCCGCCTGGAGCGGCCAGACCGAATCGGATGCCACCCTGCTGCTGATCGACGCGGAGCGTGGCATCGGCGAGCGGGTGCGGCCCATCCTCGACCGCATGGTGGCGGCCGGGCGGCCGTTCCGCGTGGCGCTGAACAAGATCGACCTGGTGCGCAAGGACACGCTGCTGGCGCTGGCCGCCGAACTCGGTGCCATCGCGCTGGTCGAGGAGGTGTTCATGATCTCCGCGCTGACCGGCGACGGTGTCGACGAACTGCGCCGCCACCTCTCGGCGCTGATGCGACCGGGGCCGTGGCTCTACCCGGACGACCAGGTGGTCGACCTGCCGAACCGGCTGCTCGCCGCCGAGATCACGCGCGAGAAGCTGTTCCTGCGCCTGCACCAGGAGCTGCCCTATTCGCTGACCGTCGAGACCGAACAGTGGACCGAGAAGCCCGACGGGTCGCTGCGCATCGACCAGGTGATCTTTGTCACCCGCGAGGCGCATCGTCCCATCGTGCTGGGCAAGGGCGGTCGCACGGTGCGGGAGATCGGCCAGGCGGCGCGGACCGAACTGGCGGAGATCTACGAACGGCCGGTTCACCTGTTCCTGTTCGTGAAGGTGCGGGAGAAGTGGCTGGACGATCCGGCGCGCTACCGCGAGATGGGTCTCGATTTCACGCGCTGAGGCTGTTCCGACGGAACGGAATGACACGTCGCGTCGCTGCGCGCGAGGCGATAATCTGGTGGCCGTGTTGGTCCGGTGCGTACAGACGAGGTGCGACCTGATGCGGGTGTGGCCTGGCCGTATCCTTGGTGCGGGCCTGTGCCTGCTCGTGCTGGCGGCCTGTACCGAAGAGAAGGCCGTCACGGTCGCCGGACCGGCGGCGTTCGAGAATCCCGCCTTCGACGGCGACGGGGCGCTGACAGGGGTTCGCGGCATCAGCGCGGCCGACTGGGCGCTGGTGGACGGCGATTTCCGGCGCGCGCTGTTCTGGCAGCTCTTCCTGGAGAAGCTGACCGACCGCTGTCGCCTGCTGTTCCCCGAACATGATGCCTGGCTGACGGAATTCGCCGGCGTGGTGCATCGCGGCACCGGTGCCGCGGTCGACCAGGGCCTGCTGTTCGAGCGTGCCCGGCTCGGCAAGCTGGGCGAGGGCGGGAAACACGCCATTGTCGGGCTCGATGCCATGCGGGCCGCCAGCATGGACGTCGAGGGGCTGCTGATCCTCTGGTATGGCGACTACGGGCCAAGGGATCTCGACCGCCGGACGGCGCTGGTCGCGGGCTGCGACCTGCTGATCGGTGGCAGCGGGCGTCGCGACATGCTGCGGACCATCGCCGCGCCGCTGCAGGTGTTCTATGACCGCATCCGGACGGAAATGCCTGAGGTCTACCGGACCGCGACCGATGTCGACGCCCTGTTCCGCCGCCTGGGCTCCATCTGAACGGCACGTGGCCGGCGGCCGGGCTTTCCGCAGGGCAGCGCCGCTCCATATGATCGGACTGCACCGCAACCGGGGGAGGGCAGCATGGCCGGACCGCTCGACGGCATCCGCATCCTTGATCTGAGCCAGGTGATCTCCGGACCCTTCGGCACCATGATCCTGGCCGACCAGGGTGCGGACGTGATCAAGGTCGAGCCGCCGGGACAGGGCGATTTCACCCGCGCCGCCGGCAACAGGCAGGCCGGACTGTCGGCCAGCTTCGTCAACAACAACCGCAACAAGCGGTCCATCGTCGTCGACCTGAAGAGCCCGGACGGCGTCGCCGTGATCAAGCGGCTGGCCGCCACCTGCCATGCCTTGGTTCAGAACTTCCGTCCCGGCGTGGTCGAGCGGCTGGGCCTGGGCGAGGACGCGATCCGCGCCGTCCGCCCCGACATCGTCTACGTCTCGATCAGCGGCTTCGGCGAGACCGGGCCGCTCGCGCACAAGCCGGTCTACGATCCCATCGTGCAGGCGCTGTCCGGCCTCGCCTCGGTGCAGGGTGGCTCCGACAACGAGCGTCCGCGCCTGATCCGCACCATCCTGCCCGACAAGCTGACGGCGGTGACGGCCAGCCAGGCGATCACGGCCGCGCTGCTGTCGCAGGCCCGGACCGGGCAGGGCCAGCATGTCCGCCTGTCGATGCTCGACGCCGTGGTGGCCTTCCTCTGGTCGTCCGACATGGGCGGGCAGACCTGGGTCGGCAAGGAGGTCAGCCAGCAGCGGGCAGCGAGCTTCATCGACCTGATCTACGAGACCCGGGACGGCTACATGTCGGTTGCCGTGATGACAAACCCGCAATGGAAGGCGCTGGCGGAGGTCACCGGACATCCGGAATGGCTGGAGGACCCGCGCTTCCTGACCACCGAGTTGCGCGACCTCAACATCGACGCGCGGCTCGACCTGATCCAGTCGGTTCTGATCGGCGAGACCACGGATCACTGGATGGCGCTGCTGGAGCCGGCCGGGGTGCCCTGCGCGCCGGTGCTGAAGCGCAAGGAAATGATCCACCACCCGCAGGTCCAGTCGCTGGGCACGGTGATCGAGTACGCCCACCCGGTGGCGGGTCAGGTGCGCCAGGCGCGCAATGCCGCCCGCTTCAGCCGCACCGAACCGGAACTCCGCAACGGCGCACCCGCGCTGGGCGAGCACACCGACGCCATCCTGGCCGAGGCCGGGCTGGATGCGGGCGAGATCGCGCGGCTGCGGTCTGCCGGTGCCGTGGCCTGAACATTCCGCTCGCCGCGTGCAAATGTTCCTGATATGTTTCATGTGAAACAGGCAGGCTCGGGGAGTGGATGATGGCCTATGTCGACGGATTCGTGCTGGCGGTGCCGAAGGCGAAGCTGGATGCCTACCGGGAGATGGCGCGCAAGGCCGGGGAGGTCTGGATGGACCTTGGTGCGCTGTCCTATGTCGAGTGCATCGGCGATGACGTGCCCTATGGCGTGCTGACCTCGTTCCCGCGCGCGGTGCAGGCGACGGACGACGAAGTCGTGATCTTCTCCTGGATCGTCTACGAATCGCGCGCCGCGCGCGACGCGATCAACGCGAAGGTCATGGTCGATCCGCGGATCAAGGCGATGTCGCCGGACGTCGTCGAGATGCCGTTCGACGCGAAACGCATGATCTTCGGCGGTTTCGAGCAGTTCGTGACGTTGGGCGCGGCCTGAGCGGGCCTCAGGCCAGCACGCGCAGCAGGGCCGGGTGCAGGTTGGCGCCGCAGGCGATGACATTGCGGTGGCGCGGCCGTTCCTGGTTGTAGCGGAAGGTCTCGTCGGTGTTGGTGGTGCAGCGCGCCCCGGCCTCGGTCAGGATCAGGTCGGCGGCGGCGATGTCCCAGTCATGCTTGCCGGCCATGGATATGGCGGCGTCGAAGCGGCCCGACGCCACCAGTGCCATGCGGTAGGCGATGGAATTCATCCAGGTGCACAGCATGTCGTCGCCGTGCTTCGGCCATTTGAAATAGGTCATGTTGCGCCGGGCGGTCAGGAAGTGCGCCTCGCCGGGGTCCGAAACTTCGGAGGGGCGGATGCGCTGGCCGTTCAGGCGGGCGCCGGCGCCGCGCGCGGCCTCGAAGAACTCGTCCTTGGCGGGGTTGTAGACCGCGCCCAGGATCGGCCGGCCATCCTCGACCAGGGCCACCGCCACCGTGAACTCCGGCACCTGGCGCATGAAGGCGCGGGTGCCGTCGATGGGATCGGCGATCCAGACCCGGCGCCGTTCCATGCGTGACGGGTCGTCGGCGGTCTCCTCCGACAGCCAGCCATAGTCGGGCCGGGCGCCGGTCAGCCGCTCGCGCAGCAGGGTGTCGACGGCGATGTCGGCCTCGGTCACCGGGTTGTCGTTGCCCTTGTCCCAGTGCTTCACGTCGCGGTGGAAGTATTTCAGCGCCACCGCGCCGGCGCGGCGGACCGTGTCCAGCAGCAGGCTGTGGTCCTGGGCGAGCGACTCGGGCAGCGCGGCCACCGGCGTCAGGCCCCCGCGACGGTCATGCCGTCGACCCGGACCGTCGGCGCGTTGGTCGCGGCGCGGAATTCCAGGTCGTTGGCGGGGACCAGGTTCAGGAACATGTCCTTCAGGTTGCCGGCGACGGTCATTTCCGAGACGGGGAAGGCGATCTCGCCCTTCTCGATCCAGAACCCGGCGGCGCCCCGGCTGTAGTCGCCGGTGACACCGTTGACGCCGAAGCCGATCAACTCGGTGACGTAGAAGCCCTGCGCGATGTCGGCGATCAGGTCGGCCGGGCTCATCGTGCCGTTGGCCAGGTAGAGGTTGGAGGTGCCGGGGGCGGGCGGTGCGCTGGTGCCACGGCTGGCGTGTCCGGTGGACTGCAGGCCGAGTTGCAGCGCCGTGGCGCTGTCCAGCACCCAGCTGGTCAGCACGCCGTCGTCAACCAGGTGCATGGTCCGCGTCGTGACCCCCTCGCCGTCGACGGGACGGGAGCGCAGGCCACGCCGGCGCAGCGGATCGTCGGTGATGGTGATGCCGTCGGCAAAGACCTTGCGGCCCATGCTGTCCTTCAGGAACGAGGTGCCGCGGGCGATGGCCTGGCCGTTGATGGCACCGGCGAAATGGCCGACCAGGCTGGAGGCGATGCGCGGGTCGAAGATCACCGGCACGCGGGCCGAGCCCATCTTGCGGGCGCCGACGCGGCGCACGGCGCGCTCCGCCGCGTGGGTGCCGATCTTCGCCGGTGCCTCCAGCGCGGTGCGGTGACGGACCGAGGAATAGTCGTAGTCCCGTTCCATGCGGCCCGCGGCGTCGGCGGCGATCACGCTGCAGGACACCGAGTAGCTGGACGAGGAATAGGCGGCGGAAAACCGGCTCTCCGGGCCGCGGATGGCGATGGCGACGGTGCCGCCGCCGGCCGAGGCGGACGCGCCCTCGGACTGCTTCACGCCGGCCACGGCCAGCGCCGCCTCTTCCGTGATCCGTGCCGTTTCCAGCAGGCTCTCCATGTCCGGCTCGCCGCCGTCGTCCAGGTCGAGGTCGGGCACGGCGCCCGCCAGCAGTGCCGGGTCGGCCAGGCCGCAGAAGCGGTCCTCGGGGCTGATCCGTGCCATGGCGACCGCGCGCGCGGCCAGTTCGTCCAGCGCGTCGGCCTTGAAGTCGGTACCGGAGACCACCGCCTGGCGCTGGCCCACCAGCACCCGCAGACCGATGTCGCGACCCTCCGAGCGTTCGATGTCCTCGGCCTTGCCCATGCGCCAGGACGCGCCCATCGACAGGCTCCGGACCATCACGGCATCGGCGGCGTCGGCGCCGGCGGCGACCGCGCGCGCCAGCAGGTCGTCGAGCAGGGTCAGTGCGTCGGCCTCGGCCTGGCGGCGATCGGTCATGAAAGCTCCCGGTGAAAGTCCCCTGGGGCCAGCGAACGGGCCCGGACCCGACATATAGGCGCGCCGCCGCCCTGACGACAAGGCGCCAGCAGGGGCACGTGGCGTGCGCATGGCTGCGTGACGCCCGCCGCCTTCCGGTCCGGCGCCGCTCATGTCTATGATGCGGCTCGTAGCGTCTTCGCCGGTTCCTCCCCGCCGCACCTGATCGAGATCCCGTTGCTCGCCCGATTCCAAGCCCTGCCCGGCAATGTCCGCGGCGCCATCTGGCTGTTGCTCTCCGGCGTGTGCTTTTCCGCCATGGGCGTGCTGATCAAGACGGCGTCGGCGGACATGCATGCCTTCGAGATCGCCTTCTTCCGGGCGTTCCTGGGCTTTGTCGTCATCCTGCCCTTCGCGCTGCGCCACGGCTTCCGGCCGCTGAAGACCCGCCGGCCCATGCTGCACCTGGTGCGCGGCCTGCTGGGCGGCGTGGTGATGACGGCATCGTTCTATTCGGTGGCCCACATGCCGCTGGCGGACGCGACGGCGATCAGCTTCTCCAAGCCGCTGTTCCTGATTCCGCTGGCGGTGATCTTCCTGGGCGAGGTGGTGCGCCTGCGTCGCACCATCGCCACCCTGGTCGGCTTCATCGGTGTCGTCATCATGCTGCGCCCCGGGGGCGACGTTGACCCGGTGGCGCTGATCGCGCTGATGGCCGCCGCGCTGGTTGCCGTGCTGACGGTGATGATCAAGATCCTGTCGCGCACCGACAACCCGGCGACCATGATCTTCTGGTCCAGCCTGATCCTCAGCCTCTGCACGCTGGGGCCGGCGATCCTGCACTGGCAGACGCCGACGCTGGACCAGCTGGTGCTGCTCAGCGCGCTGGCGATCTGCGGCACGATCGGGCAGTCGTTCATGATCCGCGGCTACAACGAGGGCGAGACCATGGCGGTCACGCCGTTCGACTATTGCCGGCTGCTCTATGCCGGCATCGCGGGCTACATCTTCTTCTCCGAGGTCCCGGATGTCTGGACCATCACCGGCGCGGCGATCATCGTCGCCTCCACGCTGTACATCGCCTATCGCGAGGCGAAACTGAAGCCGGGTACCGTGCCGGCCACCGGCGGCATCGACATGCCGGCGCAGACCGACGCGCGGAACATGCTGGAACAGACGCGCCGCTGAGTGCGCCACATTGCGAAGGCGCGCGGGCTGTTCTAAACCGCCCGCATCATTGTTCATGCGGGAGGAGCGATCATGAACCTGAAGGGTGTTGCCGCCGTCGTCACCGGCGGTGCCTCGGGCCTGGGCGGCGCGACGGCCAGCGAGCTGGCAAAGGCCGGCGCGAAGGTCACCATCTTCGACCTGAACGAGGATCTCGGAAAGAAGAAGGCGGCCGAGATCGGCGGCACCTTCGTGAAGTGCAACGTCGCCGACGAGCAGTCGGTGGTCGACGCCTTCGCCGCGGCCAGGGCCGCCAACGGCCCCTGCCGCGTGCTGATCAACTGCGCCGGCATCGGTGTCGCCACCAAGACCACGTCGAAGGGCACGCCGCATCCGCTGGACAGCTTCAACCGCATCATCCAGGTCAACCTGGTCGGCACCTTCAACTGCATCCGCATCGCCACCACCGAGATGGCGGCCGAGGCCCCGCTGGAGAACGGTGACCGCGGCGTCGTCGTGAACACCGCCTCGGTGGCGGCGTTCGACGGCCAGATCGGCCAGGCGGCCTACTCGGCCTCCAAGGGCGGCATTGTCGGCATGACCCTGCCGATCGCGCGCGACCTGATGACCGACGGCATCCGCGTCTGCACCATCGCGCCGGGCCTGTTCATGACCCCGTTGCTGGCCGGCCTGCCGGACAACGTGAAGGATTCGCTCGCCGCCTCCGTGCCGTTCCCGAAGCGCCTGGGCGACCCGTCCGAATATGCGCTGCTGGCGCGCCACATCTGCGAGAACCAGATGCTGAACGGCGAGACCATCCGTCTCGACGGCGCCATCCGCATGGCGCCGCGCTGACCGGAGCCCCGGCTCAGCGACTGCCCTGAGGTTCGGCCCGTCGTCTCCCCGGTGCGATTTCCGGGCGGGACGGCGGGCCGAAGTCTTTCCGGGCCATGCCGACCGCACTACACTGGTGGCAGGGCAGGGGAGGCCCGTGGACAGGTCCGGCGGTTCCGGGGCCTCGACCGGTATTTCCCGTTCCGGCCGGACGGCCTGTCTCACCACCAGGTCTTCGGCCTCCACCGAGGCGGCGATCCGCGCCCGCGGGCGTCACCGGTTTCCCGACAGGTCCAGGAGCAGCAGCATGAAATTCGGTATCGGCCAGCGCGCGACCAGAACCGAGGATCCGACGCTCGTCAGCGGGCAGGGACGCTATACCGACGATGTCGATGTCCCCGGCGCGCTGCGCGGCCTGGTCTGGCGCTCGCCCGTCGCGCACGGTGTCATCACGCACCTGGACGTGCAGGCCGCCCGGGATGTGCCGGGCGTGCTCGCGATCCTGACCCGTGACGAACTGGCCGCCGACAAGATCGGCAACCTGCTCTGTCTCACCAACATCACCAACGAGGACGGTTCCAAGCATCCGCGGCCGCCGCGCACGATCCTGGCCACCGAGCGGGTGCGCCATGTCGGCGAGCCTGTCGCCTTCATCGTCGCGGAGACCCTCGCCGCCGCGCGCGATGCCGCCGACCTGATCGAGGTGGAGTTCGACGACCTGCCGGTCGCGACCGACACCTACGGGGCCGCCCAGCCGGGCGCCGCGACGATCTGGGAGCAGATCCCGGACAATGTCTGCTTCCGCTACGGCCGGGGCGACAAGGCGGCGGTGGACGCGGCCTTCGATGCCGCCGACCGGATCGTCTCCATCCGCCTGGTCAACAACCGCCTGGTCTCCAACCCGATGGAGCCGCGCGCGGCCGTCGCCGACTATGACGGCGAGTCCGGCCGCTCGACCCTTTACGTGCCCAGCCAGGGCCCCGGCTTCATGCTGGGCCAGCTTGCCGGCATGCTGAAGGTCGAGCCGGCGAAGCTGCGCCTGGTCACCGGCAATGTCGGTGGTGGCTTCGGCACCCGCGCGTTCCTCTACCCGGAGGCGGCGCTGACGCTCTGGGCCTCGCGCCGGCTGCAGCGCCCGGTGCGCTGGACGGCCGACCGCAGCGAGATCTTCCTCTCCGACAGCCAGGGCCGTGACAATGTCACCATCTCCGAACTGGCGATGGACAAGGACGGCCACTTCAAGGCGATCCGCGCCACGACCTACGCGGCGATGGGCGCCTACCTGGCGAATTTCGGTCCGTTCATCCCGACCGACGCCTGCTCGGGCATGTACACCGGCCTCTACAAGATCCCGCTCTGCCGGGTCGAGGTGCTGGGCGTCATGACCAACACCGTGCCGACCGATGCCTATCGCGGCGCGGGACGGCCGGAGGCCGCCTACATGATCGAGCGGCTGGTGGACAAGGTGGCACTCGAGCTCGGGCTGACCCCCGACGAGGTGCGCCGGCGCAACTTCCCGACGCCGGCCGAGATGCCGCACACCATGGGCCTGGGCGACGTCATCGATTCCGGCGAGTTCCAGGCCTGCATGGAAGAGGCGATGGTCGACGCGGACTGGGCCGGCTTCGCCGCGCGTCAGGCGGCCTCGGCGGCGGCCGGCAAGCTGCGCGGCATCGGCATGTCGACCTATGTCGAGCGCTGCGGCGGCGGCGGGGGCATCCCGGCGAAGCTGCAGTTCGATACCGAGCGCGGGCGGCTCCGCATCCTGTCCGGCGCGCTGGATTCCGGCCAGGGCCATGCCATCTCCTACAAGCAGATCCTGTCGGAGAAGTTCGGCATCGACATCGAGCGCATCGACCTGGTGCAGGGCGACACCGACATCGTGCCGCCGGGCTTCACCGGCGGTTCCAAGTCGATCCCGGTGGGTGGCGCCTCGGTCTCCATTGCCGCCGACAAGGTGCTGGAGAAGGGTCGCAAGATCGCCGCCCAGGTGCTGGAGGCGGCCGAGGTCGACCTGGAATATGCCGATGGCCGCTTCGCCATCGCCGGCACCGACCGCGCCGTCGACCTGTTCGATCTCGCCAAGCTGTCGCTCGATCCGGCCAACCTGCCGACAGGCGAGGAGCCGGGCCTGGACGCCGCGCACGACCATACCAACACCGCGCCGACCTTCCCCAATGGCTGCCACATCTGCGAGGTCGAGGTCGACCCGGAGACCGGCATGGTGGAGATCGCGAAGTACACGGTCGTCGACGACTTCGGCGTCACCCTGAACCCGCTGATGCTTGAGGGCCAGGTGCATGGCGGCATCGGCCAGGGACTGGGCCAGGCCTGGACCGAGCACACGGTCTACGATCCGGAGTCCGGTCAGTTGCTCTCCGGCAGCTTCATGGACTACCAGATGCCGCGTGCGGACCACCTGCCCGACTACGGCTTCCGCACGCGCAATGTCCGCTGCACCACCAACCCGCTGGGGGTGAAGGGCGCGGGCGAGGCCGGGGCCATCGGCGCGCCGCCGGCCTTTGTCAACGCGGTGATCAACGCCGTGCGGCAGCAGAAGCCGGACGTGCTGCACCTCGACATGCCGCTCACGCCGCGCGCGGTGTGGGAGGCGCTCCGGGCCTGACGGTTCGTCGGCGCATTGCGCCAGGTCCCGGATACCGCGTTGCGGTTCCGGGACTCGAATCATGTCATGCGCTCCCCGGAAGCCCGGCAGGGCTGTCCGGCAACTGTGTGTTCACGTGTTGCTGTGTTTGAAGTCCTGATCGTTCTTGAGCATTGCGTTGAGGATGGTGAGGAGCTTTCTGGCGACGGCGATGATGATCTGCTTCGGGGCCTTT
>JAYZWD010000025.1:0-80051 GCA_036154895.1 Pseudomonadota bacterium
ATCGCCCCTTGAAGTACCACCCTCGGAGGCGGATGATACCGGCCTCCATGACGTGCAGATCGACGAGGCACGCAAGCAGGACGGGCCGGGTGGCGGCGGCCGCAAGGCCCGCGACAGCGGCAAGAACGAGCAGCATGGCGACGGCGGCAAGGCGTTGGAGAAGGTCAGGAAGCAGTTGGAAGAACTGGATCGGAAGATTGCCGCCGCCACTGGACGTGAGAGGCATTTCCTGATCCAGACCAGAAAAAAATAGTCGAGACAGCGAAAAAGAAGTCGCGTGGCGAGAATCACAGCCAGAGTCGCAAAGGGCGATAGCATGGACATGAAGCTGGAATGGTCACCCGGTGTGGGTGTCGGGCCGTTCAAACTGGGCATGGAGATGTCGATGGTCCTGAAACTGGCAGATTTCGAAGATCAATCGACGGAATCGGCAAACGGCGATCCGATAGCGATCTTCGCCAATGATGAACTGGGAATCATGATCGCCGACGATCTTACGGACGGTCCTGGACTCGACTCTGTTCATGCAGATCAGAGGTTATTGTACCAGGGCCGGAACCTGATCGGTATGCCACTCGAGGAGTTTAGGACCCTTGTTGGGTCCGACGTCGTCGGCGAGGTCCGAGAAGTGCGGTTCGATGATGACGACGTTCAGTTCATCTATGATTTTGCCTCAGTCGGCGCACAAGTCTGGGTCAAGGACGGCTTGATCAATTCCGTCGGCGTACTTGCCATCGAGGACGACTGAATCGTTCCGGGCTGGCCGGCATCGCGCCGGTCAGCCCTGCCCTGTCCTGGCTGGAGGTTGATTCGGGGATACTCTCCCGGAAGCCGACGATACCCGCCTGCATCACCGACGGGGCGGCGAGGTCCGCGATCCCGGCCGGCCGCCGGGATCGCGGCCGGTTGCCTACTTGGACAGTTCCTTCATGCCGGCCTCCAGGCCGTTCAGGGTCAGCGGGAACATCCGCTGGCCCATCAGGTCCTGCACCAGCTTGATCGACGGCGTGTAGTCCCAGTACTTCTGCGGCACCGGGTTGAGCCAGATCGCCTTCTGGTAGACGCCCAGGAAGCGGCGCATCCAGGCCTCGCCGGCCTCCTCGTTCCAGTGCTCCACCGAACCGCCCGGATAGACGATCTCGTAGGGGCTCATGGTGGCGTCGCCGACGAACACCAGCTTGTAGTCGGACGGGTAGGTGTGCAGCACCTGCCAGGCGTCGACATATTCGGAATGGCGGCGGCGGTTGTCCTTCCACAGCTTCTCGTAGAGGCAGTTGTGGAAGTAGTAGTGCTCCAGGTGCTTGAACTCGGTCTTGGCGGCCGAGAACAGCTCCTCGCAGGTGCGGATGTGGTCGTCCATCGAGCCGCCGATGTCGAGCATCAGCAGGACCTTCACCGTGTTGCGGCGCTCCGGCACCATCTTGATGTCGAGATAGCCGGCATTCTCGGCTGTCGACTTGATGGTGTCGGGCAGGTCGAGCTCCATGTCCGCGCCCTCGCGGGCGAAGCGGCGCAGGCGCCGGAGTGCCACCTTGATGTTGCGGGTGCCAAGCTCGACGGTGTCGTCGAGGTTCTTGAACTCGCGCTTGTCCCAGACCTTCACGGCCCGGCGGTGGCGGCTTTCCTTCTGCCCGATGCGGACGCCTTCCGGATTGTACCCGTGGGCGCCGAAGGGCGAGGTGCCGGCGGTGCCGATCCACTTGCTGCCGCCCTGGTGGCGGCCCTTCTGTTCCTCGAGGCGCTTCTTCAGCGTCTCCATCAGCTTCTCGAAGCCGCCGAGTGCCTCGATCTCCGCCATCTCTTCCGGCGTCAGCACCTTCTCGGCCAGCTTCTTCAGCCACTCCTCGGGGATCTCGTGGTTTTCCTCGGCCGAGACAAAATCAAGGCCGTTGAAGCACTTGCCGAAGACCTGGTCGAACTTGTCGAGGTTCTTCTCGTCCTTCACCAGGGTGGCGCGGGCGAGGTAGTAGAATTCCTCGACGCGATACTCCGTGACCTGCGCCTTCATCGCCTCCAGCAGGGTCAGGTACTCGCGCAGGGTGGCGGGCACCTTGTTCTGCCGCAGCTCCAGGAAGAAGTTCACGAACATCGCTCAGCCTCCATTGGCCGGTGCGGAATGGCGGGGCCGGCGGCCCCGCCGACGTCTCAGCTCTTCTGCTCGCGCCGGGCGAGGAACGCCAGCCGCTCGAACAGGTGCACGTCCTGCTCGTTCTTCAGCAGCGCACCATGCAGCGGCGGGATCAGCTTCTTCGGATCACGCGAGCGCAGCGTCTCGGGCGACAGGTTCTCGGACATCAGCAGCTTCAGCCAGTCGATCAGCTCCGAGGTCGACGGCTTCTTCTTCAGGCCCGGCACCTCGCGGATATCGTAGAAGATCTTCAGCGCCTCCGACACCAGCTCGGACTGGATGCCCGGATAGTGCACCTCGACGATTTCCTGCATCGTCTCGTTGTCGGGGAAGCGGATGTAGTGGAAGAAGCAGCGGCGCAGGAACGCGTCCGGCAGTTCCTTCTCGTTGTTCGAGGTGATGATGATCAGCGGGCGCTGGGTCGCCACGATGGTCTCGCCGGTCTCGTAGACGAAGAACTGCATGCGGTCGAGTTCGAGCAGCAGGTCGTTCGGGAACTCGATGTCGGCCTTGTCGATCTCGTCGATCAGCAGCACCGGCCGCCTGTCGGCGGTGAAGGCGTCCCACAGCTTGCCGCGCTTGATGTAGTTGCGGATGTCCTTGACCCGCTCGTCACCGAGCTGCGAGTCGCGCAGGCGCGAGACCGCGTCGTACTCGTAGAGGCCCTGCTGCGCCTTGGTGGTCGACTTGACGTGCCATTCGATCAGGTTGGTATCGAAGGCCTTGGCGACCTCGTGCGCCAGGATGGTCTTGCCGGTGCCGGGCTCGCCCTTGATCAGCAGGGGCCGCTCAAGCGTTGCCGCGGCATTGACGGCGACCATCAGATCTTCGGTCGCAACGTAGGTGCTTGTACCTTCGAAACGCATAGAGCTCCCCTTCATGCCCGTCCCGCTCGGTCGAATTCGGGCGAAACTAGGTCTACCAGCCGGTCCGATCAAGTGCCGAAGGGTAGGTGCAGGGTCTCGCCAACCGCGGCTCTATGGGATAGCGTCCCGCTCCCGACGTTCCAGCCGCAGGAGACAGGCCCATGACCGGTCATTTCGATGAGGCGGCGTTCGGCGCGCTGAAGGCCGCGCTGGGCGAGCAGATGGTCGGGATGCTGCTCGGCAAGTTTCTTGCACAGATGCACGACAAGATCGGGAAGCTGAAGGTCGCCGTCGACACCGGCGACATGGCGGAGATCCGCCAGCAGGCTCACGACCTGACATCCAGTTCAGGCACGGTCGGACTGGGCGCGATGCGGGATGCCGCAAGCGCCTGCGAATACGCGGTCAAGGAGGGTCGGACCGCCGACGCGCTTGACCGGGCGCGGGAGCTGATCGCCCTCGCACCGGACGCCGAAGCCGCCATCCGCGCGGCCTATCCCGAGCTCTGACGGCCGGGAAACGAAGGGGGGAACATGAGCAAGCGCATCCTCATCGTCGAGGACAACATGCTGGTGCAGGAGGTGTTCGCCTCGGCCTTGCAGCAGCTGGACTGCGACGTGGAGACCGCCGATGACGGCAACGAGGCGCTGCAGCTCGCCTACGAGGATACGCCCGACCTGATCATCATGGACATCATGCTTCCGGGCGTGTCCGGTCTCGATCTGGTTCGCAAGATGAAAAACGATCCCGAACTGAAGGACGTGCCGATCATCGTCGTCACCACCATGGCCGCGGCCGGCGACCAGCAGAAGATCAGGGAAGCGGGCGCGGACGGCTACCTGCCCAAACCCATCCAGATCGACCGCTTCCTCGAATCGGTCCGCAAGGTGCTGGATCTCTGAACCATGGCGCATTTCGTTGTAACGGGCGGTTGCGGCTTCATCGGCTCGCATCTCGTCGAGGCCCTGCTGGCGCGGGGCGATACCGTCACCGTCATTGACGACCTCTCGACCGGCAAGCGGGAGAACCTGCCGGCCGGCGTCGAGCTGGTGGTCGGCGATGTCGCCGACACCGCGCTGGTCGACCGGGTTCTGGCCGGCAAGGACGGCTGCTTCCACCGGGCCGCCGTCGCGTCGGTGCAGCGCTGCACCGAGGAATGGGTCGCCTCCCACCGCACACACCTGACCGGCACCATCGCCGTCTTCGATGCCGCCCGGCGCGCCCGCGACGGCAAGGCCATCCCGGTGGTCTACGCCTCTTCCGCGGCGGCCTACGGCGACAATGCCAACGTGCCGCTGAAGGAGACCGAGCGTCCGGTACCGCTGTCGGCCTACGGCGCCGACAAGCTGGGTTGCGAACTGCACGGGCGCGTCGCATTTGGCGTGCACGGCGTGCCGAACACCGGCTTCCGCTTCTTCAACGTGTTTGGGCCGCGCCAGGATCCGAAGTCGCCCTATTCGGGCGTGATCGCCATTTTCACCGACCGGATTCGCGCCGGGCAGGGCATCACCGTGTTCGGTGACGGCCTGCAGGTGCGCGATTTCGTCTTCGTGGGCGACGTGGTCCGCCACCTGGTGGCGGCGATGGACGCGGGGGGCGGCACCGGCGAGGTCTACAATGTCTGCACCGGCAAGCCGACCTCGGTCCTCGACCTCGCGCACCTGATCGCCGAGCTGTCGGGGCGCAAGGCCGTGATCACCCATGCCAGGGCGCGCGTCGGCGACATCCGCACCTCGATCGGCGATCCGGCCAGGGCCACAGCGGCGTTCGGCGTGCCGGCGAGGACGGCGTTCCGCGACGGCCTGAAGCTGACCCTCGAATCGGTCTGACGACGGCCGCGCCTACTCGTCGCCGTCGCGGTCGAGCAGGCTGTTGAGCAGGCGGCGCGGCAGCGGACGCGCCGGGTTGCCGGACACCACCATGCCCTCGGCCACGTCGTTGCGGACCACGGATCCGGCCGAGATGACGGCATCGGCCCCGATGCTGACACCGGGCAGCAGCACGGAACCGGCGCCGATCAGCGCACGCGCGCCGATCGTGACCGAGCCGGGGATGGTGACGCCAGGACCGATGCTGGCGAAGTCATCGACCAGCACGTGGTGCCCGATGCTGGCCGCGCGGTTGATCACCACATGCGCGCCGATCCGGCTGGCGCCGCCGATGACACAGCCGGCATTCAGGTAGCAGCCGTCCTCGATCTCCGACGAGGTGGCGACAACCGACGTCGGGTCGATCAGCGGCGCCGCGACGGTGAAGCCTGCCGCCGCCGCCTGTGCGGCGAGTTCGGCACGACGCCGCGGCACGAAGGCGACGCAGGTTGCCGCCCGGCCGGCACCCGGCTCTGCCTCGTCCAGCATCGCCAGGCCCTTCAGGGCGCGTGATGGACGGGTGCTGGCCTGCCTGCCCGCGGGCTCGATGCCGAGCCGCAGGCAGGTCTCCTGGTAGTCGACGACCAGCGGGCTGCGGACCCCGAACAGGACGAGTGTCAGCAAGGGTCGTTCACTTGTTCAGGAAGTTCAGCGCAAGTCCGGGACGCGGCCATTCCATCGCGGCGAGCCGGCCGGTCGACGACAGGGTGATGTAGGCGGTGCGCAGGTCGGGGCCGCCGAAGCAGATGTTCGTGGTGACCGAATCGGGCATCGGCACGTGCTCGACCCTGGCTCCGTCGGGCGAGATCACGGTGATGCCGCCATTGGTGATGGTGGCGACGCAGATGTTGCCGTCGCCGTCGATGGCCAGCGAATCGAGCATCTGCAGGCCCGGCAGGCCGGTGACCAGGCGGCCCTGGTGGCCGCGGATGGTCTCCTTGCTCGAATCGATTCGTCCCGGTCCGCTCAGCTTGTAGGCCCAGACGCGACCGGTGTGGGTCTCGGCGACGTAGATCTCGTCCTCGGCCGGTGACAGGCCGATGCCGTTCGGTGCCTCCGACGGGAAGATCGCCTCGACGATGTGCGAGCCGTCGGCCCTTGCGTAGTAGATGCCGGTGATGTCGCGGTCGCGGCGGTCTTCCCAGGCCTTGCCGTGATCGGTGAACCAGAAGCCGCCCTGGGCATCGAAGACCAGGTCGTTCGGCGCCCTGAGCGCGCGGCCATTGCAGTGCGTGTAGAGCACCTCGACCTCGCCGGTCTCGATGTCGATCCGCTCGATGCGGCCGCCCGACCAGTCCGGACCCGGCCCCAGCGGGTAGGTCTTGCCATTGCGCACCAGCAACTCGAAGCCGCCATTGTTGCAGACATAGCACTTGCCGTCCGGGCCCATCGCGGCGCCGTTCGGCCCGCCGCCCGGGCGCGCCACGACGGTCTTGGAGCCGTCCGGGTGCACGCGCGTCAGCTGGCCAGCGCCGATTTCCACCAGCAGCACGTCGCCGTCGGGCAGCGCGATCGGGCCCTCCGGGAAACTCAGTCCCTCGGTCACGATTCGAATGTCGGTCATCTCTCTCCCCCCAATGTCCCGACCCGGCCGCGAAATGACGTCCGCGTCAACCGCCTTAACTGTTTCTTGAAGGGCGGGACGCACACTTGCCGGCTCAAGGTTCCGGAGTCTTGCCGATGCATGCTGACCACTACAAGGTCCGTGGCAACAATCTGTGGTTTCGTCTGTCGCCCGAAGGGGAAATCGCCGAGATCAGCGGTGATACAGACCGGGTGCTGTGCAGGTCCGTGATGGACCTCTGGCGCCAGCCGCTGGCCGACGTCTTCGAGGCCGATGCTGCCCGCGCGGTATCCGACGCCATCGCCGCCCTGCGCGAAGGGCGCCCGTCGGGTGTCACCGTCGCGCTGTCGGGCGCGCGCGGCAAGACATGGTTCCGGCTGGAAGTCAGGCTGGCCGGGCGGAATGTCGCTGACGGTTTCGCCGTCGCCATGAACGAGGTTGCGGCCCCGGACGCCTGGACCGAGATCGAGCGCGACGAGGGTGTCGCCGACCGCTTCGACGACGGCGGGGCATTCCTCGACCGTGCCGCGGAACTGATGGCCGCCGGCAATGGCGAGCATGCGATGACCATGGTCGGCGTGACCGGCGGGCTTGCAGCCTTCCAGTCGTCCGCCGAACAGCAGAGTTTCCGCCGCATCGTCGATTCGACCGCGCGTGACATGGGCGCGATCGGGACCGCCGACCTGGATGACGGCGCCTGGGGCGTGCTGCATCGCCGCGACTACGACAGCGCCGGCATGGTGCGCTCCATCGGCGAACAGGCTGTCATGAAAGGCGTTATCGCCGATGCCGGACAACTGGTGTCCGCACGCGTCGATCCCGATGGGACCGATCTCAATGGCCGCCAGGCGCGCAGTACGTTCGGTCACGTGCTTTCGGGCCTGCGCAAGGGGATCAGCGGCACCTTCGGGCTGGGGCGCGTTCATGACGAGGCCAGTATCGCGGCGAAGCGGCAGATCGACGCGATCGCCCGCGTGCTGCGCGACGGGACCATGTTCCGCCAGTTCCGGCCGGTGGTCAGCCTGCTGCGCCAGCGCGTTGCCATCCACCAGATCAAGGCCGATCCCGTCGTCAACGGCACCGTGATGCCGCTGGACCAGGTCTTCGGGCTGGTCGATGCCGATGACCTGCATGTGGACTGCGAACTGGCCGGCATCGAACTGGCGATCCTGCATCACATCGAATACCGGACCTGGCGGTCGATCTCGATGCGGGTCATGGCCTCGATCCGCCGGACCTTCCTCATGCGCGAAGACGTGCGCAAGCGTCTCGCGCGGATGGCGAAACAGCACGGCATCGGCCGGCACAGCCTGATCCTGCGGCCCTACGACCCGTTGAGCGGCGCGCTGACCGGCAGCGGCGGCTCGCTGATGGGGCTGATCGACGACGCGCCCTGGTCGCTGTCGCTCCCCGACTTCTACGCCTTCGTCTCGGGTGATGCACAGCGCCGGCAGGCCGTGGATCCATCGTCGACGGTCTCGGCCTATATCGAGGTCGGCGTCGACCGGCTGGAGACACTGTCCCGGCAGAGCGACGGCACCTTCTTGGTGCGCAGCCTGGTCGAGAACTGGCGCGCGCGGCAGATCGAGGTGCTGGCGTCGGCGGTGAATACCCGTGCCGACCGCGCCGTGGTCGAGAAGCTGGGGATCCGTTACGCCCGCGGGCGGCTGGTCGGCGACTGGTCGCAGGACGTCGAGGATATGGGTGTGCCCGGCTGAGCCGGAGATTCCCCGTCGGCGCACCGTTCTTTACCGTTTCTTGACGGTCTTCGCGCACTTTCGATTGCGAAAGAAACAAGGTGCGGAAGCCGTGAAAAATCAGCCTTGGGTGGATAGCGCCGTACGCCTTCGCATATCTCCGAAAAAGAAGATCCTTGAAGTGGCCGGAGATTGCGAAGAAGTACTTGGAAAATCAAACAAGGAACTCTGGCATCAACCGTTGACCGATGCCCTTGATCCGGGTTCCGTCATCCTGGTCTCGAATGCCATCGAGGATCTGTATCATGGCCGTACAACCTCGCGGATGATCTTTCGCGCGGGACCGAGCGGGGAACCGACGCCGTTCCGGCTCGAGGTCCGTCGCTCCGGCATGCAGATGGTCGACGGCATTTCGGTTGTTCTCACGGCGCTGGCGCCGGCCGATCGCTGGCAGGCGGTCGACGAGCATGACCTGATCGCAGATCTCTACGGCGATGCCGGCGCGTTTCTCGACGGTGCGGCCGACCTGCTGTCGGCGAGCGACAGCGGCCATGCCCTGACCATGCTTGGCCTTTCCGGCAGCGCCGGCGAGGATGCAACCGAAGGTGCGCGGCGGACCCTGCGCGGCATTGTCGACCGGACCGCGCTCGGCATGGGTGCCACCGGCACCGCCGACCTGACCGGTGGTGCCTACGGCATCCTGCATGCGCGCGATTTCGACAGCGCGGCCATGGTCGCCGCCGTGGCCGATGAAGCCGTCGCCAGCGGCATTCTGGCCGACGTCTCCGAACTGGTCTCGACCCGGCTCGATCCGGACGGGGCCGGGATCGATCCGGCTCATTCGCGGGCCGGCATCGACGGCTTGCTGGACGACCTGCGCGACGGTCACGGCCATACGCTTGGCCTGGGCGAGGCCGCCGGCATGGCCGCGGCACGCGCCGCCAACGACCTGCTGTCCATCAGCTCGGCAATCAGGGCCGGTCGTCTGCGGCATCGCGTACAGCCCGTGGCGAGCCTGTTCCGTGACCGCGTGGCGGTGCACGAGTTCCGTGCCGACCCGGTGGTCGACGGCCGTGTCGTGACCGCATCGTCGGTCTTCGCCTTCATCGATCCCGGCGAGGTCCGCGCCGACTACGAACTTGCTGTTGCGGCCAGGGCGCTGTCGTGGTGTGCGACGCAGCGGTCCCAGACCGGCAGCACCGCACGCGTGATGGTGCCGGTCGCCCAGGACCTTCTCTTCGATGCGGGCTTCCGCGACCGGCTTTCGCAGGTGGTGGCGAAGTCCGGTCTGTCCGACCAGGATCTCGTGCTGCGCCCCTATGATCCGCAGTCGGGGTCTCTCGCGGGGCGCGGCGGTCGCCTGGTCTCCGAACTGGGCAGTTTTTCCTGGCCACTCTGTATCGCAGACTTTGCCGCCTTCGTCGCCATTGACGCGAAACGCAAGGACGTCGTGGACACGGCATCCGACGTCGCGGCCTATATCGAGGTTTCCGTCGAGCGCCTGCGCTCGCTGACCGGTCAGCCCCAGGGCGCCTTCCTGGTGCAGAGCCTGATCGAGACCTGGCGCGGGCGGAAGATCGAATTGCTGGCTTCGGGCGTCAACAATCGGGCCGACCGGGAAGTGGTCGACGGTCTGAATGTCCGTTACGCACGCGGCCGCCTGGTCGGCGACTGGAACGACGGCAGGCCGGCCGGGAAATGACCCGGCGGCTCAGGCGGTCCGGAACAGCGCGATCAGCACGGACACGGTGACAAGGCTGCACGCGGTCCCGATCAGGATCGCCGACGCCGACCGCTGCGTGTAGGTGCCGTAGTACCGTGCGAGCAGGAAGGCGTTCACGCCGGCCGGCATCGCGGCGATGACGGTGCCGACATGGGCAGCGAGCGGGTCGGCGCGGAACACGAACGTCGCCAGCACCCAGACCATCGCCGGCAGCGCCACCAGCTTCAGCACCACCAGGGTGAGGCTTTCCTTCAGGTCACCGGCGATGCGGAACTGCGTCAGCGAGGCGCCGAGGGCACAGAGCGCGGCAGGCGTCGCCGCCTGCGACAGCAGGTCGATCACCCGGTCCAGGATCGCCGGCAACTGCAGTCCGGTCTGCGCGAACAGCAGGCCGGCCAGCAGGCCCAGGATCACCGGGTGGCGCAGCAGGCTGTTGACGGTGGAGAGGGCGATCCTGCCGATGCCCTGGCCCGGTTCCCCGCGCATCACCTCGACGACGATGGTCGGCAGCGTGATCAGCAGCATCGGATGGAAGCTGACGATCATCATCAGCGGCACCATGCCGGGCTCGCCGAAGCCGGTCAGCACCAGCGGCAGGCCGAGCAGGACGGTGTTCGAGAATCCCGCGCTCATGCCCATCAGGCCGAGCGTCGCGCCGCGATGGCCAAACACCGTGCGCCCGATGGCCATGGTCAGCGCGAAATGGCTGAACGCGGCGGTGTAGTAGGCGAAGACGATGCTCCAGTCCGTCACGCCCTCGGGCAGGCCGCGCGCGAACAGGCGGAACAGCAGCGCCGGGATCGCGGCGTAGAAGACGAAGTTGGTCAGCGCGCGGATGCCGGCGTCGCCGCCCAGCAGCGGCGAGCGGCCGAGCGCGTAGCCGATCCCGATCAGGATGAAGACCGGCAGGACGATGTCGGCGACGGCGCTCATGGCGCGCGCCGCCGCCCGCTCGTCCGTCGGCGGATCATCCCTCGAAGGGGTGGCGGACGACGATGGTGTCGTCGCGTTCGGGGCTGGTCGACAGCAGCGACACCGGTGCGCCGATCAGTTCCTCCACCGCGCGGACATACTTGACGGCGCTGGCCGGCAGGTCGGTCCAGGAGCGGGCGCCATAGGTCGACGCGTCCCAGCCCTCGAAGGTCTCGTAGACCGGCTCGATATTGGCCTGGTCGGCCATGTTGTAGGGGTAGAAGTCCAGCATGCTGTCACCCAGCCGGTAGCCGGTGCAGACCTTCAGTTCCTCCAGCCCGTCCAGCACGTCCAGCTTGGTCAGCGCCACGCCGTCGATACCGCCGGTGCGGACCGCCTGGCGGACCATCACCGCATCGAACCAGCCGCAGCGCCGGCGCCGGCCCGTCACCGTGCCGAACTCGCGGCCGCGGTCGCCCAGGCGCTGGCCGATGGCATCGCTCAGTTCGGTCGGGAACGGACCCGATCCCACGCGGGTGGTGTAGGCCTTGACGATGCCCAGCACGAAGTCGATCGCACGCGGGCCGCAGCCGGAGCCGGTCGCGGCCTGGCCGGCGACGGTGTTGGACGAGGTCACGAACGGGTAGGTGCCGTGATCGATGTCCAGCATGGCGCCCTGCGCGCCCTCGAACAGGATGCGGCGGCCGGCGCGCAGCGCCTGGTCCAGCGTCCGCCAGGTGTGGTCGGCATAGCGCAGCACCTCGGCGCCAACGGCGTCCAGTTCGGCCAGGATGTCCGCCTTCGCGATTTCCGGCTGGTCGAGGCCCCGGCGCAGGGCGTTGTGATGCACCAGCAGGCGGTCGATCTTGCCGTCCAGCGTGTCCGGGTCGCCCAGGTCGGCGACGCGGATGGCACGGCGGGCCACCTTGTCCTCGTAGGCGGGGCCGATGCCGCGCCTGGTGGTGCCGATCTTCGCGCCGCCGGCGGCCTCTTCCCGGATCGCGTCGAGGTCGCGGTGCAGGCTGAGGATCAGGCAGGCATTGGCCGCGATCTTCAGGTTCTCCGGTGTCACCGAGACGCCCTGGCTGTTGAGCTGGTTGATCTCGTGCAGCAGCGCCGTCGGATCGACCACCACGCCATTGCCGATGATGGAGAGCTTGCCCTGGCGCACGATGCCGGACGGCAGCAGGCTGAGCTTGTATGTGGTGCCGTCGATCACCAGCGTGTGGCCGGCATTGTGCCCGCCCTGGTAGCGCACGACCACGTCCGCCCTGGCCGACAGCCAGTCGACGATCTTTCCCTTGCCTTCATCGCCCCACTGGGCGCCCACAACGACGACGTTGGTCACGTCGGTATCCTTTCGTCGGGATTATCGGACGGGATCGACGGGGCGAATCGTGCCGTCGATCCGGACATGGCCGCATTTGAGGCGCCGGGCCTCGGCGAGCGGGTCGCCTTCCGGGTCGAGACCGGCGACAACGGCCCAGTCGCCGCCGCGCAGCGCCGCCGCCACGGCATGCGGCGTGCCGAAGGGCAGGTAGAGGCGGGGACGTGGCGCCTGCGCCGGCAGCGCCCGCAGCAGGCTGTCGAGATAGATCGTGGCGCCCACCGCGGGCTCGCCCGACTCGGTGACATAGCGTCCGCCGCGCCCGATCTCGCCGCGCACGCGGGGCGAGAACACGGCGAAGGCCACGCCGGTCTGGTACTCGAAGCCGCGGTACTCGCCGGGGTCGACGGTCAGCGGCAGGTCGGGCTCGACCTCGCGGATGGCGTCCAGCAGGTCGGCCAGACGCCCGATCAGTTCGCCCGCATGGCCCTGCAGGCCCAGTGCGAGCAGCCGCTCGATCGCCGGCTCGGCCGGACCGACCGCCTCCAGCAGGGTGAACACCACCGGGTCCTCGCCGATCACGGAGCGCAGCTCGCCGGCGTCCTTGCCGTCCAGCGCGTCGCGCGCGGCCGCGGCGGACAGCCGGTCGAAGCCCCGTCCGTTCAGCACCAGCGGCGCCAGCGAGGGAATGGTGAGGTCGATGGCGATCTCGGCGACGCCGCAGGCACGCAGGGCGGCCACGGTCATCAGCACGATCTCCGCGTCGGCATGCACGGAGGTGGCGCCGAACATCTCGATGCCGGCCTGGGTGAACTGCCGCTCGGGGCGCAACTGGTCACCCTTCACGCGCAGGACCTGGCCCGAATAGCAGAGGCGCAGCGGCCGCGGCTCGCCGACCAGGCGGGTCGCGGCGACGCGGGCGATCTGCGGCGTGATGTCGGCGCGCAGGCCCATCATCTTCTGGGAGATCGGGTCCATCAGCCGGAACAGCTGCGGCGCCAGCTCGGCGCCGGGGCCGGTCAGCAGGCTCTCCTCGAATTCCAGCAGCGGCGGCTTCACGGTCTGGTAGCCGCGGTCGCGGAACGACCGCGTCAGCCGGTACACGGCCTCCGCCTCCCGCCCGGCTTCCTCGGGCAGGGCGTCGCGCAGTCCGGCCGGCAGCAGGGCCTTGTGAGTGATCTCGTCCATCGGGGGCGGGTTAGAGCACGCATGCGCCGCCCGGAAAAGTCCCGGTTTCGTCTCGATGGCCGATGCGGCCGGGGCTGAATCGCCGCCGATTCGCACTATCTGGTCTCTCCGTCATGTGAGTGACACACTTCGACGGCGTAAAAGTCTTGGTTTGCTTGAGTTTTTCATCATGTCCCTTGCAAGCGGCACCGATCACCGGAACCATGGGTCCATGAGCGTCATGGGTGTCGCCGCATTGCGTGGACGAACGGTCGCACTGCTCGGTCCGACAAACACCGGCAAGACCCATCTTGCCGTCGAGACCATGCTCAGCCACGCCAGCGGCATCATCGGCTTCCCCCTGCGCCTGCTGGCGCGCGAGGTCTACGAGCGTGTGGTCGCCCGCGTCGGGCGCAACAACGTGGCGCTGGTGACGGGTGAGGAAAAGATCGTCCCGCCCAATCCCCACTACTTCCTCTGCACCGTCGAGGCGATGCCGACCGGGCGCAGCTTCGATTTCCTGGCCGTGGACGAGATCCAGCTCGCCGCCGACCCGGAACGCGGGCACGTCTTCACCGACCGGCTGCTGCGCGCCCGGGGCGTCGAGACCACCATGTTCCTCGGCGCCTCCACCGCGCGGCCGATGATCCAGCGCCTGCTGCCCGACGTCACCATGTCCGGCCGGCCCCGGCTGTCGACCCTGAAATGGACCGGCGAGACCAAGCTGTCGCGCCTGCCGCGCCGCACCGCCGTCGTCGCCTTCTCCGCCTCCGACGTCTACGCGGTGGCCGAACTGATGCGCCGCCAGCGCGGCGGTGCCGCCGTGGTGCTGGGCGCGCTCAGCCCCCGCGCGCGCAACGCGCAGGTGGCGATGTACCAGGCCGGCGAGGTCGACTTCCTGGTCGCGACCGACGCCATCGGCATGGGCCTGAACATGGACATCGACCATGTCGCCTTCGCTGCCACCCACAAGTTCGACGGCCTGCACCGCCGTGCGCTGACACCGGCGGAACTGGGCCAGATCGCCGGCCGCGCCGGGCGCTTCATGCGCGACGGCACCTTCGGCATCACCGGCGGCGTCGATGGGCCGGAGCCGGAGGTGATCGCGGCGGTCGAGAACCACACCTTCGAGCCGCTGAAGCGCCTGCGCTGGCGCTCCGCCGCGCTGGACTTCACCAACCCGAAGGCCCTGCTGCGCTCGCTGGAGGCGCCGCCGCCATTCCCCGGCCTGATCCATCCGCGCGAGCCGGAGGACCAGCGCAGCCTCAAGTCGCTGATGCAGGACGAGGACCTGATGCGCCGGGCCGAGCGCAACCCGGAAAACCTGCACCGGCTCTGGGACGTCTGCCAGATCCCCGACTTTCGCAAGACCATGCATGACGGGCACGTCCGCCTGGTCGGCCAGGTCTTCCGCCAGCTCTGCGACGACGGCCGCATCGCGCGCGACTGGATCGCCCGGCAGATGGACCATGTCGACCGGGTGGACGGCGACATCGACACCTTGCAGACCCGGATCGCCCATGTCCGCACCTGGTCGTTCATCTCCCACCGCGCCGAGTGGCTGGACGACCCGGCCGAATGGCAGGGCCGGGCCCGGACCGTCGAGGACCGGCTGTCGGATGCGCTGCACGAGCGGCTGACCCAGCGCTTCGTCGACCGGCGCACCGCCGCGCTGGTCAACCGGCTGCGCGACCGCGAGGAGGTCGACGCCGCCATCGATGCCGACGGCACGGTGACGGTGTCGGGCCAGTTCGTCGGGCGGCTGGACGGCCTGCGCTTCGTCGCCGACCGCAGCGCCTTCGAGAACAAGGCGCTGAAGGGCGCGCTGCTGCAGGTGCTGGGCAAGGCCGTGCGCGACCGGGCACGCGACGTGGCGGACGCGAAGGATGCCGATTTCGCCCTTGATGACGACGGCACGGTGCGCTGGCGCGGCGCCGGCATAGGCCGCCTGCAGGCCGGCGACCATGTCCTGCGCCCGCGCATCCGCGTTGCCGCCTCGGACCAGCTCGAGGGCAAGCCGCTGGAACGGGTGCGCGAACGCGTCGACCTGTGGCTGGAGCACCAGATCGCCAGCCTGCTCCGCCCGCTGGTGGGGCTGGAGGAGCTGCCCTTCAGCCCGGCAGGGCGCGGCATCGCCTTCCAGCTGGTCGAGCGGCTGGGCGTGCTGCCGCGCAGCCAGGTGGCGGAGCAGCTGCGGCGGCTGGATCCGAAGGATCATGGCCGCTTCAAGTATCGCGGCGTCCATGTCGGGCGGTTCTCCATCCATTGCCCGGCGCTGCTGAAGCCGGAGGCCACCCGCTGGCGCATTGTCCTGCACGCGCTGTCCGGCGCCCCGGTGGCGCGGGCCGAGACCCAGGGCCGCGTCAGTTTCGATGTCGAGAAACGGGAAGACCGGGACGCCCTGCTGGTGGCCGGATACGAGCGGTTCGGCACCACGGCGGTCCGCGTCGACATGGTGGAGCGCATCGCCGGCCACGCCTGGAAGGCGACGCGGGAGGGACCGGCCGAGGCCGACCACGAACTGATGTCGATGCTCGGCGGTGGCGCCGGGCGACTGGGGCCGATCCTGCACGGCCTCGGCTATCGCACCGAACGGACCGGCGAGGATGGCCCGCTGGTCTACCAGCCCCGCGGCAACGGATCGGGCAAGGGCAAGGATGCCCGGCCGCGCCGCGACAGGGATCGCGGTGGCCCGCCGCCGGATCCCGATTCGCCCTTCGCAGCCCTGGCACTGATGAGGAAAGCATGACCCAGGACACCATACGCCTCGACCTCTGGCTCTGGTACGCCCGCTTCTTCAAGAGCCGCACGCTTGCGGCAAGGGCGATCAGGGAAACCCGGATCAGGTTGAACAGGCGTGTGGTGACAAAGGTCAGCCAGCCCGTGCGGGTGGGCGACGTGCTGACCTTTCCGCGGGCCGACGAACTGATCGTCGTCGAGGTGCTGGACCTGGGCGAGCGTCGCGGTCCGGCGGCCGAGGCGCGGGGCCTGTTCCGGGACCTGAATGCCCCCGAACTGCCCGTTGCCGTGATGGCCGGCCAGATGGTCGCCGGCGCGGTCGCGCTGGAAGGCTGACGGGCATTCGACCGAGGCGCTTGCGGCGGCCTGCGCGGACGCCTATGAAGCCATGCTGTTGCGTCGGCGCGGCGCCGTTCCTATGGTCTCGGCCGAAGGACGGGCGGCGGGACGCCGGGATGACCTGCCGGCCGCCGGCTCATCCCGCCTGCCGTAGCGGCCAGCCGGGGCGGGATCGCCGGCCCGGTTCCACAAGAATTGCTGGTTGACCCAGGGGGAGAGCGGACGATGCCTTACGTCGTCACCGAGGGCTGCATCAAGTGCAAGTTCCAGGATTGCGTCGAGGTGTGCCCGGTGGATTGTTTCTACGAGGGCGAGAACATGCTGGTCATTCATCCCGACGAGTGTATCGACTGCGGGGTGTGTGAGCCGGAATGCCCGATCGAGGCCATCATTCCCGACACCGATCCGGAAGCGGAGAAGTGGCTGGAAATGAACAGGGAATATTCCGAGAAGTGGCCGAACATCACCCGCAAGGGTGAAAGCCCCGCGGACGCCGATGACTGGCGCGATGTCGAGGGCAAGTTCGAGAAGCACTTCAGCACGAATCCCGGCCAGGGAAGCTGAGGTCCGCGCCGCCGGCCGCGTCGCCGCGGCCGGCAGCGTTTCTCTCCGGTGCGACGTCTTTTCACGTCCGCCTGTTGACCTGGTGCAAGGCGGTCCCGCAAGAATCCTGTGGGACCGTCGTCATTTTTGTGTTATATACTCGGCTGCCTTGACGGGATCGGCCCTGTCGGGGATTGGCCGGAAAGCAGTGCGGGTGACATTCAAGGTCGACCCGCTTTTCATGTGAGGCTCCCGCCTCGCAACGGTCGTCCCGGGACCCCTGTCGGGCATTGCTTTGTCTTCCAGCGAGCCGGGCGTGGCATGACCATGCCGCGCGGGACGGGTTTTGTTGTCTCGTGACCGGCTCGGGAATGGAAGGGCGGCGGCCCGCCGGCTGCGCCCGACTAAGTGGCGGAAGGACCATGATGACCGAGACGAAGACCAGGACTGCGACGCGCAAGAAGATCAAGGCCGAATTTGCCGCCGGCGATTATGTTGTCTATCCCTCGCATGGCGTCGGCATGATCACTGCCCTTGAGGAGCAGGAGATTTCAGGCTTCCAGCTGCAGCTGTTCGTGGTCGATTTCCCCCACGAGAAGATGACGCTGCGTGTCCCGGTCTCGAAGGCCGAGGCCACCGGCATGCGCGCCCTGTCGTCGGCGAAGATCATGAAGCAGGCGCTCGACACCCTGAAGGGCCGCGCGCGCGTCAAGCGCACCATGTGGTCGCGCCGCGCCCAGGAGTACGAGGCCAAGATCAACTCGGGCGACCCCGTGTCGATCGCCGAGGTGGTGCGCGACCTGCACCGCAACGAGGACCAGCCGGACCAGTCCTATTCCGAGCGCCAGATCTACGAGGCGGCGAAGGAGCGGCTGACGCGGGAACTGGCCGCCGTCGAGCGCATCAACCACGACGACGCCGAACAGCGCCTGAACAAGCTGCTGGCCGCCTGATCCATCGGGCAGCACCGAATCCGGGAAGGGCGGGGCCGCGAGGGCGAGTCATTCCGGGTTACAGGACACGGGCGACGGTCTGGCCGTCGCCCGTCTTCTTTGGCAAATGTTTGTTGCCGCGCGAGATCAGGCAGCTATGGGCGTCCTGCCCTTTTCAGTGCGGATGAAGTATCGAGACCCTTCCTTCCTGGAAGACTTGCTGAAACCGATTTCAACATCTCGATCAAGTTTCACCATTATCTCCAGGAGTTTCTCCAGGGAGAAGCCTCTCAGCTTGCCGTTCTTGAGTGCAGAGATCTTTGGTTGTGGCAGTCCAAGAAGCTCTGATGCCTGGACTTGAGTCAGGTGGCGATGGCGCAAGATCGAATTGATCTGGCCAACAATGGCAGCTTTCAGCTTTAGTTCCGGCGCATCTTCAAGGCCGAGATCGGCAAAGACATTGCCGCTTCCAATTTCGATTTCCAGCGGGGACTGATCCTCGGTCATCTTTTCTTTTTTTCCGCTTTTTCTGCCGCAGCAAGTTCCAGTTTCAACCGGCTCAGTCTGGTTCTGATCAAATCCAGGTCGGGCTTCGGTGTCTTGATTCCGGTCTTCGACTTCTTCTGAAACGAATGCAGGACATAGATGTCCTCTCCGAGCTTCACGGCATAGACAGAGCGAAAAGTGTCGCCATCATGGTCTGCCACAATCTCGAAAACACCGGCGCCCAGCCCCGTCATGGGCTTGGTATACTCTGCTTTCCGACCCATCTGGGCCTCGCTCAACGCGTACCCTACCTGCGTCCTGACATCCTTCGGGAAGTCGAGCAGGCGCCGCTTCGAGTCGTACAGCCACCTGATGGTCCGTTCCTGCTTCTGCTCCATTATCGGCCCTTCTATACCTATATAGGTATATTCCCAGGCTGTCCATGACATCTTGCCAGACGAACGGGAATTCAGCCTGCTTGCGAGTCAGGAACAAAGGTCGGCGGACGGTCTGGTCGGGAGGCCCCGGGGACGGGTACAGTGCAGTTCGGAAGGGCGGGGCCGCAAGGCGCCGCCCTTCCTCATTTCCGGCCAGGGCCGCGGGGTCAGAACCGCTCGACCCAGGGCCGCACCTCGACCTCCAGCGACCAGGCGCTGCGCTTCTGGTCCAGCACGGCCATGTAGGTGTCGGCGATGTCGTCGGGATCCAGGAACGAATCCGGGTTGTCCGCCGGGTCCGGCCGCACCGCCGAGCGCACGCCGCCGTCGATGTTGAAATGCGCGATGTGGATGCCCTTCGGACCCAGTTCGCGGGCCATCGACTGCGCCATGCCGCGCAGGCCGAACTTGGCCATGGCGAAGGGCGCGGACTGCGGATAGCCCTTCACGCTGGCCGAGGCGCCGGTGAAGAAGATGGCGCCATGACCTTGCGCCAGCATCCGTTGCGCGGCCGGCTGGGCCACCAGGAAGCCGCCATAGCAACTCACCATCAGGGTCTTCTGCACCTCGGCCGCGTCCAGCTCGACGAACGGCCCGCGCGTGCGGTAGCTCGGGTTGAACAGCACGAAGTCCACGCCGCCCAGCCTTTCGTCCACCGCCGCATACATCGCCTGTACGGAGGCCGGGTCGGCGACGTTGCAGGCGAAGGACAGCGCGTTCGTCTCCGCGGCCAGGTCCGCCACGTTGTCGGTGTGGCGACTGGCCAGCATCAGCTTCGTGCCGCGCGCGGCCAGGCGACGGGCGACGCTGGCGCTGATGCCCTTGCCCGCGCCGACGATCAGGGCGCGTTCGACTGTCATCGGGTGTTCCTCCGTTTGCCGGTTCCCGGCCCAGATGGCGCGTTCGGTCCCGCGGGCAAGGCGCGACGGAAAAGCGGTTGCAGTGCGTCCCGAACCCCCTAGGCTCTGGCGCCATGAGCACGCCCGTACACGATCTTTCCGCCACGGAACTCGGCGCCGCCATGCGGGCCGGGGACCTCGATCCCGTCGCCGTCGCCGAGCATTTCCTGGCCCGGATCGACGAACTTGATGCCAACCATGCGATCTTCGTCCGCACCACGCCCGAACGTGCGCTGGCCGAGGCGATGGCCGCCCGCGCGCGTCTTGCCGCCGGCCGGCCGCTGTCGGCCATGGACGGCGTGCCGGTGGGCTGGAAGGACCTGTTCGACACGGCGGGCATCCTGACCGAGGGTGCCTCGCAGCTGTTCGAGGGGCGCGTGCCCGACCGCGATGCCGTGGCGCTGCAGCGGGCCACCGCCGCCGGCATGGTCTGTCTGGGCAAGACCAACCTGCCGGACCTCGCCTATTCCGGCCTCGGCGTGAACCCCTGGGCCGGCACGCCGGTCAATCCGCACAGTCCCGCGGGCGATCCCCGCGTGCCGGGCGGAAGCTCGTCGGGCGCGGGCGTTTCGGTGGCGATGAGGCTGGCCCCCATCGGCATCGGCTCCGACACCGGCGGCTCGGTCCGGATTCCCGCCGCCTACAATGGCGTGGTCGGGCTGAAGACCACATGGGGGGCGATCCCGCTGGACGGGGCGATCCCGCTGGCACCCTCGCTCGATACGGTCGGGCCACTGACCCGTACCGTCGCCGACGCCAATGCCATGTTCGCGATCATGGCCGCGAAGAAGCCCGCCGACCTGGCCGGCGCCAGCCTGAAGGGTGTCCGGCTGCTGCGGGCCGTCGGCCATGACGAGGCGGAACTGCAGAAGGGCGTGAAGGCCGCGGTCGATGCCGCGGTCGAGATATTGCGCGCCGCCGGGGCGACCGTGGTCGAGCGACGTCTCGACGCCTTCGATGCGGTCGACGAACTGGTCTCCCGGCACGGCAACCCGATCACGCTGGAGGGCTGGGCGCTCTGGTGCGAGGCCGTCGACCGCAATCCCGACAAGCTGTTCCGCCCGATCCGGGAGCGCATCGCCGCCGGGCGTGACGGCAGCGCGCTGGACGCGGAGACCCTGCGCCGGCGCCTGGTCGACATGAAGCAGGCCTATCTCGCGGCAACGGGTGGTTTCGACGGCGTCATCCAGGCCACGGTACCGGTCGTGGCACCGTCGATCGCCCGGGTGGAGAAGGATCCGGCCGAGCACGGGCGCCAGGCGGTGCTGTCGTCGTGGAACACCCGGCGCGGCAACTACCTGGGGCTCTGTGGCCTCACCCTGCCCTGCGGCACCAGCGACGGCCTGCCGGTCGGACTGATGGTCAACGGCCGGCCGTTCGGCGAGGGCGCGCTGCTCCGTCTCGGCGCCGCCATCGAGGCGGCCTTCGCCGGCTGATCATCCCGCGCACGGACAAAAAAGGCCCCGGGCGCCTGCGCGACCGGGGCCTTGTCGTTCGAAAGGCCTGCGGTCAGCCGTTGGCGATCAGCTCTGCCTGCTTGACCAGGGCCTCGGCCTGCTTGATCGAGGCGATGTCGACCAGCTTGCCATCCAGCGCCACGGCGCCCTTGCCCTCGCGCTGGGCCTGTTCCATGGCCTCCAGGATGCGCTTGGCCTTGCCCACTTCCTTTTCGGAGGGGGTGAAGACCTGGTTGGCGACCGGGATCTGCTTCGGATGGATCGCCCACTTGCCCTCGCAGCCCAGGATCGCGGCGCGGTTGGCCTGCGCGGCATAGCCGTCCGGGTCGGAGAAGTCGCCGAAGGGGCCGTCGATCGGGCGCAGGCCGTTGGCGCGGGCCGCGACCACCATGCGGGCGATGGCGTAGTGCCACATGTCACCCCAGTGGTAGAGCCGCTCGCCGGCATCGTCCGGGTCGGTCAGCACGCCGTAGTTCGGGTTCGGGCCGCCGATGGAGGTGGTGCGGGCCTTGGTCGATGCCGCGTAGTCGGCGACGCCGAAGTGCAGCGATTCGAGACGCGGGCTGGAGGCGGCGATGGCCTCGATGTTGGCCATGCCCAGCGCCGTCTCGATGATCAGTTCCAGGCCGATCTTCTTCTTGCGGCCGGTGGCGGCCTCGATCTGGGTCAGCATCATGTCGACCGCATAGACGTCCGAGGGCGTGCCGACCTTCGGGATCATGATCAGGTCCAGGCGCTCGCCGCTCTGTTCCACCACGTCGATGACGTCGCGGTACATGTAGTGGGTGTCCAGGCCGTTGATGCGCAGCGACATGGTCTTGTTGCCCCAGTCGATGTCGCGCAGACCCTCGATGATGTTCTTGCGCGCCTGCGGCTTGTCGTCCGGCGCGACCGCATCCTCGAGGTCGAGGAAGATCACGTCGGCTTCCGACTTGGCGGCCTTCTCGAACATGTGCGGGGACGAGCCCGGCACCGCGAGTTCGCAGCGATTGAGACGCGGCGTGGTCTGCTCGACGATCTTGAACGACATTCCGGCACTCCCTGTGTGTCAGACCTGTTGACTGGGGCTGGCTATAGCCCCTGTGTCATGGCCCCGCAATAGAGCGGCTGCGCTGCGTGTCCGGAGCGACTACCGGCGGGCCAGCGGATGGGCGTCGCGGACCAGTCCCTTCAGCCGCTCCTCCAGTACATGCGTGTAGATCTGCGTGGTGGCGATGTCGGCATGGCCCAGCAGCTTCTGCAGGCTGCGCAGGTCGGCGCCGCCGGCCAGCAGGTGACTGGCGAAGGCATGGCGCAGCACGTGCGGCGAGACCTTTGCCGGCTCGATCCCGGCGACGGCGGCGAGCTGCTTCAGCGACAGGGCGAAGTGCTGTCGCGTCAGGTGCCCGCCCGCCCCGCGTGACGGAAACAGCCAGGGCGACGGGTGTCCGCCGACAAGAAACCGTGGCCGGACCTGGAGGTAGAGTTCCAGCGCCTCCGCGGCCTCCGGACTCATCGGGGCCAGGCGGTCCTTGCCGCCCTTGCCGGTGATGGCGAGGAAGCGGCGGTCGGCGGCGAGCGGGGGCCAGGGCAGGGTCAGCAACTCGCTGACCCGCAGGCCGGCGGCGTAAAGGATTTCCAGCAGGCAGACCATGCGCGGCCCCTGCGGACCCTCGATGCCGCGCGCGGTGCGCAGCAGCGCCGAGACCTCGTCGACCGACAGGATCTTCGGCAGCGGACGACCGCGCTTCGGTGCGTCGAGGGTCGCGGCGGGATTGTCGTTGCGCAGGCCGTCGGAGGCGAGAAAGCCGTAGAACCGCCGCAGCGCCGAGGTCCGCCGGGCCTGGGTGGCCGGCGAGAGGCCCTGGCGCGACAGGCCGGCGAGATAGTGCCGCAGGTCGTCCGCGCCGGCGTCCTCCAGCGTCCGGCGACGGGATTTCAGCCAGCCGGCGAGGTCGGCCAGGTCACGACGGTAGGCGGCGACGGTGTTCGCCGCCGCGCCGCGCTCGGCCACCAGCATGTCCAGGAACAGGTCGATCAGCCGGTCCGGCGCGGCCGCCATGTCATTCGCCGGCGGCGATCAGCGCCTCGGCCGCGATCTGGCGTGCATCTTCGGCCAGTCCGACACGCCGCAGCGCGCCGACGACCGTCGACAGGGTGACGGGGTCCAGGCCGCCCGGCCCCTGTCGGCCGACCATGGCCAGCACGGCCAGCACGGTCTCGCCGGTGCGGTTGCCACCGGCAGACATGACCAGCTGGCGCCACAGCACCGCGCCGGTGCCGGCGCCCGCGAGGTCGTCATGCGGCAGCAACTCCGCCCAGGCACTGTCGGCGGCGGGCATGCCCAGCGCGTCGAGCAGCAGCAGGAGGCGCAGCCAGCGGGCATCGCCATTGGCCTCGTCGCGGGTGGCGTCGCGCCAGATCGCCAGGCGCCGCTCGTTCACCGGATCCAGTCCGGAGACCACGGCGAGCGGGATCGCGGCGGTCTGCGCCAGCGCCGACGGTCCGTCACCCGCGGCGGCCCGGCGGCGCAGCAGGTCCAGCCAGCCGCGTGCGCCCTCGGTGTCGCCGTTCAGGATCTGCATGCGCAGCGCCGGACCGCCGAGGAAGGCCAGTTCGGTTGCCGCTGGCGTGCGATCCAGAAGGCCCCGACACATGCCGGCGACCAGCGACTGCTGGCCGGCACCGGTTCCGGCGTTCCAGGCCGCGAGCATTGCCTCGGCCCGGGCCGTGTTGGTTGCCGCCTGCGCCGCCGCCGAGACGGGGGCGCGCAAGACGCTGGCCGAAAGGTCCGCATCCTTCTCGCCATAGGCCAGGATCACCGGCGCGGGCGGCATGGTGCCGGCCGCCGCGGCCTGTTCGCCGAAGGCGACGCGATGGATGGTCTTCAGGCGCGGGATTGTCGCCAGCACGGCCGCGACCGGCGGCGCCGGTGTGCCCGGATCGGTCAGGGTGGCATTGCCGGCCAGCGCGAACATGGTGACCGTCAGCGGCGTCAGGTCGCCGGCGTCGGCCAGCTTCGCCGGTGTGCCGTCCGCCAGCGAATCGGCGAGTTCCGCGAATCCCGGATCGGTCCGGCCGGTGTCGGCCAGGATGGCGCGGGTCAGGTCGGCCTCGGTCCGGCGTCCGGCCTGCAGGTCGCAGAACACCGAGGCACGCTGCCAGAAATCGGTGCCGCCCTGGCGGACCTGCGCGGCGACCAGGCCGCAGGCCTGCTCGACCTGGTTCTTGAGCAACAGGGCCTCGACATAGGGGCGCGCGATGGCTGCGTCACCCGACGAGACCGCCGCCGCGGCCTCGGCCAGTTGCACCACGGCATCCGCATCGCCCATGGCGACCAGCCGGCGCAGCCGTGCGGCCAGCAGGTCGGTGTCGGCGGCCGGGTTGCCTGGCGGCGGGCCGGCGCTGAGCAGCAGGCGACGCGCCAGGCGTCGCGCGGCGCGCGAGGACCAGGTGTCGGGCAGGCGGGCGAACAGGGCACCGATCACGGCCGGGTCGCTGCCGCGCCACAGTGTCGCCGGCAGGCCGCCCTCGGCCTCGGTCAGCAGGCCCGTGGCCGACGCGCCGATGCGCGACAGGGTCTCCACGCGGATGCCACCGGTCGTGCCGGCTTCGGCGCCGTCACCGTCGGTGGCGGCACGCGGCGTCGTGGCTTCGCCGGAACCGGGGGTCTTCGGCGCCTCGGTCCCGGGTAGCGGGATCAGCAGGCGCGGGCCTGATGACTGGGCGGCGGCGAACAGCGGGAACAGCGCCGCGGCCAGCGCCGCCAGGACGCTAGTTCGCAAAGCGCTCATTGGGCACTTCCTTGCGGATCGTCTCGGTCGGCGGCGGGATGTCCCAGGTCGCGACAAAGGCCGCGCCGGCACCGGCGAGAACAACGACAAGCAGGAGGAGGACGAAGAGCAAGCGTCTCATGTGGCCTTCGGAATGCGCAGGGAACGGTCGTCAGGTGTCGCGGACGCGTCACGCCAATCGGATTGAGATTGCCGAGCGTTGCCGGCAGTCTATCGGGCAGCCGTTGCGCTTTCAATGCGAAGCGCCGGGACGAAAGGGAGTCGGGACAGGGATGGCGGACGGATCTGCCGGCAGCGCAGGCGCGGGGGCGGTCACCCGCCCGGTGGTGCTGGTCGGGCTGATGGGGGCGGGCAAGAGCACGGTCGGGCGCCGGCTGGCGCAGCGCATGGGGTTGCGCTTCGTCGACGCCGACGACGAGATCGAGCAGGCCGCGGGCATGACCATTCCGGAGATCTTCGAGAAGTTCGGCGAGGCGCATTTCCGCGATGGCGAGCGCCGCGTGCTGCAACGCCTGATGGCGCAGCCGCCGCAGGTGATCGCCACCGGCGGCGGTGCGTTCATGAACCCGGAGACCCGGGACCTGATCGGTCGGACCGGCGTCTCGATCTGGCTGAAGGCGGATCTCGACACCCTCGTGCGGCGCTGCGCCAAGCGCGACGACCGCCCGCTGCTGCGCGGCCGGGACCTGCGCCAGCGCCTCTCGGACTTGATGGCGGAGCGCTATCCGGTCTATGCGGAGGCTGACCTGACCGTGGAAAGCGGGGGCGACGCGCACGAGGCCGTTGTCGACCGCATCATGCAGGTGCTCGGTGAAAGGGCCCTGGTGCGCCAATGAACACCATCGTGGCGGTTGCCCTCGGCGACCGCGCCTATGACATCGTGATCGGGTCCGGCGTGCTGGGCGCTGCCGGCGATCACCTCTCGCGCATGCTGAACCGGCCGCGCACGGTCATCGTGACCGACGAGAACGTCGCGACGACGCAACTGCCGGCGCTGGAGGCTGCCTGCGCCGCCTCCGCCATCGCCACCGACCGGGTGATCCTGCCGCCCGGCGAGGCGACGAAGAGCTTCGCCAACCTGGAATACCTGCTGGGCCGCCTGATCGACCTGAAGGTCAACCGCGATGACATGGTGGTGGCGCTGGGCGGCGGCGTGATCGGCGACCTGGTGGGATTCGCGGCCTCGGTGCTGCGCCGGGGCTGCGATTTCATCCAGGTGCCCACGACCCTGCTGGCCCAGGTCGACAGCTCCGTCGGCGGCAAGACCGCGATCAACGTGCCGCAGGGCAAGAACCTGATCGGCGCCTTCCACCAGCCGCGCCTGGTGCTGGCCGATGTCGACAGCCTCGATACCCTGCCGCCGCGCGAGGTGCTGGCCGGCTATGCCGAGGTGGTGAAGTACGGCCTGCTGGGCGACCGCGCCTTCTTTGACTGGCTGGAGGTCAATGGCGCCAGGGTGGTGGCGGGCGACCGCGCCGCGCGCATCGAGGCTGTGGCGCAGAGCTGCCGCATGAAGGCGCGCATCGTGGCCGCCGACGAGCGCGAGACCGGCGAGCGTGCGCTGCTCAACCTGGGCCATACCTTCGGTCACGCACTGGAAACGGAAGCCGGCTATGACGGTCGCCTGCTGCATGGCGAGGCGGTGGCGATCGGCATGGTGATGGCGTTCGACATGTCGGTGGCGCTGGGCCTGTGCCCGGGCCAGGACGCCGAGCGCGTCCGCCGCCACCTTGCCTCGGTCGGCCTGCCGGTTTCCCCGGCCGAGCGCGGCCTGGGGCAGGCGACGCCGGAGCGTCTGCTCGACCACATGGCGCAGGACAAGAAGGTGCGCGACGGCCGCCTGACATTCATTCTGGCCAACCGGATCGGCGCGGCCTTCATCACCCGCGATGTCGCGGCCGGCGCGGTGCTGGACCTGCTGGCGCGGGAGGCGGCGTGATGGACGGCGGCACGGCCGGCGGGATCGACTGGTCCCTGGTCATCCAGATCGTGGCGATCCTGCTGCTGCTGGTGATGTCGGGCTTCTTCTCCGGCTCGGAAACCGGCCTCACCGCCGCCTCGCGTGCGCGCATGCACACGCTGGAACGCCAGGGCGACCGGAGGGCGCGCCGGGTCAACCGGCTGATCGAGCAGAAGGAGCGGCTGATCGGCTCTATCCTGCTCGGCAACAACGTGGTCAACATCCTGGCCTCCTCGCTGGCGACCAGCGTGCTGATCGTGCTGGTCGGCGACGGCGCGGTGGCGCTGGCGACCATCGTCATGACGGTCATGGTGCTGATCTTCTCCGAGGTGCTGCCCAAGACCTATGCCGTGCGCCATCCGGACCGGGTGGCGCTGGCGGTGGCGCCGATGATCGACCTGCTGGTGCTGCTGTTCTCGCCGATGGTCCGCGCGGTGGAGGCCATCGTGGGCGTGGTGCTGCGCCTGATCGGTGCGCATGCCGTCGATGTGCAGGACGAATCCGGCGCCCATGACGAGTTGCGCGGCGCGATCGAGCTGCACCACCGCGAGGGCATGGTGCGCAAGACGGCGAAGGACATGCTGGGTTCGATCCTGGAACTCGACGACGTCGACGTGTCCGAGATCATGGTGCACAGGCGCCGGGTGCATACGCTGAACATCGACGATCCGGCAGCCGCCATCGTGGCGGCGGCGCTGGAGAGCAGCCATACACGCATCCCGCTGTGGCAGGGCGACACCGAGAACATCGTCGGCGTGCTGCATGCCCGCGACCTCGCCCGCGCCGTGGCGCGCGCCAATGGCGATCCCAGCGTGCTGGATATCCGCTCGATCATGCGGGAGCCGTGGTTCGTGCCCGCGACCACGACGCTGCGCGAGCAGCTCAACGAGTTCCGCAAGCGCCACAGCCACTTCGCCCTGGTGGTCGACGAATATGGCGCGCTGATGGGCATCGTGACGCTGGAGGACATCCTGGAGGAGATCGTCGGCGACATCGCCGACGAGCACGATCCGATCAGCTCCGGCGTGCGCCAGCTTGCCGAAGGGGCGTTCGAGATCGAGGGCTCGGTGACGCTGCGCGACCTCAACCGCGCCTTCGACTGGAACCTGCCCGACGAGGAAGCCTCGACCATCGCCGGCCTGGTGATCTCCGAGGCGCAGGCCCTGCCCGATGTGGGCCAGATCTTCCGCTTCCACGGCTTCACCTTCGAGGTGCTGGAGCGCCGCCGTCACCGCATCAACCGCCTGAAGGTCACCCCGCCGCCGGTCGAACCATGAGCGGCGGTGCATGACGGGCGAACTGTTCGCGATCATCGCGCCGGTCTTTGTCATCGCCGGCGTCGGGCTGGCGTGGAAGCGGCTGGGCATGCCCTTCGACACCGAGACCATCACCGGGGTCACCACGCGCATCGGCACGCCGGCACTGATCCTCTCGACCCTGGCCAGGCTGGAAGTGACGGCCGCGGCGTTCTCGGAGATGGTGATCGCGTCGGTCTGTGCCTTCGTCTTCGTGGCGATCGTCGGCGGCATCGCGCTCAGGCTCTGCCGCCTGCCGCTCGCGGCCTTCCACACGCCGCTGATGGCCTCCAACGCCGGCAACATGGGCCTGCCGCTCTGCCTGTTCGCCTTCGGGCAGGAGGGGCTGACGCTCGCCATCGCCTTTTTCGCGCTCTCGGCCGTCTACCAGTTCACCATCGGCATCGCCGTGGCCTCGGGCGACCTGTCATTGCGCCCGGTGCTGCGCCAGCCGGTGATCTATGCCGTGCTGATCGGCGTGGTGATGATCCTGACCGGTACGCACCTGCCGCCGTTCCTCGACAACACGCTCCGCCTGCTGGGCGGCATCCCGATCCCGCTGATGCTGGTGGCGCTGGGCGTGTCGCTCGCCTCGCTGCACCTCGGCACCTTGCGCGACAGCGCCATCGTCGCCCTGTTGCGGCTGTCGATCGGGCTCGCCGCCGGCCTGACGGTTGCGTTCCTGCTGGGGCTCGAGGGGGCGGCGCGCGGCGTGCTGATCGTGCAGTGCGCCATGCCGGTCGCGGTGTTCAACTACCTGTTCGCGTCGATCTACAACCGTCAGCCCGAGGTGGTGGCGGGATCGATCCTGATCTCCACCATCATCTCGTTCGTGACGCTGCCGGGCCTGCTGCTGCTGGCGCTCGGCCATTTCTGAGGCCGCAGCCGGGACCTAGTCGGCGGCATCGCGCGCGATGAAACCGCCCGACTGGCGCGCCCACAGGTCGGCATAGAGCCCGCCGCGCCGGATCAGCTCGTCATGGCTGCCTTCCTCGACGATGCGGCCACGATCCATTACCACCAGCCGGTCCATGGCCGCGATGGTTGACAGGCGGTGGGCGATGGCGATGACGGTCTTGCCCTCCATCAGCCTGTAGAGGCTCTGCTGGATCGCCGCCTCGACCTCCGAATCGAGGGCGCTGGTGGCCTCGTCCAGGATCAGGATCGGGGCGTTCTTCAGCAGCACGCGGGCGATGGCGATGCGCTGGCGCTGGCCGCCGGAGAGCTTCACGCCGCGCTCGCCGACATGGGCGTCATAGCCGGTGCGCCCCTTGGCATCGGCCAGTTCAAGGATGAACTCGTGCGCCTCCGCCTGGCGCGCGGCGGCAATCACCTGCGCGTCCGTGGCGTCGCCCCTGCCATAGGCGATGTTCTCGCGGACCGAGCGGTGCAGCAGCGAGGTGTCCTGGGTCACCATGCCGACATGGGCGCGCAGGCTCTCCTGTGTCACGTCGGCGATGTCAGTCCCGTCGATCAGGATGCGTCCGCCCTCCAGGTCGTGGAAGCGCAGCAGCAGGCTGACCATGGTCGACTTGCCGGCACCGGAACGACCCACCAGCCCGACCTTCTCGCCGGGGCGGATCGCCAGGTCCAGACCGTCGATCACCGCGCCCTCCGCATCCGGGCGGGTGCGGCCATAGTCGAAGCGCACGCCGTCGAAGCGGATCCCGCCCTTGTCTGCAACCAGCGCGGTTGCGCCCGGGCGGTCGACGACGCTGCGTTCGCGGCCCAGCGTCTCGCGCCCGTCCTGCACCACGCCGATGTTCTCGAACAGGCCCGCCGCCTCCCACATCACCCAGTGCGACATGCCGACCAGCCGCATCACCAGGCCGACCGCCAGCGCGATGGCGCCGGTGGTGATGGCGCCGTCATGCCAGAGCCAGATGCCGGTCGCGGCCACGCCGAAGATCAGCCAGGTGTTGAGCACGTTCATCGCCGTGGTCAGGCCGGTGGTCAGCCGCATGGAGCGATAGATCGTGCGGCGGAAATCGACCATGCCGGCGCGGGCATAGTCGTCCTCGTAGGACGCATGCGCGAACATCTTCACGGTGCCGATGTTGGTGTAGCTGTCGACGACACGGCCGGTGACCAGGGCGCGGGCGTCGGCCTGCGCCTGCGAGGCGCGGCCCATCCTGGGCACGAAATAGCGCAGCGCGCTGACATAGCCGACCAGCCAGAGCAGCATCGGCACCGCCATGCGCCAGTCGTTGGAGGCGAACAGGATCACCGCCGAGACGAAGTAGACGCTGACATACATCAGCACCTCGGCCAGCTTCATCACCACCTCGCGCACGGCGATGGCGGTCTGCATCAGCCGCGCGGCGATCCGGCCGGCGAAGTCGTCCTGGAAGAAGCCCATGCTCTGGCGCAGCAGCCAGCGATGTCCCTCCCAGCGGATGCGCATGGAGAAGTTGGCGTAGACGCCCTGGTGGATCACCGCCTCCGAAAGGAAGTGGGTGAAGGGGTAGAGCACCAGCACCACAAGTCCCATCGTGACCAGTTGCCAGCTCCGCTCCTCCATGAAGGCGGCGGGGGTCGATTCCGTCATCCAGTCGACGAGTTCGCCCAGCCAGGCGAACAGCGCCACCTCGATGATGGCGACGATGATGGCGAGCACGGAACTGGCCGCGACCGTCGCGGCGAACGGCCGGGTATAGTGCCAGATGAAGCCGCCCATGGTGCGGGGCGGCTTGTCGGGCAGGGCTTCGGGAAAGGTCTCGACCCGGCTCTCCAGCCAGTCGAAGAACTTGGCGATCACGATGGTTCTCCGGAGCGGGCACGGGCAGGTGCATGCGTCCGCGTGATCTAGGACCGTCATGCCCGTCCGGCAAGCATCGTGGGCATGACGGCCGCGATTGGCGCGGCAGTGTTGCACTGGCTACGATGGCGCGGATCCAGGGGAGGATGGCATGGGCGAGTGGTATGCGAAGCAGCGGGTGGGCGACCTGCCGGCCAAGGCGGCGGCGCGCTGGCCGGACCGGCTGGCGCTGGTCGACGGGGCGCGGCGCTACAGCTGGACCGAGTTCGCGGCGGGCGTTGACCGGGTGGCCAGGGGCCTGATCGCGCTGGGGGTGAAACCCGGCGAGCATGTCGCGGTCTGGATGACCAACTGCGCCGAGTTCCTGTTCGCGACCTATGCCGTCGCACGGGTCGGCGCGGTCTTCGTGCCGCTGAACACACGCTACCGCGATGCCGACGCGGCCTTCGCGCTGGGCCAGTCGGACAGCGTGGTCCTGCTGGGCATGGACCGGTCGGGGCCGGTCGACTACGCGGCGATGATCGCCACCATGATGCCCGGGGGCCGTCCGGTCAGCGACCTGCCCCGCCTGCGCCGGGTGGCGATGCTGGGCGATCCGGTCGAGGGCGCGATCACCTGGCAGGCCATGCTGGACGCCGGCGAGGCCATCGCCGACGACCACCTCGCCGCCCGCGCGGCCGCCGTCGATCCCGACCGGCCGTGGATCATCGTCTACACCTCCGGCACCACGGGCAGCCCGAAGGGCGCGCTGCACGGTCACATCTGCATCCGCAACGTGGCCGAGCGCTGCCTGGTGCTGGGGCATGTCTTCACCGACGTGCACATGTCCTACCTGCCGCTGTTCCACCTCTACGGCCTGAGCGAGGTGGCGCTGGCCGCCTGCGTCAGCGGTGCGGCGCAGGTGCTGCAGGACACCTTCGACGCCGAAGCCGCCCTGCGCCTGATCGCGGCGGAGAAGGCCACGGTGATCCACGGCTTCGACACCCATTTCGCCGACCTGATGGCGGCCAAGGCCAGGACCGGCGCCGATACCTCCAGCCTGCGCCTCGGCACCTTCCCCTCCGGCGGTGACAACGCGGTTCCGGTGGCCCGGCGCGCGCAGACCGAGCTCTGTCCGACCGTCAGCGGCTTCGGGATGACCGAGACCTGGGCCTTCATCACCATCTCGCGCCTGCGCGACAGCGAGGAACAGCGCTGCGGCGCGTCCGGCCTGCCGCTGGCCGACATCGATGTCGAGGTGGTGGACCCGGAGACCGGCGAGACCTGCCCGCCGGAGGTGCCCGGCGAGATCCGGGTCACCAGCTACATGAACACCATGGGCTACTACAACCGGCCCGACGCCACGGCGGCGACCTTCGACGAACGGGGGCGGCTGAAGACCGGCGATACGGCGCTGGTCCGCGCGGACGGGCACCTGCGGTTTCTCGGTCGCTACAAGGACATGCTGAAGGTCGGCGGCGAGAACGTCTCGCCGGCCGAGGTGGAAGCCTGGATCATGCGGCTGGAGGGTGTCGACCAGGTGGCGGTGGTCGGCATGCCCGACCCGCGCCTGGCCGAGGTCGCCGCGGCATTCATCGTCCGCACGCCCGGTTCCACCCTGACGGCCGCGGATGTGGACGCGCATTGCCGCGGCCGCATCGCCAGCTTCAAGATTCCGCGCCGGGTGGATTTCGTGGACAGCCTGCCGATGACACCATCAGGCAAGGTGCAGAAATTCGTCCTTCGGCAACTTCTCGTCGAATCCTGATTGACTCGGGAACGTAACAAGGCAATGCCCTTGCGTGATCCGGCAGCATCGCTAGGGTCTGTTCAAACCGAAGGCAGCCACCCGGCAGGGGTGAACTGACGACAGGCATGGCGTCCATGGGTATGGCCGAAGGCACGGACTATCCCGTCCCCGGGGACGAGGATGATCCGCGCTTCCGCTTCTTCTGGGATTTCTGGAACAGCCGTCGGACCGATGGCCGTCTGCCACCACGCGCGATTCTCGATCCGCTGGACCTGCGCCCGGTGCTGGGCAACCTCAACATCATCGCGGTCGAACGCGACGGTGACCGCCTGCATTTCGTCTATCGGCTGTGGGGCACCCGCATTGCCGCGATCTACGGATGCGATCTCACGGGCAAGTATCTCGGCGATGCGGCGACGGGCGACGGACAGCCCGCCGCCCGCGCGGTCCACGAAGAGGTCGCGCGCACGGGCAGGCCGCACTACTGGCGCCGGCCGCTGCCGCTGGCCCATCGCGGCTATGTCGGCTATCGCCGGCTGCTGCTGCCGTTCGCGAAGGACGGCGAGACCGTCGATCACCTGGTGGCGCTGCTCATCGGCGACGAGGTTCCGCGCTGACCCTTTCGCGGCGCGGCCGGATCGGCTAGCACTGCGGCGCCATGGCGCCACCTCTCCTCATGCTTCGCGAAATCGCGCTGACCTTCGGCGGCAAGCCGCTGCTGACCGGGGCCGACCTCGTCGTCGGTCCGGGCGAGCGTGTCTCCCTTGTCGGGCGCAACGGCTCGGGCAAGTCCACCCTGCTGAAGATCGCCGCCGGCCTGGTCGAGCGCGACGACGGCGAGATCTTCCGCCAGCCGGGCACCACCGTGCGCTACCTGCCGCAGGAGCCGGATTTCGGTGGACACCCGACCGTGCGGGCTTTCGTCGAGGCCGGCCTGGCGCCGGGCGATGATCCCTGGCGGGCGACCTGGCTGCTGGACAGCCTGGGCCTGACCGGCAACGAGCATCCCGCGACGCTGTCCGGCGGCGAGGCGCGGCGCGCGGCCCTGGCCCGTGTGCTGGCGCCACAGCCGGACATCCTGCTGCTGGACGAGCCGACCAACCACCTCGACCTTCCGGCCATCGAATGGCTGGAGCAGGAACTGCTGTCCATGCGCTCGGCGCTGGTCCTGATCAGCCACGACCGGCGGTTCCTGGAGACGCTGACCGGCGTCACCGTCTGGCTGGACCGCGGCCGCACCCGTCGCCTGGACCGTGGTTTCGGCGCCTTCGAGGAATGGCGCGACAGCGTGCTGGAGGCGGAGGAACAGGAACTGCACCGGCTCGACCGCCGCATCGCCTCAGAGACCGAGTGGCTGCACAAGGGCGTCACCGCCCGGCGCAAGCGCAACATGGGCCGGCTACGTGCCCTGCACGGCCTGCGCGCCGAGCGCCGCGGTTTCGAGCGCGCCCAGGGCAATGTCACCATGGCCGCCGCCGAGGCGGACCGGTCCGGCAAGCTGGTGGTGGAATGCGCCAAGGTCACGCGCGGCTATGGCGGGCCGCCGGTGGTCCGCGACCTCGACCTGCGGCTGCTGCGCGGCGACCGGATGGCCATCGTCGGACCGAACGGTGCCGGCAAGACCACGCTGCTGCGCCTGCTGACCGGTGAACTGGAACCCGACAGCGGCACGGTCCGCATCGGCACCGCGCTGGAACGCGCCAGCCTGGACCAGCGCCGGGAGAGCCTGGACCCCGACTGGTCGCTGTCGGATGCGTTGACCGGCGGGGGCGGGGACACGGTCTTCGTCAACGGCGCGCCGCGCCACGTCGTCAGCTACATGAAGGACTTCCTGTTCGACCCGCGCCAGCTGCGCACGCCCATCGGCGCACTGTCGGGCGGCGAGCGCGGCCGGCTGATGCTGGCCAGGGCGCTGGCCAGGCCGTCGAACCTGCTGGTGCTCGACGAACCGACCAACGACCTGGACATGGAAACGCTGGACCTGCTGCAGGACCTGCTGGGCGACTATGGCGGCACGGTGCTGCTGGTCAGCCATGACCGCGACTTCATCGACCGGGTGGCGACCAGCGTGCTGCTGTCCGAGGGCGAGGGGCGCTGGGTGCCCTATGCCGGCGGCTGGTCCGACATGCTGGCCCAGCGCGGCGGCTCACCTTTCGCCAGCCCGCAGGCGACCGAGGCCGCCCGGGCCCAGCCGCGCAAGGAGACACCGGCGACGCCGAAGCCGGCACCGGCCGCCACGCGCAAGCTCTCCTTCAAGCAGAAGCACGCCCTCGAGACCCTGCCGAAGACCATGACGGCGCTGGAGGACGAGGTGGCGCGGCTGAAGGACGAGCTGGCCGACGGCAGCCTGTTCCGCCGCGACCCGAAGCGGTTCACCGCCGCCAGCACCCGGCTGGCGCAGGCCGAGGAGGCCTATGCGGCGGCCGAGGAGGAATGGCTGGAACTCGAGATCCTGCGCGAGGAGATCGAGGCGGAACGCCAGGCCGGCTAGACGAACAGCGAGAGCACGCCGGTATAGGTGTAGAGCCGGCCATTGGAGACCTCGCCATTGCAGAAGAACCCGGCCAGCGGCATCCCGCCGAAGCGTTCGGCGATCATGTCGATCTCGCTCCGGTCCTCGGGGAACATGTTCGGGCCGCGGCCGAGGCACGAGTAGTACAGCCCCGCCTTCGGCCTGCGCCCGTCCAGCCGTCCCTGCATGTCGTCCAGCATGCGCGTCATGTCGGTGGCGGCGGCGTGGGCGTCGCGGCGGCAGAACATCAGCCGCTCGCCGGTCGCGATCTCGCCGCCGATGGCGATGACGCCGTGGCCGGGATCGAAGCCGACCAGGTCGCGCACCAGGTAGTCGGGGCGGTCGACGCCGCTGACCGGCAGGCCGGCAAAGATGAACCCCGGCACGCGTGACAGGTTGCGCACCAGCACCTCGCCCATCTCGGCGCGCAGCACCTCGAAGGCCGGCCGGCCGTCCAGTTCGACGACCAGGTTGCTTTCGCCGCGGGTGATCTCGTGCACCGGACCGATGGGCGTGCAGCCCTGGCTGAGGCCGGTCTGCACCGCCACGGCCTCGGAGAAGGCGACACCCGCCATGCCACCGTCGCGCACGCCGCGGGCGATCATCGGCGAGGCGCCGCGGGTCGCGGTCAGGCCGCCGACCCAGTAGCCACCGGCCTCCCCGGCATGCCCGGCGATCGCCTGCGGCAGGTCGGGCGTACGGGGATCGGCATGCAGCACGCCGAACCAGGGCGCGAAGGGCAGTGCGGCGGTCGGCGGGAACAGCCGGCGGTTCTCCGGACCCACGGTGGCCAGCATGGCCACCAGTCCGGGCGTGTCGAACAGCTGGCAGCCATCGGCCAGCACCCCGATGCCCGTCGTGCCGGTCCAGTCGTCGACACCGGTCCGGCCGCGCAGCACGGTCAGGATATCGCTCGCATGCCCGGCGAGATGATCGGAGACGTAGAGGAAGCCCAGATCGGCCCGTTCCGGCACCGGTTCGAGCCGTTCGAGGCACGCCGCGACCGCCGTCCGCCAGTCGCGGTCCGCTCCCCACCCCGTCGCGAAGCCCGGCGTTGCCCCCATGGCCCGATTCATGGCGGGGGATTCGCCGGGCTGCAAGTCGTGATCGCGCGATCACAGACAGGATGCACCGGACGCCCTACATTCGGCACATGCGACGGGTTGTGCTGATCATGGTCGTGGCGGCGCTGCTGGGCGGCTGCGAGACCGTGCGCCTGAAGGCGAAGGGCGGGTCCGACACGGGCATCGACTGGGGGATCGGCATCCGGTTCTGAGACGTCTCATGCCCTTGAATCCGGTCCTGTGAATGACAAGATTTTCGCCTGATCCCGCGAAACAGTCGCAACGAGGGAACCGGCGTGGCGGTCCGGCAAGTCATTTACCTGTCTTCAGCGGTTCGCCAGATGACGGCGGACGAACTCGACAGCCTGTTGCGCGTGACGCGGACGCGCAATGCAGGGCGCGGGATCACGGGCCTGCTGCTCTATGGTGAAGGCTCGTTCCTGCAGGTGCTCGAGGGCGATCCGGACACCATTGCGGAGGTCTTTGACACCATTCGGCGCGATCCGCGCCATTCCGGGCTGATCAAGGTCAGCGACGCCACGGTCGCCGATCGGAAGTTCGGGGAATGGTCGATGGCCTGGCGACGCATCGATACCGCGCCGGAAGATCTGCGCGACAGCTTCCGCAACCTGCGCGACGGAATCCTCGAAAATGTCGACGCGGTCTCCCGGCGCGACGTCGTCGACTTCATGGTCGGAAGCTTCCTCGACAGCCAGCCCCAGGCCCAGCGCAACCGGAACTGACGACGGATCAGTCGTCGCCACCGGCGACGGCGAGGCCCGGACGCACCAGCCGGTTCGGCCGCTTCTCCCGGTCGTAGCGCGCGGCCGGGGTGTTGACCACGGCGCTCAGCGGTTCGGCACCGAAGGAGCGCGTCACCTGTCCGGCGTCGGCATGGCCATAGGTCGTGGTGCGCTGGCGCGGGATGCGCCCGGCGGAGCGGATCAGCGCCTCCATCGCCTCGGGCGGCATCTCCTCGCCGTGGCCCGCGCCGGCGGCGCGGGTGATGGTCTCGTTCATCAGGGTGCCGCCCAGGTCGTTGGCGCCGGCATCCAGGCAGGCGCGGACGCCGGCCGGCCCCATCTTCACCCAGGAGGTCTGGATGTTGTCGATCTGGCCGTGCAGCGCCAGCCGTGGCACCGCGTGCATCAGCACCGCCTCGCGATAGCTCGGGCCCTTGCGCGCCCGGCCCTTCAGGTAGATCGGCGCCTCCATGTGCACGAAGGGCAGCGGCACCAGCTCGGTGAAGCCGCCGGTCTCCGTCTGGATCCGGCGCAGCCGCAGCATGTGGCGCGCCCAGTGCGCATAGCCGTCGACATGGCCGAACATGATGGTCGACGTGGTGCGGAAGCCGACCTGGTGGGCGGTGCGCATCACCTCCATCCACTGGTCGGTGCGCAACTTGTCGGGGCAGAGCACCTGCCGGACCTCGTCGTCCAGCACCTCCGCCGCGGTGCCGGGCAGGGTGCCGAGGCCGGCATCCTTCAGCCGCTGCAGGAAATCGCGCAGCGGCACGCCCAGCGTCTGCGCGCCCTGCCAGACCTCCAGCGGCGAGAAGGCATGGATGTGCATGCCGGGCTCGGCCGCGCGCACGGCGTCGAGGATCTCCAGGTAGGTCTCGCCGGTATAGTCCGGGTGGATGCCGCCCTGCATGCAGACCTCGGTCGCGCCGCGCGCCCAGGCCTCCTTCACGCGCCGGCCGATCTCGTCCAGCCCGATGTCATAGGGCCGCCCGCGCAGGTTCTCCGACAGCTTGCCCTTGGAGAATGCACAGAACTGGCATTTGAAGTAGCAGACATTGGTGTAGTTGATGTTCCGGGTGACGACGTAGGTGACGACGTCGCCATTGACCTCCTGCCGCAGCGCATCGGCGGCCGCGGCGACCGCCGCGAAGTCGTCGTCGCGGGCGCGGAACAGCCGGACGATCTGCGCCTCGCTGAGCGGCAGCCCGGCGGCGGCGCGGTCGAACAGCGGCAGCAGCGCGTCGGCACGGCGGAGCGCCGGCATCGGCGGCACCGCGTCATGCTCGCCGGGCGCCCAGGCGTCGGTGCGCGGCAGGCCCTGTCCGTCGACCCGGCGCAGGATGTCGGTGCGGAAGGCCGGGTCCAGCCAGATCTCCGGCGCGGCGGCGTATTCGGGATAGATCGCCAGCCGTTCGGCCAGTCGCTTGCCACCGGCCTCGGTCTCGGCGCGCAGCCGGTCCAGATGCGGCCAGGGCGCCTCCGGGTTCACGAAGTCCGGCGTGACCGGCGAGACTCCGCCCCAGTCGTCCAGGCCGGCGTCGATCAGTTGCGGCAGCACGCCGGGACTGAGGTTCGGCGGCGCCTGGATGTGCATGGCCGGCCCGAAGACCAGCCGCGCAATCGCGATGGTGCGGCGCAGGTCGTCCAGACCCGGCTCCGGCGCGTCCTTCATCTTCGTGCCGGGCTTGGCGCGGAAGTTCTGGACGATGATTTCCTGGATGTGGCCGTGGCGGTCGTGGCTGTCGCGCAGCGCCAGCAGGGCGTCGACGCGCTCTTCCTCGGTCTCGCCGATGCCGATCAGGATGCCCGAGGTAAACGGCACCCGGGCCTTGCCTGCGCGCTCGATGCAGGCCAGCCGCGCGGCCGGATCCTTGTCGGGCGAGCCGAAATGCGGCAGGCCGCGCTGCATCAGCCGGGGCGAGGCGCTCTCCAGCATGATGCCCATGGACACCGAGACCTCGCGCAGGCTGGCAAGGTCGGCGTCGTCCATCAGGCCGGGGTTGAGATGCGGCAGCAGGCCGGTCTCGCTGTAGACCCGTTCCGCCATCGCCCGCAGGTACGACAGCGTGGTGTCATGGCCGAGTGCCTTCAGGCCATCGGCGGCGGCGCGGTAGCGCAGTTCCGGCTTGTCGCCCAGCGTGAACAGCGCCTCGTTGCAGCCGGCGCGCTGGCCGGCACGGGCGATCTCCAGCACCTGCTCGGGCGTGAGGTAGGCGGCCGTGCCCTTCTTCGGCGGCTCGGCGAAGGTGCAGTAGTGGCAGACATCCCGGCAGAGATGGGTCAGCGGGATGAACACCTTCCTCGAGAAGGTGATGGTGTCGTGATGGACGCTGTCGCGCAGCGCCGCCGCCTCCGCCAGCAACTCGTCCAGCGGACGCCGCAGCAGGTCCAGTGCGCCGGTCCTGTCGAGCCGTGTGCTCATGCGCCCAGGCCCTGCACGCGACCGGCCTGCAGCCGCTCCGCGATGCCGGTCTCCGCGAGAAAGGCGTGGGTGCGCGTGGTCGCCGGGAATTCCAGGAACTTCAGCACGTCCTCCGGGGTGTCGAGGTCAAGGCCCAGGCCCGGCAGCGGCCGGATGCGCGGCGTCACGCCGGCCTTCGCGGCCTCCTCCAGGTGCGGGGCGAAGCTGTCATGGCCGAAGTGGAAGGTGATCAGGTCGGCCGGGGTGGCGACGATGCAGTTGGTGCCGCGCCGGTCGTGCGAGGGGCAGAGCGTCAGTGCCCGCGCGTCGGCGCCGTTCAGCGCCACCAGCTCGTCGATCTCCGCCGCCGTCACGCCCGGCGCGTCGCCCGGCACCGTGACCGCGCCGCGTCCGCCATTGGCAATGACCCAGTCCACGCCCCGCTGCACGGCGGCCGACTGGCCCTCGTTCAGCGGCTCGGTGATGATGCGCGCGCCGTAGGTCGCGGCGAAGTGCTCGGCCCGCGGCTCGCGCGAGACGATCAGCGTGCCGGCGATACGGCGCGTTCCGGAGATTGCCTCGAAGACATCCGTCAGCATGGTCTCGAACAGCTGCCGCCGCTCCCCTGGCGTCAGTGCCCCGGCGAGTCGCTGCTTCGCCTGGTCGAGATTCTTGATCGGCAGGATGATCCACATCGGCCGTCGGCCACCCGTCATTGTTCCTCCCCCAAGTGGAGCGGTATCATACATGCGGCAAGGCCGTCGTCCATGCGGGCGGCATGCCCGCCTTGCGCGTCGGGGAGGACGAACATGAAGGTCAGTTTCGCATTGCAGGGGGTACCGCTCGTGGAGGCCGGGGAGATGGCCCGGAAGATCGAGCAGGCCGGCTATGACGCCGTGGTGACGCAGGAGAACGCGAACGAGCCGTTCCTGCCGCTGGCCATCGCCGCCACCACGACCGAACGCGTGCAGCTCGCGACCGGTGTCGCCATCGCCTTCCCGCGCAGCCCGATGGTGGTGGCGGAGGCGTCATGGGACCTGCAGGCCGCGTCGAAGGGCCGCTTCGTGCTGGGTCTCGGCAGCCAGGTGAAGGGCCACAACGAGCGCCGCTTCTCCGTGCCGTGGTCGGCGCCGGCGCCGCGCCTGAAGGAATATGTCCAGTCGCTGCGCGCGATCTGGGCCTGCTGGGCGCGCGGCGGCACCGACCTCGCCTTCATCGGCAAGCACTACTCGTTCACCCTGATGACGCCGAACTTCTCGCCGAAGCCCATGGGCCATGTCGGCGCGCCGGTGACCATCGCCGCCGTCGGCCCGGCGATGATGCGGGTGGCGGGCGAGGTCTGCGACGGCGTCCGCCTGCACGGCTTCTGCACCCGGAAGTACGTCGAGAACGTCATCATGAAGGAACTGCAGACCGGCTTCGAGCGCGGCAACCGCACGCGGGAGCGCTTCGAGATCACCGGCGGCGGCTTCATCGCCACCGGCAAGGACGAGGCGGCGGCGGCGGAGATGTTCGAGTGGGTGCGCTACCGCGTGGCGTTCTACGGCTCGACCCGCACCTACTGGCCGGTGTTCGAGCAGCACGACCTGCTGGATCTCGGCGAGAAGCTGCACCGCATGTCGGTACAGCAGCGCTGGAACGAGATGGCGAAGGAGGTGCCCGACGACGTGGTGCACCTGTTCTGCGCCCACGGCACCTGGGACACCATCGCCAAGCGGATCGAGGAACGCTTCGGCGGCATCACCGACGGCATTTCCTTCCAGACCGCGACCGACGCGCCGCCGGCGCTGATGGACCCCGGCCTGCTGCAGGACATCCAGCGCATCCCGACCCGCTTCGAGAGCTTCGACCTCGAACGCAACGCGGCTTGAAGGACAAGGGTCGGGACATGGCCAAGGCGGTCTTTACCACCAAGGTCGACCCGACCTATGACGACTTGCCGGAGCTTCGGTACCACTTCCCGAAGACCTATCTCCGGCAAGTCGAGGCCGCCGTGGGTGACTGGATCGTCTATTACGAACCCAGGCGGTCGACCGGACATCTCAGCAGTCGCGGCGGTCGACGTGCATATTTCGCCACGGCCCGTGTTCGGTCGGTCGCGCCAGATCCACAACTGCCCGACCATTACTACGCGCACATTGCCGACTTCATAGAATTCGACCGGCCAGTGCCGTTCGCGAGCAGTGAACACTACTTCGAGTCGAAGCTCCAACGAGACGACGGAAAGACCAACAAGGGCGCTTTCGGGAGATCCGTGCGCATTGTCCCGGATGACGAGTTCGAACTGATCGTCCAGGCAGGCTTCGTCCGGTTGCTCGGTGATGAGCGCGTTCCTGAGGCTGAATGGACAGGCCAGCTTGCCGAGGAGCCGGCGATCTTCGAGCGGCCGGTCGTCGAACGCATGGTGGCACGACCATTTCGGGATCGTGCCTTCGCCGTCTCGGTAAAGAAAGCTTATGACAACACGTGCGCGGTAACCGGCCTAAAGCTGATCAATGGCGGCGGGCGATCAGAAGTGCAGGCAGCCCACATTCGCCCGGTCGCCGACATGGGGCCGGACTCGATCCGCAATGGTGTCGCATTGAGCAGCACGATGCACTGGATGTTCGACCGAGGACTGATGTCGCTCGACGACGATTTCTCGATCCTGCTGGCCAAGGACAAGGTGCCGGAGCCGGTCGTCCGGATGATCAATCCCGAACGCCGGCTCATCCTTCCGGACCGGCCGGAATTCCGGCCCCACCCGCAGTTCCTGCGCTATCATCGCGAGACGGTATTCAAGGGCTGACAGCCCTACACCCGCCGTGTCCGCTTTGACGAGACCACGCCGGTGTTGACGCCCATCCAGCCGATCTCGCCCGAGAGGCGGCCGTACTCGATCTTGGGGCAGCGGTTCTGCACCACCTTCAGGCCGGCGGCTTCGGCCTTCGCCGCCGCTTCGTCGTGGCGGACGCCAAGCTGCAGCCAGAGGGTCTTCGCGCCGATCCGGATGGCCTCCTCGGCGATGGGCGGGATGGCGTCGGAATTGCGGAAGCAGTCGACCATGTCCACCGGCACGTCGATGTCGGCCAGGCCGGCGACGGCCTTCTCGCCCAGGATCTCCGTGCCCGCCGCGGCCTCCTTCGGGTTCACCGGGATGACGCGATAGCCCTTGTCCTGCAGGTACTTCATGGCGAAGTAGCTCGGCCGGTTCCAGTTCGCCGAGGCGCCGACCATGGCGATGGTCCGCGTCTGGCGCAGGATGTCGCGGATATAGGCGTCCGGGTAGTGCTCGTGGTCCATGATCGTGTGTGCTTCCCCTGGCATCCCGTCCCGCAGCCCGTGCGGGGAGCGGTCGGGAGCCGTCAGCCGTTGATATGGCGCGGTGTCAGCGGTCCTGCCACTCGGGCTGGCGCTTGTCGATGAAGGCCTGGATGCCCTCGCAGGCGTCGTGGGCCACCATGTTCTTCAGCATCACTTCCGCCGCGTAGTCATAGGCGCCCTCCAGGTCCGGCGCCTCGAGCTGGCGGTAGAAGGCCTGCTTGCCGAGTTTCAGCGTGAAGGACGACTTCGACGCGATGCGTTCGGCCAGTTCCGTCACCGCCGCGTCGAGGTCCGCCAGCGGGGCCGTGCGGTTGACCAGGCCAAAGCGCACGGCGTCGTCCGCGCTCATCAGCTCGCCGGTCAGCAGCATCTCCATGGCGTGCTTGCGGCTGACATTGCGCGACAGCGCCACCATCGGCGTGTGGCAGAACAGGCCGATGTTGACGCCGGGCGTGGCGAAACGGGCGTCGTCGGCGGCGATGGCGAGATCGCAGCTCGCGACCAGCTGGCAGCCGGCGGCGGTGGCGACACCGTGGACCCGCGCGATCACCGGCTTCGGGTGATGCACGATGCTCGTCATCATCTTCGAGCACGCGGCCAGCAGGCCGGTGATGAAGGCCTGGTCCATCTGGTTGGCGCGCACCTCGCGCAGGTCATGCCCGGCGCAGAAGCCGCGACCGGCCCCGGCGATGACGATGACGCGGCAGGACGGGTCGTCGGCCAGCGCGTCGAGGGCGGCCTGCAGCCGGTCGATCAGCTCCCAGGACAGGCCGTTGAAGGCGGCTGGCCGGTTCAGGGTCAGCCAGGTGACGGGACCGCGATCCTCCCGGAGCAGGATGTCGGTCGTGGTGGCGGCGGCGGTATCGGCCATTGGGTGTGCCCTCCCGTTCAGTGCAGTGCGCGGGCCAGGCCCGGCCCCATCAGGTCGGCGAAATTGCCGGCGTAGAAATGCTCCTGGACGTCGGCGGACGCCGTTGCCAGCGACGCCTCGAAGCGCGCCAGCGGGTTCCGGCCGCCCTCGACATGCGGATAGTCCGACGAGAACAGGCAGATCTCCGGCCCGGCCTCGCGCGCGATCCAGCCCACGTCCTCGGTCGGGTAGGGGGTGACGCGGACCTGCCGGCGGACATATTCGGACGGCCGCATCGACAGCTTCTGCAGCCTTTGCTCGTGGCGCAGGAAGGCGTCATAGGCGGAATCGAGATAGCGCATCCAGCTTGGCACCCAGGTCGCGCCCTGCTCGATGACGCCGAACTTCAGCGCCGGGAAGCGTTCCATCACGCCGTCCAGGATCATGGTGGCGAGCGTCTGCATCACCGGCCCGGGGATCGCCATGTAGTCGACCGAGCGGAAGTTCTCGCCCCCGCCGTGGAAATCCTTCTCCATCGGCAGGCCGTTCCGGAAATAGGTGCGGTCGAAGAAGTCGCCGCCCGAGCCGACATGGAAGACCACCGGCACGCCGGCCTCCTGCGCCTGGGCCCAGACGCGGTCGAGGGCGACATGGCTCGGGCTGTGGTCCTTCGGGCAGGCGGCGGCGATCATCAGCGCGTCGGCGCCGCGCCGGATCAGGTCGCCGGCGACGACAGGAGCGCGCTCCAGGTCCATCAGCGGCACGTAGCAGGTCGAGAGCAGGCGGCGGTCGACGGCGCAGAAGTCCAGCATGGCGCGGTTGTGCGCCTCTGCCATGCCATAGGCGACCTCGGCGTCGGTGCCGTGCTCGACCTCCTGCAGCGGCTTGTTGGTGAAGGTGTTGAAGACGAGCTGGGAGGCGAAGCCCAGCAGGTCCAGCGCCTTCGGCCGGTCCTGCTTGAGCGTCGCGCCGATCGCCCGCCAGTTCTTGCGGCTCATCAGCTCCGCCTCGTCGCGCGACCGGTAGTCGGCATCGGCATGCAGCGCCAGGTCCTCGACGATGCGCTGCTCCTCGCCCGGTGCCAGCGCGCCGGTGAAGATGTCGGGCAGGCGGTCGCGCAGCTTCGCGTCGGCGAACTGCGTCAGCCAGTCCGGCGTCTCCATGATGTGGGCGTCGGCGTCGTGATAGATGCGGCCCGAGGCATAGGGCATGGCGGCGGTCTCTCCCCGTCCTGTTTTCACGCAGGTTGGCTGCAGAATAGCGCGGCGGCGGCGCGGCACCAATGCAGGGGACGCGGCCGGCAGTTGCACCGGCGCGCGCCACGCACCAAGGTTCGGCCATGACCGAACCGCGCCTCTATCTCGACCAGCCGCTCAGTTCAGGCACGCCCGTCGCCCTCGACCGCGATGCCGCGCATTACCTGGGCAATGTGCTGCGGCTGGGCAGCGGCGACAGCGTGAAGCTGTTCAACGGCCGCGACGGCGAATGGCGCGCCAGCATCGGGCGGCTGGCGAAATCGGGCGGCGACGCGGTGCCGCGGGAGCTGCTGCGCCCGCAGGTGGCGGAACCCGATCTCTGGCTGCTGTTCGCGCCGGTCAAGGGGCACCGTACCGAGAGCATCGCGGAGAAGGCGGGCGAACTGGGTGTCTCCGAGATCCGGCCCGTGCTGACACGCCGCACGGTGATGCGGCGGGTGAACGTCGCCCGCCTGCAGGCCAATGCGCGGGAGGCGGCGGAACAGTGCGAGCGGCTGACCCTGCCGCTGGTGCAGGAGCCGGTGACACTGGAACAGGCCATCGCGGACTGGCCGGCCGACCGGCGCCTGCTCTATGCCGACGAGCGGGCCGGCGCGCGGCCGGCGGCCGAGGCGCTGGCGTCGTGCCAGCCGGGCGGCAAATGGGCCGTGCTGGTGGGGCCGGAGGGTGGTTTCGCGCCGGAGGAACAGGTGCTTGTGCGCGCCCTGCCGCAGGCCCTGCCGGTCAGCCTGGGGCCGCGCCTGTTGCGTGCCGACACTGCGGCGTTCGCGACGCTGGCGCTGTGGCAGGCGCATCTGGGAGACTGGCGCGGGGGAGATGCCGGCTGGCCGCATGCAGCGTCGTGAAACGATCACGATTGCTTTAGCGCTTTGCCGGGCGGTTTCGATGCCCTACCTAGTGCCGGACCGCACCCCGGATGAACCGGGGCGGAGGCGACAACAGCCGGGGAGCCGCTCATGTCGACGATGCTGGACAGCGCCGAAGGGCGCACCCTGTCGTCCACGATCGTCGAGAACAAGCAGCAGCTTGTCGACTACATCGCCGCCGGCGCCAAGCCGAAGGCGCGCTGGCGCATCGGCACCGAGCACGAGAAGTTCGGCTTCGACCTGAAGACGCTGAAGCCGCTGCCCTATGACGGGCCGGCCGGCATCCGCGCCCTGTTCAGTGGCCTGGAGCGGTTCGGCTGGCAGCCGGTGATCGAGGATGGCCTGCCCATCGCCATGTACATGGACAACCAGACCATCAGCCTGGAGCCGGGCGGCCAGCTGGAACTGTCCGGCGCGCCGCTGGAGACGCTGCACCAGACCTGCGGCGAGGTGAACACCCACCTGGCGCAGGTGAAGGACGTCTCGGCCGAGCTTGGTGTCGGCTTCATCGGTCTCGGCCATCACCCGCTGGCGACGCGGGCCGACATGCCGATGATGCCCAAGGCGCGCTATGGCCTGATGACACGTTACATGCCGACCAAGGGCAATCTGGGTCTCGACATGATGTACCGGACCTGCACCGTGCAGGTGAACCTGGACTTCGGCTCCGAGGCCGACATGGTCGAGAAGTTCCGCATCAGCCTGGCCTTGCAGCCGCTGGCGACGGCGCTGTTCGCCAACTCGCCGTTCCGGGAGGGGGCGCCGACCGGCATGCTGTCGTCGCGCAGCCACGTCTGGACCGACACGGACCCCGACCGTTGCGGCAACCTGCCCTTCGTCTTCGAGGACGGCTTCGGCTTCGAACGCTATGTCGACTATGCCCTCGATGTCCCGATGTATTTCGTCTACCGCAACGACCGCTACGTCGCGGCGACGGGCCAGTCCTTCCGCGCCTTCCTGGACGGGCGCCTGCCGGCGCTGCCGGGCGAGAAGCCGACCTTGAAGGACTGGGACAACCACCTGACCACCCTCTTCCCCGAGGTGCGCATGAAGCGCTTCCTGGAGATGCGGGGCGCCGACAGCGGGCCGTGGCGGCGCATCTGTGCCCTGCCGGCGTTCTGGGTCGGGCTGCTCTACGACAGCGGCGCCCAGGCCGAGGCGCTGGAACTGGTGCGCGACTGGACCGCGGCCGACGTCGACATGATGCGTGATGCCGTACCGACCCTTGCCCTGAAGGCACCCGCACCGGGGGGCCGCACCTTGCACGACGTCGCGCGCGAGGCGCTGGCCATCGCCGACCGTGGCCTCAAGGCGCGCGCCCGGGAAGATTCCATGGGCCAGGACGAGCGGCATTTCCTCGCCACGCTGCGCGATATCGTGGCGCGCGGGCGCACCCCGGCCGAGGAACTGCTGGAAAAGTTCAACGGTCCATGGAAGGGATCGGTCGAACCGGTCTTCCGCGAGTTCGCCTACTGAGGCGACGGGCGCCGAGCGTCTGGACGAATCGCTCCTCACATTTCCACTTAACTTTATTTCAACTTTATTTTCGGCAACGAGGTCTATAGAAGCCTAAATTTAATTCGTTTGTGATGAAGTTTTAGTAGCCACCTAATGTGGTCTGGTCCCGCACGGGGACGGGGGATGCTAAAGTTCTCTAGCGACTCGTCACACGATCTCGCATGCCGTCGCCGAACGAACAATGAGCCGCTTCACCTCGTGGACGTGGCGTTGGCATTTTTGTCTTCACGGCGAGCGTCAGCCTGCAATTGACATGTGTCGCATTATACCTATGAGATTTTCAGCTTTCACTTTGATGCAGCAACTCACTGGGAAACCATGTCGATCTCGAAGGAATTGCTTGAGTGGTCGCAAACGCGCCCGAAGTGGCAGCAGGATGCCTTGAGGCGCTTTGCGGTCCGTCAGGTATTCTCACCTGAGGACGAACGCGAGGTTCTCGCGATCCTTAAGGCGGCGCATGGTGTGAGCCAAACCAATGTGGCTGAGGCCAAACCTTTGGAAGCAAAGCACCTGCCAGAGAGTGCGGGAAATGAAGGGCCAGTACAATTAGCCTCGATAGGAAACATCGAGAATGCTAATCGCCTCGCAAAGGGTCAGGTATTGCATTTTGCTGTCAATGGATTGACAACAATTTATGGTGACAATGGCAGTGGTAAATCTGGATATGTCCGTATAATAAAGCAAGTTTGCCGAACCCGAGAAGCCGATTCTGTTTTACCGGATGTATTCAAGGCAGGAGGTGCGTTGATTCCAACTGCGGAAGTTCGTTACCGTTTGTCGCCAACAGCAACGGAACTGAAGCTGGAGAAATGGAGTAGCGGTCGAGAGTTCGCCGCGCCGCTGTCTCAGTTGTCGGTTTTTGATAGTCGTATCGCGTCAATTTCTTTAGACAAAGAAAATGAACTAGAATTTGTGCCATTTGGATTAGATATTCTCGATAAATTGGGAGAATTGTGTGTAAGATTTAAAGATAAATTGACTCATGAGCGCAATATAATTGCCAAAAACATCGCAGAAAAACATATTGTATTTGGTGATGATTTTGTTATTCAGGAAGTTCTTGATAAAATAACTGCGAAAACCAGCGATGATGCTTTGTCAAAATTGTCATCTTGGAGTGAGGTAGATGCGGATCGGCTTGTTGAAGTAGGGTTATTGCTGAATGACCCGATCAATCAGGCCAAGATGCTGCGTGCACGAAAGACTCGATGCGATGCTGCGCTGAACAAAGTTAAAGCTGCGCTTGTCGTTTTGAATGAAGTAGCGGAAAGTCAGCTGAGAATCAAGATTGCCGAGAGTTTGGCTGCAAAAGAGGCGGTTCGGATGATGTCAATTGACTCCTTTTCGGAAGAACCCCTTCCGGGAGTAGGTTCGGAGTCATGGCGTGTGATGTACGAGGCAGCAAGGTCATTCTCGTTGAATACTGCCTATTCTGGCCGTGAATTTCCAGCCTCTCGGGCCGGTGACCTCTGCGTGTTGTGCCACCAGCAACTTGATGATGAAGCTCGTGAACGGCTTGATCGCTTCGAGGCCTTTGTTAAGGCCGACGTAGAGGTGCGGGCAGCGACGGCAAAAATTGCTCTTGAGCAGTTGTTGACGGGAATAGACGTGGTGCTGGCTGGACTTGTTTCTTTAGAGGAAGAAGTTGCTAGTTTTGACCCGGCCGATAGTGTTTGGTGCGCAGACTTGTTGAAAGCCGCTCGGAGTTTGATGGATCGAGGCAGGGTCGTACAGGCTGCGATTTCTGATGGTGATTTGTCGAATCTGCCAGCAATGCCCCTCTTTAACCTTAATGAGGCGGAAAAATGGTCCGCCGAGCTGGAAGCTCAGGCTCTTATTCACGATGCTGCTTTGGTGCCGGCGAAGAAGGTCGAGCTGAGCCGGGAACAAGCAAATCTAAAGGCGCGCGAAGCGTTCTCTAATAACAAAGCAACGCTCAAGGCCCTGCGTGATCTGCTAATTCAGGATCGTGCTTACGAAAAATGTCTGAAAGCGGTAGCTCCCAATACCATCACGTCGCAACTACGGAAAATGAATGAGGCTCATGTGCAAGGAGCCTTGCAGGCTAAGTTGGTCGAGGAACTGGGTGCCCTACGTTTGTCGTCCATCCCAATCAATCTCGGATTCAAAGTTGCTAAGGCAAAATCACGCCACCGGGTGCAACTAGACAGCGTGGTGGCCGCGGCCAAAGTTAAGGAGGTGGTCAGCGAAGGGGAATACCGCGCTCTGGCTCTGGCATGTTTCCTCGCCCAAGTCCGTCAACAATCGGACGCGGCTGGTATCATCGTCGATGACCCGGTGTCGTCCTTAGATCATGATCGCCGAGAGTTGGTGGCGGAACGATTGGTTGAGGAAGCAAGAAGGCGACAGGTCATCGTCTTCACTCATGACCTAGTTTTCTTCTTTATGCTGCGGGAGGCCGCCGCAAAATTCCAGACGCCGTTTGAAGGGCGCAACCTCTATCGTAGTTCTGGCGGTTTTGGAACGGTGGATCCCTTAGAGCCGTGGAAAGCGAAAACCTTGGGTCAACGCCTTGATACCCTGGAGAAAGTAGATTTCAAGAATATAGAGAAAAGTTACCCGATCGGCGGAGCAGAATACGAGAAAAATGTTCGATTTTTCTGTGATCGCTTGCGAGAGAGTTGGGAGAGGTTGATCGAAGAAGGTATTTTCAATGAAACAGTAGTCCGTTTCAACCCAGCGGTGAAGACATTGCGTTTGGACGAGGTGGATCTTAGTGACGAAATTGCTGATCATGTCTACTGGGGGATGACTAAAATTTCAAATTGGACAGCACATGATCCGGCCGCAGCCAAGAGTCTCGTCATGCCTACCCCAGAGGAACTGAAGGAGAATATCTTGGCAATCCGTGACTGTGAGGCTAAGATCAAGGAAAAGCGTAAGGCTGCTTTAATTCGGCGTAAGCAGATGCGTGAGCCTCCCAAAGCTATAATTCTGCAATAAGAACCACCGTTCAGATCACGGGACGCTGGGGATATTTTTTCAAGGTGAGACCTCACGTTATTGTCTTTCCGCTCCGCTAGTCGGAAACATTTACAGAATTCGTCGGTGCCCGCTGTGCCATACGTCTGTCATGATAGATAATGTATTTCTCTAACATTGCCGTGCTCGCAGGCATTCTCAAGAGGCCGCGGGTTGGAGGCGTTCACAATCCCGCCCGTCGAGGCCGAATCCCGCAACCATGCCAGCGCCAGCAGCACCGCGAGGTCGCGGCCAAAGGCCGGATGCGGCCGCCGGTCGACCAGCGGCTGCTCGGCCTGTGCCAGGGTCCAGGCGAAGACGTCGGTGTCCCGGTCTGTGTTCATGTGCGTCCCGGGGCTGCGGGCCCGGTCGACAATACCGCCTGAAGTGCCGCCCGGTCGATCTTCCCGCGGGTATTTCGCGGCAGGGCGGCCAGCCTGACGAACCGGCCCGGAACGAACGTAGCGCCCATCCGGGCCCGGACATGCCGACGCAGCTCGTTCTCGGTCGGGTGTTCGCTGTCGCGACCCTGCCAGAAGGCGACCGTGGTGTCGCCGCCACCCTCAGCCGTTTCGGCCAGAACGGCGGTCGCGGCGACCCCGGGATGCTCGTCGAGGCAGGCCTCGATGGTCGCCAGGTAGACCTTCTCGCCGCTCCCGAGATTGATGAAGTCGTCGGCACGTCCGATCACGAAGTATCGGCCGGTGGTATCGCGGCGGAGGATGTCGGAACCGGCCAGCCAGCCGTGGCTGTCGGCACCCTTCGGTTGCAGCGCGCCATCGACGAGGTAGCCCGCCATGGAGCGGTCGTCGAGGATCCAGAGGCGGCCGATCTCGCCGTCACCGACCAGCGCGCCGTTCTCGTCGCGCAGTTGCAGCCAGGACCAGAACGGGCGTCCGACACTGTCGTCGGCGTCTTGATCCGCCGGCTCGACCCAGTCGCGCACCAGCGAGATGCTTTCCGTCATGCCGAGGCCGACGACCACCTGGGCGCCGAAGCCGCGTGCATATCTGAGCTTGGCCGGTCCGTCGATCAGCGCGCCACCCGAGTTCACGATACGCAGGCTGTCAGCGACCGCCAGGCCTCGCGTGGCGGCGGCGTCCAGCATCTGGTCCAGCAGCACGGGATAGGAATACAGGATGGTCGGCCGGGCCTCGGCCATGGTCTCCAGGCTGCGCAGCGCGTGACCCGGTGCCGGGGCACCCATGGCCACGATGGCGGCGCCGCAGAAGGCCGGGATCAGGAAGAAATACTGGAAGCCGGTGACGTCTGTGGCCGACATCGGCGCGAACAGCCGGTCCGTCGCATGCATCCCGAGGCTGCCGGCATAGCTGCAGGTCATGGCCTGCATGTTCCGGTGGGTGTGCGCCACCTGCTTGGCGATGCCGGTCGAACCCGAGGTGAGCAGGATCGTGGCAATGTCGTCGCCGGACAGGTCCGGCAGCCTGACCGACGGCGCCGGCGGCAGGTTGGACAGGCGGGCGACCATGCCCGGCACCGGCTCCGTGCCGATGCCGACGAGCTCCAGCCCGTCCGGCAGGTCCGGCGGGCAATGCCCGGCGTCGGCCACCAGGCACTTCATCCCGGTCTGTGCCGCCAGGCGCGTGAAGGCGGCCTGGGGGAAGTCCAGCCCGACCGGGACCAGCACCAGGCCGGCGATCCATGTTGCCCAGGCGGCGAGGAACAGGTCCGGCTGCTGTGCGGCAAGCACGCCGACCCGGTCGCCGGGCCGCAACCCGCGCGCCAGCAGGCTCCGCGCCGCATCGCGCGCGCGTGCAAGGGCGTCGCCGAAGGTGAGTTCGTCTCCGTCCGGCGTGGTCACGGCCAGCGCGGCCGGGCGTGTCCGCGCCTGTCGCTGCAACAGTGCCGGCAGCGGCTCGTCCTCGGGCGCCGGGGCGAAGCGGTCACGCGTGGCTGTCCAGAACCAGCGGACGAAGCAGCGCTCGACCGGGGCCATGCACAGCAGGCCGGCGCGCCGCAAGCGGTCCAGCCGCACGATGATCTCGTCAGCCGGTGCGAACACCTTCGGCGCGATCTCGGCCACCGAGCGGCCCGTCCCCGACCAGAAGACAATGGCGAGGTCGAGCGGGTCGAGCTGGATCGTCACCCCGTCCGCCGTCACCGCGTGACTATGCTCCGGTTCCAGGCGGGCGGCCGGATCGACCAGCACCCGGCAACCGGCCGACAATGGCAGGTCCGTGTCGCCACCGTCCGGGCCGGGCGGTTCGGTCCAGTCGTCGCCCACGAAGCGATGGTCGAGGTCGTCCGGCCAATGATCCGCGCGCCAGCGCGCGACCACCGCCCGCTCCGCCTCGCGGAAGCAGGCAATGACCGGACGGCCGGGCAGCAACGCGCGCAGCAGGCCCGCCCGCCATGCGCCCGGCCCGGCCAGGCATTCCAGGGGCATCGAGGTGGCGTCGCCGGCGGACGAAGCGGCCAGCTTGCAGAGATCCGTGAGCTGCCGGCTGAACCCCTGGCCCAATTGATCGGCTGTCAGAGGATGGCGATGGCGTTGGCCGGCGAGCCGACGCCGCCCGGCAGGTACAGCGGCACCGCGGTCATCATGAACTCCCAGCGACCTTCATTGCGGAGCACCGCCGTCAACTCCGAAAAGTCCAGCATCTCGCCCAGGGCCAGGCCCATCAGCGGCAGCACGCGCCGGTGCAGCGAGCCCACGGCCGGATCGCCCGGCGTGACCTCGACGGCGGGGTTGTCGCAGGCCAGCGCCGCGATGTGCCAGTTCCACAGCAGCCGCGCCATGTCCTCCGAGCCTGAAAGGCCTGAATGCTGCACGTTCGCCGCGTAGGCGGTGCGTCCCGCGTGGTCGAGCCTCAGGTAGGCCTCGACCCAGCCAAAGTGCAGGCAGAGCATGTCGCCAGTGCGGATCTCGACGCCCTGGTGCGCGGCGACGGCGGCGAGGTCCTCGGCCTCCACCGCCTGCCGCCCGAGCGGGTCCCAGTCCTGGCCGGTCTCCTCGTACCAGCCGGCGATGTCGAGCAGCACACCGCGTCCGACCAGGCCGTGCCGGACCCAGTGTTCGATGCCGAGCCGTCCGGCACCGGGCTTCATCTCGTCGGTGACGCCGGTGTAGAAGCCGAACTCGCGGGCACGGACATGGCGCAGGCCGTCCCACTGGCTGGAGGCCTGCAGGAAGAACGAGTCGAGGCTGTCATCCAGCGCGTTGCGGTCCAGCCCGTAGATATCGTGGCTCAGCGCCTTGCGCCCGAACAGCGTCGGCGACGGCTCGGTCAGCGGCAGCGACAGGTTCACCACCCGGCCGTGCCGCACGGTCGAGACGGCGTCCAGCCGCCGCTCCGGCGTCAGCAGGTTGATGGTGCCGAGATCGTCGTCCCTGCCGAACACGTCCCAGGAATGGCGCAGGCCGATCTTCTCGATGACCGGCAGGTCGTCATAGGCCGGCAGGCTGGTGGTCATGATGGCATTCCTCCCCGAATGGCCCGGCGATGCTAGGCAGCGTGGAGGAGGGGGTCAAACACCGGCGATGCGGGCCAGCGCGTCGATGTCGAGATGCGCGGCCAGGTGCGTGGCGAGGCTGTCCAGCGTGGCATCGACGCCGGCCGCGAAGTCCAGCGTCGTGTCCGCCGTTGCGCCGAGGTCGGCCAGCCAGGCGCGGCGGAAGGCATCGCCGGTGAACAGCCCGTGGACATAGGTGCCGTGGATGCGTCCGTCGGCGCTGGCGGCGCCTTCCGGCGCGCCGGCGAATTCCAGCCAGGCGCGCCTGCGGTCCGGTCCGTCGGTGCGCCCGATATGGATCTCGTAGCCCGAGACCGGGGTGCCGCTCGCCGGATGGCGGCCCTCGACCGCTTCTGTCCGCTTGTCGGGAAGCATCACCGTGTCGACGTCCAGCAGGCCGAGACCCGGCACGGTGCCGGCCGCGCCCTCGATCCCCTCCGGGTCGGCGACCGTGCGGCCGAGCATCTGGTAGCCGCCGCAGATGCCGAGCACGCGGCCGCCGCGCCGCGCATGGGCCAGGATGTCGATGTCCCAGCCTTGCGCGCGCAGGAAGGCCAGTTCGCCGGTGGTCGACTTGGCGCCGGGCAGCAGCACCAGGTCCGCGTCGGCCGGCAGCGGGCGACCGGCCGGGACGATCTGCAGGTCCACACCCGGCTCGGCGGCCAGCGGATCGAGGTCGTCGAAATTGGCGATGCGGGAAAAGGCCGGGACCACCACCTTCAGGGCGCCGTCGCGCCGGCGCGCGCGCCCCGACAGTTCCATGGCGTCCTCGGCCGGCAGGCGATGGGCATCGGCGAACCAGGGCACGACGCCCAGCGCTGGCCAGCCGGTCCGTTCGGCGATCAGGTCGCGGCCGTTGTCGAACAGGGTCGGATCGCCCCGGAAGCGGTTGACGATGAAGCCCCGGATGCGTTCGCGTTCGGCCGCGGGCAGCAGGGCGTGGGTGCCGACCAGCTGCGCGATCACGCCGCCCCGGTCGATGTCGCCCACCAGCACCACGGGAATGTCGGCGACCTCGGCGAAACCCATGTTGGCGATGTCGCCGGCGCGGAGATTGACCTCGGCGGCACTGCCCGCGCCCTCGACGATGACCAGGTCGGCCTCCGCGCCCAGCAGGCGCCAGCTCTCCAGCACCTTCTCCAGCAGGTGCGGTTTCAGCCTCGCGTAGTCGCGCGCCCGGGCGGTGGTCAGCCGCCGGCCCTGCACCACCACCTGCGCGCCGGTATCGGTCTCCGGCTTCAGCAGCACCGGGTTCATGTGCACGGTCAGCGGAACCCGGGCGGCCAGCGCCTGCATGGCCTGGGCACGCCCGATCTCCCCGCCGTCGGCGGTGGCGGCGGCGTTGTTGGACATGTTCTGCGGCTTGAAGGGGCGGACCCTCAGGCCCCGGTCGGCGAACAGGCGGCAAAGGCCGGCGACGAGCATCGACTTGCCGACGCTCGATCCCGTCCCCTGCAGCATGATGGCCGCCGGTCCCGCCATGTTTCCCCGCCGAATCGCATGTCCGTTGCGCGTCCGCCCTCTATGCCACCGAACGGCCCGTGTCCTGAAGCACCTGTACCAGGTCCTCGATGGCGACGACGGTCATGGCATGGGCCTCGGCGAAGGCCACGATCTCCGGCAGGCGGGCCATGGTGCCGTCCGGATTGGCCAGTTCGCAGAGCACCGCCGCCGGCTTGAAGCCGGCCATGACAGCCAGGTCGACCGAGGCCTCGGTGTGGCCGCGCCGGGCGCGGACACCGCCATCGGCGGCCCGCAGCGGGAAGATGTGGCCGGGCCGGGCGAGATCCTCGGGCCGTGCCTGCGGGGCGATGGCCGCGCGGACGGTGGTGACGCGGTCGGTCGCGGAGACGCCGGTGGTCACACCCTCGGCGGCCTCGATGGACACGGTGAAGGCCGTGCCCATGCGCGAGGTGTTGCGCGCCACCATGGGCGGCAGGTCGAGACGGTCGATCAGGTCGCCGCGCATCGGCAGGCAGACGATGCCGCTGCATTCGCGGATCAGCATGGCCATCTGGCGCTCGGTGACGGTCTCGGCGGCGAAGACGAGATCGCCCTCGTTCTCCCGGTCCTCGTCATCGACGACCAGGATGCCCTGTCCGGCCTGCAAGGCCCGGACGGCACGGTCGACCCGCTCGATGGCGGTGCCGAAGCGATCCAGAAGCGACTGGTAACCCAAAGACTGCATGGTGCCCTCCCCACAACAGGCGGGGCGGCCCGGACCCGGGGCGTCACGGCACGGCGCGGGCCGTCGCACGACGGTCCGGCCACAGCGTTGCAATCCGCGCGGACGGACTCCGTCCGTGCGGTTCACTGGCCATCTCTCTCCCATCCGGACTCTCACCGTCGGCCCCGGAATCACACCGGATCTGCTGACCCCGCATCCCCTTCGGGACACGGGCGCTCGCGGGCTTGCCCGAAACGTCCGGGCTTACCGCCGGTGGGGAATTTCACCCCGCCCCGAGATCAAGCCGCCACCGTCCTGACAACGATGGAACGGGCGCAATGGTAGAGCAATGATCCAGCCGGTCAAGCGCCGGTCGCGATCTCCCTGAGCACGCGCGTGGTCTCGGCCGGCTGGTCCAGGATGACGTGGTGATAGGCCTCGCCGATCTCGATGAAGCGCGCCTGCTTCGGCGCGATGGAACGCATGAAGTCCATCACAAGCGGCGTGCAGAGCGCGCTCCAGGCGCCGTAGATCACAGTCAGCGGGGTCGTCACCGTCGGGAAGCGGTCCCGCTGGATCTGCCAGAAGTTGGGGCCGAAGGCCGGGTGGCCGAAGATGTTGGTGCGCGCCTTCCAGGTCCAGCCGCGCGGCGTCTCCATCACGCCGGTCTCGGCGATGTACGCGACGGCATAGTCGGCGACGACGGGCTGCTCGGGGATCAGCCGGAACCGCTCCAGCGCGATCTCCTTCGTCGGATAGCGCCGGGCGGCGACGCGCGGCGGAGCCGGGCGGGGGCCGCCGATCTCCTCGGGCGGGTAGACCGGCGAGTCGACCATGACCAGCTCGCGGATCATGTCCGGGCTGGTCTGCGCCAGCACCATCGACATGCCGCCACCGAAGCTGTGACCGATCAGCAGCGGCGGGGCGGGGAAGCCGGCATCCGCGATCACCGCCGCGATGTCGCCCGCGAAGCCCTCTGGCGTCACCAGCGCGCGCTCCTCCGAATCGCCCATGCCGGCGAAGTCCAGTGCGGCGACGCGGTGGTCGGTGGCCAGCGCCGGCGCGATGGAGTCCCACCAGCCCGAATGGGCGGCATTGCCATGGCAGAGCACGATACCGGGCGCACCTGCGGGGCCGCGCAGCCGGTAGTGCACCTTCGCGCCGCCGCTCTCGACGAAGCGCGCTTCCCACGGGCTCGTCACCGCAGCCTTGAACCAATCGGGCGCCGTATCCCGCCAGCCGCTCATCTGCCTCTCCCCCCACGCAATGCTGCCGACCGGATAGCACGAAGATGGCGGCGTGACAGCCCGCGCCCGCTGCATGCATCATGGCGCTTCATGCAGGGGAGGACGTACAGCATGACCCATGAATACAAGGCCACGCGCTTTACCATCGGCGACAACGGTGTCGCCCATTTCGTGATGGCGCGGCCCGACATCCTGAACCCGCTGACCGACGACCTGCGCCGCGACTTCGTCGCGATGCTGGACGAGGTCGAGGGCAACACGAAGGTCCGCGCGCTGGTGATCTCCGGCGAGGGCCGGGCGTTCTCGGCCGGCGGCGACGTGAAGGGCATGGCGGCGCGGAAGTTCGGCGACCAGATCTCGGCGCGCCAGCGGATGTACTCCACGCACAACTGGCTGGAGCGGCTCTGGAACCTGGACTGCCCCGTGATCGCGGCGGTCGACGGCCTGGCCTATGGCGGCGGCTTTGCCTTCGCGTTGCTGGCGGACTTCATCTTCGCCAGCGAGAAGGCGCGCTTCTGCTCGGTGTTCGGCCGCATCGGCCTGATGCCCGACCTGGCGCTGCTCTACACCCTGCCGCGCGTGGTGGGCCTGCAGGCGGCCAAGGACCTGATGTACACCTGCCGCTCCATCGACGTGGAAGAGGCCAAGGCGATGGGCGTCGTCTATCGCCAGTGCAGGTCCGAGACCCTGATGGCCGAGGTCGAGCAGTTCGCCGGCATGCTGGCCCGCGGCTCGCGCGCGGCGATGGCGGTGACCAAGCGCGTCGCCAACCGCACCTTCGAGGCGACCTATGGCGAGAACGCCGACGCGGAGGCCGATGGCCAGCCGCTGCTGTTCGGCACGGAGTTCCACCAGGAAGCGGTACGCCGCTTCGTGGCCAAGGAACCGCCGATGTTCGACTGGGATCGCCTGAGCAAGTCGGGCTGATATCCGGCCTGCACCTGACGCAGGGGAGGCGGGCGCCCGTGCGCTCGCCTTCGCCCCTGCCGATGCTATAACCGCCGGACTTTTGGGGAGGAGACCGGACGTGAGCCAGAGACCGACAGACGCCGTTGTGATCGACGTCCTGCCGCAGCACCGTTTCGACGAGGGCGCGCTGGACGCGTGGATGCGCGAGAACGTGCGGGACTACAAGGGGCCGCTGAAGGTCCGCCAGTTCCAGGGCGGCATGTCCAACCCGACCTTCGTGCTGGACACGCCCGCGCGCTCCTACGTCATGCGCAAGAAGCCGCCGGGGATGCTGCTGAAGTCGGCCCACCAGGTCGACCGCGAATACACGGTGATGAAGGCGCTGCAGGGCTCCGACGTGCCGGTGCCCGAGGTCTTCGCGCTCTGCACCGACGACGCGGTGCTGGGCCAGGACTTCTACATCATGAACAACGTCGAGGGGCGGGTGCTGATCAACACCGCGCTGCCGTCCTTCACCAAGGCCGAGCGTACCGCGCTCTACGAGCATCTCGCGGTCGTGCTGGCGGCGCTGCACAAGGTCGATCCGGCTGCCGTCGGCCTTTCGGAGTTCGGTCGCGCCGGCAACTACTACGCCCGCCAGCTCTCGCGCTGGTCCAAGCAGTATGTCGCCTCGGTCACCGAGGACCTGGCCGACATGAATTTCCTGATGGAATGGCTGCCGGCCAACATCCCGCAGGCCGACGAGACCACCATCGTCCATGGCGACTACCGCATCGGCAACTGCGTGCTGCACCCGACCGAGCCCCGGATCGTCGCCGTGCTGGACTGGGAGCTGTCGACGCTGGGCCACCCGCTGGCCGACCTCGCCTATGTCTGCCAGGAGTACTACGGCAACCTCACCGGCACCGGCTTCGCCGACCTGGAGGATCCGCGCACGATCGGCATCCCCAGCGAGGAGGAGTTCGTCGCCCGCTACTGCGAACTGACCGGTCAGCCGAAGATCGAGAACTGGGGTTTCTACATGGCCTACACGCTGTTCCGCTCCGCCGCGATCGTGCAGGGCGTCTACAAGCGCGGCCTGGACGGCAATGCCAGCTCGGAATCGGCCAAGCGCTATGCCGATGCGGCCCGCATCCGCTCGAGCTGGGCGATGGACGTGCTCAGGAAGTCCGGCCTGATCTGAGGCCGGCGCCGTCTTGTCCCTCCCCCTTCGAGGGGGAGGGCTTTGGCGAATGACGCTGTCCGTCCCGGACCTGATCCGGGGTCCATTTGGGAGCGGCGGAGCGAGCATGTGTTCGGATCCCGGATACCGCTGCGCGGTTCCGGGACTCGGTTCATTTCCTGCGTTCCCCGGAAGCCCGCAGGGCTGTCCGGGGCCTGAGATGGCGCGACAAGTTGGATGGCCCGATCAAGTCGGGCCATGACAATCCTTTGATTTTCAACAAAAAAATGTGGCCTGACTTGATCGGGCCATCCATCCTTCCTGCCGTCATTGCCTTCGTCGAAGCGCGAGAATGCGCCCGGGCCGGTGCCCGGCCACGCCGTCAAGGACAACACGAAGCGGTCAGATCAGGTTGACGAGGCTGAGTTCCTTCAGCTTGCCGATGACCCGCATGCTGGCCTCCAGCGCCACCTGCTGCTGGTTCAGCTTCGTCGCGGTCTCGGCGAGGTCGGCGTCCTCGCGGGAGGCGATCAGCTCGGTCAGCGTGATCTTCTGGTCCTCCAGCCGGGCCTGCACGTCGCCGACCACGCGGATGTTCAGGCCGTTCTCGGCCGCGGCAGTGCGGATCCCGTCGAGCGCCGCCAGCACGCGGTCGACCTCCTGGCCGACGAAGTCGCGCTGCTCGTCGCTCAGCTTGCCGTCCAGCGATCCGGCGGCGATCGTCACGCCGTTCGGCACCGTGCCGTCGTCGAACTGCAGCAGGCGCTGCATGGCATTGATCAGGTCCTGGCCGACGGTCGCCGTGGTGCCGAGTGCCACCGAGGTGCGTTCGTCCAGTCGCGCGGTCAGCGCCGCCGGGTCGCCGTTGAAATAGTCGCCGACCGGCGGCTCGGCCGTCGCGATCAGCTGGTCGGCGGTCTCGACGGCCATCGGCGGCTGGTCGGAGTTGGTGCCGCCGAACAGGAAGCGGCCCTCGAAGCGGGTGTTCAGCACCGAGACGGTCTGTTCGAACAGGCTGCGGACCTCGGGAATGAAGCCGGTACCGTCGCCGATGGCGCGGGCGTTCTGCATGGCGTCGCGCAGGCGGGCGCCGATGTTGTCGAGCTCGCCCAGCGCGGTGTCGAAGGCCTCCAGCCGGCCGCTGACCAGCTTGTTGGTGTCGTAGAAGCCGTTCAGGCGCGACATCAGCGACTTGGACGAGACCAGCGAGGCGGTGCCGGCGCCGAAGCCCTCGACGTCGTCGTACTTCTTGCCAGTCTGGACCTGCCGCTGGGTCTCGAACAGCTCGGCCTGCTTGCGCAGCATCTGCGTGACCAGGGCCTCGTTCTGTCCTGCGGTGCCGATACGCATGGGTCGTGCTCCCCTGCCGTCAGATGTTGATCAGCGCGTCGAGCATGTCGCGTGTCGCGGAGATCACGCGCGCCGATGCATTGAACGCGGTCTGGAAGGTGATGAGGTGGCCCATCTCCTCGTCGAGATTGACGCCGGAGACCTCGCTGACGCGCTGGCCCAGTTCGTCCTTCAGCGCCAGGCGGTCGTTGGCGCGGGTGGCGATGTCGTTGGCGGCCTGCCCGGCGCGGCCCAGCAGGTCGGCGCCGATCTCCGACAGCGTGGCGGTCATCGCCGGCAGGCGTCCGGCGCCGCCGAAGCGGCCGTCGGCGTCGCCCAGGGCCTGCAGCGCGATGGCGCCGGCATTGTCGCCGCGCCCGATCGCCGGGATGCGGGCGGCGTCGATGGCACCGGTGGCGATCCGGCCGGGCTGGGCGGCGATGTCGGACCGCACGTCCAGCGTTGTCGCCATTTCCGCGACCGGGCGGCTGCCGAGCCCGAACATGTCGGCAAAGCGCAGGCCGGTGGTGCCGCGCAGCGAGGTGTCGTTGACGATCTCGACCGAAAACCCGTTGAAGGCCGTGCCGACATTTGTGACCAGCGCCCCGTCGGCGTCGAGCGAGAACAGGGCCGTGCCGTTGAAGGCGGTGTTCAGCGCGCTCACCACGTCGCCCATGGTGCCGCCGATGGCGCCGAAGTCGACAGTGCCGGAGATCGCGCGCTCGTTGCTGGGGCCGACCAGCGACAGCGTCATCTGGCCGGTGAAGCCGTGGGCGCTGGCCGTGGTCAGGGCGGTGTCGAAGCCGGGGCCGGGCGTGGTGCGCACCAGGTCGTTCAGGCCGAAGCGGTGCGAGAAGCCGCGCCCGCCCATGTCGGAGGGATTGGCGGCGTCCTGCGCGATGCCGACGCCGGTCGCGGCGCCGCCGGCGCTGAACTGCATCGTGCCGTTGGCGAGCGACAGCGTGCCAAGGCCGCCCAGTCCCGCGTTCACGGCATTGATCACGTCATTGACGGTGCCGCCGATGGCGCCGAAGTCGACGGTCGCGGTCGCCAGGATGTTGCCCGAACTGTCGAAGGCGTGGAATGCGGCGATGCCCGTGAAGCCATGCGGGTCGGTCCCGACGGCGCCGGTATTGCGACCCGTCAGTGTGGCCGGGGCGGGCACTGCGGTGAAGTCGTTGTGGACGCGGTTGAACTCGTCGGCGACATGGCCGGCCCAGGCGCCGAGCTCGTTGGCGAGATCGGGCAGCACGCTGTCGCGCATTTCCAGCAGGCCCTTCAGCTCGCCCGAGGTGATGCGGCTGTCGATGGAACTGCCGGTGTCGATCCGGGCACCGGTCGTGGTGTCGATGCGGACGATGGACAGGTTCGGGAACACCTGGCCGACCTCGACCGAATCCGCGGCCGGGTGCACCAGTTCGCGCGGGGAGCGGTCGAGCAGGGTCAGGCCGCCCGCGGTAGTGACGCCGATGACATTGTCGCCAAGGTCGAAGGTGCGGACGTCGACCAGTTCGGCCAGCCGGTCCAGCTTGCGGGCGCGCTGGTCCTCCAGGCCGCTGTTGTCGGAGGTCGACTGGCGGCCCGAGATGCGGTTGTTCAGGTCATGCAGGTCGGCGAGCAGCGAGTTGATCTCGTTCACTGTCTCGTCGATGCGCAGGTCGGTCTGGCGTCGCAGGTCGCGCACGCCCTCGGCGGTGCGGTCCAGGTCGTCGCCGAAGCGGCTCAGCGTGTCGATCAGGTCGGAGCGGGTCGCCGTGGTCTCCGGGCTCGCGGCCAGCGTCCCGGCGGCGGCGAAGATCTTGTCCAGCGAGGCGACGATGGTGCGGTCGCCGGTCGGGTCGCCCAGCAGCGCGGTAAGCTGCGACTGCACCTCGCCCATGGCGCCGAAGCGGCTCGCCTCGGCGGTGGCGATGCGCAGTTCCTCGTTCAGGAAGCGGTCGGTGATGCGCCGGACCTCGGTGATGTCGACGCCGACGCCGGCGCCGGCGGCCACCCTTGTGTCCTGCACCACCGTCTTGCGGGCGTAGCCGGCCGTGTTGACGTTGGAGATGTTGTCGGAGGTGATCGCGATGCCGGCCTGGGCGGCGAGCAGGCCGCTGGTCGCGGCGTTCATCGCGGACGTGATACTCATGCGCGAACCCTCCGGACACAGGCAAGCCTTGCCGGATCACGGGGGAACGCGTCGTCCGGGCGGCAGAAACTGCCGGGCCGGACCGTGCTGCCGTCCTTGTCCCCAATGCCATGATCCGTAAGGATTTTCATCGCCTGCTCATCCAAGCGCCCCGACGTCCGGGGCCGTTCCGCCCAGATGAATTGCAATGCCGGGGCCAGTTGCCCCGAAGCGCTGCCGGATCAGGCTTTTGCCAGCGCCTGGTCCAGGTCGGCGATGATGTCGGCGACGGTCTCCAGCCCGATCGACAGGCGCACCACGTCGGGTCCCGCGCCGGCCGCGACCTGCTGTTCGGTGGTGAGCTGGCGGTGGGTGGTCGAGGCCGGGTGCAGGATCAGGCTGCGCGTGTCGCCGATATTGGCGAGGTGGGAGAGGATGTTGACGCTCTCCACCAGCCGCACGCCGGCGTCGAAGCCGCCCTTCAGGCTGAAGGTGAACACCGCGCCGGCGCCCTTCGGCAGGTATTTCCGCTGCAGCGCGTGATAGGGGCTGGCCGGCAGCCCGGAATAGGACACGCCGGCGACCTTGGGATGGGCGTCGAGGAACTCCGCCACCGCCTGCGCGTTGGCCGAATGGCGCTCCATGCGCAGCGGCAGGGTCTCGATGCCGGTCAGGATCAGGAAGGCGTTGAACGGCGAGAGCGACGGACCGAGATCGCGCAGGGCCACGGCGCGGCCATAGGCGGTCAGGGCGAAGCGACCGAAGGTCTCGTAAAAATTCAGGCCATGATAGGCCGCGCAGGGCGCGGCCAGCGCCGGGAAACGGCCCGAGGCGGACCAGTCGAAATCGCCCGACTCGACGATCACGCCGCCGACCGAGTTGCCGTGCCCGCCCAGGAACTTGGTGGCCGAGTGCACCACGATGTCGGCGCCGTGCTCCAGCGGGCGGCAGCCCCAGGGCGTCGCACAGGTGTTGTCGACGATCAGCGGGATGCCGGCCCGGTGCGCGATGGCCGCAAAGGCCTCGATGTCCGCGATCACGCCGCCCGGATTGGACGAGCTCTCGATGAAGATCGCCTTCGTGGTTGGCGTGATGGCAGCGGCGAAATCCTCCGGCCGGTCGGGATCGCAGAAGGTGCAGGACCAGCCCATCCGCTTGAAGGTCAGGCCGAACTGGGTGATGGACCCGCCATAGAGCTTGTTCGAGGCGATGAAGCCGTCGCCCGGCTCCAGCAGGCTGAAGAACAGCACCAGCTGCGCCGCGTGGCCCGACGCCACGGCCAGGCCGGCCGCGCCGCCCTCCAGCGTCGCCACCCGCTCCTCCAGCACCGAGACAGTGGGATTGGTGAGGCGCGAGTAGATGTTGCCGAAGGTCTGCAGGTTGAACAGGCTGGCGGCCTGGTCGACATCCTCGAAGACATAGGACGCGGTCTGGTAGATCGGCGTGATGCGCGCGCCGGTCACCGGGTCGGGCGCCGCGCCGGCATGGATGGCGATGGTCTCGAAGCCGTACCCGCGCGTGTCGCTCATGTCGTGTCCTCCCCGTCGAACCGTCCCCGTGGCCCCCCCGAACCATAGCGGCGGCCAGGTGCGGAAGCTATCCACCGGCTGTGGAGCGATGGTGCAAGCGACTGTGGCCATGTGGATTCCGGACCGCGCCGGCCGGGGATGATTTCTGGAAACGAACGGAGAACATTGCCATTGAAGGTGCGGGTGCGCTGCCCTATCATCCTGCGCCTGCCCGCCCACGTCCGAGGATGCCAGCCGATGACGGCCATCGCACCGATCTCGCAACAGATCTGGGACATGAAATATCGCCTGAAGGGCGCCGACGGCGCGGTGGTCGACCGCACGCTGGAGGATACCTGGCGCCGCATCGCCCGTGCGCTGGCCGAGCCGGAGCAGGATCCGGCGCACTGGGAGGAGCGGTTCTACACGGCGCTGGAGGGCTTCCGCTTCCTGCCCGCCGGCCGCATCGTCGCCGGCGCGGGGTCGGCCCGGCGGGTGACGCTGTTCAACTGCTTCGTCATGGGCACGGTGCCCGACGACATGGCCGGCATCTTCGAGCATCTGAAGGAAGCGGCCCTGACCATGCAGCAGGGTGGCGGCATCGGCTACGACTTCTCCACGCTGCGGCCCAAGGGCGCGCCGGTGAAGGGCGTCGGCGCGGACGCCTCCGGCCCGCTCACCTTCATGGACGTCTGGGACGCCATGTGCCGCACCATCATGAGCGCCGGCCACCGCCGTGGCGCGATGATGGCCACCATGCGCTGCGACCACCCGGACATCGAGGCGTTCATCGCGGCCAAGCAGGACCCCGGTCGCCTGCGCATGTTCAACCTGTCGGTGCTGGTAACCGATCCGTTCATGGCGGCGGTGAAGGCCGATGGCGACTGGGAGCTGCGCTTCGACGGCCGCACCTTCCGCACCGTCCGGGCGCGCGAGCTGTGGGACCGCATCATGCGGGCGACCTATGCCTGGGCCGAGCCGGGCGTGATCTTCATCGACCGCATCAACGCCCTGAACAACCTGCATTACTGCGAGGATATCGCGGCCACCAACCCGTGCGGGGAGCAGCCGCTGCCGCCCTATGGCGCCTGCCTGCTGGGCTCGATCAACCTCGCCACCCTGATCCGCGAACCGTTCACCGAGGCGGCACTGCTGGACGAGGCGGCGCTGGCCGAACTGGTGCCGCTGGCCGTGCGGATGATGGACAACGTCACCGATGTCTCCGGCTTCCCGCTGGAGCAGCAGCGGGCGGAGGCGCAGGCCAAGCGCCGCATCGGCCTGGGTGTCACGGGCCTGGCCGACGCGCTGATCATGTGCCGCGCGCGCTACGGCTCCGACCGCGCCATCGAGCTGACCGGGCGCTGGATGGCGGCGATCCGCCGGCATGCCTATCTCGCCTCGGTCGAGCTGGCGCGCGAGAAGGGGGCGTTTCCGCTGTTCGACCGGGAGGCGTATATGGCCGGCGAGACCATCCGGGGACTGGATGCGGATGTGCGGGAGGCCATCGCCGCGCACGGCATCCGCAATGCGCTGGTCACCTCCATCGCGCCGACCGGTACGATCTCGCTGTTCGCCGACAATGTCTCGTCGGGGCTGGAGCCGGTGTTCAGCTTCACCTACACGCGCTCGGTGCTGATGCCCGACGGCACCCGCCGCGACGAGGAGGTCTCGGACTATGCCTGGCGGATGTGGCGGCGCCTGCATGGCGATCGGCCGCTGCCGGAGTATTTCGTCGACGCCCAGTCGCTCTCGCCGACCGACCATGTGCGCATGCAGGCGGTGGTGCAGCGCTATATCGACGCCTCGATCTCCAAGACCATCAACTGCCCGGAGGAGATCAGCTTCGAGGCCTTCCGCGACGTCTACATGCAGGCCTACGAGCAGGGCTGCAAGGGCTGCACGACCTATCGCCCGAACGAGATCACCGGCTCGGTGCTGACGGTGAAGAAGGACACGGCGAAGCCGGCGACCGACGGCCAGGCCGAACTGCCGCTGACCGTGGCGGCCCCGGCGCCGAAGCCGAAGGACGCCTTCGAGTCGGGCGGCATCGTCTACATGACCAAGCCGCTGGACCGTCCGGAGGTGCTGCCGGGCCAGACCTACAAGCTGAAATGGCCCGAGAGCGACCACGCCATCTACATCACCCTGAACGACGTCATCCAGGACGGGCGGCGGCGGCCGTTCGAGATCTTCATCAACTCCAAGAACGTCGAGCATTTTGCCTGGACCGTGGCGCTGACCCGCATGATCTCGGCGGTGTTCCGGCGCGGCGGCGATGTCAGCTTCATCGTCGAGGAACTGAAGGCGGTGTTCGACCCGCGTGGCGGCGCCTGGATGGGCGGTCGCTACGTGCCGTCGATGCTGGCGGCGATCGGCGAGGTGATCGAGACCCACATGGTCTCCATCGGCTTCATGGCCGACCCGAAGGACAAGACCCGCGCGGTCGAGCGCATGAAGGTCGCGGTGGGCGAACAGGGGCGGCCGACGGCGGCGCTGGGCCAGTGCCCGCGCTGCGGCGATGCCGGCCTGGCCCGGCAGGAAGGCTGCGACACCTGTTATTCCTGCGGCTATTCCAAATGCGCCTGAAGCGGCTATCGTCCCCGGACTGAGTTCGCCGCCCCGGCGCGGTGCGTGAGAACGGGAGCGATGGTGTGGGACGCGCGACCCGACGGGTGATCCGGAACCTCGCGTTCCCTTGCTGTGTGACGATGCTTGCCGGGCTGATGGCCGGCCCGGCATCGGCGCAGTCGGACCCGCGCCAGTGGCTGCCCGCCGGTTCGACGATCGAGACCACGCTGGCCACGCGCCCGGCGCGCTGGATCATCCCGGAGATGAAGGGCGGGCACATGGGCTACATGGCGCGCCTGGGCGAACTCGCCTTCCGCAGCCCGCTGACCCTGGGCCGCGATGCCGCGCGCAAGGGCATCTCCTGCGATGCCTGCCACCCGAACGGTGCCGCCAATGCGGACTTCTTCATTCCCGGCAATTCCGACAAGCCCGGCAATGTCGACCTGACGCATGCCTTCTTCAGCCATCGCGAGGATGACGGCCAGCCGAACCCGGTGAACATCCCGAGCCTGCGTGGCGCGCGCTGGACCGCGCCCTATGGCCGGGACGGCCGCTTTCCCACGCTGGACGGCTTCACCCGCAATGTCATCGTCCGCGAGTTCGGCGCGCCGGAACCGCCGGCCTGGATCGTCGACGCGCTGGTCGCCTACCAGATGGACCTGGCCTTCGCGCCGCCATCGGTCGAGAACGCCTACCTGCCCGACGGCTGCGACGACTGCCACGGAACCGGCGGCGTCGGCGCGGTCGGTCGCCATGACATCGGCACCGGCGGCATCTTCGATCCGCCGCCGCTGCGCAATGTCATGGAAAGCGGCCCCTGGCTGCATGACGGCAGTGCCGACACCCTGCCGCAACTGCTGCAGCGCCACGGCCTGCCGCGCGACGACGGCCGGCGCAACATCCTGCGTTACCTGGCGCGGGTCGGCGGCGTTGCCACCCGCTACCAGCCGGAGACGCTGGATGGTGACCTGGACCGCCTGCTCGGCTTCTTCGCGGTGCTGAACCAGCCGCTGCTGGACGAGGCCGGCGACCGCGCCGACATCATTGCCGACATGGTGGCGATGGAGATCGGCCACGTCTTCGGCCGCTTCCAAGAGGATGCGACCCTCGCCCGCCCGCTGGTGCAGGGCTGGGCACTGGCGCTGAAGGCGGTGCAGCGCTCGGCCCGCGCGGCCGAGTTCCCGAAGGCGCGGATCGAACTGGAGGCGCTGGGCCGGCGCATCGGCAACGAGCGACAGCTTGTCGCCCGCGACATCGGCCGCTCGCTCTATCCCGTGATCCTGGCGACCGACGGACCCTGATCGGCGCCGGTCCGGACGTTCCGCCGGCTTGTCATCGCCGTCCGGCGCCTTAACATCGCCCGCGCCGGTGCCACGCGCCGTGCCTGTGAGTTTCGGGGGAGAGGTTTCCAGATGACCAAGTTCGGTATCGCCCAGGCCGTGCGCCGTGTCGAGGACGTGCGCTTCATCACCGGCCAGGGTGCCTATTCCGACGACCTGAGGATCGAGGGCCAGCTGTTTGCCGCCATCGTCCGCTCGCCCCATGCCCACGCCACCATCCTGTCCGTCGATACCGCGGAAGCGCGCACCATGCCCGGCGTCGTCGACGTGATCACGGGCCAGGAACTGCGGGATGCCGGTGTCGGCGGCCTGCCCAGCCTGTGGCCGGTGAAGAACCGCGACGGCTCGAAGCGCAAGGAACCGCCCCATTTCGCCCTCGCCTTCGACAAGGTGCGCCACGTCGGCGACGGCGTCGCCATGGTGATCGCCGGGACGCCCACGCAGGCACGCGACGCGGCCGAGGCGGTGATGGTCGACTACGACCCGCTGCCGGCCGTCTCCGACGCCATGGCCGCCAAGGCGGCCGACGCACCGCAGATCCATGACGACGTGCCGGGCAACATGGTCTTCGACTATGGCCATGGCGACGAGGAAGGCACGAAGGCGGCCTTCGCGAAGGCGGACCGCGTGGTCCGCGTCGACATCGTCAACCAGCGCATCGTGGTCAACTCGATGGAGGGCCGCGTCGCCATCGCCGAGTACGACGCGGAGGCCGACAAGATCACGCTGACCACGCCCACCCAGGGCGGCTGGGGCATCAAGCGCCAGCTCTGCGGCTGCCTCGGCCTCAAGCCCGAGCAGGTGCGCGTGGTGACGCCGGACGTCGGCGGCGGCTTCGGCATGAAGCTGTTCTTCTATCCCGAGCACATCCTGGTGGCCTATGCCGCCCGCAAGCTGAAGCGGCCCGTGCGCTGGACCGCGGAGCGGCAGGAGGGCTTTCTCACCGACACCCAGGGCCGCGACTACCAGTCCTGGGCGGAGATGGCGATCGACAGGGACGCGAAGTTCCTCGGGCTGCGCGTGCATTCGACGGCCAATCTCGGCGGCTATCTCTCGACCATGGCCTGCCTGATCCCGACCACCGCGCATTCCAAGGTGCTGCCGGGCGTCTACGACATCCCGGTGATGTACCTCGACGTGCACGGCATGCTGACCAACACCGTGCCCGTCGACGCCTATCGCGGCGCCGGCCGGCCGGAGGCGATCTACATCATCGAGCGGCTGGTCAACGCCGTGGCGGTGGAGACGGGGCTGGAGCCCGACGAGGTGCGGCGGCGGAACTTCATCCGCCCCGAGCAGATGCCCTACAAGACCTCGACCGGCGAGACCTATGATTCCGGCGACTTCCCGCGCGTGCTGGAGCGTGCGCTGGCCGAGGCCGACTGGGCCGGCTTCCCCGCCCGCAAGGCGGAGTCGGAGGCGAAGGGCCTGAAGCGCGGCCGCGGCATCTGCTACTACATCGAGGCGACAGCGGGCATGCCCGAGGAATCGGCGGCCATCCGCTTCGAGGAGGGCGGGCAGGTCAGCGTCTATGTCGGCACCCAGTCGAACGGCCAGGGCCACGAGACCGCGTTCACCCAGATCATCTCCGACCGCCTGGGCATCGACGCCGAGCGCATCCGCATCGTCATGGGCGACACCGACGCCATCCCGACCGGCGGTGGCACCGGCGGCTCCCGCTCGCTGGTCTCGACCGGCACGGCGATCAACAAGATGTCGGACACGGTGATCGACAAGGGCCGCAAGGCCGCGGCCGAGGTGTTCGAGACCAGCGCCGTGGACATCGAGTTCGACGCCGGCAGCTTCCGCGTCGTCGGCACCGACCGCGCCATCGACATCATCGACCTGGCCGAGCGGGCGAAGGGCATGGCGCTGGCCGGGCAGATCGAGACCCTGGACACGCGCGAGACCGCGGCGCTCAACCCCGTCACCTATCCGAACGGCTGCCACATCGCCGAGCTGGAGGTCGACCCGGTCACCGGCAGGGTACGCATCGACCGCTGGACCGTGGTCGACGATTTCGGCCGGGTGGTGAACCCGCTGTTCGTCGAGAGCCAGGTGCATGGCGGCATCGTGCAGGGCGTCGGCCAGGCGCTGCTGGAACACGGCTTCTGCGACGCCGACGGCCAGCTCATCGCCGGGTCGTTCATGGACTACGGCATGCCGCGCGCCGACGACGTGCCGTTCTTCGCCTTCAGCCGTGAGGAGGTGCCCTGCCAGTCCAACATGCTGGGCACCAAGGGCTGCGGCGAGGCGGGCTGCATCGCCGGCCCGCCGGTGGTGATCAACGGCATCATCGACGCGCTGAAGGACATGGGCGTCACCGCCATCGACATGCCCGCGACCCCGCAGGCGATCTGGCGGGCGATCAACGCCGCCGCTTAGGCAAGTCGGAAACGCGGACGGCGCGGCGGGTGCCCGTCGCGCCGCCCCGGTTCCGACTGAGGCTCCTCAGCCCCGGATGGTCTTCACCCAGGCGGCGAGGGCCTGGCCGATGGCGTCGGGCGAGTCCTCCTGGATGAAGTGGCTGCCCTTCACCGTCACCTCGGTCTGGTTCTTCCACGAGCGGCAGAACTCCCGCTGGGCGCCGACCAGGATGGCGCCGGGATCGGCGTTGACGAACAGCTTGGGCAGCTCGTTTTCCGCCATCCAGTCGGCATAGTCGGCGCAGATCGCCACCACGTCGGCCGGCTGGCCCTCGATCGGGATCTGGCGCGGCCAGGTCAAGGTCGGACGGCGATCCTCGCCGGGATTGGCGAACGGGCGGCGATAGACCGCCATCTCGGCCTCGGTCAGGCCGCGCAGCACCGAGCCGGGCAGCACCCGCTCGATGAAGATGTTCTTCTGCAGCACCATGGTGTCGCCGGCCTCGGAGCGGAAGCCCTCGAACACCGGGCGCGCCGACGGGCTCCATTCGTCCCAGGTCACCGGGCGGACGATGGCCTCCATGTAGCAGATGCCCTGCACCGCCGCGCGGTGGCGATTGGCCCAGTCGAAGCCCAGCGCCGAGCCCCAGTCGTGGATGACCAGGATGGCGTTGGAACTGACCCCGAGCTGCTCCAGCAGGCCGTCGAGATAGTGGCGGTGCTCGACGAAGCGATAGCTGTCGGGGCCGGAGTCCGCGAGCTTCTCCGAGTCGCCCATGCCGATCAAGTCGGGCGCGATCAGGCGGCCGAGGCCGGCGGCGTGCGGCATCACGTTGCGCCAGAGATAGGACGAGGTCGGGTTGCCGTGCAGGAAGACGATCGGATCCCCGCTGCCCTGTTCCACATAGGCCATGCGCTTGCCATGCACGGTGGCGAACTGCTTCGCCGGCTCGACGGTCGAAAGACCCATCCTGTCCTCCCCTGGTGACGGTGCCTCACCGGGAAACTGGCGCCGCCGCCGGCCCTGTCAACACTTCCGGCCCCGATTGACCGGCGGTCAGCAATGCGGTCTGCTGTGCAGACAAAAAAGACAATAACGGGAGGCGTCCGGTGGAGCGGTTCGACTATGTCATCGTCGGCGGCGGTTCGGCGGGCTGCGTACTGGCCAGCCGGCTGAGCGAGGATCCGTCGGTGCGGGTCTGCCTGGTCGAGGCCGGGCCGGCGAAGCAGCACTGGTCGATCGACATGCCGGCCGGGATCATCAAGACGATGACCGACCGGAAGCACAACTGGATGTTCGAGACCGAACCCCAGGCGCGCCTGGACAACCGCCGCCTCTACTGGCCGCGTGGCAAGGTGATGGGCGGCTCCAGCGCCATCAACGCCATGGTCTACATCCGCGGTAACCGCGCCGACTATGACCGCTGGGCGGGCGCGGAGGGTTGCCCGGGCTGGGGCTGGGACGAGGTGCTGCCCTATTTCCGCCGGGCCGAGAACAACGAGCGGTTCCAGGACGACCTGCACGGAGTCGGCGGCCCGCTGAACGTCGCCGACCTGCGCAGCCCGAACCCGCTGACGGGGATCTTCGTCCAGGCGGCGGCCGAGACGCAGCTTCCGGTGCTGGACGACTTCAACGGCCCGCGGCAGGAGGGGGCGGGCCTCTACCAGGTGACGCAGAAGGACGGCAACCGCATGAGCGCCTTCCGCGCCTACCTCGCGGACGTGGTGCGGCCGAACCTGAAGATCGTCGACATGGCGCAGGCGACGCGGGTCGAGATCGACCACGGGCGTGCAAGCTGCGTGGCCTACCGGCGCGGGGGCCGCGAGGAAACGGTGGCGGCCGAACGGGAAATCATCCTCTGCGGCGGCGCCGTGAACAGCCCGCAGCTGCTGATGCTGTCGGGCATCGGACCGGGGGCCGAACTGCAGCGCCATGGCATCGCGGTGGTGGCGGACCGGGCCGGCGTCGGCGCCAACCTGCAGGACCACCTCGACGTGTCGCTGGTGCAGAAGACGGTGACGAAGCTGGGCTTTGCCTTCACGCCAGCCGGGTTCGCCATGATCCCGAAGGCGATCCGCGACTACCGGCGCAACCGGACCGGCCTGCTGACCAGCAACTACGCCGAGGGCGGACTGTTCGCGAAGTCGGACCCGGCCCTGGACCTGCCGGACCTGCAGTACCATTTCCTGCCCGTCCTGGTGAACGACCATGGCCGCAAGCGCATCTACGCCCACGGCATGACCATGCATTGCTGCGACCTGCGCCCGAAGAGCCGCGGCCGTATCGGGTTGAAATCGCCCGATCCGCTGGCGGCGCCGCTGATCGACCCGAACTACCTCGACCATGCCGACGACATGGCGAAGCTGAAGCGCGGCCTGGCGCTGGCGCGGCGCATCTTCTCGGCCCCCGCACTGAATGCCCATGCGGGCGAGGAGCTGTTTCCGGGCGCGGCGGTGCAGTCGGACGCGGAGGTTGAGCGGTTCATCCGTTCGAAGGCCGAGACGATCTACCACCCGGTCGGAACCTGCCGCATGGGCAGTGACGCGGACGCTGTGGTGGATCCGCAGCTCCGCGTGCGTGGCGTCGATGGCCTGCGCGTGGTCGACGCCTCGGTGATGCCAAGCCTGATCGGCGGCAACACCAATGCGCCGACCATCATGATCGCCGAGCGCGCCGCCGACCTGATCCGGGGGCGGATCGCCGCCTAGCCGAAGCGGCGGGCGACGGCCGCGAAGGCCGGTTCCGTCGCCGCCAGCGCCGTGTCGATGTCGGCGTCGGTGTGGGCCAGCGACAGGAACATGTTGTGCCATGGGTGCAGGTAGACGCCGCGCTGCAGCGCCTCGGTGACGAACAGGTTGCCCTTCGCGAAGTCGGCGTCGTCGTCGAACAGCACCATCGGCATCTGCACCGGCCCGGTCTGGCGCAGGCCCAGCCCGTGCGCGGTGGCCTGGGCGGCGAGGCCGTCGCGCAGGCGCTGCCCGACCCGCTCCAGGTGCGCCACCGCATCCAGCGCGTGCAACCGCTCCAGTGTCGCCAGCGCCGCCGCCATCGGTGCCGCCGCGCACCAGAACGAGCCGGTGAGATAGACCTTGGCGGCGGCGTCGCGGAAGCGGTCGGTACCGGTGACGGCGGCCAGCGGATGGCCGTTGGCGATCGCCTTGCTGTAGGCGGCGAGGTCGGGGCGTACGCCCACGGTCTCCCAGCTTCCCCCGAGATGCAGGCGGAAGCCGGCACGCACGTCATCCAGGATCAGCGCCGCGCCCGTTCGATCACAGAGCTCGCGGCAGGCCCGCGCGAAGTCCGGGTCGACCATCGCCTGGTCCTTGCGCGCGTCGTGGCGGAAGGGGGAGACCAGCAGCGCCGCCATGTCGTCACCCGCCGCCGCGCCGGCAGCGGCCAGGCTGTCGGTGTCGTTGTAGTTGAAGTGGACCAGGTGCGCCCGGTCCTCCGCCGTGACGCCGACCAGCGACGGCGTGCACCAGGGCGCCGCTCCGTGATAGGCGCCGTGTGCCACCAGCACCTTGCGCCGGCCGGTTCCGGCGCGGGCGATGGTCACGCAGGCCGTGGTGGCGTCGGTGCCGTTCTTCTGGAACAGCGCCCAGTCGGCATGCGGGATGGTGGCGACCAGCCGTTCGGCGAGATCCACAAGCTGCGGTGCCGGGCCGTTCATGATCTCGCCGGCCTCCTGCACCGCCGCCACGGCGGCCCGGACTGCCGGGTCGCCATAGCCCAGGACCATCGGGCCGAAGGCACAGACGAAGTCGATGTACTCCCGCCCGTCGACATCGGTCAGGCGACAGCCTGCGGCCTTGCGGAAGAACTGCGGAAAGGCGGGCGGCAGGGTCGCGGCGTTCATGTGTCCCCACATGCCGCCCGGGATCACCGCCGCGGCGCGGTCCCTGAGTGCGCGGTCGTTCGCGCCGGCCCCGGGCCGGCCCTTTCCCGTATCGGCCATTGCTGTATTCCTCCCTGGGCGCTGCCGGTGATTGCCGGGCGCGTCCGCACATGCTCTATCTTGGACGTGGCTTGAACAAGGGGAGGGACAGCCATGGCGGAATCCGCCGACAATCCGGACGGTCGCATCGTCACCGAGCGTGACGGGCACATCTTCATCATGCGGATCGACCGGCCGCACAAGCTGAACGGCTTCACGCCGAAGATGTTCCGCGAGCTGGCGGCCGCCTTCACCGAAATGGAGAACGACCCGGAGATCCGGGTCGGCCTGCTCTGCCCGGTCGGGCCGCATTTCACCGCCGGCCTCGACCTGCCGAAGTTCACCGAGCTGATGCAGCGCGGCGAGGTCATCATCCCCGACGGCATGATCGACCCGTTCGACCTGCGCGAGCCGCGCCGGACCAAGCCGGTGGTCATCGCGGTGCGCGGCATCACCTTCACGGTCGGCACGGAGTTCTCGCTGGCCGCCGACGTGGCGGTCGCCGGCACCGACTGCCGCTTCAACCAGATCGAGGTGAAGCGCGGTATCATGGCGACCGGTGGTCCGACGGTGCGTATGGTGGAGCGCGCGGGCTTCGGCAATGCCATGGCGCTGCTGCTGACCGGCGACGAGTTCGACGCCGAGACGGCGCTGCGGCTGAATTTCGTGGCCAAAGTCGTGCCGCCGGAGCAGGTGATCGACGAGGCGCTGGCCATTGCCCGTCGCATTGCCGCCGCCGCGCCGCTGGCGGTGATGGCGACGCGCCGCAATGCCAAGATGGCGCTGGAGCAGGGCCGGCACGCGGCCATCGCCGAGTTCGATCGTACCAACCGCATGCTGTCCAGGACCGAGGACGCGGCGGAGGGCGTTGCCGCCTTCCGCGAGAAGCGCGAGCCGAACTTCAAGGGACGCTGAGCCACGGGCCCCGGTCGCCGTGGCCGGGGCCTCCGAGATCGCCTGACTTTGACGCCGGGGAAGCGCATGTTCTAGAAAGCGCTGGCGCAATTCCGGGGGAGGGAGCCGACCGCCGATGCCGATGCTGAAATCGGAGATCAACACCCGTTCCGACGCCTTCAAGGCCAATGCCGAACACTGGCGGACGGAGGTCGGCCGTCTCAGGGACGCCGTCGCCGCCGTCAAGCAGGGCGGTGGCGAACGTGCCAGGGCGCGTCATCTCGAACGCGGCAAGATGCTGCCGCGCGAACGTGTCCGGGCGCTGACGGATCCCGGCTCGCCGTTCCTGGAACTGTCGCAGCTTGCCGCGCACGGCCAGTATGACGGCGAGGTGCCGGCGGCGGGCGTGATCACCGGCATCGGCCGGGTCTCCGGCCGCGAATGCGTCATCGTCTGCAACGACGCCACGGTGAAGGGCGGCACCTATTACCGCGAGACGGTGAAGAAGCATCTCCGCGCGCAGGAAATCGCGCTGGAGAACAACCTGCCCTGCGTCTACCTGGTCGATTCCGGCGGCGCCAACCTGCCGCAATGGCCCGATGTCTTCCCCGACCGGGACCATTTCGGCCGCATCTTCTACAACCAGGCCAACATGTCGGCCGCCGGCATCCCGCAGGTCGCGGTGGTGATGGGCAGCTGCACCGCAGGCGGTGCCTATGTCCCGGCCATGTCCGATGACGCGGTGATCGTGCGCCAGCAGGGCACCATCTTCCTGGGCGGCCCGCCGCTGGTGAAGGCGGCGACCGGCGAGGTGGTGACGGCGGAGGAACTGGGCGGCGCCGACGTCCACTCCCGCACCTCGGGCGTCACCGACCACTACGCGCTGAACGACGGACACGCCCTGGCGATCGCGCGGAACATCGTCGCCAACATGAACCGCGTGAAGCCGCAGACCGTCGATGTCCGGGCGCCCGTGGCCCCGGCCTACGACCCGGAGGAACTCTACGGCGTGCTGCCGCGCGACGTGCGCACGCCCTATGACGTGCGCGAGGTGATCGCGCGCATGGTCGACGGGTCCGAGTTCGACGAGTTCAAGAAGCTCTACGGCCAGACGCTGGTCTGCGGCTTCGCCCACATCCACGGCTACCCGGTGGGGATCGTCGCCAACAACGGCATCCTGTTCTCGGAATCCTCGATGAAGGGCGCGCACTTCATCGAGCTGTGCAGCCAGCGCCATATCCCGCTGCTGTTCCTGCAGAACATCTCGGGCTTCATGGTCGGCCGCAAGTACGAGGCCGGTGGCATCGCCAAGGACGGCGCCAAGCTGGTCATGGCCGTCGCGACCACCCGCGTGCCGAAGTTCACCATGGTGATCGGCGGCAGCTACGGTGCCGGCAACTACGGCATGTGCGGGCGCGCCTACTCGCCGCGTTTCATGTGGATGTGGCCGTCGGCGCGCCTGGCGCTGATGGGCTCGGACCAGGCCGCCGGCGTGCTCGCCACCGTCACCCGCGCCAACCACGAACGCGCGGGCCGGGAGTGGAGCGCCGAGGACGAGGCCGCGTTCAGGCAGCCGATCATCGACCAGTTCGAGGCGCAGTCGGACCCGTACTTCGCCACCTCGCGCATCTGGGACGACGGCATCGTCGATCCGGTCGACGCGCGCATGACCATGGGTCTGGCGATCTCGGCCGCGCTCAACCGTCCGGTCGAGGATACGCGCTTCGGCGTGTTCAGGATGTAGGTCGGGGGCGCACAGAATGGCTTTGTTCAACAAGATCCTGATCGCCAACCGTGGCGAGATCGCCTGCCGCGTGATCAAGACCGCGCGCCGGCTCGGCATCCGTACCGTTGCCGTCTATTCCGACGCCGACGCCAATGCCCGTCATGTCGCCATGGCCGACGAGGCCTGCCGCATCGGCGAGGCGGAGGTCACGAAGAGCTACCTGCTGGCCGACCGCATCCTGGAGGCCGCGAAACGCACCGGTGCCGAGGCGATCCATCCGGGCTACGGCTTCCTGTCGGAGAACGCGCACTTCGCCGATGCCATCGACGCGGCCGGCCTCACCTTCATCGGCCCGACCGCCGACTCCATCCGCAAGATGGGCCTGAAGGACGCCGCCAAGGCGATCATGGAAAAGGCCGGCGTGCCGGTCGTGCCGGGCTATCACGGCGACGCGCAGGACCTGGCGCACCTGACGGCCGAGGCCGGTCGCATCGGCTTCCCCGTGCTGATCAAGGCGGTGGCCGGCGGTGGCGGCAAGGGCATGCGCCGCGTCGACAAGGAGGCGGACTTCGCCAAGGCGCTGGAAGGCGCCAAGCGCGAGGCCAAGAACGCCTTCGGCGATGACCGCGTGCTGATCGAGAAGTACCTGGTGAAGCCGCGCCACATCGAGGTGCAGGTCTTCGGTGACACCCGTGGCAATGCGGTGCACCTGTTCGAGCGCGACTGCTCGGTGCAGCGCCGCCACCAGAAGGTGATCGAGGAGGCGCCGGCCCCGGACATGCCGGCCGAAATGCGGCGCGCCATGGGCGAGGCGGCGGTGGCGGCGGCAAAGGCCATCGACTATCGCGGCGCCGGTACCATCGAGTTCATCGCCGACGTCTCGGAGGGGCTGCGTCCCGACCGCTTCTACTTCATGGAGATGAACACCCGCCTGCAGGTCGAGCACCCGGTGACCGAGATGATCACCGGCCAGGACCTGGTGGAGTGGCAGATCCGCGTCGCCGCCGGCGAGCGCCTGCCGCTCCTGCAGGACGACCTGGCGATCGACGGCCATGCCGTCGAGGTCCGCCTCTATGCCGAGAATCCGGCGCGCATGTTCCTGCCGGCCACCGGCCAGCTCAAGGTGCTGCGCTTCCCGGCCGAGGGCGAGGGCCTGCGCGTCGACACCGGCGTCCGCCAGGGCGACAGCGTCACGCCGTTCTACGACCCGATGATCGCCAAGGTGATCACCCATGGCCGCGACCGTGGCGAGGCGCTGCGCAAGATGGCCGGCACCCTGGCCGACACGCGCGTCATCGGCATGACAACCAACGTCTTCTTCCTGCGCCACGTGGTGACGCACCCGGCCTTTGCCGGCGGCGACCTGGACACCGGCTTCATCGACCGCTTCAAGGCCGATCTCGTGCCGCCGACCCCGGCCGTGGCCGACCGCCAGCTCGCGCTGGCGACGCTGCATGTGCTCGCCTCGCGCTTTGCGGCGCGGCGCGCGGCCCACGGCGGTGATCCGTTCAGTCCCTGGGACGACGTTTCCGGCTGGCGCATCAATGACGACGGCCACGAGGTACTGAAGCTGAAGTCCGGTGCCGGCGAGGCGGCGGTCACCGTGCACTACCGGCGCGGCGGCACCATCGTGCTGGATCTGCCGGGCGGTTCCGCTACGGCATCCGGCCATATCGACACCGGCGGTGACCTGGTGGCGACGCTGGACGGCGACCGCATGCGCGCGACGGTACTGCGGGAGGGCAATGTGCTCACCCTGGTCAGCGACGGCGGCGAGTGGAAGCTGGAACTGGTCGACCCGATGGAGGTCGATCTGGCCGACGAGGCGATGGGCGGAGCCATCGTGGCGCCGCTGCCGGGCAAGATCATCAAGGTGATGACGGAGAAGGGCGCCAAGGTCGCCCGCGGCGCGCCGCTGATGATCCTGGAGGCGATGAAGATGGAACACACCATCTCCGCGCCGCTCGCCGGCACGGTCGCCGAGGTGTATTTTGGCGAGGGCGACCAGGTGCAGGAGGGCGCCGTCCTCCTGTCCGTGGAATAGCGGCCTGACAGGCACACGCCAGGGGAAGGAGCCCGACATGGCCTATCCGAAGTTCGTGACCATCTTCGAGGCGGGCGCGCGTGACGGCCTGCAGAACGTCAAGGACGTGATCGTGCCGACCGACGTGCGCGTCGAGCTGATCGACCGCCTGACAGACTGCGGCATCCCGAAGATCGAGGCCGGCAGTTTCGTCTCGCCGAAATGGGTGCCGCAGATGGCCGACACCGCCGAGGTGCTGTCGCGGATCAGGCGCGGCAAGGACGTGGTCTACACGGTGCTGACGCCGAACATGAAGGGCTACCAGCAGGCGGCCGAGAACAACTGCGAGGAAGTCATCATCTTCGCGGCGGCGACCGAGAGCTTCAGCCAGGCCAACACCAACTGTTCCATCGCCGAGAGCCTGGAGCGCATGAAGCCGGTGGCCGACGCGGCCCTGGCCGAGGGCCGGGCGGTGCGCGGCGTGGTCTCGGTGGTGCTGGGCTGCCCCTTCGAGGGCGAGGTCGAGGCGGAGCGGGTCGCCGAGGTGACACGCGAGCTGTGGAAGATGGGCTGCTACGAGGTCTGCCTGGGCGACACCATCGGCACCGGCACGCCGGTGAAGGCGCAGAAGCTGATCGAGGCGGTGGCGCGCGACGTGCCGATCGAGAAGATCGCGCTGCACTTCCACGACACCTATGGCCAGTCGCTGGCGAACATCCTGGCCGGGCTGGAGATGGGCGTGCCGACCATCGACGCGGCGGTGGCCGGTCTGGGCGGTTGTCCCTACAGCCCCGGCGCCACCGGCAATGTCGCCACCGAGGACGTGGTGTTCATGCTGAACGGCATGGGCATCGAGACCGGTGTCGACCTGGACGCGCTGGTCGACACCGGCTGGTGGATCTCCGAGAAGATCGGTCGCCGCCCGGCCTCCCGCGTTGCCCATGCCATCATGTCGAAGCGCAAGCGCGCCGCCTGAGCGGTTTCGCCGGGGCGCGTGCCCGGCGCCAGGTCCCGGATACCGCTGCGCGGTTCCGGGAAACCGCAATATCGACAACGTTCCCCGGAAGCCCGTCAGGGCTGTCCGGCAACTGTGTGTTCACGTGTTGCTGTGTTTGAAGTCCTGATCGTTCTTGAGCATTGCGTTGAGGATGGTGAGGAGCTTTCTGGCGACGGCGATGATGATCTGCTTCGGGGCCTTT
>JAYZWD010000026.1:0-102773 GCA_036154895.1 Pseudomonadota bacterium
TCGGGCAGGGAAATTCCATTCCCCAGGCGGCTCACCTCGTCGGCGACGAGGGCATGGTCGAGAACGGGCACGGGTGCGGACGCCGGGACATCAACGGCCCGCGGCTACACGGCTCCGAGCGCGCCAGGAGCGCACACCATGCGTCGAACGCGTTCAGTCGGGTTGCAAGCGCCCGTGAGACCTGCGGCGGCACGCCATGCAGGTCGGGGTGGGAGCTGTCAGCGAGGCAGTGTGCCCCCGGGATCGCCACCGGCTCACCGCTGTCGGTTTCGACACCGATCAGGCACGCCGGGAGAACCTCGTGACGGGCGTGATCAGCGAGAGCATCTCGCCCGAAGGCGCTCGACGCCTATGCTCTCGGCCGCTACCGGACAACCTGCGTATCCGTTCGCGACCGATGCTGCAGCGCCGGGGGCCCAGAGACATGACCAGCATCGTTGGCATGCCCGCCAGGGCCCCTGGGAGCGTCGCTGGCGGGCTTTTGATCGTGTCTGCTGGACAACAGCGGGTGAAGACCTGACCGGCCTGGAAAGGCCTGTATGGAGCTGGACCGCTCCAACGCCGCAACCCCAGTTGGTCTCCTTGAGGCAGGTTTCCCGCAAGCCTCTCGCCGTCCAGGCCGTCGACGAGACGGGCAGGGAAGATGCTGTCAGTGGAGCGCGCGGGATACGGCGGGGAAATGCATCAGGTAGTCCTCGACGGCTTCTTCAAGGCACCGGGGGCGCTTGCGCCAGGACTCGTAGAGGATGGGTGCGCCCTCCCTCAGTTGCTTCGACGCAAACAGCCGATTCCGGCTCAGGCCGACGTAGTCGGTATCCTTCTGTTTGGTCGCATATGCGCACCATCCGAGCGGGCCGACATAGTTCCCGAACGACTTGTTCCAACCGACCTGCGCGATGGCGAAGTCGGCTCGTCGCTTCGGATCAATGCCGAACCGCCGATGTACCGTCGATCCCCATTCCTTGACGATCACCGGTCTCGATCGGCTCAGCTCGCTGGCGAAGACGACAAAGCCGTGTACGTGCAGGTGTCTGTCGACTGATCCCATGGCGCGCTCGAAACATCCGGCATAGGAGAAGGCCGGCTGCCCGTCCGAGGTGAACTCGCGGCTCGCCTTGTACATGCTGGTCAGGAGATGGTGTGCGGCCTTCTCCGCCCCACCCAGCGCGCGCTCCTTCGCCTCCGAGATGACGAATGTGAATGGTCGCATGTCGAAGCTGACGCCGAGGCTGAGGGGTACCAGCACGTAGGTCATCAGCTTGCTCGTGATCGACATGCTCTCCCAATCAGGCAGGATGATATTGCCTGTCGACTCCGCCGTGTCCCGGCGGTTCCGTTCCGTAGTCGTGCGCTGGAGGGCGCCTGCTGTCGCCCTGATGTCTCTGTTGAAGCCGCTGATCTTGTCGTGAGGCTCCGCGAGCCAGAAGGATTCTTCTATTACTTCTATTACTGGCCAGCCAGTCAGATTGTGGGACAGCCGAGGCGGCAAGACCTTGAGCAGGTCAAGATACTCCTGATCGCGACGACCGGCTGCCTGCGGCCCTGTGAGACGGCGCACAGCGGTGATCAGGGGGCGCAACGCCGCTGGCGTTTGCTTCTTAGTAGCTGATTTCATTCAATGAATCTCCAGTATCCTGCTTCAGCGCCTCTGTCGTCATTTCCCGACGGCTCCGTCCGATGCACACCCGACGCGACCCGGTAGCGTGACCCGGCTGCGCCGCGCGATGTGCGCGCCGGTGCCGACGTTCAAACTCCCTGGCGACGGCGTTATCCGATTTCTGTCATCCATGAGTGATGCAGGCACTGCGTCGAGATCCGGCGGATCAGTCAGGTCGCCGTCAGGTGTGGGAAGCGTGGTCATGACGGCTCTTCGCTCTTCCCTGCACCGTCGACTGGCGAGATGAGGCCCAGCTCCGGGAATACCAGGCGGTCGATCGCTGCCTTGAGCGTCGCGACGCTGTATCCGAGGCCATAACCGGCGGAGACGTGCCCTGAGCTGTGCCCGACAAGCGCGTCCGCAAGCCGTTCCTCGATCGGTACGACCGCGGCGCCAGCGGAGAAGGTCATCTCGCCCGAAACGTTCCTGATGCGGTCGACGAAGTGATGCCGGAAGCTATGGAACACCAGCCCGTCCCGTTCCGTCGGGCCGGTGAAAGTGCTCTTCAGCAGCCGCGCGAACCACTTGGACGCGTTGTCGGATTTGTAGCCGCCCGCGCCCACCTTGAGCTCGGGGAACAGGACCCCGGAGCCAGCGGCCTTTCGAGACCTTTGGTAGTCGAGAAAGCCGAGCTCGATCAGTTCACGGCGAAGCGGGACCTTCCGCTCCGCCGCTTCAGACTTCAGGTTCTTGCCGGGTCCCCGACATATGTCGATGAACCAGATCGTACCTTCCTGCTTCACGTCGTCGACCAGAAGCTGGCAGAGCTCGTTCAGGCGGGCGCCCGTATAGAGTCCCAGCACCGGCACCCAGAAGCGATGGTCATTGACCCTGAAGTCCCCCTTTTCGCTGGTCCTTCCGGCGCTCTGGCACCCGGTAAAGACCGGCGCAGAGAACAGGCGTTTGAGTTCTTCGGGCGTAAAGCTGCGGCGTTTTTCCTCCGAGCCGGGGGCTCCGCCAAGATGCCTCATCGCCGACGCAGGGTTGTCGGTCATCTCGCCTCGGGCGACACAACGTTCAAAGAACTTGGCGTGGAGAGCGACATACTTTGCGTTGATCGTGCCCGGCGACAGCCGCCGCCGGCCCTCCTCTTCGCCGCGAAGTGCCTGCTCGCCCGGCACCAGGCCGGGGTAAATCTTGTCGGCGTGGACAGGCATGCGCTTGAGAAGGTCGACTACCCCGGCGTAGGCGCGACGGTCGATCTCGAAGACGGGCTTTTCATTCCCGAAGCAGCGACACAACAGGTCGAGCGCAGAACGAAAGTCCATTCGTCGCTTCCGGGCGAGGTGAGGTTCTTGCTCCTTGAGATACGCCGCAACTTCATTGCCGAGCGTCACGGGAGGTCCGGATATCGCGGCGGGCGCTGGTGCGGCAACCGCTGCAACTGTCGACACCGTCGTAGTGCCGGGGGACGGTCCGATGGACGAAGCGGGAGCTGGCGCGTCGTTGAGACCTTCAAGGTCATCGAAGCAGAGGTCGGGAACCGGGTCGTCGGATTCCAGTCTGTCCGCGCGACGGCCGTGGTATTCGGCGTTGGCGGCGGTAAAGACCGCTGCGGCGTATGGCAGGAGCGGTTCGTCGTCTGTCAGCGGGACACCTGCTCGACCCAAGCACGACCGCGCGTGTCGCAGACCGTCCTCGAAGTCGCCCGTCCGCAGCTTCCGTCGCCATTCCTCGGCATCGATTTCAGCTGTCGCGTTGCTGCGCTCCAGGGCCTCCCGGGACGTGATGCCATCCTGCTTGGCGTAGTCCTCGACCAGGCGCCAGTCGTGCCGCCGTACGCTGTCCTGGTCGAGCATCTCCTTCAGCCAGCGCCGCGCCGCATCCTCGATCTGGGCCTTGGTGACCATTCGCCGGACCTCCGCAAGAAATCTCTCCCACATTATGTCGAGGAGACTCGCAAGGACATTGGCGGTCAGGCGGTCACGACAACGGAGCGACAATCCGTACTCGGAACGTCCCGTGATGGCCTTCAGGCGGGCCGGCAGCCGGCGGCGGTAGTAGAATACGCCATTGCGCTGGACCAGATGTGCGAGCACGGGGCGGGGCCTGTGTAGCAGTTTGTGGGACTGCCGGCCGCCCTGGTCGCTAAGGCCTTGAAGGAATGAGGAGTGGTGGAGCCAAGGGGAGTCGAACCCCTGACCTCTTGAATGCCATTCAAGCGCTCTCCCAACTGAGCTATGGCCCCACCGAGGTCGGCGCCCCGTCGCCGGGGTCGCTTACAGGCGGCGGAAACTATGCAAAGCCGGGACGGATTGCAAGCCCTCAAAATCACCGGTTTGCCGGGCGCGCGAGACCGTCCAGCACCGCGTCCAGCACAGTGGCCGCCCCGGCCAGGGCGGCGGCAGGATCGGGGGCCGTCGCGACCAGCAACGCCGCCTCGTTCATGGCGCCGGACAGCACGGTGGCGAGTGTCTCCAGCGGCAGCGGCGCCAGCCGCCCGGCCGCCATTGCGGCGGCGAGCCCGTCGCGCAGCGTCGCGGTGCCCGCCGCGCGGTCGATCCCGGACCAGTCGTCGCGCCCCAGCACGGCGGGGCCCTCGATCATCACGATGCGCGCGAAGTCCGGGGCCGAGGCCGCGCGCAGGAATGCCAGCGTGCCGGTCCTCAGCGCCGCCATCGGGTCGTCGGCCAGCATCCGGGTCTCGGCGTCGATCCGCTCGGCCAGTTCGGCCTGCATGGTCGCCACCACGTCGCGGAACAGCGCCGCCTTGTCGTCATACTGGTGATAGAGCGCGCCCCTGCTGACCCCCGCGGCCCGCGCGATCGCCGGCGTCGAGGCGGCCTGGTAGCCGTCAGCGGCAAAGATTTCGCGCGCCGCCGCCAGCAGCCTGGCCCGGGTCGCGGCCGAGCGACGGGCCTGGCCGTCGGGCGTGGCCGATTCCTCTTGCATACATACAGCCTGTTTGTTTATGGTCGTCATGAAACATACAGACTGTATGTTTCTTCCATCCCGAGGTAAACCCGCATCCGGAGACGGACCATGACGGTCACCAGCTATTACCCCGTGCTCTGCGTCGGCGACGTCGCGCGCTCGGTCGCGTTCTACACCGCGCATTTCGGCTTTCGCGCCGTCTATGACAGCGCCTGGTATGCCCACCTGGTGCGTGAGGCCAATGATACCGCACCGGTCAATCTCGGGCTGGTCGAGGCCGGCCACCCCACCATTCCCGGCGCCTGGCGGCAGCCATCGCGCGGCCTGCTGGTCAATTTCGAGGTCGAGGACGTCGATGCCTGGCATGCCCGGCTGACCGGGGCGGGCCTGGAACCGGTACAGCCGCTGCGCAGCGAGGCGTTCGGCCAGCGCCATTTCATCGTCGCCGACCCGGACGGCGTGCTGCTGGACGTGATCACGCCGATCCCGCCCTCGGCGGACTATGCCGCGCTCTACGAGACGCCGCCGTCCTGAGGCGCGTTCAGCAGGTCGAGCGGCCAGACCGGCCGGCGGACATGCTCGTAGCGCAGCAGGCTGTTGTCTGACGTGGTCACGCCATGGCCGTCCAGGGTCAGCGTGGCCTTCGCCAGCGGCGCGAAGCCGGCGCGGTAATGGATGCGCGATTTCAGCAGCAGGTAGCGCTTGTGCTTCGGGTCGATGCCGACCGAGGTGAAGACGCCGGTGTCCCAGGGCTCGTGGTGCTGGCTGACGATGACGATCTGCATCTTGCCCGTGTCCAGTACCGCCGTCGGGCCCATGCGCACAGTGACGCCGGTGTACATCGGCCCGCGCACGACCCATTCGCCATCGGTGAGCGTGCGGACCTTGCCGGTGATCTCCAGCGGCGCGCCCTCGCGGTCGATCGCCGGCATGTCGGTGCGCCCGCCCAGGCGCAGCGTCACCGTGGCGCCGATGCCGGCGGCGGCCATCTCGCGGACGGCCTGGGGGTCGCAGACGGCGGCGACGGCGACATCCTCCAGCCCCTGCGCCAGCACCTCGGCAATCACCGTCATCACGTCCTGGGTGCCGCCCGAGCCTACATTGTCGGCGTGGTCGAGCAGGATCACCGGGCCATCGGTCATGGTCCTGGCCTCGGCCACCGCCTCGTCCAGCGGGCGATGGCTGTAGATGAAGGTCTCGCGCCGTTCCCAGGCCGCGGCCAGCAGCTCGTCGCGCACCTGTTCCGCCAGCGCCGGGTCGTTGTCGGTGACGATGACCACCGAGGTACCGGCGTCGGGCATGTCGGCCAGCGCGAAGCCGCCGAAGACGGTGGCGGCCAGCACGCCGGGCCGCTGCTCCGCCGCCCGTGCCATGGCAATCAGGCTCTTCATCGGCTCGTCGTCGGTGCCCTGGCAGAGCGTCTGGGACAGCAGGGGGACATTGCCCCAGCGCATGACCGGGCGGACCTTGCCGTCCATGGCGTCGAACAGCACGCGGCCGATCTGTTCGCCGACCTGGTACATGTCGACATGCGGATAGGTCTTGTAGCCGATCAGCGCGGTGCAGTTTTCCACCATGGCGGCGGTGAGGTTGCAGTGCAGGTCGCAGGTGACGGCAACCGGCACGTCGGGCGCCACCTGGCGGATCCGGCGCAAGAGCTCGCCCTCGCCGTCGAACAGGTGCTCGGCCACCATGGCGCCGTGCAGGTCCAGCAGCACCGCGTCGCAGCCGGCCGCCACCGCGTCCACGATGGCGCCGGCCATCTTCTCGTAGGTCGCGCGCTGCACCTTGCCCGACGGCATGGCCTCGGCGGCGACCGGTGTCACGATCTCGCAGCCCCGCGCGCGGGCCAGGTCGACATAGGCGGCGAACGGCATGGCGGTGCCGTCATAGGCGGCGAGCGCCGCGTCGCCCAGGAAGCTGCCCCAGCCCTCGAACCGCGCCCAGTCGGTCACCACCGGCGAGAAGGTGTTGGTCTCGTGCTTCATCATGGCGACGACGACGCGCATGGCTGTTCCCCTGTCCGGCCCCTGTCGGTGTGAGTCTAGCGCGGGGAGGTGACGGTTCGCAAAAGGTGGTGACGTTCCGGGTCCAGGTCCGGAGCCGGCCCGCTCCCCCCACCCGGCCGCCCATCGACAGTATCCCGACCGGGTGGTCGGGTGGCGGAGCGGGCCGGAACAGCAGAGACCGGCCGAACAAACGAAAAGGCCCGGCGGTTTCCCGCCGGGCCTCCGTCCCCGACCGCCGATGCGGCCAGGTCGTTACTCGCGATTGCCGAACAGGCTCAGCAGCAGCATGAACATGTTGACGAAGTTCAGGTACAGGCCGACCGCATCGGATACCGCCGAGCGCACGGCGACGTCGCCTTCCATGCGGTGGGCGATGTAGGTCGACTTGATCCGCTGGGTGTCAAAGGCGGTCAGGCCGGCGAAAACCACCACACCGATGACCGAGATGACCATCTGCATCATCGACGACTCGAGGAAGAGGTTCACCAGGCTGGCAATGATGATGCCGATCAGGCCCATCATCATGAAGCTGCCCATCGCCGACAGGCTGCGCTTGGTGGTGTAGCCGTACAGGCTGAGGCCGGCAAAGGCCGCGGCGGTGATGAAGAAGACGCGGACGATGTCGCCCAGGTTGTAGACCAGGAAGATGGTCGAGAGCGACAGGCCCATGGTGGCGACCATGGCCCAGTAGAGGCCCTGCAGCACCGGGGTCGACAGCTTGCCCTGGGCGAAGCTCATCACCAGGATGATGCCGAGCGGGGCCAGCATGACGACGATGCCGAGGCCGGAGCCGAAGATCGCGTTCATGACCGCCGGCGAGTTCGAGGCCAGCAGGGCGACAACGGCGCTGACGATCAGCCCCGACGCCATGTAGTTGTAGACGCCAAGCATGTACTTGCGCAGGCCGGCATCGATCTCCGCCGCATCGACCCGCGCACCGGCGGTGGCGTAGCGCCGGTCCATATCAACAGCCATTCTCTTCCCCTGGGTTCCCTGTGAGGTTGGTCACACTGCGAGGCATATCGGGACGGCGCGACTGCGAATCAAGTCGGAAACGACGCCCGGCCCCGGATTTGATTCCTCATGCCCCCAGCATCTGTCCGCCGTCGACGGCCACGGTCTGTCCCGTGATCCACGACGCGGCATTGGAGCCCAGGAAGACCGCGAGATCCGCCACCTCGTCGGCCCGGCCCATGCGGCCGAAGGGAATGCCCGACAGGATGCCGTTGTAGAGTTTCGGATTGTGCTGGCGCGCCTGGTCCCAGACACCGCCCGGGAACTCGATGGAGCCCGGCGCGATGCAGTTCACCCGGATGTTCTTTTTCGCCAGCGACGCGGCCTGGGTGAGGGTCAGCTGGATCACCGCCGCCTTGATCGCGCCATAGGGCGGGGTGCGCACCGACGGGGTCAGGCCGGAGATCGAGGAGATGTGAACCAGCGCGCCGCCGCCGGCCTTCTCCATGTGCGGCACCGCCGCCCAGGTGGCGCGCAGCAGGGCCATCAGGTCGACGTCGATCGACGCCTTCCAGCCGGCCTCGTCATCGGTCCGGCCGAAGCCAGAGGGGTTGTTGACCAGCACGTCGATGCCACCCAGCGCCGCCGCCGCGCCCTCGATGAAGCCCTTGACCGCCTCGGCGTCGCCGACATCGCAGGTCGCGGCGTGGATCTTCGTCCCGTAGACCGCCATGCGCGCGCGCGCCGTCTCCAGCGCCTCGGCGCCACGGGCGCAGATCGCCACATTGGCGCCCTCCCGCGCATAGGCGGTGGCGATGGCCAGGCCGATGCCCTTGCTGGCGCCGGTGACGATGACGTTCTTGCCCTTCAGCCGCAGTTCCATTCCGGATTCTCCCCCGCAATTCGGTACTGGCCGGAGGGTAGGCCGGGACGGGGCCAAGCGGAAGTGGCGCGGATGGCCTACATGCCCCAGGCGACCTTGCGGTCGTTGGCGCGCATCAGCTCGCGGTAGCGGCCGACCGCCCAGAGCGGGAAGTAGGCGCTGTAGCCGTAGTACTTGATGTAGAAGACCCGCGGGAAGCCGATGCCGGTGTACAGCTCCTCGTCCCACTTGGCGCCGTCGGCGCCCAGCTCGGTGAGGTAGCGGATGCCGCGCGCCACCGCCGGGTGCGCCACCTCGCCCGCCGCCATCAGCGCCAGCAGGGCCCAGGCGGTCTGGGATGGCGTCGACGCCTTCACCAGGTCGCGCTGTTCCTCCCAGTAGGTCTCGCAGCCCTCGCCCCAGCCGCCGTCGGGCCGCTGGCGATCCAGCAGGAAGTCGACGGCCTTGCGCACGAACGGCTTCGACATGTCCTCGCCGGCGGCATTGAAGGCCGCGAGCGCCGACCAGGTGCCATAGATGTAGTTGACGCCCCAGCGCCCGTACCAGCTGCCGTCGTCCTCCTGCTCGGCGCGCAGGAAGTCGAGGGCGCGGGCCACCGCCGGGTGTCTGCGCTCGTAGCCGAGCTGCACCAGCATCGAGGTGCAGCGCGCGGTCACGTCGACGGTCGGCGGGTCCAGCAGCGCGCCATGGTCGGCGAAGGGAATGGCGTTCAGGTAGAACTTGGTGTTCTCGGCGTCGAAGGCACCCCAGCCGCCATTGGCCGACTGCATGCCCAGGATCCAGTCGGTGGCGCGGCGGATCGCCGGCCCGAAGCGCGGGTCGCCCATCCGGTGCAGTGCCATCACCACCACGGCGGTGTCGTCGACGTCGGGGTAGTAGTCGTTCCAGTACTCGAAGGCCCAGCCGCCGGGCTTCAGCCCGGGCCGCTGCCAGATCCAGTCGCCCTCGACGTCGGTGATCTCCCGCTCCAGCAGCCAGTCGGCGGCGCGCTGCAGGCGCGGGTCGTCGGGCGCGGTGCCGGCCTCCAGCAGCGCATGCATGCCCAGGCAGGTGTCCCAGACGGGCGACAGGCAGGGCTGGCAATAGACCTCGTGGCCCCGGTCGACCAGCAGCTTGTCGACGGCACGCCGGGCGGTGCGCCGCTCCGGGTCGTCCTTCGAGATGCCCAGCGCGTGAAAGGCCATCACGACATTCGCCATGGCCGGGAAGATGCCGCCCAGCCCGTCCTCGCCGTTCAGGCGCGGGCGGATGAAGTCGAGCGCCGCCTGGATCGCCTTAGCACGGCGGTCCTTCGGGAAATAGGGCTCGGCGCGGCGCACCACCTTGTCCAGGTGGTGGAACAGCGTCGCGACGGCGGAGCCCTGCGGATTGGTATTGTAGTCGCCGACCTGCCGGGGCGGGGTCAGGAACAGCTCGGCGATGTCGACCTTGCGCGGGTTCGCCGCCAGCCGCCGCTTGGCCATCATGATCAGCAGCGGCACGATCACCGTGCGCGACCAGTAGCTGACCTTCGACAGGTGGAAGGGGAACCACTTCGGCAGCAGCATGATCTCGATCGGCATGGCCGGCACGGCGCGCCACGGCACCTGCCCGAACAGCGCCAGCGCGATGCGGGTGAAGACGTTGGACCGTTCGGCGCCGCCGGCGGCGTGGATGGCGGCGCGGGCGCGCTGCATGTGCGGCGCATCCGGGTCGTCGCCGATCAGCTTCAGCGCGTAATAGGCCTTCACGGTCGCGGAGATGTCGAGCGCGCCCTGTTCGAACAGCGGCCAGCCGCCATGCTCGGGCGACTGGATGCGGCGCAGGTAGTTGCCGACCCGCGCCTCGGTCGCGTCGTCGATCTCGTCGAGGTAGTGGTTCAGCATCACCCATTCGGCGGGGATGGTGGCGTCAGCCTCGAACTCGAAGAGCCAGTGGCCGTCCGCGCGCTGCAGGTCCAGCAGGGCATCGCGGCGGCTGTCGACCAGCGCGTCCAGGACGGCGGTGTCGACCGGCGCACCCAGCAGGTGATGATTCGAAGCGGTGTCAGCCATGGCCCGCGAGATAGCGGCAAGTCACCCGTCGGGCAAGTCACTCAACCCTGAGCCGATGCTGCAGCGCAGCGCCCGGAGAGAATCGCGCCCTCGATCGTTGCGGGAAAGCCACGCACGGTCCAGTCACCGGCGAGAAACAGATTGTCGAACGGGGACTTCGGGCCGGGTCGGCGCGCCTCGTTGGCCGGGGTCCCGGCGAAGGTCGCGCGCTTCTCCTTGACCACGCGGCAGGGCGGTTCGGGCAGGTCGCCCAGGCCCAGCGCCAGCCGGACCTCCGGCCAGAGCCGGGTCGCGATCTCTTCGGCCGGAGTCTCGGCGAAGGCATCGGCGGCGCTGACCGTGACGGACGCGACGTCACCCTTCAGGAACACCCACTGGGCGACGGAGCCGGTAAGGCCGATGAAGGGCGGGTCCATCGCCGGCGGGCGGTCGAGCCGGTAGTGCAGGTTCAGGATCATGTGCGCGCCGTCAGGGACCACCAGGCCCGGCACGACCTCGCCTGCAACCCATGGGGGCAGGGCCAGGATCACTCTGTCCCCGGGGCCTAGCCCCTCGGTCCCGGCGGCGAGGTGCCGGGCGGCGATGCGGCCGCCCTCGACCGAGACGCCGCGGAGGCGCTCGCGGAAGCGGATCACGACCCCGCGCCGCTCCAGGGTCGCCACCGCTGGGTCGAACAGCGCATCGGCGAGCGAGGTGCGCGCCATCACCGGCCGCGACGCCGCCTCGCCCTTCGCGAAGCTCAGCCGGCAGACCGTGGCGAGCAGGCCGGCGGCACCGCGCGCGGGATCGATGTTGAGCGCGCCGATGGCCAGCGGCTCCCAGAAGCGGCGCCACAGCATGCCCACGGGCCGGATCCGCTCGGTGACGGTGGCATCCGCCGGCCCGGTCAGCAGGCGCGCACCAGCCAGGTAGTCCAGGGCGCGGGTGCCGGCGACGCGGCGGCCGGGGACCAGGATCCACCAGGGCAGCCGCCCGGCATTGGGGCGCACGGTCCAGCGCTCGCCGGTCGTCACGTCGATGAAGGGATAGGCCGCGGGGCTGACCACGCGCATGCGGTCGGTGGCGCCGGTCTCGGCCAGCAGGGCGAACAGGTTGTCGTTCGCCGTCATCATCAGGTGGTTGCCATTGTCGATCAGCCGGTCGAGCACGGGATCGTGGTACGAGCGACAACGCCCGCCGGCCCGTGCCGCGGCCTCCACCAGGGTTACCGCGCGCCCGGCGGCCGAGAGCGACAGCGCGGCCGCGAGCCCCGCCATGCCGGCGCCGATCACCCAGGTCCGGCCTGTCCCCGTCATCTCGTATCCGTCATGGCCGTCGGGTCAGCCGGCCAGGGCACGAAGCGCGAGGCCAAGCTTGGCCAGCTTCGAGAGCGAGATGCGCCGGGTCGGGTCGGAGAAGCCGTCGCGCACCATCCGCCGCAGCAGGCCGTGGTATACGGCGGCCATCAGCAGCGCCGGCTTCAGCCTGCGCCGGTCATGGCGCGCCAGCAGCCGCTCCGTCTCGGCGAAGCGCGCCTCGGCCTCCGCCGCCAGCTCCATGCAGAGCTTCGGCAAGGCCGGGTGGCGGGCGATCCCGTCCGGCGTGCCGGCCGGGATGCCGTGCGCGGCCAGCATGTCGGACGGCAGGTAGCAGCGGCCGATGCGGGCATCCTCGCCGATGTCGCGCAGGATATTGGTGAGCTGCAGCGCGTCGCCCATGGCCAGCGCGAAGTCCTTCGCCTCCGGCTCGCCGAAGACGTTGATCGACAGCAGGCCGACCGCGCCGGCGACACGCCGGCAATAGAGCCTCAGGCCGGCATGGTCGAGCAGGCGCGTCCCCGCGCCGAAGTCCATGTCGACGTCCATCAGCATGCCGGCGATCAGTTCGTGGAACTCCGCCTCCGGCAGGTCGTAGGCCGCGACCGCCGGGGCCAGCGCCACCGTGGTGAGCCGTGTCGGTCGCCCGGCGTAGAGATTGCCGATCTCGACGGTCCACTCCGCCAGCGCCGCGCGCTTGTCGGACTCCGTGCCCGGCTCGTCGGCGATGTCGTCGATTTCCCGGCAGAAGGCATAGATGGCGTACATCGCCCGCCGGCCCTCGGGCGGCAGGATGCGCATGCCATGCGCGAAGGAGGTGCCGGATTCGACGACGATACGCCGGGCGTGCTCGGCCGCGGCCGCCGCGTCGGCCGGATGCGACGGGTTCAGCGCGGTCATCGCCGGGCCACCGCGAAGCGCAGGGCCGCACCGGCGGCGATCATGGCCATGCGCGGCTTGGACAGCGCCACCCGGCCGGCGACCGGATCACCGGCGCGCAGGGCCGCGATCAGGCGGTCGGCCAGCGCCACGATGACTGCGGACTCGGCACCGAGGCGGCGGCTCTTCAGGCGGGCGGGCATCTGTCTCGCCTGCACCATCAGGGCCTCGCAGCCATCCAGGCAGCGGTCCAGCGCCGCGCGCATCCCCGGCGTGAGTGCCGGCGCACCCAGATCGTCGATGCCGGTACCATGTGCGGCCATCCAGTCGGCGGGCAGGTAGACGCGATCCATCTCCCGCCAGTCCTCCACGCAGTCCTGCAGGTGGTTGATCACCTGCAGCGCGTCGCAGAGCGGGTCGGAGACGGCATAGTCCGCCGGATCCTCGCCGTGCAGGTCCAGCAGGTAGCGCCCGACCGGCGAGGCGGAAAGCCGGCAATAGGCCATCAGCTCGTCCCAGCTCGCGTAGCGGGTCTTGACCGCATCCTGGCGGAAGGCGGCGAGCAGGTCGCGGGCATGGGCCGGCGTCACCCGGCTGGCGGCGAGGCTGTTGCGCAGGCGGTCGGCCTTCGCAAGCTCCGGATCGTCGGAGCCGTGGACCAGCGCGTGCTCGAAGGCGTCCAGGCGGTCGATCTTCTGCTGCGGCGCCAGGGCCGGATTGTCGGCGATGTCGTCGGCGGCACGGGCGAAGGCATAGAAGGTGGCGACGTGCGGGCGCAGCGGCCGGGCCAGCAGGAACGAGCCGACGGGGAAATTCTCGTCCGTCGCGCCCTTGCCCGACGGCGTCTCGATCGCGTGCGCGCTCAAGCCCCCTGGTCCCCTGTCCTGTCCGTGCCTTTCGCCTGGTAGCGGCCCTTCCAGCCCCCGCCCCGGCGGCGCCAGTGGCGGCGCGCGCTGTCGACGGTCATCAGGGTGTACAGGATGCCGGCGAGGGGGAGAAGGGGGGCGAGCGCCAGCGGCTGGCGGTAGAGACGCAGCGCCGGGACGAAGGACAGCGTCATCAGGATGCAGGTTGCGAGGCCCGTTGCGGTCATCAGCGGCCCGCCCGCCAGCAGGCCGGCCAGCAGGGTGACCGGACCGGCAAGGTAGACCAGGACCATGCCCAGCACGGTACCGGCCAGCAAAAGCGGCGAATGGCGAAGCTGCGTGAAGGCGGTGCGCGCCACCATGCGCCAGACCCCGGCCAGCCCGTCATAGCCGCGCAGGCTGAGGTGGTCGGGACCGAGGCCCAGCCAGATGCGACCGGAGCCGTGGCGGCGCACCAGGTCGGCCAGTGCGCAGTCGTCGATCAGCCGGTCTGAGATCGCGGCCATCGCCTTGCCGCGATCCAGCACGGCGCGGTCGGCCAGCATGCAGCCACCGGCGGCGGCGGCCATCGACCTGCGGGGATCGTTGACCCGCGCGAAGGGGTAGAGCTTGGCAAAGAACAGCACGAAGGCCGGGACCAGCAGCCGTTCCCACGGCGTTGCCGCCACCAGCCGCACCATCAGCGAGACCAGGTCTCGCCGGTCGGCCACGGCGAAGGCGACCAGCGCGCGGACCGACGACGGCGGATGGGCGATGTCGGCGTCGGTGAACAACACCCGCTCCGCGTCCGGCATGATCTCCAGCGCCCGGCCGAGGCCCTGCTCCATGGCCCAGACCTTGCCGGTCCAGCCCGGCGCCAGCGGATCGCCGTCGATCACGGTGAGGCGGTCCTGCAGCCCCCGTTCGGCGGCCAGTCGCCGGGCGATGCCGCCGGTGCCGTCGGACGAATTGTCGTCCACCAGCACGACGTGGAACGGGCCCGGATAGTCCTGGTCGAGCAGCGAGCCGATGGCGCGCGCGATCACGTCGGCCTCGTCGCGGGCCGGGACCACGGCGACCACCGCGGGCCAGTGCGCGGGCGCAGGGCTGGCCGGCAGACGCTCCCGCAGGCGCCAGAAGCCGCCGTGGAACAGGATCAGGTAAATCCAGGTCGCCAGCGCCAGACCGGACAGCACGAACATGGCCGTCATCGGGATACCGCCCGCCCGGATACGGACAATCGCGTTGTCATGCGGATTGATCGGTCCCCCGGCGGCGGATAGAGTCCGGCAAAACCGTGACAGAACACGGACAGACACAACAGGGAGTACAAGCGATGATTCACCAGTTTCTCAAGGGCGCGGTCGCGTTCGGCGTCGCCGCCGGGCTCGCCGGCGCGGCGACCGCCGCCAACATGGTCGATGGGCCGTCGGTCACCTGGAACCACGCCACCTGGGGCAAGCCGCGCGCCTTCACCGCCGGCGTCGAATATGTCGCCAAGCATCTCGAGGAGCGGACGGGCGGCAAGTTCAAGATCGTCATCTCCTATGGCGGCCTGTCGAACGAGAAGGAAACGCTGGACGGAATCCAGATCGGTGCCTTCGAGTCGGCCAACTTCTGCAATTTCTACCATCCGGACAAGAACCCGACGGCGATGATCTTCTCGCTGCCGTTCCTGCCGATCGGTGACTGGAACGTCCGCATCAAGGCGTCCGACGCCTATTACCAGCACCCGGCGGTCGCCGCCGACATGAAGCGCTGGAACGCCATGGTCTACATGGCCGGCATCCTGCCGCAGTACGAGTTCCTGGGTCGCGGCAAGGCACCGAAGAAGCTCGAGGACTGGAAGGGCCTGCGGGTCCGCGCCGGCGGCGGCATCGGCACCGCGATGGAGATGCTCGGCGCGACCCTGACCACCGTCCCGGCGACCGAGGTCTACACGGTGATGGAGCGCGGTGCGGTCGACGCGGCGTCGTTCCCCTATACCTATGCGCACGCGGCCTACAAGGTGCACGAGGTCTCCAACTGGTTCACGTCCAACTTCCAGCCGGGCACCGCCGATTGCCCGATGGTCTTCAACCTGGACGCGTACAACGCCCTGCCGCAGCAGTACAAGGACCTGCTGGCGGACCTGAAGGACGGCGCCTACACCACGATGAAGGATGCCTACCTGGCGGCTGACGAGAAGAACCTGCCGATCTTCCGCGCCAAGCTGCAGGAAGTGACCTTTACCGAGGCCGAGCTGGACGAGTTCCGCACGGCTGTCGGCAAGCCGGTCTGGGACAAGTGGGTGGCCGACAATGCCGGCACCATCCCGGCCCAGGAGCTGCTGGACTTCCTGCTGGCCGAGGCCAAGAAGGTCGCCGGCTCCTGAACACGGATCCGGGAAGGGTTCCGGCGCGCGCCGGGACCCCTTTTCGTCCGTAGTCCCGGTCGCCGCGGCGCCCCCCCAGGCGCGGGGCCGCGCCGTTCCGCCGACCCCTGGCGCGGGGCCGCGCCGTGCCGTCGCCGCCCCCCGTGGAACCAACGTCATGACCTCAACCGACGACGGCCGCACACTCGGCCTGGCGGACAGGCTGCTGTTCCGTGCCGAGACGGTCTTCAACCTGATCGCCGCCTTCTCGATCCTGTTCCTGATGTTCCTCGCGGTGCTGCAGATCATCGGGCGGACGCTGGGCTACCCGATCTGGGGCTATCTCGACTTCGTCGAGCAGGCCATGGCGGTGTTCGCCTTTCTCGGCATCGCCTACTGCCAGAAGCTCGGCGGCCATGTCCGGATGGACATGCTGCTGCGGGGCCTGGGCGGACGGGCGCTGTGGGCGGCCGAGGCGCTGACCGTGCTGATCTCCGCCCTGCTGGTCGCCATCATCATCTACTACGCCTACGAGCACTTCCTGCGCGCCTTCGAGCAGGGCGATTCCACCATCGACGCCAACTTCCCGGTCTGGCCGTCCAAGCTGCTTGTACCGATCGCCTTCTCGCTGCTGTTCCTTCGCCTGGCGCTGCAATTCGTCTGCTACGCGCGGCTGGTGGTCTGGCCCGATGCCCGCCCGGTCGGCGTGCCGCTGATCGAGAGCGTCGAGCAGCAGGCGAAACGCGAGATCGAGGACACCGACACCGACCGCCGTCGCGAGGGGGCCTGAGCCATGCATTTCGAACCCCTGACGATCGGCATCATCGGCATCATCGCCCTGTTCATCATGGTGATCCTGGGCATGCGCGTGGTCTTCGCCGCCGCCCTGGTCGGCACTGTCGGCCTGATCATGGTGCTCTACGCCAAGCCGAACGTGAGCTTCTGGCTGGCCTTCGAGCGCGGCGCCGGCTGGGCCGGCACCATCCCGCACGCCAAGTCGGTGTCCTACACCCTCTCGGTGCTGCCGATGTTCATCCTGATCGGCTTCCTCGCCTTCCATGCCGGCATCACCAAGGCAGTGTTCGAGGCTGCACGGCGCTGGATCGGCTGGGTGCCGGGCGGCCTGGCGGTGGCCAGCGTGTTCGCCGCGGCCGGCTTCGCCGCCGTCTCCGGCGCATCGACCTCGACCGCGGCCGTGTTCTCCCGCGTCGCCATCCCCGAGATGCTGAACGCCGGCTATGACCGCAGGCTCGCCGCCGGCGTCGTCGCCGCCGCGGGTACCCTGGCCTCGCTCATTCCGCCAAGCGCGATCCTGGTGATCTATGCCATCATCGTGGAGGAATCGGTCGGCAAGCTGCTGCTGGCCGGCCTGATCCCCGGCATATTCTCGGCTGTCGTCTACGCGCTGCTGATCATCTGGCGCTGCTGGCGCAATCCCGCCCTCGGCGGACGGATCACGGGCTACACATGGGCGGAACGCTTCGAATCCATCCCCGGCACCATGCCGATCCTGATCGTCATCGGCGTGATCATCGGCGGCGTGTACTTCGGCCTGGCGACACCCACCGAGTCGGGCGCGCTGGGTGCCTTCGTGGTCTTCGTCATGGCCCTGCGTCGCGGGATGAAGTGGCCGGAACTGAAGGACGCGCTGCTGGAGACCGCCAAGCTGACGGTGATGATCTTCTCGATCATCTGGGGCGTGCTGGTCTTCGTCCGCTTCCTGGGTTTCGCGCACCTGCCCGACGCCTTCGCCGAGTGGATCGTCAGCCTGCCGGTCTCGCCAATGATGATCATGATCCTGATCCTGCTCGCCTACGCGGTGCTGGGCATGTTCATGGACGCCATCGGCATGATGCTGCTGACGCTGCCCGTGGTCTATCCGGCGGTCATGGCGCTGGCGCCGGGGCTGGGCTTCGAGCCTGGATCGGCCGATGCGTCGATCTGGTTCGGCATCATCGTGGTGAAGATGGTGGAGATCTGCCTGGTCACGCCACCGATCGGCCTGAACTGCTTCGTGGTGGCCGGCGTGCGTCCCGACATCCCGCTGTCGGACGTGTTCAAGGGCATCGGACCGTTCTTCATCGCCGACGTGCTGACCGTGGCCGGCCTGGTCGCCTTCCCCGGCATCGTCACCTGGCTGCCGAACCAGATGCTCAACCTCTGACGGCTGCCGATGCCTGATCCCGGGCGGAGCCGCGCCGACCTGCTGGTCGCCGCCCGGGGACTGGCGCCCAGCCGTGCCCGCGCCCAGGCGCTGATCGCCGCCGGCAAGGTGCTGGCGGACGGCGCCCCGGTGACGCGCGCCGGGCAGTTGCTGGCGGAAAGCTGCCGGCTGGAACTGGCGGCGGCCGACCATCCCTGGGTCAGCCGCGGCGCGCTGAAGCTGGTGGCGGCGCTCGAACGGTTCGCCATCGACCCGGCGGGGCTGGACTGCCTCGACCTCGGCGCCTCGACCGGCGGCTTCACCCACGTCCTGCTGGATCGCGGCGCCGCGCGGGTGACGGCGGTCGATGTCGGCCATGACCAGCTTCACCCGGACCTCCGCGCCGACCCGCGGGTGATCTGCATCGAGGGCCTGAACGCCCGCGAGCTGGGCCCCGGCCACCTGCCGGCATCCCCCGACATCGTGGTCTGCGACGTCAGCTTCATCGGTCTCCGCCTGGCGCTGCCGCCGGCGCTCGACCTCGCGGCGCCCGGCGCGCGGCTGGTGGCGCTGGTGAAGCCGCAGTTCGAGGCCGGGCCGGAGCGCGTCGGCAAGGGCGGGGTTGTGCGCGACCCCGCGATCCGCGAAGAGGTGCTGCGCGGGATCACCGACTGGCTCGCCGCCCGCCCGGGCTGGCGCGTCCTCGGCACCGTCGAGAGCCCGGTCACCGGGCCGAAGGGCAATGTGGAGTACCTGCTGGTGGCGGAGAAGACGGCGTGAGTCCGGCAATTGTAGCGATCGAGGCGCTGGGCGCCGGCGGTGACGGCATCGCCGGCCTGGACGGTGGCCAGGTGTTCGTGCCCGGCGCCCTGCCCGGCGACCGCGTCGAGATCGCGCCGGAGGGCAAGGCGGGCGGCGAGGGCCGCCAGGCCCGCCTGCTGCGCGTGCTGGAGCCCGGCCCGGACCGGGTGGCGCCACCCTGCCGCCATGCCACGCGCTGTGGCGGCTGCGCCCTGCAGCACATGGCGCCGGCGCCACTGTCGGACTGGAAGCGGCAGACGGTCGTGGTGGCGCTCGGCCATCGCGGCTTCGGGGCGCCCCCGGTGGGCGCCATCGTGCCGGCCGCGCCGGGCCGGCGGCGGCGGGTGGCGTGGACCGCGCGGACCGATCGCCGGGGCGCGCTGCTGTTCGGCTATCACGCGCGCCGCAGCCGCGAGCTGGTCGACATCGCCATGTGCCCGCTGCTGGAGCCGGCGCTGGAGGCGCTGCTGCGGCCGCTGCGCGACCTGCTGCGCGGACTGATGCCGCCGCGCGGCGAGGCGCGGGTGGCGGCGACCGTGACCGACGGCGGTGTCGACCTGCTGATCGACCTGCCGGGCCGCCCGGACTCGCGGGCCTTCGAGCGGATGGCGTCGTTTGCAGATACACACGACCTGGCGCGTCTGCTGCTGCGCCAGGACGGCATGCCGGTGCCGGTCGCGACGCGGCGCCCGCCGGTGCTCGACTGGCCGCACCTGGCGGTCGAGCCGCCGCCGGGGGGCTTCCTGCAGGCCGACCGGGTGATCGAGCGGGAGATGCAGCGCCTGGTGGGCGATCTGGCGGCCGGCGCGGCCCGCGTCGCGGATCTCTATTGCGGCTGCGGCACGCTGACAGCCGCCCTCGACCCGGCCAGCGAGGTGCTGGCGCTCGACAGCGACGCGGAGGCGGTTGCGGCGCTGAAGGCGGCGGTGAACCGGGTGCCGGGGCGACGGGTGACCGCGCTGGCGCGCGACCTCAACCGCCGTCCGCTGATGGCGAACGAACTGGCCGGCTTCGACCTGGTGGTGCTGGACCCGCCGGCGGCGGGGGCGCGGGTGCAGGCGGCGGAACTGGCCGCGAGCCGGGTGCCGGCGATCGGCTATGTCTCGTGCGAGCCGGCGACCTTCGCGCGGGATGCGCGGATGCTGGCCGACGGTGGCTACGACCTCGTTTCGGTCACGCCGCTCGACCAGTTCCACTGGGCCGCCGACATCGAGCTGTTTGCCGTCTTCCGGCGGACCTGAGGCCCGCCGGCGACGACAGTCGGCTCAGTTGGTGGCGGATTTCAGGTAGGCGATGACGTCGTCCAGTTCCTTGTCCTTCTTCAGGCCGGGGAACGCCATCTTGTTCTTCGGGATGTAGCCCTTGGGATCCTTCAGGTAGGCGGCGACCGTGGTCTCGTCCCAGACGATGCCGCTGTCCTTCAGGGCCGACGAGTACTTGTAGCCCTCGACGCCCCCCGCGGCGCGGCCGAACATGCCCTGCAGGGTCGGGCCGACCTTGTTCTTGCCGTCGAGCGTGTGGCAGATCGCGCACTTCTTGAAGACCTTGGCGCCTTCCTCGACATCGCCGGCGGATGCGGCACCGGCGGCCAGCGTCAGGGACAAAGCCAGCGCGGCCGCGGCGGTGATCTTGTTCATCGTGGTTTCTCCCGTTGCGGACGACCCGGTCCATTTCCGGCGACGCCCTCGGTTTCACGGACACGCCTCAGGTACGCGCTCCGGCCTGCATTTTCCTTGGGACAGTCTGTCGCGCGGCGGGACGATGCCGGCGTGCGCATGACTCGCGCTCGCAATGCCCGATGCCGCTGCGTCAAGCTGAAGTTCTCCGGGGCGCGGATGCGAAATGCGTTGACGCCGCTTCCGGGCGCCTCCCACAATCCCCGCCGAAGCGCGGCGAATGGCCGCGATAACACGAACCGGACATAAGCGGAGGCTCCCCAATGCGCATCCGGACTTCACTACTGGCAGGCGTCGCGGCGCTGGCGATGGTCGCCGGCGCATCCCAGGCCAAGGAACTGACATTCGCTTTCCAGGGCGATGCCAACTCCATGGATCCCTACAACCTCAACGAAACCTTCACGCTGGGGTTTGTCGGCAACATGTACGAGGGGCTGATCAGCCGCGGCCCCAACCTGGAGATCCTGCCGGGTCTTGCCGAGAGCTGGGAGATTGTCGAGCCGACCCGCTGGCGTTTCCACCTGCGCAAGGGCGTGAAGTTCCATGGCGGCGAGCCCTTCACCGCCGATGACGTCGTCTTCTCCGCAGACCGCGTCCGCGGCGAGGGCTCGGACCTCAAGACCCGCCTCGCCGGCGTCAAGGAAGTCATCAAGGTCGATGACCACACCGTCGACTTCGTCACCGAAAGCGCCAACCCGATCCTGCACGTCGAGTGGGAAACCTGGGGCATCATGTCGAAGGCCTGGGCCGAGAAGAACGGCGCGCTGACGGCGCAGTCGGCGACCGGCACCCAGGAGAACTTCGCCACCCGCAACACCAATGGCACCGGTCCCTTCCGCCTGGTCAGCCGCGAGGCCGACGTGCAGACGGTGGCCGAGGCCAACCCGGACTGGTGGGGCAACGCGACCAAGACCCACAACCTGACCAAGGTCACCTTCAAGCCGATCGGTACCGACGCCACCCGCGTCGCCGCGCTGCTTTCGGGCCAGGTCGACATGGCCTACCCGATCCCGGTGCAGGACATGAAGCGGGTCGAGGACGCGGCCAACATCAACATGCTGATCGGCCCGGAGCTCCGGACCATCTTCCTCGGCATGGACCAGTACCGCGACGAGCTGCTGTACTCGAACGTCAAGGGCAAGAACCCCTTCAAGGACAAGCGCGTCCGCGAGGCGGCCTATCGCGCCATCGACATCGAGGCGATCAAGTCGAAGGTCATGCGCGGCCTGTCCGCGCCGTCGGCCCTGATGGTCGCGCCCGAGATCCAGGGCGCCGATCCGTCCTTCACCCGGCTGGGCTACGATCCGGAGAAGGCCAAGGCGCTGCTGGTCGAGGCCGGCTATCCGGACGGCTTCGAGGTCACGATGGACTGCCCGAACGACCGCTACGTCAATGACGAGGCGATCTGCCAGGCCGTCGTGTCCATGCTGGCCAAGGTCGGCATCAAGGTGAACCTGCTGGCGCAGACCAAGGGCCTGTACTTCAAGAAGGTGCTGGCCCCGAGCCTGGACACCTCGTTCTACCTGCTGGGCTGGACGCCCGGCTCGTTCGACAGCTGGAACGTGCTCTACAACATCATCGGCTGCTACGACGAGGCGGCGGGCCGCGGCAAGTTCAACCTGGGCCGCTACTGCTCCAAGGACCTCGACGCGCTGACCGACCAGATCCTGTCGGAGACCGACAACGACAAGCGCAACGCGATGATCAAGCAGGCGTGGAAGATCTCGCTGGATGACGTTGCCTACATCCCGCTGCACCAGCAGGCCCTGGCCTGGGGTGCGCGCAAGGGCGTCAACCTCGCCCAGCGGGCCGACAACGTCTTCGCCTGGCGTTTCGTGACCGTCGACTGATCTGATGGATGCCTGTCGGGCCGGCCCGCGTACCCGGCCGGCCCGGCGCAGCATCGCGGTCGCTGAATGATAGCGTTCATCATCCGACGTCTGCTGCAGGCCCTGCTGGTGATGCTGGTCGTTGCCCTGATCAGCTTCACCATGTTCCGCTTTGTCGGCGATCCGGTGGCCCAGATGGTGGGCCAGGACACATCGCTCGCGGAACGTGCGGCCCTGCGCGAGAAACTGGGTCTCAACGACCCTGTCCCCGAACAGTTCGTCCGCTTTGTCGCCCGCACGGTGCAGGGCGAGTTCGGCATCTCCTACCGCATCGGCCGGCCCGTCGACCAGCTGATCGCCGAGCGCCTGCCGGCGACCCTGGAACTGGCGCTGCTGGCCGCCCTGTTCGCCCTGGCCGTGGGCGTTCCGCTCGGCGTCTATACCGGGCTCTGGCCACGGCACTGGCTGTCCCAGGTCTTCATGACCGTCTCGCTTGTCGGCATCTCGCTGCCCACCTTCGTCATCGGCATCCTGCTGGTGCTGGTGTTCGGCGTGATCCTCGGCTGGCTGCCGACCTTCGGGCGCGGCGAGACCGTCGATACCGGCCTGTGGACCACCGGCCTGCTGACCGTCAGCGGCTGGAAGTCGATCATCATGCCGGCCTTCACGCTGGGCATGTTCCAGCTGGCGCTGATCCTGCGCCTGATCCGCTCCGAGATGCTGGAGGTGCTGCGCACCGACTTCATCAAGTTCGCGCGCGCCCGCGGCCTGTCGGACCGGGCCGTGCATTTCGGACATGCGCTGAAGAACACGCTGGTTCCCGTCATCACCATCACCGGCCTGCAGATCGGCTCGCTGATCGCCTTCTCGATCATCACCGAGACGGTGTTCCAGTGGCCGGGCATGGGCCTGCTGTTCCTGCAGGCGGTGCAGTTCGTCGATATCCCCGTGATGTCCAGCTACCTGATCCTGGTGGCACTGATCTATGTCGTGCTGAACCTGGTGGTCGACATTCTCTACTACGTGGTCGATCCGCGGCTCCGGGTCGAGCGCACCGGCGGGGGACACTGAGATGGCCGCAGCCGCCCGCCTGGCCGACAGCGTTTCGCGCTTCCTCGACAGCGACGTCGTCTGGAGCTTCCGTCACAGCCCGCTGACCATCGTCGCCACCGTCATCGCGATGCTGCAGATCTTCGCCGCGATCTTCGCGCCGGTGATCACGCCGCAGGATCCCTTCGATCCCGCCGGCCTCAGCATCATGGACGCCTTCACCCCGCCCCTCTGGCACCCCGACGGCGTGGCGCCGTTCCTGCTCGGCACCGACGACCAGGGGCGTGACATCTACTCGACCATCCTCTACGGCTCGCGCATCTCGCTGACCGTCGGCTTCGTCTCCGTCGTTCTCGCCATCGTCATCGGCGTGGCGCTGGGCCTGGTCGCCGGCTATTCCGGCGGCAGCGTCGACGCGGTGATCATGCGCATCGCCGACATCCAGATCAGCTTTCCCTCGCTGCTGATCGCACTGCTGATCAACGGCGTGGCCCGTGCCATCGCGCCGGGCGGACAGGGCGAGACCATGGCCATCGGCGTCATCATCCTGTCCATCGGCCTGTCGATCTGGCCGCAGTTCGCCCGCACCGTGCGCGGCTCGACCCTGGTCGAGAAGAACCGCGAATATGTCCAGGCCGCGCGGGTGATCGGGCTGTCGGGCAGGGCCATCATGTTCCGCCATATCCTGCCCAACGTGATGGGGCCGGTGCTGGTGATCGGCACCATCAACCTGGCGGTGGCGATCCTGCTGGAGGCGACGCTGTCGTTCCTGGGCGTCGGCGTGCCGCTGACCATGCCCTCGCTCGGCTCGCTGGTGCGGGTCGGGCAGGATTTCCTGTTCTCGGGCGAGTGGTGGATCGTGATGTTCCCCTCGATCTTCCTCGCCATGCTGGTGCTGTCGGTCAACCTGCTGGGCGACTGGCTGCGCGACGCGCTCAACCCGAAGCTGAGGTAGCAATGGCCGGACCGCTGCTGGAGGTGCGCAATCTCCGGGTCGAGTTCCCGACGCGAAAGGGCACGCTGGTCGCCGTCGACGACATCTCGCTGGCCATCGCGCCGGGCGAGGTGCTGGGCGTGGTGGGCGAATCCGGCGCCGGCAAGTCGATGACGGGCGCCGCCATCATCGGCCTGATCGAGCCGCCGGGGCGCATCGCGTCGGGCGAGATCCTGCTGGCCGGCCAGCGCATCGACAACCTGCCCTATGCGGAGTTGCGCAAGATCCGCGGCCGGCGCATCGGGGCGATCTTCCAGGACCCGCTGACCAGCCTGAACCCGCTCTACCGTGTCTCCGACCAGATCACCGAGACCATCCTGACCCACCTGCCGCTGACCCCGAAGCAGGCCCGCGCGCGTGCGCTGGAGCTGCTGAAGGAGGTTGGCATCCCCGCGGCCGAGGAGCGGCTGGACCACTATCCGCACCAGTTTTCCGGCGGCATGCGGCAGCGCGTGGTGATCGCGCTGGCGCTCTGCGCCGACCCGGAACTGATCATCGCCGACGAGCCGACCACGGCACTGGACGTCTCGATCCAGGCCCAGATCATCGGCGTGCTGAAGCGCCTCTGCCGCGAACACCACACGGCCGTGATGCTGGTGACCCACGACATGGGCGTGATCGCGGAGACCGCCGACCGCGTGGCCGTGATGTACGCCGGCCGCATCGCCGAGGTCGGCCCGGTGCAGGAGGTGATCAAGCGTGCCCGCCACCCCTATACCGAGGGGCTGATGGGCGCGATCCCGTCGCTCTCCGGCCGCGAGCAGCGCCTGACCCAGATCGACGGCTCGATGCCGCGGCTGACCGCGATCCCCACCGGCTGCGCCTTTCACCCGCGCTGTCCGAAGGTCCGCTTCAAGTGCCACACGGTGCGCCCCGACCTGATGGGGGCGGCGCCGCACCATGTCGCCTGCTGGCTGCATGAACCGGTGGCGGAGAGCGTGACATGACGGCGCCGCTGCTGAAGGTGGACGACCTGGCCCGCTGGTTCGACGTCTCGCCGCCATGGCTCAACCGCGTCATCGAGCGCAGGCCGCGTGCCGTGGTGAAGGCGGTCGACGGCGTCAGCTTCGAGATCGGCAAGGGCGAGACCTTCAGCCTGGTGGGCGAGTCCGGCTGCGGCAAGTCCACCGTGGCCCGCCTGGTGGTCGGCCTGTACAACCCGACACGCGGCACCATCAGCTACGAGGGCCGGGACCTGTCGGATGCCGCCGCGCGGGCGCGCAACCGCCCCACCCAGCGCCGCATGCAGATGATCTTCCAGGATCCCTATGCCTCGCTGAACCCGCGCTGGCGGGTGGCCGACATCGTGGCCGAGCCGATCCGTCACAACCGCCTGCTGAGCGGCGACGCGGTGATCCGGGCGCGGGTCGGCGAACTGCTCTCCCAGGTCGGGCTGTCGCCCGCCGACGGCGAGAAGTTCCCGCACGAGTTCTCCGGTGGCCAGCGCCAGCGCATCTCGATCGCCCGCGCCCTGGCGGGCGAACCGGAGTTCCTGGTCTGCGACGAGCCGACCTCGGCGCTCGACGTCTCGGTGCAGGCGCAGATCCTGAACCTGATGGCGGAATTGCAGAAACGGCTGGGGCTGACCTACCTGTTCATCAGCCACGACCTGGCCGTGGTCTACCACGTCTCCACCCGCGTCGGCGTGATGTACCTCGGCCGGCTGGTGGAATGGGCGGACACCGAGACCCTGTTCGCCAACCCGCGCCACCCCTATACGCGCATGCTGCTGGACGCGATCCCGGACCTGGAGATGTCGGGCCGCGCGCGCACGCCGGTTGCCGGCGAGGTACCGAGCCCCATCGCGCCGCCGCCGGGCTGTGCCTTTCATCCGCGCTGTCCGCTGGCCACCGACCGCTGCCGCAGCGAGGCGCCGCAGGCCCGCCGCGAGGGCACGGCGATGGTCGCCTGCCACGCCGTCGAGGAAGGCCGCCTGCCACCCTGGGAGTAGAGAGCCTGAATGCGGGTCATTGCGACGATGGCGCATGACCCGCCCCAAGGCCCGCGTCCGGCAGAACTGCCATCAAGGAGAAGGCCGAGGGACGGCAGCCTCAGTCCTTCGGCAGGGCGGCGAGGACGGTACGGGCCTGGCCGGCGTCGGCGGCGATCTGCGCCTTCAGCGCGTCGAGGCCAGAGAACTTCTGCTCGGGGCGCAGGAAGTCGATGAAGCGCACACGCGCGTGCCGGCCATAGAGGTCGCCGGCGAAGTCGAAGACATGGACCTCCAGCAGCACGTCGGTCTTGTTGAAGGTCGGGCGACGACCGAGATTGGCGACGCCGTCGTGCCAGACCGGCGCGCCGAACCGGTCCTCCCAGCAGATCTGCACGGCATAGACGCCGAACTGCGGCTCGATATAGCCGCCGAGCCGGACATTCGCCGTGGGAAAGCCGATGGTCCGGCCACGCTGGTCGCCCCTGGCGATCCGACCATGCACCTCCCACCAGTGGCCCAGCGCATCGGCCGCGCGGCGCGGCTCACCTTGCCAGAGCGCGTCGCGGATGCGGGTGGAGGAGTAGATCTCGCCCTCGCCCCGCACCGGCTCGACGACATGCACGGCGAACCCCTTGCGGGCACCGGCGGCCTTCAGCATCGCGACATTGCCGGCCCGCTTGTGGCCGAAGGCGAAGTCGTAGCCGACGGTGACATGGCGGACGGCGAGCCGCTCCACCAGGACCTCGTCGATGAAGTCCGCGGCGCTCTTCCAGGCCATCTCGCGACCGAACGGCAGCACGGCCATGAAGTCGATGCCGGTCTCGGCCAGGCTGATGGCGCGGGCGCGGAAGTTGGTCAGGCGAAAGGGCGGGGCATTGCGGGCGAAGAACTCGCGCGGGTGCGGCTCGAAGGTCAGGACGCCCGACGGCGCGCCGATCCCGGCGGCGCGCGCGCGGACATCCGCGATCAGGGCGCGATGGCCCCGGTGCACGCCATCGAAATTGCCGATGGCGACCGCACCGCCCCGCGCCGCGTCGGGCGCGGCGGTCCTCAGGCGGACGACCCGCATGTCCAGCGTCACTTCTTCCGGCGGGGCGGCATGATCCAGGCATCGCCCGTGACCACGGCCTTGCCGTTCACGGTGCAGGTGCAGGTGAAATGCACCCGGCCCTTGTCGGCCAGCACCTCGTCGACCTCGGCACGGGCGGTGACCACGTCGCCGATCTTCACCGGCGCCACGAACTTCAGGTTCTGGCCGAGATAGATGCCGCCGGGTCCGGGGAAGATCGTGCCGAAGATGGTGGAGAGGAAGCTCGCCGACAGCATGCCGTGGGCGATCCGCTCCTTGAACATGGTGGTCTTCGCGTACTCGGCATCGAGGTGCAGCGGGTTGTCGTCGCCCGAGGCATCGGCGAAGGCCTGGATCAGGTCCTCGGTCACCTCGCGGGTGTACTCGGCCGCCTGGCCGACCGCGATGCTGTCGAGATAGTGGGTGACCCCCTTTTCGGTGAAGACCGTCATCGGTTCCCCTTCCCTCACTTCACACCGGTCCCGCAGGACCCCATCGGCGCCGATTTAGAGCACAAGGCCCCGGCAGGCGCCAGCCCGCCCGGGGCAGGGGACCCATCACAGGAACGTCGCGTCCGTCGGCAGGCCCATGGCAACGCGCCCGGTCAGTTCCCAGGTCGAGGGCGCGACCATCATGTGCTGGGTCATGGCATGGGCATCGCGGAAGCGGCGCTGCAGCGGCGAGGTCAGGAACAGCGAATTGCCGCCGCCGAGGTCGTACATCGCACGGGTGACGTCGGCCGCCGTCCGCGTCGCGTGCGTGGCCGCGAGCCTGAGGTCGGCCCGCATCTCCGTGTCCAGTTCGCCGCCGGCTTCGGCACGGACCCAGGCCCGGTCCACCGCCTCGAAGGCGAAGGCACGGGCGCTGCGCAGCTTCGCGCTGGCCTGCGCCAGCTCGGCCTGCGCCATGCCGCGCTCGGCCAGCGTCCGCCGCCCGCCCGCCGGCTTCTTCGCGCCGGCGAGGTCGACCAGGTCGTCGATGGCCGCGGCAGCATTGCCGAGCGCCACCGCCGCGATGCCGAGCGCCAGCAGGCCGAAGGTCGGGAAGCGGTAGAGCGGTCCCTGTGCCACGGCGCCGTCATGCATCAGCGAGACCGCGTGGGTCGCGGGCACGAAGATGTCCTTCACCGCCACGTCGCCCGAACCGGTGCCGGCCAGCCCCGCCGCCATCCAGGTGTCGATCAGCTCGGCGCTGTCCATCGGGAAGATCATCATCCGCGAATCGGGGGCACCGTTCGGCAGCAGGCGCGGCTTGCCGTCGTCCATGATCACCGCACCGCCGGAGAACCAGGTGCAGTTGGCCGAGCCCGAGCACCACGACCAGCGCCCGGTGAGGCGATAGCCGTCGCCCTCCGGCACCGCGCGGCCCATGGGTGCGAACACCCCGCCGAAGATGCCGCCCGGCTGGCCATAGACCTGGCGCGCCACCTCCTCCGGCACGAAGCCGGACTTGAAGGCCGAGGTGGCGGAGATCATCACGCACCAGCCGGCGGCCGCGTCCGCCTTCGCCACCCGTTCCATCACCCGGAGCGATTCGGCCGCGCTGCATTCCAGACCGCCGACCGCCTGCGGCACCATCATGCGGAACAGCCCCGCCTCGGCCATGCTGGCGGCCAGGTCGGCGGGCAGGCGCCGCGCGGCCTCGGTCTCGGCGGCGCGGGCGGAAATCGCGGGCAGGATACGGTCGATATTCTCGTGCAGGGTCATGGCGCTCACTCCGGAAAGCCGGCCGGGTCGGGACAAAGGCGGATCATGCGGCGGCCGCGGTTCTGGCCGGTGAACAGGCCGGCGAAGGCCGCGGGCGTTGCCTCCAGGCCGTCGATCACCTCGTCGCGCCAGGCGATCTCGCCGGCGACCAGGTGATCGGCCATGGCGGCCTCGGCTGCGCCCCACTGCGGCAGGTCGTCGAACACCACCAGCCCCTGCATCTTCAGGCGATGGGTGATGAAGGCGCGGGTGTTGACCAGGCCGGGCCCCGGCTCGTCGTCGCGGTTGTAGGCGTCCATCTGGCCCGAGACCACGATGCGGCCGTTGACGTTCATCAGCGGGATCACCGTGTCGATCATGGCGTTGCCGACATTGTCGAACAGGATGTCGACGCCCTTCGGCGCCAGGTCCTTCAGCGCCGCGCCGATGTCGGGCACGGCCTTGTAGTCGACGGCCGCGTCCAGCCGGGCGACACCGGTCAGCCAGGCGCATTTCTCCGGCCCCCCCGCCACGCCGATCACCCGGCAGCCGGCGACACGCGCGATCTGCGCCGCCGCCGAGCCGACGGCACCGGCGGCCGAGGTGACGACAACCGTCTCCCCGGCCTTCATTTCACCGACCCGGTTGAGGCCGAACCAGGCGGTCATGCCGGAGACGCCCAGCACGCCGAGCCAGGCCCGGAGCGGCAGGCGGCGATCCCCGATCCGGCGCATGAAGCCGCGCCCGACGGTCAGCACCGCATGCTCTGACCAGCCATCCGCCAGCGTCACGACCGAACCGACCGGCAGCTTGTCGGAGCGGCTCTCGATCACCTCCCCGGCCGAGAAGGCGCCAACCACGCCGCCCAGCGGCAGCGGCGGGACATAGCTCGCCTTGCCCGACAGGCGCGCCCGCGTGCCGGGATCGACCGACAGCAGGATGTTGCGGACCAGCACCTGCCCGTCCTTCAGGTCCGGACAGTCGAAGCCCTCGATGCGGAAATCGTCCGGCTGCGGCAGCCCGCGACAATGACGCGCGAGCACGATGCGGCGGCTCTCAGTGGCCACGGTGTTCCTCCCCCTGTTTTCGCCCATGCTAGGCGGAAGTTCCGGCGATGGCATCACCCGGCGGTTCGGCCTATGCTCGGAAACGGTGCGTTTCTCCCCGCGTCCGGTTGTATCGCGCGCCAGCCGTCACAGGTCGGTCTCAGGAAAATCGGCAAAGGAGACACCCGATGAGCATCAGCCGCATCGATCACCTGGCCTTCATCACGCCGGACCTGCACGGCACGATCCGCTTCTGGCGTGACCTGCTGGGCATGGAACTGACCATGGGCATCGGTCATGACGGCTATCGCCACTATTTCTTCCAGGCCGGCAGCAACCTGGTTGCCTTCTTCGCCTATGACGGGGCCAGCGCCATGGAAGTGAAGTTCCACGGCAACCGCACCTCGGCGCCGCTGGGCTTCGACCACGTGGCCATGACCGTGGACAGCCGCCAGGAGCTGTTCGCCTGGAAGGACAGGCTGGAAGCGGCAGGGCTGGAGATCACCGGGCCGATCGACCACGGCGCCTTCTGGTCGATCTATTTCTTCGACCCCAACAACATCCCGCTGGAGCTGACCTGGAACATGATGGAGGTCACCCGCACCCCGGCCGTGGTCGACGACGACCTGCCGGACATCGTGCTGGAAGGCGCGAAGCCGCAGCCGGGCCACTGGCCCGAGGTCACGCACCCGACCCCGCCCGGGCAGATGGTGGCGGCGAAGGCCGGAAATGCCTACGCGCTGCGTGAGGAACTGCTGAAAGCAAAGATGGCGCGGCTGACGCCGGAGGGCGAGGAAGCCCTGAAACTGGCCGAAGCCGGCTGAACGGATTCGAGAGGCACCACAACCCCTAGAAACAACAAGACAACAATATTTGACCTCAAGTTGCGAATCGCCAAGAGTCCGAGCTGACTGTTGAGCTTGGAGGCATCCACATGGCTTGGGCCGTCAGAGTTGAATGGCAGAGATGCGGTAATGATCGACATTGGTGCGATCTAATAAACCTTAACCTAGAAGGTTTGCGCGGAAAGCGCGGGGTCTACATCATCTGGCACGAAGGAAATCCCGGTGTCGTTGTCCGTGTTGGGCAAGGAGACATAGGAGATCGTCTCGACGCACACAGGCATGATGCATACGTCACACAGTACGGACGCCAAGGCCGACTTCGAGTAACGTGGGCAGTATTAGAAGAACAACTCCTCGATGGCATCGAGCGATACCTGGGGGATTATTGGAAGCCATTGATAGGCGACAGATTTCCGGAAGTTGAGTCGATCGGGGTAAACTCACCTTTCGACGACTGACCGCCTAACGGCCTATCAAAAAAATCGATGGCCGCCGCCCGGTTTCCCGGACGACGGCCCCGCTGTCTCTGGACTGGCCTGGTCAGGCGGCCAGGCGCCCCTCGGTCTTGCCGGCCAGCTTCTTCGCGATCTCGGCCACGTGGCGACCCTGGTAGCGGGCGCCCTCCAGCTCGACCGCGGAGGGCTGGCGGGAGCCGTCGCCGCCGGCGATGGTGGTGGCGCCATAGGGCGAGCCGCCCTTGATCTCGTCCACGCCCATCTGGCCGGCGAAGCTGTAGGGCAGGCCGACCACGACCATGCCGTGATGCAGCAAGGTGGTGTGGAAGGACAGCAGGGTGCTTTCCTGGCCGCCATGCTGGGTCGCCGACGAGGTGAAGGCGCTGCCCACCTTGCCGATCAGCTTGCCCTGCGCCCACAGCCCGCCGGTCTGGTCGAGGAAGTTGCGCATCTGGGACGACATGTTGCCGAAGCGGGTCGGCGTGCCGAAGACGATGGCGTCATAGTCGGCCAGTTCGTTCGGGCTGGCGACCGGCGCCTGCTGGTCCAGCCGGATGCCGGCCTTGCGGGCCGCGTCCTCGGGCACCAGCTCCGGCACCCGCTTCACCGTCACCTCGACACCGTCGACGCTGCCCGCGCCTTCGGCCACCGCACCGGCCATCGTCTCGATATGGCCGTAGCTGCTGTAGTAGAGCACCAGAACCTTGGTCATCGCCGTTACTCCTGCAAAGCGAACCTTCGATGCCCTCCACTTGGGGCGTGCCGGGCGGCACACCATGGTAGCGAGTCGAAACTTTGTGGCCTTGCCCGGCCGACGGGCGACGAACTCGGCACAAGCCATTGCTTTCATTCATGTTTCCGCGCTGGAACCAAACTGTTTCGTTATGTTGTAACATCTGCCACTATGCAGCCCATGAACCAGCTCCGCCCCAACCTTGCCGAGACCGCCCGGCCCCGGTCCGAACGCCGCGTCCTGGCAGAGGTGCGCGACCTTGCCGTGCGCCTTGGCGGCCGCACCGTGCTGGACGGCGTCGAGCTGGAGGTGCGCCCGGGCGAGATCGTGACGCTGATCGGGCCCAACGGTTCGGGCAAGACCACGCTGGTCCGCACCCTGCTGGGGCTGGTGCAGCCGTCGCGCGGCACGGCACGGCTGGGTGACGGCGTCCGCGTCGGCTACGTGCCGCAGCGCTTCGCCGTCGACCCCGTGCTGCCGCTGAAGGTGCGGCGGCTGATGACGCTGACCCATCCGGCGAGCAGGGCGGAGATCGCGGCGGCGCTGGAACGCACCGGCGTCGGTCACCTGGCGGACGCCGATGTGGGCGGGCTGTCGGGCGGCGAGACCCAGCGCGTGCTGCTGGCCCGCGCCCTGTTGCGTCGGCCGGACCTGCTGGTGCTCGACGAACCGGTGCAGGGTGTCGACCATGCCGGCGAGGCGGCGCTCTACGAACTGATCGCGCGCCTGCGCGACGAGGAGGGCCTGGGCGTGCTGATGGTCTCGCACGACCTGCACGTGGTGATGGCCGCAACCGACCAGGTGCTGTGCCTGAACGGCCATGTCTGCTGTGCCGGCGTGCCGGCGGAGATCTCGGCCCACCCGGAGTTTCTCCGCCTGTTCGGGCCGCAGGTCGCCTCGACCCTCGCCGTCTACCGCCATCGCCATGACCACGAGCACGACATCGCCGGCGCCGTGGTCGGCGACACCATCGGCGACGGGCACGACCATCACCACCATGGCCACGAGCACCACCATGCTCACGGCGACCACCACGACCATTCCCGCGGACACTGAATGCCGGACGAGTTCCTGATCCGCGCCGCGCTGGGTGGCGCGCTGGTTGCCGCCGTGGCCGGGCCGCTCGGCTGTTTCGTGGTCTGGCGGCGCATGGCCTTCTTCGGCGACACCATGGCCCATTCGGGCCTGCTCGGCGTCTCGCTGGGCCTGCTGGCCGGCATCGAGCCGTTCCTGGGTGTTGCCCTGGTCGTGGTGCTGGCGGCGCTGGCGCTGTTCTGGCTGGAGCGGTTCCGCTGGCTGGCGAGCGACACGGTGCTCGGCATGCTCTCCCACGGCAGCCTGGCGCTTGGCCTGCTGGCGGCGACCAGCCTGCCCGGCATCCGCCTGGACCTCACCGGCTACCTGTTCGGCGACATCCTCGCCATCGGCCGCGATGACCTGCTGGTCCTCGGGATCGGCGGGGCGCTGGCGCTCTGCGGGCTGGCGGCGATCTGGCGCCCGCTGCTGGCGCTGACCGTGCACGCCGACCTGGCCCGGGCGGAGGGCGTCGACGTCCGCCGCACGCGCCTGGTCTTCGCGCTGCTGGTGGCCGTGCTGGTGGCCGGCGCGATGAAGGTCGTCGGCATCCTGCTGGTGACGGCGTTGCTGGTGGTCCCCGCCGCCGCCGCCCGCCGCGTCTCGGGTACGCCGGAGGCCATGGCCGTGCTGGCGTCGGTGATCGGTGTCGCGGCCGTGCTGCTGGGCCTCGGCCTGTCCTTCTGGATCGATTCGCCCTCCGGACCGTCCATCGTCGTGGCGGCGCTGGCGCTGTTCGCGGTCATCACGGTCGCGGGAAGCCTGGTGCGACCGGCGCAGGGATGATGCAATCGTCGGCGCAAAAGTGCAGGATGGGTTCCATGTTCCGCCGTGCCCTGATCCCCGCCCTGCTCGCCCTGCCGCTGCTCGGCTCCGTTGCCGCCGCGCATCCGCATGTCTGGATTTCCTCGTCGGGCGAAGTGATCTTCGACGACCGGGGCGAGGTCAGCGCGGTCCGCGTGGCCTGGCGCTTCGACGAGCTCTATTCGGCCTTCGCCATCCAGGGCGCCGACACCGACAAGGACGGCACGACCAGTGCCGCCGAACTGAAGGCCCTGGCCGAGCAGAACGTCACGTTCCTCAAGGAATGGGACTATTTCACCTACCTGAAGATCGACGGGATCAAGGCGGAGATCGGGCCGGTCACCGAGTACGACAACACGGTGGACGACGGTGTGCTGACCCTGAGCTTCGTGATGCCGCTGGCTTACCCCGCCGACCCGCGCAAGCACCGCGTCGCCTTCGCCAGCTACGACCCGAGCTATTTCATCGCCTTCGAGGTCGACAGGGATCGCGAGCCGCAGGCGCATGGCGCGGTGCCGGAGGGATGCCGGGTCACGGCCTACGGGCCGGACGAGGCGCCACAGCAGGTGGCGGACCAGCTGATCCAGGCACTCGTCCAGTCCGGTGACTGGGCGGCGCAATATGCCCCGGTGGTGCGCGTCGAATGCGGCGACTGATCGCGCTGGCCCTGCTGGCGCTCGCCTGCCTGTTCACCGTACCGGCCGCCGAGGCGCAGGCGCAGAACCCGTTCCAGCGCCCGGCCCCCTCCGCAGCACCCGCCGGAGCGGTCGCGGAACCCGGCCCCTGGGACCGGCTGATGGGCGAGGTGCGCCGGATCCAGGCGGACCTCTATCGCCAGCTCGCCAGGGCGGTCCACGCGCTGAAGACCGACTACAGCCTGCCCGCCGCCTGGGGCCTGGTCCTCGTCAGCCTCGCCTATGGCGTCTTCCACGCCATCGGGCCGGGTCACGGCAAGGCCGTGATCAGCGCCTGGCTGCTGGCCAATGCGCGCGCGATACGCCAGGGCATCGTGCTGGCGGTCCTCTCGTCGCTGGCCCAGGCGGTTACCGCCATCGTGCTGGTCTATGGCGGCGCCTGGCTGTTCGGGCTGGCTGGCCAGCAACTGCTCGACAGCGCCTGGTCGCTGGAACAGGCGAGCTTCGCGCTGATCGCGGTGCTCGGGGCCTGGATGCTCTGGCGGGTCTGGCGTGGCGGTGGCGGCCACGATCACGGGCACCATCACGACCATGACGGGCACCACCACGATGGCCATGATCACCACCACGGCCATGCCCACATGCCCGGACCGGAGGGCCTGGGCCGCGCCCCGCTGACCCTTCGCCGCGCCCTGCCGGTGATCGCCGCCGTCGGCATCCGGCCCTGCGGCGGCGCGTTGATCGTGCTGGTCTTCGCCCTGGCCAACGGCCTGTGGCTGGCGGGCGCCGGCGCCGTGCTCGCGATGTCGCTCGGGACCGCCGCGACCGTGTCGGTGCTGGCGGTGCTGACGCTGGTGTCGCGCCAGGCGGCACTGCGGCTGGCGTCGCGTCAAAGCCACTGGCCGGCGCGCCTGGAAACCGGCCTCAGGATCGCCGGTGGCGCCGCGCTGCTGCTGTTCGGCGTCGTCTTCCTCGCCGCCTCGATCGGCCAGCCGGCATCGCCCTTCGGCATCTGATTTTGTAATTTTACCGAATTACAGTATATAACACCGGTCGTCGCGGCAATTCAGCCGCGCTTCGGACCGGAGGAACCGTCATGGACGAGTCCGATCTGCCGCAGGTGTTCGCCCGCTGTTTTCGCGGCGGGGACGGCGCCAGGGCGCTTCGCCACCTCCGCGGCCTGACCCTCGACATCGCAACCGGACCGGATATCCCGGACACACGGCTGCGACACCTCGAGGGCCAGCGCTTCATCGTCAACCACATCGTCAAACTGATCGAACGAGGCCAGCAATGACCACCAGCCTGATCGACCTGCCCGGCGCCGCCGGGACCGACGCATCCCGGGTCATGTACCGGGATACACCGCTTGAAATACCGGAGCAGTTCCGCGACCCGGCGACCGGCGCGGTCAACCTCGGCGCGCTGCTGAAAAGCCACCAGGATCTGCGCCGGCAGATCTCGCGCCAGTCGAAGGCGCCCGAGACCTATGCCCTGGCCCTGCCCGAGGACCTGGCCGGACGCATGACGCTGGATGCGGAGGACCCGCTGGCCCGGGCGGCCATGGACTGGGCCCGGCGCCACAATCTCAGCCAGGAGGCGTTTGGCGAGCTGGCGGAACTGTTCTGTCGCTGCGAGGCCGAGGCGCGGGACCCGGACGGCTATCGCGACCTGCAGTACCAGGCCCTGGAGGAACGGCTCGGCAGTCACGCGCCGCATGTCTGCGACGAGATCGGGCAATGGTTCGGCGCCCTGCTGTCGGAGGATTTCGGCCGCGACCCCGACCTGCTGGATGCCGCCGAGAACCTGGCGGCGGATGCACGTGGCGTGCTGCTGCTGAAGGCCCTGCGCGACCGGCTGAGCGAACGCGGCGTGCCCGGCCCGCGCCGGTCGGCGAACGGCCCGATGGACGAGGTGGCGCTGCGGCGCCTGCAGGCGTCAGAGGCCTATCTCGACAATCGCCACCCGGACCACAGGTCGGTGGCGCACCAGGTGCGCGAGGGCTGGCGCCGGCTGGTCGACAGCGGCCGCTGAACCGCAACCGGCTGAAAGGACGTGCGGCCCCGACCGGGGATTTCCGGTCCGGGGCCGCCGTTCATCCGGGCTGTATCGGACAGGAACCGGTCAGTTCTTCGGCGGGTTGAGCTCTTCCGGGCTCAGCTTGCCGTCCTTGTTGGTGTCCAGTGCCTTGAAGATATCGTTCGCCGGCTTCTCGTACTCGGCCGGGCTGATCATGCCGTCCTTGTTGGTATCGAAGCGTTCCCAGACCGCCTTGACCCGCTGCGGGCCCTGGGCGTCGGGCTTCGGCCAGTTCTTGAACTCGTCCTGCGACAGCTGGCCGTCGCGGTCGGCATCAATGCGGCCGAAGCGGTGCGAGCGGGCCGACCGGAACTCCTCGAGGCTGAGGAAGCCGTCCTTGTCGACGTCCTCCTGCTCGATCACCCGCGGACCGAACGGACCAAAGGGCTGGGTCTGCGCGCGTTCCTTGGCCGTCTGGGCCTGGACCGCGAAGGGGATGGTGGACGCCATGACCACTGCGCCAAAGGCGGCGATGACGAACCTGTTCATTATTGACCTCCTGATGGACCCTTCGGGCCCGGTCATACTCTTGTTCTGCCAACCGGTCGGGCGCATCCGTCCCCCACTCTGACAGATGTGCCCGGCCGGCTGGCTCGAAACGCGTTAAGCAAGATGCCTGCCAGACCGGAACGCGCCGATTCGGTCAGTTTCACTGCCATGTCTGTGCCGAATCGGCGCGCGCAAGCGGTTCTGATTCGCAACATGGGAGACGTTGCGTTAACCAGTGCCCAAAGCGTCCCGAATCGGGTCGGTGAAGCCGGTCAGCACGGCGTCGCCCCGCACGAACACCGGCCGCTTGATCAATGCCGGGTATGCGGCGCAGAGCGCGGCCACGCCGCCCGGTGCATCGGCCCGTGCCTTCTCCTCATCGGACAGGCCGCGCCAGGTCGTGCCACGCCGGTTCAGCAGCCCCTCGCCCGCGATCCCGACCCAGCGCGCGATCTCGTCGACCGCAACCGGCTCGGCCCGCAGGTCGACGAAGCGATGGGCGATCCCTGCTCCCTCCAGCCAGGTGCGCGCCTTGCGGCAGGTATCGCAGGTCTTCAGGCCGTAGACGGTCCATGTCGCGGTCATCGCATCCTCCAACATGACGCTTGCATTCCGGCTTTTGCATCTTCGCCGCGTCTGGCGCAAACTCCGGCGCACATCTCTGGGGAGGGATAGCACAATGACGTATGACAGGAGCCTGCCGCCGCGCGAGGAATGCGTCGTGCAGGCGATGCTGCACCGCCAGGCAGAGCGTCAGCCCGACAAGGTCTTCGCGGTGTTCGAGGACGGCGAGAGCTGGACCTATGCCGAGATGCTGACGCGCGCGCGCCGCGCCGCCGCCGGCTTCCGGAAGCTGGGCGTGAAGCAGGGCGAGCACGTGCTGTCCTGGCTGCCCAATGACAAGCACGCGGTGCTGACCTGGTTCGGCCTGAACATGCTGGGCGCGGTCTACGTGCCGATCAACACCAGCTATCGTGGCGGCCTGCTGGAGCACGTGGTCAAGCTGTCGGACGCGAAGGTCATGGTGGTGCACGAGCAGCTGCTGCCGCGCCTGGCCGATGTCGACAGGGGAATCCTCACCGACGCCGTGGTTGTCGGCCAGGCCCCCGCGGAGATGCCGCACGACCTGGTGCCTCACCCGTTCTCCGTGCTGGAAGGTCCCGACGAGGCGGAGGCGGAGACGCCGGTCCAGCCCTGGGACATCCAGTACATCATCTTCACGTCCGGCACGACCGGCCCCTCCAAGGCGGTGCTCTCGCCCTACGAGCAGGCGCATGCCATGGGCGTGGAAAGCTATTTCTATCTGGGCCCGGAGGACCGCTGCCTGGTGAACCTGCCGCTGTTCCATGTCGGCGGTACCATCTTCATCTACGTCATGCTCTCGCATGGCGGCTCGTTCCTGCTGCAGAGCGCGTTCAAGACCGACACCTTCTGGGACACGGTGCGCCGGAACGGGGTCACGACGACCTGCCTGGTCGGGGCCATGACGCCGTGGCTGCTGAAGCTGCCGCCGTCCAACCGCGACCGCGACCACCCGATGAAGTCCATGGTCACGATCCCCTGGAACGAGGACTCGCTGGCACTGTCCGAGCGTTACGGCGTACCGATGTACACCGGCTTCAACATGACCGAGATCTCCTCGGCCATCGTTTCGGAGGTCAATCCGCCGAAGGTCGGTACCGCCGGCAAGGTGCGCCCGGGCGTGCAGGCGCGGGTGGTCGACGAGAACGACTGCGAGGTCGGCCCCGGCGTGGTCGGCGAGCTGATCGTCCGGACCGACCGGCCCTGGGCGATGAACGCCGGCTACTACAAGAACCCCGAGGCGACGGCGAAGGCCTGGCGGAACGGCTGGTTCCATACCGGCGACGGCTTCAGGTACGACGAGGACGGCTATTTCTACTTCGTCGACCGCATCAAGGACGCCATCCGCCGCCGCGGCGAGAACATCTCGTCCTTCGAGGTGGAATCGGAGGTCACCCGCTATCCGGCGGTGCGCGAGGCCGCGGCGATCCCGGTGCCGAGCGAGCTGTCCGAGGACGAGGTGATGGTGATCGTCTCGCCCGTTCCCGGGGAGACCATCGACCCCGAGGCGCTGTTCCGCTTCCTGGAGCCGCGCATGGCGCACTTCATGCTGCCGCGCTTCATCCGCATCGTCGACGACCTGCCGAAGACGCCGACGCAGAAGGTGCAAAAGGTCAACCTGCGGGCCGAAGGAATCACCGCCGACACCTGGGACCGCGAGGCCGCGGGCATTTCCGTGAAGCGCGAGAAGATCGGCTGAGGCCATCCGTCGTCAGGCCCCGGACAGCCCTGGCGGGCTTCCGGGGACCGACGCCACTGACTTGAAGCGTTTCCCGGAACCGCGAGGCGGTATCCGGGACCCGGGACAGTCATCGCAGAAGCCCGACGCTCAGAAGAACGCCTGCAGCCCCGTCTGCGCGCGGCCGAGGATCAGCGCGTGGACGTCGTGCGTGCCCTCGTAGGTGTTCACCGTCTCCAGGTTCACCGCGTGGCGCAGCACGTGGTACTCCTCGTGGATGCCGTTGCCGCCGTGCATGTCACGCGCCATGCGGGCGATATCCAGTGCCTTGCCGCAGGAATTGCGCTTGATGATCGAGATGGTCTCGGGCGGGCAGCGGCCGGCGTCCTTCAGGCGGCCGGTGGCCAGGCAGGCCTGCAGGCCGATGGAAATCTCGGTCTGCATGTCGGCGAGCTTCTTCTGGATCAGCTGGTTGGCCGCCAGCGGGCGGCCGAACTGCTTGCGGTCCAGCGTGTACTGCCGCGCGGCGTGCCAGCAGAACTCGGCCGCGCCCAGCGCGCCCCAGGCAATGCCGAAGCGGGCGTTGTTCAGGCAGCCGAACGGGCCCTTCAGGCCGACCACGTTGGGCAGCAGGTTCTCGGCCGGCACGAAGACGTTGTCCATGACGATCTCGCCGGTGATCGAGGCACGCAGCGACAACTTGCCCTCGATCTTCGGGGCCGACAGACCCTCCATGCCCTTCTCCAGCACGAAGCCGCGGATCTTGTCGTCGTCGGTCTTGGCCCAGACCACGAAGACGTCGGCGATGGGAGCGTTGGAGATCCACATCTTCGAGCCTGACAGGCGGTAGCCGCCGTCGGCGCTGCGGGCGCGGGTCTTCATGCCGCCCGGATCGGAGCCGTGGTCCGGCTCGGTCAGGCCGAAGCAGCCGACCCATTCGCCGCTCGCCAGCTTCGGCAGGTACTTCTCGCGCTGCGCCTCATTGCCGAAGGCGTGGATCGGATGCATCACCAGCGAGGACTGCACGCTCATCATCGAGCGGTAGCCGGAATCGATCCGCTCCACCTCGCGGGCGATCAGGCCGTAGGTGGTGTAGTTGGTACCGGCGCAGCCATAGCCGTCGATGGTCGGGCCCAGCAGGCCAAGCTCGCCCATCTCGCGGAAGATGGCGCGGTCGGTCTTCTCCTCGCGGAAGGCCTCGATCACGCGCGGGAACAGCTTCTCCTGCGCATAGGCGCGGGCGGTGTCGCGCACCAGCCGCTCGTCCTCGGTCAACTGGCCGTCCAGGTCGAATGGATCTTCCCAGTTGAAGCTCGCGGCTTCGCTCTTGGTGGGGGCGTTCATTGGTCTTCTCCCGTGCGCCAGTCGTTTCGACGCCGTTCTAGTGCATTTGCAGGTGTGGTGGAACGATCGCTGTTCGGACCCGCCCCATCCCTACGCAGGCGCGGTCAGCGCGGATCGATTCCGGTCTGGAACGTCGAGGGGCGCACGTCCTTCACCGTCGCCTCGCGGCGACCGAGCCACCAGCCCTGCTGCGGCGGCATCAGCGCGAACTTTTCCGCCACGCCCAGCTTGTGGGCCGCATCCATGGGCCAGTTCGGATTGTAGAGGATCTCCCGGGCCAGCGCGATCAGGTCCGCCTGCCCGGCCTGCAGGATCGCCTCGGCCTGGTCGGCATGGACGATCAGGCCGACCGCCATGCTCATCACCCCGCCCTCGCGGCGCAGCTTCTCGGCATAGGGCACCTGGTAGCCATAGCCCGGCCGGATCTTGCCGCCGTCCATCGGCCGGCCGGCCATGCCGCCCGAGGAGCAGTCGACGACATCGACGCCCATCGGTCCGACGACGCGGGCGAGCCGCACGCTTTCCTCGGGGCCCCAGCCGGACTCGTCCTCGACCGAGAGCCGCAGGAACAGCGGCTTGTGCGCCGGCCAGACCTCGCGGACCGCCTCGACGATCTCGACGGCGAAGCGCATGCGATTGGTCTCGGAGCCGCCATAGACGTCGGTCCGCTGGTTGGCCACCGGCGAGAGGAACTGGTGCACCAGGTAGCCATGGGCGCCGTGGATCTCCAGCACGTCATAGCCAGCCGCGTCGGCGCGGCGCGCCGCCTGCTGCCACATGCCGACCAGGTCGCCGACCTCGTTGGTCGACAGCGCCCGCGGCACCGCCGCCCCGTCGCCGCCGGAGATGGCCGAGGGCGCCACCAGCTCCCACGCCTCCCAGTCGTCGCAACCCTCCGGCGCCGAGGTCAGGGGCTTGCCACCCTCCCAGGGCCGGAAGCAGCGGGCCTTGCGCCCGGAATGGCCGAGCTGCAGCGCCGGCACCGCATTGTGGGCGCGGATGAACTCCACCAGCCGCCGGTGGTCGGGGATGAAGGCATCGTCCCAGATGCCGAGATCGCCGACGGTACCGCAGCCGCGGCGGTCGACCTTGGTCGATTCGACGAAGACCAGGCCCGCGCCGCCGGCGGCGAAGCGGCCGATGTTCATCAGGTGCCAGTCGGTGGCATGTCCCTTCACCGCCGCGTACTGGTGCATCGGCGCCACCACGACGCGGTTCTTCAGGTGCACGTCGCGGATATCGAGCGGTGTGAACAGCATCGGCATGGTCATCGGCAGGCTCCCCGTCGCCTTGTTCGTGTCATTGCGGCCGACAATAGCACCCCGACCGGCCGCTGCGGGAGCGGGTCGTCCGCGATACATGCCTGAAGCAGAGGCTACTTGCCCGGCTCCTCCGCAGGCCCGACAATCGGGGCACGCCCATTTGGAGTATCCGCCATGACCGCGCGCAAGTCGGTGGCCCTGGACGATCATTTCGCCGGTTTCGTGCAGGCGCAGGTCGAATCCGGCCGGTTCGGGTCGGCGAGCGAGGTCGTCCGCGCCGGTCTGCGGCTGCTGGAGGACCAGGAGGCCGCCCGCGCGGCACTGGTCGCGGCGCTGATCGAAGGCGAGGAAAGCGGACCCGCTGCCGCCTTCGACTGCGACGCCTTTCTGCGCGAGATGCACGCCCGGCATGACGGAGGGCGCTGACCGCTACGCGCTGTCACCGTCGGCCCGCGCCGATCTTGTCGCAATCTGGCGCTACAGTGCAGCGAACTGGTCCGTCGAGCAGGCTGATCGCTACGTCCGCGATCTGGAGGCCGTGTTCCGGCTGCTCGCCGGTTCGCCCGGACTTGGTGTCGGAATCGACCACCTGCGGAAGGGCTACCGGAAATTTCCGGCGGGGCGGCATTCGGTCTACTACACCTCGGGCGAACAGGGCGTGCTGATCGTGCGCATCCTTCACCAGCGCATGGATGCCGGGGCACAACTTCCCGGAGCCGGCTGACGCCCTATCTCGACCACGCCCGAGTTTTCCGGAACCAACGCGCCATGATCGACCTGCACGACCTACTGCCCATCCTGCTTGCCGGCCTGGTCGCCACCGGATCGCCCGGCCCGGCGACGCTGGCCATCGCCGGCACCTCCATGTCGTCGGGGCGCCGCTTCGGGCTGGCGCTGGCGGCCGGTGTCACCACGGGATCGTGGACCTGGTCGATCACGGCGGCGCTGGGCCTCGGCGCCATCATGGCGGCCAATGCCTGGGCCTTCGAGGCGATCCGCTATGGCGGCGCCTGCTACCTGCTCTGGCTGGCCTGGAAATCGGCGCGTTCGGCACTGCGGGGCAAGGCGACGGCCCCGCGCCAGGTCGGCGCCACCACCCTGCGGGCGGCCTACCTGCGGGGCCTGCTGCTGCACCTGACCAACCCGAAGGCGGTGCTGTTCTTCGGCGCGCTGTTCGCCATCGGCCTGCCGGCGGACGCGACACCGGGTGCGCTGGCGACCGTGATCGTCGCCATCGGCCTGCAGAGCATGCTGGTCTTCCACGGCTACGCGATGCTGTTCTCCCGCCCGGGGATGATGCGCCGCTACGAGCGGCTCCGGCGCTGGTTCGAGGCGGCCTTCGCGCTGGCCTTCGGCGCCGCCGGCCTGAAGATCCTGACCACCCGCCTGAACTGAGGCCAGCGACGCCGCGGCTTGCCAGCGACAATGGCGACGCTATGCATGGGGCACGTACCCGGCCGCCCGCAGTCCAGGAGAGTCCCATGAATGTCACCGCAGCCCCCCACGCCTTCGACCGCGCGCTGGGCCTCCGGCGCGTCGACAGCGGCCGCTACCACCTGCCATCCGACCGGAGCTGGTGGAACCATGACGCGGCCTTCGGCGGCTGGATCGCGGCGCTGGCCGGCAAGGCGGCGCTGGCGGAGGCTGACGACGGGGTCGAGGTGCTGACCCAGACCACGAACTACGCCGCGCCGCTCGGGCCGGAGACCATCCAGGTCGACGTCGAGCGGGTCCGGGCCGGCCGCAAGACCGCGTTCTGGCATGTCCGGCTGGCGGATGCCGCCACCGGCGAGGTGCTGGTGACCTCCGACGTCGTCACCGGCGCGCGGCGCGAGCGGAAGCTGGAATGGCAGCCGGCGCCCTCCAAGCTGCCCGAGCCGGAGACCGCCTTCCGCATCGAGCCCATGCAGGGCATGCCGCGCTGGCTCAAGCATTTCGAGCAGCGGATGATCTACGGTCGCCCCTTCCAGGCCAATGACCGGCCGGAAAGCATGGTGGCGGTCCGCTCGGTCGACGGCCGTCCGCTGGACGCGACCATGCTGCTGGCGCTGGCCGACATCCCGCTGCCGCGCGTGTTCCTGATGGGGCCGCCGTCCGGCCTGGTCGCGACCATCTCGATGACCACGCAGATCATGGCCGGCGACGCCGACATCGCGGCGGCGGGCGACGACTACGTGCTGGTGGAATGCGGCTGCGCCGGCGTGCGCCACGGCCTGCAGAACCAGGAGACACGGATTTTCCGCCGCGACGGGCTGCTGCTCGCCATCAGCTACCAGATCGCCCGTTACTGAGCGGCACGCGGCCGGCGCAACTGACGTGGGGTCAGTCTTGCAAGCCCGCGCCGGCTGTGATGCTCTGCCCGGCACCAGTGCCCTCCGGAACAGGAACACGACCATGGCAACGCTCGAGGACATCACCAACGGCATCCGCGACCGCTTCGGCGAGGACAGCGGGCTGGACGCGACGCTGAAGTTCGACTTCGGCGATGACGGCGTGATCTTCGTCGACGCCGCCTCGGTGCCGAACACGGTGTCCAACGAGGACAAGGACGCCGACTGCACCCTGAAGATCTCCATGGACAACTTCCTGAAGATGGTCGAGGGCGAGCTGGACGGCACCACCGCCTTCATGATGGGCAAGCTGAAGATCGAGGGCGCGATGGGCGTCGCGATGAAGCTGCAGGGCGTGCTGCGCCGCTGAGGCCATATCGTTTTCCGGAAGCACGCCAGGGCTGTCCGCGGCCTGAACGCACACGCATCTGCTTGCCCCGGACGTGCTCCGGGGCCCATTCCGCCAGCATAGAGCCATGGACTCCGGCTTTCGCCGGAGCGAGAGCACGTCATCAGGTCCCGGATTCCGCGCTGCGGTTCCGGGACTCGGTTCATCTCATGCGTTCCCCGGAAGCCCGCCAGGGCTGTCCGGGGTCTGAAGCAGTCCCGGCGCCGGACATGAAAAGGCCCCGGTCACCGCAGGGTGGCCGGGGCCTCGTATTTTTCAGGCGTGTTGACCGGTCACTCGGCGGCGACGGCGCCCGTGCCCTCGGCCACGAACTTGCGCGCGTCGAACTCGTCGGCGACACGGCCGTCGGCTTCCAGCAGCGCGGCGGCGTCGATCTCGGAGAACTGCATCACGCCCATGTCGGCATAGGCCTTGCGGACGGTCGGACCCCACAGACCGATATCGCGCACGGTCGGCACGATGCGGCTGAACAGGCGGCCACGGAACTGCGCCATGACCTGCGACTTGTCGACCGCCTCCAGGATCTGCTCCTTCGTGAAGCCCAGGTTCTCCCAGACCTCGATCTGGGTGAAGCGGTCACGCATGTGGTAGCAGGCCTCGACCACGAACTGCTCGCGCTCCTCGCGCTCGGCCTCGGTCAGCTGCGGGTAGTAGTCGCGCAGCGCCAGCCGGCCGAAGGCGACGTGCCGCGCCTCGTCCTGCATGACATAGGCGTGCACCTCCTGCACCAGCGCGTTCTCCGAGAAGTCGCGGTTGCGCTGGAAGGCGGCGAGCGCCAGACCCTCGATCAGGATCTGCATGGTCAGGTAGGTCATGTCCCAGCGCCGGTCGGACAGGCCCTGCTCCAGCAGCGTCTTCAGGCCCGGCGTGATCGGATAGGCCATCTGCATCTTCTCGTGCAGCAGGCGCGAGAAGGCCTCGACATGACGCGCCTCGTCCATCACCTGGGTGGCGGCGTAGAACTTGGAGTCCGCGTCCGGCACGGTGGCGACGATCTTGGAGGTCGCGATCAGCGCGCCCTGCTCGCCATGCAGGAACTGGCTCAGCGTCGCCGACTGCAGGTGGCGCCGCATCTCCGCCTTGTTGGCGTCGTTCATCTTGTTCCAGGTGTCGGAACCGTAGATCGGGATCTGCTGGTCCGGCAGCGACATGGGATTCTCCCAGTCGATCTCCTGGCTCCAGTCGATGCGCTCGGCGGCGTCCCACTGCTGCTTCTTGCCCTTGTCGTACAGGTTCAGCAGCGCATCGCGCTCGTCGTCATATTCCCAGGTGAAATGGACCTCGGTCGCGCCATCGAAATGCCAGTCGGTCTGCTCGACGGGCAGGGCATAAAGGTGCTGCGTCGCCATGCACGGTGTCTCCCTGATTATACGGCAATGCCGCTTTGTTTGATCATGCTGGTGATTAAATGACCGTCGGTCAATAGTCCAGAGCGAAAATCGCCTTTACCCATCGTTCACCCCGTTCTGCCAGTTTCGGCCCCGCATTCCGGCACGGCCGAAGGGAAGGGACACGCGGGACCAGGGGCATGGCGGGCAGCAGCGGACCGATCATCGACGAGGGACAGGGGCTGATCCTGGCCGGGCGCTACAGGCTCGAGCCGGGCGTGCGGCTGCCCGAGCTGTCGCGCCCCGACGCCACGGCCTGCGCGGTCGAGGACCGGCTCGGCGCGGCCGACGAATGCTATGCCCTGCTCTGCACGCCCGAGACCTTCGTCCGCCATGATGTCCTGGCCGTCCTTATGGACAAGCCCGTGCGCCGCATCCGCTGCCCGCTGGCCACCGGAACCGTGCGGCTGCAGGACGGCAAGGTCGTGCTGGCCGTGGTGCTGGGCAACCGCAAGGCCCGCCGCCTGCTGGCGGTGCTGGAACCCGGGCCGGTCAAGGAGACGGTGCTGATCCAGCAGGTCATGCCGGGTCTGGCCGCGGCGGTGGCCGAACTTGCGCAGCGCAACATCACCCATCGCTCGATCCGGCCCGAGACCATGCTGGTCGACGACAAGGGCGAGGTCATGCTGGACCAGTGCGTGGTCGGCCTGCCGGCGGAGCACCAGCCACCGGCGTACGAGCCCATCCCGTCCCAGTCCGCGCCGCCGGCCGGTCGCGGCGAGGGCACGGCGGTCGACGACGTCTATGCCGCCACCGTGGCGACGCTTCAGCTCATTTCGGGCGAACGTCCCGGCGCCGATCTCTCGGACCAGGAACTGCTGGCGCTGAAGGTGCTGCGGGGGTCCTACGACGCCCTGTTGCGCCGGCGGAAGTTCGCCACCGGCCTGCAGACGCTGTTCGCGGGCGGTCTGACCGATGACCCGGAAAAGCGCTGGGGCGCCGAACAGCTCACCCGCTGGGCCAGCGGCGTCTGGGACATGCCGCGCCCGTCGACCGGCGGACGGCGGGCCACGCGGACCTTCCTGTTCCGCAATGTCGAGTACCAGTCGCCGATGCTGCTGGCCTGGGCCCTGCACCGCCACCCGGACGAGGCGCTGGGCCACATCGTGACCGAGCGGCTCGAGAAGTGGATGCGCAACGTCCTGAACGATGACCAGGGCGCGGACATCATCCGGGACGGGCTCGCCGCCTACCAGGCCTCCCGCTCCCAGGGTGCCTTCGAACGGGCGGAGCTGGTCTCGCGCGCCTGCATGGCGCTCGATCCGGGCGGCCCGGTGCGCTTCCGCAGCATCGTCGCGAGCGCCTCCGGCCTGGCCAACACCCTCTGGCGCGCCTTCAGGGACAAGGACCGCAAGGCGCAGGACGAGTTGCTGGAACTGTTCGCCTCCGGTATCCTGGATGACTGGCTGACCATCGGCGGGCGCTTCGTCCGGGCCGGCCTGCCCGCCACCCTCGTCTCCCAGCTCCGCTGGATCGCGCGCAACCCGAAGCGGCGCGGCATGGGCCTGGAACGGATCCTCTACGAGATGCTGCCCCGGCTGCACTGCCTCAGCCCCGACCTGGTGGCTGCCATGGCGCGGACGCCGGGCGAGGTGATGGCGGCGCTGGATGCCAGGGCGGTCAACGACCCGCAGGGCGGCTTCGTCATCGACCGCCATGCCGGGTGCTTCCTGGCCGCGCACGACCGCGCGCTGGAACGCGGGCTGCGCATGATGGATGGCGGTGCCGAAAGCGGCGCCGGCGGCCTGGTCGTGGTCGCGCGCTTCCTGGCCGACCTTCAGCGCATGCACCACCCCTGGCCGGTCCCGGGCCTGACGCGTGCCTTCGCCGCGACCCTGAAGCCGGCGGCCGGTGATGTCCGGAGCCGCGTGCGCCGCATGGTGATCGAGAAGAAGGTCGACAGCCTGGCCAAGCGCGGCGACCTGGTGGCGCTGCTGACCGAACTGAACCTCGATGCCGAACTGGGCCGCGACGCGCAGGAGTTCGCGCGCGCGGTGGCCGAGCATGAGCGGCTGGAACGGCTGATCGCCGAGCTGTCCGAGTTCGGACCGCGCCAGAAGGCGCTGGCGATGCGCCGCGGCTATCGCTACGCGCGGCTGTTCAGCTACTCGATCGCCTTCCTCACCGTCTTCTACTTCACCATGGAGACCATGCTGTGAGCGCGACAACCCGCGGCACGGCCGGTGGCGGCGCGAAGATGACCCTGTTGCTGGTGCTGGCCGTCCTGGGCCTGCTGCCCCTGGCGCCGGCGACATTCTCGGTCGCGCTGGTCTTCCTGCTGCCCACATGGGTCATCGCCCTGACCCGCTCGTTCCGGGTGCCGGGCGCACTCGAGACCGTCGCCGGACTGAACATCGCCGGCACCATTCCCGCGCTGGTCCATCTCTGGAAGGGGCCGGGTGACTTCGCGGCCGCGCTGGCGATCATGCTGGACACCGAGTTCCTGGTGACCAACTTCGCCGCCGCCGGGATCGGCATCATGCTGCTGGTCTGCGCGCCCTACATCGCGCGGAGCTGGGTCGACATTGCCTCGACGCGCCTGCGCCGCCGGGCGGAGGCCAAGCGCAAGCGGCTGGTGGATGAATGGGGCGAGGGTGTCACGGGCGGCGCGCTGAAGTCTCCGACCGGGAAGGACCGGCCAGGCGGCGGCTGAGCCTCAGCGCATGAAGGTGCCGGTGATCGCGTCGAAGACAAGCTGGATCGACAGCGCCGCCAGGATGACGCCGAGAATGCGCCCGATGGTCTGGGCCACCGTGTCGCCCAGCACCCGCAGCAGCGGCCCGACCGCCAGGAAGATCACCAGGGTCAGCAGCAGGTTGGCGCCCGCCGCGCCGAGCACCGTCAGCTGCGCCGCCGTGTCGCCGCCGGCCTGCTTCATGTAGAGCAGCGTCGTGGCGATGCAGCCCGGCCCCGCGATCAGGGGGATGGCGATCGGGAAGACCGAGATGTCCTCCAGCGGCGTGTCGCGATGTTCCTTCACCTCGTCATTGCGCTTGTCGCGCCGGGCCTTGCGGGTCTCGAAGATCATGTCGAGGGCGATCAGGAACAGCAGCACGCCGCCCGCGGCGCGGAATGCATCCAGCGAGATGCCCAGCGCCGCCAGCAGGAAGTCGCCGCCATAGGCGAAGCCGACGATGATCAGGGCCGAGACGATGACCGCGCGGATCGCCATGCGCCGCTTGTGCGCGGCCGGCGTCCCTTCGGTTAGGTTGGCGAACAGCGGCGCCAGCCCGATCGGGTCGATGATCACGAAATAGGTGACGAAGGCCGGCACGAAGAGCTCGATCATGCTGGCAGTGTCCCACAAGCCGGCGGCCGGGGAAACGACAGACCGGCATCCGCCTTCGTTTGACCCCCCGGCGGCCCGCGCGGTAGTCTGGTCCACGCGAACCGCGAAAGGTGGAACAATGCGCATGCTCGTTCTGACGACGTTCCTGATGGCCAGCCTGGTGCCGGCGCTCGCATCCGCCTGCCCGCTGGGCGCGAAGGCCAGCGCACCGGCGCCGCAGACGGTGCAGGATGGCACCGCGACCGGCACGCCTGCGACCGGCAGCAAGGGTTGATCCCCAGGGACAACGGCCACAGATGAGCGCGATGAAGAAGCTGCCCCGACCATGGCGGCTGAAGCGTGGATCGCGTCCCAAGACGCCCCGCTCGCCGGCCCGGATCATCTCCAACGTGATCGTCCTGCCCTAGCGCGCGGCCGGCTTCGTCCTGCGTCGCCGCCGTGCCCGCCAGGGCCTGGGGACCGAGGAGGTCGTGCTGGCCGCACAGCCGGCCCCGGTGGTGCCGATCGCCCAGGTTCAGTCGGCACCCGTCCCCCGCACCGGGCAGCCGGCACCCGCCCCCCGCACGGGGCAGCCCAGCCGCATGCGCTGGGTGCTGCCGGCCTCCGGCCCGGTCTGCGCCGCGGGCGAGCTGGAGGTCTACATCACCCGCGACCGCGACACGATCCGCGCCGCCCAGGCGCTGCGCTACCGTGTCTTCTACGAGGAGATGGGGGCGCGGCCGGACCCGGTCGCACGCCGCCTGCGCCTCGACATGGATCGCTATGACGACATCTGCGATCACCTGATCGTGGTCGACCGGCACCTGCCCGAAAGCGAGCAGCTCGTCGGCTCCTACCGCCTGCTGCGCGGGACCGTGGCGCGGGATACCGGCGGCTTCTACTCCGCCTCCGAGTTCGACCTGGCCCCGCTGATGGACAGGCCGATGGAGGACCTGCTGGAACTCGGCCGGTCCTGCGTCGCCGCCACCCACCGCTCCAAGGCCACCATCCAGCTGCTCTGGCGCGGCATCGCCGCCTATCTCGCCGAGCACAACCTGACGACGCTGTTCGGCTGCGCCAGCTTCCAGGGGCGCGACCCGAAGGCCTTCGCCGAATCGCTGGCCTACCTGCACCATTTCCACCCGGCCGGCGCGGCCATGAACGTCCGCGCCCTGCCCGAGCGCTATGTCGACATGAACCTGGTGGAGAAGGACTCCATCGACGCGCGACGGGTCTGGAAGGCCATGCCGCCGCTGATCAAGGCCTATCTGCGCCTGGGTGGCGTCATCGGCGACGGCGCGGTGATCGACGACCAGTTCGGCACCATCGACGTGTTCGTGATGGTGTCCATGGACCGCGTCGGCTCCCGCTACTACGCGCATTTCGACAAGCGCACCGACGGCTGAGATTCCCCGCCGCGCCGACGCCCGCTAGTCTGGTCGCCGGACCTTGGGGAGGGTGGCGACGATGAACATGGCGGAGCACCTGGCGCGGTCGGGACGGGTCTTCCCCGACCTGCCGGCGGTGGCGGTCGGCACGCGTGTGACCCACGACTACCGCACGCTCGCGGCCCGCGCGGCCGGGCTGGCGGCGGGACTGACCGGGACACTGGGCCTGAAGCGCGGCGACCGGGTCGCCATCCTGCAGAAGAACGGCGCCCACTACACCGAGACGCTTTACGGCATCTGGTGGGCCGGCCTCGTCGCCGTGCCGGTCAATGCCAAGCTGCATCCGAAGGAGATCGCCTGGATCACCGGCAATTCCGGCGCCGCGCTGGTCATCACGTCCGCCGATCTCGCCGATGACGCGGTGGAGGCCGGGCGGCAGTGCGATCCGGCGCCCCGCATCGTCGTCGCCGGCTCGCCGGACTACGAGCGCCTGGTCCGCGTCGACATCGCGCCGGCGGCACCGGCGGAGGCCGCGGCCGACGATCTCGCCTGGATCTTCTACACCTCCGGGACGACCGGGCGGCCCAAGGGCGCGATGCTCTCGCACCTCAACCTGCTGATGATGACGCTCAGCTTCTTCACCGACCTCGACAGCGTGGCGCCCGGCGATGCCATCATCCATGCCGCGCCGATGAGCCACGGTTCGGGCATGTACGCCCTGCCCCACGTGCTGAAGGGGGGCATCAACGTGGTCCCCGAATCCGGCGGGTTCGACCCGGCGGAGACGCTGGAGCTGATCGCGTGCTGGCCGGGGTCGGGGCTGTTCTTCGCGCCGACCATGGTGCACCGGCTGATCCACGCGCCACAGACGGCCGGTGCCGTCACCACCAACCTGAAGACCATCTGGTATGGCGGCGGACCGATGTACGTGGCCGACCTGCTGGCCGCCATGGACCTGCTGGGCCCGAAGTTCGTGCAGCTCTACGGCCAGGGCGAGGCGCCGATGACCATCACCGGCCTCGGCCGCGACATGCACCTGATGCGCGATCACCCGCGCTGGCGGGAGCGGCTGGGCTCGACCGGCATCGCCCGCTCCGACGTCGAGGTGCGCGTGGTCGACGGGGAGGATCGCCCGCTGCCGCCCGGCGAGACCGGCGAGGTGGTGGTGCGCGGGCCCGTGGTCATGCGCGGTTACTGGAACAACCCGGCCGCCAGCGCCGAGACGCTGAAGGGCGGCTGGCTGCACACCGGTGACGTCGGCGTGTTCGACGAAGACGGCTTCCTGACGCTCAAGGACCGCTCCAAGGACATGATCATCTCCGGCGGCACCAACATCTACCCGCGCGAGATCGAGGAGGTGCTGCTGACCCACCCCGACGTCGCCGAGGTCTCGGTGGTCGGACGGCCGCACCCGGACTGGGGCGAGGAGGTGGTGGCCTTCGTCGTGCAATCCGGTAAACGGCCCGCCGAGGCCGAGCTGGACCGGCTCTGCCTCGACTCCATCGCCCGCTTCAAGCGGCCCAAGGCCTACATCTTCATGGAGTCCCTGCCCAAGAACAATTATGGCAAGGTGCTGAAGACGGAGCTGCGGAAGGTCTTCGGCAACGGGGAGCGGTAATTTTACAAATTTCCGGCTTGTGTTTCACGTGAAATACCGGTATCGATGACGGCGACGCTGTAAACATACCGGAGAACGCGCATGTCCGCCCGCAGGGACGAACGCCGCCGCATCATCATCGGCTCCACCGCCAACCGCACCGGGCGCGCCTGCCTGAACTGCGGGCGCGCCTTCCGCAGCCAGGGCGCGCATCACCGCCTCTGCACGCCCTGCCGCGACCTGGCCGGCGACTTCACCGCCGCCCTGCCGCCCGGCTGGCTCAGATAAGTGCCGTGGCCAGGCCCGCCGCCGCCGCCGCACCCAGCAGCGGCAGCAGGCCGAGCCGGAACACGAACACACCCGCCAGCGCCAGCACCGAGAGTGCCGCCGCCAGCGGGTCGATGCTGGCGATGTCGGGCCAGGCCAGCGCCAGCGGCCCGGCCTGCAGCGTGCCGACCTGGCGGAAGACGACATGCAGGGCGAACCACAGCGCCAGGTTCAGGATCACGCCGACCACTGCCGCCGTGATCGCCCCGAGCGCGCCGGCGATGCGCGGATTGCCCCGCAGGCGTTCCACATGCGGCGCGCCGAGGAAGATCCAGAGGAAGCACGGCACGAAGGTGACCCATGCGGTCAGCAACCCGCCGATCCAGGCCGCCAGCAGCGGGTCGAGCGCGCCCGGATTGCGGAAGGCCGCGACATGGCCGACGAAGGAGAGGACCAGCACCAGCGGTCCGGGCGTGGTCTCGGCCAGCGCCAGCCCGTCCAGCATCTCGCCGGGCATCAGCCAGCCATGGGTCTCGACCGCCTGCTGCGCCACCCAGGCCAGCACGGCATAGGCTCCGCCAAAGGTCAGCACCGCCATCTTCGAGAAGAAGCCGGCGATGTCGGGCCAGATGCTGTCGCTGCCCGAGAGCGCCACCAGCAGCAGGACCGGCGCCACCCACAGCGCCCCGCAGACGGCAGTGACGGTGATGGCGTGGCGCCAGCCGGCCGCCGGGTTCGCAACGGGTTCAGCCGCCGCCCGCGCCGGAACGCCCCGCGCCATCAGCCAGCCGGCCACGCCGGACGCCACCACGATGACCGGGAACGGCACCCCGAAGGCGAAGATGGCGAGGAAGGCCAGCGCGGCGATGGCCCACATGGCGCGGGTCTTCAGGCCCCGTTTCGCGATCTTCGCCAGCGCCTGCACGACGATGGCCAGCACCGCGCATTTCAGCCCGAAGAAGATGCCGGCGAACCAGAAGCCGCCCTGGAACAGCACCCAGGCGCTGGCCAGCAGCAGCATGACCAGCAGGCCGGGCAGCACGAACAGGCTGCCGGCGACGATGCCGCCGCGGGTGCCGTGCAGCATCCAGCCGGAATAGGTGGCGAGCTGCTGCGCCTCGGGGCCCGGCAGCAGCATGCAGAAGTTGAGGGCGTGCAGGAACCGGTCCTCGGGCAGCCAGCGGCGTTCCTCGACCAGGATCCGGTGCATCAGCGCGATCTGCCCGGCCGGCCCGCCGAAGGACAGCAGGCCGATGCGCAGCCAGACCCGGCAGGCCTCGGCGAATGTCGGCTGTGGCGCGCTCATGCGGCGGCTTCCTCGCACTGGCAGGCGGCATAGAGCATGTCGTAGAGCGCCAGCCCCGCCGCCGCCCGCGCGGCATCGTCGGCATAGCGGTGTCGCAGGCCCTGCGAGAGGAAAGCCAGCCCGGCGGACTCGGCGCAATCCCCGGTGCGCCCCAGGTCGGCGGCACGGACGATTGTCGCCAGCCGCGCCAGCGCCGGCGAGCCGAGGCCGAGGTCGGCCAGCAGGCTGTCGAAGCTGCACCCGCTGCCGCGATGGTCGATCCCGGCGCCCAGCGCGTCGAAGGCTATCGCGTCGAAGCGGTCGGCGACGGCGGCCACCTCGCCGGCCGGGACATAGAGGATCTCGGCGGCCGGGTCGACGAAGCGCCGGACCAGCCAGGGACAGGCGATGCGGTCGATCCGGGGATCGCGCCGCGTGACCCAGCGCCGATCCCGCCAGCCCGAAGCCACAAGTGGCAACCCGGCACCGACCCAGGCTGCATGGCCACCGGTCAGCACCCGCGCCGGCGTGCCCGCCCAGCGCAGCCGGGCCGCGAAACCGTGGCTGAGCTTCAGGCCGCGCTGGCAGATGACCACAACGGGTCGTCCCGGCGCCACGGCGGGCAGGTCAGCGGAATCGTGGAAGATGCGGACCGCGGTCGGAACCAGCCGCGGGTCGGCGGCGACGTCCTCGCCGGTGCGGACGTCGAACAGCACCGGACAGTCGCTGCGGCCGATGAGGCCGGCGAGCGCGGTCGGCTCGATGCAGTCGGGATCGGACGGGATGGTATCAGACACAGGCGCCCTCCTTGACGGATCGGGACGCGATGCTTGGGCCGAAGCCTGTGTCGGGGGGATCGCCCGCCCCCGTGGGCAATGTGCTCTCACGGGGGCGGGGAACCGTCAAGCGGTATCAGCCGGTGATGTCGACGGCCGCGAAGAAGTAGCTGATCTCGATGGCCGCGTTCTCGGCGCTGTCCGAGCCGTGCACCGAATTGGCCTCGATGTTCTCGGCGAAGGCCTTGCGGATGGTGCCCTCGGCGGCGTCGGCCGGGTTGGTCTTGCCCATCACGTCGCGGTACTTCGCGATGGCGTTCTCGCCTTCCAGCGCCTGCACGACGACCGGACCGGAGGTCATGAAGGTGCAGAGGTCGTTGAAGAACGGGCGCGCGGCATGGACGGCGTAGAAGCCCTCGGCCTGGGCGCGGGTCAGCTGGATGCGGCGCTGGGCGATGATGCGCAGGCCGGCGTCTTCGATCATGGCGTTGATCTTGCCGGTCAGGTTGCGGCGGGTGGCGTCCGGCTTGATGATCGACAGGGTGCGTTCGACGGCCATTGCGTGGTCCTCTCTGGCGTTTCGGGCGCCTTGGCAGGCGGAATTCGGTTGCGCGCGCTCTATAGCGGCAGCGGTGCGCCGCCGCAATCGCCGCCCGCGCCACGCTTTGTCGCGGGCCGGCGGCGCGGGACGACGCGTTGCGCCGTCTGCCCCCTTCGCAGGCGCACCCGATTCCCTCTATAAGCCCCGCATGCTGCATATCGACGACATCACCATCCGCATCGCTGGCCGCGCCCTGATCGAGAACGCCACCGCCCGGTTGCCGACCGGCCATCGCGTCGGCCTGATCGGCCCGAACGGCACCGGCAAGACGACGCTGCTGAAGGCGGTGATGGGCGAGATCGGCCTCGACACCGGACGTATCGAGACCCCGCGCGGGGCCCGCATCGGCGCCGTGGCGCAGGAGGCGCCGGGCGGCACCCTGCCGGCCATCGAGGCCGTGCTGGCCGCCGACACCGAGCGGGCGGCACTGCTGGCGGAGGCGGAGACCGCAACCGACGGCCATCGCATCGCCGAGATCCAGACCCGGCTGGCCGACATCGACGCCTATTCGGCACCGGCCCGCGCGGCCGCCATCCTGGCCGGCCTCGGCATCGGCGCCGACCGTCAGGACTTGCCCTGCAATGCCTTTTCCGGCGGCTGGCGCATGCGGGTGGCGCTGGCGGCGGCGCTGTTCGCCGCGCCCGAGATCCTGCTGCTGGACGAGCCGACCAACCACCTGGACCTCGAGGCGGCGCTCTGGCTGGAGGGCTTCCTGCAGACCTACCCGCACACCATCGTCATCGTCAGCCATGACCGCGACCTGCTGAACCGCGCCGTCACCGACATCCTGGCGCTGGAGGACCGCAAGCTGACGCTCTATCCGGGCGGCTATGACAGCTACGAGGAACGCCGGCGCATGGCGCAGCGCCACCTGGTCGCGCTGGCCACCCGCCAGGCCTCGGAGCGCCAGCGCATCCAGGAGTTCGTCGACCGCTTCCGCTACAAGGCCTCGAAGGCCCGGCAGGCGCAGAGCCGCCTGAAGATGCTGGCGAAGATGGAGCCCGTGGCCGCCGTCGTCGACAACCGCGCGCCGCGCTTCCCCTTCGCCGATCCCGAGCCGCTGGCCCCGCCCGTCGTCAATGCCGAGGCCGTCGCCGTCGGCTATGCCCCCGGCAAGCCGGTGCTGCGGCGGGTCGAGTTCCGCATCGACGAGGACGACCGGATCGCGTTGCTGGGCTCCAACGGCAACGGCAAGTCGACGCTGGCCAAGCTGATCGCCGGCCGGCTGCAGCCCGAATCGGGCCAGATCCGGCGCTCCTCGAAGCTGAAGATCGGCTTTTTCGCCCAGCACCAGATCGAGGACCTGAAGCCCGGCAACTCGGCCATCGACCACCTGCGCGAGGTCCGGCCCTGGGACAGCGAGTCGGCGCTGCGCACGCGGCTGGACGGCTTCGGCCTGGATACACGGCGGGTGCAGACCCCGGCCGGCGAGCTGTCCGGCGGCGAGAAGGCCCGGCTGGCGCTCTGCCTGATGGCGCAGGGCGAGCCGAACATGCTGATCCTGGACGAGCCGACCAACCACCTGGACATCGACAGCCGCGAGGCGCTGGTGCAGGCGCTGAACAGCTATGGCGGCGCCGTCATCCTGATCAGCCATGACGCGCACCTGGTCGAATCCGTGGCCGACCGGCTGTGGCTTGTCGCCGATGGCGGGGTGCAGCCCTTCGAGGGCGACATGGCCGATTACCGCGCGCTGGCGCTGGCGGCGTCGCGCGCCGAGGGCAGCGGCGACGGCGGCAAGGGCGGTGGCGGCGAGGGCAGCAAGGCCGCGCGCAAGGAGGACCGGCGCGCCGCCGCCGAGGCCCGCAAGCAGCTTGCCCCCTGGCGCAAGGCCGTGCACGACGCCGAGAAGGCGATGGAGAAGATCGCCAGCCAGGTCCGCCAGATCGAGGCGAAGCTGCGCGATCCGGCGATCTATGGCGGCCCGCCGCAGAAGGTCACCGAACTGGCCCAGCAGAAGGGCGAGGCGGAGCGCCGGCTGGCCGACGCGGAGGCCGAATGGCTGGCCGCGGCCGAGGCGCTGGAAGCCGCCGAACGCGAGGCCGGCCTGGCCGCCTGAGGCAGCCGGGACCGGCTGGTCCGGATCAGACGCCGGCCAGCCAGCGGCGGGCGAGCTGGTGCGCCAGCGACAGGCGCGGCGGCATGCGCAGGCCCTCGCCGCTTTCGGACCGCCCCAGCATCTCGATCACCTCGTCGCGGCTGAACCAGCGCGCATCGTCCAGCTCTTCCGGATCGATCCTGATCTCGGTGCTGGCGGCTTCCGCGAAGCAGCCGATCATCAGGCTGGACGGGAACGGCCAGGGCTGGGAGGCGACATAGCGCACATTGCGCACGCGCAGGCCGGCCTCTTCCCGGATCTCGCGCGCCACGCATTCCTCGATGGATTCGCCGGGCTCCATGAACCCGGCCAGCGCCGAGTAGGACCCTTCCGGGAAGCGCGGCTGGCGCCCCAGCAGCACCCGGTCGCCGTCCATCACCAGCATGATGGTGACGGGGTCGGTGCGCGGGAAATGCTCGGCCTTGCAGCCGTCGTCGGTGCAGGCGCGCATGTAGCCGGAATCGCGCATCTCCGACGGTGCGCCGCATTGCGCACAGAAGCGATGGCGGTCGTGCCAGTCCAGCATCGAGCGCGCCTGGGCCAGGATCGCGGCCTCACCGGTCGGCAGGTCCGGGGCAATGGCGCGGACATCGATGAACTTGCCCCTGCGCGGCCAGACGGCATCACGGGAGGCCTTGCGCGGGTCGGCGTTGATCGCGAAGTGGGCGATGCCGTCACGCTCGCCCAGCAGCAGCGGCCGCTCCTCCTCCAGCAGGTCGATCACCTCGATCGGCGAGCACCAGGCAATGTCCGGCGGTCCGTCGACGTCGATCAGCGCCCGCAGGCGCGACATGGGCAGGAAGCGGCTGTCGCGGTCCATGATGCGGCCCGCCAGCCAGTCGCCGTCCTTGCGCCGTTCGGCGACGCGGTCGAGCGGCGCCCCGGCAAAAACGATGGGATCGTCATATTCGATGGTCATGGCGGGCCGGAGAGTGGCATCAACCGCCCCCTGCGGCAACCGCGATGCGCGCGGTGCGCCGCCCCCGCAGGCGACGATTTTTCCCCGGCGCCAACTGCGCTAGATTTGTCGATCAGGGTTGCCGCACCTGCCCCGCCCGACACCGCAGGAGACCGCCATGGAACGCCGCTTCTTCTATTTCGCCGATCCGATGTGTTCCTGGTGCTGGGGCTTCGTGCCCAATGTCGAGAAGCTGGTGGCGGCCTGGCCGGACATCCCGGTGCGGCTGGTGATGGGTGGCCTCTATCCCGGCGTGACCAAGCCGATGGCCGAGCACCGCAAGGCCGAGGTGCGCAAGCACTGGGAGCATGTGACCGAGGCGACCGGCCAGCCCTTCGACTACGGCTTCTTCGACCGCCAGGGCTTCGTCTACAACACCGAGCCGGCGAGCCGCGCGCTGATCACCGCCAAGCGCCTGTCGGGCACCCAGGCGCTGGGCTTCCTCGAGGAACTGCAGGGCGCCTTCTACCGCGACAACCGCGACGTCACCGACGCGGCCGTGCTGCTGGACATCGCCGCCGAGCAGGGCTTCGACCGCGAGACCTTCCGGGAGAGCTTCGAGAGCGACACCATGCGCCAGCTCACCGAGCGGGACTTCCACTTCGCCCGCCAGCTCGGCGTCACCGGCTTCCCCACCCTGCTGGGCTTCGATGGCGAACGCTATCGCCTGCTGTCGATGGGCTACCAGGACTGGGACTGGCTGCAGAAGGTGATCGAGCGCTGGATGGAACGCAGCGCGGCCGAGCAGCAGACCACGGTGCACTGAGGCATCCTACCGCCGCCCGAACAGCCGCTCGATATCCGCAAGGCCGAGGGTGACATAGGTCGGGCGGCCGTGGTTGCACTGCCCCGAATGCGGCGTCCGCTCCATCTCGCGCAGCAGCGCGTTCATCTCCTCGGCGTTCAGGCGGCGACCGGCACGCACCGAGCCGTGGCAGGCCATGGTGGCGCAGACATCCTCCAGCCGGTCCTTCAGGCCACTGGCCTGGTCGAACTCCGCCAGCTCGTCGGCCAGGTCGCGCACCAGCCCGGCGGTGTCGCAGGTGCCAAGCAGCGCGGGCGTCTCGCGGACCACCACGGCGCCGGGCCCGAACGGCTCCAGCACCAGCCCCAGCGTCTCCAGTTCCCCGGCACGCGCCGACAGCCGGTCGACCGCGCCCTCGTCGAGTTCGACGACCTCCGGCAGCAGCAGCACCTGTCGGGCGACCCCACGCTCGGCGAGCTGCGCCTTCATCCGCTCGTAGACCAGCCGCTCGTGCGCGGCATGCTGGTCGACGATGACGATGCCCTCGGCGGTCTGCGCCACGACATAGGTGCCGTGCAGCTGCGCCCGGGCAACGCCCAGCGGGTGATCGGGCTGCGGCGCCGCCTGCGGCTCCGGCTCGATGCGGGCCGAGGGCCGGGCCAGCGGTCCGGGTGCATCGGCCGGGGCCAGCCAGCCGGCCGCGGCCTCGCGCAGCGCCACGCCCGGCGTCGAGGGCCGCCAGCTTCCGGGCAGCGGCGCCTGTCGCGGTGCCTCCGGCATCACACCGGGGCGAAAGGCGCCCAGCGCGGCGCCGGCGACGGTGGTGGAGGCACGGTGGCCGGCGGTCGCCAGCGCCTGGCGCAGCCCGCCGACGATCAGGCCGCGCACCACGCCGGGTTCGCGGAAGCGCACCTCGGCCTTGGCCGGGTGGACATTGACGTCGACAAACTGCGGATCGACCTCCAGGAACAGGGCGACGACCGGGTGCCGGCCGCCGGCCAGGAAATCCTGGTAGGCGCCACGCACGGCACCGGTGAACAGCTTGTCGCGCACGGCGCGGCCGTTGACGAACATGTACTGCTGCATTGCGGTGCCGCGATTGTAGGTCGGCACCCCGGCGAACCCGGTGAGACGGACGCCGTCGCGCTCCGCCTCCAGCGGGATCGCGTTGTCGGTGAAGTCGCGGCCCATGATGCGGGCCAGCCGCGCGGCGCGTGCATCCAGCAGCTCGCCCTGCTCGGCGGTGACCGAGAAGGCCGTGCGCGCATCGTCGCGCAGGCTGAAGCCGGTCTCCGGATGCGCCATGGCGAGGCGCTTGACCATGTCGAGCGTCGACTGGAACTCGGCCCGGTCGGACTTCAGGAACTTCAGCCGCGCCGGCGTGGCAAAGAACAGGTCGCGGACCTCGATGCGGGTGCCGGCGGCGCGTGCGGCCGGGGCAGGATCGCCCACGCGACCGGCCTCCACCTCCAGGCTCCAGGCGGTGTCGGCGCCGGCAACCCGGCTGTCGATGCGCATGCGCGCCACGGCGGCGATGGAGGGCAGCGCCTCGCCGCGAAAGCCCAGCCAGCGCACCGCCATCAGGTCGTCGTCGGGCAGCTTGGAGGTGGCGTGACGCTCGACCGCCAGCAGCAGGTCGTCGCGATCCATGCCGGACCCGTCGTCGTCGACGGCGATCAGCGTCCGGCCGCCCTCCCGCAGCACCACGTCGATGCGGCGCGCGCCGGCGTCCAGGCTGTTCTCCACCAGTTCCTTCACCGCGCTGGCCGGCCGCTCGATCACCTCGCCGGCGGCGATGCGGTTGACGGTGGTCTCCGGCAGGCGACGGATGCTCATGCTGGCTGCATCAGCCGGTCGGAGACGCGGAACACGCCGATGATCGCATCCGGATTGCGCACGCAGATCTGCGTATGGGTCAGTCTCGACAGGCCCGATCCATCGAAGGCCGCACCCCCTTCCGGGAAGATGCCCCGGACCGTGTCGACCGGCGGATCGCCAATGTCCGCGCGAAGCTGATGGAACATGTTGATCACTGCACAATCCAGGCGGTGAAGGCCGCCCCGGTTCTGTGGCGGGTCGATCCCGATGGCGGCGAACGTGGGCACGAGCCGCGCATGCGCCTCGGCCAGCATCCTGGTCGCGCGGACGGTCGTCAGGTCGAAACAGAGTCCGGGATCGATCACGGCCCCCACCACGGCCGGTTTGCCCTCCGGTTCGCCGGCCGCGCCGCCGCGCCGCCTGCGGTCACGGGATTCACGTGCAAATTGCAGCGCTCGACCGGGATCGGATTCCCAGAAGTACCGGCCCCAACCAAGCCAGTCATAGTCATTCTGGCTCTCGTCGAACGGATCACCGGCCAGCAGGCGCTCCGCCACGACGCTGTCGCAGCCGTGGAAGCCAAGCCAGAAACTCGTCGTCAGACGATGCATGACCGGTTCAGCGGTAGGGTTCCGCCAGCTTGCCGTCAGGCGTGACCAGACCCAACCGCATCAACTCCTCGCGCGCCGCCTCCGGCGATTCCGAGGTACGCCGCGACCAGTCCGCCAGTGCTTCGCGAAACCGGCGAACCTCGCCGGGGTCCTGCATCGCGCTGTGGTTCAGGCTCTGGTTGCGCATCGTATCCATCCGTTCATCCTGTCACGCTGGCCGGTTTCGCGCAATGTTCACTGTTTCGCCAGGTAGGCCCGGGTGAGCTGCTTGCCCTTCTCCACCGCCGGCTGGCCGAACGGGTCGACGCCGATCAGGTGCGCGGCGATCACGGTCTCCAGCATGAACTGCATGAACAGCGCGCCCATCGCCTTCTCGTCCAGCTTCGGCACGCGGATCAGGCGCACCGGGTGGCCGCGCTCGACCAGCGCCTCCATGGTGCCGCGCGCCTGGGCGCGGACCACGGTGCCGAAGCTGCGCCCGGCGAGGTAGTCCAGCGCCGGATCGGTGGCGAGGTCGGCCGGCACGGTCACGTCGGCCCCGGCCTCGCCGCAGGTGATGATGGTGAAGCTCTTGTCGGCCGGGCCATCGAGCCAGAGCTGCAGCTGGCTGTGCTGGTCGACCGGCCCCAGCGCGGCCACGGGTGTCAGGCCCTTGCCGTCCTTGCCCAGGCTCTCGGCCCAGAGCTGGCGGTACCAGTGCGAGAAGCGGTCCAGCGCACCGGCATAGGGCCACAACACCTGTTGCGTACGCCCGCGCATCTCGGCGAGCTGCACCATGGCGACCGGGCCGGTGAGCGCGGAAGGCGCCTCGGCCGCCACCATGTCCTCGAACACCTCGCTGGCGCCGATGCGCACCGCGCGGGCATCGAGGCCCGCGATCATCGCCGGCAGCAGGCCGACCAGCGACAGCACCGAGAAGCGCCCGCCAATGTCGGGATCGTGGTCCAGCACGCGGATGCCGTACCGGCCGGCGATGCGGCGCAGCAGGTTCTCGCCCGGCTCGGCGACCGCGATGACCTGGGTCGCCACCCGGCCGCCGCCGCCCGCGGCACGCAGCCACTCCAGCGCGACGAACAGCTGCGCCAGCGTCTCGGTGGTGCCGCCGGACTTGGAGATCACCAGGAAGGCGGTGTCGTCGGGGTCGCTGTCGTCCAGCAGTTCGGCAAAGGCATTGCCGTCCAGGTTGTCGCACCAGGCGAAGCGGCGGCGCTCGGCCAGCGGTGCAATCGCCATCAGCGCCTGGGCGCCCAGGCTGGAGCCGCCGGTACCGAGGACCACCACGCGGCCGAAGCGCTCGCGCAGGCGCTCGGCCAGCGGCACCAGCCCGTCGAGATCGTCGCGTCGGCCGGTGATGCCGAAGCAGGGCATGCGGCCCTCGGCAAGGTCGCCGCGGATGGTGGCGACGGCCTCCCGGGCCTGCTCCATGGAATCGGCGAAGGGTTCGGGATCGAGTCCGCCATCACCGATCACCTGGCGCATGCAGGCTTCGGTGAAATGCTGGAACGGCAAGGTCATGATCTGCGGTGCACTCCATGCACGGTCGCGGCAACCTGACAGATGCCCCGATGGCTCGCAAGACGACGGGACCGATTCCCAGCGCGACCGAAATGCACTACATCTGGGCCAATGCGCACACACTTGGTTCCGTTCCGTCATCTTGTCGCCGGCCTGCTGCTGGCCGCCGCAGCCATGCTGGCGAGCGGTTGCGAGATCGTCGACACCGGCTCGACCCGGATCGGCGGCGTCGGCTGCGGCTGGAGCACGGCCACGCCCGGCACGCCGGAATACCACCGGTGCCGCAGCCGCAATGCCGACGAGGGCGTGATGGCGCCGCGCCAGCCCGGTGGCAGCGTGGGCTTCTGACAGCCATGCGCGTGCGCCGGGGCTGATGCAACACGGCGGTCACAATTGACGTCCAGCTTCCCCCGCGACCTGACCCGCGACCAAAGAGCGATGCCCGAGCGCCGGATCATCGAGAACACCCCGATCGACCGGCCCGGCATGCTGGAGGACCTCGGTGCGAGCTGGCCGATCACCTCCATGTACGCCTACTGGGACTCCATCCGGCCCGGGCCCGGGCTGCTGCCCGGTCGCCAGCACTTCGACCCGGCCGCGATCCCGCGCCTGCTCCGCTATGTCTCGATGATCGAGGTGGACCCGGACACGCTGGCCTGCCGCTACACGGTCTTCGCCAGCGAATCCCGGGAGGTCGCCGGCTTCTCGCCCGTCGGAAAGGACTTCGACGACCCGTCGATCCGCGACAGCGTGGCAGGCACCCGGGCCCATGTCCGGACCATCGTGGCGGGTCGCACGCCGCTCTACCGCGCCGGCTATCCCAGCATGGTCAGGAACGACGACTATCCCTACATGCAGCGCATCTACCTGCCCATGGCGCGCGACGGGCAGCGCGTCGACATGGTGGCGGGCGTCTCCATTGTCTATCACCGCCTGCAGGAATAGCGGGACGCACCGCCACCCGGTGCATCGCGCGGCTTTGACGGCGCGGAACGGACTGGTATAGACCCCCGCATCCGCCACAAGGGAGAACCGCGGATGCGTACCGCCCGTTACGAGCGCCGGACCAAGGAAACCGAGATCGTCGTCGAGCTGAACGTCGACGGCACCGGGACCTATGATGTCGCGACCGGCATCGGCTTTCTCGATCACATGCTGGAGCAGCTCTCGCGCCACAGCCTGATCGACCTGACCGTTCGCGCCAAGGGCGATACCCATATCGACTTCCATCACACCACCGAGGACAGCGGCATCGCCATCGGCACCGCGCTGAGCGAGGCCATCGGCAACCGCGCCGGCATCACCCGCTACGGTTCGGCGCTGATCCCGATGGACGAGACGCTGACGCGCGTGGCCCTGGATGTCTCGAACCGCCCCTACCTGGTCTGGAAAGTCGATTTCACCCGGCCGAAGCTGGGCGACTTCGACACCGAGCTGTTCAAGGAGTGGTTCCAGGCCTTCGCCCAGGCGGCCGGCATCACGCTGCACGTCGAGAACCTGTACGGCGAGAACAACCACCACATCGTCGAGAGCTGCTACAAGGGCCTGGCCCGGGCGCTGCGCGACGCGCTGACCATCGATCCGCGCCGTGCCGACGCCGTGCCGTCCACCAAGGGTGTGCTGGGCGGGAGCCTGTAATCCATGGACGTGGTCATTGTCGACTACGGCTCGGGCAACCTGCACTCGGCCGCCAAGGCCTTCGAGCGCCAGGCCCGGGCCGACGGGCGGCCGATCCGCATCGTGGTCAGCGGCGAACCCGGGATCGCGGCGAAGGCCGACCGGCTGGTGCTGCCGGGCGTCGGCGCCTATGGCGACTGCCGCGACGGCCTGCGTCGCGTCGACGGGCTCTGGGATGCCGTCATCGAATGCGCCATCACCCGCGCCCGCCCCTTCTTCGGCATCTGTGTCGGCATGCAGCTGATGGCAACCCGCGGGCTGGAGCACGGGCGCCATGACGGCTTCGGCTGGATCGCCGGCGAGGTGGACCATATCCGCCCCGCCGACCCGGCGCTGAAGGTGCCGCACATGGGCTGGAACGAGCTCAGGACCGTCACGCCGCATCCGGTGTTCGACGATCTGGGGCCACACCCGCACGCCTATTTCGTGCATTCCTTCGCCTTCCGCGACGTGGCGCCGGAGATGCGGCTGGCCGAAGTCGACCATGGCGGGCCGGTGATCGCAGCCGTCGGCCGCGACACCATGATCGGCACGCAGTTCCACCCGGAGAAGAGCCAGCATGTCGGCCTGAAGCTGATCGGCAATTTCCTCAGGTGGGCGCCATGACGGACGCGGCGGAGAAGCCGACAACGGCCATCGAGCGGCTCAAGTCGATCGAGGAGGTCGACCTGCAGGACCTCTGCGACGCCACCGAGGCGGCGATCCGTGACGGCAACGGCTTCGGCTGGCTGGCCGTGCCGCGCCGCTCGGTGCTGGAGGCCTACTGGAAGGGCGTGGTGCTGATGCCGGAGCGCGAGCTGTTCGTCGCCTGGCTGAACGGGCGCATCGTCGGCTCGACACAGTTGCTGCGGCCCTCCCGCCACAACGAGGCGCAGGCGCATATCGCGCGGCTGTCGACCTTCTTCATCGCGCCGGGCGCGCGCGGGCTGGGCCTGGCGCGCGGCCTGCTGCGCATGGCCGAGGACGTCGCCCGCGAGCAGGGCTTCCTGCAGATCGACCTCGACGTCCGGGCGACCCAGAAGGCGGCGATCCAGATCTACGAACAGGCCGGCTATGTCCGCTGGGGCACCCAGCGCAACTATGCCGTCGTCGACCAGAAGCAGGTGCCGGGCTACTACTATTCCCGCGCCCTCGTGCCCGCGGGGAGCGAGCGATGAACCTCTACCCGGCCATCGACCTGAAGGACGGCATCTGCGTGCGCCTGCTGCGCGGACGCATGGAGGACGCGACGGCGTTCAATCCCGACCCGGCCGACCAGGCCCGCCGCTTCCGCGCCATGGGCTTCGAGAAGCTGCACCTGGTCGATCTGAACGGGGCCTTTGACGGCCGCTCGACCAACGCCCCGGCCGTCGAGGCGGTGCTGGCGGCGACCGACCGCCCGGTGCAGCTTGGCGGCGGCATCCGCGACCGCGCGGCCATCGACGGCTGGCTGGAGAAGGGCGTCGCACGGGTGATCCTGGGCACCATGGCGCTGCGCGAGCCGCAGACGGTGCGCGATGCCTGCCGTGCCCATCCGGGCCGCATCGTCGTCGGCATCGACGCCCGCGACGGCCGCGTGGCGGTGGAGGGCTGGGCCGAGCAGTCGGAGATGACCGCGCTGGATCTCGCCCGCGCCTTCGAGGATGCCGGCGTCGCCGCCATCGTCTACACCGACATCGACCGCGACGGCGCGCTGCAGGGCGTGAATGCGGAGGCCACGGCGGCGCTGGCGGAGGCCATCACCATTCCCGTCATCGCCTCGGGCGGCGTCGCCGGCATCGAGGACATCCGCCGCCTGAAGGCGCTGGCCGGCAGCGGCATCGAGGGCGCCATCATCGGCCGCGCGCTCTATGACGGGCGCATCGACCCGGCCCTGGCCCTGGAGGTCGCCCGTGCTTAAGGCGCGCCTGATCCCCTGCCTGGACGTCAAGGACGGCCGGGTCGTGAAGGGCATCAACTTCGTCGACCTGCGCGATGCCGGCGATCCGGTGGAACAGGCCAGCGTCTACGACGCCGCCGGCGCCGACGAGCTGACCTTCCTGGACATCACCGCCAGCCACGAACGGCGAGGCATCCTGTTCGACATCGTTGCCCGCACCGCCGAGCGCTGCTTCATGCCGCTGACCGTCGGCGGCGGCGTGCGCACGGTACAGGACGTGCGGCAACTGCTGCTGGCAGGGGCCGACAAGGTCTCCATCAACACCGCCGCCGTGGACCGGCCGGAGTTCATCTCCGAGGCCGCCGAGAAGTTCGGCGCCCAGTGCATCACCGTCGCCATCGATGCCAAGTCGACCGGACCGGAGAAGTGGGAGATCTTCACCCATGGCGGGCGCACGCCCACCGGGCTGGACGCCATCGCGTGGGCGCGGCACATGCAGGAGCGCGGGGCGGGCGAGATCCTGCTCACCTCGATGGACCGCGACGGGGCCAAGACCGGCTACGACATCGCCTTGACGCGGCGGATCGCCGATGCCGTGCGCATTCCGGTCGTCGCCTCCGGGGGCGTCGGCACGCTGGACCACCTGGTCGAGGGCGTGCGCGACGGCCATGCCTCCGCCGTGCTGGCGGCCTCCATCTTCCACTACGGCACGCATTCGATCCCCGAGGCGAAGGCGTACATGGCAGCGGCCGGCGTGCCGGTGCGACTGGACTGAGGGAGGACGCGATGGCTGACACGGCCGACATCCTGGAGCGCCTGCACGCGCTGGCGGAAAGCCGCAAGACGGCGGACCCGTCCACCTCCTACATGGCGAAGCTGCACCATCGCGGCACGAAGAAGATCGCCCAGAAAGTCGGCGAGGAGGCGGTCGAGACGGCCATCGCCGCGGTCGCCGAAGGTCGCGATGCGGTCATCGCCGAGAGCGCCGACCTGCTGTTTCACCTCGTGATGCTTTGGTCTGACGCGGGAATCGCACCACATGAGGTGATGCAGGCCCTCGCCGCGCGCGAGGGTTCGTCGGGCCTGGCCGAGAAGGCCGCCCGGCGGAAGGACTGACGTAACGGAGCCCACCGCTCGAAAGAGAGGATGCCATGACCTACGATCAGAACAATGTCTTCGCCCGGATCCTGCGGGGCGAACTGCCGTGCAGTCGTCGTCACGAGACCGAGCACGCTCTTGCCTTCGACGACATCAACCCGCAGACGCCGGTGCACGTGCTGGTGATCCCGAAGGGCAACTATGTCGACTTCGAGGATTTCGCGGCGCGCGCCACGCCCGAGGAGCAGGCCGGCTTCTGGCAGGCGGTGAAGGAAACGGCGGAAATCTGCGGCGTCGCCGGCCAGGGTTTCCGGCTGACCACCAACAACGGCGCCAGCGCCGGACAGGTGGTGTTCCACTTCCATGTCCACATCTTCGGTGGTCGCCCGCTCGGGCGCATGGTCCGGCCGCCGGAGGTGCCGGTGGCCGCGGGCTGAGTTGTCCGGTGGCGCGCATCACGTTAGAATGTTCGTTAGAACACGGAGCGCGCCATGACCAGCCTGAAGATCACCCGGATCGGTTCCTCGCTCGGCGTCATCATCCCGAAAGAGATGCTGGCGCGGATGAAGCTCGGCCAGGGCGACCGGCTGTTCGTCACCGAGACGCCGGACGGCTATGCCCTGACGCCATATGACGCCAGCATCGAGGACGAGCTCGAGATCGGCCGCAGCTTCATGAAGGACTATCGCGACAGCTTCCGGGCGCTGGCCAAGTGACCGAGCCGCGCTGGATCCGGCGCGAGGTCCTGCTGCTGCTGCATGACGAGAGCCTCGCCGAACATGGCGGCGCATCCGGACTCCGGGACGAAGGCCTGCTCGATTCCGCGCTGGCGCGGCCGCGCAACCGTCACGCATATGGCGATGACTGCGACCTCGCCGATCTGGCCGCGGAATACGCCTACGGCCTCGCGCGCAATCATCCGTTCGTTGACGGCAACAAGCGCGCGGCGCTGCTCTCGATCGGCCTGTTTCTGGGACTGAACGGATACCGGCTGGTTGCCGGACAGGCCGAGGCGACGCTGACGATCCTGACCCTGGCGGCCGGGGAACTGCCGCTTGACGAACTCGCGAGCTGGATCAGGGACAACGGCCGCAGGCGCGACTGAAGCCAGTGATCAGGCGACGTCCTGTCCGGCCTCGGGTTCGGCCTCGATGCGGGCGGCGAACAGCATCCGCTGCAGGCCCTCCAGCCGCGCGATCTTCTCGTCGCGCCCGCGCACGCCGGCGAACAGGCTTTCGGCGAAGGTCGGCGCCGCCATCAGGGCCCGGATCGCCTGCCGCGCCTGGGCATCCGCGTTCCCGACGGTGAAGTAGCCGTCCATGATCATCTTCAGCAGGCCGATGCACTTGTCGGAGACGCTGCCTTCGCCCGTGGTCAGCCGCTCGACCATCCGCGCCTTCTGCATCAGCTTGCAGCAATAGGCGTCCAGCCGTTCCGCGGTGCGGCGCATGTGCATTTCCTGCAGGCCGCTGGCCAGGATCTGGTTCTGCAGGCCGGCGATCGCCTTCATCCGCGTCGAGACGCCGCCGTCGGTGCCGGTGAAGTGCACCTCGGCCTGCGGCGAGACGATAATCGGCAGCAGGTATTCGGCCAGCCGGCGCTTGTTCGCCGCACCGACCACGTTCGGTTCCAGTTCCATCAGCCGCGCCGCGCGGTCCTCCGGCGTCTGGGCCGGCGCCAGGAACTCCGCGATGGTCTCGGGATTGAGCCAGCGCGAGCAGCGGCTGCCCGCAGCCTCCATCATGGCCATGTCGCCGATCCAGCTGCCGTCGTCATTGCGCAGCCGGTCCATCAGTTCCTTGGCCGCCGAGCTTTCCGCGGCCACGTCTCCCTCGACCAGCGGATGCTTGCCGCGCAACTGCTCGATCAGGTGGTGTTCCAGCGACTGCCGGGCGCAGGGCATCTTGCCGGCCCTGATCAGCCGGCTGATGACGTGGGCCGCCGGTTCGACCGTGTGGTCACCGGCGTCCAGCCGGCCGAGCGTCAGGTCGGCGATGGTCGCCAGTTCGTCCTTCAGCGACAGCCGCTCGCCCACCAGCCGGTGCACGATATTGCCGAGCGTCAGGATCTCGCCGACGAACGAATCCACCACCTCGTGCACCCAGGCCGGGTGGTCGTCGCGCACCAGCGCGGTGATCCGGCTGAGCTTCTCGCCATAGGAGCGGACATCGCCGAGATACCGGGTCAGGGCCGTGTTGAGCAGGTAGGCCCGGCTCTCGCGTCCCGCGAAGTCCTCGACCAGCGGATCGATGCTGTCGCTGATCGTCCGCAGGCGCGCCACGGAATCCTTGTCGCGGCGCAGGTGCGCGGTCCCGATGTCGATCAGTTCGTAGATCTGCTTGATCCGCTCCTGCACGCCCTGGCCGGTCTCGCGGATCTGGGCGATGGCTGTCTGCTGCACGGCGCGCTGCAGCGCCGTTCCGTGGTCCTGCAGACGCTCGACATGTTCCAGCGAGTGGATCAGCTCGGTGGCGGTCAGCCCCCACTGCACCAGCTCCGCACGAAGCAGCCGGTTGATCGAGCGGCGCCCCTCGTAGGAGTAGAAATCCTCGAACTTCCAGCAGATGCCCGGCATTTCCTCCGGGTCGTACTTCGAGACCTTCGGTGCGGGGCCGGAGTAGAAGATCTGGCCGGAACGGTAGGTGTTGGTCGACGGATCGAAGCGTTCCCGCATCACCTTGACGGCGCGGTAACTCATCTTGGCGGTCCTGGCCGCGTTCATGGCCTCTTCCTGCTCGTCGACCACCGCGACGATGGTCCAGGAAGTGCCACGCTGGCCCAGAACCTCGTAATGAATGTTTTCGTGCCGCATCAGGCGCCAGCCGGGCCCGTTCCCAGGGAAACTCAGACTGACGTCATGGTGGCGCCGGAAGGGTTAATCTTCGATTGACGCGGGCGAAACGATTCAGGCCGCCGGGGGCAGCACCTGGCTCAGCCGGCCACCGACGCGGACCGGATGGATGGCCTTCGCCAGCCCGGTGCGGTCATCGCTCTCGACCAGCACGCCGCAGACCGTGGGCTCCCCCGTCGCCGGCTCGAAGCGCCCGCCCGGCGTCTTCTGCATGAAGCGGCGCACCGGCTCCTGCTTGTTCATGCCGATCACGGAATCGTAGTCGCCGCACATGCCGATGTCGGACATGAAGGCCGTACCGCCCGGAAAGATCTGGTGATCCGCGGTCGGGACATGGGTATGGGTGCCGACCACCATGCTGGCGCGGCCGTCGGCGAAATGGCCGAGTGCCGCCTTCTCGCTGGTGGCCTCGGCGTGCACGTCGACCATGATGAAATGGGCGACGCCACCCAGCCTGTAGGTCTGCAGCACCTTGTCCAGCGCCACGAACGGGCAGTCCATGGCGTCCATGAAGATGCGGCCCATCACCTGCACCACCACCAGCTTCCGCCCGCCGGCGACATCGTAGACGCCGACGCCCCGACCGGGCGCACCCGAGGGATAGTTGGCCGGCCGGATCAGCCGCACCTCGCGCTGGAAGTGCGGGATGATCTCGCGGTTGTCGAAGACATGGTTGCCGGTGACGATGACATCGGTGCCGGCCGCGTAGAGATCCTCGCAGATCTGCGGCGTGATGCCGAAGCCGCCGGCCGCGTTCTCGCCGTTCACCACCACCGCGTCCGGCTTCAGCTTCTGGCGCAGGTCCGGCAGGTGCCGGACGACGCCGTCGCGGCCGGTGCGGCCGACAATGTCTCCGAGGTAGAGGACCTTCACCGAAATCTCCTTGTCGCCGCTTCCGACACCAGCATGTCCAGGCGCCTGTCATGCCTGCCGCGGGGCAATCGGGCAACCCGTTGCGCCTCGAAGGCCAGCCCGACCAGCAACGGGCGCCGGCCGTGCGCCCGCCAGCCGGCGATGGTCCGGTCATAATAGCCACCGCCATGGCCGAGCCGCGTCCCGTTATTGTCGATGCCGACCAGCGGTACCAGCACGATGGCCGGAACGGGTGCCGGCGCCCTATGCGCCGGTTCGCGGATACCGAAGGCAGCGCGGCGCATCCGGGTTCCCGGTCGCCACGCGCGGAACCGCAGCGGTTCACCGCGGCGGACCACGACCGGCAGCAGGACCTGTCGTCCCTGTCGTGCCAGCCGCCGGGCCAGCGGCATGGGATCGAGTTCGTCGCCGAAACCGGCAAACAGCGCCACGGCGCCCGTCGGGGCCTTGCGCTCCAGCAACCACGCGGCCCGCACCAGGGCCGCCTGCGCGCGCCGTGCCCCGCCACGCAGGCCCCGCCGCGCCAGTATCTCCGGACGCAGCCGCCGTTTCTGTTCCGCCAGGCTCATTCCCGCATTCCCGACCCTGCCGATTGTCCGCAACCGAGCCTATATGTTGCAGGGATGAGAGACGCAAACCCGCACCGACCGGATTCCCGACGATGCAGTGGCTGATCCTGGGCGCCTGCCTGTTGCTGGCCCTGGTCGTCGGCGCTGGCGCGCTGGTCAACACGGACCCGAAGCGGATTGCCCGGACGCTCCGGCTCGTGGGCGGCCTGCTGCTCGGTGCCGCCGGCCTGGGGCTGACCCTGCGCGGCTTCGGCATGATCGGCATACCGGCGGGTCTGTTCGGCCTCAGCCTGTTCGCACGCGGCCTGGGCTTTCGCGGCTTCGGCCTGGGCGGCCCGCGGGTGCGCCGCCAGCCCTCGGGCGGCACGTCCAGCGGGGTCAGCACCGACAGCCTGGAGATGCGGCTCGACCACGACAGCGGAACCGTGGACGGCCGTATCCTGCGCGGCGCCATGAAGGGGCGCATGCTCTCCGACCTCGACCAGGCAACGCTGGTGGGCCTGTGGCAGGACTGGACACGCGATGACCCGGAGGCCGCGCGCCTGCTGGAAGGCTATCTCGACCGAGTGCACGGCGCGGACTGGCGCCCGGGGGATCACCGGGACAGCCGGGCCAAGGGCGGCGGCGGGGCGCTGACGGTCGCGGAAGCCCGGGAGATCCTCGGTATCGGCCCCGACGCCAGCGCCGACGACATCCGCGCGGCATATCGGCGGCTGATGAAGGACGCCCACCCCGACCATGGTGGCAGCGCCTGGTACGCGGCACGGCTGAACGAGGCCCGCGACCTGCTGTTGCGCACCTGACATGCCTGCCGCCATTCCCCCCGCGCCCGGTTCCGCATAGTCTTGCTGTAGTTCCGGAACGGACAGGGGAGGATGGAACGATGGCGGACACGGCCTGGAACGTGACCGAGCCCGAGAGCTACGACTGGCAGGAAATCCTTGGCGGACTGAACCAGTACCTGCGCCTCAGGACCACGCCGATCGGCATGAAGATGTTCGCGACGAAAGCCGAGATGGAGGCGATCCCGCGCATCCGCCGGCCGAAGGCGATCCACACCACCGACCAGGTGGTGGCCCAGGCCGCGCGGCTGGGCTGGACCGTCGGCATCACCATGGCCGACCTGGTGGGCGCGCAGTGCGGTGCCGTGATCGGCCTGCGCCCGCAGGACGACGAGTGGCAGTCGGGCAAGTCGATGGTCGGCGTCTGGTACGAGACCGAGACCGACACCCGTGCGCACCAGGCCGCGATGGAGGTGGTTCCCCATGGCAGCTTCGAGGCCATGGCGGTCTCGCCGCTGACGTCGGGGCGGCTGAACCCGCCGGACATCTGCCTGATCTACGCCACGCCGGCGCAGATGATCCTGTTCATCAACGGCCTGCAGTGGGCCGGTTATCGCAAGCTGGAATGGGGCTGCGTCGGCGAGAGCGCCTGCGCCGACAGCTGGGGCCGCGCGCTGAAGACCGGGGAGCCGAGCCTGTCGATCCCGTGCTTCGCCGAACGGCGCTATGGCGGCGTGCTGGAGGACGAGTTGCTGATGGCGATTCCGCCGAAGTTCCTGCCGAAGGTGATCGAGGGACTGGCGCAGCTCTCGAAGAACGGTCTGCGCTATCCCATCCCGCAATACGGCATCCAGTCCGACGCCCGCGCCGGCCTGTCGGCCAGCTACGGCGACCGCTGAGCGGATTTGCCGGGGATCAGGCAGCGAGCGGATGGCCGGTGAAGGTCGTCCGCTCGCTGATCTCGATCCAGTTGCCGTCCGGGTCGCGGATGAAGCCGAAGCGGACCAGGTCACCCATGTCGCGGAGCGGGGCACCGGTCTCCGCCCCGTTGGCCAGCGCCTCGGCAAACCCGGTCCGCGCGTCGTCGACCTGGAAGGTGATGTAGCGATAGCCCGGAGCGCGCCAGTCGTCGCAGCGCTCCGGGGCCGTACCCTGGCGCAGCACGATCAGTGCCTGGCCAGTGCGGAACCGCCCGGGCGCGACTTCCTCCAGCCCCAGGCCATCGCGATAGAAGCGTGTCATCGCCGCCATGTCGGCGGTCTCCTGCACCAGCGCCACGGTCGCGACGCCGTCATGGTCCGGCGGCACCAGGACGACGCGGTTGCCGTCCGGGTCGGACAGGCTTGCCAGGGTAGTGCGGCCGGGCTGCGCCACGATCAGCTCACGATAGCCGCTGGCCGGAGCCGTGGGCAACGGCTGGCGGGCGTGGTTCATCTTCAGGATCGCGCCATGCAGGTGGTGGCGATGCTGCTGCATGCCGCCGCCCAGCTTGCCCATGTGGTCATAGGGCAGGCCCACCACCTGCTGCCAGAAATCGAGCTGTTCGTCGCGGGTGTTCGAGAACAGCCCGATGTCGAAGCCAACGCGTGCGTATTTCAAGACCGTATCCCCCCGGTTCCGGCCGGTTGCGGCATGGCACGAACCGCTACTTCGCCATTGTACCGATCTGCCGGACTGCGGACTCACCGAAATTGATCAGCGAGCCGACGACCCTGTTGTTGTAGTCGAGACGGCTGCCGGCGTCCTCCAGTTCCGCGCGGCCACGCGCTGACAGGATGCCACGTTCTGCCGCGCGCCGCGCCGACAGCGCCTGGCGCATCAGGGAGCCGCTGGAGGGTGCGACGCCCGCGGCCCCGCCGACCACCGCCTGTCTCGCCAGGCCCTGGGCCAGCTGTTCCTGGTTCTCGCGCTCGACCTGCGCAAGGTCGAGACCGGTCTTCGCCCGGGACAGCTTGCGCTGCTTCGAGGCTGCCGAAACGCTTTGTGCGGTCTGCGCGGCCGAGAGGCCGATCATGATCGCCGGGACTGCCATGGCCATTACTGTGCCACCTCCGCTGTGATCGAAAGGATGCTGGCCGGCGTCCAGGACTGCCCCGTGACGCGGACCGTTGCGCCGTCGCGACGTCGCCCGCCGCTCCAGCCGAGAAGCCGCACTTGGCAGAGGCCGGAGCCCCCCACCGGAGCGGTATCGAGGTTCGGGACCGACATGTCGCGCATGTCCACGGCGCGGCCGTTGACAGAGAACCGTGTCGCGTCGGCCAGCCGCACGGTGGCGCGCAGCAGCCGGTGGCGGTTGCCGACCAGGGTGCCATCCGACAGTTCGGCCTCGATCGGCATGGTCTCCACCGACCACTCGAACCCGTGGCCGGCCAATAGTGTCGAGACCGGTGCATCAAGGGTGACGGCGCCGCCACTGACCGTGACCTCGCCGAGATCGGCACCATCGCCGACGAGGCGGACCGTCAGGCCTTCCAGCTGGTCGAGACCGTCCCATGCCGCCGTCGGTACCGTACCGACGGGTTGGGCCCACACCGCACCGTCCAGGCAGCAGGTCCGGTCCATGCGCTCGATGGTCCGGACCACGGCTTCGCCGTCCGTTCGCTCGACCAGCGCATGTACGCGCGACCCCAGCGTGGCGATTCCCCGGATCATGCCGCCGCCGCCGGCCCGGAACCTGCTCCAGCCGGCGATGTTCTGCGCCCGGCGGGTGTTCAGCACGGCCATCGAGCCATCGGCGTTGACCACGAACAGGTGATTGGCGCCATCGGCCTCGCTGCCCAGTCGTCCGGCAATCTGCACCGGCCCGTCGATCAGCGATCCGGCCAGCAGACCGAGATCCTGGGGGGTGAAAATCTCCCGCCCTTCGTCGAAAACCAGCTCGTTGCAGGTGGCGCGCGCGCCGTCATCGGTGCGACGGATGAACACCACCGCGCCGTCCAGTTCCACCGGTCGGATCCGTGCCGCCGGCAGCTGGCAGTGGCGCCGCAGGAAGAACCTGGCCGGTGTCACCGGGGTCTCGGCGCAGACGTAGACGCCGCCGGAGGTGAAGGCCATCAGTTCGTTGGCCGCGAAGAGCTGCTCCACCGCCGCGACCTGGTCGTTGTCGAGCGTCATCTCGACTGCCTCGTCCTCGAAGGAATCGGCAGTGGTCCTGAAGTCGAAGAAGCGACCGGCGCGCGAGCCCCAGACGGTCTGCGGCAGGGCGGAGGTGCCGGCAAGGTAGAGGCGGCCCTCGAACAGGTGCACGGCAGACGGCCAGCCGCGCGCGTCCGACCACGCATCCTCCTCCAGCGTCCAGTCGGCCGGTTCGACCGCCGTCGTGGCCTCCAGGTCCTGCACCACCTCGCCGACCAGCACCGTCGCCGAGGTGCGGGCGGTGATGCGGACCAGGCCGTCATGGGCGCGGACCCAGAAGTCCGGATCGCCCGCGTCCAGGCTCACCGGATCGAAGTCGGTGCTGTCGGTGGTGGTAAGGGTCGCGGTGGTGCCACTGAGCGCGATCGTCAGGGTGCCTGCAGTCGGACCGTCGAAATCGGCCGTCGGCCGGTTGGTCAGCGGCAGGTCCTGCAGCAGCCAGGCCTCGTCCTCTTCCAGGTCATGCTGGCGGACGAGTCGCCGCGGCGCATGGTCCGGATGGACCAGGATCATGGTGTCGAGGCTCTGGGTCCAGGCCAGGCCGTCGAGTTCCGGGCCGGTCCAGAACCGGTCTTCGTCGCCCGGGACTTCCGGGTCCGGTTCCAGGGTCGCCACCACCGCGTCGTCCGCGATCACCTCGATCTTCATGTGCGAGAAGACGACCAGGTACATGCGGTCGATGGAAAAGGCGAAGCGGGTGATGCGGACCTGCGGTGTCTCCGCCGGCGTCGAGAGCCGGGCGACATGGCGGAAGCCGTCGCGGGTACGGACGCCGCCCTGGGCCAGTCCCAGCATGTTGGTGAGGTCCCGGGCGCCGGCATAGTAGGCCTTCACGTCGGTACGGGCGTCGAGTGTGGGATCCAGCATCCCGTTGGCGAAGCTGAACAGCTGCACCGGGGTACGACGGGCCATGGTTCAGTTCCTCGCCGCGATCAGGGTGAAGTCCTCCAGCGCCTGTGGCGTCTGCTGCTGGCCGTCGATCATCCGCGCCCGGGCGAAGGCGACCTCGGCCGCCCGCTGCATCGCCTCGGTGCGGGCGGTGTTCTCGGTCAGCGGCAGGCAGAACTCGGCCGCCAGCCGCGCCACCAGCACATCGTCGAAGAACGGCGGGCAGGCACTGGTGTCGGCCCGGAAGACGTAGGTGAGCGTGATCGATTCCGCGTTGCCGTGCAGGCGGCGCTCCTGGATCCGGTAGGCGACACCCCGCCCGCGTCCCGAACCGGCCTCGCCGACCGAGAGCACACGCAGGAAATCGGCAGGCAGGGCGAAGGCGTGGTCGAAGTCGGCCAGCGGCACCGTCGCCAGCCGGGACAGGCGCTGTTGGGCGGTGGCGAAGGACCAGGGATGCGCCGACAGCAACGCGTCGCGCGTGGTGTCATAGAGCAGCCCGGCGATCTCGGCCTCGGCCGAGCCGTCGTCGAGACTGGCGACGGGTGCGGCGCCGACCTTGACCAGCGCCCGGGCACAAAGCTGCAGCATGGTGAGTGCCATGGAATGTCTCCGGTGAAAGGTGGCGGGGCGGCACCCGGCCGGGCACCGCCCCGTCCGGGTCAGCTGCCGTCGCTGGCGCCGATGGCGGTCAGGTCGGTGATGTCGACCGTCCCGCCGGAGTTCGCGTTGACGATGGCGATGCCATAGCCGTCGGTGGCGCGGACCAGCACCCAGTCATGGACGCGCAGCATGTCCGCCGCCGCGTTGAAGTAGCCGGCGGCCACGATGGCGGCCTTGGCGTCCTCGGTGCTGGAATAGCCCCAGACGGCGAAGCCGGCACCGCCGCCGGCCATGCGCTCCAGTTCCTCGACCTTGAGGGTCATGAGATGCCTCCGTCAGCTTTCGGTGCAGGGGATGGTGACGATGCCGGCGCCGTCGACCAGGACCGCGCCCTGGCTCATCCACGAGTTCACGAAGTGCGCCGCGCGGTCGCCGTGCCACGAGATGTCGGTGCGGACCTCCGCGCCGATGGCGTGGCCGATGGCGGTCTTGTGGTACCAGTGGCAGAGCCGCTGGCTGGAGCCGTTCACGGTCAGTCCCGAATGCGGGAACCACAGCGTGCCGAGCCAGCGCTTGGCCTGGGTGTGGCGCCAGGGCAGTTCGTCGGAGCCGACATAGTCGGAGCTGGCGAACTCCTCGATGTCCAGCATGTCGGACCACTGCTTCCAGCCGACGATGGCATAGCGCTCGCCGTCGTCGGGAACGTCGGCCTCGCCCAGCAGCTCGAAGGCCTCCAGGATCTTGGCCTTGGTCAGGCCACCGGCCGTGGTCGGCACGATGTTGGTCGACTTGTCGAGCTCGGTGATGATCAGCTCGTCGGTCTTCCGCCCCAGCGCGTAGGCGCCGGCGTTGGACTGGACCTTCATCTCGTCGGAACCCGACTTGATCTCGTCCAGCTTGTCGACCCAGTCACCGGCGTAGAAGTCCTTCAGGAAGCACTCCACGGCCTCGTGGCTGACGTTCATGGTCGGGACCATGCCGTGACGGGCCTTGGTGGTCGCGGTGCCCTTGCCGACCTTGTTGAAGATGCAGGAGGAACCCTTCACGTCCTCCTGGTTGCGCACCGTGTTGCGCAGCTTGGTGCCCATGCGCTGGTAGGCGACATGGACGTTCGTCGCGTACTCGCGACGAAAGGATTCAACGACTGTGTCGCTCATTCCTCGTCTCCTGGTGTGTGGGATCGGATGCTCCGGGTCCACGCCGGGCGTGGATGGGCCGGAGGCCGGCGCCGGCTGTCCCGGAAGGACGCCGGGGTGCGGTCAGGGGCTCGGCGCGGGTCGTGACCGTCGATCGGCCGCGCTGGATCTCGGTTCGCCCGGTGTCAGCCGAGCGTGGTCTTCAGGCCGTCGCCCGGGACGTCGTCGACGAACGCCAGCAGCGCCCGCCGCCCCGATGTGCGGGAACGCAGGTTGCGGACGCGGGCCTTGTTCTCGTCCTCGAGCCGGCGCGCCTGTTCCTGTTCGCGACGGGTCGCGGCAGCAAGTGCCGCCGTGTCGCCGCCGCCGCCGAATCCGGCCATGGTGGTGCCTCCGTTGCTTCAGCCGGCGCGCGTCGCCGGCCCGTCAACGGCAAACTATTGGCCCTGCCGATAAGCGTACCCGGTAATTTTACTTGGAAAGCGATGCGACCTGGCGCTCGGCGGCACCGGCAGGCAGCGGCGGCGCGTCCTTGAGCCAGGCCATGCCGGCCTTGAGATCGGAAAGACGCGGCCGCTCGATGCCGTGCGGCACCCGGACAGAGGCAAGGAATCCCGCGTCGTCCAGGTCGAGCACCATGAAGCCGAGGAGCGGCACGCCGCTGCCCACCCGCAGGCCGGAGCGATAGGCCGTCGCGGGCGCCCAGAGAAAACGGGTGGGTCCGACGCGGATGTCGAGATACTTGTGCAGGTGGCCACTGGCGACGAAGCGCACCCGGGCGCGCAGCAGACGTGCCAGCAGCCGGGCACGGGGGCCGGACGGGGCGAAGATGGCGGATGGCTGTCCGCCGGCGATGCCGCGTGCAAAGAACACCGGCTTGTGCAGGAAGACACCGACCGGTCGGTCGCCGGCCCCGGAAAGCACGCCTTCCAGCCAGTCGAGTTGCTCTGCCTCGTCGGCCAGGCCGGTGCCCATCAGCTGGGAGTTCAGACCGGCCAGCAGCCAGTCACCGGCCTCCAGCGTCCAGCGATCCGGTCCGACCAGGTCGCGGAACCGCGCGAGGGTTGCCGGTGCGACCGGCTGGTCCATCTGCGCGAAGCCCGGCTCCTCGCCAACGTCGTGGTTGCCGGCAAGAAAATGAACCGGCGCATCCAGATGGGCGTGTGCAGCACGCGCGAAGACCAGGTCGTCGGGCGTGTCCACCCCGTCGACCGACAGGTCGCCGCCGTGGATCACGAGGTCCGGTGCGAGTGCATTCACCGCCCGGACCACGGCGACGAAATTGGCGACGAAGAAGCCGCGGTGGCGGCTGAGGTGCGTGTCGGAGATGAAGGCGACGCGCACCCCGCGGGCCATCCGTTCAGCCAAACATGTCGAAGATGGCGGCGATGCCTGCGGTCTGGCCGCCCTTGATCGCCGACGGCACCAGGATCGGCACCTTCACGCCGGCGTCGTACCAGGCCTCCACGCCCTCGCGCACCCGCGACATCGGCCCGGACAGTGTCACGGAGTCGAGCCAGGCGTCACTCATGCACGACGGCAGGCGCTCCAGCTCCCTGGCCGCGATGGCAGCCTCGATATCCGTCATCTCCTGCTCGTAGCCGGCCGCTTTCCAGTAGTTGCGGTAGTTCGGCAGCTGGACGTAACGGCTGAGCGTGTTGCGATGGACGGCGCGCGCCGCATTGACGTCATCGTCGATCACGGTCGGCACCATCACGCCGGTGAAGAAGTCCTCGTCCGACGTGCGCCCGCGCGCGGCAAGCTGCGCCTTCACGGCCTCGCGCGGGCCATTCGCCCAGACGGCGCCGTTCGCGATTTCGCAGGCGAGATCCAGCATGCGGTCGCGGAGCGTTGCCAGCACCACCGGCGGCATCGGGCCGGTGTCCGGGGACGCCGCCTGCATCGCGGCCACGAATTCCCGCATGTCGGAAACCGGCTTGCCGGTCGGTCCGACGCCGTAGCGGGTCAGCGAGGGTGCGTGGCTGATGCCGACGCCAAGCCTGAAGCGGCCGCGCCCGATCTCGTGCAGGAAGCCCGCCGTATCGGCCAGCTGGCGCGGTGCCTGGAAGTAGATCGGCTGGATCGAGCTGCCCACCAGGATGCGGTTCGTCTCCTGCAGGATGGCCTGGCAGAACGGCAGGCACGCCGACACGCTGGTGACGAATACTCCGGCGAAGCCGCGTTGCTCGACTTCCTTGGCATACTCGATCATCCGGGTGCGTCGCCCCGGCAGCGCCGCGATCGCCAGCGCCGGCTTGCTGTCCGCCATCATTCCCTCCCCGTTCGGAACCTTCTTGGCTCGATCCTAGACGAGCCCCGTGCGTCGCAACAGGCCACGAACAGATTCCGGGAACGCTTGAGCATCATACCGGTATTTTCACCGCATTCCGGAGCGCAACCTGCAACCTCCATGAAAACGAGCCACGAGGTCAGACATGGCAGATGAACACATCAAGGTCGGCGATATCCGGCCCTGGGTCGCCCACGCCGGCGACGGCAGCACGACGGTCTTCGCGGCCGGATTTCCCTTCCTGTCGCAGGCAGACCTTGCCGTCTGGGTCGACGGCAACCCGAAGACCCGCGACACGGACTACGTTGTCGCGGGTGCCGGCCAGACATCGGGCGGCAGCATCACATTCACCACCGCGCCCGCCATTGGCACGACCGTCACCATTGCCCGCGCCACCGCCGTTGCCCGCACGACGGATTTCCTGCCCGGCGGCATGCTGCGTGCGGACAGCCTCAACAGCGAACTCGACCGGCTGACCCTGATCCTGCAGGAGCATCGCCTGCTGCTGGACGGAGCGCTGCGGCTGGCACCGGGGGACGGGGATCCGGCGATGGACGCCCTGCCCGTTCCCGATGACCTGGCCGGTGCCCTGCTGGCATTCGACGAGACCGGCATGCCGGTCGCCGGGCCGGCGGCCAACCTGGTCAGCGGGCTGGCCGGTGCGAAGGACGCCGCTGAAGCCTCGGCCAGCAGTGCCGCGGCATCGGCGAGCGCGGCGGCCGTGTCCGCCGCCGCGGCCGGCACCGATGCCGGCACTGTCGCCGCGCTGGTGCAGAACATCCCGGCACTGACGACCGCAACCGGCGACGGCAGCACCACGGTCTTCGCCTTGCCGCAGGCGCCGGTGCACAAGCGGGCGCTGCTGATCACCCTCGACGGCATCGCGCAGCACACCGACGCCTTTTCCGTCTCGGGATCGACCCTGACATTCACGGCTGCACCACCATCCGGTGTTGCGGTGGAAATTCGCGACCTGTCGTCCACAGCCATCGTGATCGCGTCCGATGTCACGGCCGTCGCCGCCATCCGTTCCGAAGTGGAGGCGGTCGCGGGGATCGGGACGGCGGTTTCCGCCGTTGCCGGCAATGCCACCGACATCTCGGCCGTGGCCGAAGACCTTGGCGGCGCGAACACGATCGGGGCGGCCATCACGGCGGCAAGCAGCGCGACCGCATCGGCAGGGGCCGCCACCACCGCACGGACCGCCGCCGAGACGGCGCAGTCCGCCGCCGAAACAGCGCAATCCGCAGCCGAAACCGCCCGGACAGCGGCAGAGACGGCACGCACGGGCGCGGAAGCCGCCTCCACCGCCGCGGCCACTTCGGCGTCGGCCGCCACAGCTTCGGCCACGGCCGCCGCAGCTTCGGCCACGGCCGCAGCGACGTTGGCCACCTCCGCGTCGGACAGCGCTTCCGCGGCGGCAGACAGCGCCACGCTGGCGGCCGGGGCCGCCGCATCCGAAGCCGCGCGGGCGGCGTTTCGTGCACGGTTCGGTGCGTTGCCGCAAACAGGTGCGATGCTGCCGTTCGAGGCAGGCATCATGACCGGCCTGGCCCTGTCGCGCGCCACCGCAGGCGAGCGGGTCCGGCCCGACGGCCTGCTCGAGAGCATCGCCGCCGACACGCCGCGCGAAGCCTACGCTCCCGCCAGCGGTGAACCCCTGGGGCTGCTGGTCGAGCCGACGCGAACGAACCTGATGAAGCACGCCAACGTCCCGACCGGCTGGTCGCCCCGGGGCAGCACGTGGACAACGAACCACGGCACCGCGCCTGACGGCGCCACCACATCCGTCCTGATCACCGACACCGCGACAACCGACGTGCACATGATCCGCCGGGTGGATGCCCATCCGGCCATTGTCGCCGATACCTGCTACTGCATGTCGTGCTACTTCCGCGCCGGCACCCGCACGAAGGTCTATCTCAACAGCCCGTACGGAAGCGGCGCCGGCGCAAGATCCGTCGTCGCCTGGGCCGATCTCGCAACGGGGGTGGCCAGCCGTCCCACGAACGCCGCGACCGATGATGCAACCGCCTGGGGGATCGAGGCCTGTCCGGACGGCTGGTACCGCCTCTGGGTCACAGGTATCTCGCCGTCCGGCACCGCCAACGACGCCTATACCGAATGCGCCGTCGGCATGCTGCCCGACAGTTACGACGGCTCCGGCTCGCTGACCCATCTCGGCGACGGGGCCGGCACGATCGAGGCCTGGGGGTTCCAGTTCGAGGAAGTTCCCGACGCGACCAGCGGCCCGTCATCCTTCATCCGGACCACCGGAACACAGGTGACGCGGGCGGCCGATCTGGCGTCGGTCGACCTGGCTTCACTGCCGGGCTTCCGGCCCGACGGCTACAGCCTGGTCCTGGAGTGCGATATCGGCGGAACGCAGGGTGTGCTGGCTGAAACCGGACTGTCGGGAACGGCCGAAGCGACCCTGGAACTGCAGGATGGCAACGTGCACCTGACCGGCCCGTCGGCCCTCGACCTTGTGGTCGCGACCGGCCTGGCCCACGGCGCGCGGATCGTGATCGCGGCGCGTGTCCGCTCAGGCGGCACCGCCCTTTCCGTCAACGGTTCCGCGGTGGTCTCGAACACCACGCACACGATCAGTGGCGACAGCGACACCCTTCGGCTCGGAGGCAATCTTGCCGGGGCCGGGGGATGTCCGCTGACCGTGCACACCCTCGCAGTCTTCGGGCTGCTGTCCGACACCCGCCTGATGGAGGTTTCCGGTGGCTGATCACTATCTCCGGTTCACGGACGCGTCCGAGGCGGCGACCATGCTCGCCGCCGCCGGCTTCCTGTCCGAAACGGGGGCGGTTCATGCCCTCGACACATTTGGCGTGGTCTGGGACGACGCGGTCATGGACGGCGACACCATGCTGACACCGCCGGCGCCGCGAAGCGGCTTTCACGTCAATCTCCGCCTGCTCTCCGGAACCCTGCCCGCGTCACTGGCGGGCAAGGAGATCTCGCCCGCCACCCCCTACAGGACCTTCGCATCATGACCACGCGCCCTGGCTTGTCCATGCTCGCCGGACTTGGCTCCGCAGCTTCCCGTGACAGCGGCAGCGGCCCGGCCGACCTGCCGACCAACGCCGACCTGCCGCCGCTCGGAACCGCCGCGGCGAAGGATACCGGCACAGGCCCGACCGACGTTCCGACCAATGCCGACCTTCCCGCGCCCGGCGTGTTCACTGCGTTCTTCGAGAGCCCGGAGATTGCCGTCGCGACCGGCGATCAGGTCTACGAGGCGGACCACGGGCTGGCCGGTGCCCCGAAGGGCTGGAGCGCGACATTGCGCTGCCTGACAGCGGACAACGGCTACATGCCGGGCGACGAGGTCCGGCTCGACAGCCATATCCTTTCGTTCGGCGGACAGGACGAAGCCGCCGTGTCCGTCATGGCCAACGCCACGAAAGTCCGGGTGAACCAGGACAAGGCGCTTGTCATGATGTCCGGCACGGGCACGCCGGCCCCGTTCACGATCACCTACGCGAACTGGCGCGTGGTGCTGAGGGCGTGGCGATGACCGACACCGACCTGTTGCGCGCCCTCGGTCGCCTCGAGGGGCGGCTGGAGGGCATCGAGCGCGGAATCGGTTCCAACCGCGACGCCACGCTGAAGCTGGCCGACCGGGTCGACGGACTGACGGAACGTGTCGCGCAACTGGAACGGGCCCGCGCCTGGCTCGCCGGTGTCGCGGCGGCGGTTTCCGCCACGGTGACGCTGACCGGCAGCTGGCTGTTCCGTCACCTGTTCCAGATGCCGACATCCTGAGGAGGCCCGCCCGATGAGCGTCATTTCCGATCTGGTCGGCGGCACCGTGGTCGGTGCGGCCGAGGGCATCGCCGGCATCATCGACCGCTTCGTCGAGACCGACGACGAGAAACGGGCGGCCGAGATCGTCAAGGCGAAGCTGATGCTGCAGCCGTCGCTGGTCCAGGCCGAGGTCAACCGCATCGAGGCCACGCACCGGACGGTCTTCGTCGCCGGCTGGCGCCCGTTCATCGGCTGGGTCTGTGGCGTCGCCCTGCTCTACAACTTCGTCCTGCGCGACCTGATCGCCTGGGTGATCCTGAACACCGGGCTGACCGCCTCGATTCCGCCGGATCTCGCCATGGACGAGCTGATCACCATCCTGCTCGGCATGCTGGGCCTCGGCGCCCTGCGCACCGCCGAAAAAGTGACCGGCCGGGCCCGCTAGGGTCCGGCCGCGCCGCTTCCGGTGGCCGGTCCTGCATGCTAGATGCTGCGGATCGGTAGCGGCGAGCGCGGGAGACGGACGGCCATGGCCTCGAAAATCAACGCAGGCAACTTCTTCGAGGACTTCCAGGTCGGCCAGGAGCTGCCGCACGCCACACCGCGCACGATCAGCACCGGCGACGTGGCGCTGTACCAGGCCCTGTTCGGCGGTCGCTTCGCGCTGCAGTCGGCCGATACCGTGGCGCAGGCGCTGGGCTACGACCGCAGCCCGGTCGATGACTGGCTGGTCTTCCACGTCGTATTCGGCAAGACCGTGCCGGACGTCTCGCTGAACGCGGTCGCCAACCTCGGCTACGCACAGGGCCGCTTCCTGAAACCGGTGTTCCCGGGCGACACGCTGTCCACGGCATCGACCGTGATCGGCCTGAAGGAGAATTCCAACCGCCAGACCGGCACGGTCTATGTCAACTCGGTCGGCCGCAACCAGCATGGCGAGGTGGTGCTGGACTACTGCCGCTGGGTGATGGTCCGCAAGCGCGACGCGGGCGCCGAAGTGGCGCCTGCCGTTGTGCCCGACCTTCCGGACCGCGTCGACCCCGCCAGCCTGGTGGCGCCCGCGATCGACCTCGCCGGCGTCGATGACACCGCCAACGGCAGTGCCTTCCGCTTCGAGGACTACAGCGTCGGCGAGCGGATCGACCATGTCGACGGCATGACCATCGAGGAAGCCGAGCACATGATGGCGACCCGGCTCTACCAGAACACGGCGAAAGTCCACTTCAACCAGCATGTCGAGGGCCAGGGCCGCTTCGGACGCCGGCTGATCTATGGCGGCCACATCATCAGCCTGGCCCGCGCGCTCTCCTACAACGGTCTCGGCGCGGCGCAGTGGATCGCCGCGATCAACGGCGGCGCCCATACCGCGCCGACCTTTGCCGGCGACACCATCTACGCCTGGTCAGAGGTGCTGGAGACCGCCGCACTGCCGGGCCGCAGCGACCTCGGCGCCCTGCGCCTCAGGACCATCGCCACCAAGAACCAGGCCTGCGCCGCCTTTCCCGACAAGGGCGAGGATGGCAAGCGCGACCCGTCGGTGGTGCTCGACCTCGACTACTGGGCGCTGATCGCACGGCGGGGCTAGGGCCATGGCGGAGACCCAGGGCGAACGCTCCCGCTGGCTGATGCGCAGCCAGCCGACCGCGGTGCTCTCCACCGGGCTTGGCGCCGACGGCTGGCCCTATGGCAGCCTGGTGCTGGTCGCCGCCGACCACGACGCGACGCCGCTGCTGCTGATCTCGACGCTGGCCGAGCACACGAAGAACATCCTGCGCGACAACCGGGTCTCGCTGCTGTTCGACGGCACGGCGGAACTTGAGGAACGGCTGACCGGCGCGCGCGTCACCGTTCTGGGCCACGCCGTGAAGTCGGACCTGCCGCGCCATCGCGACCGCTTCGTCGCGCGCCATCCGTCGGCGGCCATGTATGCCGGCTTCGGCGATTTCGCGGTGTACCGGATCGAGGTGGCCCGCGCCCACATCGTCGCCGGTTTCGGCCGCATCGACTGGGTCGAGCCGGCGGAGCTGATGTTCGACGCCTCGGCTGCCGGCGCGCTGGCCGAGGCGGAGGCGGAGATCGTCGCGCACATGAACACCGACCATGCCGATGCCGTGGCGCTCTATGCCAATGTGCTGCGCGGCCGGCCCGGCGTCGGCTGGCGGATCAGCGGCGTGGACCCCGAGGGCATCGACATGGCCCGTCCCGGCGACCACTGCCGGATGGCCTTTCCCAGCCCTGTCACCGACGCGAATCAGGCCCGCGCGGCGCTGGTTCGGCTGGTGCGGACGGCCCGCGGGGCTGCATGATGGCAACGCGACCGAATTTCGCATCGGGAACGGGGCGGAATCCGGTTGCGCGGTGCCGGACCTTGACTATGTTTGCGTCGCTTTCGTGACAGTTCTGGAATGATTCCAGCGCGGGCGGTTGCACGCGGGTGATAGGCTATTCAGACTTCGACGACCGAAATGGGGCAATGACCCCACGGGCAACTCGGGAGGACGATGTGGAGAACCTGGGACCGACCATCAGCAGCTTCGGGCTGGACCGCCAGGGACTGGGCGGTGTGGCGCGGGCGCACTGGAACTACGGTACTTCCGCCCTCTATACCGCTGCGGTCGCGCGCGGCGAGGCCCGGATCAGCAAGGGCGGCGCCCTGGTCGCCGAGACCGGCGTGCACACCGGCCGCTCCGCCAATGACAAGTTCATCGTCCGCGAGCCCGTGTCTGAAGCCGACATCTGGTGGGGCACGACCAACAAGCCCTTCGACCCGGCCGCCTTCGACGCGCTGGTCGCCCGCATGGAGGGCTACCTCTCCAGCCGCGAGGTCTTCGTGCAGGACTGCTGGGGCGGCGCTGCAAAGGAGCATCGCCTGGGCGTGCGCGTGATCACCGAGAACGCCTGGCACAACCTGTTCGCGCGCAACATGTTCATCCAGCCGACGGCCGACGAGCTGGCGAACTTCGAGCCCGAGTTCACCATCCTGCAGTGCCCGAACTTCCGCGCAGTGCCCGCGCGCGACGGCACCCGTTCCGACTGCTTCATCATCATGAACTTCGCCCGGCGCATGGTGATCATCGGCGGCACGCACTATGCCGGCGAGATCAAGAAGTCGGTGTTCTCGATCCTGAACTACCTGCTGCCTGGCCGCGGCATCATGCCGATGCACTGCTCGATCAACGTGGGCGAGAAGGGTGACGCGGCGATCTTCTTCGGCCTGTCCGGCACCGGCAAGACCACCCTGTCGGCGGACCCCAAACGCGTGCTGATCGGCGACGACGAGCACGGCTGGGCCGAGGACGGCGTGTTCAACTTCGAGGGCGGCTGCTACGCCAAGGTGATCAACCTGTCGGCCGAGGCCGAGCCCGAGATCTACGCCACCACCTCCATGTTCGGCACCGTGCTGGAAAACGTGGTGATGGACCCGCTGACCGGCGAACTGGACCTGTTCGACAATTCGCTGACCGAGAACACCCGGGCCTCCTACCCCATCGACTTCATCCCGAACGCCAGCCAGACCGGGATCGCCGGCAACCCGGCCAACGTGGTGATGCTGACGGCGGATGCCTTCGGCGTCCTGCCCCCGATCGCCAGGCTGACGCCCGAGCAGGCGATGTACCACTTCCTGTCCGGCTACACCGCAAAGCTGGCCGGCACCGAGAAGGGCCTGGGCAGCGAGCCGCAGGCGACCTTCTCCACCTGCTTCGGCGCCCCGTTCATGCCGCGCCACCCGTCGGTCTACGCCAACCTGCTGGGCGACCTGATCGCGCGCAACGGCGTCTCCTGCTGGCTGGTCAACACCGGCTGGACCGGCGGCGTCTACGGCACCGGCCACCGCATGCCGATCAAGCACACCCGCGCGCTGCTCAACGCCGCGCTGGACGGTTCGCTGAACAGCGTGCCGATGCGCCGCGACCCGAACTTCGGCTTCATGGTGCCGTCGGCCGTCCCGGGCGTGCCGTCGGAGATCCTGAACCCGCGCGAGACGTGGGCCGACAAGGCCGCCTATGACGCCAAGGCCAAGGACCTGGTCGGTCGCTTCAACGCGAACTTCACCCAGTTCGAAGCCTATGTGAACAAGGACATCCGCGAGGCCGCGCCGGCCATCGCCGCCTGACGCACGCCGCATCGCGGACACGACACGAGGCCCCGGCGGGCAACCGCCGGGGCCTTTTTCGTTCCAGTACCCCGGCTCCCGGAACGGCAAAGCCGTATCCGGGACCTTGCCGGTGCCAGCGATCCGGCCTCGGGCCCCGGACAGCGCAGGGCGCTTCCGGGGCACCGCCAGGCTATGCTCAGTCGATCAGCGAGGAATAAACCAGCGCGCGCAGTTCCTTGCGCAGCGGATAGGAGCTGGAGGGCGCGAGCTGGGTCATGAAGATCACCGTCATGTCCTCGACCGGGTCGACCCAGAACACCGTGGAGGCCATGCCGCCCCAGCCGTGGTCGCCGACGCTGCCCATGTTCGACGAGATCGCCGGGTTCAGCATGACGGCGAAGCCCAGGCCGAAGCCGATGCCGACATAGGAGACCTCGGAGAATTTCGGCTGGCCCATCGAGGCCAGGTCGCCCGGCAGGTGGTTGCTGGCCATGAACGACAGCGTGCGCGGCCCGATCAGCCGCTCCGAGCCGACACGGCCCTTGCGCCGGATCATCTCGGCGAAGCGGAAATAGTCGCCGACGGTGGAGACCAGGCCGCCGCCGCCGGAATAGGTGTCTGTACCATCCAGGCGGAAGGCACTCTTCTCCGCCGTCTCCAGCACCTTCATGGAGCCGTCCGGGTTCGGCGTGTACAGGCTGGCGAAGCGGTCCAGCTTGGCGGCCGGCGTGCCGAAGGCGGTGTCGACCATGCCCAGCGGCTCGAAGATGCGGCTCTGGAAGAACGTCGCAAGGTCCTGGCCGGAGATCACCTCGACCAGCCGCCCGACCACGTCGGTGGAAACGCCATAGTTCCAGCGCGTGCCCGGCTGGAACAGGATCGGCAGGGCGCCGAGCTTCTTCAGCATGGCGTCCAGGCCGCCGCGGCGCGGGCCGAAGTCGATCTTCTCCGCCGTGTAGGCGTCGCCCAGGATGCCGCCCTGGAAGCCGTAGGTGTAGCCGGAGGTGTGGGTCAGCAGGTGCTCGACCGTCATCGGGATCGTGCAGGGTTCCACCTGGTCGATGGCGGTGGCGCCCGGGACCAGTACCATCGGGTCCTTCAGTTCGGGGATGAAGGACTGCACCGGGTCGTCGAGGTGAACCAGCCCCTCCTCGAACAGCATCATCAGCGCGATGGAGGTGACCGGCTTGGTCATGGAATAGACGCGGACCATGGTGTCGGTGGTCCAGGGCGTCGCGGAGGCCACGTCACGATGGCCAACGCAATCGAGGTACGCGATCTCGCCGCGGCGGGCGACCAGGGTCAGCGCACCGGGCAGGTGGCCGGCATCGACCCAGCGCGACATCCACGGCTTCAGCCGCGCCAGCCGCGCCTTCGACAGCCCCACGGCCTCAGGATTCGCCATTGCTTCCATTGCGTTTTTCCTCCCCGACGACATATTCAGGCGCGGCCAGCATGGTCGGAGCCGGCGCCCGCGACAAGCGCCGTCTGCCCGGCCCCGACCGCCCGTGAAAGAGGTCCCTGATGCGTATCGGAATTCTCGAGACCGGCCTTGTTCCCGAACCGGTGCTGAGCGAGTTTGGCGCCTATCCGGCGCTGATGCGGCACTGGCTGGCACCGGAACTGCCGGAAGCCGAGTTCGTCACCTGGCCGGTGGTGGCCGGCGAACTGCCCGCCAGCCCGACCGAGGTCGACGGCTGGCTGATCACCGGCTCGAAACACGGGGTCTATGACGACCTGCCCTGGATCGGGCCACTGAAGGACTTCATCGCGCGGACGGCCGCCGCCGACGTGCCGCAATTCGGCATCTGCTTCGGCCACCAGATCGTCGCCGAGGCGCTGGGCGGCCACGCCCGCAAGTCGGAGCGTGGCTGGGGCATCGGCCGGCAGGTCTATGCGTCCGACCTGGGCGACGGGCCCGAAGAGCTCGACGTCATGGTCTTCCACCAGGACCAGGTGGTCGAGCTGGCACCCGGCGCGCGCGTGCTGGGCGGCAATGCGCACTGCCCCTTCGGCATCATCGCCTACGACCAGCCGGTGCTGACCGTGCAGTCGCACCCGGAATTCTCGGTGCCGTTCGTGCGGCGCCTGCTGGACATCCGCGAGGAGGTCACGGTGCCGAAGGCGGTGGCCGACGCGGCCCGCGCCACGATGACCCGTGCGCCGGCCAATGCCCGCTTCGGTCGCTGGGCGGCGGGGTTCTATCGCGGGGCGTGACGCCTTCTCCGAGCGGGTCGGGTCCGGGCAGGATCATGCGTGCAGGTGCACCGGCACGCCAAGTGCCGGCCCGGCACCGGCGAGCCGCCGGTCCAGCGTATGCACCGTCGCCCCGTGCTCCGACGCGATGGCCAGGTGCAGCGCATCGCCGGCACGAAGCCCGAGCATGTGCTGATCGACGAACCGCGCCGCCGCGCGGAACTGGGCAGCGGAGACCGGCAGAACGACCAGGCTCTCGGCGACCAGCCTGTTGAACATCGCCAGGACCGCGGCACGCTGCGCCAGGTCGATCTGGCCGGTCCGCAGCTTGATCGCCAGCGCCGAAGACATCTCGGTGACGGTCCAGTCGCTGACCAGCAGCCGGTCCGGATCCTGCTCCGCCAGCCATGCCTGCACGTGCGGGGTCATGACCTCGTTGACGAGCGCCGCGACGATCAGCGACGTGTCGAGGTAGAGCATCAATAGCGGTCGCCATCCCGCATCGCACGAACCAGGTCCGCACCGGCGTCGCGCTGCACGGGCATGGTTGCCGTCAGGGACCGGAGCACGTCCGCGTCAATGCGCATGCGGGGCCGGGTCACCGCCGTCAGGCGCGCGACCGGCTTGCCACGCCGCGTGATGTCGATGGAGTCCCCGGCCTCGACGCGATCGACGAGCTGGCTCAGATGCGCCTTGGCATTCGCGAGGCTGACGGCGTCCATCTCGATCTCCTGACCATGCAGATGGTCATATAGACCGGGTGGCGCGATATATCCAGCCGGCATCCCTACGCCGCCATCGGCACCGCGATACCCGGCAGTTCCGGCTGCACCTCGGCGATGAAGCGCCGGGTCTGGTCCATCAGGTCGGCGTCGCCCTCGCCGATCGGGCGCAGGATGAACTTCTGGCAGCCGGCATCGACATAGGCGCGGATGCGTTCGAGCATCTGCCCGGCGTCACCGACCACGAAATAGCCCGCCGGATCCTTCCTCAGCCGCTTGGCGAAACGCTCCGCCTCCTTCGCCACCGCGGGGTCGCTCATGGAGCCGAAACGGAAGGGGAAGGCCGCGCCGAAATGATCCTCCGGCACCGTGCGGCCCTGCGCCTCGGCCGTCTCGCGGATCGCGCGCACCACCGGCGCCACCTGGGCCGGGCTTTCGAAGGCCGCCTGCCAGCCGGTGCCGTACTTCGCCGTCCGCTCCACCGCCGCGCGGGTCGAGCCGCCGATCCACATCGGGATGCGCGGGTTCACCGGCGTCGGCGAGATGCGCGCGCCCTGGATCTGGAAGAACCGCCCGGAATAGTCGACCATCTCGCCGCGCCAGAGCCGGATGATGATCTCGAGGGCCTCGTCCGCCCGGGCACCGCGCCCCTCCAGCGCCGTGCCGGTCGCGGCCCAGTCGGGCGCCAGCTTGGAGCCGATGCCGAAGGCCGGCAGCAGCCGCCCGCCGCTCAGATAGTCGATGCTGGCGCACTGCTTGGCCAGCAGCACCGGCTCGCGCAGCGCCAGCGAGGCGACGTTCATGCCGAATTTCAGCTTCTTCGTGCGCCCGGCGATGGCGGCCAGCGCCACCATCGGCTCCAGGTGCGGCTTCGACGAGGCGATGCGGTCGGACTGCCAGAAGCTGTTGACGCCGCCCGCCTCCAGCAGGTCGATCCAGTCCCAGAACGCCGCCGCATCCGAAAACGGCAGTTCGCCAAAGCCCATCCCGACACGTACCGGCATTGCATCCTCCCCAGGGGCCGTCCCGGCGCCGGCGGGGCTGGCGCGGGGAACACGTCGCATTAAGATAGGTGAATTCGCACGGGGAGCGAAATTCGAGTCTGGCGGGGGTGCGTGCCGGCACAGCCCGGACAGACGACACGGGGAGGGAAACCGATGGCGCTGAACCTCGATCCGAAGCTGAAGCTCGGCTTCATGGCGCGCATGCCGAACCGCGGCGAGGCGGTGTCCACCGTCGAGCTGGCCGAGAACAACGGCTATGACTCGCTCTGGCTTGGCGACCACCTGGCCTTTGCCGTGCCGATCCTCGACCCGCTGATCCAGCTCGCCCAGGCCGCCGCGCTGTCGGACCGGCTGACGGTGGCGACCGGCGTCTACCTGCTGGCGCTGCGCCATCCCGTGCCGACCGCCAAGCAGGCGGCGACCCTGGACCATGTCGCCAGCGGCCGCTTCATCTTCGGCACCGGCGTCGGCGGCGAGTTCCCCGGCGAGTTCGCGGCGGCCGGCGTGCCGCACAACGAGCGCGGCAGCCGCACCTCCGAATCCATCGAGGTCATCCGCAAGCTCTGGACCGGCGAGACCGTCGAGCATCATGGCCGGCATTTCGACATCCCGCCGACACGCATGCTGCCCGCCCCGGTCAATCCCGGTGGTCCACCGATCTGGGTCGGCGGCCGGTCGGAGGCGGCGCTGAAGCGGGCGGCGACGCTCAGCGACGGCTGGATTTCCTATGTCGTGACGCCGGAGATGTACGCCGAGTCCATGGCCCGCATCGAGGTGCTGATGGCGGAGGCCGGCCGCGACGCGCCGCGCTTCGGCTCGGGGCACCTGCTGTTCTTCCGCATCGACGACGACTACGACACCGCCTGGGACCGCGCCACGGAGCATCTCAGCGAACGCTATGCCATGGACTTCCGCAAGCCGGCGAAACGCTACGCGGCGCTGGGCACGCCCGAACAGGTGGCGGCCAGCATCCGCCGCTTCTTCGAGGTCGGCGTGCGCCACCTGGTGCTGGACCACACCGGCCCGCTGTACCAGACCCACGACCAGCTCCGCCGCTTCGCCAACGAGGTCCGGCCGCTGATCAGCGATCTGGTGTGATTCCAGTAAAGACTCAGTCGAATGGCGAAACTGATAACAGTCACCGAATTGCTACGCGCTCGCCCATTTTTAGGATATGGTCCGCCCCCTTTAAGCCCAGCGGGTGCCTACCCGCCCAAAGAAGATAATACAATGCGGTGCCTTTTGTATTTCTTATCAATCTCGGAGAGGCGACATTTTTATATTCTAATTTGAGATTTGAGATATATAAATCAAGTAATTTCCTATCGTAGTCTTTAATTTTGACCAATTCGGGAAACTCAAACAGCTGCTCACTATTTTTTTGATATACAGCGTCCTTCCAACTCGACGTTCCAAAAAATGCGTTCAATCGCGAGGCCCAGGCCTCAGGCACACGTCCGTCGTTCGGCAGCATTCGGACAATGGCCATTGGCAGTGGAAAATTAATAACTGCCTCAAACATCTCAGTTCGCCCGATTCTCTGCACAACACTCCACGGGAGATCCGCACCAAATGGATCTAAAAACACCACTCCACGATGCGTGGACCTTCGCAAATTTTTACTCAGCAGCCAAGAAATTCCTTCCGAGGAACTACAATTGAGTAGGTCTATAGTTCTTTTCCCAAAAAATTCACTCTTTAGTTGTCTTAATTCCTCAAATCGCCTCTTATCGGGTTCAATAAACACATAACGATCAAATGGATTTTGAAGTTGAAGTGCAACTCGTGGCGACCCATCAATAAATTCAATGTTTTCTCCATCAGCAACATCATCAAAAAGAACCATGCCATCATTAGCAGTGAATTTCACCGAAGATTTCCTAAGGACAGCGCGCCCACCTCCAGCATAGGCATCAACATAAATCTTGCGCCAGCGTTTGTTTTTTAACGCCGTAGTATAGTACTCTAAATAAAGCTTGAGCGCCCCGAGCTTCTCTCGAGCCCACGGCCCCACTTCAGCTAGATCCGAATTTCTCTCGCTTGGCACCTGGATATTCGCTCCATTCTTCACCATCGAGCTCTCGGCCTCCAGATTTTGGCCTAAAGCCTCCCCATTGCTTGAAGAAGAATGCTACCCCTTGTTCGCCACATTGGTCTCGAACCTCGCGAACCCATTCGGGTTGAAGAGGCCGAGCGCGCGGACCCGACTCACCACCGACAATAACCCAATCTATACCCGTCAAATCAATTTTACCTAGAGATTCTATCAGGGGCTCAACCGAGAGAAAGCGGATCCCTGCCAACGAACCACTAACGTGCTGGATGCGCGTTGTAGCTCTTCGGTCTTCAACTGAGGCACCACACCAAATATGGTTGGGGCCTCGACCACCTGCATAACGCTTCGCAAGATAATCTCGCATCAGGGAGCTACGCTTCGTAAGCACCTGGAATGTGTGCCATGAAGCAGATTCCATTGTATCGAACACCGCATCAACAAACGGCTTAGGAATTTCTTTCTGAAAGAGATCACTCATAGAATTTACAAATATCATTCTCGGCTTCGACCACAGCAGCGGCTGCTTCAGTCGCTCAGGCCGGAGGGTCAGATCAAATCCGCGCTCGAATGGATGGCCCGACACACCGCGAAACCGTTCCGAGAACCTGGCCGCATAGCAATTGTCACACCCACGCGAAATCTTGGTGCACCCGGTTACAGGGTTCCAAGTAGCGTCGGTCCATTCGATTGCGCTTTTGTCGGCCATCCTAATCACCTGATTCGCAAGGCAATTTATAGCGAGACCCGCCCAAAGTGAAGAACAAAAGCAGATATAGTTCATATTTTGTTCCGTATGTTGCAAACACACTTCACTTGGATAGCGGTGCTACGCCCCTGCGATCATTCCAGGATTTACCCCCGCCCCCCTTCCTCCCGATGCCCACCAGCAGCAGCGTCACGGTGATCTGCGCGGTGCGCAGATGGTTCCAGGAGGTCCGTTGCGGGTCACGTCCCCGGATAGCGCCGCACGCACGCATATGACGTCGGTGACCGACTTGCGAACGGAAGCTTTCGTTGGGAACGGGACAACGAAAGGATATTGGCTTATCCTTTCGTAGCGTCGCCGCCAGGCAAAGGCTTTGATCGCAGTCGAGGCATCGGAGCGGACAGCCGCGCCCAGGCAGCCTGACCGGTCACCCCCGTCCAATACCTCTCCACCCCATCGCCACCAGCAGCAACGCCAGAATGTTCAGCGCGGTGCGCAGGTGGTTCCAGGCGGTCCAGCGATCCGAATAGTCGCGCCAGATCGCCGGGGCGTCGGCGGCGGGAACGGCGCCAAGCGCGGCCAGCGCCTCGTTCATCGGCACGTTGACGACCGCCGTCGGCACGATGACGCCGCCGGCATAGACCACGGCGCCAAGCAGTAACAACAACGCCGTCCCGGCCTTGCGCGCACGCAGCGCCAGCAGCGCGGCGATGGCGCCGACGAAAGGCGTGAGAAAGAACAGTACGAAGAACACCGGATTGCGGACCGCGCGGTTGATGCCCTGCATCGCCTCGATGGCGGCGGCCGGCGCCACGTCGTCCAGCCCCCACATGACGCAGATGCTGAAGGCCAGGAAGAACCCGGCCATCAGCGCCGTCATCAGCATGGCGGCGAGGGCCGCGATCCGGCCGGCCGTCATCGCGGCTAAGCCTTTTTCTTCTCGCGGCGGTCGGGTGGCAGGATGGCCTGGGTCAGGCGCTGGCGGATGCGGTCCTGCTTGGTGCGGTCCTCGATCTTCAGGCCGAACATGTCGCGGACATAGAAGACGTCGACGGCGCGCTCGCCATAGGTCGAGATGCGGGCGCGGCCGACATTCAGCGACAGGTCCATCAGGCCCCAGGCGACGTCGTGCAGGAAGCCGACGCGGTCGCGGCCGTTCACCTCGATCACCGTCCAGCTGTCCGAGACGTTGTTGTCGATCAGCACGACCGGCTCCACCTCGAACACGCGGGTGCGCTCGACATAGTTCGGCTTGCGCTCGGCGAAGACGCGCTGGGGCCGGATGTCGCCCGCCAGCGTCCGCTCGACCGAGCGGCGCACCTTTTCCAGGGCCTGGTCGGACAGCACCGCGTTCTCTTCCATGTCCTGGATGACGAAGCTGTCGACCGCCATGCCGTCATTGGTGGTGAAGATGCGCGCGTCGACGATGGTGGTGCGCGCCACCGCCATGGCACCGGCGATGCGGGCGAACAGGCCCGGATGGTCGGCGGCGTAGACCAGGATCTCGGTCGAGGCCTTGAAGCTGTCGGAGCGGGTGGCGATGGCAAGACGCCGGCCCTCCTTGTCCGCCGTCCGCATGACACTGGCGTGCCAGGCCTGCGTGCCGGTGTCGAGGCCGACCCAGTAGCCGTCGTAGAAGCGCCTGGTGTGCGCCTCGATCGCGGTCTTCGACCAGTCCTTCAATTCGGCGGCCAGGTCCTCGCGCGCCGCCTTCACCCGCTGCTTCGAGCCCTTGCCGCGCATGTCGCCGGACATGTAGTCCTCGGCGCGGTAGTACAGGTCGCGCAGCAACTGACCCTTCCAGCCGTTCCAGACCCCCGGCCCCACGGCGCGGATGTCGGCCACGGTGAGGATCAGCAAGAGGCGCAGGCGCTCGGGGCTCTGCACCGTGGCGACGAAGTCCTGCACCGTCTTCGGGTCGGCCAGGTCGCGCTTGAAGGCGGTGGCGGACATCAAGAGGTGCCAGCGGACCAGCCAGCCGACGGTCTCGGTCTCGGCCGGGGTGAAGCCCAGCCGGGGACAGAGCTTCTTCGCCACCCGCTCGCCCAGCACCGAATGGTCGCCGCCGCGGCCCTTGGCGATGTCGTGCAGGAAGACCGCCATGTAGAGCACGCGCCGCGAGAGCACCTTGTGCACGATCTCGTGGCTGAGCGGGTGGTCTTCCCGGAGCTTGCCCTGCTCGATCTGCCAGACCAGGCCGACGGCGCGGATGGTGTGCTCGTCGACGGTGTAGTGGTGGTACATGTCGTGCTGGGTCTGGGCCACGACACGGCCGAACTCGGTGATGAACTGGCCCAGGATGCCGGACTCGTTCAGCCGGCGCAGATGGGTCTCCGGCTCCTTGTCCGAGGTCATGATCTTGAGGAACAGCGCGTTCGCCGCCGGGTCGAGGCGGACGGCCTGGTTGATCTTCTTGCGGTGGCGGCGGACCAGGCGCAGCGCGGCCGGATGGATGTCCAGGCCCTGGTCCTGCGCCACGGCATAGATGCGCAGCATGGCCACGGGGTCGTCGGCGAACTGCTCGTCCTGCTCCACGCTCAGCCAGTTGCCCTCGGCCGAGAAGCCTTCCACCTGGCGCTTGCGCAGGCCGAAGCGCGGCAGGCGCAGGCGTGGCTTGCGCTGGTTCTCCGCCTCCATGCTGGCGCAGATGATGCGGGTCAGGTCGCCGATGTCGCGCGCGGTCAGGTAGTAGTGCTTCATGAAGCGCTCGATGGCCTGGGCGCCGGCATGGTCGGTATAGCCCAGCCGGCGGGCCAGTTCGGTCTGCACGTCGAAGGTCAGCCGCTCTTCCGGCCGGTCGGTCATCAGGTGCAGGTGAATGCGCACCGACCACAGGAACCGCTCGGCCTTGATGAAGCGGCGGTACTCGCCGGCGCTGATCACGCCCTTCTCGACCAGGTCGCCCACGTCCTCGACCTGGTAGAGGTACTTGGCGATCCAGAACAGCGTGTGCAGGTCCCGCATGCCGCCCTTGCCCTCTTTCAGGTTGGGCTCGTTGACATAGCGGGAATCGCCGAAGCGCTGGTGCCGGTCCTCGCGCTCCGCCAGCTTCATCTGCACGTAGTCGGAGGCCGTGCCGGACATGACGTCCTTCGCGAAGCGGCGCTTCAGCTCCAGGAACAGCGGCTGGTCGCCGAAGACGTAGCGCGCCTCCAGCAGGGCGGTGCGGATGGTGGTGTCCTGCTTCGACAGGCGCACGCAGTCATCGACCGTGCGCGTGGAATGCCCGACCTTCAGCCGCAGGTCCCAGAGCATGTAGAGCATGTACTCGATCACGCTCTCCGACCATGGCGTCTGCTTGTAGGGCAGCAGGAACAGCAGGTCGACGTCGGAATGCGGCGCCATCTGCCCGCGGCCATAGCCGCCGACGGCGACGATGGACATCTGCTCGCCCGAGGTCGGGTTGGAGGCATGGAAGACGTGGCTGATGGCATGCTCGTAGAGCAGACGGATCACCTGGTCGATCAGGAAGGCCATGGCCCGCGCGGTGTCGTCGCCCGGCTCCCCGGCCAGGAAGCGGCGCTCGATGGCCTGGCGGCCGACCGACATCGCGGCCTTCAGTTCGGCGAAGACCGCCTGGCGCAGGTCGGTATCGGCCCGTTCGGCCAGGCTGGCGATGCGGCCACCGATGGCGCGGCGATCGATGATCTCGCGGCGGTTTCTCAGCTGTTCCATGGACGCATTCTATCCCATTCGCCGGTGCGCGGCGATCATGGGTGGTTGTGGTCGAGAAACGCCTGCCGCTCCGCCTCGACCGCGTCGCGCACGCAACAGCCCTCGATATGGTCGTTGACCAGCCCCATGGCCTGCATGAAGGCATAGACCGTGGTCGGCCCGACAAAGGACCAGCCGCGCTGCTTCAGGTCCTTCGACAGCCGCGTCGAGGTGGGGGAGGTCGGCATGGCCGCAAGTGCCGCGCGGGTCAGCCGCTTCGGCCGCTCGCCCGGCGTCGGCCGGAAACTCCAGAAATAGGCCGCCAGCGATCCCGCCTCGTCGGCCAGGTCGATGGCGCGGCGGGCATTGTTGATGGTGGAGGCGATCTTGCCGCGATGGCGCACGATGCCGGCATCGGCCAGCAGCCGCGCCACGTCGTCGTCGCCATATTCGGCCACCTTGCGGAAGTCGAAGCCGTCGAAGCCGGCGCGGAAATTCTCGCGCTTGCGCAGGATGGTCAGCCAGCTCAGGCCGGACTGGAAGCCCTCCAGGCAGATCTTCTCGAACAGGCGGATGTCGTCGCCGACCGGCCGGCCCCATTCGCGGTCGTGATAGGCCAGATAGTCGGGCAGGCCGCCATGCCAGAAACAGCGCGCCTGTCCGTCCTCGCCCCTGATCAGCCCGGTGTCGCTCGCCTTGTCGCTCACCGGTTCCCCCCCGGCACCCAGAGCACGTCGGCCTTGCCGTCGTCGTTCAGCACCCGGCCCAGCACGAACAGGTGGTCGGACAGGCGGTTGAGATAGCGCAGCGCCGGCTCGCTGACCGTCTGCGTCTCCGCCGCGCGCCAGGCCAGCCGCTCGGCGCGGCGGCAGAGCGTGCGCGCGACATGCAGGTGCGCCGCCGCCGGCGTGCCGCCCGGCAGGATGAAGCTCGCCAGCGGTTCCAGCCCGGCGTTCATGCCGTCGATCTCCGCCTCCAGGCGGTCGACCTGGCCACCGGTGATGCGCAGCGGCTCCCACTTGTAGCTTTCGGCATGCGGGGTCGCGAAATCGGCGCCGAGGTCGAACAGGTCGTTCTGGATGCGGCCGAGCATGGCGTCCGCCGGCCCCTCGGTATGCAGGCGCGCCACGCCGATGGCAGCGTTGGTCTCGTCGACCGCGCCATAGGCCTCGATCAGCGGATCGGTCTTTGGCCGGCGTGACCCGTCCGAGAGCGAGGTCTCGCCCCGGTCGCCGCCCCGCGTGTAGATCTTCGTCAGCTTGACCATGCTCAGGCTCCCCCGGTCAGGAAGTAGAGCACCAGCATCAGGATCGCCACCGCCTGGGTTCCGACCCTGAGCTGCATCAGCCGGTTGCCGTGCTTCGCGTGGAAGCCCTTGGCCCGGATCATGGAAATGATGCCGGTGGCCAGCACGACGAGCACGGCGGCCATGGCGACGAAAGCGAGATACTTGAAGATCGGCATGCCCACCTCATAGACCGGATTCGACCGGCCCGGAAGCTGTGCGTCAGCGCGGCGGGTTGCCGGACTCGAAATCGGCACGGGGATAGGTGCAGGCCGGCAGCGGTCGCATCCGCACCGGGGCGACGGCCGGGCCGTAGACATAGTCGACCTTCGCCTGGCGCAGCGCTGCGACCTGGGCGCGGTCATTCACCGGCCCGAAGAAACAGCGCTTGCGATGGGCGTGGCAGTCTGCGGCGAAGCGGGTGGCAATGGCGCTGATGTCGTCGCCGTGCCGCCCGTCATGCGGCGCCTCCAGGCCGAGGGCGGCAAGCTTCTGGTCCAGAAACCGGCGCCACTGGGGCTCGCGGGCCTCGACCGTCAGGGTCACGCCACGGCAGAGCGGCCGCAGGGTCCGCAGGATGTCCTGCACCTTGCCGTCGCCGACATCCGGGGGCACGTCGGTCAGGCCGAGCAGCAGGCCCTTGCGCGCGGTAGCCGGAACGGCGCCGGCCGCGACGGCAATCCGGCCCAGGCGGCGGGCATTGGAGACGGCATCAAAGGGGACGCCGACAGAGACGAAACCGGCGCCACCCGCGGCGTACATCGCCGCAAGGTCGCGACCGACGGTGACAAGCTGCCCGGCCACGACCTCTGTCAGCACCTGCCCGTCGGCATAGGCCTCGGGCATGGCATCCAGGCCCAGTGCCAAGTGCCCGTGCAGGATGCGCGCGGGCAGCGCGATGGACGAGGTCACGACCTCGTTGCGCAGGTCCCAGATCGGCTTGTAGACGGTGCCGACCTCCGGGATCGCGTCTTCCTCGACCAGGATCGGCCGTTCCTCCGGCAGCGCCTCGCGGATATGCCCCGGCACGGCATAGGCGTCGAGCGACGGCTTCCGGCCGCCCGCGACGAACGCCTTCCAGTTCACCGACAGTTCCCGGCGCGCCGGGTCATCCTCGCCGATCTCGACCAGTTCCGCATCGCGCAGTTGCTCGAACTCGAGCCGGCCCGGCTGGATGACACGCAGCAGGTAGTGGTCCATCGCGCGGTGCCCGGCCTCGCCCAGCAGCACATGCATCTCCTCGAGGCAGGCGGCCGGACAGTCGCGGAAGCCGTCGCGGTTCTCCGACGGCGCGAACACCAGCAGATGGATCGGCGAAACCCAGACACAGCTGGACCCCGGACCGGCCACGGCCTTCAGCCGCGGTACCAGACGGGCACCGATGCGCCGCAGGGCGGCCTCGCCGCGGTCGGGGAATTCGCGCAACACGCCGGCAAAGGACACCAGCAGGACATGGTCGAGAAAGATCGCGGAATGGTCGGCCATCACCGGCATCAGCCGGTTCAGCGCCCGCCGGCCCTCGGCATCCGGCATGCCATCGGAAAGCTCGCGCTGCCCGACGACGACGTCCCCGCGCCGCAGCTCCAGGCGAAGCCGTCTGCGGTTCGAAGGATCGCCGCAGAGGACCATCATCGGCGCCAGTTCGGCGCCGCCCCGCAACATGGGGGCGTCGACGTCGTCCTCAAGCTCCGTCGTGTTCGGCAGGACCATGGTCATCCAGGCGGCTCGGTCGGCGCGGATCCGCGCGTGGCGGCCGGCAGTCGGTGGGCAGTCACGGAGATCCCGCGACGGTTCCGGCAAAATCTGCCCCGTGCGTCCTTAAGATGCGGTGAACGGCGTGACATCCGGCCTGATCCCTGGCGCCTCCACCCGGTCCGTCGGCCGCCCTCCGGCAAATCCGGGCGGTTCGACCTGCTCAGTGTGCGGTCGACAACCAGGTATCGCGCTGGGCTTCGAAGGCGCGCAGGAAAGCCGGGCGCGCCATGCCACGCGCAACATAGTCGTACAGAAGCGGACTGCGTTCGAGCAGACCGGTCCCTTCAAGCCTGCGCAGGGCCTGGATCATCAGGAGATCGCCAGCCGTGAAGACCTCTTCCAGCCAGTCGCGTCCACCAAGGACGCTCTGCAGGCTGGCCAGGCGGGCTTCGACCAGGCGTTCGAGCGGTTCGACTGCAGCATCTTTCCACGGTTCGCCGGCATAGGCCCGAACTGCCGTCTCCCGGTGAACAATCACCGGCTCGACCGTCGATGCCGCGGCGAACATCCACATCGATGCCCTGGCCCGCGCCGACGGATCGGCCGGCAGCAGCCTTTCGTCCTTCCCGGCCAGATGCAGGACGATCGCACCCGATTCGAACAGGGCGACGGGATCGCGGTGTCAGCGATCGACAGCATGGGCGTGGGCGAGGCCGATCTCGCGGTTGCCACCGGTCAGGACGTGCGCAATTCCAGCAATCGCCGCGCCACCATGGTGATCGCAGGCCAGTAGAG
>JAYZWD010000027.1:0-17695 GCA_036154895.1 Pseudomonadota bacterium
ACATGGTGGTGAAGAACAGTTCCTGCAGATCGCTGCCCCACAATCCCATCATCAGGGAATCGAGATAGTCCACCGGCTCCACCCAGTATTCGGCGCTGGATCTCCAGCAGCCATAGTCGTGAATGAAGCTGACGTCGAAATCGAACGTGTTTCCAGGCATGAGGATGCAGTCCCAGCCCGGCTTCACCAGGGACCGCGTGTCGAATCCCGCGGCCGACCGCACCATGGTCTCCACTTCGGGACGAAAGGTCGCTTCGAACAGGCCCGGATATTCCCGATGGAACTCCGTGACCAGCATTCTCCGCACCGGAAGGTCGTTCGACATGACCGTGTCCATCATTCCACCTCACGAACGGGGAAGCGCAGTTTCAGCCGCACGTCCGGGCGCCCCTTCGCGCCGTGCGCGCTATCGCGGCTGGTGGGGATGTGGCAGGCAAGGCGCCCGCCGCCCCCGCCCTCCGCGTCAGTAGACCTTTTCCGGGGCGGTCCAGGCATCGAACGGCCAGGGCCAGCCGATGCTGTCATAGACCGGGCGGAAGCGTTCGAGCTGTGCCGGCAGGTCCTTCATCCCGCCATAGCGGATCAGGCACCAGGCGGCGAACCGCTCCTGGACCCGGTCCAGACCGCCAAGATGCGCCACGACCCGCGCCACGACATCCGGCTCGCCGGCCAACACCGAGTCATCCGCCGCCGCATACCCAAGTATTCCCCACTTTCCGGAAGCATCGAACAGCATAGTGGCCTGGATCGACGCTGTGTGCAGCATCCCGGGCTCCATCGCATCCCTGATTCCTTTCAGGACTGATGGAACAGGCGGGACAGTGAAAACTGGCGCATCTTCAGCCCACCCTTCGCCCGAGAACGGAACATGGGAGAAAAAGACACCATTCTTGCACCAAGGCCATAGACCAATCAGGATACTAGAATAAAAATCTACCGGCTCTACTTTGCTTTCTGCCATTTCATTGAATTCCAATTCCTCGGCCATATATTCAAATCCATAGTCAAATGGGGTTCCAGCCAGCAATATTGCTTGCCAATTAGAATTTGCAAATGATTTTTTTCTGAATTCAATCGCAGCATTATTATCAGAATCAACTTTCTCGTCGAAAATATTCTCCATTATCGAAGGAAATTTTTCCAAGAATTCACATCTTGTCATTTCATTGATTTCCCAGTTCGCAATTTTTATTTTTCTCATTGCACATCCTCCTGCCGATTGAATCGGAATTTCAGAGACACGGACCTCCCTGTTCCGTTTATTTCAATCTTGACAAAAGTTTCAACCGTAGATTTTCCAAACGACTTGTCCTTGTACACCGAATATTTGGCACCATCCGATGTAACAATAGAGCGGGTTCCCTTGACGTCTGTTCTGACTGCCGCGCCATGAAGTCGGGCAACTTCGTCGAACAACGCATTTGCTTCCGATGCAGCGCGTCCGAGGTCCAGCGACAGCACAGTTCCCCGCGTCTCCTTGTCCGGACTCAGCGTCGCGTTCTCCATGTACCGGTTCAGGATCGGCTTTTCCGGGCGGGCATCGAGCGCCTTGTCGACCTGGATCATCGGATCGATGTGCCTTGTCAGTGCCTGTTTTGTTGCGTAAATGATCGTACCGCCCAACGGGATCATGGTCAATCCGGGCGGCGCCGGGGGCGTCGGCTGCGGATCGCCGGCGGGTGTGTCGGGGGTCGGTGTTTCGGGGGTCGGGGCCGGCGCGTCTTCATCCGGCGTCCCCGCGTCCGGATCGTCGATGGCTCCGGGCGGATTGTTGTGGCCAATGCCGGGTTCCGGCCTTTTCTCCCCGTCACCTTCGGCGGCGGCGGACATCGCCAACAGGTGCTCGGTCCGCAGGATCAGGCGGTGGGCGTCGGGCTCCATCCAGACCCGCATCCGGCCCATGATCTCCGCCCGGGTCGCCGCGTCGGCGGACTGCCAGGCGACCACGTCCCCGGCCACCGCCGAACGGAGATCCGGATCCTCGATACCGGCGAGAACGCCGTCCAGGTCGGCGAGATCCGCCTCCGGCAGTTCGAACGCCCGGTTGATCGCCTGCCCGGCATGCAGCGCCCGGCGTTCCGCTTCGCGATCCAGCGCGGCCATGTCCTCGAGCGAACGGGTGGCCGGGCCGGTTGCCTCGGCTCCGGACCCGCCGGATTGCCCGACCGACCCGGGAACCGGTGCCGGCACGGGAACCGGCAGCAAGGGCCGCCGGACGGTCCGCCCCACCGCGCGGGAGGCCGCGGACAGCGGCCCGCCGGACTGGGCCAGATGCAGGGTGGGCCCATCCGCGCCGGTCACGGTGCCACCTGCCGCCGCCGCTCCGGATAGGAGCGCCGCCTGGCGCAGGATCGTGTCACGCAACCCGGCGGCGATGCTTTGCCGGGGATCGATGGCGCCACCGGTCGCCACTCCGCCCGGCCCTTGAAGATCGGTTCCGAAACGCCGCTCGACCAGCGGCACCAGCAGGCGGTCCGCCGCCTGCTGGGTCGGGCCGAAGGGCAGCATCAACCTGTCTCTCGCCAGGCCATTGCGGCGCTGGAACGCCCCGAGCGCGAACTCGAAATCGTGCCCGTCGTCGGCACCGGTCGCGACGGACGGATCGACGGCCTTTGACAGGGGATAGTCGCCCAGCATTGCGAGGGCACGCTTGGCCGTCCTGACATCACCGGGCAGGTTGACCCCGCCCCGCCCGACCGACGCGTCGAGGGGCAAGGCCGCGCCGTGCCCGAGGGCGTCGCGCCACGGCCGAAGGTCGTTTGCCGTCTCCCGCGCATGCAGGTCGGCATCGATCCGCGCCTCGGTCGGCCCGCCCGGCCGGATCACGCCGTCGGGTTCCAGCCCCCGCGCGCGCTGATAGGACCGGATGCCGTCGAACAGCCGGGTCTCGGCCACCGGCTGGAAGCCCAGATCGGGCCAGGGGCGGTAATGGCCGAAGGTATTCATGGCCCTCTGGACCGTGACCAGGTCGTCGTCCTCCGCCCGACCGGCGGGTCCGACGGTTCCTTTCAGGGAAAATGATGCGGGCATGTCCGGTTCCTTGCAGAGTGCATTCACCGGTAAAATGACCGCTATCGCGGAAACCGTTCCCGCTGTCGTCCGCCAGCGCACCTTGGCCGGGGCGCGGCGGGTGCCTATGTTGGTCGGACACCCGTCGCGGAGACCCCGATGTCCGATCTCGCCACCACGTCCGAACTGTTCTTCACCCGCGCCGGGCTGGACCCGGACCGCGCCGGGCGGCAGGTGGCCGAGGCGCTGGCGGGCTGCGACGACGGCGAGCTCTATCTCGAATATTCCCAGTCGGAGATGCTGGCCTTCGACGACGGCCGGCTGAAGACCGCGAGCTTCGACACCTCGCAGGGGTTCGGGCTGCGCTCGGTCGCCGACGAGGCGCAGGGCTATGCCCATTCCTCCGACCTCAGCCATGAGGCCATCGACCGCGCCGCCGCGACCGTCGCCGCCGTCCGCCGGGGCCATTCGGGCAGCCTGGCCGACGGCCCCTCGCGCACCAACCGCGCGCTCTACGGCGACGACAACCCGATCTCCGAGGTGCCGTTCGAGGCCAAGGTGAAGCTGCTGCAGGAGATCGACGCCTATGCCCGCGCCCGCGATCCCCGCGTGCGCCAGGTCAGCTGCTCGCTCGCCGGCAGCTGGAAGGCCGTGCAGATCATCCGCCCCGACGGCATGCGCGTCGCCGACGTGCGCCCGCTGGTCCGCGTCAATGTCAGCGTCGTGGTCGGCGATGGCGACCGCCAGGAATCGGGCAGCGCCGGTACCGGCGGCCGCGCCGGCTATGCCGCGTGGATCGATCCCGCCCGCTGGCAGGCGGAGGTCGACGAGGCCCTGCGCCAGGCGCTGGTGAACCTGGACAGCGTCGCCGCCCCGGCCGGCGAGCAGGTCGTCGTGCTGGGTCCGGGCTGGCCCGGCATCCTGCTGCACGAGGCCATCGGCCACGGCCTGGAGGGCGACTTCAACCGCAAGAAGAGCTCGGTCTTCTCTGGCCTGCTGGGCCAGCGGGTCGCGGCGCCGGGCGTCACGGTGGTCGACGACGGCACCCTGCCCGGCCGGCGCGGCTCCCTGACCGTGGACGACGAAGGCACGCCGTCCAGCCGCACGGTGCTGATCGAGGACGGCATCCTGCGCGGTTACATGCAGGACCGGCTGAACGCCCGCCTGATGGGCATGGAAGCAACCGGCAACGGCCGGCGCGAGAGCTATGCCCACATGCCGATGCCGCGCATGACCAACACGGTGATGATGAACGGCGAGCGCGATCCGGCCGAGATCCTGGCCGGCGTGAAGTCCGGCATCTACGCCACGAGCTTCGGCGGCGGCCAGGTGGACATCGTGTCGGGCAAGTTCGTCTTCACCTGCACCGAGGCCTACGAGATCGTCGACGGTCGCCTCGGCCGCCCGGTCAAGGGCGCGACCCTGATCGGCTCCGGCGAGGAAGTGCTGAAAAAGGTCTCCATGATCGGCAACGACATGGAACTCGATCCCGGCATCGGCACGTGTGGCAAGGCCGGACAGGGCGTGCCGGTCGGCGTCGGGCAGCCGACCTTGCGAATCGACGGACTGACCGTCGGCGGCACGGGCGGCTGAGCGATACGCTTGCGATTGCAACGAAAAAGAGTGCAATCGCCCCGCTGTTCGCTATCACATTAACGACACTTTAAGTCAGCCTGTCGCACTTTCCTGCGTCGAGGGGCCAGGAGTTCGCCGGCGCGCGAACGGCCCGTTCCTGATGCAAGCAACCGGACGCGTAGTGTCAGTCCGGAAGAAAGAAGCGAGACGACGCAGTGCGCATTCCCCGTCTTTCGAAGGTCCGGCTTCGCCTGCCGGCAATCCTGCAGCGCTTCCGGATTCGGACGCAGATGCAGATGGTTACCCTGGCCGTCATCATCGCATTCGGTCTTGTCACGGCCCAGTTCATGCTGAGCCAGCAGGCACAGCGCGAGCTGATGGACGCCCGCGACGCGGCCAATGATGTCGTGGGATTTGCAACTGCCATCAAGACAGGCTTCCTGGAAGCGCGCCGGATCGAGAAGGACTTCTTCATCGCCTTCGACGGCAACTACCGGACGCAGCACGCCGAAGTCGCCACGTCCATGGACAAGCGCTTTGCCGACCTGCGCAAGGCGATGACGGCGCCGGACGACCGGCAACTGGTCGACACCATCGCCTCGAACTTCGTGGCCTATGCGCGCGAGTTCGATGCCATCGTCGAGACCCGGACCCGGATCGGCCTGAGCGAGATCAGCGGCCTGCGCGGCGAGATCGACAAGGCGGTGATGGCACTGGAGGACCAGTTCGCGGAGATCGGGAACCCGGAACTGAACCAGAAGCTGCTCATCGTGCGCTCCACCGAGAAGGAGTTCCTGCACGAGAACGACCCCTATTTCGCCAAGCAGACCAAGGAAAACATCGCGGCACTGCGCGAGCTCTTCGGCTGGGCGGTCTATGTCGAGGACCAGAAGAAGACGCTGGCGCGCCTGGTCGACGACTACGAGAAGGCCTTTGACGGCATCATCGCGGAAATGGCCAAGGAAAAGGTCATGCGCCAGGACCTCAACGGCCGCTACGACGCCGTCGAGCCGACGCTGATCAGCCTGATGGGGCGCGCCACCACGTCCTATGACGAGGCCCGCGCGAGCATGGACGCCAACACGAGGTCGGCAGAGGAGATCATCCTCGCCGTCATCGTCGGCGCCGCCGTCATGGTGCTGCTGATGCAGTTCTTCGTCGCCCGCGGCATCATCCGTCCGATCCGGGCGCAGGTCGCCATCGTCGAGACGATGCAGGCCGGCGACCTGGACGTGGTCGTCTCCGGCCAGGACCGCCGCGACGAGATCGGCGAGGTCAGCCGGGCGCTGGAGCAGTTCCGCCTGAATGCCGTGGCGCAGCGCGAGCACGCAGAAGAGGAACGGAAGGCCGAGGAGCGCCGCAAGGCCGAGGCGGTGGTCAACCAGCGCCTGCGCGCGGCGATCGACGCGTCGAAGTCGCAGATGATGCTCTCCGACGAGAACCACACCATCACCTATATCAACGAGGCGATGCGCCGCTACATGGGCGAGGCCGAGAGTGACCTGCGCGAGGTCCTGCCGAAGTTCGAGGCGAAGAACCTTGTCGGTCAGCCGATGGACGTCTTCCACAACGACACCCAGCGCCAGCGCCGCATGCTCGACAACCTGACCAAGCCCCACCGGTCCATGGTCCACATGGGCGCCCGGCTGGTCCGCCTCGACCTGACGCCGGTGTTCGATGACGAGGGCCGTCGCATCGGCACCTCGGTGGAATGGGCCGACAAGACCGCCGAGAAGGCAATCCAGACCGAGATCGAGGCCGTGGTCGCCAAGGCCGCGTCGGGCGACTTCTCAGCCCGCCTCAGCCTCGAGAACAAGTGGGACTTCCTGCTGGCCATCGCCGAGGGCATGAACGAGCTCTGCGGCCGGATCGAGCAGGCCATGGGCGAGGTCTCGGGCATGCTGTCGTCCCTGGCGAACGGCGACCTGACCAAGCGGATCGACACCCCCTTCAAGGGTGTCCTGGAGCAGGTCCGTACCGACGCCAACACCACTGCCGAACGTCTGGCCCAGATCGTCGCCGACGTGCAGCAGGCCGCGACCGAGCTCAGCCATACCGCCGCGGAGATCTCCGCCGGGTCGATGGACCTGTCCAAGCGGACCGAGCAGCAGGCCGCGAGCCTGGAAGAGACCGCCGCCTCGATGGAGGAACTGGCGGCGACCGTCCGCGCCAACGCCGAAAGCGCCCGCAAGGCCAGCGCCCTGTCAGGCACGGCCCGCGAGCAGGCGACCACCGGCGGCAGTGTCGTCGCGCAGGCGGTCAAGGCGATGAACCCGATCGAGGAGTCGGCCAGGAAGATCTCCGACATCATCGGCATCGTCGGCGAGATCGCCTTCCAGACCAACCTGCTGGCACTCAACGCGGCGGTGGAAGCCGCGCGCGCCGGCGAGGCCGGCAAGGGCTTCGCGGTCGTGGCCTCCGAAGTTCGCACGCTGGCCGAGCGCACCTCGGAAGCGGCCAAGGACATCAAGGGGCTGATTTCCGCCTCCAACGGTCACGTCCAGGACGGTGTGAAGCTGGTGCAGCAGACCGGCGAGGCCCTGAAGCAGATCCTCGAATCGACGGCCGCCGCGGCGGCCGTGGTGCAGGACATCGCCGCCGCCTCGGACGAGCAGTCCAACGGTATCGCCGAGGTCAACACGGCCGTCACGCATATGGACGAGATGACCCAGCAGAACTCGGCGATGGTTGAAGAGAACACTGCTGCCGCGAAGTCGCTGGAGGAACAGGCCGCGGCGCTGGACCGGCAGATGCGCTTCTTCACCATCGCCGGCGGACGAGACGAGGGCCCGGTCGAGGTTCGTCGCGGCAAGCCTGCGGCCGCGGCCCGGCCCAATCCCGTGCACCGCATGCAGCGCCAGGCCGCCACGGCCGTCGCCCGCAAGCCCGAGGCCGATGACTGGCAGGAGTTCTGACCGCAAAGGTCCGGCCACACGCCCTGGACGACGAACGCCCCCGGAGACAATCCGGGGGCGTTCTGCGTTCAGGAATGCCGCAACGCACGGCAGTCTTCAACCGACGGATTCCGAACCTATCCTTTCGGTCAGGTTCATTTGATCCAGATCAACCCTTTGCATAAGTCCTGAAAATCATTTGCATATTCTCTACGCAAACTTGTTTCGAAGACGACACGCTTTCATTTTCAATTAACTGCTCCGTCGCATCTTGAAGGCGCTGGTCCAAGCGAGAAGCCGGTCCCGTTCCGGTCGGGACAAGGCACGGAGAAGAACCTTGAAGCTGTCCCCTACCGCCGTCCGTTCCGCCTTCGGCCGCCTTGGCCTGCGCGGCACCCTGTTTGTCCAGATGTTCGCCGTCGCCCTGTTGGCCAGCGGCGTGCTGTTCACCACCTTCGAATGGCTGTCGACGCGGGTGAGCGAACAGGCCAGCCGGAAGCTGCAGGTCGCAGCGACCGCCACTGCGGACATGATCGACCGCAATATGTTCGAACGTTATGGCGACGTGCAGGCCTTCGGCCTGAATGGCGCCGCGCTGGTGCCATGGAACCTGAAGCAGGGCGGCGAGATGAACCCCCTTGTCGGCGCCATGAACAGCTACATGACCGGCTACGGCGTCTACGACCTCATGCTGCTGGTCGGCAATGACGGCGAGCTGCTGGCCATGAACACCGCGCATGCCGACGGGACGCCGGTCGACAAGGCGGTGATCAGGGACTTCTTCGCGACCAACTTCTCCGACCAGGCCTGGTTCAGGGACGCGGCCCAGGGTCGGTACCTCGAGGGCCGGAACGGATTGACCGGCACGGCGGTACAGGCACCGGCCTATGACCAGTTCGTCGCCCGAGCAACCGGCACGGATGGCTTCTCGGTCGCCTTTTCCGCCAGGGTCAGGAACGCGGCCACCGGCGAACAGGTCGGCATCTGGGTCAACTTCCTGGACTTCGCCACCGTCGAGGACATCGTCCGCGCGTCCTTCGCCGACCTGAAGGCACAGGGCATGCCGTCCTCGGAGTTCATCGTCGTCGACGGCAAGGGCCTTCGGCTGTTCGACTACGCCCCCGACGAGGGGATCGGCATTTCCGGCCGTGACAAGACCTATATCGGCAAGGCCCTGCTGGCCACCGACGAGCCCGACATTGCGGGCAAGGTGCTCGGCAGCACCGTCGGCGTGATGCGCGACCTGATCGACGAACGCGACGGCCACGTCCACACCGCCGGCTACGCCACCAGCCGTGGTGCCTATGACTATCCGGGACTCGGCTGGAAGGTCCTGGCGATGGGCTTCGACGAGGAGATCCTGCCGGCGCTGTCGGAGATGCAGACCCTGATGGCTGCCGGCATGCTGGCCTCGGTCCTGATCGCAGCCGGACTCGGCTGGTGGATCGGTGGCGCCAACGCCCGACCGATCCGTCAGCAGGTTGCCGTCGTCGAGGCGATCGAGGCCGGCAATCTGGACATCGAGGTGACGGGCCAGCATCGCGGCGACGAGATCGGCGCCGTCAGCCGGGCGCTGGAGACCTTCCGCCAGAACGTGCTGGAAATGCGTCGGCGCGAGGAACTGGAGGCCGAGGCGGAACGCCAGCGCGCCATCGAGGCCCGCATCAACGCCCGCATCCGCCGCGCCATCGATGCCGCCGCGACCAACCTGATGCTCGCCGACGAGCAGTTCGACATCGTCTACATGTCGGACAACATGCAGAATTTCATGGGCAAGCTGGCACCGGACCTGCGCAGGACCGTCCCCGACTTCAACGCGGACACGCTGCTGGGCAAGAAGATGGACCTGTTCCACAAGGACGCCGGCCGGATCCGCACCATGATCCAGAACCTGAAGCAGCCGATGACGACCAACCTGCGCTTCGGCGAGCGGAACGTGATGCTCTACATCGTCCCGGTGTTCGAGCCCGATGGCAGCCGCATGGGCACCAGTGTCACCTGGATCGACAAGACCGCCGAATACGCCGTCCAGGCCGACATGAAGAACGTCATCCTGATGGCGGCGGAGGGCGACTTCTCCAGCCGCATCGACCTGACCGGCAAGCGCGAGTTCGTGCTGGCCATGGCAGAGGGCATCAACGGCCTCTGCGACAAGGTCGAGACCGCGATGAACGATATCTCCGGCATGCTGTCGGCACTGGCCAATGGCGACCTGACGCAGCGCCTGAACACCCCCTACAAGGGCGTGCTGGAAAAGGTCCGCTCGGACGCCAACACCACCGCAGACCGCCTGTCGCAGATCGTCGCCGACGTGCAGCAGGCGGCGACGGAGCTCAGTCACACCGCGGCGGAAATCTCGGCCGGCTCGATGGACCTGTCGAACCGCACCGAGCAGCAGGCCGCGAGCCTGGAAGAGACCGCCGCCTCGATGGAAGAACTGGCGGCGACCGTCCGGGCCAACGCCGAGAATGCCCGCAAGGCGACCGAGATCTCCGGCACGGCACGCGAGCAGGCGACCAATGGCGGCAAGGTCGTCTCGGCCGCGGTGCAGGCGATGAACCCGATCGAGGAGTCGGCCAGGAAGATCTCCGACATCATCGGCATCGTCGGCGAGATCGCCTTCCAGACCAACCTGCTGGCGCTGAATGCCGCGGTGGAGGCTGCGCGTGCCGGCGAGGCGGGCAAGGGCTTCGCGGTCGTGGCCTCCGAAGTTCGCACGCTGGCCGAGCGCACCTCGGAAGCGGCAAAGGACATCAAGGGGCTGATTTCCGCCTCCAACGGCCACGTCCAGGACGGTGTGAAGCTGGTGCAGCAGACCGGCGAAGCCCTGAAGCGCATCCTCGAGTCCACGGAGTCGACCGCGGCCGTGGTCAACGAGATCGCCGCTGCCTCGCGGGAGCAGTCGACCGGCATCTCCGAGGTCAACACCGCGGTAACGCACATGGACGAGATGACCCAGCAGAACTCCGCGATGGTCGAGCAGAACACCGCTGCCGCGAAGTCGCTGGAGGAGCAGGCGGAAGCGCTCGACCGGCAGATGCGCTTCTTCACGATCTCGAAGGTCGCGGCTGTCCAGCAGACTGCCTCGCCCGCACCGCAGAGGCCCAACCCGGTTCACCGCATGCAGCGCCAGGCGGCCACCGCGCTGGCCCGCAAGCCCGCCACGGACGACTGGCAGGAGTTCTGACCGCTACATCATTCCCGGCTTGCAACGACGCCCCGGAGCTTCGTTCCGGGGCGTTTTTGTTTCTCGCGCACCCATCAGGCTTTCTTGAGAACGTAAATCATTCTCGGACGTAGTAAAAGGTGTCAAAAACCTGAGAATGCCAAGCAAGTGCATCGTATATAAAAATATTCCCGCGATTTTATTCTTATATCGTTTCGAATCCGGACCATTTTCAACATGCGTTAACCTATGAAGGTAACGATAGCCTCCGGAACCTGATTGAGCGAATGGCCCACATCGGACCGATCGGGTTCCTGGAGGAAAAGCAAATGGATTCCCGAACGGAGACCACAACCGACGGAGCCCGCTTCGGCCTGAGGACTTTCATCTTTGCCCAGTTCGCCACCGGAATCGTGCTGGCGGCGGCTGTCGTTCACGGTGCCGGTGAAGTCGCACTGTCCTCCATCAGATCGGCAATCCGATCCGCCGGTCTGCAGGCCCAGGCGCAGGATGCGCTGCTGTCAGCCGTCGACAGCCAGGCCCGGACGATCCTGCTGGTCCTTGTCGTGACCTTGATTGTCCTCCTGGCCGGTGCGTGGTTCGCCCGTGCCGCCGGCTTGCGGAGCTTCGTGAAGCTCGCTCAGGCCGCCGAGGCCATTTCCAATGGCGAGATCGACCAGCCTGTCCGTCCGGCCGGTGGTGCCGACGATCCTGCCGGACGCCTCTCGCGATGCCTGGAGGCGATGCGCCAGTCGGCCCGTGCGCGGCGCGACAGTGATGCCCGGAACGAGATCGAGGCCGCACGGCGTGCAGAGGAAGCGAACGTCAACGCCCGCATTCGCGGCGCGATCGACGCCGCAGCCACCAACCTGATGCTGGCCGACGCCGACTACAACATCGTTTACATGTCCGACAACATGCAGGACTTCATGAAGAAGGCGGAGCCGGACCTGCGGACCGAACTGCCGACCTTCAAGGCCGAAGGGCTGGTCGGGCGCAACATCGACGTCTTCCACAATAATCCGTCCCACCAGCGGCGTATTCTCGGCACCCTGACGCAGCCGATGACGACAAGTCTGAAGTTCGGATCCCGTCACATGATGCTCTACATCGTTCCGGTGTTCGGCGCGGACGGCGCCCGCACGGGAACCAGCGTCACCTGGATCGACAAGACCGCGGAATACATGATCCAGGACGACATGAAGCGCGTGGTCGAGCAGGCCGCCGCCGGCGACTTCTCGGCCCGCATCGACCTGGAGGGCAAGCGGGAGTTCATCCTCGCCATGGGCCAGGCCATCAACGGCCTGTGCGAGAAGGTCGAACGGGCGATGGACGATGTCTCGGACATGCTGTCGTCGCTGGCCAATGGCGACCTGACCCGGCGCATCGAGAACTCCTATCACGGCGTGCTGGAACGGGTCCGGACCGATGCCAACACCACGGCTGAACGGCTGGCCCAGATCGTCGCCGACGTGCAGCAGGCCGCGACGGAGCTGAGCCACACGGCCGCCGAGATTTCCTCCGGCTCCATGGACCTGTCCAGGCGCACCGAGCAGCAGGCCGCGAGCCTGGAAGAGACCGCGGCGTCGATGGAGGAACTGGCCGCCACCGTCCGCGCCAACGCCAAGAACGCCCGCAAGGCCAGCGAACTGTCCGGCGCGGCGCGGTCCCAGGCGGCCGAGGGCGGCCGGGTCGTCACCGAGGCGGTTGCCGCGATGAACCCGATCGAGGAGTCGGCCAAGAAGATATCCGACATCATCGGTATCGTCGGCGAGATCGCCTTCCAGACCAACCTGCTGGCACTGAACGCCGCCGTCGAGGCCGCGCGTGCCGGTGAGGCCGGCAAGGGCTTCGCGGTCGTGGCATCCGAGGTCCGTACCCTGGCGGAACGCACCTCGGAAGCGGCGAAGGACATCAAGGGCCTGATCTCGACCTCCAACGGGCATGTCCAGAATGGCGTCAAGCTGGTGCAGCAGACCGGCGAGGCCCTGAAGATGATGCTCAAGTCGACAGAAGAGGCCGCGTCGGTGGTCCTGGAAATCGCGTCCGCGTCGGATGAACAGTCCAACGGCATCGCCGAGGTCAACACGGCCGTCACCCACATGGACGAGATGACCCAGCAGAACTCCGCGATGGTCGAGCAGAACACCGCCGCCGCGAAGTCGCTGGAGGAACAGGCCGCGGCCCTGGACCGCCAGATGCGCTTCTTCACCATCGCCGGCGGCAAGGCGCGGGCGACTGCCGAACCGGACCCCAGGCCGGCGGCACGGCCCAATACCGTGCACCGGTTGCAGCGCAAGGCCGCGACCGCCGCAACCGCGACCGCGGTGGCCCGGAAAGGCGGCGGCGAGGACTGGACCGAGTTCTGACCACCCGGTCACGACAGACCGGTCAGGGCCCCGTCCGGGAAACCGGGCGGGGCCTTTCCGTTCAGCCGCGCCAGAAGGACGGGTTGAACAGCACCAGCACGGTGAAGAGCTCCAGCCGGCCGAGCAGCATGGCCGCGCTCAGCAGCCACTTCGCCGTGTCCGGCAGGCCGGAGAAATTGCCCGCCGGACCGATTACGTCACCAAGGCCCGGCCCGACATTGGTGATTGCCGTGGCGGATGCCGTCAACGCGGTCAGCAGGTCCAGTCCGGTGGCGGCCAGCAACAGGGTGCCGAGGCCGATGGTGGCGAGGAAGATCGCGACGAAGGCCAGGATCGACACCGGAACATCGGCGGCGACCGGCTTTCCGGCATAGGTCATGACGTTGACCCGGTGGACCGAGGTCAGCCGGCGGACCTGGGCGGCGATCATCTTGGCAATGATCTGGAAGCGGTAGATCTTGATGGCGCCCGAGGTCGAGCCCGCGCAGCCGCCGATGAACATCACGACGAAGAAGACCGCGAAGGCGAACGGCCCCCAGAGCTGATAGTCCGTGCTGGCGAACCCGGTGGTGGTGATCACGGAGACGATGTTGAAGGTGACGAGCCGCGCGGCCTCGCTGAAGTCGTGCTCACCGCTGGCCCAGAGCCAGAGCGTCATCAGCGTGCAGATCGCCAGGACCAAAGCGATGAAGCCCCGGATCTGCGTATCGCGCAGCATGGCATCGAACCGCCCGTGCAGCACGCCGATATAGGCGGCGAACGGCAGGGCGCCGGCAATCATGAACAGCGTTGCGGCCCAGTGCAGGCCCGGTTCCCTGAAATGTCCGAACGATGCGTCATGCGTGGAATACCCCCCCGTCGACAGCGTCGCCATGGCATGGCAGAGCGCGTCGAAGGCCTCCATGCCGAACGCCATGAAGGCGACGACACAGGCAAAGGTCAGCGCGAAATAGATGGCAACGATCCAGCCGGTGAGCTGGGAGGCGCGCGGCACCGCCTTGTCGAACTGGTCCGAACTCTCGGTGCGGAACAGCTGCATGCCACCGACACGCAGGAACGGCAGCAGCACGATGGCCATGACGATGATGCCGATGCCCCCGATCCACTGCAGCAGCGCACGCCAGAACAGGATCGCCGGGTCCATGTCGTCCAGCCCGGACAGGACGGTGGACCCGGTGGTGGTGAGCCCCGACATCGCCTCGAAATAGCCGTCGGTGAAGCTGATGCCGTAGGTCATCAGCGGCAATGCCGCGAAGGCCGGCAGGCTGACCCAGGACAGCGTCGTCAGCAGGAACGCTTCGCGCAGGCGCAGCACGAACGGCCCGCGCTTGCGGGAGGCCAGGACCACGATGCCGGCAAAGGCCGCCGACACCAGCGCGACCTCGAAGAAGCCCTCGGCGAACGGTTCTTCCGTGACCCAGTCGATGAGCACCGGCAGCATCAGGATGCCGGAGAACATCAGCCACAACATGCCGAGGACGTGGAAGATCGAAGCGAACGCGATCAGGGAAGCGACTCCAGCGGTGTCCGGCCAGAAGGAACCGCTTCCCCGCACGAAGGGCAAGCCCCTCCTTCGCTGCGCCGTCCGGGACGATCAGAAGCCCACGTGGCTGCCGCCGTCGATCGAGAAATGCTGGCCGGTGATGTAGCTGGCACCCTCCGAAAGCAGGAAGCAGACCGGTACCGCGACCTCTTCCGGCGTCGAGAAGCGCTCCAGCAGGATGCGGGAAAGATACTGGTCGCGGAACTTCTCGGAGCGGATGGTCTCGGTCATCGGCGTCTCGACCGCGCCGAAGCAGACCGAATTGACGACGATGTTGTAGCGGCCCCACTCGCGCGCGGCGCTCATGGTGATGCCGAGCACGCCCGACTTCGCCGCGCCGTAGTTGATCTGGCCAACGGTGCCGCGCCGTCCGGCAACGGACGATGTGTTGACGATGCGCGCCGGCGCGGTGTCGCCGTCGCCGCGACGCTCGATCATGTGCCGGCCGACCGCCTGCAGGCACAGGAACACGCCGGTCAGGTTGACGTCGATGACCTCCTGCCAGGTCTTCAGCGCCATCTTGTTGATCATCGCCGCGCGGACAATGCCGGCATTGTTCACCAGGCCATGGATGGCGCCGGTCTGCCGGACCGTGTCCGCAACCATGCTCTCGACGAAGGCCGGATCACTGACGGTGCCGACATGCAGGACGGAATCGTCGCGTCCGCAAAGCCGTGCCGTCTCTTCCAGCCCCGCCGCGTTCAGGTCGTTCAGCGCCAGCCGGGCGCCCAGCGCTGCGGCCTGGATCGCCACGGCGCGGCCGATCCCCTGACCGGCACCGGTCACCAGCACCGTCTGTCCGTCCAGCGCCATCGGGTTCGTGTTCATCGTCGTTCCTCCCTGCCAGGTTGTTTTTCGGCGAGCGTACGTCCGCGCGCGCCGTCGGGAAAGCCGTCCGCGCGCCGGCCAGCCATCGCCTGTGGGCGGGGCGGAAAGCGGTGTAGGATCGCCGGATGGAACCCGCCGTCCCCGCCCTCGCCCATCTGCGCGTCGTGCTTGCCCCCGGGGTCGAGATCGGCCCCGGCAAGGCCGACCTGCTGGAGGCCATTGCCGAGACCGGGTCCATTTCCGCCGCCGGCCGGCGCATGGGCATGAGCTACCGCCGTGCCTGGCAACTGGTCGAGACGCTGAATGACGGCTTCCGCGAACCCCTGGTGATTGCCTCCCGGGGCGGCAACGCGGGTGGCGGCGCCGCGCTGACCGATGCCGGCCGGACGGTTCTCGAAGCCTATCGCGAGATGCAGCGGAAGACGGCCCGCGTCATTTCCGGCGAGATCGCGTCGCTGCGCGCACTGACATCCGATATACCTGATGAAACATAACGCTTGACGATGCCACCAGCGACCGTCGTTATGCATATCGGTACATATCGAAAAGGTGCCCGTCATGCCGTCCGTGTTCCGACTGCCCCTGGTGGCGTGTTGTCTCGCCCTGCTGTCCGGTGCGCACCAGCCGGCCCGGGCCGGCGAGACGCTGGTCGCGGTCGCGGCGAACTACGCCGCCGCGGCGCGGGCGACGGCGGAACTGTTTGCGGAGCACGGCGGGCACCAGGCCATCATCACGACCGGCTCGACGGGAAAGCTGTTCGCGCAGATCGCGGCAGGTGCACCTTTCGAGGTATTGCTTGCCGCCGATACCGCGACCCCGGAGCGGCTGGAGCGCGAGGACCTGGCCGTCCAGGGGTCCCGCTTTACCTATGCGACCGGACGCCTGGCGCTCTGGAGCGCGGACCCGGCAGCCATCGGGAGCGACGGGCGCGCGGTTCTGGCGTCCGACGCCTATCGCCATATCGCCATCGCCAATCCCGACCTCGCCCCCTATGGCGTTGCCGCGCGCGAGGCCCTGCGGGCCATGGGGCTCTGGGACCTGGTGCAGCCCCGGATCGTCATGGGCCAGAACATCGGCCAGACCTTTGCCCTGGTCCGGAGCGGCAATGCGGAACTCGGTCTCGTCGCCTGGTCGGCCCTGCGCGAACTGGAAAAGGACGAATCGGGCAGCACCTGGGTGGTCCCGTCCGGACTGCACCCGCCGATCCGGCAGGACGCGGTGCTGCTGACGCGGGGGGCGGACAATCCGGCCGCGCGGGCGTTCCTGGCGTTCCTCCGCGGAACGGATGCACGCGCCATCGCGGCCGACTACGGGTACGGCGTTGACTGAGCTGTTCGGCACCGTCGATTTCGGGCCGCTCTGGCTCACCGTCCATCTGGCCGGGATCACCACGCTGATCCTGCTGCTGGTCGGCACGGCGCTGGGCTGGTGGCTGGCCATGACCCGCAGCCGTATCCGTCCGGTCATCGAGGCGCTGGTCACCCTGCCGCTTGTCCTGCCGCCGACAGTACTGGGCTTCTATCTCCTGGTGCTGTTCAGCCCCGGGTCGGCCATCGGCGGGCTGGTGCTGCAGGCCACCGGCACCACCCTTGCCTTCTCGTTTTCCGGCCTCGTGGTCGCCTCGGTCATCTATTCCCTGCCCTTCGCGGTGCAGCCCCTGCAGGCCGCCTTCGAGGCCATCGGACACGCCCCGCTGGAAGCCGCCGCCAGCCTGCGTGCCGGGCCTTTCGACACCTTCATCAATGTCGTCCTGCCGCTTGCCGCCCGGGGCTACCTCGTCGCCGCTGTCCTCGCCTTCGCGCACACCATCGGCGAGTTCGGGGTGGTGCTGATGGTCGGCGGCAACATTCCCGGCGAGACCCGGCTGATCTCCGTCGCCATCTACGAGTACGTGGAGACCATCGACTATGCCTCGGCGCACGTGCTGTCCGGGATCATGCTCGCCTTCTCGTTCTCGGTCCTGCTGCTGGTCTATGGCCTGAACCGTTCCTTGCGACCCGGCCTGCGGTGAGCGCCGTGCAGGACCTCGACATCGACATCCGCATCCGGCTTGGCGATTTCGACCTTGTCGTGGCCCATGCCTTTTCCGGGACTGGCACGACATCGCTGTTCGGGCCGAGCGGCAGCGGCAAGAGCACATTGCTGAGGATCATCGCCGGACTGGAGTGCGGCGCACATGGCCAAGTGCGCGTCGGCGACGAGAACAGGCAGTCGGAGGCGCCCCGCCTCTTAGTCCCCGCCCATCGCCGCGACGTGGCGCTGGGGTTACAGGAAGCGCGGCTGTTACCGCATCTGAATGTCGCCGGCAACC
>JAYZWD010000028.1:0-36236 GCA_036154895.1 Pseudomonadota bacterium
ACAGTCACCGACAGCCCCTGACCCTTTCGCGGATACTTCCACCGCGAAAGGGTAACGGGATGAGTCTGAATCGAAGATTAACTGCCTGAAATGGCAGGTGTGATTGAGATCACCTCGGTCCTTCGTCGCGCCGCGCCGCGTCGTGCGCGGCCAGGGCCGCGGTCGACACGAGATCGGACACCGTGGCGCCGATCGGCACGATCTGGATCGGGTGCTGCAGCCCCTCGAGCAACTGGCCGACCGGGGTCGCGCCGCCCAGTGCCTGCAGCAGCTTGGCGGCGATGTTGGCCGACTGCAGGCCGGGCATCACCAGCACGTTGGCGGGACCGGAGAGACGGCAGAAGGGATAGAGTTCCTTCACCTCCGGGTTGATGGCCACATCGACCGACATCTCGCCGTCATACTCGAAATCGAGATCACGGGTATCGAGCAGCGAGACCGCGTCGCGGATCGCCTGGGACGCCTGGTGGTTGGAGTTCCCGAAGGTCGAGAACGAGATCATCGCCACCTTCGGTTCGTGCCCGAGCCGGCGGGCGACACCGGCGGCCTGCACCGCGATGTCGGCCAGTTCGACGCTGGTCGGCAGTTCGTGGACGGAGGTGTCGGCGATGAACACGGTCCGGCCGCGCGTGTACAGGATGGAGACGCCGAACACGCGGGAACGCGGCTTCGGATCGACCACGCGGCAGATATCCTCGTAGGCGACGGCGAAGCGGCGGGTGACGCCGGTGACCATGGCGTCGGCATCGCCGTGCGCCACCAGGCAGGCGCCAAAGACATTGCGGTCGGTATTCACCAGCCGCTGGCAGTCCCGGTAGAGCATGCCCTTGCGCTGCCAGCGCTTGTACAGGAAGTCGTAGAACTGCTCGCGGCGGTCGAAGTCGCGCGAGGAGACGATGGTCAGTTCGTCCTCGGCGCGGCCCATGGCCTTCAGCATGGCGCGGACGCGTTCCGGGTAGCCGATCAGGATCGGCTCGCCATAGCCTTCCTGCTTGAAGGCCAGCGCGGCGCGGATCACGCGCTCTTCCTCGCCCTCGGCGAAGACGACGCGCTTCGGCTGGGCGCGCACCTGGTCGAAGATCAGCTGCATGATGCCGAAGGTCGGGTCCAGCCTGGACTTCAGTTCGTTGATGTAGCCGTCCATGTCGACGATCGGCATGCGCGCCACGCCGCTGGCCATCGCCGCCTCGGCCACGGCCGGCGGGATGTGGCTGATCAGGCGCGGGTCGAACGGCGTCGGGATGATGTAGCTCGGGCCGAACTGCAGCTTGGTGCCGCGATAGGCGCGCGCGACCTCGTCGGGCACGTCCGAACGGGCAAGCTCCGCCAGGGCGTTGGCCGCGGCGATCTTCATCTGCTCGTTGATGGTGGTTGCCCTGACGTCGAGGGCACCGCGGAAGATGTAGGGGAAGCCCAGGACGTTGTTGACCTGGTTCGGATAGTCGGAGCGACCGGTGGCGACGATGGCGTCCTGGCGAACCTCCAGGATCTCCTCCGGCGTGATCTCCGGGTCCGGGTTGGCCATGGCGAAGATGATCGGGTTCGGCGCCATCGAGGCCGCCATCTGCCGGGTCACCGCGCCCGCGACCGACAGGCCGAAGAACACGTCGGCGCCAGCCATCGCGTCTTCCAGCGTGCGGGCATCGGTGACGGCCGCGTGCGCCGACTTCCACTGGTTCATGCCCTCGGTGCGACCCTGGTAGATCACGCCCTTGCTGTCGCACATGATGACGTTGTCATGGGCGACACCCATGGCCTTCACCAGTTCGATGCAGGCGATCGAGGCTGCGCCGGCGCCGTTCACCACCATGCGGATGTCGGCCAGCTTGCGACCGGTGAGCGCGCAGGCGTTGATCAGGCCGGCGGCGGCGATGATCGCGGTGCCGTGCTGGTCGTCGTGGAACACCGGAATGTCGAGCAGTTCGCGCAGGCGCTGCTCGATGACGAAGCACTCCGGGGCCTTGATGTCCTCGAGGTTGATGCCGCCGAACGTGGGCGCGATGGCGCGGACGGTGTTGATGATCTCGTCGGTGTCGGTGGAATCGACCTCGATGTCGATGCTGTCGACATCGGCGAAACGCTTGAACAGGACCGCCTTGCCTTCCATGACCGGCTTGGCGCCGAGCGGACCGAGATCGCCCAGACCCAGAACGGCCGTGCCGTGGGAGACGACCGCGACCAGGTTGCCCTTGGCGGTGAAGTCATAGACCTGCGACGGATCGCGATGGATCACGCGGCAGGGCTCCGCGACGCCGGGGCTGTAGGCAAGCGACAGGTCGCGCTGTGTCGCCATCGGCTTGGTCGGCACAATCTCGATCTTTCCCTTCCGGCCAGTGGAATGGTAGATCAGCGCCTCCTGGTTGAGGCTGCGATTGCGGTCTTCGGTCATGGTGACTTTCGGTCCCCCCCGGACAGAACGTTCCGCTCCTTCCGGGAGCGGTGTGCGCGAAAGCGGCGGAGCATAGCGACAGCCTGTCAGGCCGCAAGTCCGCCGTGCCGGACCGCGCCGCGTCCGTCGAGCCTACCTTCTGCCCGATAGCCGCTCAAGCGGCGGTGGCGGGTGGAAAGCGCAAGGTCACGGTGGTGCCACCGCCGACCGTGCTGTCCAGTTCGATGGTCCCGTCATGACGCTCCATCATTGCCTTCACCAGCGCCAGGCCCAGGCCGGTTCCCTGGTGTGTCCGGGTGAGCACGCCGGAGACCTGGCGGAAGGGCTCGAAGACGAGCTGCTGCTGCTCGGGCGGAATGCCGATACCGGTGTCGCGCACGAACAGGTAGGGACCGCGCGCGTCGGTGCCGCAACCGGCCTCCACGCTGCCGCCGGCCGGTGTGAACTTGATGGCGTTCGACAACAGGTTCAGCAGCATCTGCCGCATGGCCCGGTCGTCGCCGTTGACCGTCACCGGCGCCGGGGCCGGAACCATGGCGAGCGTCAGGCTCGCGGCGGCGGCCTGGTTCCGCATCAGTTGCACCGCCTGCTCGATGGTCTCGCAGATATCGATAGGCTCGAAATGGTACTCCATCGCGCCGCGCTCGATCTTGGCGAGATCCAGCAGGTCATTGACCAGCGACAGCAGGTGCCGGCCGCTGGCGGCGATATCGCCGGAATACTGGGCGTAGCGGTGATCGCCCATCGGCCCGAGACCCTGCTGTTCCATGATCTCGGCGAAGCCGATGATGGCGTTGAGCGGGGTCCGGAGCTCGTGGCTCATGCTGGCCAGCATGTCCGACTTCGCCCTGTTGGCCGCGTCGGCCTCCTGCCGGCGCGCCTCGGCTTCGGACGTCTTCGCGGCCAGCTTGGCGTTGAGCTGTTCGTAAAGTCGCTCGCGCTCGATCATGCCGTCGATCAGGCGATGCACCACCAGCAGGGTCGGGTAGGCGGTGAGCATCGGCAGCACCACCGGCATCACCACCGCGACCGGGTACTGCACGAAGTCGATGTCGAAGATCTCGTAGACGATCAGGCTGGTGACCACGGAGATGACGGTGGTGACCAGCGTCGCCCAGACAGCGGCACGGCGTGGTCCATAGCGCTCCACCAGGCCGCGCTTGAAGCGGACAAACCCGCCCTCGCTCCGCCGGAGGGCCGCCAGCAGCTCGTCTCCGGCGGGGGCGTCCACGGTCGTCAGGCCAGCTCGAGGATCGCCGCTGCGTCGGCCAGCGGGACCGGATCGTCGGCCAGCAGGCGGTCGGCGGCGGCACGGTCGAAGGCGCCGTCCTCCACCGCCAGCGGATCGTCAGGCTTCAGGCGCTTGTCGATCACCAGCCGCGACAGCAGCATGCGCCGGGCGTCGGCGCCGCGCGCGCCCAGCGTGGCACCCTCGACCGCCATCAGTGCCGCCGTGGTGGCGTGGTAGAGGGCGCTGGAGACCTTGCGTGCCTGGGTCTCGTCGCCGCGACGGGCGACCTCGTCTGCCAGGGCGACGGCCCGCGCCAGGGTCCCGCCGGCGGCTTCGCGGAGTGCCGGCGGCAGGGCGTTGGAACCCTTCAGCCGTTCCGAAAGGTCCTGCTCCAGTTCCCGGTGGGCGCCGACCCTGGCCACGGCGCGCGTCAGCACGTCCAGGCCGTTGATGTTGCTGGTGCCTTCCCACAACAGGCCGATCTGCGCATCGCGGATCAGCCGGGGGTTGATGAAGTCCTCGATGTAGCCGTTGCCGCCCCGCATCTCCATCGCGGCGGTGGCGACGCCGGGATTGTCGCGGCAGGCGCGGAACTTGAACAGCGGCGTCAGGATGCGCAGCCGGGTCTCCGCGTCCGTGTCGCCGTCGTTCGCCGCGCCCATCTGCTCGGCGGCATAGGCGAACATCGACAGCGACTGCTCCGTCGGCAGCATGATCTTCATCAGCTGGCGCCGGGCCAGCGGCATCTCCGCCACCGTGGTGCCGAAGGCGGCGCGGGTACGGGCGGCAACCAGCGCCTCGTTCAGGCAGCGGCGCATCATCGCCGCCGCGCGGACCCCGTGGGACAGGCGCGACAGGTTCACCTGCGCCATCATCTGGCGGATGCCGTTGTCGACATCGCCGACCGCGTAGGCCAGCGCGCCCTCGATGACGATCTCGCCGGAGGCCATGGAGTTGGTGCCGAGCTTCTCCTTCAGCCGCATGATCCGGTAGGCGTTGCGGCTGCCGTCATCCAGGGTCTTCGGCATCAGGAACATGCCGAGCCCGGCGGTCCCGGCCGGCCGGCCCTCGGGGCGGGCCAGCAGCAGCGCCACATCGGCATCGGTATGGCTGCAGAACCATTTCTCGCCGTAGAGCCGCCAGTGATCGCCCTCCGGAACCGCCACGGTCTCGACCAGCCCGACGTCGGAGCCGCCGGCCTTCTCGGTCATGAACTGGGAACAGCGCAGCATGCGGTCGCGGTCCTGCAGCACCACGCGGTCCGCGAACTTCCGCTTCAGCTTGTCCGAGCCGAACTTCCGCATCATGTGCAGGCCGGTGTCGGTCAGGCTGACCGGGCACATCAGGCCGAATTCTGCCTGCACGAACAGGTAGGTGAAGGCGTACTTGGCGATCGGCGGCACCGGTGCCGGCCAGCCCAGCACGCCCGGGACATGGCTCATGGCATGCAGGCCGAACTGCTCGAAGGCGATCCGTTCCATCTCGTGATAGGCCGGGTGGTGCTCGATCCACTCCTCGTCGCGGCCGAAGCGGTCGCGGGCATGCAGCACCGGCTTGTGGCGTTCGGCGATGGCGGCGAGCTCGTCCAGCCGACCGCCGGCGATCCTGCCCAGCCGCTGCCAGTGCGGCCACATGTGCCGGCGCAGGTCGTCAGGGCAATAGAGTTCCAGCAGCGAACGGAGCTGGTGGTCGATCTCGAAGAAATCGAGACCGCGCGCGTCTGCTGCGACATGGCGGGAACCTGCGCGCGTGTCGACGACGGGTGCGTTCATGATCGGTCTCCCCGGGCGGACGGCGGGCGCTTGAATCGGCCCGGGGGCAATGTGCGACAGTCCGGCCGGGTCCGTCTACGCCCGGATCAGGTCCGTGAACGCCGGATCTGGCGAAATTCCGGGCAGTATCGTCTCGCCGATCGCGCGGGCCGGGAAGCGCAGGTGGTCGTGCGCCAGGCTGGCAAACAGGCCACGGATGTCGCTGGTCGGGCGCAGGTCGCGGCCGTCCAGCAGATCGCGCGTGCCGAGTCCGGGCCACTGGCCGGCGATCCGGCCGCCGGCGACCGCGCCGCCGAACAGGATGGCCATGCCGCCGGTGCCGTGATCGGCGCCGCGATTGCCGTTCTCCGCCGCGGCGCGCCCGAACTCCGAGACCATGACGACGATGGTGCGCGACCAGACGGGCCCGAGGCCGGCGATCAGCGCCTCCAGCCCGTTGTCGAGGTCAGCGGTCAGGCGACCGAGCAGGCCCGGCGCATTGGCGTGGCTGTCCCAGCCAGTGCTGTCGACAACGGCGATCTGCGGCCCGCCTGGATCGGCGAGCAGGCGCGCGGCGCCGTCCAGCAGCGGGCGGATGCGACCGGCACCGTTGGCCCCGGCGCCCATGTCACCCATGCCGGCCGTCAGGCCGCGTGTCTCCATGGCCTGGCGCAGTTGCGGACCGAGCAGCGGATCGGCGGCCCAGAGCGGTGCCAGCCGGCCGAGCAGGTCGGCGCCGGCATCGGGCAGAACGCTGGGTGCCCAGCTCTGCACCGTCACCGGACCACGCAGCGCCAGCGACGGGCTGGTCCCGATCGCCATGGCGAGGCGCGCCGGATCGGGGCGCAGGGCGATCGCGCGGTTGAGCCAGCCGGTGGCGGTGCCGCTCGGCCCCGGCAGGCCCGACTCAAGCACGTTCTGGGCATCGAAATGGCTGCGGTCGCGATAGGGCGTGCAGATGGCGTGCACGGCGGCCATCTCGCCCCGGTCCCACAGTCGCCTCAGCAGTTTCAGGCCGGGATGCAGTCCGAACGTGCCGTCGAGTGCGACGGCATCCTCGACGGCGGTGTTCGGGCGCAGCCGGCGGTAGTCCGGATCGCCGAGCGGTGGCAGCAGGGACAGGCCGTCGACGCCGCCGCGCATGATGATCAGCAGCAGGCGCGGGGCCTCGGTTGCTGCGGCGGAAAGGGCGCGCGGGGTGGCGATGGCGCCGGCCAGCGCGGCCGAGCCCTTCAGGATCGCGCGACGGTTGATGGCGACCATCGGCTCATCTCCTCTGGAATTCGGGCGCGGCGAGGATCATGGCCATGCCCTGCGTGCGGCTCTCGGCACGGCCGACGGCGTCCCGGGTCTCGTCGCGCAGTTGCGTGCCCAGGATCGCCCCGGCGAAGCGGTCCGGTGCAACGCGATCACCGAGCCGGTCCGCGATCGCCACGGCGAACTCGATCCGCTTCATCGCCTGGTCCGGCGACAGCCACGCCCCGGCCTCGTCGGCCCAGCCCTGCGGCGACGGCGCCGCCCAGGCCGGCTGGCCGAGTTGCGACAGGGCCAGCACCGCGCCGCGGTTGACACTGGCTGGCCCGAGCGCCCGCAAGGTGGACACCACCAGGTCGTTCGGGGTCTTCAGCTTGGTCTGCGGCTGCCAGGCGCGGTCGTCGGCAAGCACCATCCGGGTCAGCTCGCCGAGGTCGCCGCCGGTGTCCAGATAGGTGCCGGTCAGGCGCTCCAGCAGGTCCTGTGGCGGCGCGTCGGCCACGAAATGGCGGGCCAGACGCAGCGCGACACGCCGGGCGGTCTGCGGCAGGGCGGCGAGGTCGCGCAAGGCCCGCTCGGCCTGCATCGCACCCTCGTCGGCATAGGCCTTGCCGAGCAGGACGTGGTCGCCCGGCTCGTGCACCACCTCGTGGAACAGGAAGCCGCCCGGCAGTGCGCTCTTGCCAGGTCGGCCGAGCGACCAGCCGGTCAGCATCCGGGCCAGGCCCGCCACGTCAGCCTGGGCATAGCCGCCGTCGACACCGATGGTGTGCAGCTCCAGGATCTCGCGCGCGAGATTTTCGTTCATGCCGATGCCGGTATAGCGGCCGCCGCGGCTGTTCGGCCCGAACGACTGGGCGTTGTCGAGGTAGAGGATCATGGTCGGGTGGCGCACCACGGCCACCAGCAGGTCGGCGAAGCGGCCCGTCACATGCGGTCGGATCGCCTCCCGCTCGAAGGCGCCGGCGAGGCCGCCGACGATGGGCTTGCGCGCCGAGACCGTGAAATGGTTGGACCAGAGGTGCACCAGCCGCTCGTGCAGGCCGTCGCGGCTGCCGGCCGCCACCTTCAGTCGCGCCGTCGCCTCGTCGAGATAGGTCTGGCGAAACGGGCCGCGAAACAGCTCGATGATCGCCGGATCGCCGCCGCGCTCGCGCACCTGCATGAATTCCCGCACCAGGTCGTGGACCGGGCGCAGGCCGGCAAAGGCCGGATGGTCCGTCGACGGCGCCCGGCGGGTCTGGTCGATCAGGTCGTTATGCGTGACCGGGGCAAGCGCGTCATCGCCGCCGAAGGCCAGTCCGAAACCGAAGCGAGTCGCGGCCACAGCCGCATCGTGCATCACCATGTCCACACCTCCCGCGCCGGCAGATGAATACCACCGGACGGCTGTTCAGGCGCGGCCCGAGCCGTTACCGATTGTATCCCGTGTAACAGTGTCGACGCCGGATCCGTGACCTACCTGACCCGTTTCGCCCCCAGCCCGACCGGACCCCTGCACGCCGGCCACGCCCTGGCCGCGGCGGAGGCCTTCGGTGCGGCGCGGAGGGCTGGCGGGACGTGCCTGCTGCGCATCGAGGACATCGATTTCACGCGATGCCGTCCGGAATATGTCGCGGGAATCTTCGACGACCTGCGCTGGCTCGGCTTCGACTGGCCCGAACCTGTCCTGCTGCAATCGACCCGCACCGACGCCTATCGCGCGGCACTGTCGGTGCTGGAAGCGCAGGGGCTGCTCTATCCCTGTTTCTGTTCGCGCAGCGAGATCGCCCGTACGGCCGGCGGGCAGGGCCATGATGGCCCGCTCTATGCCGGCACCTGCCGCTCCATCCCGGCGGCGGAGGCGGCGGCCCGGCGGGCGCGGGGGGAACCGGCGGCGCTGCGCCTGCGCCTGGACGAGGCGCTGGCGCTGGCCGGGGCGCCCGAATGGACGGATGCACTGGCCGGCCCGCAGGCCTGGGACGGGACCGGTTTCGGCGACGTGGTGATCGCGCGCAGGGACATCGGCGTCTCCTATCACCTGGCCGTCACGGTCGACGACGCCTTCCAGGAAATCACCGAGGTGGTGCGGGGGGCGGACCTGTTCCAGGCCACCCATATCCATGTCCTGCTGCAACGGCTTCTTGGCCTGTCGACGCCATTCTTTCGCCATCACCCGCTGGTACGAGGCGGCGACGGCGACAAGCTGTCAAAGTCACGGATGTCGAAGCCGCTGGCGGAATGGCGCGCCGACGGGGTGTCTGCGGACGAGGTGTTGCGGCATGTCGCCGAAGTGGCGATTCTGCCACGCCGAGACTGATGCGCGCGTCCGGCCGAGACGCTAGAAGAAGGTCCGGTTGCGTCGCGCCGGGGAGGATGGAGCGAGTTGGCGAACGGCAGTGTCAGAACACGGTCCTGGCTGGACAGCTTCGTCCGGCTGACCCGACTCAAGCTGATTGTTCCGCTCAAGCGCGGCCAGTTGCCACCGGAGGTCATCGCCCGTGGCGTCGCGGTCGGGCTGGCGGTCGCCTTCACGCCGACGGTCGGTATCCAGATGATCCTCGTCGTGCTGCTGTGGGGCCTGGCGCGGTCGCTCGGGCCGCGCTTCGACTTCCACTTCCTGTCGGCCGTGGCCTGGGTGTGGATCACCAACATCTTCACCATCGGCCCGATCTACTACGCGTTCCTGCTCACCGGCCAGGTCATGCTGGGCCGGTTCGACGAGGTCGGTTCGATCGGGTTCACGCAGTTCTCCGCCCAGCTGATGGATGTCGTGTCGGCGGAGGCCGGCCTCCTGGAGACGCTCTGGGTCGGTACGGTGGCGCTGTTCCGGATCTGGGGCATTCCGCTGTTCATCGGCTCGATCCCCTTCGCCGTCGGTTCCGCCTGGGTCGGCTATGCGTGGTCGAAGCGCTTCGTCACCCGCTTTCAGGAACGGCGGCGCAAGCGCGCGCTGGAGCGCGCCGGCACAACTCCGCGACGCGGCAAGGCTACTCAGACGTCGCCTTGATCTCCGGCAGCACCGACTGCGCCACGATGCGGGCATCCTCGCGCCTGAGACCGCCCGACATGCGCGGATGATAGAGCATCCGCACCAGCATCCGGTCGAGTTCGGACAGGTGCGACCACGGGCTGTCCGTGGCCAGCACCGACGGCAGGTCGGACGCCAGTGCGAAGGGCAGTCCGATCACGCGGGTAAGCTGGGCCGCGACGCAGGCATGCACCACCGGCGCCATCCGGTCCAGCGGCACGAAGACGATGCCGCCCACCAGGGCGCTGCCGCGCGCGTTGACCTGTCCGGCACAGACCGCGCCGGCCTGGCGATAGCCGGCCAGCAGGCTTTCGCGCCGCTCGGCACCGCTGACATAACGATCCAGCAGGTTGTTGTAGGCGCCGTCGGTGACCGCACGGAAACTCGGCACGAAGACCACGACGACATCCGCGTCGATGGTATCGACCCGCCGCATGTCCAGGCCTGTCAGGTCGGAGAGGGCGGCGAGTTGCGCCTCGACCCAGCGCCGGTAGCGTTCCGGGCTCTCCCCCGCGACGCGGAAGCGCACCGCGCCATCCCAGCGGTAAAGGCTCGCGCCGGTGCGGCTTGCCGGGCCGAACGCGGCCATGTCGAAGGCTGTCACGATGTCGCGGTCCGACAGCGACTGCGCCCGTCCGGTGACAGGCAGGGCCAGTGCCATCAGCACGACGGCAAGGACCAGCCAGCCGCGGGTCCGAACCTGCATGGGATTCCCTCCGGTCCCGTTCCCCACCTGCGCCGGCAAGACGTGGCGACGCCAGTCCGGGACGCGTCCCCGCGCGGTCCCGATTCGGCGTCATCTTAGCCACGGCCCGCGTACGGGGCCAAACCGTAAAGCCGAACACGCACAACATGGTGCGTCTGGCACTTGCGCGTCGGCGGAACAGGCCTATTGTGCGCGCCCGATGCATGCACCCGCCGAACGTCTCGACCTGCCGTTCCCGCACCGCCATCTGCTGGGAACGCAGGAGCTTTCCCGCGCCGACATCGAGCGTATCATCGACCTTTCCGAACAGTTCATCGAGCTGAACCGGCAGAGCAACAAGAAGCGCCGCGACCTGCAGGGCCGCACGCAGATCAACCTGTTCTTCGAAAGCTCGACCCGGACCCGGACCTCGTTCGAACTGGCCGGCAAGCGCCTCGGTGCCGATACCATCAACATGTCCGCCGAAGTCTCCGCGACGAAGAAGGGCGAGACCCTGATCGACACGGCGATGACGCTCAACGCCATGCATCCCGACATCCTGGTGGTTCGCCACCCGGACTCGGGTGCGGTGGCGCTGCTGGCCCAGAAGGTCGATTGCGCCGTGATCAATGGCGGCGACGGCCAGCACGAGCATCCGACGCAGGCGCTGCTGGACGCGCTGACCATCCGGCGCCGGCTGAAGCGGCTGGAGGGGTTGAACGTCGCCATCTGCGGCGATGTCATGCACAGCCGCGTGGCGCGCTCCAACATCCACCTGCTGAACACCATGGGCGCGCATGTGCGCGTGATTGCGCCGCCGACCCTGCTGCCGAAGACCTTCGCCAACCTTGGTGTCGAGACCTTCACCGACATGCGCAAGGGCCTGAAGGACGTCGACGTGGTGATGATGCTGCGCCTGCAGCGCGAACGTATGCGCGGCTCGTTCCTGCCGTCGGTGCGCGAGTATTTCCACTTCTATGGCCTGGACCAGGAGAAGCTCTCCTGTGCCCGGCCCGATGCGCTGATCATGCATCCGGGGCCGATGAACCGGGGCGTGGAGATCGACACGGCCGTCGCCGACGACATTCACCGCTCGGTGATCCGCGAGCAGGTGGAGATGGGCGTCGCGGTGCGCATGGCGGTCCTGCTGCTGCTCGCCGGCAACTCGGGCAATGGAGGCGAAGCCGTTGCCTGACCAGCGTGTAGCCTACCTGAACGCGCGCCTGCTGGACCCGGCAAGCGGCCGCGACGAGAAGGGTCACATGCTGATCGTCGGCGGCGAGATCGCCGCGATCGGTCCCGACATCTTTCCGCGCGGTGCGCCGGACCGGACCGAGATCGTCGACCTGGACGGTCTCTGCGTTGCGCCGGGGCTGATCGACATGCACGCCATGGTCGGCGAGCCGGGCATGGAGCACAAGGAAAGCTTCGAGAGCGCGGCGGCCGCGGCCCGTGCCGGCGGCGTCACGACGCTCTGCACCATGCCGAACACCGACCCGGTAATCGACAACGTGGCGCTGGTGGAATACGTGCTGCGTCGCGCCAACGAGGGCTCCGACGTGCATATCCGCCCCTTCGCGGCCGCGACGCAGGGTATGGAAGGGCAGCAACTCACCGAGTTCGGCCTGCTGAAGGCCGCCGGCGCCGTTGCCTTTTCCGACAGCAACAAGGCCATCGCCGACGCCACCGTAATGCGGCGTGCGCTCAGCTACGGCACGGCTTTCGATGCCCTGATCGTGCAGCATTGCGAGGAGCCGTCGCTGGCCCGCAACGGTTCGATGAACGAGGGCGAGCTGTCGATGCGCCTCGGTCTGACCGGCATCCCGGTCGCCGCCGAGACCATCATGCTGGAGCGTGACCTGCGGCTGGTCGAACTGACCGGCGGGCGCTACCACGCTGCCCACCTGACCACGCGCCAGTCGCTGGAGGCCATGCGCCGCGCCAAGGCGGACGGGCTGGAGGTCACCTGCGGGACGGCGCCGCACTATTTCGCGCTGAACGAGAACGAGGTCGGCGCCTACCGCACGTTCGCCAAGGTATCGCCGCCGCTGCGCTCAGAGGATGACCGCAGGGCCGTGGTGGAGGCGATCCGGGACGGCACCATCGACGTCATCTCGTCGGGCCATACGCCGGAGGATCCGGAGGCCAAGCGCCAGCCCTTCGAGCAGGCGGCTTTCGGCGCCGTCGGCCTGGAGACCATGCTGGCGGTCGGCCTGCAGCTGCACATGAGCGAAGGCGTGCCGTTGCTGACCGTGCTCGCCTGCATGACCTGCAATCCGGCACGTCTGCTGCGACTGGACTGCGGCGTGCTGGCGGTGGGGCGGCCGGCCGATCTGGTGGTGTTCGATCCCGACGCGCCATGGGTTGTGGACGCCAAGAAATTCCGCTCGAAGTCGAAGAACTCGCCGTTCGACGAACGCCCGCTGCAGGGCCACGCGGTCCGCACGGTCGTCGAGGGGCGCACGGTCTTCGTCCGCCGCGTCGAGCGCTGAACGGGAAAGGGGACCGCGGATGCTGACGAAGATCCTGGTCCTGCTGGCGATCATCGCCGCCGTGGTGGTGGGCTACAAGCTGCTCACCTCCGACAAGCCGCAGGGGCGGTCCGGGCGGCGCCCGACCCGCGGGGCCCGCTCGGAGCCCGTCGACCTGGTCACCTGCGACGGATGCGGGGCCTGGAAGCAGGCCGGCGCCGATTGCCAGACCTGCGGCCGGAAGACCGGCTGACCCCGACCCCTGTCGCCCGACGCTCAGTTGTCCGCGCTGACGGCCTCGCCCAGCGCCTGCAGGTACAGGGTCAGGATCGCTTCCTGCTCCATCCGGTCGTCGCGGTCCATTTTCCGGAGCTTGATCACCTGGCGCATGATCTTGGTATCGAAGCCGTGCCCCTTGGCCTCGGCGTAGATCTCCCGGATGTCGGCGGCCATGGCGGCCTTTTCCTCTTCCAGGCGCTCGATGCGCTCGATCAGCTGCCTCAGATGATCCGCTGCGACCGCCTCGGTCATGGTGTCCGCTCCTGCTGGCTTCCGGTTTCCGGGGCGCGGACATTAGCCGGGCAGGGCGCCGCCCTCAACCGGCTTCGGCCACTTCCGTCAGCTGGAGGCGGCGGCGCGCTTTCGCGCTGCCATCGGCTCGGCGATCCACGTGACGCGCTCGGCCGGAAGGAGCAGACGGCAGCGTGTGCCGGTACCGGGCGCACTGTCGATCAGCAGGTGGCCCGCGTGCAACGCGGCGAACCGGTGGGAGATCGGCAGGCCCAGGCCGGCCCCGCCGCCACGGGCGACCCAGGTGTTGCCGAGCGGCGCGAAGGGCTGCCGGGCGATGGCCAGCTGTTCGCGGCTCATCCCCGCGCCGCTGTCGCCGATGGCGATGCAGATGCCGTGGTCGCGCAGGCGCTCGACCGCCAGCGTGACGGTGCCGCCGCGCGCGGTGTGCGCAAGCGCATTGGACAGCAGGTTGAACAGGATCTGCGTCACCAGGCGTTCGTCGGCGCGGATGATGGCATCTTCATCGGCGACACTGATCGAGAAGTCGACGCCTGCCTGCGTGCAACGGTCAGCGAACAGCTTCCGGCACCGCTCGACCAGCAACCGGACCGGAATCGAGGTCTCCCGCAGTTCGTTCGAACCCGCGTCGATGCGGCTGATGTCGAGGATGTCATTGATGATCGAGAGCAGGTGCCGGCCGCTGTCGCCGATCGCGCCGACATATTCCTCGTAGCGGTCATTGCCGACGGGCCCGAGGATGCGGCCGTGCATCATGTCGGCGAAACCGATGATGGCGTTGAGCGGGGTGCGGAGTTCGTGGCTGACATGGGCGATGAAGCGCGAGCGTGCCTCGCTGGCGCTGTGGGCCTCCACGGCCAGGTTCAGGTTCTCGAGCTGGCGCTGCATCAGGTCGGTGAACTGCCGGTTCGCGCGCCAGATGATCAGCCCCAGGAACAGCATGTAGTTGACGCACAACACCGCGAAGAGCAGGGCGCTGTCAGGGTACTTGATCATGCAGGAAATGACGGCCATCCAGAATGCGCTCAGGAAGAACGCGGCGGCGACGACGGGCAGGATGGCCACGGCGACGGCGGCGCCGGTTGCCATGCCGCCCACCGTGAACATGATGACGACCGCTTCGCCGGGCGTTGCCTGCGGCATCGCGGCAACGGCCAGGCTGCCCCAGAACAGGCCGCCGACCAGCGACAGCGCGACGGCCTTGAGCAGCGTACGTCGCCGGATCCGCGACGGCCGGCTGTTGCCGCGTCGGCGGACCCTGATCCAGCCTGCGAACTGCAACAGGGCCAGGGCCTGCCCGATGATGCACCACAGGACCAGGAACATCCGCAACTCGTCGCGCCACAGCGCGATGGTCATGATCGCGACATTCGCCGCGGTCGCGACCGCGCCGACAAGCTGGTTGCGGTTCAGCCGCACCACTGCCTCGATCTCGATCTCGCGCCGGAAATCCGGCGGCATGTCTTCACGTATACGCAGTGGGTCGAGCAACATCGGGGTGCGTCGGTTCTTTCCTGATGGCGAAGTGGACAACCAACCCGGTTAACGGACCTCTAAGTGACAGGCGGACCCGGCGTAATATCCCGGCCGGAACAGGAGGAATCATGATGCAGAGCCGATTTCCACCCGGACATGCGGCGGTCGCCACGGGGCGGATCGGTGTCCTGCTGGTCAATCTCGGGACCCCGGACGCACCCGATGTGCGGTCGGTACGCCGTTACCTGGCAGAGTTCCTGTCAGACCGTCGCGTGATCGAGGTACCGCGCCTGATCTGGTGGCTGGTGCTGAACCTGTTCATCCTTCGGTTCCGGCCGAAGCGGACGGCACATGCCTATGCCAAGGTCTGGATGGCCGACAGCAACGAATCGCCGTTGCGCCACCACACGCGCCGCCAGGCGGAGTTGCTGGCCGCGCGCTTCGCCGGCGACGACCGCGTGATCGTCGACTGGGCCATGCGCTACGGCAACCCGTCGATGGCGTCGGTGATCGCGCGCTTGAAGGAACAGGGCATCGAGCGCCTGCTCGTCGTGCCGCTCTATCCCCAGTACAGCGCCACGACCACCGCGACGGTGGTCGACCGCCTGGGCGAGGTGCTGGCGGGCATGCGCTGGCAGCCGGCGATCCGCGTGGCACCGCCCTGGCATGACGATCCGGGCTATGTCGAGGCACTGGCGCGTTCGGTCGAGGCCGACCGCCTGGCCAATGGTGAGGTCGACACGGTGATCGCGTCGTTCCACGGCCTGCCGAAGGAGTATTTCGAGAAGGGCGATCCCTACTACTGCCATTGCGCCAAGACCGCCCGCCTGTTGCGGGAACGGCTGGGGACGGGGGAGGAGGGCCTCCGCCTGACCTTCCAGAGCCGCTTCGGTCCGCGGGAATGGCTGCAGCCCTATACCGACCATACCCTTGCGGCGCTGCCTGGCCAGGGCATCCGGCGGGTGGCGGTGATCATGCCGGGCTTCGCCGCCGACTGCGTCGAGACGCTGGAGGAGATCGCCATCGCCGGCCGCGAGACCTTCATGGCGGCCGGCGGGGAGACGTTCCGCACCATTCCGTGCCTGAACGACTCCGGCGATCATATCGACCTGCTGGAGGCGATCAGCCGCCGGGAGCTCGGCGGCTGGATCTGACCCGCCTCAGGCCGGGACCTTGCGATCCGTGAGCTGCAGGGTCCCGGCATTGTAGGCGTCGAGCGCCTGCACCGCGTCGGGCTGGACCAGCAGGTCGAGGAACAGCGTGCGCTCCAGCGTCAGTGCGGCATCGTCGCCGGGCTCGTTGGCGGCGCGGGCGATCCGCTTGATGTGGGCGACCGCCCGCGGCGACTTGGCGGCGATCCGTGTCGCGACCGACAGCGCGTGTGCCAGCACGTCGCCGGGGACGACCTCGTTGACCAGCCCCAGGCGGGCCGCCTCGGCCGGACCGAAGGCCTCGCCGGTCAGGCAGAGCTCCATGGCGCGGGCGGCGCCGATCATGCGGGCCGTGCGCACCACGCCGCCGGCGCCGGGCAGGATCGCGAGGTCGATCTCGATCTGGCCCATCCGGTAGTCCCCGGCGGCGGCGAAGCGCATGTCGCAGGACAGCGCGAATTCCAGCCCGCCGCCCATGCAGGTGCCGTTGATCGCGGCGATCTGCGGCTTCGGGCTGGCCGCGAGGCGATTGAAGATGATGTCCAGGTTGCGCTCCGGCAGCGGGCGGTCGGCGCTGAAGCTCTTGCCCTTGGCCTGCAGGGCGCGACCCATCGCGGCCAGCTCGTCGGTGTCGTAGTGACGGATGAAGATGCCGGGCATGGCGCCGGTCCAGACCACGGCGCGGACCGCGTCGTCGGCGTCCAGCGCCAGCGTCATCTCCTCGAGGTCGGCGAGCGTCGTCGCGTTCATGTAGCCTTTCGGCGGATTGTTGAAGCGGACGACGGCGACGGCGCCCTGGCGCTCCATGGACAGTTGCTGCATTGATTCCTCCCCCTTGGCCGCTCGGTGTCGGGCCGTCATCATTCTGTCGTGCAAATCGGCCTGAGTCATGGCCGGGTGCGTGCCGTCACCTGCCGGGCGGTGCGTTGTCCGCAGACCGGATCGATCTCGGGCGAGGACAGGAAACGTGAACAGGGCAGACAGCGAAAGCGGCGCGATGGCCGACCTGATCGCGTCATCGGAACGACGGCCGCTGATTCCCTATCCTGTGCGGTTCACCCGTCTGGTGGCGGCGGTGGCATTGCCGACCGCGGCGCTGTTCGGCGGCTTCGCGGCCAATGCCGCGGTCTCGCCGCAGGCGGCGCTCGTCTCCTGGATCGGGGTGAACGGGCTGGCGCTCTGGCTGGCGCGCCGTCACATGATGGAACTCTGGCGTCACAAATCCGCCATCCGGCGGCTGATGGAACGTCCGGCGCGGCCGGCGGTGGCCGACGGGGTGGACGCGGAACCGGATGTCGGCCTGATGGTCGAGCGGCTGGGCCGCGACCTTGCCGACGAGCGCGCGCGTGCCCGTGCCGGCGAGGCAGCGCTCCGGTCGATCCTGGACAGCCTGCAACTGCCGGTCATGACCTTCGGGGCCGACCGCCGGCTCGATTTCATGAACCTCTCGGCCAAGGACATCTTCGGCAGCGGGCTGGAGACCAAGGATTTCGCGGCCGCGCTGCGCAATCCGGAGGTGCTGCGGGGCGTCGACGGCATCATCGCCGACCGGGTCTCGCGGGAGATCGAGTTCCCGATCTTCGCCCCTGTCCCGCGCCAGATGCGCGTGCGCATCGATGCCCTGCCGGCGCATCCCGGCGCCCGTACCGGCTTCGTCGCCATGATCGACGACGTCACCGACTCGCGCCGGATGCAGGAGATGCGCTCGGACTTCGTGGCCGATGTCAGCCACGAACTGCGGACGCCGCTGGCGTCGGTCCTCAGCATCGTCGAGACGCTGGTGGGGCCCGCCCGCAATGACGAGCAGGCCCGCGACCGGTTCCTGAAGATTCTCAAGGAACAGTCGGAGCGCATGGCGGTGCTGGTCGACGACCTGCTGTCACTCAGCCGGATCGAGCAGCACGAGCACCAGCCCCCCCGTGGCGTCACCGACCTGGTGCCCGTGATCCGGTCGGTCGTCGAGGCGCTGGACCTCGCCGCCACCGCACGCGAGATGGATGTGCTGGTCGACATGCCGGACCGGCTGCAGGTGATCGGCGACCGCGACGAACTGACCCGGGTCGCCCGCAACCTGGTCGAGAACGCGATCAAGTATGGCGACCGTGGCACACCGGTCCGCATTGTCGGCCGCGCGCTGGAGCGCGTGGCCGAGATCCAGGTGATCGACCGGGGGCCGGGAATCGCGCGGGAGCATCTTCCGCGCCTGACCGAGCGGTTCTACCGCGTCGATCGCGCCCGCAGCCGCGCCGCCGGCGGCACGGGACTGGGCCTTGCCATCGTCAAGCACGTGGTCAACCGTCATCGCGGGCAGCTACAGATCGATTCCGAGGAAGGTCTAGGCTCCGTTGTGACCGTCCAGCTGCCTTTGGCGCCCGCTTAAGTCATTGGCGGCAAAGGCCGAACAATTCTTTCATCCGAATGTAATGTCGCTGTCACATTCCGGCGTTAGGCCACGCGGACTTTCCAGTCCAAGGAGGTGATGGTGCTGAAGAAAGTTCTGTTGACCACTGCGATGGTCACCGTTGTGGCGGGCGCCGCGGAAGCCCGTGACACCATCCGGATCGTCGGCTCCTCGACGGTGTTCCCCTACACCCAGGCTGTCTCCGAGGAGTATGCCAACAAGACCGGCAAGGCTGCCCCGGTCGTCGAGTCGACCGGCACGGGCGGCGGCATGAAGATCTTCTGCCAGGGCATCGGCGGCGATCATCCCGACATCACCGGCGCGTCGCGCGCGATGAAGAAGTCCGAGTGGGAAGACTGCGTCAAGAATGGCGTGACCGACGTTTCCGAGGCGCTGATCGGCTTTGACGGCCTTTCCTTCGCCAGCTCCCGCAAGGGCCCGGACATGAACGTGACCAAGGCCCAGCTGTGGCAGGCCCTGGCCGCGAAGGTCGAGGTCGACGGCAAGATCGTCGACAATCCCTACAAGAACTGGAAGCAGATCGACGCCTCCCTGCCGGACGAGCCGATCACCGTGTACGGCCCGCCGCCGACCTCCGGCACCCGCGACGCCTGGGTCGAGCTGGTGATGGAAGAGGGCTGCAAGACCTTCCCGGCCGTGAAGGCCCTGGGCAAGGAAGAGCACAAGGCGGTCTGCACCCGCATGCGCCAGGACGGCCCCTTCATCGAGGCCGGCGAGAACGACAACCTGATCGTGCAGCGCCTCGAGGCCGATCCGGCGTCGTTCGGCATCTTCGGCTTCTCGTTCCTCTACGAGAACCAGGACAAGCTGAAGGGTGCGCTGGTCGAGGGTGTCGCCCCGTCCTTCGAGACCATCGAGGCCGGCTCCTACACTGTCTCGCGCCCGCTGTTCTTCTACGTGAAGAACGCCCATCGCGGTGTGATCCCCGGTCTGAACGAGTTCCTGGCCGAGTACATGAGCGAGGGTGCGCTGGCCTCGGGCGGCTACCTGAACGACCGCGGCCTGGTCCCGCTGGCTGACGCCAAGCGCAAGGATGTCCAGGACGCCGTCGTCAACGGGAAGCACTTCACCCGCTTCCAGGGTTCCTGACAGCCGGCATTCGCTGACTTCGAGTGCGGGGGGCGGCTGGTCCGCCCCCCGTGCGTCGATCGAGGGGACGAACGAAGCGGAGCCCGGCCTGTCATGGTTACTTATGCCTTTCTGATCATCGTTGCCGCCAGTGTGCTCGGGTACCTGATCGGCAATTCACGCGCGGTCGGCATTCGCTCCGGCGGGTCGACGATGCTGCACAGCCTGCCCTCCTATCACGGGGCCTATGTCGCCCTCTGGGTCGGTCTGCCCACATTCCTCCTGGTCCTGTTCTGGGTCGCGCTGCAGGGGCCGGTCATCGACGGCCTGATCATGGCGTCGCTGCCCGACGACAAGACGGCCGGACTTGAACAGGGCGCCCTCGACCTCATCCTGAGCGAGATCAAGTCCGTGGCGGCCGGCCGCGTCTTCGGCCAGCCCGACGCCGCCACACTGTCGGCGGCCGGCATGTACAGCGACTGGCACGACATCGCGAACGTGGCGATGATCGTTGTCGTTCTGGCAATCTGCGTCGGTGCGCTGGGGCTGACCCGTGCGCGCATCGCCGCGCAGTTCCGCGCCCGCCACAGCGTCGAGCGGATCCTCAACGTCATCATGATCACCTGCTCGGTGCTGGCGATCCTGACCACGCTGGGCATCGTGCTGTCGCTGCTGTTCGAGAGCTTCCGCTTCTTCTCCCACGTGCCGTTCTACGAGTTCCTGTTCGGCCTGAGCTGGGAGCCGCAGATCGCCATGCGCGCCGACCAGGTGGCGGGCCAGGGTGCCTTCGGCGCCGTTCCGGTGTTCCTCGGCACCATCCTGATCTCGTTCATCGCCATGATGGTGGCCGGTCCGGTCGGCCTGCTTGCCGCGATCTACCTCGCGGAATATTCCAGCCCGCGCTTCCGCGCCACGGTGAAGCCGATCCTGGAGATCCTGGCCGGTATCCCGACGGTCGTGTATGGCTTTTTCGCGGTGCTGACCGTCGCGCCGGCGCTGCGCGATTTCGGTGCCATGCTGGGGGTCGACATGGCCCCCAACAGTGCGCTGGTCGCCGGTGCGGTGATGGGCATCATGATCATTCCGTTCGTCTCGTCACTCTCGGACGATGCCCTGGCCGCCGTGCCCCAGTCGCTGCGCGAAGGTTCCTACGGGCTCGGGGCCACCCAGGCCGAGACCATCGTCGCGGTGCTGATCCCGGCCGCACTGCCGGGCATCGTCGGTGGCTTCCTGCTGGCCGTCAGCCGCGCCATCGGCGAGACCATGATCGTCGTGATGGCCGCCGGCCTGATTGCGACCATGAGCGTCAATCCCTTCGAGGCGGTGACCACGGTGACGGTGCAGATCGTGACCCTGCTGATCGGCGACACCGAGTTCGACAATCCCAAGACACTCGCGGCCTTCGCCCTGGGTCTGGTGCTGTTCCTCGTGACCCTCGCCCTGAACGTCGTCGCCCTGCGCATCGTACGGAAGTACCGAGAGAAATATGACTGACCAGGCCATGAACCAGACGAGAGGGGCCGCTGCCCTGACCGACGAGGCCGCGGCGCGCCGCGTCCGTCGCCGCCACGCCGCCAACCGCCGCATGCAGATCTATGGCCTCAGCGCCATCGGCCTCGCGGTGCTGCTGCTCGGTGTCCTGCTCGGCTCGCTGCTGCTGACCGGAACCCAGGCGTTCGTCCAGACCCATATCCGCTTCGACGTCACCATCGATGCGGACAAGGTGAAGGCCGACGACCTGTTCGACGCCAACTGGCGCGGCATCGCACAGGACAACTTCGTGCGGTTGTTCCCGGAGGTCACCAACCGTCGCGACCAGCGCGAACTGGTGAAGATGATCTCGAACGGCGCGCCGTACATGCTGCGCGACATCGTCGCCGCCGATCCCTCGCTGATCGGCAGGACCTTCGAGGTGTCGTTCCCCGCCGCCGACCCGATCGACCAGTTCAACAAGGGTGTCATCACCCGCGACGTGCCCGAGGACCAGCGCATCGTCACCAACAAGACGGTCGCCTGGTTTGACAAGCTGGTCGCCGAGGACCGCATCTCGACGCCGTTCAACTGGTCGCTGTTCTTCAGCGCCGACAGCCGCTTCCCCGAGCTCGCCGGCCTGTCGGGCGCCATCGTCGGCTCCTTCTACGCCCTGCTGGTCTGCTTCCTGATCAGCTTCCCCGTCGGTATCGCGGCGGCGGTCTACCTGGAGGAGTTCGCGCCGAAAAACCGCATGACCGACCTGATCGAGATCAACATCAACAACCTGGCGGCAGTACCGTCGGTGGTGTTCGGTCTGCTCGGCCTGGCGGTGTTCCTGCAGTTCTTCGGGCTGCCGCGCTCCGCGCCGCTGGTCGGCGGCATGGTGCTGGCGCTGATGACGCTCCCCACCATCATCATAGCCACCCGCTCGGCGCTGAAGGCGGTGCCGCCGTCCATCCGTCAGGCCGCCTTTGGCATCGGCGCCTCGCATCACCAGGTCGTGATGCACCATGTCATCCCGCTGGCACTGCCCGGCGCGATGACCGGAACGATCATCGGCCTGGCCCAGGCGCTGGGCGAGACCGCGCCGCTGCTGCTGATCGGCATGAATGCCTTCATCACGTCCGATCCGGGCGGCCTGATGGAGCCGGCGACGGCGCTGCCGACCCAGATCTTCATCTGGGCCGACAGCCCCGAACGCGGCTTCGTCGCCCGCACCTCGGCTGCGATCCTGGTGCTGATCGGTTTCCTCATCATCATGAACCTGCTGGCCGTCGTCGTCCGCCAGCGTCTCGAACGCAAGTGGTAGGGAGTTCCCGATGAACCAGTCCATGGCCATGGCCGCCCCGCAGGTGGCCGCCACCACTGCCGCGATGTCCGCCGAGAATGTCTCGGTCTACTACGGCGAGAAGCGCGCGCTGTTCGATGTCAATGTCGACATCAACCGCAACGAGGTCACGGCCTTCATCGGCCCGTCCGGTTGCGGCAAGTCCACCTTCCTGCGCTGCCTCAACCGCATGAACGACGTCATCGAGGGCTGCCGGGTCGAGGGCAAGATCACCCTCGACGGCTACCCGATCTACGACTCCAAGATCGACGTCGTGCAGCTCCGCGCCCAGGTCGGCATGGTGTTCCAGAAGCCGAACCCGTTCCCGAAGTCGATCTTCGACAACGTCGCCTACGGTCCGCGCATCCACGGCATCGCCTCCAAGCGCTCGGACCTGGAGGAGATCGTCCGCGAGAGCCTGAAAAAGGCCGGCCTGCTGACCGAGGTTGCCGACCGCCTGCACGAGCCGGGGACCGGCCTGTCGGGTGGCCAGCAGCAGCGCCTTTGCATCGCGCGCGCCATCGCGGTGAAGCCCGAGGTGATCCTGATGGACGAGCCGTGCTCGGCCCTCGACCCGATCGCCACCGCGCGCATCGAGGAACTGATCGACGAACTGCGCGAGAACTATACGATCGTCATCGTCACCCACTCGATGCAGCAGGCCGCCCGCGTCTCGCAGCGCACCGCCTTCTTCCATCTCGGCAACCTGGTGGAGGTCGGGCCGACCGACCAGATCTTCACCGCGCCGAAGGACAAGCGGACCGAGGACTACATCACCGGGCGCTTCGGCTGATCCCGGCGACACCGAGCGGAGAGGGAATCATGCCCACCACGGAACAGAACACCACGCCGCATATCATGTCGGCGTACGAGGACGAGCTGACGCGCCTGAACAACCTGGTGCTGGAAATGGGTGGCCGGGTCGAGTCGCAGCTGTCGGCGGCCATGGACGCCCTGATCAAGCGCGACAGCGTCGCCGCCGAGCGGCTGATCGCCTACGACCGGGAGGTCGATCAGCTGGAGGAGCAGATCAACGACCTGGCCGTGCGCATGCTGGCGCTGCGCCAGCCGGTGGCCTCCGACCTGCGCACCATCGTCGCCGTGCTGAAGATCGCCGGCGACCTGGAGCGCATGGGTGACTACGCCAAGAACATCTCCAAGCGCACGCTGGTGATCAACCAGGCGCCGCCGATCCGCGCGGTCGGCTCGCTGCCGCGCATGACCGACCGGGTCCAGGTCATGCTCGACTCGGCGCTGACGGCCTTTGTCAAGCACGACGCGGACGCCGCCGAGGTGATCTGGAAGCAGGACGAGGCGGTCGACGAGAGCTACAACAGCCTGTTCCGCGAGCTCCTGACCTACATGATGGAGGATCCGCGCAACATCACGGCGGCGACCCACCTGCTGTTCATCGCCAAGAACATCGAGCGGCTGGGCGACCTGGTCACCAACATCGCAGAGACGATCCACTTCATCGCCAGCGGCGAGCGGATGGAGGCGGAGCGGCCGAAGCGGGACGTGACCACCACCACCGACGTCATGGCCGACGTCGTCAAGTAGCCGCCGATGAAGCCTTACGTCCTGATCGCAGAGGACGAGGAGTCTCTGGTCGAGACCCTCGTCTACAACCTGCAGGTCAACGGGTTCCGCACCGAGGCCGTGACCGATGGCGGCGATGTGCTGTCGCGGATCGACGAGGAACTGCCCGACGTCCTGATCCTCGACTGGATGCTGCCGACCATGTCGGGCCTGGAGATCTGCCGCCAGATCCGCCGCAAGCCGCAGAGCCGCAACCTGCCCGTGGTGATGCTGACCGCGCGTGGCGCCGAGGAGGATCGCGTGCGCGGTCTCGACGCCGGTGCCGACGACTACGTGCCGAAGCCGTTTTCGGTCAACGAGCTGATCGCGCGGCTGCGCGCCGTGCTGCGCCGGGTGCGCCCGATCCTGGCCGACGAACGCGTCGTGCGCGGAACGCTGGAACTCGACCTCACCGCCCACAAGGTCACCCGCGAGGGCAAGCCGATCCATCTCGGCCCGACCGAGTTCCGGCTGCTGCGCTATTTCATGGAGCATCCGGGCCGCGTGCTGACCCGCGCGCAGCTGCTGGATGCCGTCTGGGGCCGGGAGGCGGAGGTCGAGGAGCGGACGGTCGACGTCCACATCCGTCGCCTGCGCAAGGCGGTGAACCAGGATACCGCGCCCGACATCATCCGCACCGTGCGCTCCGCCGGCTACGCCTTCGAGCCGCCCAAGATGTAGCTGCCGATGCCCGGCCGGTGCCACCGGCCGGGCGCTCGCCTCAGGACTTCGGCGCGCTGTAGCCCTTGCGCAGCTCGCCCTTCTGGATCTTGCCGGTCGCGGTCATGGCGAAGCCGTCCACGAATTCCACGATCCGCGGCACCTTGTAGGGCGCCATGTTCGCGGTGCAGTGGGCGCGGACCGCGTCCGCGTCCAGCGTCATGCCCTCGCGGCACTGGATGAACACCGCCACCTCCTCGCCGAACAGCTTGTCGGGCACGCCGATGACGGCACAGAGTGCGACCTGCCTCATCATGTAGACGACATCCTCGACCTCGGTCGAATAGATGTTCTCGCCGCCGCGGATGATCATGTCCTTGGCCCGGTCGACCAGGAACAGGTAGCCGTCGTCATCGAGATAGCCGAGGTCGCCGGTGTGCAGCCAGCCGCCGCGCAGGGTACTGGCGGTCGCTTCCTCGCGGTTCAGGTAGCCGGTCATGTTGTTGGGCGCGCGGCTGACAAGTTCGCCCACCGTGCCGGCCGGCACCGGATTGTCGTCGGCATCGACCACCCGCATCTCGGTACCCGGAACCGCCAGACCGACCGAGCCGATCTTCGCGAAGGCCATGTCCGAATGCAGGCAGACGATCAGCCCCAGGCTCTCTGTCTGCCCCATGGCGTGCACCAGCCTGCCATTGGGGAAGATGGCCTGCACCGCACTCAGCCGGTCGACCGCCATTGGCGCCGCGCCAAAGGTCACGATCCGCACATGGCTGAAGTCCAGTTCGTCCTTCAGCGGGTGCTGTTCCATCATCAGCAGCTGGCTCGGCACCATGAACAGGGTGTCGGTCTTCTGCTCGACGATGCGGCGCATGGTGCGCTCGGTCTGGTAGCTGTCGATCACCAGCGTGGCGCCGAGCGTCAGGGTGACCAGGAAGAAGACATGGCTGCCGATGTGGAACATCGGCGTGCAGGCCAGCAGGCGCATGTCGGGGCCGGCATATTCCCACGCCTCCGGGAAGATGCGCGCGCCGGCGATCATCGAGTAATGGGTGTGGATGACGCCCTTGGGCGTGCCGGTGGTGCCGGAGGTGTAGTAGATGGCGGCCGGGGCATGGACATCGACCACGGGCCCGTCCTGCCAGGCGCCGGCATCGGGTGGCGGCGGGTCGCGGTCGACGGTGAAGCGCGGCACGGGCAGGTCGGCCAGCCGCAGGGCCTCGTCGATCAGGTCGTCGAAGCGGACCTGCTGCACGAACAGCACCGGCGCCGAGTCCTTCACCATGAAGGCCAGCTCGCGCGCCACCAGCTTCGGATTGATGGGCACGGCGACGGCCCCGGCCCCGATGATCGCCAGGTACCAGATCGCGTAGTCGTCGGAATTGTCGACCAGCAGTTCCACGCGGTCGCCAGGCTTCACGGCACAGGTCCCGGTCAGGAAGGCGCGGGTCGCCTGGATGCGTCGCATCATTTCGGCATAGGTCGTGCTGCGCTCGCCGAAGACCATCGCCACCTTGTCCGGCCAGGTCGCCGCCGCGCGCGCCACCAGGTCGGTGAAGGTGAGCATCCCGGCAATGCCGTCGTCCGCCATTTCCTTCTCGAAGGCCTCGGGGCTGAAGCCGAAGCGTCGCGGACGCGGGGCGACGGGAACGAGGTCGGCTGCGGCCATCACGCGGCCTCCCGCCAGGCGCCGCCGCGGATCTCCATGCCGCCGATGGCGGCATAGGCGGCGTTGACCAGCGACTGGCCGCGGTCGTTCAGCAGCAGGCCGTCGCCCATGCGGTTCATGGTGTAGCCGAAGCTCAGGCCGCAGGCCGGATCCGCAAAGCCGACCGAGCCGCCGGCGCCGACATGGCCGAATGCCCGGGGCCCCATGATCACGCCCTCGATGCCGAGCGCGCGGTGGTCCATGGTCTTCATGAAGCCGGGCGCGAAACGGGTCGGGATCTGCAGCGTGGCGTCGCGGTTGGTGGCAACCGAGACCTCCTCCATCGCCGCCAGCGTCTGTGCGCCGACCAGCCGGACGCCGTCCCATTCCCCGCCATTGGCGAACGGGCGGTACATCAGGGCCAGGCCGCGACCGTTGGTGATGCCGTTGGCGCCGCCGATCTCGGCCGCGTGGCCGGCGCGGGTATTGGCGCCGCGCGACAGGAACGCGCCGGAGTTGAACAGGAAGTAGTGCGGGATCGACGTGGTGTCGTTCAGGCCCATGTCGAGGAAGGGTGTCACCGGCTTGGACGGATCGTGGCGGCTGAACAGCATCGGCGCGATGCGCGGCTCGATCTCCTCGGGCGTGCCGATCCAGAAGTCGATGCCGAGCGGCCCGGCGATCTCCTCCTGGAAATAGGTGCCGAGCGAGCGGCCGGAGGCGCGCCGGACCAGTTCGCCCACGGTCCAGCCGAAGGTCAGTCCGTGGTAGCCGTTGCGGTCGCCCGGGCGCCAGAACGGCTCCTCGTCGGCCAGGCGTTCGCACATGTAGTCCCAGTCGTAGATGCCGTCGTGCTTGATCTTCTCGCGCAGGACCGGGACGCCGGCCGAATGGTCCAGCATCATGCGGACCGTCGCGTCGCCCTTGCCCCTCGCCGCGAACTCCGGCCATATCTCGGCCACAGGTGTTTCCATCGCGAAGGCACCGCGGTCGATCAAGGTGTGGGCGCAGATCGCCGTCGCGCCCTTCGTCGAGGAGAAGACCACCGACACCGTGTCCTCGTCCCAGGCCCGTCCCGTCTCCTGATCGGCGACGCCGGCCCACAGGTGGGCGACGACCGTGCCGTGCAGCGTCACGCAGCAGCTTGCGCCGATCTCGCCGCGGCTGCGGAAGTTCTCCGCGAAGGCGTCCTTCAGGCCCGCGAAGCGCGGGTCCACCTCGCCATGGATCTCGATGTCGCTCATGTCGTCCTCCCCTGAACGGGCGGCAGTCTATCCGAGCGGCAGGTCGGGTCCATGCCACAAATGCCGACCGGTCGGCCACATATCGGTCACCGACGGCTCACTGACGGGTCATGGCGACAGGTCCAGATTGTTGAGGGACGGCGGCGGCAACGAGATCGAGCGTCGCGCCGCGAAACCGAAGAGAAGGACCCTGACGATGACCATCACCCGGCATCCCCTGACCGCCTTCACCGTGATTTCCGCTGTCTGCGTCGCCGTTGTCTCCGGCGCCGGCGCGGCTTCGTTTGGCGGCAGCCCGATCCAGTCGAACTACGGCGCCTACGACACCGCGCTGGAGGCCCGCTACAAGGCGCTGGCCAACATGGAAGCCAACGAGGGCGACAGCGACGACGAATGGCACTACTGGACCAAGGCCCGCGCCGCGGCCGACGGCTACATGGTCGTGCCCGACGATCCGAAGATCCGGGAGCTTGGCGCAGCCGACATGACCTTCGCGCAGGACACCTACAAGCGCATTCTCTCGGCCTACAGCCTGGGTCTGCCCGAGCGCGAGGTGGCCGGCATGGCCGACGCGGTCGCCAACTTCGACTGCTGGATGAACGACACCGAGGAGGGCAGCAACCTGCGCCGCGCCGCGGCCTGTCGCCTGCGTGTCGCCGAGGTTCTGGCCCGGCTGGAAGCGCGCTACCCGGAGAAGTTCGCCCTGGCCGATGCCGGAAACACGGCGGCTGACCAGGCCGTGCGCAAGACCGCGCCGGTGAACCAGGTTGCCGCGGCCGGCGAGACCCCGATGGCCGACATGCCGACGAAGCCGGCCCTGCCGGTTGCCTACACGGTGTTCTTCGGCTTCGACAGCGCGAAGCTGGAACCGGAGGCGCAGTCGACCATCGACGCGGCCGCGAAGCAGGCCATGGGCGTGCAGTCGGTTGCGGTTGCCGTGAACGGTCATGCCGACCGCGCCGGCCCGTCCGACTACAACCGTGTGCTGGCCGGGAAGCGGGCCGACGCCGTTGTCGCCGCGCTGGCCGCGAAGGGCATTCCGGCGGTCCGCATCGACGAGGTTTCGCACGGCGAGGCGGACCCGGCCGTCCCGACCCCTGACGGTGTCGCCGAGCCGCGCAACCGTCGCGTCGTGATCGAGATCGACGATCGCTGACCCGGACCGGGACCATCCGGTCCCGTCGACAAGGGGCGTCTGCCATCGCGCGGGCGCCCCTTCATTTTCAACAAATTGCCTCGTTTCGCGTCCGCGACGACATTTTTCCGCCCTGTGCTACCTGCACGATGAATTCATGCACGATTGCCGGGTTGAGCCGATGTCCACGCGGTTTGTGTCACCCCGGAATTGTGCTATTCGTGATCGGCCTGCGTGGGCCGTCGTCACCGTCCGGCACAAGGCGGGTGAGATGGGGCAGGAAGGTTCCGACCGGTCATTCCGGGCCGGTCTATCCGGTCGAAGAGAAACAAACGTTCGACACAGAAGGGGCAGGGCATGAAGTCGTTGCTGAAATTGGGTATCATGGCGGCCGCCGTGCTGGCGCTCGCGGCCTGTGCATCGGAGCCGGCGCCTGCGCCGAAGTCTCCGACCAAGTATCCCGCGCTGAACGCCGAACTGGCGCCGCGCTACGAGAAGCTGGCGAAGGACGAGGCCGAGGAGAAGGACGACGCCGACGCGAAGTACTTCAACGGCAAGGCTGCCGACGCCAAGGCTGGCTTCGAGGTTCTGCCTGACGCCATTGCCTCGCGCACCATCGCCGCCGACAAGGTGGGCGACCTGACCGCGGCGCGCGCCGCGCTGATGGCCAAGTATGGCGAAGGCTATGCCGAGAGCATGCCGGCCGCCCTGGCGGAGGCCCAGACCCAGTTCGATTGCTGGATCCAGGAGCAGGAAGAAGGCTGGCAGCTGCTGCACATCCAGCGTTGCCGTGACGGCTTCAACGCCGCCATGGCGATGATGGTGCCGCCGCCGGCGCCCGCACCTGTCGCCGCCGCGCCGAAGCCGGCCATGAAGGACATGCAGCAGGTCATCTACTTCAATTTCGACGAGTCGGTGCTGACCAACCTGTCGAAGACCCGCCTGCAGAACGTCGTCGGCAATGTCGCCGCCCGCAAGGCCCCGGCCGTGGACGTCACCGCCCACACCGACACCTCGGGTTCCGAGCAGTACAACCTCGCGCTGTCCCAGCGCCGCGCCAAGGAGACCGTGGATTACCTGGTCGAGTTCGGCGTGCCCGCCAGCGTGATCACCGCCCGCGGTGTCGGCGAGTCCTCGCCGGCTGTCGCGACCGGTGACGGCGTGAAGGAAGTGAAGAACCGCCGCAGCGTGGTCATCGTTTCCGGCCAGTAAGGCCAGACTCGACCCATTGCGGTCCTGAACGGGAAGGGGCGTCCGCCGCACGGCGGGCGCCCCTCTCTTTTGGCGCGACGATACCGGTCTCAGGTCCGGCCGCTGACCGGATTCCGGCTCATCATCTGCCGCGCGATGATGATGCGCTGCATCTCGTTGGTGCCCTCGCCGATGCACATCAGCGGGGCGTCGCGGAAATAGCGCTCGACGTGCAGTTCCTGGCTGTAGCCGTAGGCGCCGTGGATGCGCATGCACTCGGTGGCGTTCTCCAGCGCGGCCTCGGACGCGAACAGCTTGGCCATGCCGGCCTCCATGTCGCAGCGCTCGCCGCGGTCATAGGCCATCGCGGCGTGTTCGGTCAGCAGGCGTGCCGCGTGGCAGCGGGTGGCCATGTCGCCGATCTTGAGCTGGATCGCCTGGTGCTCGCCGATGGGCTTTCCCATGGTCTGGCGGATCTGGGCGTACTCGACGGCGCGGTTCAGCGCCGCCGTGGCCACGCCGACACCGCGCGCGGCGATGTTGATGCGCCCGAGTTCCAGGCCACCGACGGTCTGGTGGAAGCCCTTGCCCTCGACGCCGCCGATCAGGTTGGCGGCCGGCAGGCGATAGTCCTCGAAGATCAGTTCGGCGCTGTCGATGCCCTTGTAGCCCAGCTTCTTCAGCTTGCGGCCGGTGGTGAACCCGGGGCCCTTCTCGGCCACGAACAGGCTCATGCCCTGGTGGCGCGGCTGGATCTCGCTGTCGGTCTTGACCAGCAGCGCCACCGCGCCGCCCTCGATGCCGTTGGAAATCCAGGTCTTGGCGCCATTGACGACATAGTGGTCGCCATTGCGGACCGCCTTCGTCCGGATCGCCTGCAGGTCGGTGCCGCAATGCGGTTCGGTGAGCGCCAGGCCGCCGCGCAGTTCGCCGCTGGCAAAGCGCGGCAGCAGGCGGTTCCTCTGCTCCTCCGTGCCGAAGCGCTCGACGGCCGCCGCCATCATCAGGTGCGAGTTGAAGATGCCCGTCAGCGACATCCAGACCTCGGAGATCATGGCGACGATCTTCGCATAGGTCTGCGCCGGCAGGCCGAGGCCGCCGTATTCCCGGCTGATCGTCGCACCGAACAGGCCGAGCTCGCGCATCTGCGCGACCATCTCGTGCGGGTATTCGTCGGCGTGTTCCAGTTCCAGCACCCGGTCGGCGACATCGTGGTCGAGCCAGCGCCGGATTGTGTCCAGCAGGGCCGTCTCGTCGGACTCGGTGATGGTCTCGCCGGCGCGGCTGGAAATGATGCGTTCCGTGTTGCTCATGCGGTCTCTCCCGTCGCGTCCGCGGGCCGGCAGGCAACCAGCACCGACCGGCGGAAACTCATCACCAGTGTGCCATCCTGGCGAAAGCCGCGTGTCTCCACGGTCACGACGCCCTGGCCGGGCCGGCTCGACGACAGGCGCTTGTCCAGCACCTCGGATTCGGCGGTCAGCGTGTCGCCGTGAAAGACCGGCGCCGGCATGCGGATGTCGGTCCAGCCCAGGTTGGCGATGGCCTTCTGGCTGACGTCCGCGACCGACATCCCGGTGAGGATGGACAGCGTCAGGCACGAATTCACGATCGGCCGGCCGAACTCGGTCCCGGCGGCGAAGACGTGGTCGAAGTGGAGCGGGTGCTGGTTCATCGTCAGCAGCGTGAACCAGGTGTTGTCCGCCTCGGATACGGTGCGGCCGGGCGTGTGCTCGTAGATCGCGCCGACCTCGAAATCGTCATAGTGACGCCCGGCTTCGCGGCGGATGCGCGGACCCCGCGCCGTGGTCGATGATGTGCTCATGCTGTCCTCCCCGCGCTGAGCATAGTGGGACGCGGCACCGCAGGGAAACGGCCGCGCGGGGCATTCGCGGCCGGCAGCGGCGCTGTGCTAGGCTTCGGACATGTGGCGCCCGGACATCGTCGATCTCAGCCAGTTCTATTCCGCCGCGATGGGTCAGGTCGTGCGGCGCCAGCTTCGCCGCGAGCTGCGTGCCACCTGGCCCGACATCAAGGGCCAGCGCCTGCTGGGCCTGGGCTATGCCACGCCGTTCCTTCGGCCGTTCATGGGAGAGGCGGAGCGGGTGATCGCCGTCATGCCGGCGAACCAGGGTATCCAGCGCTGGCCGCGCGACGAACCCAACCGGGTGCTGCTGGCCGACGAGACCGAGCTTCCCCTGGCCGACGAGAGCATCGATCGCGTCATCCTGGTGCATGTGCTGGAGACTGCGGAATCGATCCGGCCGCTGCTGCGGGAGGTCTGGCGCGTGCTGTCGAGCGACGGCCGGGCGCTGTTCGTGGTGCCGAACCGGCGGGGATTGTGGAGCCGGGCCGAGCACACGCCCTTCGGCCACGGTCACCCCTACACGCCGGGCCAGCTCGTCCGCCTGCTGAAGGGAACGATGTTCCAGCCGGAGCAGGTCCGCACCTGCCTGCACCTGCCGCCGCTTGGCTGGCGCCCGATCCTGCGCGCCAACCACCTGTTCGAGCGCGTCGGACCGCACCTGTGGCCCCGCTTTGCCGGCCTGGTGATGATCGAGGCCGGCAAGCAGATCTATGCCGTCACACCGACGGGCGAGCGCAGCCGCCGACGCCGCATCCGGGTCGCGCCCGCCCTCGCGCCAGCCGCACGGAGTTCCGAATGCCAGACGTCGCAACCGCCGCCCCGGACCTGAGGGCACTTCCCGCCTTCGAAGCACCCTGGTCGATCGATGACACCCGCCTGCTGCAGGAACTCTGCGCCGATATCGCGCTGGGACCGGCGGCATCGGAGAAGGTGGACGACACCGCACGCGAACTGATCGCGGCCATTCGCGCCGACTCCGACAACCTCGGCGGTGTGGAGGACTTCCTGCGCGAGTTCGGGCTGACCAACCGCGAGGGGCTGGCGCTGATGGTGCTGGCGGAGGCGTTGCTGCGGGTGCCGGACGCAGCGACGCAGGACCGGCTGATCGGCGACAAGCTCGGTACCGGCGACTGGTCGAGCCACCTGGGCCACGCCGAATCCTTCCTGGTCAACGCGGCTGCCTGGGGGCTCGGGATTTCCTCGCGCATCGTGCATCCGTCGGAGACGCCGCTTGGCGTGATCGACGGCCTGATCCGCCGCGTCGGGGCGCCGGCGGTGCGCACCGCGACGCGGCAGGCCATGCGCATGCTGGGGCAGCATTTCGTGCTGGGGGAGACCATCGGCGCGGCGCTGGAGCGGGCGCGGGCGAACGAGCGGCGCGGCTATCGCCATTCCTATGACATGCTGGGCGAGGGCGCGCGCACCCGGGCGGACGCGGACCACTATCTCGAGGCCTACAGTTCCGCCATCGCCGCCATCGGCGCCGCGGCCCGCGGCGGCCACCTGCCGGCCCGGCCGGGCATCTCGGTCAAGCTGTCGGCGCTGCACCCGCGCTACGAGGCGGTCAACATCGCGGAACTGCGTGCGGAGCTGGTCCCCCGGCTGGTCGACCTGGCGCTGACGGCACGGGCAAACGACCTCAACATGACCGTCGATGCGGAGGAGGCCGATCGCCTGGAACTCTCCCTCGACATCATCGGGCGTGTCGCCGCCGATCCGCGCCTTGCGGGCTGGGACGGCTTCGGCCTTGCCATCCAGGCCTACCAGAAGCGGGCGCCAGCCGTGGTCGACTGGGTGATCGCGCTGGCGCGCCATCTCGACCGGCGCTTCATGGTGCGCCTGGTCAAGGGCGCCTACTGGGACACCGAGGTGAAGCGCGCGCAGGAGCGGGGGCTGGACGACTATCCGGTCTTCACCCGCAAGCCGGCGACCGACGTGTCCTACATCGCCTGTGCCCGCAAGCTGCTGGCCGCGAGGCCCGACATCTATCCCCAGTTCGCCACCCACAACGCGCTGACCGTCGCGACCCTGCTGCAGATGACCGGCGATGACCCGTCCGGCTTCGAGTTCCAGCGCCTGCATGGCATGGGGGAGGCGCTGTACGACCACCTGGTCGAGGCGCGCAAGGTGCCCTGCCGCATCTATGCGCCCGTCGGCGGGCATCGCGAACTGCTGGCCTACCTGGTGCGGCGCCTGCTGGAGAACGGGGCCAATTCCTCGTTCGTCGCTGTCGTGGGCGACCGCGAGGTGCCGGTGGAGCGCCTGCTGGAACGGCCCGAGCGCCAGGTCGACTTCGGCGCCCATGCCCGCCACCCGAAGATCCCGATGCCGGCGGCCATCTTCCGCCGCCGTCCCAACAGCCGCGGGGTCGAGTTCGGCGATGCCGACGCGCTGGCCGCACTGCTGCGGGGCGTGCAGGCTGCGGCGCTGCCGAAGCAGGTCGCCGGTGCCGGCCTGAAGGGTCCGCAACGCGAGGTGCTGAGCCCGGTAGACGGACGGACAGTGGCCGGGCAGGTGATCGAGGCGACACCGGAGGCAGCCGCGGCGGCCACGGTCCGTGCGGCCAGGGCCTTCCCGGCCTGGGCGGCCAGGCCGGTCGGCGAGCGCGCGGCCATCCTGGAGAAGACGGCGGACCTGCTGGAACGCGACCGCGACCCGCTGCTGAAGCTGCTGGGCGTCGAGGCCGGCAAGACGCTGGTCGACGGCATCGCGGAGATCCGGGAGGCGGTGGACTTCTGCCGCTACTACGCCGCCGAGGCGCGGCGGCTGTTCGCCGCGCCGGTGCTGATGCCCGGCGTGACCGGAGAGGAGAACCGCTACCTGATGCGTGGGCGCGGCGTGTTCCTCTGCATCTCGCCCTGGAACTTCCCGCTGGCGATCTTCCTGGGCCAGATTGCGGCGGCGCTGGTCAGCGGCAACAGCGTGATCGCCAAGCCGGCACCGCAGACGCCGCTGGTCGCCGACCATGCCGTGCGGCTGCTGGGCGAGGCGGGTCTGCCGAAGGACGTGCTGCAGCTTGTGCCGGGTGGTCCGGCGACCGGTGCGGCGCTGGTGGAACGACCGGAGATCGGTGGCGTGGCCTTCACCGGCTCGACGGGCACGGCGCGTGCCATCAACCGCGCGCTGGCGGCGAAGGACGGCCCCATCGTGCCGCTGATCGCGGAGACCGGCGGCATCAACGCGATGATCGTCGATGCCACCGCCCTGCCGGAGCAGACCACTGACGACGTGCTCATGTCGGCCTTCCGCTCCGCCGGGCAGCGCTGTTCGGCGCTGCGCCTGCTCTGCCTGCAGGAGGACGTGGCCGACCGCTTCCTCGAGATGATCCACGGCGCGGCGCTGGAACTGCGGCTCGGCGATCCGCTGGACCCGGCGACCGATATCGGCCCGGTGATCGATGCGGCGGCGCGCCGGCGACTGGAGGATCATGTCGCCGCGATGCAGGCGCGCTTCCCCGTCACCATCGCCGGCGATGTGCCTGACGAAGGCCACTGGATGGCGCCGGTGATCGTGGAACTCGACCGGCCGGAGGACCTGGAGGAGGAGGTCTTCGGCCCGGTGCTGCACGTGGTGCGCTGGCGGGCGGACCGGCTGGACGACCTGCTGGAGCGCATCGCCGCCACCGGATATGGCCTGACGCTGGGGGTACAGAGCCGCATCGACGGCACGGTCGCGCGCGTCGCCCGGCGCATGGACACCGGCAACATCTACGTCAACCGCAACCAGATCGGCGCCATTGTCGGTTCGCAGCCCTTCGGTGGCTCGGGCTTGTCGGGCACCGGACCGAAGGCCGGCGGGCCGGGATATCTGCGGCGCTTCTGCCTGGAGCAGGTGATATCCATCAACACGGCGGCGGCCGGCGGCAATGCCTCGCTGATCGCGCTGGAGGATGGCTGGTGAGATGCCGGGAGGCGCCGCGAAGACTTTCGCGATTCCGTCGCTTCGGCTAGGTTGCGCCCGTCGCGGTCCCGTAGCTCAGCAGGATAGAGCAACAGATTCCTAATCTGTAGGTCGCAGGTTCGAATCCTGCCGGGATCGCCAGTCCACCGCCCGCCGCCCCGGAGTTTCCATGTCCAGCGATGCCGACGTCTCCGACGCCCAGACCGCCGGCCTGCTGATGGCCGTCGCCGCGCTGGTGGGTGCCATTCGCGCGAAGGGACTGCTGGACGCGGCCGAGATCGATGGCGCGCTCGCGGCCATCGAGGCCGACATCCAGGGTTCGAAGCTGGCACAGGCCACGCCGCAGGACCGCCTGGTACAGGCGACCCTGGCGCCGCTGCAGCGGCTGCGCCGGCTGAACGACCTGTTCGACCCCGCGACCGGCCGCTTCCCCGACTGGATCCGTCGCGCCGACGAGGGGCCGTCCGGCGACTGACCTCGCCTTTCTGTCTTCAGCATGTCATCGAGTCCCGGAACCGCGGCAGCGGTATCCGGGACCTGATGCAGAGCTCTCGCTCCGGCGCAGGCCGGAGCCCATGGCTCCGGAGCGATAGGTGGCCCGATCAGGTTGGGACACGACAAGCCTTTGATTGCAGTAAATAATTGTTATGGCATGGCGCGACCGGGCCATCCATCTTCAAACCGACCTCAGGCCCCGGATAGCCCTCGCGGGCTTCCGGGGAACGATGCAAACCAATGAAGCGAGTCCCGGAACCGCGGCAGCGGTATCCGGGA
>JAYZWD010000029.1:0-2690 GCA_036154895.1 Pseudomonadota bacterium
CGCCTGGGCCAGTGGTGCGGCCACGCGCCGATCCTGGAGGAGGACATCGCGCTGACCAATGTCGCGCTCGACCTCATCGGCCAGGCGCGGCTCTACTACCAGTATGCCGGCGAGCTGGAGGGCCGCGGGCGCGGCGAGGACGAACTGGCCTTCCTGCGTCCGGAGCGGGAGTTCGGCAATTTGCTGCTGGTAGAGCAGCCGAACGGCGATTTCGCCGTCACCATCGCGCGGCAGTTCCTGTTCGACAGCTTCAACCTGCTGCTGACCACGGCGCTGGTGAATTCGTCGGACGCGCGCATAGCCGCCATCGCCGCGAAGGCGGTGAAGGAAGTCACCTATCACCGCCGTCACTCGGCAAGCTGGGTGATCCGTCTCGGCGACGGCACCGACGAGAGCCGCCGCCGCATCGTCGCCGGCTTCGAGACGCTGATCGGCTTCACCGACGAGTTCTTCGAAAGCGATGCCGTCGACCACCTGATGGCCGAGACCGGCGTTGCGCCCGACCTTGCTACCCTGCGCCAGCCCTGGGAAGCCGATGTCGGCGCGGTGCTGGCCGAGGCGACGCTGGACTGGCCGGCACGCACCTGGTCGGTCAGGGGCGGACGTCACGAGGGGCGGCATACCGAGCATCTGGGCCACATGCTGGCCGAGATGCAGTCGATGCAGCGCACATATCCGGGCCTGACCTGGTAGCCGCCATGCAGCGCCACCCGCGCCCCGAACCCGCGGCCATACCCCTGCCGGCCTTCGCCGGGACGGACGCCGCCGATGCGCCCGCGCCGGGCCCCGCGACCGTCGAGCGGGCGATGGAGCTGCTGGCCGGCGTGCCGGACCCGGATATCCCGACCCTGGGCCTGGTCGACTTGGGCGTGATCCGCGGCGTCACGGTCGACGCCGGGGGCCGCGCCACCGTGCGGATGTCGCCGACCTATACCGGCTGCCCCGCCACCGACCTGATGAAGCTGATGGCCATCGACCGCCTGCTGCAGGGCGGCTTTTCCTCGGTACACGTCGCGCTGGAGCTGTCACCGCCCTGGTCGTCGGACGACATCACCGCCGACGGCCTGCGCAAGCTCCGGGAGGCCGGCATCGCGCCGCCCGAGTACCGCACCACCGACAAGCGCCACCTCACGGGCGAGGTGCAGAGCGTCGCCTGCCCACGCTGCGGCGGGCGCCACACGCGCCTGCTGTCCGCTTTCGGTTCGACCGCGTGCAAGGCGCTCTGGCGCTGCGAGACCTGCGCCGAACCGTTCGACCATTTCAAGTGCATCTGAGCCCGGAGCAACCGCCATGGCCGCGCCCCGTTTCCACGCCCTGACCGTCGCCGACATCCGGAAGGAGACCGATGACGCGGTCTCCATCGCCTTTGCGGTACCCGAGCCCTTGCGCGAGGATTATCGCTTCGCCGCCGGGCAGTACCTGACGCTCAAGGCGACCATCGACGGGCGGGAGATCCGCCGCTCCTATTCCATCTGCTCGGCGCCGGCGGACGGGGAACTGCGCGTCGCCATCCGCCGCGTCGATGGCGGCCTGTTCTCCTCCTTCGCCAATGACGACATCCGCGCCGGCGACGCCATGGACGTGATGACGCCGGACGGGCGCTTCACCTTCACCCCCGACGCGGACCGCGCCGGCCGCTATGTCGCCTTCGCCGCCGGCTCCGGCATCACGCCGGTGCTGTCGATGATCGCGACGGCGCTGGCGGCCGAGCCGAAGTCGGAGGTCACGCTGGTCTATGGCAACCGCTCCACGCGCTCGGCGCTGTTCCGCGAAGAACTGGAGGACCTGAAGAACCGCTTCCCGACCCGGCTGTCGCTGGTCCACGTGCTCTCGCGGGAGGCGCAGGACGTGCCGCTGCTGACCGGCCGCATCGACGCGGACAAGGCCGCCGAGATCATCGACGGACTGGTCGACGTCGCCGCCACCGACGCCTTCTGGCTCTGCGGTCCGCAGGCGATGGTGGATACGGTCACGGCGGCGCTGAAAACGCGCGGCGTCGACCCGAAGGCAATTCGCTTCGAGCTGTTCACGCCGGCCGACGACGGCAACACCGCGCCGAAGAAGGTCGCTGCGCCGGGCGAGAGCCTGCCGGTCCGCCATATCGCGGTGATCGTCGATGGCCACCGCACCGACTTCGATATGGTCGACGACGGCACGGCGATCCTGGATGCCGCACTCACCCATCACGCCGACCTGCCCTATGCCTGCAAGGGCGGCATGTGCTGCACCTGCCGTGCAAAGCTGGTCGAGGGCGAGGTCGAGATGGCGAAGACCTATTCCCTGGAGGACGACGAGATCGCCCAGGGCTACGTGCTCACCTGCCAGGCGACGCCGAAGTCCGACCGGATCGTGCTGGACTTCGACCAGCGCGGCTGAGGGCCAACTGGCCGCGCCGGAGCGAGCGCCTGTCATCTCGTCCCGGGCGTGACCCGGGACCTATCCCAGCGGCCTGGCAGCCATGGGCTCCGGGTCAAGCCCGGAGCGAGAGCTTTGGTTCCGGTGGCCGGGTCGGGACCCGGCAACGCCGTCGATTGCCTGCTTCAACAGAATGAAAGAAGGACGGCGCCCGCGGCCTGGCCAAGGGCTGACACGAGGCACCACCCCAGGTCCCGGATACCGCCCTGCGGTTCCGGGACTCGCCTTCGCGAATGCATCGTTCCCCGGAAGCCCGCAGGGCTGTCCGGCAACTG
>JAYZWD010000030.1:0-47023 GCA_036154895.1 Pseudomonadota bacterium
GCCAGCGGCGCCCGGACGCGAAAGCCATTGCCCTGCATGCTGCATCTCCATCAGGGGTTGAGATGCAGGGTATTTATACCGCTATGGGCCCAAGCGTTGCCCCCGATGTGATCCCCGTCGCATTGTCCGGCACCGCCCACCCACCAGCTTTGACAGGAGACACAGGGCCCCGGGACAGCCGGGCCCGTCCGTGGCACAGTCCCCGGAGCCACCGACAGGAGCGCGCCATGCCGCCATCACAGCATTTCGCAAGCGACTATGCGAACGCGCGCGCCATGTTCCTGGACGCCGCGCAGGCCGCCGGCGCACGGCTGGAGCATCATCGCAATCCGGCAGCGACGGCACCGGACGGCAGCGAGCTCTGGACCGACATCGCCGTGCTGGGCGATCCGGGTGCGCCCAACGCGCTGCTCACCATTTCCGGTACCCACGGCGCCGAGGGCTTCGCGGGATCGGGCGTGCAGGTCGGCTGGCTGCAGTCCGGTCTGTGGCAGGAGGTGGCGCCCGATACCGCCCAGGTGCTGGTGCATGCCAACAACCCCTATGGCTTTGCCGCGCTGTCGCGCACCAACGAGGACAATGTCGACCTCAACCGCAATTTCGTCGATTTCAGTCACCCCCCGCACAATGCCCGCTGGGACGATGTCCGCGCCTTCGTCTGTCCGGCCGAATGGGATGAGGCGACCAAGGCGACCCTGCACCGGGAAATGCAGGCCTATGTCGCGAAGCACGGCTTCTGGGCCTTCCGGGAGGCCGTGACCTCCGGCCAGTACGCCGACCCGACCGGCATCTTCTACGGCGGCGCCGGCCCGACCTGGTCGCGCGGGATCATCGAGGCCATGCTGGCGACCCATTGCGCCGGGCGCCGCAACCTCGCCGTGATCGACTACCACACGGGTCTCGGGCCCCGCGGCTTCGGCGAGCGCATCGTCGACCACCAGCCCGACTCGGTGGCCTATGCCCGCGCCGTCGGCTGGTATGACGGCGACTGCGCCTCGCCGCATCTCGGCACCTCGGCGTCGGCGAAGCTGAACGGCGAGATGCTGGTGGCGATCGAGCGCGCCCTGCCCGATGTCGCGGTGACGGCGATCGCGCTGGAATACGGCACCCAGGCCGAGGAGCAGGTGATCGACGCCCTCTGCGCCGACAACTGGCTCCGCCACCACGGCGACGTGAACTCGGCCCGCGGCCGCGAGATCAAGCAGGCGGTGCGCGACGCCTTCTACCAGGACGCCGACGACTGGAAGACCGCCGTGTTCGACCGTGCGGTCGAGACCCAGCGCCTGGCACTGAAGGGGATGGCCGGCTGATGCATCCCCTGCCCGCGCTTGCCCCCACCTCCCGAAAGCGCTAGATCGCGGGTTCCTGTCATCCTGCCGGACGGGGCCATGCCACCCGAGCCAAGACGTGTGGGCGCGATCAACTGGATCGGCCTCTGGACCCTGTACGCCAAGGAAGTCCATCGCTTCCTGAAGGTGATCGGCCAGACCGTGCTGGCGCCGGTCATCACCACCCTGCTGTTCCTGGCGATCTTTCACCTGGCCTTCGGGGACGAGCGGCCGCCGGTGGGCACCCTGCCCTTCGAGGTCTTCCTCGCGCCCGGCCTGGTGATGATGGCGGTGACCCAGAATGCCTTCGCCAACTCGGCCAACTCGCTGCTGATCTCCAAGATCCAGGGCAATATCGTCGACCTGCTGATGCCGCCCCTGTCGGCCGCGGAACTGGTGGTCGCCTATGTCGGCGCCAGCGTCACGCGCGGCCTGATGGTGGCGGGCGTCGTGACGGCCGCCATGCTGCCCTTCGTGCACCTGCCCTTCACGCACACGGCCTGGGCGGTGGCGATCGTCGTGCTTGCCTCGGTCATGATGGGCCTGATCGGTATCCTGGCCGGATTATGGGCCGACAAGTTCGATCACCTGGCCTTCATCACCAACTTCGTCGTCACGCCGCTTGCTTTCCTGTCCGGCACGTTCTATTCGATCGCCCGTCTTCCGGAGCTCGCGCAGGGAATCGCGTACGTGAACCCGTTCTTCTACGCCATTGACGGCTTCCGCCATGCCATGACCGGGCAGGGCGACGCACCGTTGTGGCTGGGCGGCGCGGTGCTCGCCGGAATCGACCTCGCCCTCGGCGCCTGGGCGCTGGTACTGGTCCGACGAGGCTACAACCTCAAGGCTTGACCACGGGGCAATTGCCCAGTAAATCCCGCGCTTTCCGCCGACCGACCCTTCGGTCCGGGGCGTGGGGCGCGCTATACTTTCCATTCGCAACCGACCCACAGGCCCTTGGAGGGGACCATGATCGACGTCGTGATGCCGACCTATGCACGTGCAGCCATCGCTTTCGAGCGGGGCGAGGGCGCCCGCCTGTACGCGACCGACGGCCGACGTTTCCTGGACTTCGGCTCGGGCATCGCGGTCAGCCTGCTGGGACACAGCCATCCGAAGCTGGTGAAGGCGGTCCAGGACCAGGCGGCGAAGCTGTGGCACGTCTCCAACCTGTATGACGTCCCCGAACAGAAGGCGCTGGCCGCCAAGCTGGTCGCGAACACGTTCGCCGACACGGTATTTTTCTGCAATTCCGGCGCGGAAGCCATGGAAGGCGTGATCAAGACCTGCCGGAAATACCACTCCGCGGGCGGCGCGCCGGAGCGGTACCGCATCATCACCTTCGACGGGGCCTTCCACGGCCGGACCCTCGCGACCATGGCCGCGGGCGGGCAGAAGAAGATACTCGACGGCTTCGGCCCGAAGACCGACGGCTTCGACCAGGTTCCGTTCGGCGACCTGCAGGCGACCGAGAAGGCCATCGGCCCCGAGACCGCGGGCATACTGATCGAGCCGATCCAGGGCGAGGGCGGCATCCGTGCCGCGACTCCTGCCTTCCTGAAGGGCCTCCGGGCGCTGTGCGACAAACACGGCCTGCTGCTGCTGATGGACGAGGTCCAGACCGGCATGGGCCGCACCGGCCAGCTGTTCGCGCACCAGTGGACCGACGTGACACCCGACGTGATGGGCGTGGCCAAGGGCATCGGCGGCGGCTTCCCGCTCGGCGCCGTGCTGGCGACGGAGAAGGCTGCGCGCGGCATGGTGGCCGGCGCGCATGGCTCGACCTATGGCGGCAACCTGCTGGCCATGGCGGCCGGCAATGCGGTGGCCGACGAGGTGCTGTCGGACGGTTTCCTCGACCGCGTGGTCGCGGCTGGCAACCGGCTGAAGCAGGGCCTGGCCTCCATCGCCGACCGCTTCCCGACCGTGTTCAAGGACGTGCGCGGCTCCGGCCTGCTGCTCGGCCTCGGTTGCGTCATGACCAATGGCGACGTCGTGGCCGCGCTGCGCGAGAAGGGCCTGCTGACGGTTCCGGCCGGCGACAATGTCATCCGCATCATTCCCCCGCTCACCGTCACCGACGAGGAGATCGCGGAGGGGCTGGCGGACCTGGAGGCGGCGGCGAGCGAGCTTGCCGCCAGGGCAGCGGCAGGATGAACCGGCCGCGGCATTTCCTTGCCATCCGTGACTTCGGCGAATCCACCCTGCGCGGCATGCTGGACGAGGCGCGCCGGCGCAAGCAGGCGCGGATCGGGCGCCCGAAGGGACTGGCCGACGACGACCAGCCGCTGAAGGGGCGCATGCTGGCGATGATCTTCGAGAAGCCGTCCACGCGGACGCGCGTCTCCTTCGACACGGCGATGCGCCAGCTCGGCGGGCTGACCACCATCCTGAACGCGGGTGAACTGCAGCTCGGGCGCGGCGAGACCATCGCCGACACCGCGCGGGTGCTGTCGGGCTATGTCGACGCGATCATGCTGCGCACGCACGCCCATGCGAGCCTGGAGGAACTGGCCGCCTACGCGACGGTGCCGGTGATCAACGGCCTGTCCGAGGCCGGCCATCCGTGCCAGCTGATGGCCGACATCCTGACGCTGGAAGAGCGCAAGGGCGCGATCGACAGGCAGGTGATCGCCTGGTCCGGCGACGGCAACAACATGGCCTGCAGCTGGATCGAGGGCGCGGCACGCTTCGGCTACCGCCTGCGTGTCGCCTGCCCCGAGGGGCTGGAGCCCGACGCGCGCACGGTGCGCTGGGCCCAGGACCAGGGCGCGGACGTGGTGATGACCAACGACCCGGAGGCGGCCGTCGATGGCGCGGACGTGGTCGTGGCCGACACCTGGGTGTCGATGGGCGACGAGGCGGGTGACCGCCACAACCGCCTGAAGCCGTTCCAGGTGACGAAGCGGCTGATGCAGCGCGCCCGCCCGGACGCCGCCTTCCTGCACTGCCTGCCGGCCCATCGCGGCGAGGAAGTGACGGCCGAGGTCATTGACGGCCCGCAGTCGGTGGTCTTTGCTCAGGCCGAGAACCGCCTGCACGCGCAGAAGGGTATCCTGACCTGGTGTCTCACTCCCACGACCTGATCCTGCCCTTTCACCTGAACGGCCGCGAGGTTCGCGGCCGGCTGGTGCGGCTCGACAAGGTGGCGAACGGCATTCTGGGTCGACACGACCTGCCGCCCGCCGCCGCCTCGATCCTGGGCGAGGGTCTCGCGCTGACCGCCCTGATCGCCAGCGCACTGAAATTCGACGGCATCTTCACGCTGCAGGCCCAGGGCGACGGTCCGGCCGGCCTGCTGGTGGCCGACTATCGCAATCACGGCGACCTGCGCGGCTATATCCGCCTGGCCGATGATTTCGAGAGCCGCCAGGGCGGGCCTGTCACCACCCTGCTCGGTCGCGGCCAGCTGGCCTTCACCGTCGACCCCGCCGGCGACAGCCAGCGCTACCAGGGCCTGGTGTCGCTGACCGGCGACGACCTGGCGAGCTGCGCCGAGCACTATTTCGCCCAGTCCGACCAGATCCCGACCATGATCCGGCTGGCCTCGGCCCGTGGCGCCGACGGCCGCTGGCGCGTGGGTGGCCTGATGCTGCAGTCGCTGCCGCGCGACCCGGATTCCGACGAGGCCGAGGACGACTGGCGCACCGCCGAGGCGCTGGGCCGCACGGTCAGCGCGCAGGAACTGGTCGACCCGTCGCTGGATGCCGCCGATCTCGTGTACCGCCTGTTCCACGAGGATGGCGCCTGGGTGCACGATACGGTCGCCCTGCACGACCGCTGCACCTGCTCCACCGAAAGGGTGCGGGAGGTCGTCCGCTCCTTCCCGCAGGCCGAGGTGGAGGAACTGGCGCAGGACCGCGACGCGGTGGACGTGGACTGCCAGTTCTGCGGGCGTCACTATGTGTTTGGTCTCGACGAGCTGCTGGGAGCCGCCTCATGAACCCGTCCCGCCGCCAGGTCCTGCTGGGTGCCGCTGTCGTGCTGCCGCTGGCGCTGGCACTTGGTGCCTGCACGCCCGAGCCCCCGCCCCCCGCGCAGTCGCTGCCGCAGATCTCGTTCGCGCACCGGCCGGAAATCCGCCTGACCGTCGGCGATATCGAGACCGTGCGGGCCTTCACCCCGACCGGCCAGGCCCCGCATATCGAGCACGCGGTGCCGATCGCGCCGGTCACGGTGGTCGAGTCGTGGATCCGCGACCGCCTGCGCGCCGCCGGTGGCATCGGGTTCGCGCGCGCCACCATCGTCGATGCCTCGATGACCGAGACCGCGCTGAAGACCGACCAGTCGATCACCGGCATCTTCAAGACCCAGCAGGCGCGCAAGATCGCGGCCCGCGTGGAGGTCCGGATCGATGTCGAGACCAATGGCAGCGGCAACGGCTTTGTCACGGCCATCGTCATGCGCGACCAGACCCTGCCCGAGAACCTGACCCTGCAGCAGCGCGACGAGGCCCTGATCGCCTTTGTCGAGGCGCTGGGCCGCGACCTCGACGCCCGGCTGGAAAGCGAGATCACCGGCAACCTGACCGGCTTCCTGGCGCCCTGAGCGACGGGCCCGCCGGCATGCGCGCGACCCAGCGGATCAGGATCGAGTGGGGTCATTGCGATCCCGCGCGGATCATCTTCAACCCGCACTATTATGTCTGGATGGACCAGGGCACCCACAGCCTGCTGGAGGCCGCCGGCTTCCCCTTTGCCGCACTGACCGCCGCGCCGGGCTTTCGCGGCTGCCCGCTGGTCTCCAGCGGCATGGACTTCCGCAAGCCCGCCTTCCTGGCCGACATCGTCACCCTGACCAGCGAGGTGACGCAGTTCGGCAACCGCGCCTTCACGGTCGGGCATCGTTTCACGCGCGGCGACGACCTGCTGGCCGAGGGGCGCGAGGTCCGGGTCTGGGCCATCGACGACGACACCCACCCGTCCGGCATGCGCGCGATCCCCGTGCCGGCCGATGTGCGGGCGATGCTGGAGCGCGACGGCTCGGTCGACATGACGCCCTGAGCCTGTTGCACCGACGTGCTCAGCGCCGCACACTGGTACAGGTGGCGGTAGCGGAACCTGGAACGGACATGAGCGCGTGCATGGGAATGGCGACCCTTTTCATCAGGGGCGTCTTCGTGGTGACAACGGCACTTTCGCTCGCCGCCTGCGCATCCGGCGAACGCACCCGGCTGACCAAGGACCAGCGGGATTCGCTGGTCGCCGTGATGGCGATGTCGGTGCTGAGCAAGGACGAAGCGTTCAAGACCGACCCGAAGGTCCAGCGTGCATGGCTGGCCGCCACCTGCAAGGTCAGCCTTGATACGCGGAAGGACGGCAATCGATCCGAGTCCAACCGCCTGCTGGCCGAGATCGAGACCTTCCATGCCGGCCACGCCAGTTCCGACGTCCGCGAGATGTACGCCGACTGCATGGCCTATCATGCCGTGGCCAGCCTGAAGGCCGACGATCCGTCCTTCGGTTCGGCACGCCTCGCCGACCTGAAGAAGCTGTTCGCCGCGCACACCGAGGTGCAGCTGGCCAAGCCGCTCGCAGCCGCGCTCTATGTCGAGATGATCCACAGCATCGAGGCACAGGCCTTCGACCGGGCCGATGCCATGATCGGCGAGTTGCGCAGGCTGCATGAAGCCTTCCGTGAACCACCCGTGCGCCAGCTCTTCGCCAAGGGCCTGTTCGGCCGCATCTATGCCGATGGCAAGGCGGTGGATCCGGAACTGGCAGAGCGGCTGCTGGTCGAGTTGCGGGCGCTGCACGACGACTATCCCGAGGCCGACGTCCGGCGTTCGCTGGTGTTCGCGCTGCTGGCCGGGTCAGGCACCCTGGGACGGGCCGGTGCGCTCGACGAGGCCGAGAAGCTGGTGACGGAGATCCAGGCTCTCTACAGCCGCTGGAATGACGGCGACACCGGCGCCATCCTGGCCGTCGCCCTGGCCGGACGGCTGGCCGACCGCGCGGCGAATGGCGATGCGGGTGGCGTGCTGCTGCACCTCGACAGCCTGCGCGACCACTACCGGGCCACCCCGGAACCGGTCGTGCGGCGGATGTTCGGACTGGGACTGCTGGCGTCCGTGCAGGTCAGCAAGGCAACCTCGGACACCGCCACGGCACAGTCCCTGCTGGACGAATACGACCGCCTCGTGGCGGCCTGGCCGAACGACGACTGGACCCGGAAGGAACGCCCGGGCGTCGACATGCTGCGCAAGGCGCTGCAGACGGACGTCTAGGGAGGGTCGCTAACCGTTTCCCGCAGGGCCGCAATCACTTGCTTGTCGACCAGAAAGCAACGGCGCGGCCAGAGCTTTCGCCCGGCCGCGCCGCCTCCCCCGGTTGGCCTCCTCCCCAGCAGGCCAGCGGTAAACCGTATATGTTCCCCGTGAACTAGGCGGCCGCTGCCAGCCGTTCGGCGACCGGCGGGAGCTTCTTCAGCTCCGGCATCACCGTCTCGGCAAACAGCGTTGCGTTGCGCACCGCCTCCTCGTGCGGCATCCCGGCGTACGAGAACACGCCGTTGAAGCCGTCCGCCCCCGCCTTGTCGGCGATGGACACGATCTTGTCGTAGCACATCTCGGGCGTGCCCCAGACCTGCAGGCTCAGGAAGAACTCCGTCGCGCCGTCCGGACCGGCCTTCAGCAGGTTGTCGCGGAACTTCGCGTAGTACTCGTAGCCCTTGGTGTGCTGCATGTGGTCACCGGCGAACTGGTAGTGCGCCAGCACCGAGTGCCAGTAGCCGCCGATATACTCCAGCGCCTTCTGGCGTGCGCGATCCGGATCCGGATCGCAGAAGACCCAGCCGCCGGCGATCGTCGGCGGCGCGTCGACCCCGTTCACCACGCGGAAGATCTGGCGGTACTCGGCCAGTTCCTGCTTCACGTGGTCCCAGGGCTTCTGCGGGATGATCAGGATGCCGACGCCGAGGCGCGCCATGATGCGCGCCGATTCCGGGCTGACGGCGGCCGCGTAGGTGCGACCCTTGAAGCTCTTGAACGGGTTCGGCCGCAGTTCGACCTTCGGCTGCTTGTAGAAGCTGCCGTCATACTCGATGAAGCCCGACTCCAGCCCCTCGAGCACCATCTCCGCGGCCTCGACGAAGCGTTCCCGGCTCTCGCCCATGTCCAGGCGGAAGCCGTCGAACTCCACCTTGCCGGCGCCACGGCCGATACCGAGGATGAAGCGCCCGTCCGACAGGTTGTCCAGCATGGCGATCTGCTCGGCGGCGCGCAGCGGGTCGTGCCACGGCAGCACCACGACCATCGAGCCGATGTCGATCGTCTTCGAGCGACCGGCCATGTAGGCCAGGAACACGCACGGATCGGGGCACATGGTGTAGTCGGTGAAATGATGCTCGACGGACCAGACCGAGTCGAAACCGAGAGGCTCGGCCATCTCGGCCAGCTTCAGGTCTTCCTGGTAGACCTGGTGATCGGACAGGGCCTTGCCGGGATTCTGGAAAATCACTCCCATTCCCACGCGCATGGCTCTACTCCCCAGTCGTTTGTTCTTACCGTTGGGTAAGGTTCTGCGGCATTCCGGGCACGCGGTCAAGGGAAACCCGACACGCGCCGGACGCAAGGCTGCATCGCCCCAGATTCAGGCCAGATGCTTGATATTGAAAGATTTGTTGGCGACCAAACCAATCAGGCGCGGAGGCCGGAGAAGCTCCGTCGCCCCATCGGAAGCAGCACGACCGACATGCGGTCGAGGGCATCGCGATAGGCGATCATGGCGTCCGTTGCACGCTCCGGCATACCCGGGACCGACGCCTGCACCTGGGCCAGGCGCTGGACCTCGAACAACAGGTTCGCACGGCCGATGGTTCCATCGCGCGCCGCGCCCTCCATCATCGCCTCGCGGAAGCCGGTCGAGGTAGCGGGCCGGATGGTTCGCGCGGGAAGTGCCGGAGCAGCCTGGCTGCGGTCGCGGCCGACGTCGGCCGACGCACGAATCGCGGCACTGTCCGGGGCCATGCCGCCCCGGCGCACACCCGCCGCGCCAGCCTCATGGCCGACCGGGCGGATCACCGCTCTGTGCCTCTCGCGTGTGCCATCGCGAAAGCGTACACGCGGCCAGAGGCTTTACAAAGCGTTAATCGGCCAATTTGCGGTTAACGCGCGGAGAAGATTCTTAAAATTGCAGGGATCGCGGAAGCGGCCGTGCCTGGCCCTGCCGCTGAATCAGATGCTCGAGCCGGCATCGACCCGGGCGAACGTTCCGCCAGCGGCCCGTACACGCGCCCCCCGTCGCCCGCCTTCGCCCGGCCGGGCGAGACACCTCACCCATCCATCACGAACACCGCTCATGCGTTCGGGAGCCTGAGCCAGTCGGGGGCCGGGGCGTGGCGACCCGGAACCGGCGCCGGATGGCCGGGCGGCAGCGGGTCGAGCCGGGTGCGGACGATGCGCATGAAGGCGATGCGCCAGGCCCCGTCGACCCGGGCATATTCCTCCTCGTAGAAGCCGAAGCCCTGCCAGCCGGCCTCCCCGCCGGCGGGGAACTGGACATAGTCGTTCATCGCCCAGATGCCGCGCGCGCGGTCGGGGCCGGTCAGCACGATCTCCGGAGCGTGGACATGGTGGACCATCGTGGTGCCCGCCAGCCGTCGTGCCGCCGCGTCGATGAAGTCCAGCGCGCGGGCGCCGTCCGGGACCGAGGTGAAGCCCTCGACCCGCGCATCGTCCAGGAACAGCGTCTTCAGCCGTCCCCACTGCTGCGTGTCGTAGAGCCGGCAATAGCTGGCCTTCAGCGCGCGGATCGCCTCCCGCGCCAGCAGTCCCTCGATCCCGTTGATGTCCATGTGTCGTGTCCTACAGCGGATAGCCCACCGGCCGACCGTCCTCGATGCGTTCGATGTACTCGGTCATGCCATGGCCGGTGCGGCCGTCCCATTCATAGCGGGTGAAGCCCTCCGCGATGCGGGAGACCAGTGTCTCGTCGCCGGCCTTCCGCCGGTTGCGCAACGGCGCCAGGTTGATGATCTCCCCGTGGATGATGGCCTTGCGCCGGGCGGTGCGCACACCGATCCGCACCCGGGCCGGGTCCTGGGCGTCGCTCCAGTCGGTGCTGACGTCCATGTCGGTGATTTCCTCGTAGTCGCCGTCCACCAGCAGGACGCCGACCCGGCGGGCCACGCCGGACTGGTCGGTGATCTTCAGCAGCATGAAGCCGTCGCCATTGTCGAAATTGCCCATGAACAGGCGGTAGTAGTAGATCACCTGCCAGTAGCGCGGGCCCCAGGAGTGGTCGCGCCAGCCGCGCCCGTCGATCGGCCAGGCCTGGTCGCCGACGCGGATCTCGCCCCTCACCCGGACATGCTGGTTGAAGTGCCCGCGCGAGAAGTCGCGGCCGTACATGGTCGGCACGGTGTCGTCGACCGGCAGGCCGCCGTGAACCGGCGAGGTCGCCTCCTGCGTCCAGTGCACCCGGCCGGGCAGCTTCGGCGCGGTGGCGAACAGCTTCTGCGGCTCGCGCAGCGCCTCCGGGTCCTCGACGATCAGCAACTCGCCCTCGTAGGTCATGGAGACCTTCTTCAGCGGCTCGATCACCGAATAGAAAAGGCCACCCGCGTCGAAGCGGTCATTGCGCGTGATGTGCGGGCGCTGGAACTGGCAGGCGATGCGGCCGTCCGGCAGGTAGGCGCAGACCGACAGCTCGGCATGTCCCTCGTTGATGCGGTTGCCGAGGCGCATCCAGGCCCCGACCGGCCGCTTCTCGTCGAAGCCGTTGGTGTAGACGCTCTCGTTGTGGTTGGTCTCGGGTCCGGCCGGGTGCGGATACTCGTCGTCCGGCCGCATGATGAAGTTGCCCATCGTCCTCTCCCCTGGGTCGTCCTGTCCGTGTGTGGTGTTCCTGCGGTTCAGCCGCCGCTGCCGCTGGCGATCTCGGCGAACAGCGGCTTGCGCGTGTTCGCCTTTTCCTGCTCCAGCTCGCCGTGGATGTGCGCCAGCAGCAGCACCAGCGCCGCACGGCCCGCCGCGTCGCCGCGGGCATGGGCCGCGTGCAGCGCCTCGCAGATCGCCGCGTCCAGCCGGTTGCGCTCCGCTTCCAGCGCCGCGGTCGACAAAGTCTCCGGCGGCACCGGGCGCGCCGGCCGCGGCGTGCCTATTCCCTCCGCCATCGCGTCCAGCAGGTCCAGCTTGGCCTGCACGGCGGCCAGCACCGGCTCGCGGCGCCATTCGATGCGGTGGCCGATGCTGTTCAGCGCGTCGATGACGCCGACCGCCTGGCCGCGGGCGTAGCTGTCAGTGATCTTCGGAATCACCTCGACGCGCAGGCTGGCGATCATGCCGGCGATCAGGCGATCCAGCGGGATGTTCATGCCGCGCGCTCCATCGCCTGTTCGACCTGCAGCAGCATGCGCGGGATCTGCGCGGCCATGCCGGCCAAGCGCAGGTCGTTGAAGCCCAGCGCGTCGAAGCTGTGCCGGGCCGCGTAGTGCATGATGGCCAGCTTGTAGGTGCCGAACGCCTCCCAGTAACGGATCGCCGCCATGTCGGGCTCGAAGCCGGCGAGCGCGGCGTAGCGGTCGCGCAGTTCCTCGCGGCTGAAGAAGTGGCACATGTGCGGGGAGCGGCCGCGCCAGGCCTGCAGGCAGATCCAGCCGAGGTCCTCCACCGGGTCGCCGAGCTGTACCAGTTCCCAGTCCAGGATGGCGGTGATGCGGCCATCGACCACCAGGAAGTTGCCGATGCGGTAGTCGCCATGGGTGATCGAGATGCGCGGCGCCACCGGCGCGTGGGCGCGCAACCAGATCGCCGCCCATTCCAGGATCGGCACGCGGACCGGCGACCAGCGGGCGAGATTGGCTTCCCACGCGTCGACCTGGTCCAGCGCGGCGCGGGCCGGGTCGGTCGAGCCACCGATGCCGGCAACGGGCGTCCCCTGCCATTCGAAGCCGTGCAGCGCCGCGAGTGCCTCGACGAACTGCCCGCCCAGGTTCAGCCGCGCGGCGTCGTCGAAGGCCGGGCCGCCATCATGGGTCCAGGGGATCGGCACCTCGCCGGCCACGAAATCGCAGACGAAGAACGGCGCGCCCAGATGCACGCTGCCGTCGCTGTACCAGTAGACGCCGGGTACCGGGACGTCGGTGCCGGTCAGCGCACCGAGGGTGATGAACTCGGGTGAGGCGCGGTAGGGCGCGAAGATGCCGCCGGGTGGCCCGACCCGAAGGATCAGCTCCCTGCGGACCTCGCGGCCATCCTCCCGCCACGCGGCGGAAAAGCCATAGGTCGCCCAGGAAAAGCCGGAGGTGTAGCGGCGCATGGCGCCAAGCTCGACGCCTGACAGCCCCAGCCCGGTCATGAATTCCCGCAACCGCCGTCCGATCGCCGCCATGTCGTCGGGATCGAAGGTCCTTGCCTTCGCTGTATCCATGCGTTTCGTCTCCCGGCCCCATCATAGGAACGGGAGAACGATTTGCAGCAATAAACTGAACGTCTGTTCAGGCGTTCAGGAGGCCTTCGCGACCTCCGCCGCGACCTCGGCGTCGAAGTCGCCCTTCGCCGCGTTCGCCCGGTCCCGCCAGTGCGGATAGTGCGCGGCGAAGGTGGCGATCATGTCGTCGATCGGCGGCTCGGCATATGTCCCGCGATAGTTCAGGTACTCCATGTGCCGGTTCCCGGCCATGTCGAGCGGGTGGTAGATCGAATCCTCGCGGCCGTCGAAATCCAGCGGCCGGATGCCGAACTTCTCGCAGAGCTCGATGTTGAAGGCCGGTGTCGCCTTCACCCATTTGCCGTCCAGCAGGATGTCGGTATAGCCGTGGTAGTAGAAGACGTCGGTCTTCATCCGCTCCCGCATCTTCTCGGTCGACATGTGGTTGCGCACGTCGGCAAAGCCGAGCCGGGCCGGTATGCCGACCGCGCGGCAGGCGGCGGCCAGGAAGATCGCCTTGGAGACACACCAGCCGCGTGCCTCTGACAGCACGCGGGTGGCCTTCAGCCCGTCGACGTCGAGCGCCGACGAATAGGGGTCGTAGCGGAATTCGTCGCGGACACCGTAGTAGAGCTGCACCGCCTTCTCGCGCGGACTCGCCTTCGGATCATGGTGCGCCATGGTCCAGGCCACGATGTCCGGGTGCGTGCTTTCCACGGTCGGCCCCGGTTCCAGGAACGGCGTCAGGTCTTCGCTCATCGGTGCATCCTCCCCCGAGGCACGATCATCGCTGCCACAAGTCTGGAACGTCGGTGGCGCGCGGTCGAGACCCGTCCGGCGCGGGGCAGGGCCGAGTGCGCGTCAGGCCGTCAGCGCCCCGGGGCGGTCGACCGCGACCGTCACCTGGCTCTCCAGCGCCAGCGCGCGGCCGATCATCACCAGCACCGGGTCGGTGGCGTCGACGGTGATGGTCGCGAGCGTGGCAAGGTCCATGCGCTCGACCCGCTCGCCAGGGCGGCTGACGGCGGCGATGGTGCGCACCGGGGTCGCCGGGTCGAGGCCGTGTGCCAGCAGCCTGGCGGCGAAGCGCGCGGCCGTGCGTCCGCCCATGTAGACCACCAGCGTCGTTGCCGGGTCGGCCAGCCCCTGCCAGTCGAGGTCGTCGGGCAGGTCGCCGGAGCGGGCATGGCCGGTGACGAAGCGCACCGACTGCGCGGCGTCGCGATGGGTCAGCGAGACGCCGAGGCGGGATGCGGCGGCGATGCCGGCGCTGATGCCGGGCACCACCTCGACGGGGATGCCGGCTGCCTGCAGCACCGCGATCTCCTCCCCCGCGCGGCCGAAGATCATCGGGTCGCCCGACTTCAGCCGCACCACGTGGCGGCCCTGGCGCGCCAGCCGCAGCATCAGCGCGTTGATGTCGTCCTGGCGGCAGGACTCGCGACCGCCGCGCTTGCCGACCAGCATGCGCTTCGCCTCGCGCCGCGCCAGCTCCAGCACGTCCGGGCTGACCAGGTCGTCGAACAGGATGACGTCCGCCGACTGCAGCGCGCGAACGGCCTTGAGCGTCAGCAGCTCCGCGTCGCCCGGCCCGGCGCCGACCAGCGTGACGCGGCCGCCGCTGCTGCCGTCGCCGCCGCGGACCAGCCGGTCCAGCAGGCTGTCGGCATCGGGCGCGGCGCCGCGCGCGGTCAGCGCCATCTCGGCGAAGCGCGACCAGGCCGCGCGGCGGGCAGCGGCGTCGGGCAGCGCGCTCGCCAGCCGGTCACGCAGGCGCAGGGCCAGCGCCGCCCAGTCGGCCAGCGTCGGCGCCAGGAGGGTCTCGATGCGGCGGCGGATCGCCTGTCCCAGCACCGGCGCGGCACCGGCCGTCGAGATGCCGACCACCACCGGGCCGCGATTGACGATGGAACCGAAAGCGAGATCGCAATGCGCGGGCCGGTCGATGATGTTGCAGGGCACGCCCGTGGACTTCGCCAGCGCATGCACGCGCGCGGCCACGGCGTCATCGGGCGCGTCGGCGATCAGCAGCACCGCGCCGTCGAGGTCGGCCGCTTCGGGCATGCGCTCGATCCGGCGCAGCTCGGCACCGGCCGCGCGGACCAGGTCGGCCTTCCAGCCGGCGCCGTTGCCGGTGCCGGCCACCACGACGGGCTTGCCCCGGAGGTCCAGGAAGACGGGCAGGCGGGCCAGCGCCCCGATGGGCGCGGGCCCGGCCTCAGCCGGCGAGCGCCCGGTCCGCATGGTCGTCGACTTTTGCATGGCGGAGGATCCGTCCGATTTCCGAGCGGCAGGAGCCGCAATTGGTGCCGGCCGAGAGTTCCCGGCCGATGGCCTCGACGCTGGCGCAGCCGCCGGCCGCCGCCGCCTCGATCTGGTTGATGCCGACATTGAAGCAGGCACAGATGATGGCGCCGCGATCCGCCGCCCCCTGCCCCGGCCGCCCGGCCAGCAGGTCGCGCGCAGCCGCCTCGTCGTCCGATCCCAGCAGGTCGATGATCCAGGTCCGCGCCACGGTGACGGGGCCGGGTGCCACGAACAGCGCCGCCTCGACGCGGCCCTGGCTCACATGGGCAAAGCGATAGTGACCGCCGGCGGCATCGGCATAGGTTGCCAGTTCCGCCTCGTGGCCGTCGGCGACGCCCAGCAGCCGCAGCGCGAAATCGGTCCAGTCGGCCGGGGTGGACCTGCCTGCCAGTTCGACACGCCAGCCGAACGGCGTGCGTGCCCTGGCCCAGTAGGCGGCATCGATGCCGACCGGCTCGTGGCGCATCACCGCGAATCCGTGCCAGGCCATGCGGGCCGGGGCGACATCGACCACGGCGCCTTTCAGGGCAGGCTGGCCCGAGAACGGATCGGTGCGCGGCGCCACCAGGGCGTCGATCCGGCCGCGCGAGGAAAACTGATCGGTCCAGTGCATGGCGGCGAAGACGGTGCCGGGACGGACACTGTCAGTGACGCGGGCGCGCAGCAGGGCCGCGCCGAAGGTGTTGGCGACCCGGACGATTGCGGCGGCGGCAATGCCGCGCCGTGCGGCGTCCTCGGGATGGATATCCAGGAACGGCTCGGCGTAGTGCGTCGACAGGCGCGGCGACTTGGCTGTCCGCGTCATGGTGTGCCACTGGTCGCGGATGCGGCCGGTGTTCAGCACCAGCCCGTCATGCACAGGAGCGCCCGCCGTGCTGGCCGGTGCCACGAAGCGGGCCCTGCCGTCGGCGGTGGCGAAGCGGCCGTCGCCGAACATGCGCGCGCGCCCTTCCGGGTTGCAGGCGGTGCCCGCCACGGGCCATTGCACCGGCTGCAGGTCCTGGTAGTTGCCGTCGCTCATCTCCGCGAACGGGCCCAGGTCCAGTGGCCGCCCGGTACCGGCCGAGGCATGCACGGTCAGCGCGGCATATTCGCGGAAGATGTCGGCGGGGCTGGCATAGGGGAAGGCATCGCCATGGCCCATGCGCCGGGCCACCTGGGTGATGATCCACCAGTCCGGACGCGCCTCGCCGGGCAGCGGCAGCATGGAGCGCTGGCGCGAGATGCGGCGCTCGGAATTGGTCACCGTGCCGTCCTTCTCGCCCCAGGCCGCGGCGGGCAGCAGCACGTCGGCGACACGCGTGGTGTCGGTCTCGGCCATCACGTCGGAGACCACGACGAAGGGGCAACGCTCCAGCGCCTCCCGCACCGCGTCGGCGTCGGGCAGGCTGTCGACGGGGTTGGTGCCCATGATCCAGATGGCGCGGACGGTGCCCCTGGCGACCGCGCGGAACATGTCGACGGCCTTCAGGCCCGGCTGCGCGGCGGTCGCCGGCGCGTTCCAGAACCCGGCCAGGATATCCCGGTCGCCCGGCTTCTCGAAGGCGAGGTGGGCGGCGAGCTGGTTGGCGAGTCCGCCGACCTCCCGCCCGCCCATGGCGTTCGGCTGGCCGGTGACCGAGAACGGCCCCAGGCCCGGCTTGCCGATACGACCGGTGAGCAGGTGGCAGTTGATGATGGCGTTGACCTTGTCCGTGCCCTCGGCCGACTGGTTGACGCCCTGGGAATAGACGGTGACGACCTTCTCCGTGCCGGCCCAGAGGGCGTAGAACCGCGCCAGCAGTTCCGGCTCCAGCCCGGTGGCGACGGACACGGCGTCGAGGTCGGACGGAACCGCGGCGAGGGCGGATTCAAGCCCCTCGGTATGGGCCGAGACGAAGGTGTCGTCGCGGAAGCCGCCGCGATCCAGGTGCGCGAGCAGTCCGGCGAACAGCGCGATGTCGCCGTCGGGACGGATCGGCAGGTGCAGGTCGGCGGTGTCGGCCGTCTGTGTGCGGCGCGGGTCGATCACCACCAGCTTCATCGACGGCCGCGCCGCGCGGGCCGCCTGGATGCGCTGGAACAGCACCGGGTGGCACCAGGCGAGGTTGGAACCGACCAGCACCAGCAGGTCGCAGGTCTCCAGGTCCTCGTAGTTGCCCGGCACCACGTCGGCGCCGAAGGCGCGGCGATGGCCGGAGACCGAGGAGGCCATGCAGAGGCGGGAATTGGTGTCGATGTTGCCCGAGCCGATGAAGCCCTTCATCAGCTTGTTGGCGACGTAGTAGTCCTCGGTCAGGATCTGGCCCGAGACGTAGAAGGCGACGCTGTCCGGCCCGTGCTCGGCGATGGTGCGCGTGAAGGTGTTGGCGACCAGCGCCAGCGCCGTGTCCCAGTCGGAACGCCGGCCCCAGGTCATCGGGTGCAGCAGGCGTCCGTCCATGTCGACGGTCTCGCCCAGCGCGGCCCCCTTGGAGCAGAGCCTGCCGAAATTGGCCGGATGCTCCGGGTCGCCGGATATGCTGACGGTCCCGCCCGGCCCGGGCGTGGCAAGCACGCCGCAACCCACGCCGCAATAGGGGCAGGTGGTGCGGACCGAGCGGGACTGTGACAGCGTATCCGGCATTCCTGTTCCTCCCCGGGGCTCAGGCCGCGCGCGCGCCGGCGGCGGAGACGGGCAGACCCAGCAGGATCCGCCCCTCCTCGATCCGCACGGGCACGGTGTTGGCGCAGCCGCTGTCCTCGCCCAGCGCCGCGCCGCTCTTCAGGTCGATGACCATGTTGTGCAGCGGGCAGGTCACGGCCTCGCCATGGACGATGCCCTGGCTGAGCGGCCCGCCCTTGTGCGGGCAGCGGTCGAACAGGGCGAAGATCGCGTCCGTCGCGGTCCGGAACACGGCGATGTCGCCGGCCGGGGTCTCGACGGTGCGGGCACCGCGCGGCGGGATGTCGGCGACCATGCCGACCAAGGTCCAGATACGCGAACCGGTCATTCCGCGGCCTCCAGTACGGGCAGTTTGGCGAGGGGGGCGAACTCGTGGGCGTCGCGGCCGTTCGCCCGCTCTTCCCAGGGATCGACCTGCAGGAAGCTCTGGGCGAAGACGAAGCGCTCGTAGAGCCCCTTGCGACGTTCCACGTCGTCCACGACCATCTGGCGCACCCTGTCGACACCGACCCGCAGCGACCACTTGTGGATGCGCTCCAGATAGCGGGCCTGCTCGCGGTAGAGCTGGATCAGCGCCGCGCACATCTCGATGGCCTCGTCCTCGGTGCGGACGGTGGTCAGCAGGTCGGTCTTGCGCACCTCCAGCCCCGCCGCGCCGGCGAAGTGGATCTCGTAGCCGCTGTCGACGCAGATCACGCCGACATCCTTGCAGGTCGCCTCCGCGCAATTGCGGGGGCAGCCGCTGACCGCCATCTTCACCTTGGCCGGGGTCCAGGAGCCCCAGAGGAACTTCTCCAGCCTGATGCCGAGACCGGTGGAATCCTGGGTACCGAAGCGGCACCAGTCGGTGCCGACACAGGTCTTCACCGTGCGCAGGCCCTTGGCATAGGCATGGCCCGAGACCATGCCGGCCGCGTTCAGGTCGGCCCAGACACCCGGCAGGTCCTCCTTGCGAACGCCCAGCAGGTCGATGCGCTGGCCGCCGGTCACCTTCACCGTCGGGATGTTGAACTTGTCCGCGACATCGGCGATGGCGCGCAGTTCCTTCGGGCTGGTGACGCCGCCCCACATGCGCGGGACCACCGAGTAGGTGCCGTCCTTCTGGATGTTGGCGTGTACCCGCTCGTTGATGTAGCGCGACTGCTGGTCGTCGACATACTCGCCGGGCCAGGTGGCGAGCAGGTAGTAGTTCAGCGCCGGCCGGCATTTCGCGCAGCCGCAGCTGGTCTTCCACTGCAGCTCCTGCATCACCGCCGGGATCGACTTCAGCCCCTGCGCCACGATCAGGCGCCGGACCTCGTCATGGCCGAGATCGGTGCACGGGCACATCGGCTGCACGGCGGCGGGGTTGTAGGCGTCGCCCAGGGTCAGGCCGAGCAGCTTCTCCACCAGTCCGGTGCAGGAGCCGCAGGAGGCCGATGCCTTGGTGACGGCGCGGACACCGTCAACATCCTTCAGCCCCCGCTCGCCGATGGCCTGGACGATCCGCCCCTTGCACACGCCGTTGCAGCCGCAGATCTCCGCCTCATCCGGCAATGCTGCAACGGCCGCCATAGGGTCCAGCGGCGCACCCCCGGCGAAGCTCTGCCCGAAGATGAGGGTCTCGCGCAGGTCGGAGATGTCGGTGCCGCGCTTCAGCATGTCGAAGAACCAGGCACCGTCGCCGGTCTCGCCGTACAGCACGACGCCGATGATGCGGTTGTCCTTCAGGACCAGGCGCTTGTAGACGCTGCGGGAGGCATCGCGCAGCACGATTTCCTCCCGGTCCTTCGCCTCGGCGAAATCGCCGGCCGAGAACAGGTCGATGCCGCTGACCTTCAGCCGGGTCGCCGTGACCGAACCGGTGTACTCGGGGCCGGTCTCGCCGGCCAGCCGGGCCGCCAGCACCTTCGCCATCTCGTAGAGCGGCGCCACCAGGCCGTAGCACATGCCCCGGTGCTCGGCGCATTCGCCGACCGAGAAGATCGCCGGGTCGCTGGTCCGCATGCCGTCGTCGACCAGCACGCCGCGGTTGACCTCGATCCCGGCCGCCCTGGCCAGGTCGGTGTTCGGGCGGATGCCGACCGCCATCACCACGATGTCGGCGGGGATCTCCGTACCGTCATCCAGCCGCACGCCCTCGACCCTGCCCTCGCCGTAGATGCAGTGGGAGTTGGCGCGGGTGATGACGTCGATGCCACGGGCCTTGATCGCCTGTTCCAGCAGGTAGCCGGCGGACGGATCGAGCTGCCGCTCCATCAGGGTCGGCATCAGGTGCAGCACGGTCACCGCCATGCCGCGCCCCTTCAGGCCGGCCGCCGCCTCCAGGCCCAGCAGGCCGCCGCCGATGACCACCGCGCGACCGCCCGACTTCGCGGCGCCGAGCATGGTCTCGACGTCGTCGAGGTCGCGGAAGGTCACCACGCCGGGCAGGTCGCGCCCGGGCAGCGGGATCACGATCGGGTTGGACCCGGTCGCCACCAGCAGGGCGTCATAGCCGACCGTGGTGCCATCCTCGGCCGTCACGGTTTTCGCCGCGCGGTCGATGCCGGTCACCTTGCGGCCCGCCATCAGCTTCACGCCGTTGGCGTCGTACCAGTCCTGGCCGTGGATGATGATGTCGGCGTAGGACTTCTCGCCGGCCAGCACGGGCGACAGCATGATGCGGTCGTAGTTCACGCGCGGCTCCGCGCCGAACAGGGTCACGTCCCAGCCGTCAGGCGACCGCTGGAACAGTTCCTCGAGCACGCGGCCGGCGGCCATGCCGTTGCCGACCACGACAAGCTTCTTCTTCATGGCCTTCACCTCCTTCGGGTGCGGGCTTACGCGGCTTCGTCGTCGAGCGCGGGCGTCGGGGCCGTTTCGGACTCCGGGCGCTTCTTCCGGGCGCCATGCTCGTACTCTTCGAGGAAGCCAAGGAGTTCCTGGCGCAGCCGGTAGTAGTCGGCGTGCTCCAGCAGGGCCTTGCGGCTGCGCGGCCGCGGCAGGTCCACCGGCATGATCTTGCCGATGCGGGCCATCGGGCCGTTGGTCATCATGACCACACGGTCGGCCAGCAGGATGGCCTCGTCGACGTCATGGGTGACGCAGATCGCGGTGACGCGGGTGCGCGACCACACCTCCATCAGCACGTCCTGCAGTTCCCAGCGCGTCAGGCTGTCCAGCATGCCGAACGGCTCGTCCAGCAGCAGCAGCTTGGGCGACAGCGCGAAGGCGCGGGCAATGCCCACCCGCTGCTTCATGCCGTTGGACAGCGCCGCGGCGGGCCGGTCCATGGCATCGCCGAGACCGACGCGGGCGAGGTAGTACTCGATCACGTCGCGGCGTTCGGCGCGGCTCGCCTTCGGGAACACCCGGTCGACACCCAGGGCCACGTTCTGCCGGGCGGTGAGCCACGGCATCAGCGAGGGAGCCTGGAAGACCACCGCGCGCTCCGGGCCGGCGCCGTCGACCTCGGTGCCGTCCAGGATGATGCCGCCATCGGTGATCGTCTGCAGACCGGCGGCCATCGACAGCACCGTGGACTTGCCGCAGCCCGAATGGCCGATCAGGGAGATGAACTCGCCCTTGCTGACCTTCAGGTCGAAGCGATCGACCACCTTCAGCGGCCCGTCCGGCGTGTCGAACACCTTGGAGATCTGGCTGAACTCGAGATAGCGCTCGGTGCGCGGGCTGTTCGACGCCTCGACCCAGGCCTTGGGCGGCTTGCGCGTGCCGACGGCGATCGGGACGATGTTCGGCAGGCTGGTGGCCGGCATGTCGGAGACCGTCGCGCGGGCCTCGCCGGCGTCCATCAGGTACTGCGTGACCTCGGCGCGCAGGCGCTTGAAGTCGGGATCGTCGTTCATGCCGGACCGGTCGCGCGGGCGCGGCAGGTCGACCCTGAAGGACGGGCCCAGGATGGCGTCGGGACCGGGCCGCAGAGGGATGATCCGGTCGGCCAGCAGGATGGCCTCGTCGACGTCGTTGGTGATCAGCACCACCGTGCGGCGGTCGTCGGACCAGATGCGCTCGATCTCGTCCTGCAGCTTGGCCCGGGTCAGTGCGTCCAGCGCCGACAGCGGCTCGTCCAGCAGCAGGATCTCCGGCGACATCGCCAGCGCCCGGGCGACGGCAACGCGCTGGCGCATGCCACCCGACAACTCGGCCGGCCGGCGGCCGGCGGCGTGGGACAGGCCCACCATGCCGATATAGCGCTCGATCCTGGCCGTCCGCTCGGCCCGGCTCTCGGAGGCGAAGACCTCGTCGACGGCCAGGCGAATGTTGCCGCGGACGCTGAGCCAGGGCATCAGCGAGTAGGACTGGAAGACCATGCCACGGTCGGGACCGGGGCCCTCGACCGGCCTGCCCTTCAGCAGCACCTCCCCCGCGTCGGGTTTGACCAGGCCGGCGATGGTGTTGATCAGGGTGGTCTTGCCCGATCCGGAGAAGCCGACGATGGCGATGAACTCGCCTTCCTCGACCGCGAGGTCGATGCCGCCCAGCACGCGGGTGGCCTCCGGGCCTTCCCCGTAGTGCTTGCGCACACCCTTCAGTTCCAGGATTGCCATGGTCACGGTCCTCCGGTCAGCGGGTGGCGGAGAAGGTGAAGGCGGACTGGAGCGCGTACATCAGCCGGTCCAGCAGGAAGCCGATCAGGCCGATGGTCAGCACCGCGACGATGATCTTCGCCAGCGACGAGGACGAGCCGTTCTGGAACTCGTCCCAGACGAACTTTCCGAGGCCGGGGTTCTGCGCCAGCATCTCGGCCGCGATCAGCACCATCCAGCCGACGCCCAGCGACAGCCGCAGGCCGGTGAAGATCAGCGGCAGCGCCGAGGGCAGGATCACCCGGGTCACGGTCCGGGCCGTCGAAAGGCGCAGCACGCGGGCGACGTTCATCAGGTCCTTGTCGACCGCGCCGACACCGTGCGTGGTGTTGATCAGGGTCGGCCAGAGCGAGCACAGCGTCACGGTGATGGCGGAGACCAGCAGCGACTTGGGCAGCGCGTCGTGGACATCGACGTAGAGCGCCGAGACCACCATGGTGACGATCGGCAGCCAGGCCAGCGGCGAGACCGGCTTGAAGATCTGGATCAGCGGGTTGAAGGCCGCGGAGACCGACTTCGACAGGCCGCAGAAGATGCCGAGCGGCACCGCGACCAGCGTGGCGATCAGGAAGCCCAGCGCCACCGTTTCCAGGCTGGTGATGATCTGGTCGAAATAGGTCGGCCGGCCGGTATAGGCGCGTTCCTTGACCCGGTCGGCGTGGCCGGCCTCGATCAGCTTCGCGTTGCGCTCGTCCTGGCGGGCATAGAATTCCTCTTCCTTCTGCCGCTCGGCCACATGGTCGTTGTAGAGGTACTCGGCCTGTTCCCAGACCTCTGCCGGGCCGGGGACGGCACCCAGCGAGGTGTTGACCATCGGCGCCAGCCAGGCCCAGGCCAGCAGGAACGTGGCGATGCCGGCCAGCGGGATCAGCAGCAGCTGACGCAGCGCGCGCAGTTCCGTCACAGGGTCCTCGCCGGCGGCCATCCGGAGGATGGGCACCAGCCAGCCGAAGCCCAGGATGTTGAGGGCGCCGCTGGCGCGGGCGACCAGGGCCAGGGCGCGCTGCCGGGCCGGCGACACGGCCGGCTCGGTCAGGATCTCGGTCGTGGTGGTCATGTCATGCACTCCCGTCCGGGACCGTGTCTCAATTGACGATGTCGGCGCCGCTGACGCGCTGGCCGGACTTCAGGCCGATGGTCAGGCCGTCGAGGTAGGCGTTCGGGGTGCGGCCGTCATAGGTCATGCCATCCAGGAACTCGTTCGTCGCCGGGCGATAGCCGTCGGTGTCCCAGGGGAAGTCGGCCTCGGCCACGTGACCCTCCTCGACCAGCATGCGGGCGGCCTTGAGGTAGATGTCCGGGCGGTAGACCTTCTTCGACACCTCGGCGTACCAGCTGTCGGGCTTGGTCTCGGCGATCTGGCCCCAGCGGCGCATCTGCGTCAGGTACCAGGTGGCGTCGGAGTAGTACGGGTAGGTGGCGAAGTAGCGGTAGAACACGTTGAAGTCGGGGACCGGGTGCTTCTCGCCCTTCTCGTATTCGAAGGTACCGGTCATGGAGTTGGCGATCACCTCGGCGTCGGCGCCGACATATTCGGGCCGGGCGAGGATCTTCACCGCCTCCAGGCGGTTGGCGTTGTTGTTCTCGTCCAGCCACTTGGCGGCGCGGATCAGCGCCTTGGTCAGCGCCAGCGTGGTGTTCGGGTTCTCCTCCGCGAACTTCGCGGTGATGCCGAAGACCTTCTCGGGGTTGTTCTTCCAGATCTCGTAGTCGGTGATCACCGGCACGCCGATGCCCTTGAAGACGGCCTGCTGGTTCCACGGCTCGCCGACGCAGTAGCCGCTGATGGTGCCGGCCTCCAGCGTCGCCGGCATCTGCGGCGGCGGCGTCACGGACAGCAGGGCCTCGGCCCTGATCTGGCCAGTCACGTCGGTCGGGCTGTAGTAGCCGGGGTTGATGCCGCCGGCCGCCAGCCAGTAGCGCAGCTCGTAGTTGTGGGTGCTGACGGGAAAGACCATGCCCATGTTGAAGGTCTTGCCCTGCGCGCGGAAGCTGGCGATCACCGGCTTCAGCGCCGCCGCCGAGACCGGGCGGATCACCTTGCCGGCGGCATCCTTCGGCAGGTGCTCCTTCATCATCGCCCAGACGTCGTTCGACACGGTGATGCCGTTGCCGTTCAGGTCCATCGAGAACGGGGTGATGATGTGGGCCTCGGTGCCGAAGCCGATGGTGGCGGCCAGCGGCTGGCCAGCCAGCATGTGGGCACCGTCCAGCTCGCCGGTGATGACGCGGTCCAGCAGGACCTTCCAGTTCGCCTGCGGCTCGAGGGTGACGTACAGCCCCTCGTCCTCGAAGTAGTGAAGCTCCTTGGCGACGGCCAGCGGCGCCATGTCGGTCAGCTTGATGAAGCCGAACTTCAGCTCGTCCTTCTCGACGGCCAGCATCTCGGCGCTGGCCGGAGATCCGGCGAGGGCGGCAACCATCGGTGCGGCGACGACGGTCGCGATGGCACCCAGCAGGGTGCGCCGGGAAAGGAGAGGCCGGAACAGGTTACGCATTGCGCTACTCTCTCGTACTGGCGGCCGGCACCGATCCGTGCCTGACGCTGCGAACAATGAAAAAAGCCGCTGTCCGGAGTCCGTCGCGCGTCTGCGCGTCGAAACCAGTCAGCGGCACTGCTCGGGGCCCGTCTTCAGGCCGGATGTCGGATTGTCCAGGCCTCGTTGCCCGGATGGCTGCGTCTACGCAACTGTCGGGCCAGTCGAGGACGTGGCGAAAACGTTTGCCATGTCAGAATGATAGTCGAAGCCTGGCGGCGCAATCCTGCTGCGATTGCGAAAACTTCGGGCGCATCGCGTGTGCAGTGCGCCTGATTCTTGTGCAACCGGTCAGGTGTTCAGAGCGGCTTCGTACGGATCGCGAAGCCGGCCATGTAGCCCTCGATGTCGTCGGGATCGAAGCGCTGGCCATCAAAGAAGCCATCCGGGCCAAGCACCATGCGACCGGTCGAGGAGGCCACGGGCGTCGGGGCCGTCAGCGCGCCCTCGACCTTCATCGAGGCATTCGGCAACGTGACTCCGAGCGGACCCAGAATGCGGCGGTAGAGGTCCGGACGATAGGTGCGCCGCGCCGCCTCCAGCATCTCCGGACCCGGCTCGACCTGGCCCCAGCGCACGATCTGGGAATAGATCCAGAGCGCGTGGCTGCGCCATGGGAAGGTGGCGGCGGACCGGCGGAACATCATGAAGTCGGGAATCTCCACCGGCTCCTGCCCGTGTTCCAGCACCAGACGGCCCGACAGCGCGCGCGCGATGACCTGCGGCTCCACGCCCAGATAGGCGCTGTCCGAGAGCATGTCCGCCAGTGCCGCGCGGTTCTCCGGCTCGTCGGCCCAGCACGCGGCCTTCCAGACGGCGCGGATCACCGCCGCCAGCAATTCCGGCTCGCGCTCGACCCAGTCGGCGCGGAAGGACAGCACCTTCTCCGGACCCTGTCGCCAGAGCGCCGCCTTGGTGGTGACGATGCGGCCGATGCCGGATTCCACGGCGCGGCTGCTCCAGGGCTCGCCCACGCAGAAGCCGTCGACCTGGCCCGCGGCCAGCGCGTCGGCCATGAACGGCGGTGGCACCACGATCAGGCGCACGTCCTCGTCGGGGTGGATGCCGGCGGAGGCCAGCCAGTAGCGTGCATCGTAGTTGTGGCCGCTGAACGGGTGCACGATGGCGAAGGTGAGCGGCGGTTCGCCCGCCGCTTCCCGCGCCGCCACCACGCGGGCCAGCGCGTTGGCGCTGGCCTTCGGCCGGCTGACCACCAGCGGCTCGTCGGCCGCGGCACACATGTCGCGCCAGAGGCTGTTGGAGACGGTGATGGCATTGCCGCCGAGGCTCAGCACCATCGGCACCGCCATCGCGACATGCAGCGGGCCGACGCCCAGGCTGGCGGCGATCGGCATGGGCGCCGGCATGTGCGCGGCGTCGAAATGGCCGACCACCAGGCGGTCGCGGATATTGGCCCAGGAGGTCTCGCGGGCGAGGTCGAGCTTCAGTCCCTCCAGGGCGGCGAAGCCCTTCTCCCGGGCGACCACCAGCGGCGCGCAATCGACCAGCGGCATGAAGCCGACGCGGACCGTCGCGGTGTCCCCCTCACCGGTCCTTGCACGCGTCGCCGTGTCTTCCATGCCCGTCATCGGCCGCTATCCCAGCAACTTTGATGCCGTCACGACACTCTGCGCGATGTCGATGATCCGGCGGTTGTCGCTCATGGCATGCCGGCGCAGCGCCGTGTAGGCCTCGTCCTCGGTCATGCCGCGGGTCTTCATCAGGATGCCCTTGGCCCGCTCGATGACCTTGCGTTCGGCCAGTTCGCTGCGGGCCTTTTCCAGTTCCTGCTGCAGGCGGTGGAAGGTGTTGAAGCGGCTGATGGCCACGTCCATCACCGGCTTCACCCGCTCCTTCTTCAGGCCGTCGACGACATAGGCCGAGACGCCGGCGTCCATCGCGGCCTGGATCATCGAGCCGTCGGAGCGGTCGACGAACATGGCCACCGGCCGGGCCACCAGCCGGGAGACCTGGAACATCTGCTCCAGCACGTCGCGGCTCGGGTTCTCCAGGTCGATGATCACCACGTCCGGCTCGGCGTCGGCCAGCTGGCGCAGCAGGTTCTTGGTGTCGGCGATCACCGTCACCTCGCGCACGCCGGCGCCGATCAGCCCCTCCTGCAGGATGGCCGCGCGCATCTGGTTCTCGTCGACGACAGCGACTTTGAGGCCGGTGGTGAGCATGGTCCCGGAGCATGTCATCGCCCATGTTGCAATGCAACATAAGCGGCTGGTTCAGGGCCGCGGCTGGCTTGCCGCAGCGTGCCGTTTCAGCTTGTGGCTCACATGCGCCATGGATTCAAGCACAGGCAGCAGTTCGCGCCCCAGCGCGGTCAGGTTGTACTCGACCGAGGGCGGAGAGGTCGGCATGACATGGCGGTCCAGCACGCCCCTATCCTCCAGCTCGCGCAGGCGGGCGGTGAGCATCTTGGCCGAGATGCCGGGGATGTCGACACGCAGCTCGCCAAAGCGGCGCGGACCGCCGCCCAGGTACCAGATGATGTTCGGCGTCCAGACGCCGCGAATGATCGAGAGGCACTCGCTCAGCGGGCACTCGTTCGGCGGCGGCGGGCAGGGGTTCTTGCGGACCTTCAGGGGCATCGGGTTACCAGCGGTTACCAACTGGAAACCTGATAATCACGTTACTTCCGGAAAGCAAGTTTACTCCGGTAACCGGCGAGCCATTTCCCGCCCCGACGACAATCCATCAGAGGAGACCACCATGAAGCTCTACATCATTCCGGGTGCCTGCTCGCTGGCTGCCCATATCATCCTGCGCGAGGCCGGCATCGCCTTCGACTGGGAAAAGGTCGACGGCAAGACCAAGCGGACCGAAGGCGGCGACGACTATCTGGCCGTCAATCCGAAGGGCCAGGTGCCGGCCCTGCGACTCGACGACGGCGAAGTTCTGACCGAGAACCAGGTCATCCTGCAGTTCCTGGCCGACATGCGGCCGCAGGCGGGCCTCGCCCCGGCGAACGGCATGGAGCGCGTGCGGCTGCAGGAGCGGCTGAGCTTCCTGTCGTCCGAACTGCACAAGTCGTTCAGCCCGTTCTTCGCTGCACTGAAGCCCGAGGGCGAGCATCGCGATGCGGCGCTGGCCAAGGTCAACAACCGCCTCGACCATGCCGAAGCGATGCTGGCCGACGGACGCGACTGGCTGGACGGCCAGGCCTTTGGCATCGCCGACGCCTACCTGTTCGTGCTGGGCAACTGGACCGGCCCGAGCGGCGTGGGCCTGGGCGAGCGGCCGCACCTGAAGGCATTCATGCAGCGTGTCGGCGCCCGGCCCGCCGTGCAGGCGGCGCTGCGCGCCGAAGGCCTGATCCAGTAGTATCGGGCCTGCACTATCCGCACTGTGCCAGCCTCCGTCCCGGGGGCTGGCACATGACCACTTCAGGGAGACGCCCGATGGACCCGCGCTTCGACGAGATCCTGGCCGTGCTGCAGACCTATTTCGACGGGCTCTACCACAGCGACACCGAGCGCCTCGGCCGGGTCTTCCACCCGCAGGCGGTCTACGCCACCGCAACGCCGGGCGAGTTGCTGCGGCTCGACATGCAGCAGTATTTCCCCGTGGTCGACGCGCGCCCGGCACCGGCCAGCCGCAACGAGACCCGCACCGACAGGGTGGTCTCCATCGCCTTCGCCGGCCCGGTGACGGCCGTCGCCACCGTGCAGTGCTCCATCGGCCCGAGGCACTTCACCGACCTGTTGAGCCTGGTCCGGCTGGACGGCGAATGGCGCATCATCGCCAAGGTGTTCGACTATCACGAGGAGGCGTAGGCGCGCCCCTCAGTCCGCCTTGCGCTGGGCGAAGGTGCGTTCCAGCGTGGTGCGCCAGTCACGCGCCTTGAACACGTCGTCGGGGCGGTAGTTGGTCATGCGCAGGTACTTGCGCCGGATCGCGCCGTCCTCGACATCGACGTCGAAGATGTTCAGACAGCAGGTGTCCTGCTCGAAGGCATACATGGTCGGCAGGCCGCCGCCGGTCAGCCAGGACAGGATGGCGCGGTTGGTGCCGCCATGGGCCACCAGCAGCATGGTCTTCCAGTCGCCCCCGACCAGCAGCGGCTCGATGGCCGCCGTGACCCTGCCATAGAAGTCCGCGAAGGCCTCGCCGCGGGCGAAGCGCATGCCCGGCTTCGCCGCGTGCTCCATGGCATAGACGAACTCGTGCACCACCTCGTCGCGGGTCATGACATTGGTGTCGCCCGAGCGGATCTCGCGCAGGCCCGGCACCACGCCAAGCTCCGGGTCGGTGCGTCCGCCCAGGATGCCGCGCGCGGTCTGCTCGGTGCGCAGCAGGCCGGTGCAGAAGGCGCGGTCGAAGGGCAGGTCGGCCATCAGTTCGCCCATCTGGCGCGCCTGGGCATGGCCGTGGTCGGTGAGCGACACCAGGTCGGGCTCGGCCACCCGGACGCCCTTGTCGTCGTAGTAGCGGACGTCGCCATGGCGGAACAGGTAGACGCGCCGACGGTTGGCGATCGGGTCGTTCATCGGTGGCTCTCCCCCTCTAACCGGCCGCTCGAACCCGAAGGCGCCGGCCGGTGGCCGAGAGTGGCCGCCAATTGTGACAGTCGGGCTACGCGGCGTCCTCGACCGGCGTGCCGCCCAGTTCGACGATCCGCGCCTTCAGCATCTCGATGGCCTGGTCAAGCTGGGCCGGGTCGGTCGAGCGCAGCACCAGCGAGGAGCCGAAGCGGCCATCGCGGTAGAACGGGTAGGAGCCGGCCTCCAGGCCCGGATGCGCCTTCTCCACCTGCTCCAGCGGCGCGGCGATCACGCCCTCGGGCAGGAACGAGTTGACGGTGCGCGACAGGACGGGGTCGCCGCCGTTCAGCTCGTGCACGATCTCCTGGAACATCGCCTGCATCACCGAGGGGATGCCGGCGAAGGTGTAGACGTTCTCGACGCGGAAGCCCGGCGCGGTGCTGACCGGGTTCTTCACCAGCACGCCGCCATGCGGGATGCGGGTCATGCGCCGGCGTGCCGCCGTGAACTCGCCGGGCTTGTAGCGCGCGTCCAGCAGCGCCACGGCCTCCGGATGCTCCGAAATGCCGACGCCGAAGGCCTGGGCGATGCAGTCGGCGGTAATGTCGTCATGGGTCGGGCCGATGCCGCCGGTGGTGAAGACGTAGTCGTAGCGCTTCCTCAGCGCGTTCACCGCGTCGACGATGTCCTGCGGATAGTCGCCGACCACCCGCACTTCCATCAGCCGCACGCCGCGGGCGGTCAGTCCGGCGGCGATGTAGTTGATGTTCCTGTCCTGCGTGCGGCCCGAGAGGATCTCGTTGCCGATCACAAGCATTGCGGCGGTGACGACGTTCGGTTCGGCCATGGCGGTTCCCCGGCGGTGGTGGTCAGGCCACCCCGCTCAACGGCGCGGCCCGGGCAAGAAAGTCAAGGACCGCCTCGGTGAAGATGTCATTGCGGTCGCCGGCAACCATATGGCCGGCGCCGGAGACGTCAACGTAGACCGCATCGGGGCGGATTTCCTTGAGCCGCGCCACCGACTCGGGGCTGACCACGTCGGAATAGCGTCCGCGCACCAGCATCACCGGGCAGTCGGCGCGGCGCAGGCCCTCGTTCAGGGTCGCCTCCATCTGCACGGCGTATTCGGGCGAGTGGTCGCGGAACATCGCCGGGTCCCAGTGCCAGAACCAGCGGCCGTCGCGTTCCCGGAGGTTCTTGCGGATCGAGTTCAGATCGACGGCGCGCTTGCGCTCGGGCGTGTAGTTCTGCACCGCCTCGGCCGCTTCCTCCAGGCTTTCGAAGCCGGTCTCCATGCGCTCCTTCATGAAGGCAAGGATGCGCCCGCTGCCCTCGGGCTCGATCTTCGGTGCGATGTCGACCAGCACCAGCGCGCGGGCGTTGACGCGCGGCGCGTGGCCCAGCGCCACCATGGACGCGATACCGCCCAGCGAGGCGCCGATGACGACGGGTGGCTTCCGCAGCGACCTGGCCCAGCTTCGGACGTCCTCGCCATTCCACTCGAAGCCGTAATTGCCGTCCGGGGACCAGCCGCTGTCGCCGTGTCCGCGATGGTCGCAGGTATAGGCGCACCAGCCCTGGGCACCCATGATGGCCGCCGTTCCGCCCCAGCTGTGCCGGGTCTGGCCACCGCCATGGTAGAACAGCACCGGGTCGCCGTCGGGCGGGCCGTAGCGGTCGGCGACCAGTTCGATGCCGTCGGACGAAATGATGGAGACACGCTCCCCGCGCGGCCGGCCCGCCATCAGTTCCGCCCCAGCAGGTCGCGGGCGATGATCTGCTTCATGATCTCCGCCGTGCCGCCGGCGATGCGCGACATGCGGCTGTCGGCCCAGGCCCTGGCGATCGGGTATTCCCACATGTAGCCGGCGCCGCCATGCAGCTGCAGGCACTCGTCGAGAACGCGGCAGAGCATGTCGGTCGAGTTCATCTTGGCCATGGCCGCGTCGACCTCGGTCAGCTTGCCGTCCAGGTGCAGTTCCAGGCAGCGGTCGACGAAGACCCGCATCATCGTGGCATGCGCCTGCATCTCCGCCAGCTTGAACTGGGTGTTCTGGAAGCTGGAGACGGAGCGGCCGAAGGCCTGGCGGTCGCGGGTGAACTCCACCGTCCAGGCAATGGCCGCCTCGATGGCGCTGGCCGAGCGGACGGCCTGGATCAGGCGCTCCTGCGGCAACTGGCTGACCAGCTGGATGAAGCCCTGGCCCTCTTCGGTACCCAGCAGGTTGGCCACCGGCACCCGCACGTCGGCGAAGAACAGCTCCGAGGTGTCCTGGGCGTGCATGCCGATCTTCTCGAGATTGCGGCCGCGGGCGAAGCCCGGGCGGTCGCCCTCGACCAGGATCAGGCTGATGCCGCGCCAGCCCTGGCTCGGGTCGGTCTTGCAGGCGACCACCACGATGTCGGCGAGCTGGCCATTGGAGATGTAGATCTTCGAGCCGTTGATGACGTACTCGTCGCCGTCCCGCCGTGCCGTGGTCTTGATGCCCTGCAGGTCCGAGCCGGCGCCTGGTTCGGTCATGGCGATGGCGCCGATGGCCTCGCCCGAGGTCATCTTCGGCAGCCAGCGCTGCTGCTGCTCGGCCGAGCCGTAGTGGCGGAGATACGGGGCGATGATGTCGGAATGCAGCGGGAAGTTCGGCCCCGTGGCGCCGACCCGCGCCATCTCCTCGATCACGATGGCCGAGTACAGGAAGTCGCCGCCGACGCCGCCCATCTCCTCGGGGATGTCGCAGCAGAGCAGGCCCGCCTCACCGGCCTTGCGCCACAGCTCCCGCGGCACGATGCCGTCCTTCTCCCATTGCTGGTGGAAGGGGGCGACCTCGGTGTCCATGAACCGCCGGCAGCTGTCGCGGAAGATCTCGTGGGTTTCGGAATAGACGGTACGTGGGATCATGCGAAAGGCTCACGCTGACAGGTCGGTCCGGGTCGGGGCGGCGCGCGCCGCCCCGGATGATGCAACAGGGGGCTGTCCGGCTCAGCGACCATTGAACGTCGGCACGCGCTTCTCGACGAAGGCGCGGGCAGCTTCCTTGTGGTCCTCGGTCTCGCCGGTGCGGCTGTGATGCATCGCCTCCATGTCGAAGCAGCGCGCCAGGCTTTCCGACACGGCGGCGTTCAGGTTCCGCTTCATGTAGCCCAGCGTGATCACCGGGCCCCTGGCCATGCGCGTGGCCAGCGCCATCGTCTGCGCCTCCAGGTCGGCATCGGGCACCACGCGGTTGACGATTCCCAGCGCCAGCGCCTGTGCGGCGTCCAGCTTGTCGGCGGTGAAGTACAGTTCGCGCGCCTTGGCGGTGCCGACGAGCTGGGTCAGGAAGTAGCTGCCGCCGAAATCGCCCGAATAGGCGACATTGGCGAAGGCGGTGGTGAACTTCAGCGTGTCGGAGGCGATCCGCATGTCACAGGCCAGCGCCAGCGACATGCCCGCGCCGGCGACCGGGCCACGGACCATGGCGATGGTCGGCTTCGGCATCTCGCGCAGCAGCCGGGAGACCTCCATGGACTTGCGCAGCCGGAGCGTCTTGCCCTCCAGGCTGTTGTCGGCGAACTCCTTGCCCTCGGCCATGGACTTGACGTCGCCACCGGCGCAGAAGCCGCGGCCGGCGCCGGTCAGCACCACGCAGCCGATGGAACGGTCGGTGGCATAGGCGGCCACGCGCTCGTTCAGCGCGTCCAGCATCTCGCCGCTCATGGCGTTCAGCCGGTCGGGCCGGTTCAGCGTCAGGACGGCAATGCCGTCCGCTTCCTTGACCAGCAGATGGTCGGTCATGGGTTCTCTCCCCGCACTTTGTTTGCTTGCGCGCCGTCGGTCTCAGTCGACGAGGTTACACCGGACCTGCATCAGCTCGAACCAGTCCCCGCCGCATGGCAGGCCACGTTCGGCGGCACGGCGCAGGCATTCGGCCTTGTCGGCCGCCCTGAAATCCAGCGCACGGATGCCGGGCAACTGGCCGGGCAGCGTCGGGCGGAAGCGGATCACGCCGCCGTCGCTCATGGCGATGTCGAAGCCGTCGTCCTTCGCCAGCGCCGGCAGGCCCAGCAGCGACGACCAGTCCGCCGCCTGCTTCGCCGGATCGGCGTTGACCAGTTCGACGCCGGTCATCGCCGCGATCACGTCGCGGCCGACATGGCTCTCCCAGTCCGGGCCGGCCCAGCGCCAGAAGGCGTTCTCGACCATCAGGTCCTGTGCCTGGGGGAAGGAGTCGACCGACAGGATGACGCCACCGACGTCGACGGGGTGGAAGTGGCTGGCGCACTCGCCCGCGTTGTCGTGGCGCCAGACGATGCGGATGCCGAGCTTCTCCGCCCGCGCGCGCAGCGGCATGGCGTCCTCGTTCTGCAGGATCACCATGTAGCCGGCGTCGCCGTCGCGGCGGTCGAGGAAGCGACCGGCGGTCGTGCCGTCCTGGACGGGCGCAACGATCTCAAGGAAATTGCCGCCGACCGGGATGACCGCGTTGTGCAGGCCGAACTTGCCGACGCCGGGGTCGCGGAACCCGGTCTGAAGACCCAGGACGTAGAGCAGGGTGTCCTCGGCCGGCGCGAGCTCCCGCGCGGCGAAGGCGATCTGGCGCAGACGCATGTGTTCCTCCCCAGGATGCGGCACGGGCCAAGCATGACGATCGGGGCGGGACGGTCAAGCGGCCGGATCGCGGGGCAGGTGAGCGCTACCCCTCCGATGACCGAAGCGCCGCCAGCAGTTCCTCTGCCTCGCGGACCGAATTCACGCGGTGGAAGCGCCGCGCGACCATGATCGCCTCGAGGTACCGGATCCAGCCGTCGAAGCCGTGGTCGATGGTCACGACCACCGTGTGCCGGATCTGGTTCGGGTTCTTCGCCTGGCGCTGGATCGGCAGGAAGCGCTTGAAATCGTCATTGTCGATCAGGTGCACGCAATTGGTCAGGTCATAGACCTGGTCGTGCTCCGGAAAGTCCGGGCGCAGCCGGATCTGGCGGATCAGCGCGTCGACGAACTGCTCACCGCGCACCCGGCCGTTGAGCGTCACGTGCACAAGGCGCTGTGACGGGCGCCAGTTGAAACCGATGGTTTGCAAGGTCGCCTCCCGTCCTCTTCACAGGGGCACCGCACGGACTGGACAAGACTGGGGAGCGATGATGCGCCGGATGTGCACCGGTTCACAGCAGATTCCGGTTCACTTCGCCTGAACCGAAATGCTTGTCACAAATGGCAAGCAACCGTTACGGAACGGATGCTTACGACCATCATGATCGACTTGCCGGCTTGCCGACAGAGCGGTCAGTCGCCGGTTGCCTCGCTCCAGCGCTTGCGGAAGGCGTCGACCGCATCACCGAAGGCGGCCTTGGCGGTGTCCCAGCGATCGGCGGTGCTCTCACGCAGGCCGTCGAGGCGTGTGGCGCTTTCCGCGCGCAGTTCCTTCAGTTCTTCCGTGCGCCGTTCCAGTGCGACCTTGGCGTCGCCCTTGGCCTCGCGCGCCTCCTCGCCGAGATCGGCGATGGCGCGGTCCAGGTTGCCGACGATCTCCTCGCCCTTCTCCACCGCCTTGTCCTTCTGCTCGGCGGAATACTCGGCGATGGTGTCCCAGGCCTCGGCCACTTCCCTGCGCATGTCGCTCCGGCTGTCGGATGCCTGGCCGGTGCCGGCGGCAACCAGGATGACGGCAAGGGCGGCGAGCGCGGTGGCGCGGAACATGTCAGGTCTCCGTTCCCGGTGATTCCGGTCCGGCCAGCATGGCCGGTCGATGGGTCACATGGTGTGGCGGGGGCGCGGCGCCAACCCGGTCAGCCGTCGCGGCCGACAATCAGCTTGCGGCGCAGCCAGCCCGACACCGTGTCCATCGCCATGACCAGCAGGATGACAATGACGATGATGTAGAAGACATTCTCCCAGTCACGCTGGGTCCGCATGGTCTCGACCAGCACCAGGCCGATGCCGCCGGCACCGAGCGCGCCGATCACGGTGGCCGAACGGGTGTTGGATTCCAGGTAGTAGAGGCTCTGGGAGACCAGAACGGGCAGGATCTGCGGGATCACGCCGAAGCGGTATTTCTGCAGGGTGCGGGCGCCGGTCGACTGCACGCCCTCGATCTGCCTGTTGTCGACGTTCTCGAGTGCCTCGGAGAACATCTTGCCGAGCGTGCCGGTGTCGGTGATGGCGATGGCCAGCGCGCCGGTGAGCGGCCCGAGACCGAAGGCCCGGATGAAGATCAGCGACCAGATCAGGTTGTCGATGCCGCGCACGAAGTCGAACACGCGGCGCACCACAACGCGCAGGGCCTTGCTGGGCGTGAAGTTGCCGGCCGCGATGAAGGACAGCGGCAGGGCCAGGATGACGGCGGTCAGCGTGCCCAGCACGGCCATCAGCAGGGTCTCGAACACCGCTACGACGATGATGCCGTGCTGCCAGTCCGGATTGGCCCAGAAGGTGGTGAGGATCAGCCGGGCGTTCGACATTTCCGGGTCGATGCGCTGGTCGGAGAAGGCGGCGTCGAACAGTTCGCTGAAACTCATGTGCGCCAGCGGCGAACGCCAGGGAAAGAAGAAGTTCTCCCAGCCCCACTGGTAGCGATGGACCTCGACCTTGCCGCGCGTGACCTGCACGCGGCGGCCGAAGGTCGGGCGGGCCTCGAACTTCACGTCGGCGATCGACATCTGCGGATAGGGCATCGGCTCGGCGCCGTCCGGCAGCCGCGTGTCGATGCCATGCTCGGTGATGGTCGCGACCGCCGTGCCGTATCCCGGCATGTCGAAGGCCACGACGGGACCATCCACGCGAACCTCGTAGCCGTCGCCGAGGTCGACGCGGAAGTGCTGCGGGGTCCCGGTGACCCAGTCGGGCAGCGCCGTGTACTCGGCGGTCCGCTCCCCCTCGATGGCCACCGTCAGTTCGTTGCTGCGGTTCAGCCGCGTGACGTGGATCTTGTGTGTCACCGCGTCGGAGATGAGCAGGATGCCCTTGTCGACATTCGCGTTCAGCAGGATGCCGGTCATGCCGAAGGCGAACCAGGTGTAGACCAGGTACGCGGCGACCGCGGCGGCAATGGCCATGGGCAGCAGCGAGCCGCGCCGGACGACGCGTTCCACGTGCTGCGGCCCGGCGGTGGCGGGCATGGCGGAAGTGTCGGACATGCTCAGTGCCTCTCGCCCTGGACCAGCCGCCGGCGCAGCCAGGACGATACCTGGTCGATGATGACAATGGAGCCGAACAGCAGCAGGAAGATCGCCGCCGTGTCGGCACCCGAACCCCAGCCGATTGCGCGCGACAGCTCGGAACCGATGCCGCCGGCGCCGACGAAGCCCAGGATGGCGGAGGCGCGGACATTGATCTCGAAGCGCAGCAGGACGTAGCTGGTGCAGTTGGGCAGCACCTGCGGGATAACGCCGTAGCGGATGCGCTGGATCCAGCTCGCGCCGACCGACTTCAGGCCCTCGACGGGTTTCAGGTCGACGTTCTCGATCACTTCGGAGAACAGCTTGCCCAGCGCGCCAACCGTATGGAAGGCGACGGCGATGGCCGCCGGAACCGCGCTGGCGCCGAGCACGAAGATCAGGAACAGCGCGATGATCAGCTCGGGGAAGGCGCGCATCACGTCCATGATGCGGCGGAACACGGGGTTCAGCGGTGGCCAGACATCGAGATTGCGCGCGGCCAGCAGCGAGAACACCGTACCGAAGACCGAGGCGACGATGGTCGCGGCAAAGGCGATGTTCAGCGTCTCGATCAGCGCCGGCACGAAGCCCCAGACACGACCGAAGAAGCCCCAGCCGCTGTCATAGGCCTGGCTGACGATCTGTGCGGGGTAGTCGAAGAACTGCGCCAGACCGCTCCAGAAGCCGCCGGAGTTCATCTCCGAGGCCGCGTCATAGCCGGAGACCAGGATTGCGATGGCGAGGATCAGCGTCAGGCCGGTGTAGAGACGCCGGCTGTGCTCGATCCTGCGGATGCTCTCCTCGCTGATGGCGGGGGCGGCGGGACTGCTCGTCATCGGGTCGCCTCGGGTCGGGTCGGCACGGGCAGGAAAGACGTCCGGCACGAAAAGGGGCGCCCGCAACCGGACGCCCCTTTCATGCGGTCAGTCCAGGCGATCAGCCGCCCTTGGCCTTGCGGGCCTCGATGATCGAGACATAGGTCTCATGGCCCACCGGCTGCATGCCCTTGATCTCGCCGGCCATGAAGCCGTAGGCGCATTCCGGATCCAGCGAGGCCAGGCCGGCCAGCAGACCGGTAACCTTCACCTTCACGTCGGCCGGCAGGGTCTTGCGCAGCACGATCGGACCCTCGGGGATGACCTTCGATCGCCAGATCTCCACCAGCTGGGTCATGTCGACGATCCCGGCATCGGCCGCCTTGCGCAGCGCGCCGGAATTGTAGCCCTCCTCCCAGGCGCCCAGGCCGTCAGCCCAGGTCACGCCGCCGTCGACGTCGCCGTTGAACACCGCGGCGATGGTCTGCTCGTGGCCGCCGACGAACTTGACGTCACCAAAATACTCGCCCGGCTTCATGGAATATCCGGCGGTGGGAATCTCCACCGACGGGATCAGGTAGCCCGAGGTCGAGTTCGGGTCGCCGAAGGCGAAGACCTTGCCCTTCATGTCGGCCAGCGACTTGATGTTGCGGTCGACGCGGGCGAAGCCGATGGAATAGTAGCCGATGGTGCCGTCGGTGTTGACCTTCACCAGCACGGGCTCCACGGCCTCCGGGTCGGTCAGGAATGTCTTGGCGTAGGCGGAGGCGCCCAGCCAGGCCATGTCGAGGTTACGACCGATCAGGCCCTCGATCACGCCGTTGTAGTCCGCCGGGGCGAACAGCTTGGTAGGGACGCCGAGCAGGTCCTCGACCTTGGCGCGGACGCACTCGTTGGAACGCAGGCGGTCCGACTGGTTCTCGCCGCCCAGGATGCCGATGCGGAACTCGCTGATCTTGTCCTCGGCCTGCGCGGCATGCGCCGCCAGGGTCATGGCGGCAGCCGCCGCCAGCATGGTGGTCTTCATCATTTCAGGTCCACTCCCTCGCTTCAGTGGGATACCAGGCATTCAGGAACCGTCCCGACCCCCGCGGTCGTCAGGCACCGACCAGGGCGGCGGCGCCGATCGGCGCGCGGCCGATGGATGTCGACGTCACCGCTTCGTTGAAGGCCTCGTCGGCGCCGTAGATCTCGCGCGCCGCGTCGGCTGTAAGCTCGGCTGCCGCCCCGTCGAACACGATCGCCCCGTCGCGCATGCCGATGACGCGGTCACAGAAGGTGCGGGCGGTGTCGAGGGTGTGCAGGTTGCAGATGACCGTCAGGCCGTCGCGGTCATGGATCTCGCGCAGCGACGACATCACCTTCTCGGCGCTCAGCGGGTCCAGCGAGGCGATGGGTTCGTCGGCCAGGATGATGCCCGGCTCCTGCATCAGGGCGCGGGCGATGGCCACGCGCTGCTGCTGGCCGCCGGAGAGCGTCTCGACGCGCTGCAGGGCCTGGTCGGCGATGCCGAGCCGCTCCAGGCTGCGCAGGCCGTCGCGGATGTCCTCGGTCGAGAACACCTTGAACATGCTGCGCAGGGTCGAATGCCGGTTCAGCCGGCCAAGCATCACGTTGGTGATGACATCCAGGCGCGGGACAAGGTTGAACTGCTGGAAGATCATGGCGCAGTGGCGCTGCCAGGCGCGCTTGTCGGCGCCGCCCAGCGCCAGCACGTTGCGGCCGTCGACCACGATCTCGCCCGACGTGGCGTCGGTCAGCCGGTTGATCATCCGCAGCAGGGTCGACTTGCCGGCGCCGGATCGGCCGATGATGCCGACCATCTGGGGACGACCGATCTCGAAGGTCGCATCGCGCACGGCGACCTTGGAACCGAATTCCTTGCGCAGGTCGGTTACACGCATCAAGTCCTCCACGCGTCAGTCGCGGCGTGGCGGGTCCGGCCGGGCCGCCAGATGCAGGTGCTAATCCACCATTCTTTCAGGCATGTGACAGATCGATGAAAGTTGACTGCAATATTTACTTCACTGAACAGTCACACTGACTGCCGAGCCGGACTTCCCGGGGCGTGTTTGCCGGATTACTTGCCGACGGTGTGCGAGAGCCGCTCGGGCACAGGCGCGTGCTCCGTCCGGTGTCATGAAAATGTCGTATAGACAAATTCTGCTTTCCGGGCGGGCGGTGATCGGCTATCAGGTGGCCCATGCCGCCTGCACCGAACGTCCCGCGCTACGCGATCTATTTCGCCCCTGCCCCGGATACCGGGCTCGCGGCCGCCGGCCGGGGCTGGCTGTCGGAGACGCCGCCGACCGTGCCGGGCCTGGACCGCGAACGGGTGCTGGCGATCACGGCGGACGCGCGGCACTACGGCTTTCATGCCACCCTGAAGGCGCCGGTCGAACTGGCCGACGGCTGCACCGAGGCGGGCCTGCTGGATCAGCTGGCCGGCTTCGCCGAACGGGCGAACGCGCCGGTGGTGCCGATGCGCGTGGCCTCCCTCGGCGGCTTTCTGGCCGTCGTGCCCGAATATCCCCCGGTGGAGCTGCAGGATTTCGCCGCCGAAGTCGTGGAAGCATTCGAGCCCTTCCGCGCCCCGCTGACCGACCATGACCGCGCCCGGCGCCGGCCGGAGGCGCTGACTCCGCGCCAGCGCGACCTGCTCGAGCGTTATGGCTATCCCTATGTGCTGGACGAGTTCCGCTTCCACATGACCCTGACCTGCCGCCTGCAGGAACCGGAGCGGGAAGTCCTGCGCGAATTTCTGGCCGACCGCTTCGCACCGGTGCTGTCGGCGCCGGTCGCCGTCAACCGGCTCGCCGTCTTCCGCCAGCCCGACCGCGACAGTCCCTTCGCCGAGATCGCCGCTGCGACCCTGCGCGCGGTCTGTCATCAGACCGCAATATGAATCCCGGAAAACCCAGCGCCATGACCCTGCAAGCCGCCATCCAGACGAGCAATGCGGCGGAGACCGTGCTGACCAACGCCCGCTGCGTGCTGGGCGACCGTGTCATCGACGGCTCGGTCGTGCTGCGCGGCGACCGTATCGCCCGCGTCGACGAGGGACCGTGCGCGCTGGCATCGGCCATCGACTGCGACGGCGACTACCTGCTGCCTGGCCTGGTCGAACTGCACACCGACAATGTCGAGCGCCACATCACGCCGCGTCCCGGCGTGGTCTGGCCGAGCGGTCCGGCGCTGCTGGCGCATGACGCGGAGATCACCGCGGCCGGGATCACCACGGTCTTCGACGCGCTGCGCCTGGGCGAGCTGCGTGGCGACCGCGACAACGACTACATCCGCGAGGTGATGACCATCGTCGCGGCCATCGAGACGGCGCGGGAGCGCGGCGCCTTCCGCGCCGACCACCGGCTGCATTTCCGCTGCGAGCTGTCCTGCGACAACACCGACCGGGAGTTCGACCGTTTCGCCGCGCATCCGCTGCTCAGGCTGGTCTCGGTCATGGACCACACGCCGGGCCAGCGGCAGTTCGCCGACACCTCGAAGTACCGCCAGTACTACCAGGGCAAGTACGGCCTGACCGACGCGGAGATGGACGCGTTCATGGAGAACGCGTGCCAGTCCCAGGCGCGCAATTCCGTGCGCAACCGCCGCCACATCGTCGCGGGCTGTCATGCCCGCAACATCCCGCTCGCCAGCCATGACGACGCCACGCCCGCCCATGTCGACGAGGCGCTTTCCGACGGCGTCGCGGTGGCGGAGTTTCCGACCACGGTGGCGGCGGCGCGGCTCGCCCGCGAGAACGGCATGATGGTGTTGATGGGCGCGCCGAACCTGGTCCGCGGCGGCTCGCACTCGGGCAATGTCTCGGCCATCGAGCTGGCACGGCACGGCCTGCTGGACGTGCTGTCGTCGGACTACATCCCGATGAGCCTGATCCACGCCGCCTTCATGCTGGCCGACAGCGACGCGCCCTGTGACCTGGCCGCGGCGGTGCGCACCGTCAGCCGGGCGCCGGCGCTGGGCGTCGGGCTGGATGATCGCGGCGAGATCGCCGAGGGGCTGCGCGCCGACCTGGTCCGGGTCCGGCGCATGGGTGACACCGAGGTGGTGCGCACGGTCTGGGTCGGCGGTGAACGGGTGGCCTGAACCATGGTGAACACGGTCGACGAGGTCATGGACCTGCTGGCCCGCAAGGGCGCGGAGCAGTATGGCGGGGAGGCTGTCTCGCAGCTCCAGCACGCGCTGCAGTGCGCCCACCAGGCCGAGCGCGAAGGCGAGCCGGCGACGCTGGTCGCGGCCTGCCTGCTGCACGACATCGGGCACATGCTGGGGGCCGGCGACGAGGGCCAGGCCGCGCGCGGCGTCGATGCCCGGCACGAGGAGAGCGCCGCCCGCTGGCTGGCACGGCGCTTCGTGCCGGCGGTGACCGAGCCGGTGCGCCTGCACGTCGCCGCCAAGCGCTGGCTCTGCCAGGCCGAGCCCGGCTACCGGGACAGCCTGTCGGAAGCCTCGAAACTGTCGCTGGCGGTCCAGGGCGGCATCTATTCCGCGGACGAGGCCGACGCCTTCATCGCGCAGGACTTCGCGCCGGAGGCGACGCGCCTGCGCCGCTACGACGATTGTGCCAAGGACCCGGCCGCGGTGACGCCGGATCTCGAGCATTTCCGCGCGGCGCTGGACGCCTCCCTGAAGGTGGCCTGAGCCGGTGGGCACCGCCCCCGGCACGCTGGTGCTGGTCGTCGGACCCAGCGGGGTCGGCAAGGATTCGCTGATCGACGGCGCCCGCGCGGCCCTGGCCGGCGATCCCTTGTTCGTCTTCGTCCGCCGCGTCATCACGCGGCCAGCGGATGCGGGCGGCGAGGACCACCAGGCCGTGACCCCGGACGGTTTCGAGCGCCTGCGCGCGGCCGGCGCATTCGCGCTCTGCTGGTTCGCCCACGACCTCGCCTATGGCCTGCCCGCCTCGATGGAGGGCGACATCGCCGCCGGTCGCACCGTCATCGCCAATGTCTCCCGTGCCGTGGTGGACGAGGCGCGGCGCCGCTTTCCCCACGTGCGCACGATCCACGTCACCGCGCCGGCAGAACGGCTGGCCGAACGGCTGCGGGCGCGGGGCCGCGAGGACGCAGCCGGCATCGCGAAAAGACTCGCCCGGGCTGCCGAACCCGGACCGACCGGCGATGATGTGGTGGAGTTCTCCAACGCGGGCGCGCTGGACGCCGAGATTGCCCGTTTCACGGCGCTGGTGCGCGACCTCGGTGCGGCTGTGGACCCCGTCGCCGTCGCCCCTTAGCATGCCGGCAGTCCAGTTGTAGCCGGGAGCAGGGATCATGAAGACCAGGGCCGCAGTCGCCGTCGCCGCGGGAAAGCCGCTGGAGATCGACACCATTGATCTGGATGGTCCGCGCGAGGGCGAGGTGCTGGTGGAGGTGAAGGCCACCGGCATCTGCCACACCGATGCGTTCACCCTGTCCGGCGCCGATCCCGAAGGCATCTTTCCATCGGTGCTGGGCCACGAGGGCGCGGGCGTGGTGGTCGAGGTCGGCCCCGGCGTGAAGTCGGTGAAGCCGGGCGATCACGTGATCCCGCTCTACACACCCGAATGCCGCCAGTGCAAGTTCTGCCTGTCGGGCAAGACCAATCTCTGCCAGGCGATCCGTGTCACCCAGGGCCAGGGCCTGATGCCCGACGGCACCAGCCGCTTCTCGCGCAATGGCAGCACCGTGTTCCACTACATGGGCACGTCGACCTTCTCCAACTTCACCGTGCTGCCCGAGATCGCGGTGGCGAAGATCCGGCCCGACGCGCCATTCGACAAGGTCTGCTACATCGGCTGCGGCGTGACCACCGGCCTGGGCGCCGTGGTGAACACGGCCAGGGTCGAGCCGGGGGCGACGGCAGCCGTGTTCGGTCTGGGCGGCATCGGCCTGAACGTGGTGCAGGGCCTGCGCATGGTGGGCGCCGACCGCATCATCGGCGTCGACCTCAATCCCGGTCGCGAGGCGCTGGCGCGCAAGTTCGGCATGACCGATTTCATCAACCCCGACACGGTGGGCCTCGACAAGGTGGTGCAGGCCATCGTCGACCTGACCGACGGCGGCGTGGACTACTCGTTCGAGTGCATCGGCAATGTCAACGTGATGCGCCAGGCGCTGGAATGCTGCCACAAGGGCTGGGGCGAGAGCATCATCATCGGCGTCGCCGGCGCGGGGCAGGAGATCGCGACGCGGCCGTTCCAGCTGGTCACCGGGCGGGTCTGGCGTGGTACGGCCTTCGGCGGCGCCAAGGGCCGCACCGAGGTGCCGCGTATCGTCGACTGGTACATGGACGGCAAGATCAACATCGACGACCTGATCACCCACGTCCTGCCGTTCGAGCAGATCAACGACGCCTTCGACCTGATGCACCACGGCCATTCCATCCGCACCGTGGTCACCTACTGAGGCGAGGCCGGCCCGCGGGCCAGCCATCTGGCCACAAGCTCTTGCTCCGGCGAAGGCCGGAGCCCATGGCGCCATCGCAGGCGGAACAGGCCCCGGATCAGGTCCGGGGCGAGATCAGGGGTATGCGTTCAGGCCCGGCGACTCCGTCATTCCCGGACGGATTTGCCGGCCCCTACTTCTTCCGGCTTTTCACGCTCGGGCGGGCGCCGGGGCGGCCGGACTTGATGCGTCCCTTTCCGGCGCTGCGGCCCGCGCCCCGGCTCTGCGCCTGGCCGGTGCGGGTGGCACCGGGGGCGTAGGGCGCGGCGGCCTGGGCCATGCCGGTCGGGCGCGCCATCGGGTCGGCGAGAATCTCCAGTTCGGCATTCTCCAGCCGCTTGATCTCGTCGCGCAGCCGCGCCGCCTCCTCGAATTCCAGGTCGGCCGCCGCCTCCTTCATGCGCTGTTCCAGGCCGGCGATGTGCGCCTTCAGGTCCTTGCCGGTGAGCACCACCGGCGCGTCCTCGCCCACATCGACGGTGTAGCTGTCGCGGGCATAGACCGACTGCATGACGTCAGAGATCGACTTGCGGATCGACTGCGGCGTGATGCCGTGCAGGGCGTTGTATGCCGTCTGCTTCTCCCGGCGGCGCTCGGTCTCGGCCAGCGCGCGGGTGAGGCTGTCGGTCATCCTGTCGGCATAGAGGATCACCCGTCCGTCGACATTGCGCGCCGCGCGGCCGATGGTCTGCACCAGCGAGGTCTCGGAGCGCAGGAAGCCCTCCTTGTCCGCGTCCAGGATCGCCACCAGCCCGCATTCGGGAATGTCCAGCCCCTCGCGCAGCAGGTTGATGCCGACCAGCACGTCGAACACGCCGAGCCGGAGATCGCGGATGATCTCGATGCGCTCCAGCGTGTCGATGTCGGAATGCAGGTAGCGCACGCGGACGCCGTTCTCGTGCAGGTACTCGGTCAGGTCCTCCGCCATCTTCTTGGTCAGGGTCGTGACCAGCACGCGCTGGCCCTTTTCGGCGCAGGCACGCGCCTCCGCCATCAGGTCGTCGACCTGGGTGGAGACCGGGCGGATGATGCAGACCGGGTCGACCAGGCCGGTCGGACGGATGACCTGCTCGACGATCACGCCCTCGGTCCGCTCAAGCTCCCAGGCGCCGGGCGTCGCCGAGACGTGCACGGTCTGCGGGCGCATCGCCTCCCACTCGTGGAACTTCAGCGGCCGGTTGTCGACGCAGGACGGCAGGCGGAAGCCGAACTCCGACAGTGTCCACTTGCGGCGGAAGTCGCCGCGGAACATGCCGCCGATCTGCGGCACGGTGACGTGGCTCTCGTCGACGAACAGCAGCGCGTTCTCGGGCAGGTACTCGAACAGCGTCGGCGGCGGGGCGCCGGGCGGGCGGCCGGTGAGATAGCGGGAGTAGTTCTCGATGCCGGCGCAGGCCCCGGTCGCCTGCATCATCTCCATGTCGAACAGCGTCCGCTGTTCCAGCCGCTGTGCCTCCAGCAGCTTGCCCTCGGCATTGAGCTGTTCCAGCCGTGCGGCGAGTTCCGCGCGGATGCCGTGCACCGCCTGCTGCAGGGTCGGGCGCGGCGTCACGTAATGGCTGTTGGCGTAGAGCCTGGTGTCCTTCAGCTCCTGCACCTTCTCCCCGGTCAGCGGGTCGAACTCGACGATCTGCTCGATCTCGTCGCCGAACAGCGACAGCCGCCAGGCCCGGTCCTCCAGATGGCTCGGGAACACCTCGATGGTGTCGCCGCGCACCCGGAAGGCGCCGCGCTGGAAGGACGCGTCATTGCGCCGGTACTGCAGTTCGACCAGCCGCCCGAGCAGCTTGCGCTGGTCGATGCGGTCGCCGGCCTTCAGCGACAGGGTCATGTCCGAATAGGTCTCGACCGAGCCGATGCCGTAGATGCATGAGACGGAGGCCACCACGATGACGTCGTCACGCTCCAGCAGCGCGCGGGTCGCGGCGTGGCGCATGCGGTCGATCTGCTCGTTGATGGAGGCGTCCTTCTCGATATAGGTGTCGGTGCGCGGGACGTAGGCCTCCGGCTGGTAGTAGTCGTAGTAGGAGACGAAATACTCGACCGCGTTGTCGGGGAAGAACGACTTCATCTCGGCATAGAGCTGTGCCGCCAGTGTCTTGTTCGGCGCCAGCACCAGCGCCGGACGCTGCAGCTCGCTGATCACATGGGCGACGGTGAAGGTCTTGCCCGAGCCGGTGACGCCCAGCAGCACCTGGTCGCGTTCGTTGTTCCGGATGCCGGCCACCAGCTCCGCGATGGCCTGCGGCTGGTCGCCCGCCGGCTCGAAGTCGGAGGCGATGCGGAAGGGCACGCCGCCTTCCAGCTTCTCCGGTCGCTCGGCGCGCTCGGGCAGCCAGACCGGCGCCTCGGCCTCGCGCAACGCGCTTTCGAAGGTCGTCTGGATCTTGCCAAGCGTGGTCGCCATGGGTCACCGGCCGTGTCGGGGGAATGTCCGGACTGCGCCCGTGGACAGGTCCGTAACGGGAACATCCGCCACTATGGGCCAGCGGCCGCCGGATGGAAAGGGGGGAGGTTCCGGGTGCGGACAGATGCCTTCCCTGCGGGCTCGGCCCGGAGCCCATGGCCCAGGTGCGGCGCGATGGGTCCACGGGCAGGCCCGGGGCGAGGCGCGGTCTGGCATGCCGTGCCAGGCGAAGACGGCATGTGCCATAATGGTTCAATGCGGGACTGTGGCGGTACCGGGAAAGCACGATATCGGCACATCCGGTCATTCTGGCACAGGCGACGGTGGGGCCATCTCCGGCCCGGCATGCCCCCTACTCCGGGGCGACAGGCGCCTGACTTCCCGCCAGGACATTGAAAATTTTAGCGATTTTTGTCGCGTATGCCCGGCGAAGTCTCCCCGTACGGCCGTGAACGCGCCGCTGGCACTCCGGTTGCGATGCTGAGGCCACAAGGGACACACGGTCCCGCACGGGACCACACAGAGTTACGCAGGAGACCTCGCCATGTTCGCCACCATCCGCACCGTCGCCCTCTCCGCCGCCGCCGCCGCCATGCTGGTTCCGGCCATCGCCACCGCCGCCACCGACGGCCGCCTCGGCACCACCTCGTCCACCGGCGAGGTCGCCATCTCCGCCCGCGTGCTGGCCCTGGTGCAGCTCTCCGACCTCGACGACATCGACCTCGGCGACTTCTCCGGCTCCGACCTGCAGGCCGCCGACGAGCTCTGCGTCTACTCCAACGCCGGCCAGTACCGCGTCACCGCCACCGGCAATGGCGGCAATGGCGGCAAGGAGTTCGCGCTGGCCGGCAAGAACCTGAAGCAGGACCTGCCCTATGCCATCACCTGGAGCCATGGCGGCGCCGCCACGAAGCTGACCTCCGGCACCACCGTCACCGTCAAGACCTCCGCCGTCACCGGCGCCGACTGCACCTTCGGCGG
>JAYZWD010000031.1:0-15656 GCA_036154895.1 Pseudomonadota bacterium
GCGCCGACGCAGGTCAGGTGACAGGCACCCGGCACGCCGGTTGCCGCGCCGATGGCCTGCACCGCTTCCAGTGTCCCCTCCTGCGTCGTGCCGCCGGCACCATAGGTGACAGAGAAGAAGCTCGGCCGGTAGTCCTGCAGCGCCAGCGCGGTCTCCGGCAGCTTCGCGGCGCCGGCGGCGGTCTTGGGCGGGAAATACTCGAACGACAGGTCGAGCGGCGCGCACCCGGTGCGGGCGATCATGTTCATAGTCCCTCCGTAGCGTGCGGGGCCGCGCCCGCCAGCGGTCGAACCGCCGACCAGACCCCCACCGTCAGCGGCCGGCCGGCCAGCCGGACCCCGTGTTCGGGCACCAGTCCCGCCGCGCGGAACCAGGCCTGCATTTCCGTGTCGTCGAACCCGGGCCGGCGATGTCGGTGCAGGGTAAGCAGTTCTTCCAGGTCATGCGACAGGAAGTCGGCCACCACCAGTCGCCCGCCCGGCCGCAGCACGCGCGCCGCCTCGGCGATGACCTGGCCCGGCGCGTCGGCGAAGTGCAGCACCTGGTGCGCGGTGACAAGGTCGAAGCCCGCGTCCTCGAACGGCAGCGCGGCCATGTCGGCCTGCCGGACCTGCAGGTGGCGCTGGTCGGGCCGGTCGATGGCGCTGCGCGCGATCATCAGCATCTCGGGATTGAGGTCGACACCGATGCCGAGGCGTGCGCGGGCACCCAGCACCTGCAACACCCGGCCGGTGCCGGTGCCGAGGTCCAGCATGTCGCCGAGCGGCCCCGGTCCGGCCACCGCATGCAGTGCCGTCTCGACGTCGCGTTCGGATACGTGAAGCCGGCGCAGTTCGTGCCAGCCGGCGGCATTGCGGCTGAAATAGTCCTGCGCCTGCTCGGTCCTGCGCCGCCGGACCTCGTCCAGCCGACCGACAACGCGGGCCATCTCCGGATCCGCCGGATCGATGGCCGCGTCCAGCACCGCCGCGATCCCGGCCAGGCGGGCATCGAGCGTCAGGCGGTAGAACACCCACGATCCCTCGCGTGCCCGCTCCAGCAGGCCGGCATCGCAAAGCTGCTTCAGGTGGCGGGACACGCGCGGCTGGCTCTGGCCCATCACCCGGGTCAGCTCGGACACGGTGAGTTCCGAACGGCGGCAGAGTATCAGCAGCTTCAGCCGCGACTCGTCGCCCGCGGCACGCAGCGCGGCCAGCACGCGAGACGCGGACAGGCGGTCACCGGCCGGCGGCACAGCCTGCCCGCCAGCGCGCGCCGCGTCATCACCCGGAATGGCAACGTCCTGCAACATGAACCCATAGATATGCAGATTTCCTTATATCGTCAAATCAAAGGTCGTTGTGGGCACGCAACATCATTCGACCACGCGAGCGTCACATGATTGTCCGGTGGCGCGGCCAAGCTCGTCTGTGGTACCCGAATGACAGGCTGCACCAGCCCCGGCACACCTGTGCGGGGGCGGCCATGGATACTGGGAAACGGGGCGTCACCCGCGACCGGGATGCCCGACAGGGCGGTCGGACCGGCGATGACGCCAGAGGAAGGTGATGGAATGACGCGCATGTCCGATGCACGCCGTATCGTCGGCGCACTGCTGCTTGTCGTGTTCGCTACCCTGGCCGCACCGGTCGCCATGGCAAGCGAGACCCCCGAAGCCATGGTGAACCGTCTCGGCGGCAATGCCATCACCATCCTGGCCGACAAGTCGAAGACCCCGGCCGAGCGCCAGACCGGCCTCGAGACCCTGTTCCGCGACGGCTTCGACGTGCCGCTGCTGGGCCAGATCGTGCTCGGCCGCTACTGGCGTTCGGCGAGCGAGCAGCAGAAGAACGAATACCTCGATGTCTTCTACACCTTCGTCGTCAAGACCTACGCCTCCCGCCTGGATTCCTATGCCGGGCAGACCTTCACGGTGCTTGGCTCCTCGGCACTGAATGACAAGGAAACGCTGGTCAACTCGGTGGTCGAACAGCCGCGCGGCCCGGCACTGAAGGTCGACTGGCGCGTGCTGACCCGTGACGGGGAACCGCGTATCGTCGACGTCATCATCGAGGGCGTCAGCATGGCCATCACCCATCGTTCCGAGTTCGCGGCCGTGATCGCCCAGAACGGCGGCAATGTCGACGCTCTGATCTCCAGGCTGCGCGCGCAGATCACGGGCTGAGCGCGGTGCCGTTCGCCAGCCCCGATGACGTCGCGCGCCTGCGCGCCCTGATCGACGAGGCGAACCGCATCGTCTTCTTCACCGGCGCCGGCATTTCGACCGAGTCCGGCATTCCGGACTTCCGCAGCCCGGGCGGGCTCTGGACGAAGAACCAGCCCATCGACTTCCGCGATTTCGTGGCATCGGCCGAAATGCGCCGGGAATCCTGGCGACGGAAGTTCAACATGGAGGCGACTTTCGCCGCCGCCCTGCCCAACCGCGGGCATCGCGCGGTCGAGAAGCTCGTTCGCACCGGCAAGGCGACGGCGGTCATCACCCAGAACGTCGACGGCCTGCACCAGGCCTCGGGCGTGCCGGACGACCGCGTGATCGAACTGCACGGCAACTCGACCTACGCGAAGTGCCTGGACTGCGGCCACCGCCACGAGCTGGCGCCGATCCGCGAGGCCTTTCTGAAGGACGAGACCCTGCCTGTCTGTGCGCGCTGCAAGGGCATCGTGAAAACCGCCACGATCTCCTTCGGTCAGAGCATGCCGGTCGACGAGATGCGCCGCGCCGAGGTCGAGACGCTGGCGGCCGACCTGTTCATCGTCCTCGGCTCCTCGCTGGTGGTCTACCCTGCCGCCGGATTCCCGATGCTCGCGCACCGCAACGGCGCGGCCCTGGTGATCCTGAACCGCGATCCGACCGACCAGGACGACCATGCCGACCTGGTGCTGAACGCGGAGATCGGCCCGACCCTTGGCGATGCAGTCGGCGTCAACTGATGATCATCCGCGACGCCATTGCCAGCGACCTGCCGGCGCTGATCGCGCTCTGGCAGGCCTGTGGCCTGACCCGGCCCTGGAACGACCCGACCTTCGATGCCTCGCGCGCACTGGAGCACCCGACATCGACGATCCTGGTGCTGGAACAGGGCGGAACCATCACCGGATCGGTGATGGTCGGCGATGACGGGCATCGCGGCTGGATGTACTACCTCGCCAGTTCGCCCGGCCGTCGCGGCCAGGGCATCGGCCGCAAGCTGGTTGCCGCCGCCGAGGACTGGCTCCGGGAACGCGGCTGCCCGAAGGTCGAACTGCTGGTGCGCGATGGCAACCTGGCCGCACTCGGATTCTACGAGCGCATCGGCTACGAGGAGCAGGCCGTCACCGTGAAGGCGCGCTGGCTCAACGGTCAGGACGGCACCGGCAGCAGCCGGCGGTAGAGCGCCGCGGTCGCGGCATCGAAGCAGCAGAACACCACCCGCCCCGGAGCACCCTCGACCCAGTCGAAGGCCGTCACCGCCTGCACCGCGATGCGTGCCGCCGGTTCGGGCGGGTAGCCGTAGACGCCGGTGGAGATCGCCGGAAACGCCAGCGAGGCGAGGCCATGGGCCATGGCCAGGGCGATCGAGTGACGATAGCAGGCGGCCAGGAGATCCGGCTCCCCTGACCCGCCGCCGAACCAGACCGGGCCGACCGTGTGGATGACGTGGCGGGCGGCCAGGCGATGGCCGGCGGTGATCCGCGCCTCGCCGGTCGGGCAGCCGCCGATCAGGCGGCACTCGGCCAGCAGGCCAGGCCCCGCCGCGCGATGGATTGCCCCGTCGACGCCGCCGCCGCCCAGCAGGCTCTCGTTCGCGGCATTGACGATGGCGTCCACCGCCAGGCGCGTGATGTCGCCCTGGTGGACCTCCAGTCGCATGTACCGCCCCGCCTCAGGCCGGTTCGTCGGGGTGCATCAGGCGATGCAGCGGCGCGATGAAGTAGCGGACATAGGCATCGTCGACATGGGCCTGGCTGCGCGCGCGCCATGCAGACAGCGCGCGGTCGTAGGTCGGGTAGATGCCGACCATGTCGAGCTTGTCGGGCTCTGCGATCACGTTCTGGCGCGGATCAACCAGCGTGCCGCCGAAGACCAGAAACAGATCCTGCTTGCTCATCAACACCCTCCTGAACGCGGTCCGAGCGAACGGACAGCGTTACGCTCCCGCATGTTTCCGCGCAACGGGACGGCGCGCCGCGCCCCCCGCCGTCAACCGAGGTGCTTCGCGAAGTGCGCCATCGTTCGCTCCAGCGCCGTCGCCGCGCACGCCGCGTTGTAGTCGGCGCGGTGATCGCAGTTGAAGCCGTGGCCGGCCCCCTCGTAGACAAAGACCTGCACGTCCGGCTTGCGGCTGCGGATGGTCTCGACGTCGGTCAGGGGGATGCCCTTGTCCAGTGCACCGAAGTGCAGCATCGTCGGCGCCACCACGGTCTCGTCCAGGTGCGGCACGATCTGCCCGCCATAATAGCCCGATGCGGCGGAGATCGACGGCAGGCGACAGGCCGCGACAAAGCTCAGCGAGCCGCCCCAGCAATAGCCGACGATGCCCACCTTGCCGCCGGCCGAGGCTTCTTTCGCCGCGGCGTCGATGTCCAGCATGACGTTGTCGAGGTTGCAGCCTGCCCGCCAGTCGCGCGCCTTCGCGATGTCCTCCGGCGTGTAGCCGCATTCCAGCTTCGGCTCGACCCGGTCGTAGATCGCCGGCGCCACCGCCAGATAGCCCGCCCCGGCGAAGGCATCGGTCACCGCACGGATATGCGCGTTCACGCCGAAGATTTCCTGTACCACCACGACGCCGCCCTTCGCCTTCCCCGTCGGGACGGCCTTCCACGCGTCGAATTCGAAGCCGTCGGCGGCCTTCAGCCGGATCCACTCGCCCATCTCAGTTCTCCCCGTTTGCCTTCGCCGGTTCCCTGCGGCGGTACATCCCGATCAGGGTCGCGTCGAGCACGACCTCGCCGTTCTGGTTGAGCACTTCCGCCCGGAAGCGCGCCGAGCCCTTGTCGGGACGCGACCGCGAGGGCGTGACCTCGATGCAGGTATTGCGCACGCTCAGGACGTCACCGGGGCGAACCGGCCTGAGCCAGCGCAGGTCGTCGAAACCGGGGGAACCCATCGAGCCCTCGCGGCTGATCCAGGATGTCACCTGCAGGTGCATCATCACCGAGGCGGTGTGCCAGCCGGACGCGCAGAGCCCGCCGAAGACCGAGCGCTTCGCCGCCTCCTCGTCCAGGTGGAAGGGCTGCGGATCGAACTCGCTGGCGAACGCCAGGATCTCCTCGCGGGTCATCTCGTAGGTGCCGGTGGTGCGGACCAGCCCGACATGCACGTCCTCGAAATACATCAGGCAGCCTCCGTCCGTGCCGGATCGCGCCCGATCATCAGCACGTTCTCCATGCGCAGGACGTCCGTTCCGTCGACATTGCGCAGCAGGTGCCGCACGCTGCAAAAGCCGATCTCGCGGCGGCTCTTCGAGGGATAAAGCTCCAGCACCTCGGTGTGCAGCGACAGTTGCATGCCCGGCGACACCGGCTTCAGCCAGCGACAGAGCTTCACGCCCGGCGCGCCCTGGCTGTGCACCTGCGAAAGCATGCCCTTGACCATCAGGCGCATCGCGATGGAGCCGGTATGCCAGCCCGAGGCGGACAGCACGCCGAAGGGACCGGTCTTCGCCGCCTCGGCATCCAGGTGGAAATACTGCGGATCGTACTTGCTGGCGAAGCGGATGATCGCTTCCTCGGTGACCTCGTGCGGCCCGGCGACGAAAACCTCGCCGACCTGCACGTCTTCCCAGTAGCGCACGACGTCACCCCTCCCCGGCGAAACCCGCCCGAGCATCGCGGGAGACAGGTCGGGTGGTCAAGCCGCGGATGGTTCAGGCCTGCTCGTCGGCGTCGATGTTGGCGATTTCCGTCAGTTCCGCCAGGTCGCGGACCGAGAACTCCCGGATGCCATGCAGCCGGATGATGCCCTGGGACTTCAGCTTGCTGATCTGGCGACTGACGGTCTCGATGGTCAGGCCGAGATAGTCGGCGATATCGGTGCGCGACAGCGGCAGCATGTAGTGCGGCTCGACCGGAGCCGATTCATGGTGGCAGCCGGCCTGGGGCGAGCGCCGCGCGATCATGCAGAGGAAGCTCGCGACCTTCTCCTGGGCGGTCTTGCGGCCAAGCAGCAGCATCCATTCCCGGGCGGAGTCGAGCTCGTCCAGCGTCTCTTCCAGCAGGCGCTGTTCCATGTCCGGCTTGGCCCGGAGCAATGATTCGAAGGGTGTGCGCGGGAACAGGCAGAGTTCCACGTCGGTCGCGGCCTCGGCGTGGTAGGCGGCATTCTTGCGGAAGGCCCGGCCCAGGAAATCGGGGGCGAACTGCAACCCGACGATCTGCTGGCGGCCATCGGCCATGATCTTGGTCAGCTTGACGACGCCGCCGACGATATTGGCCAGGAACCCGGAATCCTCGCCCGCGGACATGATGCTCTCTCCGGCGACGAACCGCCGGGTCCGCGCGATCCGGTTGAGATCGGCCAGTTCGTCACGCGAAAGCGCCCCGCAGAGCGCCTTGTGGCGGACCGTGCAGTGATCGCAGCGCAGGCTGAACTGCAGGGTCGTCGTCGGATCTGGCGCCGCGGTCATCTGCCCCTCCCGGGCGAAATCGGAGGACAACAATAACGCGTCCGGAACGTGTGGAAAACCGCCCCGGCAATCCGTCGCAGGGAATTCAGTCCGCCGGCACGCTGTCCGGCGAGATATCCCTGAGCTTGCGATAGAGCGTCGAGCGACCGATGCGCAGTCGCCGCGCGACCTCGGACATCTGGCCTTCGTAGCGATCGATGGCATGGCGGATGATATCCGCCTCCAGATCGTCCATCGCGCGGACGTGCCCGTCCGGCCCGGTGATCGCCAGCGCATCCGCCGGCACAGGCGCAGGTGCGGCGGCCGATGCCATCGCCACGGACGGGGACAGAGGCAGCGCAGCCTGGCCCGGCGGAACAGGCGCCATCACCGGCTGGATGCCGGCAATCTGCGGGAAGTCGGACGGGTTCAGCATGTCGCCCTCCGCCAGCACCACCGCGCGGAAGACGGTGTTCTCGAGCTGGCGCACATTGCCCGGCCAGGTGTAGGCGCAGAGCATCGCCATCGCTTCCGGCGCGACGCCGCGGATCGGCTTGTTCTCGGACGCGGCGAAGGTCTGGGCGAAATGCTGGATCAGCAGCGGCACGTCCTCGGGCCGGTCGCGCAACGGCGGCAGCGTGATCGGGTAGACGTTGAGACGGTAGTAGAGGTCCTCGCGGAAGGTGCCTTCCTTGACCATCTGCGCCAGGTCGCGGTTGGTGGCCGAGATCAGCCGGATGTCGACCTTCACCGGCTTGGTGGCGCCGACCGGATCGACCTCACCCTGCTGCAGTGCGCGCAGCAGCTTGACCTGCATGTCCAGTTTCAGCTCGCCGATCTCGTCGAGGAACAGCGTGCCGGTCGACGCTTCCTGGAACTTGCCGGTGTTGCGCTGGGTGGCACCCGTGAAAGCGCCCTTCTCGTGGCCGAAGAGCACGCTCTCGACCAGGTTTTCCGGAATCGCGCCGCAGTTCACGGTGATGAACGGGCGCCCGACCCGTTCGCTGGTGCCCTGGATGGCCCGCGCCACCAGTTCCTTGCCGACGCCGGATTCACCCTCGATCAGGATCGGGATGTTCGAGGAGGCCGCGCGCCGCGCCAGGTCGATGGACGCCAGCATCGCCGGGCTTTCGGCGATCAGGTCGTCGAAGGTCATCTCGCCGGTCATGCGCCGGTGCAGGCGGGAAATCTCGCCGGTCAGCGTGCGCAGCTTCAGCGAGTTTTCCAGCGTCACCCGGATGCGCTCGGGCGCGGCCGGCTTGACCATGAAGTCGGACGCGCCGGCCCGCATCGCCTTCACCACCGTGTCGACGCCGCCATGCGCGGTCAGCACCACGACCGGCAGGTCGGGGTGCTGCGGACGGATCCGTTCCAGCACTTCCAGGCCATCGATCTCCGGCATCACGAGGTCCAGCAGGACCACGTCGATCCCGAGCTTCCTGGCGTTGGCCAGCTTGTCCAGCGCGGCCGAGCCGCCATCGGCCTTCTCGACGCGGAAACCCGAACGGGCCACCACGGATTCGAGGAGGCGAAGCTGGGTCGGGTCGTCGTCGACGATAAGTACGGTCTTGGCCATCGGTCCGGTCACTCGCCACGCTGTCGCAAAACGCTAGCACGCCACCAATATTGTCTCAATGTGGGACATTGGCAACGCATGCACTTGTCCCTTGCGGGAAAACCGGGTGATAAGCGGGCCCGTCGCGCCTATTGTGCGGCGCAAACCGGACACCGCTGGACCCTTTCGAACCTGCCATGACCATCGTCGTTACCGGCGCCGCCGGCTTCATCGGCTTCCACGTCGCGCGAAAGCTGCTGTCGCGCGGCGCCACGGTCGTCGGGATCGACAACGTCAACGACTACTACAGCGTCGATCTCAAGCGGGCCCGCCTGGCCGAGCTCGCGCCGTCGCCCGGTTTCAGCTTCATCCACGTGGACATCTCCGACATGGCGGCCCTGCGCACGGCGCTGGGTGATCGCCACGAGGTCACCGGCATCGTCCACCTGGCCGCGCAGGCCGGGGTGCGTTACTCGCTGACCCACCCGCACGCCTACCTGCAGGCGAACCTGGCCGGGCACCTGAACATGCTGGAACTGGCGCGCGGCCTGCCGGCGCTGCGCCACATGGTCTATGCCAGCTCCAGCTCCGTCTACGGCGGCAACACGCAGCTTCCCTTCTCGGTGGACGACCGCGTCGACCACCCGGTCTCGCTCTATGCCGCGACCAAGAAGGCCGACGAGCTGATGAGCCACTGCTATTCGCACCTCTACCGTATCCCGCAGACCGGCATGCGCTTCTTCACCGTCTACGGGCCCTGGGGTCGCCCCGACATGGCGCTCTGGCTGTTCACGGAGGCGATCCTGGCCGGCAAGCCGATCCGGGTCTTCAACCACGGCGACATGCGGCGCGACTTCACCTATATCGACGACATCGTTGCCGGCGTGGTCGGCTCGCTGGACCATCCGCCAGCCGATGACGGCACCAGTGCCCCGCATCGCGTCTACAACATCGGCAATCACCGCGCCGAACCGCTGATGCGGCTGATCTCGGTGCTGGAGCAGGCGCTTGGCCGCACCGCCGAGAAGATCATGGAGCCCATGCAGCCCGGCGACGTGAAGGAGACCTATGCCGACATCGAGGCCATCCGGCGCGATATCGGCTTCGAGCCCTCGACGCCCATCGACGTGGGCGTGCCCGCGTTCGTCGACTGGTATCGTCAGTATCACGGAGTGTAGCCAGTGGAACCTGATCCCGAACGGCAGAAGATCGAGGCGTTGCTGCGCGAGAAGGCGCGGACGGCGACCGGTCAGACCCGGGCGCTGGGCTTCGAGTTCGTGTCGGCGCACCCGCGCGGCGCGGTGATCCGCCTGCCCTGGCGGGAAGACCTGGTCGGCAACCCGGAAACCCGCGTGCTGCACGGCGGCGTCATCACCACGCTGGTGGACTCGGTCTGCGGCTGGTCGCTGTTCTCGGCACTGGGCGGGGAGGCCGACATCGCGACCCTGGACCTGCGCATCGACTACCTGCACCCGGCCGAGCCCGACCGCGACGTCTTCGCCCGCGGCGAGGTCTACAAGATGACCCGCTCCATCGCCTTCCTGCGCGCCGTCGCCTACCAGGACGAGGACGAGCCCATCGCCAACTGCGTCGCCACCTTCATGGTCGGCGCCAACACGCCGAAACTCCAGGCCCGAGGAGCCGCACAATGACCACCCTTTCGGACGCGGTCGCCAATGCCCGGAAGTCCGGCGACTACCAGTCGGTGATCGATTCCATTCCCTACATGCGCTTTCTCGGTCTGACATTGCAGACCCACGCGGACGGCCCGATCTGTCACATGCCGGGCTCCGAGCACATCACCGGCAACCCGATCCTGCCGGCGATCCATGGCGGCGTGGTCGGTGCCTTCCTGGAATCCACCGCGATCATGCACCTGATCTGGGCGCACGAGAGCCGGCACGTCCCGAAGATCATCAACCTGACCGTCGAGTACCTGCGCTCGGCGCGCGTCATCGACACCTACGCCCAGGCCGTGATCACCAAGCACGGCCGGCGCATCGCCAACATGCGCATCGAGGCCTGGCAGGGCGACCGCGCCAGGCCGGTGGCCGCCGCGCACGCCCATTTCCTGCTGCCGTCCGAGGACGCGTGACCATGGCGGATCGTATTGTCCGGCCGGAATGGGCGCAGTTCCCGGCGGTGAGCCTTGCCGGGATGCAGGATCTCGAGAACCGCATCCCGCAGATCAAGGCACTCGGGATCATCGTCGAGAGCATCGACGGCCCGTTCGCGGTCTCCCGCCTGCCTTATGCCGAGCACCTGATCGGCGACCCGGAGACCGGCATCCTGCATGGCGGCGCCATCACCACGCAGATCGACAATCTCTGCGCCGTGGCCATGCATTCCTGTATCGGCCACTACGTGCCCTGCGCCACCATCGACCTGCGGGTCGAGTACCTGAAGCCGGCAACGCCGGGCCGTGACGTCATCGCGCGTGCCGAATGCCGCAAGGTCACCCGCCAGGTCGCCTTCATTTCCGCGGTGGCCTGGACCGAGGAAGACGACCCCATTGCTTTCGCCTCCTGTACGTACATGCTCATGCCGGAACGACAGCCGACCGTGCGCTGAGCGGCGCCCCGCGCCCCGGCCGGACGGCACAAGGGGGACGGGACGATCATGAACGACATGACGGCAATGCCGGACTGGGATCTGCGCGACCTTTACACGGGTCCGGACGATCCGGCGATCGAGCGCGACTTCCGCTGGTGCGAGGCGGAGGCGACACGCCTGCGCGAGGCCTGGAACGGCAAGGTCGGGACGGCCGGGGGCGACGCGCTGGCCGGCGGCATTGCCGACTACGAGGCCATGACCGACCGCACTGGCCGGCTGATGGCCTTTGCCTTCCTGACCTGGGCGACGGACATGAGCGACGGCGTGCGCACCCGCTTCTACCAGGGCGTGCAGGAGCGGATGAACCGCCTGACCGCGCAGACGCTGTTCTTCACCATCGAGCTGACCCGGCTGGAGAACGAGCGGCTGGACACGCTCTACGCCTCGTCGGCGAAGCTCGCGAAGTACCGCCCCTGGCTGCGTGACCTGCGCACCATGCGCGACCACGTGCTGTCGGACGAGCTGGAGCGGCTGTTCCACGAGCGCTCGATCACCGCGCGCAACGCATGGACGCGGCTGTTCGACGAGACCATCGCGAAGCTGCGCTTCACTGTCGACGGCCAGGACATGCCGCTGCAGAACGCCATCAACCTCACCTCCGACCGCGATCCCGCGAAGCGCAAGCGGGCGGCGACCGAGGTGAGCCGCGTGCTGGCGCAGCACATCGACACCTTCGCGCTGATCCTCAACACCCTGGTCCGCGACAAGCAGATCGAGGACGACTGGCGCGGCATCCAGCAGCCGGAGCACGGCCGGCACATGCTGAACCAGGTCGAGCCGGAAGTGGTGGACGCACTGCGCAAGGCGGTGTTCGACCGCCTGCCCCGGCTCTCCCACCGCTATTACGCGCTGAAGGCGCGCTGGCTGGGCATGGAGAAGCTCGGGCACCAGGACCGCAACGCGCCGCTGCCCGATGCCGATGACCGCGTGATCGGCTGGCCGGACGCCGTCGACATCGTGCTGACAGCCTATGGCCGCTTCTCGAAGGACCTGGCCGGCGTCGGCCGGCGCTTCTTCGACAATGCCTGGATCGATGCCGGTCCGAAGCCCGGCAAGTCGCCCGGCGCCTTTGCCCATCCGGTGGTGCCGTCCACCCACCCCTACCTGCTGATGAACTACCAGGGGAAGGTGCGGGACGTGATGACCCTGGCACACGAGCTGGGTCACGGCGTCCACCAGGTGCTCTCCGCCGGCCAGGGCGCGCTGATGTGCGACACGCCGCTGACGCTGGCCGAGACCGCGTCGGTGTTCGGCGAGATGCTGACCTTCCGCAGCCTGCTCGACAGCGCCGGCAACCCCCATCGCCGCCGCGCCATGCTGGCCTCCAAGGTCGAGGACATGATCAACACCGTGGTGCGCCAGACCGCGTTCTACGAGTTCGAGCTGCGCCTGCACCGCAAGCGCCGCGAGGGCGAGCTGTCGGCCGACGACATCGGCCGGATCTGGCTGGATGTGCAGACCGAGACGCTGGGGCCGGTGTTCGAGCTGGACGAGGGCTACCGGGTCTGGTGGTGCTACATCAACCACTTCGTCCACGTGCCGTTCTACGTCTACGCCTACGCCTTCGGCGACTGCCTGGTGAACGCGCTCTACGCCGAGTACCAGCGCGCACCGGACGGGTTCGCGGAGAAATACCTCGAGATGCTGTCGGCCGGCGGCACGCTCCGCCACAAGGACCTGCTGGCGCCGTTCGGGCTGGATGCCTCCGACCCGCAGTTCTGGGCCCGCGGCCTGTCGGTGATCGAGGGCTTCATCGACGAACTGGAAGCCATGTCCTGAGGGCGCGGGGGCGTTCCGGCCCGGCGGTTGCGCCCGGCCGGAAAACCCTCCAATCTCCGGCCCACCACTCACGGCAAGTTCAAGGGGAGGAACGCCATGATCGGTGTCATCGCGACGCTGAAGTGCAAGGACGGCACCAATGCCGACTTCGAGAAGGCCACCGCGGAACTCGTTGCGGCGGTGAACGCCAACGAGCCGGGCTGCCTGTTCTACCGGATCTTCAAGACAGACGAGCCGAACACCTACCGCTTCCTGGAGGCCTACAAGGACCAGGACGCCGTCGAGGCGCACCGCAAGTCCGACCATTTCCGCACGCTGGGCAAGGCCATGGGTGCCTTCATGGCCGGCCCGCCGGAGGTCGTCCGCATGCAGGGCGTCGAGTAAGGCAGCCCGCACCATGCGTGCCCTCGTCTGCCGCGACTGGCGGCCGTTCGAGGCGCTGGAACTCGGCGAGATGCCGGTCCCCGAACTGCGCCCCGGAACCGTCCGGGTGCGCATCCGGGCGGCCGGCATTTCCTTTGCCACCGGCCTGGTGGTCGAGGGCAAGTACCAGCGCAAGCCGCCCCGCCCCTTCGCGCCCGGCACCGAGATCTCCGGCGAGGTGATCGAGGTGGCGTCCGACGTCGACCGCTTCCGGGCCGGCGACCGGGTGATGGCCTTCATCGACTGGGGCGGCCTGGCGGAGGAAGCGGTGATCTGGGCCGGCCAGGTCTATCCGGTGCCCGAGGGGCTCGACTGGCCGGAGGCCATTCCGCTGCTCTCCTCCTACGGCACCTCCTTCGGTGCGCTGGTCGAGCGCGCGCGGCTGATGGCCGGCGAATGGGTGCTGGTGCATGGCGCCGGCGGTGGCGTCGGGCTGGCGGCGGTCGAGATCGCGAAGCATCTCGGCGCCCGGGTCATCGCCCGTGCCGGCACCGACGAGAAACGCGCCTGGCTGAAGGAACGCGGCGCCGACCACGTGCTCGACAGCCGGGAGGCCGACTTCAAGACCCCGGTCATGGAGATCACCGGCGGCCGGGGTGTCGGCGTGGTCTATGACAGCCTCGGCGGGGAGGTCTTCCACCAGTCGCTGCGCTGTCTCGAGATCGGCGGACGGCTGCTGACCATCGGCTATGCGGCCGGCGAGATCCCGACGCTCGGCGTCAACCTGCTGCTTCTGAAGAACGCCACCGTGATGGGTTTCAACTGGGGCACCTACTGGGGCTGGACCCCGGTGGACGAGCGGGTGCGGCTGACGCCGGAGCGCGACCGCGTCATGGCGGGCGTCGCCGGCCTGGTCCGGAGCGGTGCCGCGCGACCCAGGGTGCACGCGGTCTTCCCGCTGGAGCGCTTCGCCGATGCCTTCGCCGAGATCCGCGAACGCCGGGCGCTGGGCCGCATCGTCATCACGCCCTGAGCAGTGGCCCTGAACGTCGGGCGCGGTTCGTACCGACCCTGCCCGCGCCCGGATTCCTGCGCCCGCGGGCATGGCTGCACGCGATGCGATTTCCGGTATGGGCGGAGTTGCGCCGGCCCGACAATCCGGCTATAGCCTCCACCCTGGCGCCCGCCGCCATGCCGCAGTAGCTCAGGGGTAGAGCAGCTGATTCGTAATCAGCAGGTCGGAGGTTCAAATCCTCTCTGCGGCACCACTTTCCCCCATTGTTTCAGCACCTTGGACCGTTCACTTTTGTTCTGTTTTACAGTCCCCGGCCAGAATTTTACAGTTTTCAGTCCAGCTTCGTTCTGTTGACCAGGTTCGCCACCGCGGCCCGGGCAATGCGCCGGCGGTTGCTGTCCTTCCCGTAGTGCTCGATCATCTGCCTGGTCTTGTGCCCGGTGATCGCCTGTACCTCGGCATCGGAACAACCGGCTTCCAGCAGTCTGGCGACCGCGTTCTTCCTCAACCCGTGCAGCACGTAGCCCTCGACGCCAACATCGGTCAGTGCCTTTCCGACCGCCTTTCCGAGACTGTCCGCCCGCCAGGGACGGCCAGTCTTCGTGGTAAGCAGCATGACCGCGCGCTTCGGAAGCGCGTCGATGACGTCCTTGAGTTCGGGGTAGATCGGGACCCAGACCGGATCGCCACGCTTCAACGGCCGGAAGGCTACGCCCTCGTCGTCGACATCTGACCACCTGACCGAAACCAGCTGTTCGGCGCGCTGGCCAGTCGTCACGGCAAGGGCTATAGCCAGCCCGACCTCGACCGGCGCAGCCTTGATCACCGTCTCGATCAACGGCTCCGGCCAGGGCTTGTAGGGCTCGGCCTTGTTGATGTTCACCACGCCGGCCTTGGCGTCAGCGACGTTGACGGTGATTCCGAAGGTCCGGCGCCGCGGCAGCGCGAAATTCAGCAATCTCCGGACCATGCCGGTGTAGGCGTCGGCCGTGCGCGGCTTTGCCACCAGCGCCTGCTGCAGTTCCAGCACGTCCTCGGTCGTCACGTCGCGGACCAGGTCGCCGCCGATACGGTCAACCAGGTTGTCGAGGACCCGCGCGTAGTCGTCGCGGGTGCGCTGGGCCAGCCTCAGGTAATCGGGACTCTCGCGGTAGAGCGTGATCAGGTGCCCGACGGTCCCGTGAGCCGACCTCACCTTCCGGCCCTTGTTCAGTCCGGCGTTGATCTGGTTGGCCCGCTCGAGGATCTCCTCGATCGAGCGCGTCCGCCCGTTGGCATCCTTGTCCAGCCGCTCCCGCGTGATGCGGTGGTAATAGCGCGCGGTGCCGAACCGGTCACGGACCCTATGGACGTGTTTGACCGAGATCCGCAAAGGCGTCACTCCACTTCCGCTTCGGCCGCGTCATCCCCTGGCGCTCACGGTCCAGCCATTCGTTGAGCGATTCAAGGTGCCAGAGCTTCCGGCGGCCATCCGTCACCGGCGCTGGATAGGTTCCAGCCTTCACGCCTTTCAGCAGCTGGCTCTTGCTGATCCCGAGATAGGCCGCCGCCTTGTCTGCCGACATGCGACCCGGCCAGGGCATGATGGCGGTCGTCTGGTTCATGGCTTCGCGGTTGGCTCCAGCGCAGCGCGGGCGATTTCCTCCGCCGTGCTCCAGTCAGTGTCGGGGTCGCAGTCCAGCGACCGGTGGCCGGCGATATTCCGCAGCGCCTCCCGCAGCCGCTCGACCTCGGCCTGTGATTTCCT
>JAYZWD010000032.1:0-10081 GCA_036154895.1 Pseudomonadota bacterium
CCGATGAAAGCGAGGATGGCGACGCCGATCACGGCCGGAACGAAGCGTCCGGAGATCACGTCGGCGAGCTTCTGGATCGGAGCCCGGCTGCGCTGGGCCGCCGCGACCATTTCCACGATCTGGCTGAGCACGGTGTCCTTGCCGACGCGTTTCGCCTCGATCACCAGCGAACCGGTCCCGTTGATCGTCGCGCCGGTGACGGTGTCGCCGGCCGTCTTTTCCACCGGCACGGGTTCGCCGGAAATCATCGACTCGTCCACCGAGGACCGTCCCTCGACCACATCGCCATCGACCGGGATCTTCTCGCCCGGCCGCACGCGCAGCCGGTCGCCGACGCTGACGTCCTCGAGCGCGATTTCCTCTTCGCGGCCGTCTGCACGGACGATGCGGGCCGTCTTCGCGGCAAGGTCCATCAGGGCGCGGATCGCCGAGCCGGTGCGTTCGCGAGCGCCCAGCTCCATCAGCTGGCCCAGCAGGACGAGGACGGTGATCACGGCACCGGCCTCGAAATAGACGGCGACATGGCCGCCTTCATCCCGGAAACCGGCCGGGAAAATGCCCGGCGCCAGCGTCGCGGTCACGCTGAACAGGTAGGCCGCCCCGACGCCCATGGCGATGAGGGTGAACATGTTGAGATTGCCGCTCAGGACGGATTTGACGCCGCGCACGAAGAAGGGCCAGCCCGACCAGAGCACGACCGGTGTGGCCAGGACCAGCTCGGTCCATACGGCCACGCCCTCACCGAGCGCATCCCGGACGAATCCGAGCCCCAAAAAGGGGCCCATCGACAGCACGAGAAGCGGCACGGTCAGCACCGCCCCGATCCAGAAGCGCCGCCGGAAATCGACAAGCTCCGGATTGGGGGCCTGGTCGGCGGCCGGCACGCCCATGGGCTCCAGGGCCATGCCGCAGATCGGGCAGTCCTCCGGCTTGTCGCGGACGATCTCCGGATGCATGGGGCAGGTGTATTGCGTACCCGCCGGCATGTCCTCATAGGCCTGCCGGTGGTCGCCGGAGAGATAGTGATCCGGATCCGCGGCGAACTTGTCGTGACAGGATTGCGAGCAGAAATGCCAGGTCTCGCCCCGGCGCTCGAAGCTCGGTTTGCCGGCGCCAAGCCGGACATCCATGCCACAGACCGGATCCTTCACCGTATCGCCGTCGTGACCGCCGGGATCCGCCTGCGCATGCTGGCTGCAACACCCCTGTGCGTGTGCCTGGTCAGATGTCATGCCGGACTCCTTTCACCGCTGACACTAGATATCTGCACTTTCCAGTAACTGGAGAGTCAAGCCTGTCCGGACCGTTGTCCGCACGCGGGGCACACGGGTCATACACGCGCGGACGGGTCATCGTTCATCGCCCTCCGGCCCGCTCCGCAGCCGCCAGCGCTGCCAGATCAGGAAGGCCGCAGGCAAGACGAGCAGGGTAAGCACCGTCGCGCTTGTCATGCCGCCAACCATGGGGGCTGCGATGCGACGCATCACTTCCGACCCGGTGCCCGAGCCGAACATGATTGGCAAGAGGCCGGCGATGACGACCGCGACGGTCATCATGATGGGGCGCACACGCAGGAGTGCCCCCTTCACCACGGCCTCCCGGAGGTCCTCTGGCGTAAGGTGACGATTCTCCGCCGCAGCCTGTTCCTGCCGGTCCTTCAGCGCCTGTTCGAGATAGACGATCATCAGCACGCCGATCTCCACCGCGACACCGGCGAGCGCGATGAAGCCCACCCCGACCGCCACGGACATGTTGTAGCCCAGAAGGTCGAGCAGCCACAGCCCGCCGACGAGCGCCAGCGGCAACGTGCCCATGATCAGGAGAACCGGAACCAGACGCCGGAAATTGAGGAAGAGCAGCAGAATGATGATCGCCAGGGTGACCGGAACCACGACACTGAGCCGCTCCTTCGCGCGCTCCATGTATTCATACTGACCCGACCAGGAGAGCGAGTAGCCCGCCGGCAGGTCGATCTGTTCGGCGACAGCCTGCTGGGCGTCGGCAACATAGGACCCGATATCGACGCCGGCGATATCGACATAGATCCAGCCATTGAGCCGGGCATTCTCGCTGCGGATCACCCCCGGCCCGTCGGAGATGGAGATCTCCGCGACCCGGCCGAGCGGGATTTCCGCACCAGTGGGCGTGATCAGCGGCAGCGCACGCAACTCCTCGACCGAGCCGCGATAGTCGCGCGGATAGCGCAGATTGACGGGATAGCGCTCCAGCCCCTCCACGCTCTCGGTGATCGTCATGCCGCCGATGGCGGTGCGCACCACGTCGTGCACGTCGGCGACGTTGAGCCCGAAGCGGGCCGCCTCACGCCGGTTCACATCGATATCGACAAACCGCCCGCCGGTCACTCGTTCGGCATAGACCGAGGCCGTGCCGGGAACTTCACGGATCACGTCCTCGATCCGCTCGCCGATCCCGGCGATGGTTTCAAGGTCTGGGCCGGCGACCTTGATACCCACGGGCGTCTTGATCCCGGTAGCCAGCATGTCGGTCCGGTTGCGGATCGGCATGATCCAGACATCGGTGAGACTGGGCACATCGACCAGCGCATCAAGCTCGGCGCGGATATCATCCATCGTCACGCCGGGCCGCCACTCCTCGCGCGGGCGGAGCTGGATCGTGGTCTCGACCATGGTCAGCGGCGCCGGATCGGTTGCGGTTTCGGCACGTCCGGCCTTGCCGTAGGCGGTCTCCACCTCCGGAACGGTCATGATCAGCCGGTTCGTCTGCTGCAGGATCTCCGCCATCTTGCCGGCGGAGACGGCCGGATAGGCGGAGGGCATGTACAAAAGGTCGCCCTCGTCCAGGTCCGGCATGAACTCGCTGCCCATGCGCGACAGCGGCACCGCCGCACTCGCCAGGATCAGCACCGATACGCCGATGACGGCCCAGGGATGGGCCAGAACCAGCCGGATGAAGGGCCGGTAGCCGGCGATCAGGAGCCGGTTCACCGGGTTCTTGTGTTCCGGCGTGATGCGGCCGCGGATGAAGAAGCCCATCAGGACCGGCACCAGCGTAACCGACAGGCCCGCCGCGGCAGCCATTGCATAGGTTTTGGTGAAGGCCAGCGGATGGAAGAGCCGGCCCTCCTGCGCTTCCAGCGCGAAGATCGGCACGAAGGAGAAAGTGATGATCAACAGGGAGAAGAAGAGGGCAGGCCCCACTTCCGTCGCAGCGCGCGTGACGATCTCCCAGCGGTTCTCCCGTGTCACTTCCTCGCGCTCGATATGCTTGTGAAGATTCTCGATCATCACGATCGCCGCATCCACCATCGCACCGATGGCAATCGCGATCCCGCCCAGCGACATGATGTTGGCATTGATGCCCTGGGCGTTCATCACCGCAAAGGCCGCCAGCACGCCAAGGGGAAGACTGAGCACGATCACCAGCGAGGAACGCAGATGGAAGAGAAAGATCGCGCACACCAGCGCGACGACGATGAATTCCTCGATCAGTTTTTCCTGCAGGGAATGCACGGCCCGCTCGATCAGTCCGGCTCGGTTGTAGGTGGTGACGATCTCGACACCCTCGGGCAGTGACTCTGCGAGTTCATGCAGACGCTCTTCGACCCGCTCGATCGTGGCCAGCGCGTTCTCGCCATAGCGCATGACGATGACACCGCCGACCGCCTCGCCCTCGCCATTGAGCTCGCCGATACCGCGCCGCAACTCGGGGCCTGTGCGGATGTCGGCCACGTCGGAGAGGAGGATGGGCGTTCCGGTATCGGTGACGCCGACCGGGATCGCTTCAAGATCGTCAATACCTTCGATATAGCCCGAAGCGCGGACCATGTATTCCGCCTCGGCCATCTCGATCACCCGGCCGCCGCTTTCCTGATTGCCGCGTTCGATGGCCTGGCGGACACGCGAGAGCGGGATGGAGAAAGCACGCAACCGGTCCGGATCGGCCACGACCTGGTATTGCCGCACCATGCCGCCGATCGTGGCGACCTCGGACACGCCTTCGACCGTCTGCAGCTCGTATTTCAGGAACCAGTCCTGGATCGAGCGCAGCTCGGCCAGGTCGTGCCCGCCCGTCCGGTCGACCAGGGCGTACTGGTAGATCCAGCCGACACCCGTCGCATCAGGCCCGAGCGCGGGCGAGGCACTGTCCGGCAGAGTCGGGGCGACCTGGGAGAGATATTCCAGCACTCGCGAGCGGGCCCAGTAGAGGTCGGTCCCGTCCTCGAAGATGATGTAGACATAGCTGTCGTTGAAGAAGGAATAGCCCCGCACCGTCACCGCACCCGGCACGGCCAGCATGGCGGTGGTGAGCGGATAGGTGACCTGGTCCTCCACGACCTGCGGCGCCTGGCCGGGATAGGTGGTCTTGATGATCACCTGCACATCGGACAGATCCGGAATGGCGTCCAGCGGGGTGCGGGCCAGCGACCAGGTGCCGTAGGCCCCCAGCAAAGTGGCCAGAATGAGAACGATCAGCCGGTTGCCGACCGACCAGCGGATGATGGCGGCGATCATGGGCGGTGTCCCCCGTGCGGATCGGCATCGGCTGGCATGTCATCCATCCGGTGCATGTCGTGACCATTCACCGCCCCGGCCGGCTCGATGTCCGAGATCAGCCAGTTTCCGCCCTCCGTCTCGCGCAGGATGAAGGTGACGTTGTCACCGACCGCGAGGCCGGCAAGGTCGACACCCTCAACCGTGCGGAAGGACATGCTCATGGCAGGCCAGCCGATCTCGGGGATCGGCGCGTGGTCGAGATCGATCATGCCGTGACCGGCCATCACCGACGTCACGGTCCCGGTGCCCTCGACCTCACGGTGGGCAGCCTCCACATCGGCTTGCACCGGCCCCGGCGGGCTCATGCGCAGCATGGCGCCCTGCAGGCTGGCTTCGGAATCGATCAGGAACTGGCTGGACACCACCACGCGCTCGCCCTCGGCGAGGCCTTCGAGGATTTCGATCCGGTCCTCCGACAAAATCCCCGGCACGACGCGCGCCGGGCGATACCGCCCGTCTCCCTCCGCCAGGATCACCCGGTCGGACCGGCCCGTGCGGATAACGGCCTCGCGCGGCACGGTGAGGACGCCGGAGCGCGGCTCCGCCTTGATGACGACATTGACGAAACTGCCGGGCCTGAGATCGCCCTGCGGGTTGTCGAACCGCATGCGGACCGGCACAGACCGGCTTTGCGGATCGACCGTGGGATAGACGTACTCCACCGTGCCGTTCCATACGCGGCCCGGCCAGGCCGGCGAGCGCATTTCGACAGCGAGGCCAGCCGCTACGGCTTGCGCCTCGTCCTCGAACACATCGGCCACGACCCAGACAGACGAGAGATCGGCAATGGTCATCAGCGTGGCGCTGGGATGCACATGCTGGCCCTCGCGGACCGACAGGTCGATCACGATCCCGCTGCGCGCGGCGTGCACGTCGACCAGCCGCGCCGGCTGGCCGGCCCGGCCGACCGCTTCGATCTGGCCGGTCGTCATGCCCAGCGCCCTCAGGCGCGCCCGGGCGGCCTCGACGAGCTCGTTGCGGCCGATCCGCCGCGCCTGCAGAAATTCTGACTGGGCAGCCACGAGTTCCGGCGAATACATGCGGAAAAGAAGCTCGCCCGCGTCCACGGCCTCGCCCATGGTGGAGACGCGCAGATCCTCGACCCAGCCTTCGCTGCGCACATCCACCGCGGATGTCAGCGCGTCGACCGGCCGGACATAGCCGACCGTGGCGATATGGCGATGGAAGTCCTCGCGGCGCACGAGCGCCGTGCGCACGCCGATATTGTTCTCCACGGCAGGATCGATGCGAACGATGTCGGCGCCCGCGCCCGCCGGCTCTTCACCGGCATAGACGGGGATAAGGTCCATGCCCATGGGCGACTTGCCCGGTTCGTCGCGCCGGTAGCTCGGGTCCATCGGTGCAACCCAGTAGAGGATTTCCCGCTCGGCGGTCCCGCCAGACGCATCGTCACCGGCGAACAGGGCCATCCCGGCCATACCGGCAGCTGCGCCGGCCAGGAGCGCGAGTGCAGCGATCAAGAAGCTGGTGCGGTTCATTGCACATCTCCTGCGAGGAAGAGGATCTCGGCCAGCGCCTGGCCCGCATCGACCTGCATGCGCACCAGGGCGAGTTCTGCGTCGAGCAGCGCCAGTTCGGCGCGCACGAGTTCGGCAAAGTCGGCTTGTTCGCTCTCGTAGGCCGCGAGTACAGCTTCCACCGTCTCGCGGGCCCGGGGCAGGACTTCGCGTTCGTGCAGCGCGATCGCGTCCTCGAGCCAGCGGCGCTGGCGGACAGCACGGTCGAGCTGGCGGCGCAGGTCGAGCAGGCTCGCCTGGCGCTCCAGCTCCTCGGCGCTGCGCGCCTGCCGCGCTGCGCTGACCCCGGCTTCGCGGCCCGTCCGGTTGAACAGGGGGATTTCCACACTCACCCCCACGCTCGCCACATCCGACCGGCTGCCGCGCAGCCCGTAGCCGGCATCGATCGCCCAGGCCGGACGGAAGGCCTGCCGGGCGATGTCCAGCTCGCGCTCGCTCGCCTCGATCCGGGCATTGTGCGCCCGGATGCCGGGATGGGCAGCGAGGGCGGCGACAGCATCCGGCCCGTCCGGAACCGCCGGGAAAACCGGCATCTGCGCCGTGAGCGGACGGTCGGCATCGGCGCCGAGATAACGCGCCAGATCGGCCCTTGTGGTTTCCGACTGGCGCTCGATCTCGACCAGGCGCGTCCCCAGCATGGCGGTTTCCAGATCGACCCGGATCACATCATGACTGTTGGCCCGTCCGCTGGCGAAAACAGCCGTCGCAACCTCGCCCAGCCGGTCCATTTCCTCGCGCCGGCGGAGCGTGAGATCGCGGGCGCGCTCCCAGTAGTAAAGTTCCAGCCAGCGCTGGCGGACCATGCGCCGGATCTCCCGTACTTGCAAAGCCATGCCGGCCCGCGCACCCTCGGCCTCGGCCTCACGCCGGGCGCGCTGCAATCGCCGGGTCTCGCCGCGCGGGAACATCTGCCGCACGGACACCTGCGCCTGAGTCATCGCCTCGCGCTCGAGGTCGAAATCGCTCAACGGTACACTGGCGACGCCGATCCGGACCGAAGGATCCGGCAGGGCGCTCTCGGCCTCGCCGCGCGTTTCGAGCGCTTCGGCCCGCACGCGCCAGGCCTGGACACCGGGCTCTTCGCGGCTTTCGGCAATCAGAAGGGCTTCCGCCAGGCTCAATGGCGGCACCCCGGTATCGGCAGCCGGCTGCATTGCGCCGGACACCAGGACGGCTGCAAGCGCAGCCGGCAGTATGGACAGGGACATGAAACACTCCACGGGGTCTTGAACCAATCGACAGGCACATCGCCGGTTTTCACCGGCGCCGCCGGGGTTCAGACGCGCGGAGGCTGTTCGGGCAATGACAAGGGGGGAAGCGGAGCCCTGATGCCATCCATCGGGCTGCCATGCCGTTCCAGGAGGAGGCGAGGCAGTTGCACTGCGCGCGACAGCACGGCCTGAGCGGGTGCCGCGCAGGTTGTCATCGCTGCACAATCCATATCGGCGCAATCATTGTCCGGCAGACCGGCGGGGCTCAACGCGCCGGTCTTACCGCCATTGTGAACCGCGCCGGCATGATCCATCCCGTCACAGCAGTCTGCCGCCGTTTCCGGCATGCAGGACGCCGTGCCGGACGGGCCGGCATGAGCAGGCGCGGTCATCAGGACCAGGCATGCAGCCAGCAGCGCGGCCAGGCTGTTCATCAGCCTGCCCGGGATCGTGTCCGCTTTTCTCCTGGCTGCCCGCATTCGCTGCAATTCCCGGCGGTTTCGAACGCCTCTGTGAAGGATAGTACGCGGCTCCGGGCAAATTCCCTCACGCCTGCCGCTCTTGCCACGGCCTCGACCGCATTGCCGGACGTGGCGCAGAAGGGCGCAGTGCCCGCCAGCTGGCCACCTGGGGACCGGCAACCTTCGAAATCGGGAATAGATCCAGGCCACGGAAGCAGGACAGCGGGGTTTGCCGCACCAACTGCCAGTCTTCACAGGACGAGGAAGAATGGCGGGCCTGTCAGACGAAAGCGGACGAGTCTCGGAAATTGGTGCATGTCACCGTTTTTCCCGAAAAGGACTGGTTTTTCCTTCTCAGCCGGCGACGGCGCTATTGAGAAGATGCTCTTCTGGCTCGCCGTAGTCGCCTATGCGTGGCTAGGGGTCCGTCTTCTCGTCGGGCTCTGAGGCTCAAGGATCGGGAGGGCGTGGCGAGCGCGAGCCGACTATTCTACATGTTGGCAAGCTGTGCCGTCAAAGCGCTAAGGTCTACTATGCTGCGGTGCCGGTTAAAACTCGGCCGTTCATGCCCCACGATAATTGTCACACGCCTCAACGCCTTCCGCGACCACGTCGAGAAGTGCGTCCACATCGCTCAGAAGGACCGTGATGCGCGGGCTGCTGATACGGTAGCGGATGAAGCGCCCATCGCGGTCGCTGGCGACAAGCCCGCAGTCCAGCAGGCACCTCAGGTGGTTGGAGACGTTGGGTTGCGATAGTTCCGTCCGCTCGACGATCTCGTGAACGGCCAATGGCTCATTGCAAAGTGCACCGAGAATGGCCAGGCGGCTCGGGTCCGCGAAGCCGCGGAACAATTTCGCCCGTCGCTCGATGGTCGCGCTCTTGCGGTCATCGACGATTTGCACCATATCACTCCTCGCTGATATGTTGTTCTTCGATTCATCCTAGCAGGAATAGCGCGACCATGGCCAACACCGAAAGAGCCGGATCGACGGCTGATGCCCCGCCCTTCCGTTACCGGGTTTCCGGTATGGATTGCGCAAAGGATGCCGCGCAGATTGAACGGGCGGCGCAGTCGGCCGGAGTAGCGCCCGACGATGTGAAGGTGTCGGCCGCAACGCACATCATGACACTGAACGCCTCCGAGGCGCGCCTGCCAGATATCGAAAAGGCCGTTGCGGTGACCGGTTACGGCTTCGACCGGATCGAGGGCGATGGAGATATTCCGCCGAATCCGGCTCATCAGGATCCGGCCTACCGACGCGCTCTCTGGATCGTCGTGATCCTGAACGTGGGTTACGGCGTCCTTGAAATGATCGGCGGATTCATCGCCGGATCACAGGCCGTGAAGGCCGATGCGCTCGATTTCATCGGCGATGGCGCGATCACCTTCCTCGGCCTGCTGGCCATTGGCTGGAGCCTCGCCTGGCGGGCTCGGTCGGCCCTGATCCAGGGCATTTTCCTCGGGCTCCTCGGTCTTGGCGTCCTCGGCACGACGATCGTCCGGGTCTTCGAACGGACGACGCCGGATGCAGGTCTCATGGGCCTGCTCGGCATGATCGCCCTTGTCGTCAATGTCGTCTCCGTTCTGCCGCTGCTGCGGTTCCGCAAGGGCGACGCGAACATGCGGGCCGTCTGGCTCTTCTCGCGCAACGACGCCATCGGCAATGCGGCGGTCGTCATCGCCGCCGGTCTCGTAGCGTGGCTGGGCAGCGCGTGGCCCGACCTTATCGTCGCCTTCGGTATCGCCGGACTGTTCCTGCACTCCGCTTGGGCGATCATTCGCGATGCGCGGGCCGATCTGAAGGCGGCGGCATGAATAGCCGCGTTCTGGGCGGGCTCTGCGCGATCGCAGCGCTTGGTCTCGATCAGGGCACCAAGGCGCTTGCCCTTAGCACACCGGCGCTTGAGAGCGGGGTCGAGGTTTTACCCTTTCTGAACCTCGTGCGGGTTCTGAACGATGGGGTCAGCTTCGGTATACTCGGCGGGGTCGTACCGTGGTGGGGCCTCATCGCGCTTGCTGGCGTGATCGTGGCGTGGCTACTGATCTGGCTGTGGCGCGCGCCGGACAGGCTGACGGGTGCGGCCCTCGGTCTGATCATCGGAGGCGCGCTCGGAAATGTCCTCGACCGCCTGCGCTATCAGGCCGTCCCGGACTTTCTGGATTTCCATTACGGATCATACCACTGGCCGTCCTTCAATCTCGCGGACGTGGCGATTTTCTGCGGTGCGGCCCTGCTGTTCTGGGACAGCTTCCGCTCGGCGAAGAACCAGCCTGCTCAGGGTCAACGCAAGGAAAACACAACGGGGGTATAACCCATGTCCGGCATACCATC
>JAYZWD010000033.1:0-11048 GCA_036154895.1 Pseudomonadota bacterium
TCATGGCCTTCTCGATGGCGCGGCCAGCCCAGGACACGATCTCGATGTTCGAATGCACCCGGAAGGACGTGCCGGTCATCCGCTCGCTGGGCAAGCGATCGCTGACGGTCTTCACCAGGTCGTCCAGGCCGATGGCCGCGCAGCCCTGCCGGATCAGGAAGGCATCGGGCGTGTCGGGCGCGCGCACCAGCGCGATGCGCCAGGTCAGCCCGCCGCCGTCGCGGCGCCACATGGCCTTGCCGACGCGGCGGAAGCCATGCGCCTCCACCGCCGCACCAAACCCGGCATCGGCAACCTGCACCCAGACAGGGGTCTGCTTCGGCGTCGCTTCTTCCGCTTCGTCGCTCATGCCGGAAATGATGCCTGCAGCCAGCCGTTCGCGCAACGTTCGCGCGCTGATCTGCGCCGGACACGCGCGCATGACATTTTCGTCAGGCCCGGTGCCGCGGGCGGACCGATACCTTATTTCGGAAGGGAACGAGGAGTGTGCCCGTGTCGACCGCCATCCATCAGACCCGCCTGCCCGGACCGAGCCCAGCCGACCGTCCCTGGCGCGACCGCGCCGGCCGCTTCAGCCCGCTGCATGCCGCCGCCTTTGTCTTCGCGGTCCTGCCGGCACTGCTGCTGGCATTCGGGGCGCTGACCAGCACGCCGGACCCCCGGCCGTTCGACGCGGCAATCCACGAAAGCGGCGAATGGGCGGTACGGCTGCTGCTGCTCACCCTGGCCCTGACACCACTCAGGCGGATCAGCGGCTGGACCCGCTGGATCGCCGTGCGGCGCATGCTGGGCGTCGCGGCTTTTTCCTACGCGCTCGGGCACCTGGTGCTCTTTGTCGGCCAGCAGGGCTGGGACGTGGGACACGCGACCAGCGAGATCGTGCAGCGCGTCTATCTCGCCATCGGCTTCGTCACCCTGGCGGGCCTTGCCGTGCTGGCGGCAACCTCGACCGATGCGGCCATCCGCCGGCTGGGACGGCGCTGGCGCAGCCTGCACAAGATCGTCCACGTGCTGGCGATCCTGGGGTTGCTGCACTTTTTCCTGCAGTCGAAGTCGAATGTCTCCGACGCCACCCTGATGATGGGCCTGTTTGTCCTGCTGGCCGGCCACCGGCTGGCGCTTGCCGCGGGGTTCCGGCTGAATGACGCCCGCATCCTGGCGCGACCGCCGTGCTTGCGGCGCTGGCGACGGCCGGGCTTGAGGCCCTGTGGAACGGGCTCGCGACCGGCCTGCCGTGGGAGCGTGTGCTGGAGGCCAACCTGTACCTGGACCTGCCGCGTCCGGCGCACTGGGTCGCTCTCACCGGGCTGGCGCTCGCCGCAATACCGCTGTTGCGACGGCTGCCGTGCCTCGGGCTCCGCTTCGCCGGCTGAGACACCGTCACCGGGGGGCCTTCTGCCGCGCCCGGGCATTCCACCTTGCCTTTCCGCCGGGCTCCGGCAAGCTCGAACCCGCGGGCAGATGCGGGTGCCAGCCGGGCGCGCCGGTCCGGCCGCGGACGGAGGGTGCCGATGGCCCGCGACATCTCCAGCGACCTGAAATCCGGCGCACTGATCTATCACAGCCAGCCCCGCCCCGGAAAAATCGAGGTCAACCCGACCAAGCCGCTGGGCAACCAGCGCGACCTGGCCCTGGCCTACAGCCCCGGCGTCGCCGCCGCCTGCGAGGCCATTGCCGCCGACCCGGCCACCGCGGCGCTCTATACCTCGCGGGCCAACCTGGTGGCCGTCATCTCCAACGGCACCGCGGTGCTGGGCCTCGGCCCCATCGGCCCGCTGGCAGCCAAGCCGGTGATGGAAGGCAAGGCGGTGCTGTTCAAGAAGTTCGCCGGCATCGACGTCTTCGACCTGGAGATGGACTGCACCGACGTCGACCGGCTCTGCGATGCCATCGCCATGCTGGAGCCGACCTTCGGGGGCATCAACCTGGAGGACATCAAGGCACCGGAATGCTTCGAGGTGGAGGAACGGCTGCGCCAGCGCATGCGCGTCCCGGTCTTCCACGATGACCAGCACGGCACCGCCATCATCGTCGGGGCGGCGGTCCGCAACGGCCTCCAACTGGCCGGCAAGGATATCGCGAAGGTGAAGATCGTCGCCTCCGGTGCCGGCGCCGCGGCTCTGGCCTGCCTGAACATCCTGCTGGCGCTGGGTGCGAAGCGGGAAAATGTCTGGGTCACCGACATCGAGGGCGTGGTCTACCGGGGGCGGACCGCGCTGATGGACCGCTGGAAGGCGGCCTTCGCGCAGGAGACGGAGGCCCGGGCGCTGGCCGACGTGATCGGCGGCGCGGACGTGTTCCTGGGGCTGTCGGCCGGTGGCGTGCTGAAGCCGGAGCTGCTGGCCAGCATGGCACCGGACCCGCTGATCCTGGCGCTGGCCAACCCGACACCGGAGATCATGCCCGACGTGGCGCTGGCCGCCCGGCCGGACGCCATGATCTGCACCGGCCGCTCGGATTTCCCCAACCAGGTGAACAACGTCCTCTGCTTTCCCTACATCTTCCGTGGTGCGCTGGACGTCGGTGCGACGACCATCAACGAGGCGATGAAGCTGGCGGCGGTCGGGGCGATCTCCGATCTTGCCCGCGCCGCGCCGTCGGACGTGGCCGCCAAGGCCTATGGCGGCGAGACGCAGCTGTTCGGGCGCGGCAGCCTGATCCCCAGCCCGTTCGACCCGCGCCTGATCCTGCGCATCGCGCCGGCGGTGGCGCGGGCGGCGATGGCAAGCGGGGTCGCCACCCTGCCCATCGCCGACTTCGACGCCTACGAGGAGCGGCTCGGCCGCTTCGTCTTCCGCTCCGGCCTGATCATGAAGCCGATTTTCGCCCAGGCGAAATCGGCGCCGAAGCGGGTGATCTACGCCGAGGGCGAGGACGAGCGGGTACTGCGCGCCGCCCAGGTGGCACTGGAGGAGGGGCTGGCGAAACCTGTTCTGGTCGGACGTCCGGACGTGGTGAACACCCGGCTGGCCCGCTTCGGCCTGACCATCCGCCCCGGAACGGACTTCGAACTGGTCAACCCGGAGAGTGACCCGCGCTACCGCGACTATGTCGACAGCTATCTCGACCGGGCCTGGCGACGCGGTGTCACCGCTGACCGCGCGCGCACCATCGTCCGCACGCGTCCGACCGTGATCGCGGCACTGGCGCTGGCGCGCGGCGAGGCCGATGCCATGATCTGCGGCCTGGAGGGGCGGTTCGACCGGCACCTGGAACATGTCCGCGACGTGATCGGGCTGGCGCCGGGGGTGCGCGACTTCTCCACCATCAGCCTGATCCTGCTGTCCAAGGGGGCCTGGTTCCTGGCCGACACCTACGTCACCTTCGAACCCGACGCGGAGCAGCTTGCCGAACTGGCGGTGCTGGCGGCCGGTCAGGTGCGGCGCTTCGGCATCACGCCGAAGGTGGCGCTGCTCTCGCATTCCTCGTTCGGCAGCCGGGTCAGCGACAGCTCGGAGAAGATGTGCCGGGCGGTCGAACTGGTGCGCGAGCGGGCGCCGGACCTGGAGATCGAGGGCGAGATGCAGGGTGACGTGGCCCTGGACGAGATCTTCCGCGCCCGCGCCTTCCCGCGCGCGGGGCTGAACGGCCAGGCCAACATCCTGATCATGCCGAACCTGGACGCCGCCAACATCTCCTACCAGCTCGTCCGTTTCATGACCGACGCGCTGCCGGTCGGCCCGATCCTGGTCGGGGCGGCACAGCCGGCGCACATCCTGACGCCGTCCGTCACCTCCCGCGGGGTCGTCAACATGACGGCGCTGGCGGTGGCGGAGGCGCAGTCGGTCGCGGCCGGCGGCTGAGGGGGCAGGCTCCTCCGGGTCAGCCCGGGTCGACGGGTTCGAGGCGCGGGACGATCCGCTTCTGCGCGGCGATGCGGAACTGGGCATTGGCGGCGCCGTAGCCGCGATAGTCCCCGCGCCGCTCCACGATCTCGAAGAAGAACCCCTCGCCAAGGGGCCGGCTGTAGAGCTGCAGGTACTCGCCGCCCTCGTCGCGGTCATAGAGAATCCCGGCGCCACGCAGTCGGTCCAGCAACGCCGGTTCCAGGCCGAAGCGTGCCTCGAGGTCGTCGTAGTAGTTGCCCGATACCGCCAGGGGCACGAAGCCGCGCGTGGCCAGCCGCCCGGCGGTGGCGAGGATGTCGCGGGAGCGGAAGGCCACGTGCTGGACGGCCGAGCCGAAGCTGCCGGCCAGGAAGCGTCCGGCCAGCGTCTGGCTGTTCTCGGCCCCGTTCAGGATCATGCGCAGCGCACCGCCGGTGCTTTCGACCACCTGGCTGCGGATCAGCCCGGACGGATCGACCACGTCCACCATCGGCGTCTTCGTGGTCTCGAGCAGCGAGGTGTAGAACAGCAGCCAGGTCAGCATGTCCTCGTGGCGCATGGTCTGCGCGATGTGGTCCACGGCAACCAGGCCGGCATCGGACTCCGGGTCGGGATCGTCCACCGGCCGGAACTCGACCTCCCACAGCCGCGCCAGTTCGCCCGCGTCGTCGACCAGTCGGATGACGCTGCCGCCGACGCCGCGAATGCCCGGAACACGCAGTTCGCCCGGTCCGACGGCCTGCTCGAAGGGGCTGGCGCCAAGGGCCTGGGCGCGCGCCGCCGTGCCGGCCGCGTCATCCACCTTCAGCCCCAGTTCGCAGATCGACAGGCCATGCATGAGGTAGGCGGAATGGGCGAAGCCCCCGGGTTCCGTGTTGACGACAAGGTTGATCCCGCCCTGTCGCCAGAGATCCACGCGCTTCGAGACGTGCCGCCCGCTGCGACGGAAGCCCATGTCACGCAACAGCGTCTCGAAGCCGGTCGCGGTGGCTTCGTCGGCGGCAAATTCGATGAACTCGACGCGCTCGACCTTGCCACGTGGCGGCATCCCGGGAATGGCCATGCGGATGCCAGGCTCGGCGCGGCGAACCTGGTCGAGCAGGTAGAGCAGCGCGCGATGGCCATCCGCGGCGATGGTCCAGGGCGAGGCGCCCCGGAACTGGTCGTTGAAGATTTCCAGCGAGACCGTGCCGTCATAGCCGGTCGCCGCCACTGCGCGCATGAAGCCGGTGACGTCCAGGTCGCCCTCGCCGGGCATGTTGCGGAAGTGCCGGCTCCAGTGCAGGCGATCCATCTGGATGCGCGGCGCGTCGGCGAGCTGGATGAAGAAGATCCGGTCTCCGGGAATGGCGCGGATCGAATCCGGATCCAGGTCACGGGCCAGCGTATGGAAGGAATCGAGGATCAGCCCGACATTGTCGCGACCGGCACGGCGCACGATCTCCCAGGCATCGCGGTGGTCGCTGACGTGACGTCCCCAGGCCAGTGCCTCGTAGCCGATACGCAGCCCCCGTGTCGCGGCGCGTTCCCCGAGTTCGGCCAGGTCGTCGGCGGCTCGGTCGATGCCGCCCAGCGCATGTGGAGAGACGCTGGAGCAGACAAGCACAAGGTCGGTGCCCAGTTCCTGCATCAGGTCGAACTTGCGCTCGGCACGGTCGAGGGCGCGGGTGCGATGCGGTTCCGGCAGGCCCTCGAAGTCGCGGAAGGGCTGGAACAGCACGATCTCCAGACCGTGGTCGCGCACCATGCGGCCAACCGCGCGCGGGGTACCGTCGAACGCCAGGAAGTCGTTCTCGAAGATCTCGATTCCGTCGAACCCGGCCGCGGAAATCGCCGCGAGCTTCTCCGCCAGTTCCCCGGCAATCGAGACCGTCGCGATGGATGTCCGCATCTCCCGTGCTCCCTTCAGCGATGGTGGCGCGGACGTGTCATGCGTCCGGCCCCGCACCGGCCTCGACCAGCAGGCGCTTCAGTTCGCGCGCGTCGACCGGCTGGCCCGAAAACAGTCGCCAGGCGTCGAGGCCCTGGTGGAAAAACAGCTCGTAACCGCTGATCACCTGGAGACCTTCGGCAGCGGCATCCATCAGGAAGCGCGTGCGGACCGGGGTGTAGACCGCGTCGAAGGCCCAGGTGCCGCAGGCCAGGAGGTCGCGGTCCAGTGGCGTCCCCTCCAGCCCGACCATCCCGACCGGCGAGCAGTTGACGAAGCCGTCATGCGGCCTTCCGATGTCCCCGGCCGTCCGGACCACCGCGACGTCCAGCCATGGCGCCAGCATCGCCATGCGCCGGCCGAGGTCATCGGCCTTGTCGCCATCGAGGTCGAGGATGGTCAGGTGCTCGATGCCCGATTGCAGCAGGGCATGGGCGATGGCCTTGCCGACACCGCCGGCGCCGATCATGCAGACCCGTCCGGCCGGTCTGGCGCCGCGCGCCTCCCGGTAGGCGGCGATGAAGCCGGAGAAGTCGGTGTTGTGCCCCCTGGGCGCCCCCGGTCCGAAGATCACGGTGTTGACCGCGCCAAGCGCACGGACAGCCGGATCGTCGACCTGGACCCGCGATGCGGCCCGTTCCTTGTAGGGATAGGTGACGTTGACACCGCGATAGCCGCGCGCCGCGCAGTCGGCCAGCAGTCCGTCCAGGTCGCGGCCGCATTCGCGCGGCACCAGCCGGTCATAGCTGGCATTCAGCCCGGCCAGCCGGCCGGCCAGGACATGCAGCAGCGGTGATCGCGAGGCGGCGATGTTGTCACCGATCAGGCCGAGCCGGATGTCGGGCGCCGTGCCGTCCGCGCCATGGTCGAGGGGTTGCGATCCGGCACGCGCCATCCGGTGCTCAGTTCCTCTCAACGTGGCGCAGGATCATCTCGACCACGCCCTTGCGCAGCGACGCGAGGGACTCCGGCGAATCCAGGTCGCGCTTGAAGATCAGCGAGAACGAGGCCCGGTTCGATACCTGGAAGAAGCAGAGCGCACTGATCTTCCAGTGCAGCTCCACCGGGTCGAGGCCGTCACGGAAGACGCCGGCGGCGACACCACGTTCCAGCAGCCGCCGGATGGCATCGATCGCCGGCAGGTTCAGGTCCTGGATAACCGGCGACTGTGCCAGGTAGTTGGCATGGTGGATGTTCTCGATCATCACGAGGCGGATGAAGTCCTCGTTGCTGTTGTGGTGGTCGAAGGTGAAGCCGACGAGCTGTTCCAGGCCGTCGCGTGGCGGCAGGTGCTCCAGATCCAGCGTGCCCTCGAAGGCGCGTACGCGGCTGTAGGCCGCCTCCAGCACGCGCAGGTACAGCCCCTCCTTGTTCTCGAAATAGTAGTAGATCATCCGCTTGCTGCACCTGGTCTTCGCAGCGATCTCGTCGATCCGCGCGCCGGACAGGCCGTTCTGCGCGAACTCCGTTGTGGCGACCTCGATGATGTTCCGCCTGGTGCCTTCCGGATCGTTGGTCCGTCCGGGGGCAGGGCGTGTCGCCGGTGTGTCGGTTCTCATCTCTCGTTCCATGGCAGCGGTGCGCATCCGAGTACCGATCCTAGTGCGGCCGTGCTGCCCGGCCATAGACGTCCGCCCGTGGCGACTGGTCCTGCGGTCCGGCCCGATGCGGCCGGCAACGAGCATTGACATAAACTAACCAGTTCGTTCATTTTGTCGGGCAACAGGCGGCAAGTCAACAATGCCCACCGCCGCCGGGATCCAGGGAGGAACCCAGATGCTCAAGTCCTGTTCGCGCCGGGTGGCGCTGCAGCTCGGTGCGGTCGCCGTCGCGGGCTTGCTCGCCGGCCATGCCGTTGCCGCCGACAAGCCGGTCCTGCGCTTCGCGGCCGTCTTCAGCGACTCCGATATCCGTGCCGAGGCGATGCGCTCGCTGGGCACCGCGCTTTCCGGCGAGTTCACCTTCGAGCCGCATTTCGGCGCCACCCTGTTCAAGCAGGGGACCGAACTGGTCGCCCTGCAGCGCGGCAACCTGGAGACCGGTATCGTCGCCCCCCAGGACATTGCCAAGCAGGTCCCGGAATGGTCGATCCTGACCGCGGCCTACCTGTTCCGCGACGCGGGCCACCTGCAGGCGTTCTTCGACAGCGACGCGGGCAGGGAGATGAAGGCCAAGGCAGAGGAGAAGCTGGGGGTGCACATCGTGGCGCCGGTCTATTTCGGTGCCCGCCAGGTCAACCTGAAGCCGGAGAAGAAGGTGATGACGCCTGCGGACCTGGCCGGCATCAAGCTGCGCATGCCGGGTGGTGACGCCTGGCAGTTCCTGGGCACGGCGCTCGGCGCCAACCCGACGCCGATGGCCTATGCCGAGGTCTATACCGGCCTGCAGACCGGTGCCATCGACGGACAGGACAACCCGCTGCCCAATGACTACAACATGAAATTCTACGAGGTCACGAGCCAGATCGTGCTGACCAGCCACCTGATCGGCTATGACCTGTTCGTGGTTTCGGGCAAGACCTGGAACAGCCTCTCGGACACGCAGAAGTCCCTGCTCGAGACCGAAGCACGCAAGGCGATCGCCTCCAGCACCGAAAAGCACGTCGCCGAGGAAGCGCGGCTGGTGCAGTTTTTCAGGGACCAGGGCCTCAAGGTCTATGAGCCCGACCTGAAAGCGTTCCGCGACTACGCCCAGAAGAAATATCTCGAGTCGGATTTCGCCAGGGACTGGCCGGCCGGCATGCTCGACCGCATCAACGCGCTCTGAGCCGCAACGGCGACGAATTCCTGACGGCAGGATCCGTTTCCGCGGGTCCTGCCGTCGGCGTTGGTGCAGCTTGCCTACCCGACGTGCGCGTGTTTCACAAGGTCGGAACGGAGGAAGGCGGGGCGTGAACGCGGGACGACTGGCGTCTATTGGCGGCTGGCTGCGGCGCCGCGCGGAGAACGTGGCGGTCGCGCTGCTGGCGACGGTCTTCGTGGCCTTCCTGCTGCAGGTCGTCTTCCGCTACCTGCTCAACCTGCCGCTCGGCTGGACGCTGGAGGTCAGCACGCTCGCCTGGATGTGGCTGGTGCTCTGGGGCGCGGCGTTCATCGTGCGGCCCGCCGACGACATCTCCTTCGACATCCTCTGCAACGTGGCGTCCCCCCGCATGCGCCGGGTGTTCGACATCGTGTCCGGCACCGCGCTGGTGTTGCTCCTGCTGGTCACGCTGCCGGCGGTGGTCGACTACGTAACCTTCATGAAGATCGAGCGCGCCTCCTATATCGGCGTCCGGCTTGACGTGCTGTTCTCGGTCTACGTCATCTTCGTCGCGGCGCTGGTGGTCCGCTTCTCGATCCGGGTCTGGCGCGCGGCCTCCGGAACCACCCACGTTCCGGCCGTGGAAGCCTCCGGGCAGACCGACTGATGCCGCCCGATCCGTTCACCCTCTGCCTCGGCACCATCATCGTGCTGGCCCTGCTCGGCCTGCCGGTCGGCTACGGCATGATCGCCGGATCGCTGGTCTACCTGCTGGCGGCCGGCCAGGATCCGTCGATTGCCGCCGAGCAACTGCTGCAGGGCCTGCGCGGCAGCTACATCCTGCTGGCGATCCCGCTGTTCATCATGTCGGCCGAACTGATGAATGTCGGCAGTCTGACCAACCGCCTGCTCGGCTTCTGCAATGCGCTGGTCGGCCGCTTCCGGGGCGGACTCGGACACGTCAACGTGGTCCAGAGCGTCATCTTCGCCGGCATGTCGGGCTCGGCGATCGCCGATGCCGCCGGGGTCGGGCGCCTGATCATCGGGATGATGACCCGCGACGGACGCTACCCTGCCAGCTATGCCGCCGCGATCACCGCCGCGTCCGCCGTGATCGGGCCGATCATCCCGCCGTCCATACCGATGGTGCTGTTCGCCGTCGTGGCCGATGCCTCCATCGGCTACCTGTTCCTTGGCGGCGCGGTGCCAGGCCTGCTGATGGCGGTGGCACTGATGGGGGTCAACAGCCTCCGCGCCCGCCAGCGTGGCTTTCCGGTCGAGGAGCGGACCCCGCTGCGTGCCTTCCCCGGCATCGTGGCACGGGCGCTGCCACCGCTGCTGATGCCGGTGATCCTGCTGGGGGGCATCTATGGCGGCGCGACCACGCCGACCGAGGCCGCGGCGGTGGCGGCGGCCTACGCGCTTCTTGTGTCGGCCGTGGTCTACCGCGACGTCTCGCTTGGCAATGTCTACCGTGCCGTGCTGGCCAGCGCCCGTGCCAGCGCCTCGATCGGCGTGCTGGTCGGCGGCGCGATGGTCTTCAATTACGTGATCACCGTCGAGCAGGTGCCGAGGCAGATCCTCGCCCTGGTCGGAGCGGATGGCCTGTCGGCGACCAGCTTCCTGCTGATGGTCAATGTCGTGCTGCTGGTGCTGGGATGCCTGCTGGAGGGCATCACCATCCTGCTGGTGATCGTGCCGATCTTCGTTCCAATGGCCGGGGCCCTCGGCATCGACATGGTGCATTTCGGCGTGATCGTCGTGGTCAACCTGATGATCGGACTGATCACGCCACCCTATGGCCTGCTGCTCTTCGTGGTGGCGAACATCTCGCGCGCGCCGCTGTTGTCAGTCATCCGCGACCTGCTGCCGTTCCTGGCGGTGATGATCGGTGCGCTCGCCTTCATCACCTTCGTGCCGGAGGCCGTGCTGTGGCTTCCGCGCGCCCTGGGCTATGGCGGCTAGAGCGAAACCATCGGCAAGGTCGCGCGCGAACGTTGCACGAACGGCTGGCTGCAGGCATCATTTCCGGCATGAGTGACGAAGCGGAAGAAGCGACGCCGAAGAAGACCCCTGTCTGGGTGCAGGTTGCCGATGCCGGGTTTGGCGCGGCGGTGGAGGCGCATGGCTTCCGCCGGGTCGGCAAGGCGATGTGGGAACTGGATGGCGACGGAATCACCCACCGCATCAGGCTCCACGCCGGCCCGTCGAAACTGCCGGGTACATTCCGCGACCACATCTCCATCGCCTATAACGGCTATGACGAGTTGTGCGCCCGTGTCGGACTCACGCCGCGGGGGACTTTCATACCCGGTACGAAGATTCGCTGCCGCGATCACTGGAGGCTCTGGAACCGGCATCTCTCGGCTGAGGCCGTGCGTTACCGCGAGGTCGTAGATCGCCACAAGGCCGAGTATGGTGAAAATCTGGAACAAGGGAATCCTCTATTTTTCTATGAATTTGCAGAAAAAATCCCTTGTCTAATCGGCGAACGCTTTGGAAACAGGTCAAGCTACTGGCAAGTTGACATATCTAGGCCACAAGAGGCC
>JAYZWD010000034.1:0-87038 GCA_036154895.1 Pseudomonadota bacterium
TCGAGGGCCTGGTCGCCGCATGGCTCACCGAACACATCGAAGCCTGCCCCATCTCGCAGACCGACATTGCCGCCCGGCTCGGCTACGCCCGCCCCAACATCGTGAGCATGTGGAAGAGCGGCGCGACGCGACTGCCCTTCGAGATGATCGAGCCGCTGTGCAGGGTCATCAGCCATGAACGCCCGGAGGAACTGATGGTGCTTGCCGTCCGGGAATATGCGCCGGCGCTCGCCAGCATGCTCGAGCGGCATTGCGGGCGTTTTGAGGAAACGGCCTGATGGAAGACGTTCACGGCTGGATGGTATCCTGTATTCGATTTGAAGAGCGCAAGGAGGAGCACGACAGATGCTTGTCTCTCTTGTCCGAATAGCGACTGAATTCGACCCAGATACGCCCTGGAAAATGGGACATGTCTTCGGACAGGCAGGCGCTTGGAAGCCAGCAGAGCCGCAGGGTCGTCGAACAAGACGACCAGGCGAATGGTTGATTTCGTCCGAAATCCTCCGAATGTCCTAGTTTCCGGACTGTCCGGCCAGCAACCCAGGCTATCTTACGTGGAAGGCCGTCCTCTGGACTCCGGCTCCGCGCGAAGTGCCTTGAGGTCTGGCCGGTTTGCTGAGCCGATTTCGGCCGCTTGCCGTTCCAAACGTGTCGCGCCGGACCCCTATGGCCGATCGAGCGCTACGTGGACTTTTCCACGATGCGCCATGCCGAACCTGCCAAGCTGTTCTGGATCTGGCACCACGTGCATAAAAAGGCGTTCTGGTGCACATGCCCCGGATTCCAGGAGTTTGTAGTGCCTCGCGTCTCGGTAGAACGATCACGTTTTCGACGTTGGGGCCCGGAATCCCTAGCCGATCAGGTGCCAGGACACGGTAGAACGATCACGCTTTCGAGGTCGGGGACTCGGAATGGTGACCCGATCAGGCGTCAGGACTCGGTAAATCGATCACGCTTTTGGCACTGACGGCGACGGATGTGCGGTCAGGGGTCTTGGCTCGGTAGAACGATCACGCTTTCGAAGCGGGGGACCCGGAATGCTTGCCCGATCAGGCGCCAGGACTCGGTAGAGCGATCACGCTTTCGAAGCGGGGGCCCCGGAATGCTGACCCGATCAGGCGCCAGGACTCGGTAAATCGATCACGCTTTCACTGTGCTGATCCTGATCGACGGCCTGTGCTCTCCCCAACGGCTCGGCACATCGGCGGCCCTTTCCAAGCCGCAAGCGTCGGACCGCGTACCCAAGCTAGCTCCGAGATTCAGTATGTCGGCGGCGACATCGGCGCCATGACCATGATCGAGCGATCTCGACGACGTATGGGCGTATGTGCCCTCTTGCGGGATACTTCCCCAGAAATGCCATGCAGACTCGTCGCATGGCGAGCCGAGTCAGTCCTATGCTCTCTCTCATCATAGTTCGACCCGGGCACTCATTCAACTTTCCACACTTGAGTACAGCGAGAAGGGTTGACAGATCGAAGTCAATTTCTGAATCTTTGTTATGCAAATGCAGGAATTGCCAATCGAAAATCGAATTGATGGCACGTGATAATAAATTTTATAAACGTTCAACTTTATAGACGTATCATCTTCGCCTGAACATTGGAAAATGTTATGTCATTTACATGGAGATGACAGAAAATGAAATCGAATGAAAATACAACTGGGGTCAATTTCCTTATTTTGGGTATGATTTTCTGCGTGATACCTTGCATGGTTGCTATAGTTCGGGGTGATTGGCTTTTACTGATTTCTGGACTAATCGGTATGGTCATGCTCGGACTTGCCTACAGTGAAGTGCGGGCTCATTTTGAGAAAAAGGAGATTGACCCTGCCTTTTTTGAGGAAACCACCAGTGCGAATGAGGAAGTTTTGCGTTTGCGGATCTTGCATGACGATTTGGGCACGATAGACTCCCGTGTAATCGAACTCGCAAATTTGCACGGGGGGATTTGGGGGGAGCATAAAGACTATCCTCTGGACGCATGGATAGAAAAGGTGAAAACAGAAGAAACAGCAGATTCGTACTGGATCTGGGTTTGGACAAATTGTATTTATTTCGAAGACAATGAAGATTGCGATTTTTCATTAGAGGAATGGGAAGAATTTTCATTCGAAGAATGGGAAAAAGATGTTAGGTCCAACAATACGAGAATTCATTATAAAACTTGGGTTCGCGAACAACGCGTTGCATTTATGTAAGAAAGTACGTGGCGCATAATTATTTTACAATTGGGTTGTTTGCTCAAAATATACAAGCGAATCAGGGAATTGATATTATATGCATTTGCGTATCACATTGCCTTTCTGTTGATTCATATCTCAGCCATCCGGCGATCCGCTCCGAGGTCGCGGAAAGCTGATCGCCGCGCAACGCGCACTCCCAGATGATCGCGACACGCCAGCCGTCGGCGAGCAGGGCGTCGCGCACCTTCGCATCACGGGCGACGTTGGCCTCGAACTTCGCTCGCCAGAACTCCGGCCTGGTCGCGGGGGTCGTCGCGTACCGGCATCCGGGGTGCCGATGCCAGAAGCAGCCATGCACGAACACCGCCGCGCGGTATCTGGGCAGCACCAGGTCCGGCCGACCGATGACGTTCCTGGCGTGCAGACGATAGCGGAACCCCCTGGCGTGCAGCGCCTTGCGCAGGAGAAGCTCTGGCCTGGTGTTCCTGCCCCGGATGCTCGCCATCATCCGTGATCGGGTCGCGCTGTCCACGATGTCGGTCAACGGCGCACGCGCTCCTGGCCCCTGGTATCCATCTGCCAGGCTGGTATAAGCCGAACAGTCAGATGTCTTGAGGCCTAACACTTGCCCGCCAGTTTCGGTGTTGTCGACCTGTTTGCCGGCCCGGGCGGGCTGGGGGAGGGCTTCTCGTCGTTCGGCGACGATGCCGGGCATCATCCGTTCCGGATCGGCCTGTCGGTCGAGAAGGAGGGCTCTGCGCATCGCACGCTAATGCTCAGGAAGTTCCTCCGCGCCTACCGGCAGCGTCATGATGGCCATCTGCCGGCCAGGTTCATCGACTTCCATGCCGGTCGCGACGCCGCGCCGGACTGGGCGGCCGTCGACATCGACGCCTGGCGCGAGGCGACGCGTGTGGCGCGATGCCTGGAGCTCGGGACGGACCCGGCCGCGAAGTTCATGGACGAGACCATCGACCGGATCCGCCTGGAGCATGACGACACCGTCCTGATCGGCGGGCCGCCGTGTCAGGCCTATTCCCTGGTCGGCCGTTCGCGGTCGAAGGGCATCAAGGGCTACCGGGCCGAGGAGGACAAGCGACACTACCTGTTCCGTGAATACATCCGGGTGCTGGCCCGGCTGCGGCCCGCCGCGTTCGTCATGGAGAACGTGAAGGGGATGCTGTCCTCGAAGGTCGAGAGCAAGCTGGTGTTCGAGATGCTGATGGAGGACCTGTCATCGCTTGGCACCGCTGACGGCCATGTCTACGAGCTGCGCGCGATCCGGCTCGAGAATGGGCGTGCCGTCCTGCGAGAGGCAGATCGGCCGTCCGACTTCGTGGTCCGGGCAGAGGCATTCGGTGTACCGCAGCGTCGGCACCGGGTGATCATCATCGGCATCAGGTCGGATCTGGCGCATGCCATCCCGGGCGCCAGCATCGCCGTTCCCGACACGACCAGGACAGTCGAGGATGCCATCGGCAACCTTCCCAGGCTCCGGAGCGGGCTGAGCAGGCAGGACGACGGGCCGGACGCATGGCGGGAGATCTTCGTCGAGGCGGCCCGGCTGCTCGCCAGCCCCACTGTCAGCAAGGACAACAGGGACCTCCGGGAGCTGTTCCAGTCCGTCGCCGGCGGGAATGACGAACCGCGGCTGACACGGGCGTCAGCGGCCCTCCCGGAAGGCTATGGCGCATCCAATGACGCGCTCATGCGCTGGCTGGAGTCTCCGGAGCTGGAAGCCGTTGCCCAGCATGAGACCCGCGGTCACATGGACGGCGATCTGGGCCGGTACCTTTTCGCCGCCGCCTTCGGCAAGGTCCATGGGCGGAGCCCCAAGGCAGGCGATTTCCCCTTTGTGCTGGAACCCGAGCACCGCAACTGGACAAGCGGCCATTTCAGCGATCGCTTTCGTGTGCAGCTTGCGCACGAGCCGGCGACGACCGTCACCAGCCATATCTCGAAGGACGGGCACTATTTCATCCATCCGGACCCGCAGCAGTGCCGCAGCCTGACGGTTCGCGAGGCTGCGCGGCTGCAGACCTTCCCTGATGACTACGTCTTCCTGGGCAACCGGACGCAGCAGTATGTCCAGGTCGGCAATGCGGTGCCGCCGTACCTGGCGCGGCAGATCGCGTCGCTGATCCTGCAAGTCCTCGATCCGCCTGGCAGGTCTTCCACCTGAGCGACTTGCCGGGGCATCCTGTTCGCGTCAACGTGGAGCGAGCGAGTCCATCGGAAGCCCCGGATGCAGCCATCAGACAGAGCCAAGAGGGTCGATGCGACCCCGCATGCATCGGCCCTCATCGAGAGCCTGCGCGACATCGGCTACTCCCTCGACACTGCTGTCGCCGACATCATCGACAATTCGATCACCGCCGGGGCCCGGACCATTCGGATCCTGAGCGACGCGGTCTCCGACGATCCGGAAATCGCCATCGTTGACGACGGTTGCGGCATGTCGCGCAAGGAACTGATCGACGCCATGCGGCCAGGCAGCCAGAACCCTCTGGATTCGCGAGCGGCGAGCGATCTCGGACGGTTCGGGCTCGGGCTGAAGAGCGCGAGCTTTTCCCAGTGTCGGCGGCTGACGGTCCTGACCCGCAAGGACGGCGTGCTGTCTTCCGCGATCTGGGACCTCGACGACGTTGCCGAACGCAACGAGTGGAGCGTCGAACTGCCCGATGACTCGTCGGCGCTCGCCAGCAGACTGGAACTCGGCGAACACGGTACAGCCGTACTCTGGCAGAAGCTGGATCGGCTGGCAGAGGGCATCGCCAGCAACGCCCGGAAACGCACCGAAGTCATAAATGCAAAGATCGCTGGAACGGAACGTCATCTCCGGCTGGTCTTTCACCGCTTCATGGATGGCTCCCAGCCGTTGGCGATCACACTGAACGGCAGGCCGCTGAAGCCGCTTGACCCCTTTGCGACGAGGAAGGCCGCGACCATCGCGGATCCCGAAGAGAAGATTGCGCTCGCGGGCGGCGAGATCACGATACAGAGCTACACGCTGCCCCATCACGCGCAGATGAGCAGCAGCGAATGGGAAGACATCGGCGGCCCGGAAGGGCACCTGAAGACCCAGGGCTTCTACCTGTACCGGGGCGACCGGCTGATCGTCTACGGGACCTGGTTCGGCCTGTGTCGCCAGAGCGAGCTCACGAAGCTGTCGCGGGTGCGAATCGATATCCCCAACAGCATGGACGCCGACTGGAAGATCGACGTGAAGAAGTCGTCGGCGCAGTTGCCGCCTGAGGTGCGCGACAGACTCCGGAAGGTCATCGAGCGCATCAGGGACGGGTCCCGGCGCACCTACAGGCGGCGCGGGCAGAAGCTGGTCGATCAGGAGCGCCTGCCGTTCTGGCATCGACTGCAGGCCGACGGTCAGATCCGCTACCGGCCGAATGTCGATCACCCGGCGTTCGCGGAGTTCGCGGAAACGCTTCCGGACCATTGCCGACAGGGGTTCCTGAACTGTCTGGCCCTCCTGGGCGCGTCGCTGCCCGTCGAGACCCTCCACGCCGACATGGCCGGTACTGCGGAGCAGATCGTACCCGACACGGTTGACGATGACGCCCTGGGGCAGGCCGTGCGGTTCACGCTCTCCATGCTCAAGGGTGCCGGCAAGGACCTTGGCGAGATCAGGCAGATGATGCGCGAGGTCGATCCGTTCCGGTCATCCTGGGACCGGACCCAGAAGATCCTGACCGAGATGTCGGACTGAGAGGCCGATCATGAACGCGATACTCAGCAACCTTGAAGGTCTGGCGCTCATGCAGCTCGGCATGCTGCCCGGTCCGCACACCGCCGCATCCGTTCGCGACGTGATCTCGCAGATCCGGTCCATGCCGATGTTCGCCGGCAAGGTCAACGACCAGGAAGCCGAGGACGTCGCCCGCCTGATCGAGGAGAAGCAAGGCATCAGCATGGGCCTCGGCGCCATCGTCGATGCCGAGGATTTCAGGCCCTGGCTCCACGACGCCAAGATCAATGGCGAGATCCGCGAGTTCTACTGGCCGCGCTACAGGCAGCTGCTGAGCCAGAAGGGGCTGCCGAAATCTGTCATCGACGCGACTGACGAGGTGACCGACAGGGTGCTCGACCGGCTTGGCAATCCGCGAAACCTGTCGCCCTGGAGCCGTCTCGGCATGGTCGTCGGCCATGTGCAGAGCGGCAAGACCGCGAACTATACCGGACTGGTCTGCAAGGCAGCCGACGCCGGCTATCGTCTGATCATCGTCGTCGCCGGCATTCACAACAATCTCCGAAACCAGACCCAGGCCCGCATCGACGAAGGCTTCATCGGCCGGGACACCGGGCGCCTGGCCCATCCGAACAAGGCGCAGCGGCAGAAGATCATCGGCGTCGGTCAGTTCGATCAGCGCGAGTTCCCTGTCTCGCTGACCAACACACTGAAGGACTTCAACAAGGCGACGGCGACCAGCAATACCAGCCAGATTGGCCAGTACAATGTCCCTGTTGTTCTGGTCATCAAGAAGAATTCCAGCACGCTGAAGAGTCTGATCGATTGGCTGAAGGAGCATTCCGTCCAGCAGGGCACCCAGATGGTCAGCCAGCCTATGCTGCTGATCGACGACGAGGCCGACAACGCCTCGATCAACACTGCATACAGTAAGGACGAAGTCACCCGAATCAATGGTCAGCTCAGGGAACTGCTATCTCTGTTTCACCGCAGTTGCTATGTCGGCTACACGGCGACCCCGTTCGCGAACATCTTCATCGATCCGGATACAGATGATGAAGCGTTGCGGCAAGATCTCTTCCCCCGGCATTTTATCATTGGCCTGGATGCCCCATCGAACTACTTCGGTGCACAGAAGGTCTTCATAGACAGCCAAGAACAGCATATCCGGCTCATCACCGACAACGAGGATGTGCTGCCGATGCGGCACAAGATCGATCATCCGGTCGATACGCTGCCGCCGAGCCTGGAGAAGGCCGTGCGTACCTTCTTCGTTGCAAGGGCGATCCGGAATGCTCGGGGGCAACAGGCCTCACACGCCTCGATGCTGGTCAATGCATCCCGCTTCACGGCCGTGCAAGGCAAGTTGCGCTCGGAGATCGCCGAGCTTGTCGACCGCATCAGGAATGCGGTCGCGGTCGATGCCGGTAAGGGGCGGGCTGCGCTGAGGAACCCCGAAATCGCCGAGCTGCATGCTGTCTGGGAGGCAGAGTACAGCAACGCCGAGGACGCCGACTGGTCGATTGTGCTGCCCAGGCTCCACGAGACGCTGGTTGCCGCCAAAGTGGTGGAAGTCAATGCTTCAAAGCGTTCCCAGGCCCTCGACTATGATCAGAGCGGTGAACACGGGGTAACAATCATCGCTGTCGGCGGCTTCTCGCTGTCTCGCGGGCTGACACTCGAGGGGCTGACGGTCAGCTATTTCCTGCGCAATTCGATGATGTACGACACCCTGATGCAGATGGGGCGCTGGTTCGGCTATCGACCTGGCTACGAGGACCTCTGCAGGGTCTGGATGCCGGCAGAAAGCGTAGGCTGGTATGCGCACATCCACGAGGCGATGGATGACCTCCAGATCCAGCTCAAGCGGATGGAACTGGCAAGGGCGACGCCGGAACAGTTCGGCCTGGCCGTCCGCAGCCATCCCGAGTCACTGATCGTCACCGCCCGCAACAAGATGGGCACAGGTCGACCGATCCCAGTTCGGGTCGGCCTGGCGGCCCAGCTTGTCGAAACGACACGCATCGGTGTGGATCGCGAGCGGCTCGCCAAGAATCGATGGGCCGGAGAGGTACTGGCGAACCAGATCGCCGAACTGGGCATCGAGCAAGCGCCGCGGCCAAGGGGCATCCTCTGCAAGTCGGTGCCCGTCAATGTCGTCAGACAGTTCCTGAACAGCTACCGCGCCGACATCGGAGATCCTCTGACCGACCCGCAACTCCTGAATGACTACGTTGAAGTTCGTGCAGCGAGCGAGCTGGCCTTCTGGGACGTGTTGTTCGCCAGCGCGGAGAAGAAGGACGTGGATGAGGAGACGCTGGGCGACATCGCCATGAAGCCGTTCGAACGGGCAGTCGGCGAAGCCGACCTTTCCAAACGGGTCATGTCGATCAGCGGCAGCAGCAGACGCGTCGGCTCTCCCGGCGATGAGAGGGAGGGCCTCGACGATGCGGAGATCGACCGGGCGTTCGAGATCTTCAGGGATGGTGACCCTAGCAAGGAAGCTCCGAAGCCCTTGACGGACAAGTATTATAGGCTCGCACGTTCACGTGCGCTGCTTGTCCTGCGGTTCGTCACACCAAAGGTGAAATCACCCGCACTTGAGGGAATGTTGCCGCCTCAGAACGTCCTCGCGTGGTCGATCTCCTTCCCCTCGAGCCAGATATACGGCGGTACCGTCGAGTATGTGGTCGGGGCGGTCTGGATGCGCGAGATGTTCGGCGAGAAGGATGTCGACGAGGGGGCGGAAGGTGATACCGACTAGCTCTCCCTGGTCAGGGCTCGAGGCCGGCAAGACGGATGCACGCCGTGTCGATGCACACGGCCGATGGGACTTCTTCTGGACGGTGATGCCCCGCGCCGACGCTGCGCTTGTCCTGCAGCTTGATGTCCTGCCCGACCCGATACCCGAAATGCCTAGCCTGAAGAGCCTGGAAGTCAGACTGCAGACTTCGCCGGGAGGGCCGGTGTTCTACCTCCGGCTCAAGGATGGCGCGCAGATAGAGCTGTTCGAGACCTTGTGCCGCGATGTTGTCACCGCCGGCGAGCAGGGCGCGACCGAACTCGAAGCACTGCAGCGCGCCATCCGGCGTACCTTTCGCTGGCACAACCTGCTCCGGGGCGGCAGGTCGTCCGTACTGTCCGAGGAAGAGCAGAAGGGCCTGATCGGCGAACTCGAGATCCTCGACCGCCTGATCGCCGACGTTGGCGCCGGGCCGGCCCTTTCGGCCTGGGTGGGGCCGACCGGAGCACCGAAGGACTTCGAGCTGGCCAGGGACTGCATCGAGGTCAAGGCTCGACGGAGTGCAGCGCAGCCGTTCGTCCGTATCTCCAGCGAACATCAGCTCGCCGACGTTCCGGGGCGACGCCTCTGGCTTGCCGTAGTCCCCGTGGATGGCGTCCCGCACCCGGACGGCAGGACGCTGACCGAGATCGTCGAAGGGATCACGGCCGTGCTGGACGCGCAATCCGATCCTGCCTGCCTCTATGACTGGGAAATGCGGCTCGCCGAGTCAGGCTATGACGCGGACCATGACTACTCGAAATGGCGCTGGTCGGTCTCCGCGCCAATCCTGCACGCCGTCGTGGACGGGTTTCCCAGGGTCTCAAGCCCGGTTCCGGTCGGCGTCTCCGATCTGACCTACTCGCTGGCACTCCCGGCCTGCTTGCCCTTCGTCAGGGACTGGGCAGCCATGGTGACGGGACTTTCGACGGATCCGATGCATGAGTGAAATCGAGGATTACCATCGCGACCTCCTGTCGGACATCCGGCGGGAGGCCGACGCGAGCGGCATCATGATGGTCGAGGCCTTCTTCGAGCGGATGACCGAGCGACTGACGGAAGCCGGTGAGCTCGAGGTTGCCGACCGGGCGTTCTACGAGCATGGCGAAGGTGCCCAGAAGCTCCGGATCGATGGCTATGCCGGTGACCCGCGAGACAGCGATGGCGTTCTCGGGCTGATCATATGCGATTTCGTCGACTCCGAGGAGGTCGGCACGTTCGGCAAGGGCGACCTGCCCCGCATCTTCAATCCGCTCATCCGCTTCCTGAAGAAAGCCGAGACGCAAGAATTTCGGGACTCGCTCAACGAGGTGAGCCCCGCGTTCCAGGTGTCGGATCTGATCATCGGCACCTGGTCGCAAGTCACCAAGGTCAAGCTGATCCTGGTCTCCAACAGGCGCTATGTCGGTCGCGACGATGCGGTGAAGCTTGGTGACGCTGCAGGTGTTCCGGTGACCTACTCGGTCTGGGATCTCGCGCGGTTCGAGCGCTTCGACCGATCCGGGCAGGCCCGAGAGGACATGGTCATCGACTTCGCGAACGACTTCGGGGAGCCGTTGGCCGCCATCAGGGCGTCCAGGGATGGCGCGGCACTGGAGAGCTACCTGATGATCATCCCGGGCCGCCAGCTCGCCGAGATCTACGACAGGTGGGGTGCACGGCTGCTCGAGGCCAATGTCCGGACCTTCCTCCAGGCGCGCGCCAAGACCAACAAGGGCATCCAGGGGACCATCCGCGAGGAGCCCGAGCTGTTCTTCCCCTACAACAACGGGCTCTCCGCGACAGCCGACGAGGTGACCTGCGTAAGGACGGACGAGGGCCTGGCCATCTCGACGATCCGGAACCTGCAGATCGTCAACGGCGCGCAGACGACCGGCTCGATTCACGCGGCGCTGAAGACGGCACGGGAGAACCTTTCGAAGGTCTATGTCCAGTTCAAGCTTACCGTCGTGCCGCCGGAGCGGTCAGAGGACATCGTCCCGAAGATCTCCGAGTTCGCCAACACGCAGAACAAGGTCAACGCGGCCGACTTCTTCTCCAACCACCCGTTCCATGTCCGCATGGAGCAGTTCTCGCGGAGCATCATCTTCCCGGCGCGGGAAGGCGAGCGACACGACAGCAAGTGGTTCTACGAGCGGTCGCGCGGACAATACATCAACGCGCGCGGCAAGCTCACTGTCGCGCAGCAGAAGAAGTTCGACCTCGAGTATCCGAAGGCACAGCTGTTCAGCAAGACCGACCTGGCCAAATTCGAATACTCGTCGCGCGGCCTGCCCCACACCGTCTCCAAGGGCGCGCAGAAAAACTTTGCCGAGTTTGCGAAGGAGCTGGGCGAAGCCTGGGCCAAAAGCGACGCCCGCTACGACGAGCTCTGGTACAGGCGACTGATCGCCAAGGCGCTGATCTTCAAGAAGCTGGAGAACGAGGTTCCGAAGCAGTCCTGGTACGAGGGCGGCTATCGCGCCAACATCGTGACCTATGCGATGGCCAAGGTCTTCCATGACACGAACGGCGAGAAGCAGGTGCTCGACCTGGACACCGTCTGGCGCCGCCAGGCGATCCCGGAGCCGCTGACGAGGGCACTGCTGATTGCCGCGCGTGCCGCTCAAGAGGTCATCAGGCAGCCTCTGGGGGGCATCACCAACATGTCGGAATGGGCCAAGCAGCAGGCGTGCTGGAACGGCCTGAAGTCGCGCCAGCTGGTCTACGACAGTGACCTGGGGACGTGTCAGGTTCTCGTCGAGACCGCCCGGACCGCGGTGAAGGAAGCCAGGACGGAGAAATCCCTGACCGACGGCATCAATGCGCTGGCCGAGGTCGTCAATCGGGGCGGCGAGTTCTGGGGCGAGGTTCTGGCGAAGGCCCGGCGACTTCGCGCCATCTCGCCCAAAGAGGCGCAGATCCTCCAGATCTGCGCCGCGATACCGAGGAAGCTTCCAACAGACGCTCAGGCGCGCATTGCGCTCGAGGTCCTGGAGCGTATCAACGGCCGCGATCGGGGATAGCTTTTGTGACGGTGCCGGGGGACGGGGCCTGCCCGTGATCCTCGCAAGTCACTCGAACCTGACAGGCCCGCTACAGCCATAAGAATGTCACTGTGTCACCCGCCGAAGGCTCCTCTCCGTTCAGGGTCGCCCGCAGGTGAGCCCCTGCCCAGAAGAAGGCATGCCGTCTTCACAGGGCAGGATGCCCGGCGTCATCTCGATAGACTGCCGCTGCCGAAGCTGATACACGGTGCTTGATCGGGGCTGCCCAAGCCCTTGTTCGCAAACGCCTTGTGAATCCGGTGGAGCATCCCCTTGGCTCCACCACTCCTCATTCCTTCAAGGCCTTAGCGACCAGGGCGGCCGGCAGTCCCGCAAACTGCACCACAGGCCCCGCCCCGTGCCCGGGACATGCCGCCTGATGCCGTCCGGAGCCTGCGTCCCTGGCACGCCGGTCGACACGCATCGTTCGCCGGCAGCAGCCTGGTTCCCTGCCCGACCGTCTGCGCGGCGCCTTCCCGGAGTCAACGGGTCGAGGACGGCAGGCGGATCCGACCGTTGCCTGACTGGCATCGCAGGACGGATGGGCCTGCCGGTTCATCAAGGCAGACTTCGGCAAAACGGCCCTGATTGATAAAAAACAGGCACTCAACCGACAATCCCCACTGATTTCACACTGAACAACTCGATGCCCGGGACAATACACGATACCGGGGTGCGCAATCACATTGCGGATTCAGTATTTTGTGTTCCTTAAGCATTTGGTGTACTTGTAACCGCAATCTTTCACCGGGTTTCGGGGAGGCCGTTCGGGTGGCGGGTGCAACAGACGATCGCGATCGCGCGGCATTCCCGCGCACGGTTGCCGTCGTGGTCCTGCTCGCGATCCTGGGGTCGTCGCTCATCGCGGCGCATGGCCTCTACCAGGACCGCAACCGGGAGCGGCAGTCCCTCGAGCATTCCACGGGAATCCTGGCGCGCGCGATCGCGCTCACGATCAGCCACCGGTTCGATCACTACATAGCCAGCCTGGCCGCAGTTGCCGGCGCGTCCCGGGATCCGGCACGCGACCTGGTGGGTATCGTGGGTACCGGGATGGCGGCGGTTACACACGCAGACCCGGCGGTCGTCCAGACCTTTCTGCTCGACGACAGGGGGAACATGCGCGTCGGCAATCCGGGCAGCGCCGTCGACGCAGCAGCCCTTCGAAGTCATTTCTCCGGCGTCACCCCCCCGCCCGAGCCGCCCGGAAGCCCGCCGGACCGGATCGAGATGGAACAGGCCCAGTTTGGGGCCGGCGCCATTGTTGTCACCAGACGGCTCGACGCCCAGTCCGCCAACCCCGGCGGGACCGTCGGCCTCGTACTCGACGTTTCGGTGCTGAAGGCCGAGATTCTCGACCTGCTGCCGCCCGGCAACAACGTGATCGCGCTGTTCCGGGACGACGGCATGATGCTCATGCGCCTGCCCGACCCGATGAAGGTCGCCGGCGAGTCGTTCCGTGACTACCCGCTGTTCAGGACGCATCTCCAGGCGTCGGGCGCCGGCACGTTTGTCGCCCCGGCCCAGTCAGACGGTCATGCCCGGCTGGTCTCCTATACCCGCGTCGACGGCCTGCCGCTTGTCCTGGCGGTCGCCGCGAGCGGGGCGATCGATGCCTGGCCGGAATGGCGCGCCGTCCTCCACGAGCTGGCGGAGTTCTCGCTGGTCATTGCCGGCCTGCTCGGCGCGACGATCGTGCTCGTGCGCCGGACCAGGCAGGTGATCGACAGCCACCTCGCCGGCAACGAGGACAATGCCCGCCTTGCCGTCGACCTCGAGCGATCCGCTGCCGTCATCGATGCCCTGCCGGCGCATATCAGTGTGCTCGACCGCGCGGGCAACATCATCGCCATCAATCAGCGCTGGCGGAAGTTTGCCATCGCGAACGACTATCACGGCAGCAGCGTCGGCCTGAACGTCAACTACATCGATATCTGCGAGGGCGCCGAGGGCCCCTGCGCGGAGGAGGCCGCCGTTGTCGCGACGGGCCTGAGGGATCTGCTGGGGGGACGCCGGGACCGTTTCGAGATCGAGTACCCGTGCCATTCGCCGGACCAGAAGCGCTGGTTCAGGCTTGTCGCGTCGCGACTGGACCGAAACGGACAGGTCGATGGTGCCGTGGTGATGCACGTCGACATGACGGATCGCACGATCGCCGAGAACGCGCTGCATGGAGAAACCTCCCGCTTGCGTCGCCTGACCAGTGCGTTGCCCGGCGTGACCTTCCAGGTGAGCCGGGACCGGGACGGGGCATATGTCTGGTCGCATCTCGACGCCAAGAGCGCGACCTACTTCGGCCGAACGTTCCAGGCGGACACCCCGCTGAAGGATCTGTTCCGCGAGATGGTCGAGGCGGCGCATCGCGAGCATGTGACCGGGGCATTTGCCAGCCATCTGGACAGGCTGGGCGACCTTGACATGCGCATCCGCATCCGGTCTGGCGCCGGGAAGTCAAGATGGATGCGGCTTCTGGCGCACGCGGCGGATGGAGGCGCGTCGGAAGGCCGGGTGGTTTCCGACGGTATCTTCCTGGATATCGATGATCACGTCGAACTGGAGAGCCGGCTTTCCCACCTGGAATCCCATGACCGGACGACCGGGCTGCGAAGCCGCGATGCGCTTGTTTCCCTTGTCCGCAATGCCTGGAGCCAGAAGCAGTCCCCGAAGGCCTACCGGACCGCATTCCTTGTCGATATCGACGACTTCTCCGACATCAACCGTGTCTATGGACGTGCGCTGTCGGATAACGTCCTGAAAGAGGTCGGGCTTCGCCTCTCGTCCGGTCTCGCGCAGGACGACCTGATCGGCCGGATCGGCGGCGACCTGTTCGGAGTCCTTCCGGCCAGGCATCTGGACCCGGAGGAATGCCGCGATTTCGCCCGCACCCTGGGCGCACTGTTCCACGACCCGGTACGGGTCCCCGGCGAGACGATCTCGCTGACGGTCAATATCGGTATTGCCCAGGCGGCGCCTGACGAGGTGGACCCCGAGGAACTGCTGTCGCACGCGGAGGGGGCACTGAGGTCGGCCAAGGCAGCCGGAAACGACAACATCAGCTTCGAAAGCGACCGGTACGGCATCGACACGGTCAGTCGCGTCACCGTCCGCAACAACCTGAGCGGTGCGCTCGATCGCGGCGAACTGGCGCTGCACCTCCAGCCGAAGCTCGGGCTGCCGGATGGCCAGGTGACAGGCGCCGAGGCATTGCTCCGCTGGGAACATCCCGTTTTCGGCCTGCAGTCCCCGGCCAAATTCGTGCCCATCGCCGAACAGTCGGGCCTGATCATCCCGATCGGGAAATGGGTCATCGAGGAAACCTGCCGGCACATCCGGCGGGCGCGTGACCTGGGTCACACCGACCTCCGCATCTCGTGCAACCTGTCAGCGGTCCAGGCGCGGCGCACAGACATTGCGGCGACCATCGAGCGCGCATTGTCCGCGACCGGTATCCCGCCGGAATCGCTGGAGATCGAACTGACCGAGGCGCTGGCCTTCGACGTTTCGCTGTTGCCTGGCCTGAAGCGCATCCGGGATATCGGCGTGTCGATCTCGATCGACGATTTCGGCACCGGCTTTTCGTCGCTCGGCTACCTGAAGAAGTTCCCGATGGACACGCTGAAGATCGACCAGTCCTTCGTGCGCGGGCTTCCCGGCGATGGTGGCGACAGGCTTGTGGTGGAGGCCATCATGTCGCTTGCCCGTGGCCTGGGCCTGAACGTGATCGCCGAGGGTGTCGATTCGCATGAACAGATCACCTATCTGGATGGCTTGGGGTGCCAGGCAATCCAGGGCTACTTCGTCTCGCCGCCGCTCGAGGCCGAGGATTTCCTCTGGTTCGTGGACAAGGGGTACCGCAAGGCGCGGAAGCGAACCCGGGCGGCGCTTGGCAAGGTCGACTTCGAGGATGGAGAAGAAGATTGACGGAGTCCGTACCGGCACAGGAAGCACCGCGTCGACCGGCCCCCGGGACCAAGGCGCCGACCGGGATTCCCGGGGTGGACGAGATTCTTGGCGGGGGGCTGCCCCGTGGTCGTCCGACACTGGTCATCGGGGATGCCGGCGCGGGCAAGACCGTGTTCTGCCTGCAGGCGCTGGTGAACGGCGCGACGCATTCGGGGGAACCGGGGCTGTACCTGTCCTTCGAGGAAGACGGCGGCGGGCTGCGACGGACGGTGGAGTCCTTCGCCTGGGGCGGCGTCCCCGACGACCTGCACTTCCACGATGCCCTGGTGGGCGACGACTTCGAATCGCAGGGCGACTTCGATCTTGCCGGCCTGCTGGCGATCCTCGATCACCTCTGTGAACGGCACGGCATTTCCCGGATCGTGCTCGACGGGCTCGACCAGCTTGTCGGGTTGCTGCCCGATCCGGTGGTCCGGGAACACGAGACCAGGAAGCTGCTGGGCTGGATCCGTGCACGCGACAGGACGCTGATCCTGACCGGCAAGGCCCTGGGCGATCCGGCAGTGCTCCGCTTTGGCCTGGCCGGCATCGAATATGGCGTCGACTGCGTCATCCGGCTGGAGCGGGAAAGGTCCGGGGGTACCGTTCGTCGCACCTTCAACGTCGCGAAGTATCGCGGCTCGGCCCATGCCGAGAACGCCTATCCCTACGCGATCACATCGAAGGGCATCGCCGTTTCGTACCTTGCATCCTACGTTCCCGACATGAACCGGGCCGCCGGGGTTCTCGGGACGGTCCCGACCGGTGTCTACGACCTTGACGAGATGCTCCGCGGTGGCCTGATCCGCGGATCGACGACACTGCTGACCGGCAGTCCCGGAACGGCGAAGACCACGCTCAGCGGCATCTTCATCGACGCCGCGTGCCGGCGGGGCGACCGCGCGCTGATGGTCCTCTATGACGACTATCCCGACCGGGTCGTCGCGAACCTCAGATCCATCGGGCTGGACCTGAAATCGCATGTCGACAACGGCCTGCTGCGGCTCGAATATATCGTGTCGTCCGCGTCCGGCCCGGAACAGCAGGTCGCCGTCATCCTGAACTGGATCGCCGAGCACGGTCCCGCATGTATCGTGATCGATCCGCTGTCCGCGCTTGTCAGGTCCGGCCGCAATCGTTTCGAGATCGACGCGGCCGAGAAGCTGATCCAGACCTTGCGCGCGCGCGACATCACGGCCGTCATGACCTCGCTGACCGACGCCGAGAACCACGAGACCAGCGCCTCCCATATCTCGACCGTCGCCGACACCTGGATCCATCTCGATTACGGTATCCGGAGTGGTGAGCGGAACCGTGTCCTGACCATCGTCAAGGCACGTGGCATCGGCCATTCGAACAAGGTCCGGGAACTGGTGCTCGGGGATGACGGCGTCCGGCTGGACAAGGTCTATCCGCTGGAACAGGGCATGCTGATCGGCGGCGCCAGGATCGCGCGGGAGCAGCAGGACTTTGCCCAGGCACGGGAGGACCGGCAGTCGGTCGCGGACCGCCTGCAGCGCCAGGCCCAGGATCGCCTGCGCCTTATCGACCGCATTGCGCAGCTCAGCGAGGAACTGCGCCAGATTGACCGCGTCGGGAACGGAGGCGCGTCGGATGATGACCAGCATTGATCACGGCGCCGGACTAAGGCTGCGGCTCTTTATCGTCGCCGGCAGCCCGGGATCACGGATCGCGCTGTCCAATCTGGAGCGCGTCATGGCCGAGGCCGGCATCGACCGCGCGTCGGTCGAGATCGTCGATGTTTCCGAAGCACCCGACAAGGCTGTGGCGGCGGGCGTCCTGGTGACACCGACCCTCGATGTCACGCGCGGTGACCGGCATTTCCAGATCTCGGGCCGGTTGAACGACGTACCCGGCGTTATCGGCCGGCTGGCAGGCTGAGCGACCGGTCCCTTCCCGTCGCGCCGGGCACCACCATCCGGCGATTGCAGGCGGGAACCGGACACCGGACCGCCTGCCGGACAGCATCCGCGGACGGCTTCGGCCGGTTCGATGGCGCCTGCGAGGCGCCAGCCCCCTGTATCCAATGATTATTCCGAACCCGGTGGACCGAACGTCGTCCGCGCGGCGGCATCCGGGCCGGTCCACCGGAAATCCGGCGCGCGGGAATGAGGGCAAGTTTCCGATATGACATCGTAGGAATGAATCTACTTGTGGTTGCATGAAAGTCTTTCTTAGAATAAGAACAAATACGCCAGATACAGGATCTTGATTCAAATCAATCCAGTATTCGCGGCAGATTCTAGAGTGATTATTAGTGATTTGATTACACCTTGATCCAATCATGCATCGTGGTTCCGGGCGTTCGGCCCCGGACCCGAACCTGGCGAAGTTCTGCCGTGCCCACACGCTGGAAAGGCAAACAGTCATGACTCTCTCGGATTCGAAGGAACTCCCTGCCGGTGCCCGCGCGCACCCGGGCACCAACGGCGGACGCGATGCGGCCCGGGCCGCGCTGCAGGCGTCCGGGCTTGCAATTGCCGTGAGCGGCGTCGTGCTGGCAGCGAGCGGCACGGCAACGGCTCCGGATACCCCCGCGATACTCGCCGTGGCCGGCGTTGCAATCGGATCGGGCCTGCTGGGCTGGCTCCGGCAACGGTCATCGTCCCGGCGGACCGCGGCCCTGGCGGAGCGGTTCATCGCGCTGGCCGATGGCGCGGACAACGAACAGGAGACGCCGGTCAGGGATCCGCTACTTGGGCGGGCGCTCGATCATCTGCGTCACCGCATGAACGCCCGCGCCGCGGAGGACCGGACGCGCGCGGACGCCGACGCGGCCCATCTGGCCGAGGCGCGTGTCGACCAGCGACTGCGCGCGGCGGTCGAAAGCGCCGGCTCGAACATGATGCTGGCCGACGAGAACAACGTCATCGTCTACATGAACACGGCGATGACCCGCTTCATGCGGGAGATGGAACCCGCCCTCCGCAAGCAGTTGCCGAACTTCAGCGCGAACAACCTGATCGGACAGTCGATGGACGTCTTCCATCGCAATCCGTCCCATCAGAAAGACATGATCGCGAGGCTGCGCGAGCCGATGGAGGCGCGCATGAAGATTGGTGGCTGTGACCTCCGGCTTCACATCGTCCCGGCGCTGGCGCCCGATGGCCGGCGGATCGGGACCAGCGTCGAATGGTTCGACCAGACCGCCGAACTTGCGATCGAGGCCGAGATCCAGCAGATGCTGCGCCGGGTGGTGAAGGGCGATTTCGACTCGCGCCTGACGGTCGACGGCAAGGCCGGCTTCTTCCGCCTGCTGGCCGAAAGCATGAACGAACTGGGGGCGAGCGTGTCCGCCGCTCTCACGGAGATTTCCGCCGTGTTGTCGTCCGTTGCGTCCGGGGACCTCACCCGGCGTGTCGAGACCAGCTACGAAGGTCTGCTGGAGACGCTGCGCGTGGATGTGAATGCTACCGCCGAGCGGCTGTCGGGTGTCGTGGCGGAAGTCCAGCTTGCCTCGTCCGAGCTTGGCCATACGGCGACCGAGATCGCGTCGGCATCCGGGGACCTGGCGCGACGGACCGAGCAGCAGGCGGCAAGCCTTGAAGAGACGGCCGCGTCGATGGAGCAGCTGGCCGCCACCGTCCGGGCCAATGCCGAAAGCGCGCGCAAGGCCAGCGAACTTGCCGGCGCGGCGCGCGAACACTCGGAGACCGGGTCGAGTGTGGTTGGCGAGGCCGTCCGCGCCATGCGCCCGATCGAGGAATCGTCGCGCAAGATCGCCGATATTGTCGGCATCATCGACGAGATCGCCTTCCAGACCAATCTCCTCGCACTCAACGCGGCAGTCGAGGCCGCCCGCGCGGGCGAGGCCGGCAAGGGCTTCGGCGTCGTGGCATCGGAAGTCCGGACACTGGCACAGCGGACCTCGGAAGCGGCCAAGGACATCAAGACGCTGATCTCGGCATCCAACACGAATGTCCTCGACGGTGTGAAGCTGGTCGAGCGGACCGGCGAGGCCCTCACGCGCATACAGACGGCGACCGAGGCGGTGGCCGCCGTTGTCAGGGACATCGCGGCCGCATCGGGCGAGCAGGCCAACGGCATCGCCGAAGTGAACCAGGCCGTCGCACACATGGACGAGATGACACAGCAGAATTCGGCAATGGTCGAAGAGAACACTGCCGCCGCCAAGTCGCTCGAGACCCAGGCGGCCGAACTCGACCGTCACATGGGCTTCTTCAGGGTCGCCGACGGTCGCAGGCCGGCTCCGGCGCAGGCCGACACCGGCACGCCAACCACCCGAACGGCTCCGCGTGCCGTACCGTTGCGGGTCATCCGTCCGGCCGGCTCCGCGGCAGTGGAAGCCTCGGACTGGAAGGAGTTCTGATGCCGTCGGGGCGGCCGTCTGGTCTCTCCGCGACGGTGCGGATGGCCGGCCCGCGCGGCAATGTTGCCGCGCCTCTGCTGCAGCGTATAGCCTGTAACCGGAAGGTCCGGATGTCATGACAATGGACAATGCCGCGGCAGAACTGGTGGTGCTGGGGCCGGCGTGGCTCCTGATCGCCGTCCTGCTCGGCATATTCGTCGGGCGACGCGGCGCCGGCAGCAGTGCCGGCATGCCGCAGGTCCTTGCGACCATGCTGCTGGTACCGCTGTCGGCCTCGTTGCTGCTGCTGACCAGGGCCGATACCGGGACCGTCGCAACCCATCTCGCGCTCGCGCCCCTGGTGCTGGCCGGGTTCATCGGGGGCTGGCCGGCGGCAGCGGCATCCGGCCTTGCCGCGATCCTCGTTGCGTTCGCGATTGCCGGCGTCGAGCTTCTGGTGGTTCCACCGCTGGTCATGGCCTGCACATTCGCGGGGCAGGCCATGCGGGCGCTGTTCGAGCGGTCCCGCTGGACCCGGATCGAGGGTCCGGTCCTCAAGCTGCTCGTCCATGCGGTCGCCATCGGCATCCTTGCGATCGCCGGTCTGGCAACCGGGGCCAGGCTTGACGGCTCGGCCTGGCTGGCCGTGCTGGCGGGCCTGGCCGGCGCCCTGCTTGTCGCCTTCGATGCGCGGGGGCGCATCCTGCTGCACACCTCGCGCAGCGCGGCCGAGCACGAGCGGGCCCTGATGAACGAGAGCTTTCTCGCCGCGGGCATCGAGAGCTGGGTGGAGGAGTCCCGGTCGGGGCGGTTCTGGCGGGTCGTGCGGCCGGATCAGGGGAGCGACCGCTTCGTGGCGCCGGATATCGGGGATATGGCCAGGTTCATTGCCCATATCCCGGTTCCTGAGCGCGGGTCGTTCGCGACGCAGTACCAGGATTGCCAGGCACGCGGAGAACCGTTCTGCAAGCTGCACGAACTGGCCGGCCCCGACGGCCGGATCTTCAGCGTGGAGACCCGGATCCGGTTCTTTCCGGCAGGCGGTGACCGGAGCGGCGATGCGGTCTGGCTGGTCGTCGACAGGACAGAAGAAAACAGGGCCCTGCGTGATGCGGAGATCCGGAACGCCGCGCTCGATTCCGCAGACTGCGGCGTGCTGATCACCAGTGCTGGCGGCGATGAGCCCGCGATCTACGCGAACCGCCGCTTCTGCGAGATCACCGGGTATGAGCTGTCCGAGATTCTCGGCCGGAACTGCCGCTTCCTCAACAACGGCAAGGACAGCCTGCCGGAACGCCAGAAGCTTCGCGAGGCCGTTGCCGCCGGCAAGGCCGTACATGTCGTGATCAGGAACAGGCGCAAGGACGGCTCCGAGTTCTGGAACGACATTCAGGTCAGCCCTGTCCGGGACGGGCGGGGGCGGGTGACGCACTTCGTCAGCGTCAATCGGGACGTTTCGGACTGGATCACGGCACGCAACGAGGTCCGTTCGGCCAGGGACTACCTGGAAGCAATCCTGAACGCGTCCCCCGACGCGATTCTGACCGTCGATGACAATGGCAATATCGAGACGTTCAACCGGTCTGCGGAACATCTTTTCGGCTGGGCAGCCCCGGACATCGTCGGCAAGTCGGTCAACATCCTGGTGCCTGAACTTGTCGAGGGCCATCATTCCGCGCTGATGCGGAAGTTCCTCGCGAATGCCGCCGACGCCGGCGCGACCAGGCAGATGCTGGGCGGACGGATCGTGCCCGCACGCCGTCGGGATGGCAGCAGCGTGCCGGTCCTCGTGTCACTCTCGCGGTTCCGGCGTGACGATGGATGGGGTGTCATTGTCGCCGCCCATGACATGACCGAACTCTCGCAAGCGAACCGCAAACTGCAGGAAATCTCCGATACCCTGGCCGAAAAGCTCGAGGATGCCCAAAAGGCAAATGTCGCCAAGGACCAGTTCATTGCCAACATGAGCCACGAACTGCGGACGCCGTTGAACGCCGTCATCGGATACGCAGAGATGATCCAGCATATCGGGCCTGACCGAATTCAACCGGACAAACTTGTCGAATATATCGACAACATTCAAAGCAGCGGGAAGCATTTGCTCGGCCTGATTGAAGACATACTGGAAATCGCGAGAATCGAAAACAATCAGAAGGCGATGGAAATCGTCGCGGCGCCGGTGGTTGATGTAGTCCGGGAGTCCATAACAACCGTCCGCCATCTCTCCGATGACAAGGAACTCAATATTTCCTGCCGTGTTCCCGAGGAAGACGTCGCGCTGTACAATCCCCGGGCCCTGCGCCAGAGCCTGATCAACCTGCTTTCGAATGCCATAAAGTATTCGCAGCCCGGTGGAGCGGTGAGGGTTCTCTCAAGACGTCTCGACGGTCGCCTGTACCTGACGGTTGAAGACGAGGGTCCAGGGATGGACTTCAAGATTCTTTCCGCGATCGGCCAGCCGTTCGTGCGCGGTGCCGATGCCAGGCTGGCCCGCCCCGACGGTATGGGACTGGGACTCGCCATCACGCGGCGACTGGTTCACCTGCAGGGCGGCAAGCTGTCGATACGCAGCGCCGAAGGCCAGGGCACGGCGATCACGATCTCCCTGCCGACACCGGCGGGCGACGCCGAAGCCCAGGCAGCCAGGCAAGCCTGACCGGCTGCCGCCCCGGCGGGTGATCGCGCGACGGTCGCGCCCGCACATCTGGTCGGGCGCAACGGGACGGGGCGACGGCATGTGCTCAAGGGTCAGGCTCCGGCGCCATGCAGGCCCGGGCAGTCGGGTTGCACTGTTGTCGGTGGAAGGTCGGGCCGTACCTACGCGGCCTTCGGGATTGGCCCGTAAGTCAGGCGGAAGCCGGCAATGGCAGCGACCAGCAACGCAACCTGGACCAGTGCGAGCGGCAGCATGGTGCCGTCGCCCAGGAACCCGACCACGACAATGACGCCGGCCGCGGTCAGCATCTGCGAGGCACCGAGCAGCGCCGCGCCCGATCCGGCGTGGCCCTGCGCCTCGATCACGACGCCGGCGGCGGTAAATGGCGCCATGCCGCCGAGCAGCGCGACAAACAGGAACGCCAGTGCCAGGTAGGTGTACTGGTCCAGCAGCCCCATCCGGTAGAGCACGATCTGCACCAGCGTCGGAACGATTGAGGCGATGACAAAATAGTGCGCCCCACGGGGCACGCTGATCGATGCGGCCAGCCGGCGGGCGATCATCAGCCCGGCCAGGAAGCCGATCATCACCAGCCCGACGCTGATCCCCGTACCGAACGGCCCGGCCTGCCCGTTCGCCAGGTCAATGAACGGCGCGTTGGCGATGAAGGCGTACATCGCGCCATAGGCACAGCAGTGCGTTACCAGATACGCAAGATAGCGCCCGGAGGCGAGCAGGCCGAGATAGGTCCGGGCCATGCGGACCGGGTTCAGCCCGCCCGTCATCCGACCCGGCAGCGTCTCGCGAAAGCCGGCGACCACCCAGACGCAGGCGATGCCGGCGACCAGCAACCCGGCGAGGATCGCCGCCTGCCAGCCGCCATGAGGCATCAGTGCCTCTCCGATCAGCGGCCCGAAGATCATCATCGTGCCACTGGCGATGAACAGCGGAGCCATCATGCGGGCGGTCTGGCGGTCGTCGGTCGAGATGTCACGCACCACCGCGCGGGCCAGAACGTATGCCGCGCTGGCGCCGGCGCCCTGGACGACGCGGCCGGCAATCAGGGCGTCGATACCGGGAGCGAACGCCGCAAGCACGGAACCCGCACCGAACAACAGCAGGCCACCGATCAGCACGGGCCGGCGGCCGAACGTGTCGGAGAGCGGTCCCATCACGAGCTGGCCGAGCCCGAAGGCCACGGCGAAGCCCGAGACCGCAAGTTGCGCAGTGACATCCGGGGCACCGAACGCGCGGGCGATCCCCGGCAGGTTCGGCACCAGCAGCGAGGTCGACAGGTCACCGATGGCAAACAGCAGCATCAGAAGTGGCAGGATCCGCGGTGTCGTCGCCCGTTCCCCGGTTGTCGTCATCGCGTCCATCCTCCCACCCGCGCCGGTCATTCCCGGACATGTAGCGCTCACGGTACTGACAATCGAACAACCGGGGGCTTGCCGGAGGCCAGGCAAGCCTGACCGACTCCCGGCCGGGACCGGACAACGACCATGCCAGGCCGGAAGTGCAGCCACGGGGAGGGGTGTGCATCCCTGGCGGACCTTGTCCGCCGCGGCGAATGACATCCACCGCCTGCGCGGTTAATGAATACCATCAGGCGGTCGCGACGTGGAGCATGCCGGCATGTCATCGGGTCGGGAGAGGTTGCTGGACGCGGCGGAGCGGCTGTTCGTCGATCGCGGTTTCGAGGACATCTCGCAGCAGCAGATCCTGAATGCCGCCGGACAGCGCAACCAGTCGGCCATCCAGTACCATTTCGGCGGCATGCCGGGCCTGCGCGCCGCCGTGTTCGAACGCGGCCTGCTGCGGGTCAATCGCCGCCGCGTCGAACTGCTGGACCTGGCCGAACTGGGCGGTCGGTCGCCAACCATCCATGACGTCGTCGACGCCATGATCCTGCCGCTGGCCGAGTACCTGGAATCGGGTGAGGCCGGCCGGCGCTACCTGCAGCACATCTCCGGCGCCATGCGCGATCCGGGCGTCCGCACCAGCGACATGATCGTCGCGCACAATGACGGGCTGCAGCGCGCCCATGCGCTGCTGCGGCGCCTGCTGCCGGACCTGCCGGCGGCCGTGCTGGCGATCCGGCTCTACACGGTGACCTGGACCGTGGTCGGCGGCCTCAGCGAATGGAGCGCCAAGGGCCAGCACCCGGAGCGCACGCGGACCTTCGTGGCCGACCTGCGGCGCATGGTGGTGGCAATGTTCACCGCGCCGCCGCCCGGCCCCGACGAGCGCTAGGAACCGGGCGGTCGCGCGGCCGCTTCAGGCGGCCGTGCGCTGGCGCTGGCGGTCGAGCCCGCGCTGGAAGTCGTCCAGGGTCAGCGTCCGCCACGGCGTGCCGTCGGGGTTCAGCAGTTCGAACACCCGGCCGTCCACCGCGCTCATCATCAGCAGGATGATGGCGCCGTCCGGCCCGCCGCCCTCCACATGGGACTCGTTGCCCCGGTTCGACCCGAAGCCGCCGGCCTGGCGCACTACCTTCGCCGGACCGTGTTCCGGCGTCGGGTCGTAGAGGCTGTGCACCCCCTGCAGCACCAGCGTCTTGGTCGGCCCGACATGGCGGTGCGGCACGCATTCGGCATGCGGCTCGAACTTCATCAGCACGTCGACGACCTGCGCGTCATGATCGACGCTCAGGATGTGATAGCTGAGGTTCTCGAACCCCTGGAACGACGCCCAGTCGATGTTGCTGTCGTCGAAACCACGGCCTGTATCCGTCATCTCCGTTCGCTCCTGTCCCGATCCGGTCTCATTGCAGTGACAGCGCCGCGCCGGCCAGCGCCGCGTCGTCGGCGTCCTGGTCGTCACCAAGGTCGAAGATGACCCGGTGCAGGATGCCGGTGAAGGCGAAGGGCGCGGTGAAGTCGCCGACCTCGGGCGGCGAGGCGCGGCCGACCTCCAGGCCGCGGAACGACATCAGGCCCCGGTACATCGCCGGGATGGCGACGCTGCCGCAGGGCTGGCCGTCGATCTCCAGCGTGCCGGTCCCCCTGAAGCGGCCGGTGCGGCGCATGATGAAGCGCACGGTGACCGGCCCCTCGGGCAGCGGCCGGTCGGAGCGCACGACATGGTGCTTGCCCACGAAGTTGTAGTCATGGTGCAGGTGGCCGTCCTTCACGTAGAGGACATAGCCGCCGCACCAGTCGCCCATCGCCACCAGCACGCCGTCGGCACCGCCGGCCGGGATTTCCAGTTCGGCGGTGATGGCATAGGAGCGGTTGCGCAGGTCGGGCGCGGCCATTGGAGGCACCCGCGTCCCGCCCGGCCGGTAGACCTGGCGCCGGCGCCGGCCGACACCATGCGGTGTCCCGACCGCCCAGCGGTTCGCCTTGCCGACCAGCGGCAGTACCTTGTAGCGGCCGGCCTCGCTCCACCAGCGCTCGACCATGGCGCGCAGGCGCTCCGGCTCGGCGGCCGCCAGGTCGTTGACCTCGTTGAAGTCGCGGTCGACGTGATAGAGTTCCCAGGCGTCCGCGTCGAATTCCGCCTTCGGCTCGTGCCACGTCACGGCCTTCCAGCCGTCGTGCCAGATGCCCCGGTGGCCCAGCATCTCGAAGTACTGGACGCTCTTGCGTGTCGGCGATTCGGGCGCGTCGAAACTGTAGGCGAAGCTGGTCCCCTCCATCGGTTGCTGGTCGACGCCGGCGATGGTCGCCGGTGCCTCCAGCCCCATGGCCTCCAGCACCGTCGGCGTGACGTCGCTGACGTGATGGAACTGGCGCCGGATCCCGCCCGCGTCGGCGATGCGGCTTGGCCAGCGCACGATCAGCGGGTCGCGCACGCCGCCGCCATGTGTGTTCTGCTTGTAGCGGCGCAGCGGCGTGTTGCCGGCCATGGCCCAGCCTTGCGGATAGTTGTTGTTGAGGCGCGCCTCGCCGATCTCGTCGATGAAGGGCAGGTTCTCGGCGACCGTCTCGCCGACACCGTTGAAATGCTTCAGGGCGTTCAGCGTGCCGTTCAGCGCCCCTTCCTGGCTGGCGCCGTTGTCGGAGATCAGCACGACCAGGGTGTTGTCGGCCCGACCGAGTTCCTCCAGCGCGGCCAGCAGGCGACCGATATGGACGTCGGTGTGTTCCAGCATGCCGGCATAGGCCGCCTGCAGCCGCACGAACAGTCGCCGCTCGTCGGCCGACAGCGTGTCCCAGGCTTTCACGCCGGGATTGCGCTCCGGCATCACAGTGCCCGCCGGCACGATGCCCATGGCGAGCTGGCGCGCCAGCCGGTCCTCGCGGGTCCGGTCCCAGCCCTTCTCGAACACGGGCACGTACTTGTCGATGAATTCACGGGGGGCGTGGTGCGGGGCGTGCGCGGCGCCGAAACACATGTAGAGGAAGAACGGCTTGTCCTCGACCACCGCGACCTGGGCCCGGACCAGGTCGATCGAGCGGTCCACGATGTCCTCGGTGACGTGGTAGCCGGGACGGTTGGGGATTTCCAGGTGGGCGTTGTCGCGCGTCAGGTCCGGGTGGTACTGGTTGGTCTCGCCTTCGAGGAAGCCATAGAAGCTGTCGAAGCCGCGCTGCAGCGGCCACTGGTCGAACGGACCGGCTGCCGATGACTCGTCCGGCGGGGTCAGGTGCCACTTGCCGGTGGCGTAGGTGCCGTAGCCCCGTTCCCGCAGCATCTCGGCCAGCGTGCCGGCGCTCTTCGCGATCCGTCCCCGGTATCCCGGGTAGCCGAGATTCCAGTCCGCCAGACCACCCATGCCGACCGAATGGTGGTTGCGTCCGGTCAGCAGGCAGGCCCGGGTCGGCGAGCAGAGCGCGGTGGTGTGGAAGTTGGTGTAGCGCAGTCCGCCGGCCGCCAGCGCATCCATGTTCGGCGTCTCGATTTCCGAGCCGTAGCAGCCGAGATCGCTGAAGCCGACATCGTCGAGCACGATGTAGACGATATCCGGGCTGCCCTGCGGCGCCGGGTTCGGCTCGGGCCACCAGGGCCGGGATTCGCTGTCATAGCGGCCAACGACACCGCCGAATTTGTGTTCGCTCATGCTGGAGTCCTCCCCTGGTGCGGCTCATGGGATGGCCGCGTCCGTGTCGATGTCGTCGTCCGGCCCGAGGTCGCGCGCGCAGCGGAAGCCGGTGTGCGCGGCGCTGGCGTCGGGCGCGTTGCCCGTGCGGGCCGAGGTGCGGTAGCGCATGCAGTAGGAGGCATGGCAGAGCCAAGACCCGCCCTTCAGCACCCGCTGCGTGCCGGTCGCCGGACCGCGCGGGTCCAGCAGCGGGCCGGCCGGATGGCGGCGCGCGAACCAGTCGGCGCACCATTCCCAGACATTGCCGGTCATGTTGTGCAGGCCATAGCCGTTCGGCGGAAAGGCATCGACCGGCGCGGTGCCGGCGAACCCGTCCTCGGCCATGTCGCGGACCGGGAAGTCGCCCTGCCAGACATTCATCAGGTGTCGCCCGCCGGGCGTCAGCGTATCGCCCCACGGGAACGGCTGGCCGAGCAGCCCGCCGCGCGCCGCGAACTCCCACTCCGCCTCGGTCGCCAGCCGCTTGCCGGCGAAGGCCGCGAAGGCCCGCGCGTCATCCCAGGAGACGTGGACCACCGGGTGATCCGCGCGGTCATCCAGGGTGGAACCCGGCCCCTGCGGATGGCGCCAGTCCGCGCCCTCGACCAGTCGCCACCAGGGCGCGTCGGCCAGCGCCTGTGTCGCAGGCGCCGCATCGGGCAGCGACCCGGCGAAGACGAAGGAACTGCCGGCGCGTTCGGCGGTGGTGACATGCCCGGTCGCCCGGACGAAAGCGGCGAAGTCGGCGTTGGAAACGGCGCAGCGGTCGAGCCAGAACGGCCGCAGCATCACCTCCCGCTCCGGGACTTCGCCATCGCTGGCGTAGCCCTGTTCGGGCGTGGTGCCCATCCGGCCGCGACCGCCGGGGATCAGCACCATGCCGGCGCGGGAGTCCAGCCCGGATGCGACAGGCACCGATGCCGCGGCACCGGTCTGCCGCCTTCCCTGCCACGCCGGACCGCAACAGCCCGATCCCATCGCCTTTCTCCGCCCGCGACGATTTAATGATTTTCATTATATCTGGAATGCCGGTGTTCGAGAAGGGGGATTCGGGTGCCGGAAACGTCCGCCCCCGAATGGTCGTGCCCGCGCCGGATTCCGGCCCCGGTACGGCCCGATTCCGCGGCTGCCATGGCCATGGCCCGACACCCGGACGAGACGAGGATCGCGATCATGAAATACCAGGCCTGTACCCTGGCCCTGCTGGGTCTCGGCGTCGTGCTGTCGGACATTCCCGACGCCCGCGCCGATGCCGAAGCCTATTGCCGCAAGCGCTACCTGGGCGATGTTACCGCCATCGACAGTCCGGCCCGTCACCTCAACGGTCTCCGCCAGGGCGCTGGCCGTGCTGTCTCGCCGCCGCACGTGGCAATGCCCGCACCGGCGCCGGCCGCGCCTGTCGTCACGGGTCCGGCGCAGGAACAGGCCGCCGCCGACCGCGCGGCCAAGTCGGTGGCCTCGTCATGGCGACCGGAGGCGCGACCGCTACAGCAGGTCCGGCCGGAAATGAACCGCGACCGCTATCCCGGGGTGACGCCGAACGGCATCCACGTCGTGGCCGAGGATCCGGTCTCCACCTTCAGTGCCGACGTCGACACCGCCGCCTGGGCCGTGGCGCGGCGCCATATCCTGCACGAGGGGCGGGTGCCGCCGGCCGACGCGGTGCGACCGGAGGAGTTCGTCAACGCCTTCGACTATGCCTACCCGATCCCCGGTTCGGCCGAGGAGGGCTTCCGGCCCGACGTCGCCCTGCTGCCGGCGCCCTGGAACGGCGACCGTCACCTGCTCAGGATCGGCGTGAAGGGCTATGCGCTGACCGAGGCCGAGCGACCCGCGGCCAACCTGGTCTTCCTGCTGGATGTCTCCGGCTCCATGGGTTCCGCCGACAAGCTGCCGCTGGCCAGGACCTCGATCTGCATGCTGGTGCACGAGCTGAAGGCCGACGACCGCATCGCCATGGTGGTCTATGCCGGGGCGGCCGGGGTGGCACTGGAGCCGACGCCGGTCGAACGGAAGGCCGAGATCCTCGATGCCATGGACCGGCTGGAGGCCGGCGGCTCGACCGCGGGCGGTCAGGGCATCGAGCTTGCCTACGCGCTGGCCGAAGCGAATTTCCGCGCGGGCGCGGCCAACCGCATCGTGCTGGCCACCGATGGCGACTTCAATGTCGGCATCGCCGATCCCAGGCACCTTCGCGACTACGTCGCCCGCAAGCGCGACACCGGCATCTTCCTGACCGTGCTGGGCTATGGCATGGGCAACTATTCGGACGAGATGATGCAGGCGCTGGCCCAGTCCGGGAACGGCGTCGCGGCCTATATCGACAGCGTCGACGAGGCCCGCCGCGTGCTGGTGCGCGGCCTGACCGGTTCGGTCTTCACCATCGCCCGCGACGTGAAGTTCCAGGTCGAGTTCAACCCCGCCCGCGTTGCCGAATACCGCCTGATCGGCTACGAGACCCGGCTGCTGGACCGCGCCGACTTCGGCAACGACCGCGTCGATGCCGGCGATGTCGGCTCCGGCCATACGGTCACCGCGCTCTACGAGATCGCACTGGCCGGCACCGCCACGCCCTCGGTCGAGCCGCTGCGCTACGGGCCGAAGCCGGCACCGGCGGTGGCGGGCACCGGGGGCGAGCTGGCCGTGGTGCGGCTGCGCTTCAAGGCGCCGGGCAGCGACACCAGCCGGTTGATCGAGCGCCCGGTGACGGAAGCGGATATGGTCGGGGCGGTGGACGACGCGCCGGCCGACGCGCGCTTCGCCGCCGCCGTCGCCTGGTTCGCCGAAGCCCTGAGGAACAGCCCGCATGTCCCCGCCGACTGGAGCACGATCCGCAGCCTGGCCGACGGCGCCACGGGGCCGGACCGCTTCGGCGACCGGCATGGCTTCGTCGACGTGGTGCGCGCCAGCGAACGCGTGGCGGCCGTGGACTGACGGAACCGCTCGCGGCGGCACCCGGTCGAGCCTGCGGGTGCCGCCATGCGGCTGATCTGGACCATCCTTGGCGGGCTGGCGCTGCTGGCCGGGATCGCCGGCATCGTGCTGCCGCTGGTGCCGACCACGCCGTTCCTGCTGCTGGCGGCGTTCTGCTTCGCCCGCTCCTCGCCGCGCTTCCACGACTGGCTGCTGCAGCATCCCCGCCTCGGTCCGCCGATCCGGGACTGGCGCCGCCACGGCGCCGTCAGTCACCGCGCGAAGGTCGCCGCCGGTATCGCCATGGCGGCCGCGCTGGGCATTTCCGTCGCGCTGGGGGTGAAGACCTGGATCGTCGCGGTGCAGGCCGGGGTGCTGGTCCTGGTGGCGATCTTCCTGTTCAGCCGCCCGTCGCCGCCCGACGAGGATGAAACCCTGCCGTGACCCGCGTCGCATGACAGCCATGCGATCCGGGGCGGTGGCCGTGGTCGCGGGGGCGCGCCTTCATGGACCTGTCACGCGGCGGCGCTAGACCGCCGGCAGAGTCTGATCGGATCGGGGGGAACGGACGATGGAGATGGATCGACGGCTGGCGGTTCCGGGCTGTTTCAATGTCCGCGATCTCGGTGGCTACCGTTCGGCGGCGGGCGAAACCGCCTGGCGCCGGCTCTACCGCGCCGACAGCCCGCACCGGATGGAGCCGGAGGGCGCCGGCCTGATCCGCGGCGCCGGCATCCGCACCGTGATCGACCTGCGCCGCCCGGAGGAACTGGTGGCCTCCCCCAACCCGTTCGCCGACGCGGCGCACGGCATCGCGTACCACCACCTGCCGATCTATGACGCCCTCGACCCGACCGCGCCGATCTTCGTTTCCAGCCCCGACCCGCTGCTGACGCTCTACCGCATGGCGCTGGCCGAGCGTGGGCCGAACTTCGTCGCCGTGTTCCGCACCATCGTCGGGGCGACGGACGGTGCGGTGCTGTTCCATTGCAGCGGCGGCAAGGACCGCGCCGGCATGGTCGCGGCGATGTTGCTGCGGCTGGCCGGGGTCAGCGACGACGACATCGTCGACGACTACGCCATCACCGCGCGCTATTTCGCCCCGATGATCGAGGCCCTGCACGCCGAGGCCCTGCGCCAGGGCCGCACGCCCAACCCGTCCTTCATGCTGAGCGAGCCACAGACCATGCGCGACTTCCTGCAGACCCTGGACCAGGACCACGGCGGCGCCGAGGCCTACCTGCTGTGCCATGGCCTGACCGGGGACGAGATCGCGGCCCTGCGCCGTCGCCTGGATCCGGCCGCGGACATCTGAGCAGCCGGAATGACCTGCGCGGCGCGGGGCAGGCGCGCGCAGGCGGTGGTTGCGGGCGGGGGGCGAGGGGCAGAGAATCGGCCGCTCCATGTCCTCCTCTGCCGCCGCCAGCCCCGCCGCACCCGATGAGCTGACCCCGTTCCGCCGCTGGGCCATCCTGTGGGCCGTGGTGGTGGCCGGCACGCTCTACAGCCTCGCCATCCTGGTGGTCTCGGTGCTGCTGCCGCAGATGCAGGGCAGCCTGTCGGCGACGCAGGACCAGATCTCCTGGGTCGTCACCTTCAACATCCTGGCCACCGCCGTGACCACGCCGATGACCGGCTGGCTGACCGCGCGCTTCGGGCGGCGCCGGGTGATGCTGTGGTGCACCGCCGGCTTCACCCTCGCCACCCTGGGCTGCGGCCTGTCCGACAGCCTGGCCGCCATGGTGCTGTGGCGCGTCATGCAGGGCGGCTTCGGCGCGCCGCTGGTGCCGCTGGGCCAGGCCATCATCCTGGACACCTTCCCGAAGGACCAGCACGGCCGCGCCACCTCGATCTTCGGCATGGGCGTTGTGGTGGGGCCGGTGATCGGCCCGACGCTCGGCGGCGCCCTGGCCGAGCTCTATGGCTGGCGCTGGGCCTTCTACATGATCGTGCCGCTGGGCGCGGCGGCGCTGGTCGGCCTGTACCTGGTGCTGACCGACAAGGGGCGGGAGCAGAACGCGCGGCTGGACTGGACCGGCTTCCTCGCCCTGTCGGCGGCGGTGATCTGCCTGCAGCTCGTCCTGGGCCGGGGCCAGCAGAACGACTGGTTCGACAGCCTCGAGATCATCGTCGAGGCCGGCCTGGCCCTGCTGGCGCTCTATGTCTTCGCCGCGCACAGCCTGACCGCCGAGCGGCCGTTTCTCAATCCGCGCCTCTTGCTGGACCGCAACTACGCGGTCGGGCTGGCCGTGGTCACCGTCTACGGCATGCTGAACTTCACGCCCATGGTGCTGCTGCCGCCGATGCTGCAGGGGCTGATGGGATTCCCCGATTCGGTCATCGGCATGATCCTGGGCGCGCGCGGCATCGGCGCGCTGGGCGGCTTCTTCGCCGCCATGTGGTTCGCGAAGCTGGACCCGCGCATCGGCATGGCGCTGGGCTATGCCATGCAGGCGGCGTCGGGCTGGATGATGGCCGACTTCGACATGAACATCACCATGACCGACGTGGCGATCCACAGCCTGGTGCAGGGCCTGGCGGTGGGCATCATCTGGGTGCCGCTGACCGTCGCCACCTTCTCCACCATCGACAGCCGCTACCTGGCCGAGGGCAGCTCGGTGTTCCACCTGCTGCGCAACATGGGCAGCTCGGCCTATATCTCGCTCAGCGTCACCCTGGTGATCATGACCGGCGCCGCCAGCTATTCGGGACTGTCGGGCGGCGTGACCATCTTCGGCGGCGCGCTGGACATGGCGCCGAACGCGCACGGCTGGTCGGTCGACACCACCGGCGCCATCGCCGGGCTGGAGCGGGAGATGCGGCGGCAGGCGACGCTGATCGGCTATCTCAATGCCTTCTACGCCTATGCCATCACCAACATGGCGGTGATCCCGCTGGTCATGCTGATGCGGGTGAAGCCCAAGCCGGGCTGAGGTGTCAGTCCGCCCAGGCCGCGAGCGACAGCATGGCCGGCAGCGCGCTGGCGACCGGCGTCCATTCGGCGTTGCTGGCCACGCGCCAGATCTCGCCGGTGTCGGTGCCGACGACCACGCCGCCGGCCCGCTCGGGGTCGGGCACCAGCCCGTGGATGTTGGCGGCGCACGGCGTATGCGCGGCATCGCAGAGCGAGCGCCAGTTGCCGCCGCCATCGTCGGAGCGGTAGAGCATGGCCTGCGCCCCGCCCTGGTCCTTGAAGCTGGAGAACGCCGTCGGCGCCGAGGCGACGGTCAGGCCGTGCGGGCTGCGCGGGTCGATGCACATGGGCCGCGAATAACGCGGCGTGATGCCGGACCAGACATAGCGCCAGCTGGTGCCGCCATCGTCGGAGCGAAAGACGCCGGCATTGCCCTCCACCATCTCCGCCACGCCGTCGAAGCGGCCATAGCCCGTGGAGGCGAACATCGTGCCCGGCGCGCCGGGATGGCTGGACAGCATGTGCAGGTCCGGATTGCCGCCGGGCATGTCCAGGCTCCAGCTTTCGCCGCCATCGTCGGAGCGCATGATGCCGCCGACCTCGACGCCGACACGCAGGCGGCGCGGGTCGTCGCGGTCGAAGGCGATGGCGCGGGCGCGGCCGGGCAGGCGCGGCGTCACCGGCACGCACCAGGCCTCTGCCTCCGGCACCTGCAGGAAGCTTGTCACCTCGGTCCAGCTCTCGCCCATGTCGGTGGAACGATAGAGGCCCGCCGGCTGCGTGCCGGCCCAGAGCACGCCATCGGCGCCGGCGCGGACCTGCCAGACCTCCCGGTCCGCCATCCCCGACAGCCGCCAGGTTTCGCCGTCATCGTCGGACAGGTAGAGGCCGGCGCCGGTGGCGGCGAAGCAGCGGGCGCCGATGCGCACGATGTCGCGCACCCCGCGCCCCTCCAGCACCCGGCGCGGGCCGGCGCCGTTCAGCGCGAACACCCCGCGCGAGGTTCCCGCGAGCATGTGCATGGATCCGTCCTCCCCGTGATTGCCGGGCCTCTGCCGTGCCCGTGTCGACACAGTCTAACAGCGAAGCGGCCGGCCGGGCGACGGCTTCCCCGCCATTCCCCCGCGTCGGGGCGGGCATGCCGGTGCCTGTCGTCTCGGGCCGGGTGCGGCTGCTATCATGGCGTGGCGATGACAGTCGGGGAGGACAGGTCATGACCACCACAGTCTCGATCCAGCCGATGGACCGGCCCTTCGGCGCCGTGGTCACGGGCGTCGACATCAACGACCTGGACGACGCCAGCTTCGCCGTGATCAACGACGTCTTCGAGACCCGTGGCCTGCTGGTCTTTCCGGCAGCGCACCCGACCGAGGCGGCGCAAATCGCCTTCGGCCGCCGGCTCGGCCCCATCGAGGTGCTGGCGCCGGGCAAGCGGGCCATCACCATCTCCAACATGCGTTCCGACGGCACGCTGATCCCGCCCGACAGCGAGCGCGCCACCATCATGCGCGCCAACGAGGGCTGGCACACCGACAGCTCCTACATGGCGCTGTCGGCCAAGGCCTCGGTGCTGGCCGCGCACGTGGTTCCGGCGGAGGGCGGGGAGACCGAGTTCGCCGACATGTGCGACGCCTACGACGCCCTCGACCCGGCGATGCAGCAGCGCATCGCGCGGCTGAAGGCCTATCACTCCATCGTCTGGTCGAACGCCCAGATCGGCTATGACGCCAGGCTCGGCAATGGCTATGGCTTCCACGACCGCCCGCCGCTGCGACCGCTGGTCAAGGTGCACCCGGTGACCGGCCGCAAGGCGCTGTACATCGGCCGCCACGCCTATGGCATCCCGGGCCTGACGGAGGCGGAATCGACCGCGCTGCTGGACGAGCTGCTGGCCATCGCGGTCCGGCCGGAGCGGGTCTATGTGCATCACTGGCAGGAAGGCGACATGGTGGTCTGGGACAACCGCCGCATGCTGCACCGCGCCCGGCCCTATCCGGCCGACATGCCGCGCCGCATGAAGCACGTCCGCGTCTCGGGCGATCCAAAGACCGAGCTCTGCGCCGAGACCGGGGTGCTTCAGGTCGCCTGACGGGTCGCCGGGTCGGGGAAGATCCGGAACACCGACGTCGCGGTCAGCAGCAGCCGGTCGCCCGCCAGCGCCTCGGCGTCGACAAAGGCCATGCTTTTCGTCAGCGAGCGGATGCGGGCGTGGCCGGTGATCCAGGCACCCGGCGGCGCGCCGGCAATGAAGCGGCTGTCCAGCGAGACGGTCGCGCAGGGACGGCGGGTGGTATGCACCACCAGGTGGCCCAGGATGGTGTCGACGAAGCCCAGCACCGAACCGCCATGCAGCACGCCGTTGGGGTTGCCGTGGCGGGCCGCGTCGCTCCGGAAGCCGTACTCGTAGCCGCCGTCGTCCAGCATGCGGGCGTAGTAGGGACCGTTGTGGGCGATGAAGCCCGTGGTGGTCGCGAAGGGCACGAAGCCCGCCGGCACACTGGTAGTCATGGAGTCATTTCTTCTGTTTTGATGCTAGATGCGCGAAAAATGACTTAATTGCCGCATCTTGTTCTGCGGTCATGGAAGAATGCAGATCTTCATTTCTCAATTGTTCCGAGATTTTTTGGCCAGAATTCTTAATTTCCGGCCACAATTTCTCCATTTTTTTGATATGCTGACGATAATTCGGCGGCGGCTCTGATATTTGATATTCGCCGTCTACATATATAAAAGGCTTTATCAAGCTGTTTCCATATTTCGTAAAAAAATGAGTGCAGTATCTAGCAATTTTATCTCGATCAACATATTTTTGACCTGTTAAATCGTCGTGCGCGAGCGAATATTCATCGTCTTGCGAAAGATCAATCCAAAATAATGGGTATCCCTTTCCACGCAAGACACCCTTTAACACCACTTCACCTTCGTAACGCAACTTCAAGTAGTTAATATTCAAATGATCAAACGATAGTGGAGAAGCGACATTGCTGAATTTCGTAAGAGCAAAAGCTAGGTCAGCCGATATCATCATCTGTCGTGAAGTCGACAATCCACTCAGTCGAAACCCCAGATCAATAGAAGGACCGATATAATCCTTCTTCAATTTTTCGCGGCTCTCTCTATCGTGATACCATTTGTCAAGTAGTATTAAATTTCTTTTGTAAGGATTGAGATCAATCTGATCAACTGATATATCATGACCACGAGATGTGATCACAATTTCTGTGTTGTTCACAGGAAATCCAGCGAGCCAAGCAGTCGATTTCACGTCCAGACCGTTTGATTTAATGCTTTTCTTGTAGTCGATAATAGTATCAAACCAAACAGACATAGCGCATCGCAGACAATCCAAGTCCTGCAACTCAACGACAAAAATCATTTCATCACCATTGCCCTTCCAAAATTCGATTTCAGTATCACCGAATTTGCAAGGAATTTCTTCTAGTTGCGCAACCCTGTGCGAATATCTTTTCTGCGTCTCACTCCAGTTTTCCTGGAGTTTTTCTTCGAAAATTCGAAAAAACTCTGCAATAGTTCCGAACCAATCGGCTCCGAATTGTTCTATGGAGGATATGTCGCTCGGATCTTTTATCGGAAATGTTCCATTATGTTTAAGAGACGTTGATCCGATTAAATCAACACTCAAAAACAGCCTTAGCTTCGGGCGAATGGCCTCATATATATTACTTTTTTTCCGCATTGAAATTAGAGCCAGTTTTTTTATGCTAGGCCAAGCACCTCGGATCGAATTTTTGCAGCAGCCCGAGACACCCGAAAGAAATTCGCAATTGAATCGACGTCACCTTCGAATTCTCGGAACTTTTCCTTAAATTCGGATTTCGGCATCAAAAAACTGGCGGCGAACCAATTCGCCTCCCATTCTTCCCGTGACGAGCCATAGCGTGTTGCCTGCATTCCGCAATTGCTATTTCTGAAATCTTCATCCATGTCGCGCCGAAATAAATAGTGAAGAAAATAATGTCCAATTTCATGTGCAATTGTGAACCGATCCCGCTCAGGGCTTGTGCGGCTTGAGACATAGATTTCGAAATCCGAGGGAGCAAAAATTGTAATAGAATCTGCGCCAACATCGTGTAGATCCCAAAATTCTTTATACTTTATTCGGCCTCCCAGCTGCTCAAGCAAGGAAAGCATATTGCTTCCAGGTTCATAACCAAGATGCTCAGCAACTTTCTCGGCAAACTCTGCAACAATTGCCTTAGGCAAATTAGACGGCTTTGCCTTTTCAAATGTCGTCGTTGCCATATTGTTCGCTCCCCAAGTGCGGTCGGGAGATAATTGCGAATCGCCCAGTGTCAAGGGCACAATTTATGGTCAGGACAGTCAAGGTTGATTCGTCACTACATCTTAGGAAGACGAAGATTGTCCGGCCGTGCCCCTCGTGCCCCACCGTGCCCGACCGTGCCGGTCAGCCGGCCCTGGCCAGTTCTTCCCCGGCGGGGGTCAGGTGAAAGGCATTGAAGTCCGGTTCGCGCGATTCGGTCCAGTGGTCGACCAGCCGGCGCGGCGTCACCGAGACCACGCGACCACGGCTGTTGCGGTAATAGGTCGACATGCCCGGATGGGTCCAGATCATCTGCTCGTGCAGGGCGTCGATCATGGCGACGAACGCTGCCTGCGCCTCCGGCTTCGCCTCGATGGCCGCGATGCCCTCGTTCAGCATGCGCGACAGGCACACCGCGATGTAGTGGGCCTGGCATTCGCTCTGGAAGATGGCGCTGCCGCCATGGCCGAGACCGGTCGACGGCCCCTGCATGACGAACAGGTTGGGGAAGCCGGCGACCGCGATGCCGAGATAGGCGCGCGGGTCGTCGCCGGCCCATTCCTCGGCCAGGCTGCGCCCCGCGCGGCCGGTGATGTTCAGCCGCGCCGCCATCTGCGCGATGCGGAAGCCGGTGGCCAGCACCACCACGTCGGCCGGGCGGTGGGTGCCGTCCCGCGTCACCACGCCGTCAGCCACGATGCGGTCGATGTCGTCGGTGACCAGCTCGGCGTTGGGTTTGCGGATGGCCTGGAACCAGCCATTGTCCAGCAGGATGCGCTTGCCGTAGGGCGGGTAGGTCGGCATGCACTTCGCGATCAGGTCCGGCCGGCCCTCCAGCTCCGCCATGATGTGGTCGGCCATCTGCTGGCGGTGGCGGTCGTTGACCCGGTTGAGCGAGCGCTCCGGGTGGATCCAGTCGGGGTCCTTGCGCAGCGTCGGCAGCAGGCCGTCGCCATAGCGCCACAGCATGGTGAAGCGGAACCAGGCGGCGTAGAACGGCACCTCGGCCAGCAGCCACTGCGCGTCGGCGCCGATCGGGTCGTGATAGCGCGGGATCGGCCGCGCCCACTGGGCGCTGCGCTGGTAGACGGTGATCCGCGCCACCTCGTCGACCACGGTCGGCACCACCTGCATCGACGTGGCGCCGGTGCCGATGATGGCGACGCGTTTGCCCGTCAGTTCCAGCCCCTCCGGCCACTGCGCGGAATGGAAGATCGGACCCTGGAAGTCGTCCTTGCCGGGGATGTCGGGGATCGAGATCTGGCTGAGCTGGCCGATGGCGCTGACCAGCGCGAAGGCGCGCACCGTTTCCGAGCTGCCATCGGGGTTGCGCAGGCCGACATGCCAGCAGCGCGCCGCCTCGTCCCAGCGCGCCGAGGTGACCGACGTCTCGAAGCGGATGTGCGGGCGCAGGCCGAAACCGTCGGCCGAGCGGACCAGGTAGTCGTGAAGTTGCTCGCGCGGGGCGAAATAGCGGCTCCAGGGATAGCGCTCGCCCCAGGAGAACGAATAGGCGTGGTTGGGCGTGTCGACGCCGCAGCCCGGATAGCGGTTCTCCAGCCAGGTGCCGCCCACCTCGGCGTTCTTCTCGACGATGGTGAAGGGAATGCCGAGGTCCAGCAGGGTGGCGCCCATGGCGATGCCGCTGGCCCCTGCACCGACGACCAGCACCGGCAGCTGCCCGGCCGCAAGCTTGCGCGGCGCCGGCGGCAGGTCCTCGGCGCGCGGCATCAGGCCCATCTGCTGGCGCATCATCGGCGCGTACTCGTCCGGTACGGCCTCGCCCAGGCAGACGCTCATCATCTCCTGCATCAGGGTGTCGCCCGGATCGGTGATCGCCGGCACGAAGCCCGGCCGCGACAGGATCTCGGTCGCGGCGCGGCGGATGTCGTCCTGCACCTCGGCCGGCAGGCCGCCATCCTCGTCGGCGATCAGCTGCACGTCGCGCCGCGGGCGATAGGGGGCCTGCAGCCACTTCCGGTCGCCGGTGACATGGAACAGCACCATCAGCAGGACGCGCAGGTCGGCGGCGTGGACGGCGGCGGCAACGCGGGCGGGATCGAGGGTGACGGCTTCACCGGCGGCGGGCTGTGCGGGCATGGGCCAGGCTCCCTTCTGGATGGCATGGCGGGGCCGGACGGACGGGCCCCGCGATCATGGCGCCGGTGATCCCATACTGCCCCGTCGCTGTCAATGAAAACTGAATCATCATTCATCTTTTTACTTCTGCAGGCATCGTCGCCATGGCAGAGTGTGCGGATGGAACGGGCAGCGACACGATGACCGGGGCGGCGGCGGAGGTCCGGCGCAAGCCGACGCGGGCGGAGAAGAACGCGCGGACACGGGCGGCGCTGCTGGCGGCGGCGGCGCGGATCGTCGGCGGTTCGGGCTATGCCGCGGCGTCGGTGGCGGAGATCACCCGCGATGCCGGCGTGGCGCTCGGCACCTTCTACAACCACTTCGACAGCCGCGAGGACCTGCTGGACCAGTTGCTGCCCGACATCGGCCAGCAGATGCTGGAGTTCGTGCAGGCGCGCCGCCAGGGGATCGAGGACCCGCTGGCGGAGGAGGAGGCGGGCTTCCGCGCCTTCTTCGACTTCCTGCAGCAGCGGCCGGAGTTCTACCGCATCCTCTACGAGGCCGAGACCTTCGCCCCCGATGCCTTCGAGCGGCACGTGGCGCGGACCCGCGACGGCTATGTCCGCGTGCTGCGCCGCGCGCTGGCGCGGCGCGGGCGGCCGCTGCCGGGCGAACTGGAACTGGAGGCGCTGTCGCAGATGCTGCTCGGCGTCCGTCACTTCGTCGCGATGCGCTATGCCCGCGACGGCGACGGTGCGCGCGCCGTGCCCGAGGAGGTCATCGCCGCCTACATGCGGCTGGTGCGCTCGGGCCTGGGGATCTGAGCCTCAGGAAATCTCGTTCATGAAGCGGGCGAGCTTCACGTCGAGCTCGGTCAGGCCACCGGCATCGTGGGTCGAGAGCGTCACCTCGACCCGGTTGTAGACGTTGAACCATTCGGGATGGTGGTCGAGCTTCTCCGCCATCATCGCCACCCGGTTCATGAAGCCGAAGGCGCGGTTGAAGTCCTTGAAGCGGAAGGTTTTGGTGATCGCATCGCGGCCGTCGACCTCGTCCCAGCCGCCGAGGCTCGCCAGCGCGGCCTTGCGGGCCGCCGGGTCCAGCTTGCTTGCCATGTCACTCTCCCCGAACAGGTGTGCTCCGCCCATGCTAGCAGTTTGTGCCGCGCCCCGCAGGCCGTGCTGGACAGGCGCCGCGCGACCGCCCAGATAAAGGGCATGACCCGCTTCGACCTTCCCCCCAGCCTCGACGACATCGCCGGGCTTGGCCGTGCCGCGCTGGCGGACATTCCGCCGGAACTAGCAAGGCACTGCACGGGCGTGGTGATCCGCGTCGCCGACTTCGCCGACCAGGACGTGCTGGACGAGCTTGGCATCGAGAGCCCGTTCGACCTGATGGGCCTTTACGAGGGCGTGGCGCTGCCCTTCCGCTCGGTCAGCGATCCGGTGGGCGAGCCCGAGCAGGTCTGGCTCTATCGCCGCGCCATTCTCGACTACTGGTGCGAGAACGACGAACCGCTGGCCGACATCGTGCGTCACGTGCTGATCCACGAGATCGGGCACCATTTCGGCTTTTCCGACGACGACATGGACCTGATCGAGGCGGACTGAATCGTTCGGGGGGCCGCGATCAGGTCCCGGATACTGCTGCGCGGTTCCGGGACCCGGTTCATCCCGTGCGTTTCCCGGAAGCCCGCAGGGCTGTCCGGGACCTGAGGGCAGGTGACCGGTCCCAGGGCCCGCCCGAGGGACTGAAGACGGGTGCAGGCATGGATGGCCCGGACGGGCCATCCGGAACCGCCGTCTTACCCCGCCGGGAAATCCAGTGCGTCCGCCAGTTCGATCGCCAGGCCCAGGCTGCGGGCAGTGGTGACGCAGAGCTGCGGCAGCAGCAGCCATTCCAGCGTCCAGGCGGCACCCGAACGCTCCTGTTCGTGCACCAGCGCCTGGCGGAAGCCACCGTCCAGCGTTGCCGCGAACCGCGCCAGGCTGACCAGCACCTCGGCGGCGACCGGGTTCTGCTTGTGCGGCATGGCCGACGAGCCACCGGCGCCGGCCACGATCACCTCGGCCAGTTCGTTCTGCGCCATCAGCGCCACGTCCTGGCCGAACTTGCCGGCGACACCGGCCGTGGTCGCGAGCCAGGCCGAGAGCACCGAGAGGCCGTCGCGACCGCTCTGCCAGCTTCGCTCGGGCACCTTCAGGCCCAGTGCCCGGCCCAGCGCCTCCGCCACCGGGCGCGCGGCATCGCCAAACGCTGACAGGGTTCCCACCGGCCCGCCGAACTGCAGCACCAGCACAGCATCCCGCACTTCCGCCAGACGGGCCCGCTGGCGCGCCAGCGGGTCGGCCCAGGCGGCGATGCGGTCGCCATAGGTGACAGGCAGGGCCTGCTGCATGCGCGTGCGGCCCGTCAGGGGCATCTGGCCGACCTGCATGGCCAGCATCTCGAACCGCTCCAGCAGCGTGCCCAGACGATGCTCCAGCAGATCGAGCAGGGCCGCCAGCCGCAGCACCAGCGCGGTGTCGATCACGTCCTGGCTGGTCGTGCCCTTGTGCAGGTGTTCGGCGTGTTCCCCGCCGACGCTGGCGCGGAGCTGGCGCACCAGTTCCGGCACCGCCAGTCCGTCGCGCGCCGTCGCCGCCGCCAACCGCTCCATGTCGGGGCGAAAGGCCTCGGCCCCGGCGACGATGGCGCCCACGGCCTCGCCCGGGATCAGGCCGCACTCCGCCTCCGCGCCGGCCAGCGCCACCTCGAAGCAGAGCATGGCGTCCAGCTCTGCCTCGAGGCTGAACATGGCCTGCGCCTCGGCATCACCCAGCAGGGCACCGAGCAGCGGATGGTCCAGCGCCGATGCGCTCACCGGATGGTGCTCAGGCCGCCAGGTCGAAGACCTCGGGGCGGAACGCCTCGAAGCAGCGCTGGATCTCGGCCGGGTCCTGCGACAGCGGCGCGATGATGTGGGTGTGGATGCCGGTCTTGCCCGCCCAGCGGATCCGCTCGCGGCACTCGTCCGCCGAACCGATGATGGCGATGTCGTCGATCAGCTCGTTGACCAGCGCGCCGGTGGTCTTGTTGCGATCCTTCTCCGCCCAGCCCTGGCGGATGGTCTCGGCAACGTCCTCGTAGCCGGCCCAGGCCAGGAAGCGGTTGTAGACCGGTGTGGCGTAATAGGGCGCGAAGGACTGGCGGAAACGGGCGCGGCCCTCTTCCTTGTCGTCGGTCACCAGCACCATGTGGCGGTTGACGACCTCGACATCGGCGCCGTTCCTGCCGGCGCGGGCGGCGCCGATATGGACGTGCTCGATCATCTTCGGCAGGGCCTTCTTGGGCCACAGGTTGAAGATCACGCCGTCGGCGACCTCGGCCGCGGTCTCGATCATCTTCGAACGCAGCGCGGCCATGTAGATCGGCACCGGGGCGGCAAGCGGGGCCTGGCGGTAGCCGCTGGAACGCACGGTCTCGCCCTGGTAGTCGGACTTCTCGCCGGCCATCATCGAGCGGGTGAGTTCAACGGTCTCGCGCACGCGCGTCACCGGCTTCTCGAAGTCCTGGCCGTGCCAGCCGACCATCATGTTGTGGCTGGACGAGCCCAGACCCATGATGAAGCGGTTCGGCAGCACCTGCGACAGCACCTGGCCTGTGGCGGCGAGGACGGCAGGCGTGCGGGTATAGACCGGGGTCACGGCAATGCCGACGCGCAGCTTCGGGATGCGGTGGGCCAGCGCGGCGATCATCGTCAGCGTGTCGGGCGCGCCGCCGTCGGAGAACCAGGCGTCGGCATAGCCATTGGCCTCGGCCCAGGCCAGGCGCTTCGCGGTGTCTTCCAGCCGCGGGCCGGCGGGCACGGTGACGGCCATTCGCTGTATCGGTGGCATGATCGGTCCTCCCCCAAGGATTCCTGTCCGGCGACCGCGCCGGACCGATGCGTCGCACTATAGCTGCCGCGAGGGCAACACAGGACCGCAGAAAAAGAAAGGGCGACCCTGGGGAGGAGTGGGTCGCCCTTTCCGTACTTTCGAGCCGGGTGCCTTTTGGGGAGGAGACGCAACCCGTATGGCCCGAAACCTTATCCGACTATATCGTACTCGCGTTTTGCCATTGCGGAGCACATTGCCGCAATCGCGAAATGCTGCAGGGTCCGCGTCATTCGCTCGGCGTGTCGCGCATGGGCAACAACCGTCTGGTCGGCGAACTCGGTCTGGGAGCGCAGCAGTTCCCGTACCGTCGAAGCCTCCGCCAGCCGTTCCGCGGCGATCGCGTGGGACTGGCGACGTTCCTTCATGAACGCAATCCACTCTTCCTGCAGGGTGGCGACCGCGTCCGTGATCGTGGCCCAGACCATGCCCTGGGCCCGCAGGGTCCGTGCGACGGCGCCCATCCGGTCGAGGGGATCGAAGGCCATCATCTGTACCGCGGGCTGCATGACTGCCAGTCCCTTCTTCGCAGGTGCAACAGACTATGTTGCGTTGCACAAAAGATGTAGACAGAAGCCGGCCTTGTCAAGGCTGCCTGCCGGTTGATCGCATTTGTCGCACCGCGGGACTGGATTGACCAGCGGCTTCCCGCTATCGAGACCGCGAATCAGTGGAGTGAGCAGCATGTCCGACGTGACCCTGGCCGGGATCGAGGCAGCGGCGAAGCGGATATCCGGCGCGATCCGCCGGACGCCGATGCTGCGCCCGGGGCCGGTGGCGACGGCGGCGCTGCCGGACGGCCTGGCGCTGAAGCTGGAGAACCTGCAGGTCGCGGGATCGTTCAAGGCACGCGGGGCGGCCAACACGGCGCTGTCGCTGGACCCGTCGGCGCTGGAGCGCGGGCTGATCACGGCGTCCGGCGGCAATCATGGCCTGGGCGTGGCGGCGGCCGCGCGGGCGGCGGGAGTTCCCGCGGTGATCCACCTGCCGACCAGCACGGCGGAGGAGAAGATCAAGGGCATCCGTGCCTTCGGCGCCGAGGTGGTGGTGAAGGGCGACGTCTGGGACGACGCCAACGCGCTGGCACTGGTCCGCGCCGAGGCGGAGCGGCGGACCTATGTCCACCCCTTCGCGCAAGGGACGGTGATCGAGGGGCAGGGCACGCTGGGCCTGGAGATCCTGGAGGACCTGCCCGACCTGGACACCATCATCGTGGCCATCGGCGGCGGCGGCCTGATCTCCGGTATCGCCACGGCGATCAAGGCGCGCAAGCCCGGCGTGCGGGTGATCGGTGTCGAGCCCACCGGTGCGCCGACGCTGTTCGAATCGCGCAAGGCCGGCCGGCCGGTGACGCTTGACCGCATCTCCACCCGGGCCGGCACGCTGGCCCCGCGCCGCTCGGCCGACATGAACTTTGCCATCATCGAGCGGCTGGTCGACGACATCGTGCTGGTGAGCGACGAGGAAATGCGGGCCGCGGCGCGCTGGCTCTGGTTCGAGTTCGCCATCGGCGCCGAACTGGCGGGCGCGGCCGGCATCGCGGCGCTGCTGAACGGGCGCGTGGAGACCGGCGCCGGAGAACGGGTCTGCGCCATCATCTGCGGCGCCGGACTGGACGGCATTCCGGGACACGGCGGCTGACGGGCTACGGCCACCGGGCCACTCGCGGAGAAGTCATTCCGTCGCCGCGCCGCCCGGTCTATCTGTTCGGGCATGGACAGCAGCATTCTCGGCAATGAGGCCCCGATCCGCCTCGGCGTCTTTCTCGGCCTGCTCGGGCTGATGGCGCTGGCCGAGACCGTGCGTCCGCGCCGTGCGCGGGGCGAGCCCCGCCTGCGCCGCTGGGTCCCCAACCTGGCGCTGGTCGCCATCGACACGCTGGCGCTGCGCGTCGCCTTCTTCTTCCTGCCGGCGCTGGCGGTCGGGTTCGCCCATGTCGTGACGGTGGAGGGGATCGGCCTGCTGCCGATGCTGGGTGTCGCGGGGGCGCCGGCGCTGGTCGCGGGCCTGCTGCTGTTCGACCTGGCCGTCTGGGCCCAGCACGTCGCCAGCCACAAGGTGCCGCTGCTCTGGCGGCTGCACCGGGTCCACCACGCCGACCTGGACGTCGATGTCACCACCGCGCTGCGCTTTCACCCGGTCGAGATCGTGCTGTCGATGGCCTGGAAGCTGGCCTTCATCGCCGCGCTGGGCCTGCCGTCACTGGCGGTGCTGCTGGGCGAACTGGTCCTGAACGGCGGCGCCATGTTCAACCATGCCAACCTGCGCCTGCCGGGCTGGCTGGACCGCCTGCTGCGGCTGGTCATCATCACCCCCGACGTGCACCGCGTGCACCATTCGGTCCGCCCCGAGGAGACCGATTCCAACTACGGCTTCGGCCTGACCTGGTGGGACCGCATCTTCGGCACCTGGCGGGCACAGCCGGCCGACGGCCACGAGACCATGCAACTCGGGCTGGCGCCGTTCCGCGACGGGCCGGGGCAGGGGCTGGGCTGGATGCTGGCCCTGCCGTTCCGCAGTTCCCGATGAGCCTGGGCGTCGTCATCCCGACCCTGAACGCGGCCGCGAGCCTGCAGGCGACACTGGACGCCATCGAGGGCGCACCGGTCGACCGGGTGCTGGTGGTCGATGGCGGTTCGACCGACGCGACCCCGGAGATCGCGGGCGCGCGCCTGGTGACAGCGCCGCGCGGGCGTGGCCGGCAGCTTGGAGCCGGAGCCCGGGCCATCGGCACCGACTGGATGCTGTTCCTGCATGCCGACACGCGGCCCGGTCCGGGCTGGCGGGAAACGGCCAGGGGCTTCATGGCCGATCCGGCGAACCGGGCGCGGGCGGGGTATTTCCGTCTCCGCCTCGACAGCGACCACCCGGAGGCGCGGCGGCTGGAGCGCGTGGTGGCCTGGCGCTGCCGCCGGTTCGGCCTGCCTTATGGCGACCAGGGCCTGCTGCTCCATCGCGATCTGTATGCCGAGGCTGGCGGCTTTGCCCCGGTTCCGCTGATGGAGGACGTGGCGCTGGTCCGCCGCATCGGCCGGCACCGCCTGGCCGCGCTGGAGGCGGAGGCGATCACGTCGGCGGAGCGCTACGAGCGCGACGGCTGGCTGCGTCGCCCGGCCCGCAACCTCGCCTGCCTCGGGCTTTACCTCGCCGGCATGGACCCGGCCCGCATCGCCCGGATCTACCGGTGAGGCGGCGCACGATCATCGTCTTCGCCCGCGCGCCGCGCTTCGGCACGGTGAAGACCCGGCTGGCGCGCGCCATCGGCCCGCTGGCGGCGCTGGCCTTCTATCGCCGAAGCCTTGCGGCGACGCTCGCCGAGGCGGCCAGGGTGCGCGGCGCCGACCTGCTGCTCGCCGCCGAGCCTGTGCGTTTCGCCTGGCCTGCGGGGCTGAGAGTCACGGGGCAGGGCACCGGAGACCTCGGCCGGCGCATGGCCCGCGCGCTGGCGTCGGTCCGCGACAGCGACGCCGTTCTGGTCGGCGCCGACATTCCCGGCCTGACAGCGCGGCACCTCGAACACGCCGTCGCGCAGCTCCGTCACCACCACGCGGTGTTCGGCCCGGCCGAGGATGGCGGCTTCTGGCTGGTCGGACTGCGCGCCGGCTTCCGCCCGCGCGGCCTGTTTCGCACCGTGCGCTGGTCGGGGCCACACGCGCTCGCCGATTCGATCATGACGCTGCCCCGCCATGCCCGCACCGGCCGGGCGGCAACCTTGCACGACGTGGACGATCTGGACGACTATCGCCGCGCGCAGAACAACACCAAGCGGACAGCGGGACGACGCATGCGGCTGCATGCATCCGGGGGGAGAGGCTCATGAAATTCGGCATTGGCCAGTCGGTCCGTCGCGTCGAGGACCAGCGGTTCACCACCGGCCATGGCCGCTATCTCGACGACATCGCGCCCGAGGGCTGCCTGCACGGGGTCATGGTGCGCAGCCCCGTGGCGCGCGGCCGCATCCTGTCGGTGGACACGTCTGCCGCACTGGCGTTGCCCGGCGTGGTGGCGGTCTATACCGGACAGGACTGGCGCGACGCCGGACTGGGCATGATCCCCAACCGCCCGTCCATCGCCAATGCCGACGGCTCAGCGATCGTGGTGCCGCCGCGCTGGCCACTCTGCCCGGAGCTGGTGCATCACGTCGGCGACGGCGTGGCCTTCGTGGTCGCCGAAACGCGCGCCATCGCGCGGGAGGCGGCGGACCTGGTCGCGGTCGACTATGACGACCTGCCGCCGGTCGTCGATCCGGTCGCCGCGCTGGCGCCGGGCGCTGTGCAACTGCACGACGGCGCGCCGGGCAACCGCTGCTTCCTCTGGTCCAAGGGCGACGCGGCGAGGACCGACGCGGCGCTGGCGGCCTCGGCCCACGTCACGACGCTGGAGCTGGTCAACAACCGCGTCGTCATCAACCCGATGGAGACCCGCGCGGCGCTGGCCGAATACGACGCGGCGACCGGGAGCTTCACGCTCACCGGCTCGTTCCAGTACGTCTTCATGTTCCGGCAACTGCTGGCCGAGAAGGTCTTCAACATCCCGCAGGAGAAGATCCGCGCCGTGGCCCACGACGTCGGCGGCGGCTTCGGCGGCAAGAACCAGGTGCAGCCCGAGCATGCGCTGGTGATGTTCGCCGCCCGCGCGCTGGGCCGCCCGGTGAAGTGGGTCGCCGACCGCATGGAGGGCTTTCTCACCGACGGGCAGGGCCGCGACCAGACCACCACCGTGCGGCTGGGGCTGGACGCGAACCACCGCTTCACCGCGCTGCGCGTCGACACGGTGGCCAATCTCGGCGCCTATGTCTCGACCAACGGCGCCGTGGTGCCGACCAACGCCACGGCCTCGGTCCTCGGCGGGGCCTATGACATCCCGGCGGTGTTCAACCAGGTCACGGGCGCCTTCACCTCGACCGTGCCGACCGATGCCTATCGCGGCGCCGGCCGGCCGGAGGCGGGCTACATCATCGAGCGCGTGATCGACATCGCCGCGGCCGAGCTGGGCCTCGACCCGCTGGAGCTGCGCCGCGCCAACTTCATCCCGCCGGCGAAGCTGCCCTACACCGCCGCGCTGGGCCACACCATCGATTCCGGCGTGTTCGGGACCGTGCTGGTCCGCGCGCTGGTCGAGGCCGACATGACGGGCTTCCCGGCGCGCCGCGCGGCCGCCGAGGCGAAGGGGCTCCGGCGCGGCTTCGGCGTGGCCTATTACCTGGAGGCCACGCTGGGCGTCGCCAACGAATATGCCAGCCTGACCTTCGACGCGGACGGCATGGTGACGGTCGCCGTTGGCACCCAGTCCAACGGCCAGAGCCACGAGACCACCTTCGCCCAGATCGTGGCCGAGGCGCTGCAGATCGACTTCGACCGCATCCGCTACGTCCAGGGCGACACCGACGCCACCCGGATGGGCCATGGCCATGGCGGCTCCCGCTCGCTGCAGCTCGCCGGCTCGGCGATCCTGCGGGCCTCGGACAAGCTGAAGGAGAAGGCCCGTGCGCTGGCTGCCGAGCTGATGGAGGCTGCGGTCGACGACGTGGAGTTCGACGCCGGCACCTTCCGCATCGCCGGCACCGACCGTGCGGCAGGCTGGAGCGAGGTCGCCGCCTTCGCCTTCTCGGAGGCACGAACGGATGCGGGGCAGGGGCTGGCTGACGACGACGAGTACACCCGCGCGGGCAACGCCTATCCCAATGGCTGCCACATCGCGGAGGTGGAGGTCGACCCGGCGACCGGCGTGGTCCGCGTGGTGCGCTATACCGCCGTCGACGACTTCGGCCGCATCGTCAACCCGATGGTGGTGCGCGGACAGTTGATCGGCGGCGCGGTGCAGGGCATCGGCCAGGCGATCCTGGAGCGCACGGTCTATGACCCGGAGACCGGGCAGCTGCTGTCGGGCAGCTTCATGGACTACTGCATGCCGCGCGCCGACGACGCGCCGGACTTCTCGTCGGAATTCTGCGAGGACGCGCCGACCGCGACCTCCCCCATGGGCGTGAAGGGCTGCGGCGAGGCGGGCACCATCGCCGGCCCGCCGGCCATCGCCAGCGCGCTCTGCCAGGCGCTGGGCCTCCGCCACCTCGACATGCCCTTCACCCCGGAACGGGTGTGGCGGGCGGTGCGGGGCGCATGATGTCCGCGCTTTGACTTCTGCACTTGTTGCGGTAGGTTACATGTAACCCATCCGGAGCAGGATCATGGCGATGGCGTCCAGTCCCCGCACTTCGCGCGACAAGGTCCGCGACCACCGTGCCCGCCTGCGGGCGCAGGGTCTGCGGCCGATCCAGATCTGGGTCCCGGATGTTCGCTCGGCCGCGTTCCGGGCCGAGGCACATCGCCAGTCGCAGCTCGTCGCGACCAGCGCGCAGGCCGAGGATGACCAGGCGTTCATCGATTCCATTTCCGATCTGGGTTTCGACACCCCTGACGACGACGCATGAAACGGGGCGAGATCTGGACCGTCGCGGGCGGCAACGACTATGCCGGCAAGCCTCGGCCGGTGGTCATCCTCCAGGACGACAGTTTCGACGCGACCGACTCGGTGACGATCTGCGGCTTCACGACCGACCCGGCTGAGGCACCCTTGTTCCGCCTGCCGGTCGTCCCGGACGCGCAGAACGGACTGCGGGCGCCCTGCAGCCTGATGATCGACAAGATCAACACCGTCCGGCGCACGAAGCTCGGAAACCGGATCGGCCGGCTGGGCGACGAGGACATGTTGCGGCTCAACCGGGCCGCGATGGTTTTCCTCGGCCTCGCCGCGCCGGCCGGCAGCGGACGCACGCGCACCGGCTCCCCGCCCGCCACCGGTTGACCGGCCACGCGTTCGGCCCTAAAGCACCGCGGTCCGACAGCCTTTCCCAGACAGGTACCCGATGAGCAAGGGCCGCATCTTTTCCGGCGTGCAACCGACCGGAAACCTCCACCTTGGCAACTATCTCGGCGCCATCCGCAATTTCGTGGCGCTGCAGAACGACTACGAGTGCATCTACTGCGTGGTCGACATGCACGCCATCACCGTCTGGCAGGACCCGGCGGAGCTGAAGGCGACGACGCGCGAGGTCGCGGCGGCCTATCTGGCGGCCGGCATCGACCCGAAGGGTGCGATCATCTTCAACCAGAGCCGCGTCTCTGCCCATGCGGAGCTCGCCTGGATCTTCAACTGCGTCGCCCGCATGGGCTGGCTGAACCGCATGACGCAGTTCAAGGAGAAGGCGGGCAAGCAGCGCGAGAACGCCTCGGTCGGCCTGTTCGTCTACCCGAACCTGATGGCCGCCGACATCCTGGCCTACAAGGCGACGCACGTGCCGGTGGGCGAGGACCAGAAGCAGCATCTCGAGCTCTGCCGCGACATCGCGATCAAGTTCAACCATGACTTCGGCCAGGAGTTCTTCCCGGTCACCGAGCCGCTGATTCTCGGTGCCGCGACCCGCGTCATGAGCCTGCGCGACGGTGCCTCGAAGATGTCGAAGTCCGACCCGTCGGACAATTCGCGCATCAACATCACCGACGACGCCGACACCATCGCGACCAAGATCCGCCGCGCCAAGACCGACCCGGAGCCGCTGCCCGACAGTGTCGAGGGGCTGGCTGGCCGGCCGGAGGCCGACAACCTGCTGGGCATCTATGCCGCGCTGTCCGACATCACCAAGGCCGAGGCGGTGGCGCAGTTCGCCGGCGCGCAGTTCTCGGCCTTCAAGACGCAGCTCGCCGACCTGGCGGTGGCAAAGCTGTCGCCCATCGCCGACGAGATGCGCCGGCTGACGGCGGCACCCGACCATGTCGACGCGGTGCTGGCCGACGGCGCGGCGCGCGCGTCCGCGCTGGCGGCGCCGGTCCTGGACCAGGTCAAGGACATCGTCGGCTTCTTGCGGAGCTGAGCCCGCCGCCCCAAGTGGTGCGGGGTCTGGTAGTGTGCGGACGGTTGCGGTCTGACCGGCCTTGCCGGCCCGCGCCCCCACCCGGCCACCCGTCCAGGATACTTGGCAGGGCGGCCGGGTGGGGGCGCGGGCTGGAGCAGACCTGACCAGAGACCGGCGATCGCGGAGGGCAAGCACATGGTCGAACTCGGCACCGAGGACCGCGACCGCGTGGTCGAGCGGCCGGTGAGGCGCATCGGCAGCGGCTTCCGTGTCGGCCGCGTGCTGCGCGGCGGCTGGCGGCCGCTGGCCATCGCCATCGTGATCTTCGCCGCGCTATACTACCCGGTTGGCGTGCTGATGATCCACGTCATCGACGACGATCTCGACTACCGGGCCGAGCCGTCCGACGTGCCCGAGGGCGGCTCCCATGTCGTCGCCACCATGGCCGCGCTGATCTGGCGCGAGGTGGAGACCCATCGCTGGACGCCGAACGACCCGTGGTTCGTGCCCTCGGCGGCGATGGACAACATGCCGAACTTCCAGCTCGGCATGATCTCGGCCATGAGCCGCTTCTCCATCGAGCTGGCCGACCAGATCGGCCGGGTCCGCGGCTCCTCCGCCGCCGACGACAACCTGCAACGGGCCTCGGGCGGGCTGAAGGTGTCGGGCACGCGCTGGACCTGGGACCCGTCGGTGTCGATCTGGCCGGTGGCCTCCGCCGAGTCCGAGTTCCTCGCCGCGCGGCGCAACCTGGTCGAGTACAACGCCCGCCTGGCCGCCGGGTCCGCCATCTTCGACCGCCGCGTCGACAACCTGCTGGTCGCCATCGACCGGATCGCCAACGACCTCGGTGCCTCCAGCCAGGCCATCGACGACCATGTCAGGGAACATGCCGGCCGCTGGCGGGTCGACTTCAAGGTCGATGACGAGTTCTACCGCATCAAGGGCCAGTCCTACGCCTACTACCTGATCCTGCGCGACCTTGGCCGGGACTTCGACAACGTGCTGGCCGAACGCAACCTGGCGCTGCCCTGGACCGAGATGTTGGCGGTGCTGCGCCAGACCGCGGGGCTGGACCCGCTCGTGGTGCTGAACGGCTCGCCGGACGGGCTGATCTTCCCCAGCCACCTGGCCAGCCAGGGCTTCTACCTGATGCGCGCCCGGACCAAGCTGCGCGAGATCTCCAACATTCTGTTGAAATAGCCGGCCCCGCCCCGCCACACTCGGGGTTCTGGATCAACGGCCGGGATCAGCCTGGATGAGCGACGACGCCGACGAGCGCAAGCCGCGGAACTTTCTTGTGGTGGTCGACGACACGCCCGAGTGTCGCCTGGCACTGCGTTTCGCCGCGCGCCGCGCCCGCTCCATGGACGATGGCGGCGTGGTGCTGCTGCGCGTCACCGAGCCGCCGGACTTCCAGCACTGGATGGGCGTCGCCGAGCTGATGCGCGAGGAGGCGCGGCAGGAGGCCGAGGCACTGCTGTCCGATCTCGCCGCCCAGGTGCAGCGCGACACCGGCCTGATGCCGCAGTTCGTCATCCGCGAGGGCAATATCCGCGAGGAGGTGGCGCAACAGATCGCGGAGGACGATTCCATCCGCGTGCTGGTGCTGGGTGCCGCCGCCGGCGCCTCCGACCCCGGGCCGCTGGTGCGTGCCTTCGCCGGCGAACTGGCCGGCTCGCTGCGCCTGCCGGTCACCATCGTGCCGGGCAACCTCTCCGTGGCGCAGATCGACCAGCTGAGCTGAGGCGACCCGCGCTGGCAGCATGTACCTGGATGGCCATGGCCACCCTTGGTGTCCGGGCAACCTGGTATTCCGGCTATCGCGTCAGCGCGGTGATCATCTCCGCCGCCGCTGGCCAGCCGTCGATCAGCCCGTCGCGGTCGCCCATCAGGAAATCGGCGAAGTCGAAGCCCGGCGAGACGGTGCAGCCCAGCAGCGCGAAGCGTCCGCCGGGGACCAGCCGCGCGCCCTGCCAGGTGCCGTGCGGGACGATCACCTGCGGTCGCTCGCCGGCCTTGAGGTCGGTGCCGATGCGGACGACACGGTGGCTGCCGTCGGGCAGCAGCCACAGCTGCTCGACCGGGTCGCCGAGGTAGAAGTGAAAGATCTCGTCGGAGGCCACCCGGTGCATGCCGGAAAAGCTGTCCGGCGTCAGCAGGTAGTGGATCGCGGTGCCGTGGCTGCGCGGCCCGTCATAGCGGGCGGGCAGGTCGGCACTGCTTTCGGCAGCGCGCCAGGTCTCGGCGAAATAGCCGCCTTCGGGATGCGGTTGCAGGTCGAGGGCGCGGATGATGTCGTCGACCGTCATCCGCCCCTCCCTGTCCTGTCGCGTGCTGACCGGTCCGGCGCTCAGCGCGGCAGCAGCGTCTCGCCCATCAGGTACTGGTCGACGGCGCGGGCGGCCTGGCGGCCCTCGCGGATCGCCCAGACCACCAGGCTCTGGCCACGGCGCATGTCACCGCAGGCAAAGACCTTGTCGACCGACGAGGCATAGCCCTCGGTATCGGCCGCCACGTTGCCGCGCGGGTCCATCTTCACGCCGAGCTGGCTCAGCATGCCGTCCTTGACCGGGCCGAGGAAGCCCATGGCCAGCAGCACCAGGTCGGCCTTCAGCTCGAACTCCGTGCCGGGGATGCGGGCGAAGCCCTTGTCCGGCCCCTCGCAGCGCGCGCACTCGATGGCGGTGACGTGGCCGTTGCGGCCGGTGATCGCCGTGGTCACGACCGCGAAATCGCGGGTCGCGCCCTCTTCCTGGCTGGAGGACGTGCGCATCTTCAGCGGCCAGTCCGGCCAGGTCAGCGCCTTGTTCTCCTTCACCGGCGGGGCCGGCATGATCTCGAGCTGGGTGACCGACTTCGCGCCCTGGCGGAAGCTGGTGCCGATGCAGTCCGAGCCGGTGTCGCCGCCGCCGATGACCACGACGTCCTTGCCGGTGGCCAGGATCTCGCGCTTCACCTGCAGCGCCTCGCCGCCGACGCGGCGGTTCTGCTGCGGCAGGAAGTCCATGGCGAAGTGTACGCCGTCCAGCTCCCGGCCCGGCACGGGCAGGTCGCGGGGGGCCTCGGATCCGCCGGCCAGCACCACGGCGTCATAGCGGTCCAGCAGCTCCTGCACCGGCATGTCGACGCCCACGTGGATGCCGCCGAAGAAGGTCACGCCCTCGGTCTGCATCTGGGAGAGGCGCCGGTCGATCAGGTGCTTCTCCATCTTGAAGTCGGGGATGCCGTAGCGCAGCAGGCCACCCATCTTCGAGTGCTTCTCGTAGACATGCACGCGGTGGCCGGCGCGGGCCAGCTGCTGGGCGCAGGCCAGGCCCGAGGGACCGGAGCCCACGACCGCCACGGTCTTGCCGGTACGGTGCGCGGGGATCTGCGGCTCGATCCAGCCCTCGGCGAAGGCCCGGTCGACAATGGCGCACTCGATGGTCTTGATGGCCACCGGGTTTTCGTCGATGTTCAGCGTGCAGGCCGCCTCGCACGGGGCGGGGCAGACGCGGCCGGTGAACTCCGGGAAGTTGTTCGTCGAGTGCAGGACCGACGACGCCTCGCGCCACTTGCCGTTGTAGACGAGGTCGTTCCAGTCCGGGATGATGTTGTTGATCGGGCAGCCCTGGTGGCAATAGGGGATGCCGCAGTCCATGCAGCGGGAACCCTGCGCGCGGACTTCCGGCTCGCTCAGCGGGACCGTGAACTCGCGGTAGTGCTTCAGGCGCTCCTCGACCGGACGATAGGTCGGGGTCTTGCGCTCGACCTCCATGAAGCCGGTGATCTTGCCCATCAGTCGTCCCCTCCGACGGCGGCCATCGTCGGCGCAGCCTCGCGTTCCGCCCGCAGCTCCGTCAGTGCGCGCCGGTAGTCGAACGGCGTCACCTTGACGATCTTCTTCAGCGTGCCCTCGAAATCGGCGAGCAGCGCCTTCGCCCGGCGGCTGTTGGTGTAGTGCGCGTGGCGCTCCAGCAGCATGCGGATGCGGCTGGCGTCATAGCGCAGGTGGTCGTCGCTGACGCTGACGCCCTCCGGCGTGAGATCGGCGGGATCGACGGTGCCGAGCTCGACCATCTGCGTGTTGCAGCGCCGCTCGAAGTCGCCGGCCTCGTCCAGCACGTAGGCGATGCCGCCCGACATGCCGGCCGCGAAATTGCGCCCGGTCGGGCCGATCACCAGCACCGTGCCGCCGGTCATGTACTCGCAGCCGTGGTCCCCCACGCCCTCGACCACGGCGCTGGCGCCGGAATTGCGGACGCAGAAGCGTTCGCCGGCCACGCCACGGAAGTACACCTCGCCGCTGATGGCGCCGTACAGCACCGTGTTGCCGACGATGATGCTCGCCTCCGGCTCGATGTGGCTGTCCGGATGCGGGTAGATCGCGATGCGACCGCCCGACAGGCCCTTGCCGACATAGTCGTTGGCATCGCCACACAGCTCGAAGCTGACGCCGGCCGCGAGGAAGGTGCCGAAGCTCTGTCCCGCGGTGCCGGTGAACTTCACCGAGATGGTGTCCTCGGGCAGGCCGGCATGGCCGTAGCGCTTCGCCACCTGGCCCGACAGCATGGCGCCGGTGGTGCGGTTGGCGTTGCGGATCGGCATCTCGATCTGCACCGGGGTGCGGTTCTCCAGCGCCGGCTTCGCCTGCTCGATCAGCTTGCGGTCAAGGATGTTCCAGATGTCGTGTTCCTGGCGTTCGGAATTGCGGATCGCCACCTCGGAGCCGACGTCGGGGCGATGGAACAGCCGGCCGAAGTCGAGGCCCTGTGCCTTCCAGTGTGCCACGGCCTTGCGCTTGTCGAGCAGGTCCACCCGGCCGACCAGTTCGTCGAGATGCCGGACACCCATGGCCGCCATCAGCTCGCGCACTTCCTCGGCGACGAAGAAGAAGTAGTTGATGACGTGCTCGGGCGTGCCGGTGAACTTGGCCCGCAGTGCCGGATCCTGCGTCGCCACGCCCACGGGGCAGGTGTTCAGGTGGCACTTGCGCATCATGATGCAGCCGGCGGCGATCAGCGGCGCGGTGGCGAAGCCGAACTCGTCGGCACCCAGCAGGGCACCGATGATGACGTCGCGGCCCGTGCGCAGGCCGCCGTCGACCTGCACCGCGATGCGGCCGCGCAGGCGGTTCAGCACCAGGGCCTGCTGGGTCTCGGCCAGGCCGATCTCCCACGGGCTGCCGGCATGCTTGATCGAGGTCAGCGGGCTCGCGCCGGTGCCGCCCTCGTAGCCGGAGATGGTCACGTGGTCGGCCTTGGCCTTCGACACGCCGGCGGCAACGACACCGACGCCGACCTCGGAGACCAGCTTCACCGAGACGTCGCCGTCCGGGTTCACGTTCTTCAGGTCGTAGATGAGCTGGGCCAGATCCTCGATCGAGTAAATGTCATGATGCGGCGGCGGCGAGATCAGGCCCACGCCCGGCGTCGAGTGCCGGACCCTGGCGATGACCTTGTCGACCTTGTGGCCGGGCAGCTGGCCGCCCTCGCCGGGCTTGGCGCCCTGGGCCATCTTGATCTGCATCATGTCGGAGTTGACGAGGTATTCCGCCGTCACGCCGAAGCGGCCGGACGCCACCTGCTTGATCGCCGACCGCTCCAGGTCGCCGTTTGCCTTCGGCACGAAGCGGTCCGGCTCCTCGCCGCCCTCGCCGGTGTTCGACTTGCCGCCGATCCGGTTCATGGCGATGGCCAGCGTCGTGTGCGCCTCGCGGCTGATCGAGCCGAAGGACATGGCGCCGGTGGCGAACCGCTTGACGATCTCGGCGGCCGGCTGGACCTCCTCGATCGGCACCGGGTTGTCGGACATGCGGATCTCGAACAGGCCGCGCGGCGTCAGCAGCGCCTTCGACTGGTCGTTGACGGTCCTGGCGAACGCCTTGTAGCGCTCGTAGCCGTCGCCACGGACCGCATGCTGCAGCAGGCTGACCGTCTCCGGCGTCCAGACATGCGCGTCGCCGCGGATGCGGAAGGCATAGTCGCCGCCGACATCCAGCGCGTCCCGCAGGACCTGTGCATCGGAATAGGCCTGGTAGTGACGATCGACCGTTTCCCTGGCGATCACCTCCAGGCCGACGCCCTCGATCCGCGTGTTGGTGCCGGGGAAGTATTCGGCCACGAACCCGCTGGCCAGGCCGACGGCATCGAAGATCTGGGCGCCGCAATAGGACTGGTAGGTCGAGATGCCCATCTTGGACATGACCTTGCGGATGCCCTTCCCGATGGCCTTGATGTAGTTGTAGTGGACCTTCTTCTCGTCCTCGGCCGTGATGCCGGGCTTCATGGCCGACAGGGTCTCGAAGGCGAGCCAGGGATTGATGGCCTCGGCGCCGTAGCCCGCCAGGACGCAGAAGTGATGCACCTCGCGCGCCTCGCCGGTCTCCACCACCAGGCCGACCGAGGTCCGGAGGCCCTTGCGGACCAGGTGATGGTGCACGGCCGATGTCGCCAGCACGGCGGGGATCGGCACGCGGTCCATGTCGACGGCGCGGTCGGACAGGATGATGATGTTCTCGCCGCGCAGCACGCAGGCTTCCGCCTCCGCCTGCAAGGCGTCGAGTCGCGCCTTCATGCCGTCAGGCCCGTCGGCCGCCGGGTAGGTGATGTCCAGCGTCTGGGCGTGGAAATCGTTGTCCGGCACATCCTCGATGTGGCGGATGCGCTCCAGGTCCTCGTTGGTCAGGATCGGCTGCGCCACCTCGAGACGGAGGAACTGGCTGCGCCCAAGGCCCAGCAGGTTCGGCCGCGGTCCGATGAAGGACAGCAGCGACATCACCAGCTCCTCGCGGATCGGGTCGATCGGCGGGTTGGTGACCTGTGCGAACAGCTGCTTGAAGTAGTTGTAGAGCGGCTTCGGCTTCTCCGACAGCGCCGGGATCGGCACGTCGTTGCCCATGGAGCCGATGGCTTCCTCGCCGGTCTCGGCCATCGGCTGCATCAGCGTGCGCACGTCTTCCTGCGTGTAGCCGAACACCTGCTGCAGGTCGAGCATGGTGGAATGGTTCGGCCGCATCGGCGGCAGGGCGCCGGGCAGGTCGGTGATGCGGATCTGGCTCTCGGCGACCCAGCGGGCGAACGGCTTCGATCCGGCGAGCTGCGCCTTGATCTCGTCGTCGGCGATGATGCGGCCTTCCTCTGTGTCGATCAGCAGCATCTTGCCCGGCTGCAGCCGCCACTTGTGACGGATGCGGTCTTCCGGCACCGGCAGGGTACCGGCCTCGGAGGCCAGGATCACGCGGTCGTCGTCGGTGACGATGTAGCGCGCGGGCCGCAGGCCGTTGCGGTCCAGCGTCGCGCCGATCTGGCGACCGTCGGTGAAGGCCACGGCGGCCGGGCCGTCCCACGGCTCCATCAGCGCGGCGTGGTACTCGTAGAAGGCGCGCCGGCCCTCGTCCATCAGCGGGTTGTTGTCCCACGCCTCGGGGATCATCATCATCATGGCGTGGCTGAGCGAGTAGCCGCCGTTGACCAGCAGCTCCAGCGCGTTGTCGAACGACGCCGAGTCCGACTGGCCCTCCGGGATCAGCGGCATCAGCTTCCTGAGGTCGTCGCCCAGGACCTCGGACTTCAGCGCGCCCGCGCGCGCCGTCATCCAGTTGTTGTTGCCCCGGACCGTGTTGATCTCGCCGTTGTGGCAGATCATGCGGAACGGATGCGCCAGTGCCCAGGACGGGAAGGTGTTGGTCGAGAACCGCTGGTGGACCAGCGCCAGCGCCGAGATGAAGCGCGGGTCGGTCAGGTCCTTGAAATAGGTCCCGATCTGCTCGGCCAGCAGCATGCCCTTGTAGCAGACGACGCGGCTGGAGCCGGTCGTCACGTAGAACATGCCCGCTTCCTCATGGTCGATGCCGCGGACGGCATTCGCCACCGACTTGCGGATGACATAGAGCGTGCGTTCGAAGGCGTCCTGGTCGGCCAGCACGGCGGAACGGCCAATGAAGAGCTGGCGGATCACCGGCTCGACCTTCAGGACAACCGCGCCGATGCCGGCGCGCTCGACGGGCACGTCACGCCAGCCGAGCACGGTCTGGCCCTCGGCGGCGACCGCGGCCTCGAGCCGCTGCTCGCAGTCGGCGCGCAGTGCCGCGTCCTTCGGCAGGAAGACGTTGAAGACGCCGTAATGACCGACGTCGGGCAGGGAGAAGCCACAGACCTCGCGGAAGAAGCCGTCGGGGATCTGCACCAGGATACCGGCGCCGTCGCCCTCGAGCGGGTCCGCGCCCACCGCGCCGCGGTGAGTCAGGTTGATCAGGATCTGCAGGCCCTGCGCGACAATGTCATGCGATTTTCGGCCCTTGATATCCACGACGAAGCCGATGCCGCAGGCATCCTTCTCCAGTGCGGGATCATACAGGCCCTGCTTGGGCGGCAGGCCGTAGGCGCGGGGCGTCCCAGTCTGTCGCGACATGCGATCTCCATCGTCCAATAAGTCTAGCAGTGTGGAAGGGCCGGGCTGCGCGATCGACGGTGGGAGGCTGGAACCTTCATGGTCCGGACAACCGCACGTCGATTTGACTAGGGGACACTTCGCCTTGGATGGCCCCGCTTCGGCCATCCTCAATCCCGGTCCAGACCGCCCCCCGGCACACCCCCACAACTGACGGCGGCCCGGGGAATATGTCGCCAGCGCCGGGCTTTGGCAAGCATCGTGTTGCCCGAATAGGTGAACAATGCTGACGCACCTTGGAGCCCGGATGCACGCCTGCTATGCACATGGAGTGGGCATCGCCGCGGTGCTGAAAAATGCGCCAGAATCCAGTGTGCTGGGGCCGCAATTTCCTTGGCGCCGGCGTGTGACGCTTCGTTGACAGGCTGTCTATGCCTTACTATTGTGCGCCGCACCATCCCGGGCCACCGGCTCGCGGGTGGTCTTTTCGCTTCGGTCCGCCCTTGTTCCCGAGGTGCCGCGACCGGCTTGGCTCTACGACGTATCCTGGGGAAGTCGGGTAGATGAAGGTACTCGTCGCCGTCAAGCGCGTGGTCGATTACAACGTCAAGGTCCGGGTCAAGGCTGACCAGACCGGCGTCGATCTCGCGAATGTCAAGATGTCCATGAATCCCTTCGACGAGATCGCCGTCGAGGAAGCCGTTCGGCTGAAGGAGGCGGGGACCGCGACCGAGGTCGTGGCCGTCTCCATCGGCGTGCAGCAGGCGCAGGAGACAATCCGGACCGCGCTGGCCATGGGTGCCGACCGCGGCATCCTGGTGAAGTCCGATGACGAGGTGCAGCCACTGGCCGTGGCCAAGCTGCTGAAGGCTGTCTGCGAGGCGGAGAAGCCTGACCTGGTGATCCTGGGCAAGCAGGCGATCGACGACGATTCCAACCAGACCGGCCAGATGCTCGCCGCGCTGCTGGGCTGGAGCCAGGGCACCTTCGCCTCCGAGGTGAAGATCGCCGACGGCGCCGCCGAGGTGACGCGCGAGGTCGATGGCGGCCTGATGACGGTGAAGCTGACGCTGCCGATGATCGTCACCACCGACCTGCGGCTGAACGAGCCGCGCTATGCCAGCCTGCCCAACATCATGAAGGCGAAGAAGAAGCCGATCGATGTGAAGGAGCCGGCGGAACTGGGCGTGGACATCGCGCCGCGCCTGAAGACCCTGAAGGTGACCGAGCCGCCGAAGCGCAAGGGCGGCATCAAGGTGCAGGATGTCGCGCAGCTGGTCGACAAGCTGCGCAATGAAGCGGGGGTGATCTGATGGGTGTCCTGGTTCTCGCCGATCACAACAACGCCGAACTGAATCCGGCCACGCTGTCGGCCATCACCGCCGCCGGCCAGCTGGGCGGCAACGTGGACGTGCTGGTTGCCGGCGCGGGTGCCGGCGCCGTCGCCGAGGCGGCCGCGAAGGTCAAGGGCGTGACCAGGGTGCTGCATGCCGACGCGCCGCACTACGAGCGCGCGCTGGCCGAGCCGCTGGCCGCCCTGATCGTCTCGCTCGCCGGTGACTACAGCGCCATCGTCGGCTCCGCCACCAGCGCCTCGAAGAACGTCATGCCCCGCGTCGCGGCCCTGCTGGACGTGCAGCAGGTCTCCGAGATCGTCGAGGTGGTCTCCGCCGATACGTTCGTGCGCCCGATCTATGCCGGCAACGCGCTGGCCACCGTCCAGTCCTCGGACGCGACCAAGGTGATCACCGTGCGCGGCACGGCTTTCGCCAAGGCCGAGACCGAGGGTGGCTCGGCCGCCGTCGTCACCGCCTCGACCACCGACGATCCGGGCCTCTCGTCCTTCGTCGGCGAGTCGCTGTCGAAGTCGGACCGCCCGGAACTGCAGTCCGCGCGCATCATCATCTCCGGTGGTCGCGGCATGCAGAACGGCGACAACTTCGAACTGCTCTACAAGGTCGCGGACAAGCTGAACGCCGCCGTCGGTGCCAGCCGCGCCGCCGTGGATGCGGGCTTCGTGCCGAACGACATGCAGGTCGGCCAGACCGGCAAGGTCGTCGCGCCGGAACTCTACATCGCCGTCGGTATCTCGGGGGCCATCCAGCATCTTGCTGGCATGAAGGACTCCAAGGTGATCGTCGCAATAAACAAGGATGAGGAAGCGCCGATCTTCCAGGTGGCCGACTATGGCCTCGTGGCGGATCTGTTCCAGGCGGTGCCCGAGCTCGAAGCGGCCCTCTAGGGCCGCCAGGGCGACCACCGACGCCACCCAGCAGATGGAAGCCGGCCGGATGAGCGAGTCCTACGATATCCGTACTGTCAGCGTGATCGGTGCGGGCCAGATGGGCAATGGTATCGCCCATGTCTGTGCCCTTGCCGGCTATGACGTTGTCCTCAACGATCTGAGCCAGGATCGTCTCGACCTGGCGCTGCAGACCATCGACGGCAACATGATGCGCCAGGTGGCGCGCAACCTGATCTCGGAGGCGGACCACGAAGGTGCGCTGAAGCGGATCCGCACCACCGTCTCGCTGGCCGAAACGGCGAATGTCGACCTCGTGATCGAGGCCGCGACCGAGGAAGAGGCGACCAAGAAGAAGATCTTCCAGACGCTCAACGAGCATCTGGCTGAACACACCCTGATCGCGTCCAATACCTCGTCGATCTCGATCACCCGCCTGGCGGCGGTGACCAACCGGCCCGAGCGGTTCATGGGCATGCATTTCATGAACCCGGTGCCGATGATGAAGCTCGTCGAGCTGATCCGCGGCATCGCCACCGACGACGCCACCTTCAGCGCGGTGCGCGAGGTCGTGGTGCGGCTGGGCAAGACGCCGACGGCGGCCGAGGATTTCCCGGCCTTCATCGTCAACCGCATCCTGCTGCCGATGATCAACGAGGCGGTCTATACCCTGTACGAGGGTGTCGGCTCCGTCGACGCGATCGACACGGCGATGCGGCTGGGCGCCAACCACCCGATGGGCCCGCTGCAACTGGCGGACTTCATCGGCCTGGATACCTGCCTGGCCGTGATGCAGGTGCTCTATGACGGCCTGGCCGATTCCAAGTACCGGCCCTGCCCGCTGCTGGTGAAGTATGTCGAGGCCGGCTGGCTGGGTCGCAAGACCGACCGCGGCTTCTACGACTATCGCGGCGACGCGCCGGTTCCGACGCGCTGAGCCACCGGCAATCCTGATCGGAGGGGCGCGGGAGCCGATCCCGCGCCCTTTTCCGTTCGGGTCAGGAGTTCCCGCCCAACGCACGACGGGCGAAGCGCGCGGCAAAGATGTTGCGCAGCAGGCCGTTCTGCAACGGGCCGGATATCCGGCGCAGCTCCGCCATGTCCGCATGCTCGGCACGATCAAGCAGGTCGGTGAACCGGGTGGCGTCGAGCAGCGGCGCGATGGCGGGCGTTGCCGACAGGGATTCGATTTCGTCCCGGAGGCGCGGCAGCGCCGCCCGCACCTGTAGCGGCCAGTCGCTTGCCTGCTGACCGCGCGCCCGGCCGTCCAGGACCTCCCGGGGCAGCAGGTCGGCAAGAACCCGGCGGGCAAGGGACCGGGGCTGTCCGCGCCTGAGATACTGGCTGATCGGGATCCGGAAGCAGAGTTCGGCCAGGCGCCGGTCGGCCATCGGATCGCGGTGGTCGACGCCGGTCAGGGCCAGAATGCCTTTCGACATCAGGCCGGGGTCGGTGAGCGACAGGGAATAGATCCGCATCGCTGTCGCGTCCGCGGACCGGCCGCTGCCGATGTGATCCCATGTCCGCAGCAGCTTCGCCTCGATCCCGGCGTTGCGTGCGACCTCGCGATCCAGGCCGTTCCAGAAGATCTGCTCGGGCGGAACGTGGCGGCGAAGCCGGTTCCAGACCCGGGTGTCGCGCCAGCCGGGCCTGTTGGCGACGACCCAGTTCACCAGGTACTCCCGGACCAGCGGCCGCAGCCGCGCCTGGCCGATGGCGATCGCGGGCAGCGCGGCGGCTGCCCATGCGAACGGGCGTCCGGCACGGGCATATTCGGCCAGCCTGATCCAGCCGTCGGCGGTCAGCAGCATGTTGCCGAGGGCGCCGGTCAGCATCACGCCGAAGCCCCGGCCCCGGGCGGCCTCGCCGATGGCGAGGATCCAGCCGAGATTGGTCGGATTCAGGAACGGCTCGCCGCACGCCTCTGCCCAGGCGTCCATGTCGGCCATCAGGTCGCGTCCGCTGCCGCTTGTGGCAACCTGGTCGATCAGGCCCACATGTCGTGCGGTCGCAGCCGCCGCGTCGCGCTCGTTGGCCAGGCGCCCGGTCGGAGCGACCAGCAGGCTCGCTGCGGCCGGGACGGCGGTGAAGGCCGTCAATCGCCCGCCGGTTCCGCGCAGCAACTCCGCCGCGATGGCGCTGATCCCGCCGGAATCCAGGCCCGCGCTGAGATGCGTGGCGACCGGGCGCCGCGACCGCATCGCGCTGGCAACGGCCTGGCGGAACGTCTCGCGGGCGAGGTCGGCATAGTCGCGGCCGCGGCGCAGGCGAAGCGGGGAGAGGTCCTCGGGGCGCCACCAGCGCTGCTGCCGCATGCCGTCGGCCGTGATGATCGCGAAGTGGCCCTGCAGGATGCGCTCGACCCCGGCGAACAGGGTCTGGCCGGGCGATCCCGTGACCAGCGCGAGGCGATCGACCAGGGCGGTGCCATCCAGGCCGGCCGGCGGCAATCCGGGAACGCGTGCCAGAGCCTGCGGCAGGCTTGCGACCAGCGTCATGTCCGGCAGGTGCCGGACAAACAGGGGGGACAGCCCCAGGTGGTCGCGCACCACCACCAGGCGTGGAATCCGTGGCTCCCAGGCGATGATGGCGAACCGTCCGGAGAGGTAGTCCAGGCAGTCCGGCCCGGACTGACGCCAGGCCTCGAAGACCAGGCGGGAATCGGAGATCGCCCCCGCCGGTCCGAGCCCGAGCCGGCCGGCCACGGCACCGGGATCGTCGAGCTGCACGTCGGCGACAAGCAGCAGGCCGCTTTCGGGATCGTGCCAGGGCTGGTGGTCGAAGTCGTCCTCGGGCAGCAGGTGCCAGGACAGCCGGCCGACGGAACACGCTCCGCCGTCGACCAGGTCGCGACCATCGGGGCCGAGATGCGATTGCAGGTCGAGCAGGTGGCTGCAGGTACATGCGGCCAGGTCGTGGCCTGTCCGGTCCCAGACAGCGCCGAGCGCGCTCACCGCGTATCGTCCACCACGACGATGGCCCCGGCATCCCAGGCGGCCCGGACGAAGGCGAAGACCTCGCGCTCGCAGACCTCCGCTTCGACGTCGAACATCTCGAGCAGTGCCGCGATCACCTCGGCAATCGTCAGCGGCGCGGCGGCGAGGTGCCAGATCTCCGCGGCAACGGGGTTCAGCCGGATATGGCGCCCCGTATCCGGGTCAAGCATCAGGACCTCGTCACCGTCATCGGCATCGATCATGGCCGGGGCGCGGCTGATCCGCGTGGACTGGTCGAGATCGGTCATTCTCGCCTCAATTGCAGGAGAGCAGGCAGATCCTGCAGGTGTCGGTGAGGCGATGCCGTGCCGCGGTGGCCTCGCCATGCAGCAGGGTCTCGAAGCTGTCGCGGCGGACGTCGCCGACGTCCGTTCCGAACATGCAGCTTCGCAACTTGCCCTCCGAATTGAAGAACATGTGATTGCTGGCCTGGCATTTGCGCTCGATCCGCTGCGGGTCCTCGATGAAGTTGACCCAGTCGTGCAGGGTGCCGCGCGTATTGACCCGCCTGTCGCGGCCGGCCCGGGCAAACAGCCGCAGGCCCAGGGCGATCAGTTCCCGCCGGTTCTCGCGCACCCAGTCGGCGCGGGTCTGGCTGGCGGCATTGTCGACGGTGACGTAGTGATAGTCATGCCGCATGTAGACCGCGACCATCGGAAAGCCGATGTCTTCCAGCAGATAGTCGACGGTCGTCATGACCGAGTGGATGTTCTCGGGCTGGACGATGATGACGGCCGCGGTCCGCAGCCGCGGGCTTGCGTCGCTGGCCATTGCCACCAGCCTGCGGGAATTCGCGACGACCTTGTCGAAGACATTGCCGCCGCGCATGGCGTTCATCTCGGCGGCGATGTGGCTGTCGAAGGACACCGCGATCGACCCGTTGCCGCGCAGCTGGTCGACCAGTCCGCGCAGGCGGAGTTCCCGGATGTTCAGCATGTTGCTGGCCAGCCAGACCTTCATGCCGTTCGCGATTCCGGCGTCGAGAATCCTGGGCAAGTCCTTGCGCAGTGTCGGCTCCCCGCCGCTGATCACCAGCAGCTTCACGCCCGCGCGCGCAGCCGGCTCGATGAGCCCGGAACAGATGTCCTCCGTGCTCAGCAGCTTGCGACGCCCGAAACGGTGATCCATCGTCACGCACATCGGGCAGTCCATGTCGCAGGCCGCCGCGACCTCGATGTAGAGGTGCTCCGGGATCCCGCGGACGCCGGTGCGTGCGTCGACCGGAATGCTGTCACTGTCGTGCATCGGGGTGCCTTTCTGCCCGCCACGCCGGGCTGATGTCATCATGGCATTCCGGCCGGATCGTGCAAACCGCCGGCCCCGACTGCCGGGCGACAGTCCTGTTCCGGCGTCGACAATGCGATTCGCGCCCGAAGGGTCGCGGCCTCGGCGGATGCCGGTTCGGTCTCGCGAATCCGGAAGTTGAGCGCGAACCAGTCCCAGGGGTTGGCGCACAGCCTGCGCCGCAACAGCTCCGGACCCGGCATGCGCCCGCGCGGTGTCGCCAGCAGCGCCTGCCACGGCGACTGGAAGCCGGCCAGCAGGGTGTCGGCCTCGTCCGGGCGGTGGCGGATGCGCATGGTTCGGTAGAGGTCGCCATGCGCCACGCAGTCCAGCAGGGTAAGGCCGGTCTCCAGCGCCGCATCGGTGTCCCCGGACCTGGCCTGGGCCTCGACCAGGGCGAACCTGGCCTGGGCGTAGCCGGGCCGGTCGGCGAGCAGCCGTTCGCAGATCGATCGTGCGGCCGCACTTTCCCCGTTCCGGAGCATCTTCAGAGCCTGCTGCAGCGATTTCTGCCGTGCGAGCGCACCGGGGTCACTGGCAGGTATCGGCCCGGGGGCGCCCGGCGCGAACGTCCTGTACCAGTCCTTCGTGACCTTCCGGACGGCTTCCGGGCTGCGGATCGCGGAAAAGGCCGTGAAGGCCTGTTGTGCCGCCTTGGCGCGTGCGGCCGGATCCTGCCGCAGCCGCTCGAGGTGCGCCCGCAGTTCGCTGGGATCCCGGAACAGCGGGACGATGCCGGCATGGGGCCGGTAGGCCGGTGCGTCCTCGGCCAGCGGAACGGCGCCGGCGGCGGCATACTCCGCCAGCTTGATGTCGCTCCGGCCGCCGTTGAAGCTTGAGGGTCCGAGTGGCGCGATACCGACATGAAGGCCCTCGAGAAACCGGCGATAGCCGTCATAGTCGCCGAAGGGTTCGATCTCCAGCCGCTCCGACGGAACGCCGGCGAACACATCCGCCAGCATGTCGGGATTGCCCTTGAGGCAGAGACGGACGTCCGCATGGTCACTGACGAAACCGGCGAGGGCGGGCGCGATCCGTTCCAGGTCGGCGCGGTGGGATGTCGTCCCGGCCCAGCCGATGCGCAGGCCCTCCGGCCGGGGCCGCGTTGCCTCGGGAAACGCGACCGCGTTGGGAATCACCGCGCGGCGGTCCGACAGGATGGCGTGGCGACGTTCAAGGCCGGGGCTGGAAAACTGCACCCCGTCGGAGAGGTGGGCGAGATACCAGTGGTTCTGCAGGTGCACCTGACCGCGTCGCGGGACCTTCAGCCAGGGCGTGTCCGCAACATAGTCGTCGGCGATCTCGTAGATGCCGGGGCGACCGAGGCGACGGCGTGAACGCAGCAGCCCCTCGAACTGTGCGAACGGCCCCGGGTGCAGGACCAGCAGGCTGGCAGCGCAGGCGCGAGCGATCGCATCCTCGTGCCACCAGGACAGGGCCTGGACCTCGATCGCCGGATCGTCGGCGAAGATTCCGGCCTGGTTCGTGACCCGGTGATGGAGTTGGCCCGTGTCCTCGCCCCGGCTGTTGATGCCGGACAGGTGCAGGACAAGGGGGCGAAGCGCGGTCATGCCGTCGTGCGCCACCAGACAGCGTGCTGGTCGATCTGCCGGAGTGGAGCGGAAATCCCGCGGCGTGCGCGGAATTCGTCGACGGCCCGGGCGCAGACAGCGAGGGCGGCATAGTCGTCGATGATGACGAATCCGCCGGGAACAACCTTGTCGTACAGGTTCTCCAGCACGTCCATGGTCGATCCATAGAGGTCGGCATCAAGGCGCAGGATCGCGAGCGGGCCGGTATCGACCTCGGGCAGGGTATCCGCGAAGAGTCCCTCCAGCATGATCACGTTCTCGTCCAGCAGGTCGTAGTCGCGGAAATTGTCGAGCACCAGGTCCACGCCCGCGGCGAGTTCCGGGTAGACATCCCTGGACATATCCAGCCGGGAATCGACGTCAGGCCCGGCCGACGAGACAGGCAGGCCGTCGAAGCTGTCGGCCAGCCAGACCCGGCGATGTGCCTGGCCGAACTGGACCTGCAGCGCGCGCATCAGCATGCCGCAGCCGCCGCGGCAGGTGCCGGCCTCGAGAAAGTCGCCCGGGATATCTTCCCGGAACACGATCTCGGCCAGGCGCTCGATGTTCTCCAGCCGCTGCAGTCCGGCCATCGACGGTGAGTAGGACCCATCCCCGAGATGGTCGGTGAAGGCCTGCGGCCGGAAGGTTCCGACGCGACGACGGTCCCGGGATGACTGGAATTCGTCGGGCTGCAGGTAACGGATATTGCAAAGATATTCGCGCAACTCGCGATCAATGCCGGCGGTCCGGTTCACGAGATGCTCAAGCCGCAAGGTGTCCGCGACCTCGTGGAGGCCCGCGATGTTCTGTTTCAGCAGCCGGAAATAGCTGTCGCGCGCAGGGTTCACGTCCTGCGCGTCGACCGGCCGGATCAGGTCCAGCCGGCTGAACTCCTCCAGGCAGATACCCACGGCCGACACGGCCGCCGCGATGTCGACCTCGAATTCCGAGGCCAGGCGCCAGGCGATCCGGTCCGCGGTGACCGGATAGTCGAGGCATTCCCAGATCGCGAACGAACTGGCATTCGTCCGGAGCCACGGGCCCTGTGGCGACTGCAGCCAAAAGGCTCCGTCCCTACGGACGAGCGGCACGGGTTCGCGTCGAAACATCATCCTGGAACACCGTGCTCCAACTGGACCCGCAGCCGGGCCGGAGGAGCAATCGGGGTCAGCTTGCCGCCGTAGTCTGGTAGGCGCCGAAATCGGCGCCGCCATACACGACAAACGAGGTCCGGGTCGACGCCATCTCGCTTTCGATGAGTTCCGGCGTTTCCCAGCGACGCTTCGTGCCGCCATGGCTCACGCGCGACCTGATCTTTTTGTTGCTGGAGTCGCTCATCTTGCCCTCGAAATCGAAATGTCCCTCGATCAAGTCATTAGCCCTTGAAGGAGCGATGGTCAATCGATCCGGACCTTCAGGTCCATCCATATCCATGAATTACAAGGATTTTCCCTTGATGCGTGAAGTTTGTTGGCGTGATTGCCCGTTTTCCGGTCAGCGACCCTTCCAGACCGGCATGCGCTTTTCGATGAAGGCGCGCGGACCTTCGGCATAGTCCTCGGTCTTCGACAGGCGCTGCATGGCCTCGCCGCTGGCCGCCCAGAGCGGCGCGTCCGGCTCGGTCAGCGCGCGGGCGGCGACCATGCGGCTCTCCTGAACCGCCAGCGGCGCGTTGGCCATGATCCGGCCGGCCAGTTCCAGCGCCGCATCCATCAGCCCGGCGTCCGGTACCACGCGGTTGACCAGGCCAAGCTCGTAGGCGCGGCTCGCCGGGATGGCGTCGCCGGTCAGGATCATCTCCATGGCCGGGGCCATGCCGACGGCGCGCGGCAGGCGGAACAGCCCGCCGGCGCCCGCGACCAGCGAGCGCTTCACCTCCGGCAGGCCGAAACTGGCGCTTTCAGCGGCGATGATCATGTCGCAGGACAGCGCGATCTCGCAGCCGCCGGCGACCGTCGAACCATGCACCGCGGCGATCACAGGCTTGGTCCGTACCCGTCGCGTGATGCCGGCGAAGCCGCCCCGCTGGGTCGACAGCGCCTTGCCATTGCCGGCCGAGACCTCCTTCAGGTCGGCGCCGGCGCAGAACACCTTGCCCGCGCCGCGCACGATGGCGATCCAGAGCGCCGGATCGGCCTCGTAGCGGTCGAGCGCCGCCTCCATGCCGCTGGCGACCGCGCCGTTCACGGCGTTGCGGGCGTCGGGGCGGTTCAGCGTCAGGATGGCGATGTGGCCCTGGACCTCGAAATCGACTGCCATGTCCGTGTGTTCCTCTGGCTCGGGGTTCAGGCCGACTGGCCCAGCATGCGGAAGCGTTCGGCCAGCACGGCCTCGGTGCCGGCGACCAGGTCGGCCATGATCTCGGCCGCGGGTCGCACCGCCTTGATCATGCCGATGCCCTGGCCGGCGAAGCCCGGGTTCACGTCCTGCGCGCGACCGGCGAGGTTGGCGGCGACCAGCGCGGGGCGGGAGACCTGGCCCTGGAACGGCATGGTCAGGGGCTCGTGTTCGCTGTCTTCCCAGAGCTTCGTCCACTTGGAGCGGATCATGCGCGCCGGCTTGCCGGTGACGGAGCGGGAGACGATGGTGCCTTCCTCCGACGACTCGACGATGGCCTGCTTCTGGCCCGGCAGGATGCCGGCTTCCTCGGAGGCGAGGAACGCCGAGCCGATCCAGACGCCGGCCGCACCCAGCATCATCGCGGCGGCGATGCCGCGACCGTCGGAAATGCCACCCGCGCCCAGCACGGGCACCTGGTCGCCCACGGCGTCCACCACCTGCGGGATCAGCGCCAGCGTGCCGATGGGCGAGTTGTGGCCGCCGCCGTCATGGCCCTGGGCCACGACCGCGTCGATGCCGACCGGCACCACCTGCCTGGCGTGGCGCACCGTGCCGACGACGCAGATCACCTTGGTGCCATTGGCGTGCAGGCGATCGAGCCACTGGGCGGGACTGCCGAGGCCGCTGGCGTAGACCGCCACCTTCTCCTCGATGATCACCTCCATCTGGGCCTCGAAATACTCCTTGCTGAACATCGGCGGGCCGTCCGGCTCCAGCCAGACCTGCGAGGGGTCGGCCGCCGGGATGCCCTCGCGGGCCAGGAAATCGGCGGCGAACTGCTGGTACTGGGGCACCAGGTCCTGCGGCAGCGGGCCGTTGCTCGGCGCCTTCAGGTTGGTGCCGCGGCGGACCGAGGCCGGCAGCAGCGTGTCGACGCCGAAGGGCTTGTCGGTCAGGTCGCGGGTGCGGCGGATCCATTCGCGGAGCTGCTTGGGCCCGGTACTGGCGCAGCCCAGCACGCCCAGGCCACCGGCATTGGATACCGCCGCCGCCAGTTCCGGCGTGCTGGCCTGGCCCATGCCGGCCAGCACGATGGGATGTTCGATACCGAACAGGTCGCAGATCGGTGTGCGGAACATGGTGGCCTCCCCTGCCGTCGTTCGCGTTCCTGGTCGGGAGACTGGCGCGTGCCCGCCTGCACCGCAAGCGGCGCTGTGCGCGCTACTGCCCTGCAGCCCGCTTCACCGCCGCGGCCGGAACCGTGAAGGGAAGGGAACGCCGGACACGGATTCCGGAAATATGGTCCGGGCGGCCGGGATCGAACCGGCACGGGCTATCGCCCGACAGATTTTAAGTCTGTTGCGTCTACCTGTTCCGCCACGCCCGGACGGACGGTCGTGACCCTAGTCGATTCCGCAACCGGCGGGAATGCGATGCGCCCGGAACACGGTCGCCGCGCCGCCCGCATTCACCCCAGCCCCCGCGACAGGGCGGCGCTGGACGCCCCGCCCCGCGCGTGGCACAACCGCGGCCCGGGCCCCGACCCGGGGCCAGACGGATTCGCAGGACCGGAGCGACCATGGCTAGGAAAGTACGCAAGGCGGTGTTCCCCGTTGGCGGTCTCGGGACCCGCTTCCTTCCGGCGACCAAGTCGCTGCCGAAGGAAATGCTGCCGGTCGTCGACAAGCCGCTGATCCAGTACGCGGTCGAGGAGGCCCACGCCGCGGGGATCGAGCAGTTCATCTTCGTCACCGGCCGCGGCAAGCAGGCCATCGAGGATCATTTCGACCATTCGTTCGAGTTGCAGACCACGCTGCGCGACCGTGGCAAGTCGGAGCTGCTGGAACAGGTGACCCGCATGCTGCCGGAGGCCGGCGCCATCGCCTATACCCGCCAGCTCGAGCCGCAGGGCCTGGGCCACGCGGTCTGGTGCGCGCGCAACCTGATCGGCGACGAGCCCTTTGCGGTGCTGCTGGCCGACGACCTGATCAAGGCCAGGACGCCCTGCCTGAAGCAGATGGTCGACGCCCAGGCCCGACTCGGCGGCAACATGATCGCCGTGATGGACGTCGATCCCGCCCACACCAACCGCTACGGCATCCTCTCGCCCGGGTTCCAGCACGACAACCTGGTCGAGGTGAAGGGCCTGGTGGAAAAGCCGAAGCCGGCCGACGCCCCCTCGAACATGGCCGTCATCGGCCGCTACATCCTGCAGCCGGAGATCTTCGACCTGCTGGAGAGCCAGGACCCCGGCGCCGGCAACGAGATCCAGCTGACGGACTCGCTGGCCCGCCTGATCGGCCGGCAGCCGTTCTATGGCCACCGCTTCGAGGGAACGCGCTTCGACTGCGGCGACAAGTTCGGCTTCGTGCAGGCGACCATCGCCTACGCGCTTGACCGCGAGGACATGGGTGACGATGTCGCCCGGCATCTGCGAGACCTCGCTTCCACGCTCTGAGACGGAGACACCCGCCGCATGAAAGTCGCGATGATTGGCACGGGCTATGTCGGCCTGGTGTCCGGCGCCTGCTTTTCCGAGTTCGGCCACCAGGTGGTCTGCGTCGACAAGGACACCTCGAAGATCGAACGGCTGGAGAAGGGCGAGATCCCGATCTTCGAGCCCGGCCTGGATGACCTGGTCGAGAAGAACGTGAAGGCCGGCCGCCTCAGCTTCACCACCGTGCTGACCGACGCGCTGGCCGATGTCGACGCCGTGTTCATCGCCGTCGGCACGCCCAGCCGGCGCGGCGGCGGCGACGCCGACCTGTCCTATGTCTACGGCGCCGCCGCGGAGATCGCCGCCGCCGTCACCGGCCACACCGTCGTCGTCACCAAGTCGACCGTGCCCGTCGGCACCGGACGCGAGGTGAAGCGCATCCTGGCCGAGACCAACCCGGCCGCCAGCTTCGACGTGGTCTCCAACCCCGAGTTCCTGCGCGAGGGCGCGGCGATCGAGGACTTCATGCGGCCCAACCGCGTGGTCTGCGGCGTCGAATCGAAGCGCGCCGAACAGGTGATGCGCGACCTCTACCGCCCGCTGTTCCTGAACGAGACCCCCATCGTCTTCACTTCGCTGGAAACCTCGGAGCTGATCAAGTACGCCGCAAATTGCTTCCTGGCGACCAAGATCACCTTCATCAACGAGGTCGCCGACCTTTGCGAACAGGTCGGCGCCGACGTGCAGGCGGTGGCGCGCGGTATCGGCCTGGACCGGCGCATCGGCAACCTGTTCCTGCATGCCGGACCCGGCTATGGGGGCTCCTGCTTTCCCAAGGACATCCGCGCGCTGATCTCGACGGCCGAGCAGTACGGCGCGCCCATGCGCATCGTGCAGGCGGTCGACGACGTCAACGAATCCCGCAAGGCGGCCATGGCGACCAAGATCATCGACGCCTTCGGCGGCTCGGTGGCCGGCCGGACCATCGCCGTGCTGGGCGTGACCTTCAAGCCCAACACCGACGACATGCGCGAAAGCCCGAGCCTGGCCATCGTGCCGGCGCTGCAGGCCGCCGGCGCCACCATCCGGGCCTATGACCCGGAGGGCATGCACGAGGCGGAGAAGCTGCTGCCCGGCGTGACCTGGTGCGCGGACGCCTACGACGCCATGACCGGCGCCGACGGCATCGCCATCCTGACCGAGTGGAACGTGTTCCGCGCCCTGGACCTGAAGCGTGCGAAGGGCCTGCTGAGCCAGCCGCTGATGGTCGACCTCCGCAATATCTACGCCGTCGACGAGATGCGCGCCGCCGGCTTCCGCTATGTCAGCATCGGCCGTCCCGCCATCGGCTGAGGAACCCACCGCCATGACCGCCGCCCACCGCTTCCACCCGACCTCGCTGCGCGAATACGACGTCCGGGGCACCTACGGCACCACCCTGACCGAGGCCGACGCGGCCGCGCTGGGCCGCGCCTTCGGCACCCGTGTCCGCGCGCTGGGCGGCGGCCATGTCGCCATCGGCCGCGACGGCCGGCTGAGTTCGCCCGCCCTCTCGGCGGCGCTGGCCGAGGGCCTGACCGAGGCCGGCTGCGATGTCACCGACATCGGCCTCGGCCCGACGCCGATGCTCTATTTCGCGACCTACCACCTGCCCGCCGATGCCGGCGTGATGGTGACCGGCTCGCACAATCCGCCCGACATGAACGGCTTCAAGATGATGCTGAAGGGCAAGCCGTTCTTCGGCGCCGACATCCAGGACCTCGGCCGGATCGCGGCGGAGGCGGCGTGGACCAACGGCGCGGGGACGGTGCAGACCGCCGACATCCGCGAGGCCTACACGGTGGCTGTCGCCGGCGCCTATGACTCGGAGAAGACCTTCTCGGTGGTCTGGGACTGCGGCAACGGCGCGGCCGGCGCAGTGATCGACGACATCGTGCGTCGCCTGCCGGGTCGGCACATGCTGCTCTGCGAGGAAGTCGACGGCACCTTCCCGAACCACCATCCCGACCCGACGGTCGAGGCCAACCTGCAGCAGCTCATGTCGGCCGTGCGTGGCATCGGCGCCGACTTCGGCATCGCCTTCGACGGCGACGGCGACCGTATCGGCGTGGTCGACGGCAAGGGACGGATGCTGTTCGGCGACCAGATCCTGTTGCTGCTGGCGCGCGACGTGCTGCGCGAGCATCCGGGCGGCACCATCATCGCGGACGTGAAGGCCAGCCAGGTGCTGTTCGACGGCATCGCGGAGGCCGGCGGCACGCCGCTGATGTACCGGACCGGTCATTCGCTGATCAAGGCGAAGATGGCCGAGGTGAAGAGCCCGCTGGCCGGCGAGATGTCGGGCCACATCTTCTTTGCCGACAAGTGGTACGGCTTCGACGACGCGCTCTATGTCGGCGTGCGCTTCATCGCCATGATGGCCCGTGCCGGCAAGTCGCTGGCCGAGCTGCGCGATGCCATTCCGGCGATGATGAACACGCCGGAACTGCGCTTCGACTGCGACGACGAGCGGAAGTTCCACGTGGTGGCCGAGGTGGTGGGGCGCCTGCGCGGCGCCGGCGCCGACTTCTCCGACATCGACGGCGCGCGGGTGATGACGGCCGACGGCTGGTGGCTGCTCAGGGCCTCCAACACCCAGGCGGTGCTGGTGGCGCGCTGCGAGGCCGCGACCGAAGCCGGCCTGCAGCGCCTGAAGGACGCCCTGGCGCAGCAGCTCCGCCTGTCCGGCGTGGAACCCCCGGCCGGGTTCTGACCGGGCCGGCTCAGCCCTCCGGCGCCGCCTCGATCCTGAGCACGGCGCCGTTGGCGGCGGCGATGCGGACACGGGTGCCGGCCGGCAGGTCCGGCCCCTCGACGCCCCAGGTGCTGTCGCCGATGCGGACACGGCCGCGCCCGCCCTGGATCGGGTCGGAGAGCACCAGCACGCGCCCGATCATGGCCTCGCCGCGCCGGTTGAGCGTCGGGTGATCGCTCACCAGCGGATGGCGGCGCAGCCAGCCCCGCGCGGCGATGACACTGGCAACCGACAGCACCGCGAACAGGAACCACTGCATCCGCCAGTCCATGCCGGGGAACGCGGCCAGCACCAGCCCGACGACGATGGCCGAGGTCCCGAGCCAGAGGAACACCATGCCCGGGGCCAGGATCTCGATCGCCGCCAGCACCACGCCCAGGATCCACCAGCCCCAGAAATCGAGGCCGGTCACCAGGTCGACCAGTTCGGCGCCCATCAGTCGCCGTCCATGTCCGCGTCGGTGCGCTGCCCGGCGCTCGGCACCGGGGACTGCGGGCGGACGAAGGCCTGCCAGTTGCCCTGCTGCGGCTGCGACGGCGTTGCCACCCGCTGCGATCCGGACGAACCGCCCGAGCCGGCCGCCGATTCGCGGGCGATCTCGGCGATGCCGGCGATGGTGCCCATGATCCCGGTGGTCTCCAGCGGCATCAGCAGCAGCTTCTGGTTCTTCGAGTTGGCGAAGGCGGTCAGCGCCTCGACATAGCGCTGGGCGACGAAATAGTTGATCGCCTGCACGTCGCCGGCGGCGATGGCCTCCGAGACCATTTTCGTCGCCCGGGCCTCGGCCTCCGCCTCGCGCTCGCGGGCCTCGGCGTCGCGGAAAGCGGCCTCGCGCCGGCCCTCGGCCGACAGGATCGCGGCCTGCTTCAGGCCGTCGGCCTCCAGGATCGCCGCCTGCTTCTTGCCCTCGGCCTCCAGGATCTGCGCGCGCTTCTCGCGTTCCGCCTTCATCTGGCGGGCCATGGAATCGACCAGGTCGCGCGGCGGCGCGATGTCCTTGATCTCGATGCGGGTGACCTTGATGCCCCAGGGCGCCGTGGCCTCGTCGACCACGGTCAGCAGGCGGGCGTTGATCTGGTCGCGCTGCGACAGCAGCTCGTCCAGGTCCATCGAACCCATCACGGTCCGGATGTTGGTGAGCGTCAGGTTGATGATCGCGCCTTCCAGGCCGCGCACCTCGTAGGCCGCGCGGGCGGCGTCGAGCACCTGGTAGAAGACCACGCCGTCGACCGCGACCATGGCGTTGTCGCGGGTGATGATCTCCTGCGTCGGGACGTCGAGCACCTGCTCCATCATGTTCATGCGGGCGCCGACACGGTCGACCAGCGGAACGATGACATGCAGTCCGGGGGCAAGGGTACGGGTGTAGCGACCGAAGCGCTCCAGCGTGTACTCGTTGCCCTGCGGCACGACCCGCACGCCGGCCGCGATCAGGATGAACGCGAAGACCACCAGCGCGATGACGAAGAAGTTGACGAACTCCATGGGGCCCTCCCGGTTGCCGTGCCGGGAGGGTGCATGAAGCCGCCGGCACCCGCCAGCGGAAACGTCAGCCGGTCAGGTGCCTCAGGTGGCCTTCTCGAGGCCCGTGGTCCACTCGCCGCGCGCGGCCAGCCAGTTCATGCGCGCACGGTGCAGGTAGGCGCGCTGGCCGGCGGCGACGTTCTCGGTCTTGCCGCCCCAGGCCTTCAGCGCCGACTGCTGCAGGGCACGGCCGTAGGAGAAGCTCAGCGCCCAGGGCAGCGGGCCCATGCGGTTCATGGCGTCGAGGTGCGCGGTCGCCTCTTCCTCGGTCTGGCCGCCGGACAGGAAGACGATGCCCGGAACGGCCGACGGCACGCAGCGCTTCAGCGTCTCGACGGTCGCCTTCGCCACCTGGGTGACGCTGGCGCGGTTGCTGGCATCCTGGCCGGAGATGACCATGTTCGGCTTCAGCAGGATGCCCTCCAGCTCGACCCGCTGGGTGTAGAGCGCGGCGAACACGGCCTGCAGCGTGTCCTCGGTGACCTTCTGGCAGCGGGCCAGGTCGTGGCTGCCGTCCATCAGCACCTCGGGCTCGACGATCGGCACGATGCCGGCTTCCTGCGCCAGCTTGGCGTAGCGGGCCAGCGCATGGGCATTCACGTCGATGCAGTAGTCGGAGGGGATGTCGGCCCCGATCTCGATCACCGCGCGCCACTTGGCGAAGTCGGCGCCGAGCTTGCGGTACTCCAGGAAACGGCCGCGCAGGCCGTCCAGCCCCTCGGTGACCATCTCGCCCGGCGCGCCGGCCAGGTCCTTGGCGCCGGCGTCGACCTTGATGCCCGGCGCGACCTTCTCGGCCCGGATCAGGTCGACCAGCGGCGTGCCGTCGGCCGCCGACTGGCGCAGCGTCTCGTCGTACAGGATGATGCCGCCGACATATTCGCCATGGCCCGCGGTGCGAAACAGCATCTCGCGATAGGCGCGGCGATTGTCCTCGGTGTTTTCGACACCGATGGAATCGAAGCGCTTCTTGATGGTGCCGGTCGATTCGTCGGCAGCCAGCACACCCTTGCCGCCGGCCACGATGGCCTCGGCGATCGCTTTCAGGTCACGGTCAGACATCCAGAGCTCTCCAGTCGTTCGTTCTTGCTGCTCAGACCGCCAGCGCGGCGACGCCCGGCAGGGTCTTGCCCTCGATCCATTCAAGGAACGCGCCGCCCGCGGTCGACACGTAGGTGAAGTCGTCGCCGACCCCGGCATGGTTCAGCGCCGCCACCGTGTCCCCGCCGCCCGCGAAGCTTTTCAGCGTTCCCGACCGCGTCAAGGATGCCACGGCATGCGCGACAGAGACAGTGGCGTGGTCGAAGGGCCGGGTCTCGAAGGCGCCGAGCGGACCGTTCCACATCACGGTGCGACAGCCCGACAGCGCGGCGTTGATCGCCTGGATCGTCGCGGGGCCGACATCGAGGATCATGCGGTCGGCCGGAACCTCGCCCATCTTCACGGTCGCGGTCGCCACGTCGGCCGACAGCCGCTCCGCGATCACGCCGTCGACCGGCAACAGAATGCGACAGTTGTTGCGTTCCGCGGCGGCACGGATCTCGCGCGCTGTGTCGAGCAGGTCCGGCTCGGCCAGCGACCGGCCGACCTCGACGCCCTCGGCCAGCAGGAAGGTGTTGGCCATCGCGCCGCCGATCACCAGCAGGTCGACCTTTTCGGTCAGGTGGTTCAGCACGTCCAGCTTGGTCGATACCTTGGCGCCGCCGACCACGGCCGCCGCCGGGCGCGAGGGATTGCTGAGCGCGCTTTCCAGCGCCTCCAGCTCCTGCTGCATGCAGCGGCCGGCATAGGTCGGCAGCCGGTGCGCCAGCCCCTCGGTGGTGGCGTGGGCACGGTGGGAGCAGGAGAAGGCATCCGAGACGAAGACCTCGCCCAGGCCGGCCAGCGCGTCGACGAAGGCGGGATCGTTGTCCTCCTCGCCCTTGTGGAAGCGCGTGTTCTCCAGCAGCAGCACCTCGCCGGGACCCAGCCGCCGGACCGCGCCCTCGGCCTCCGGCCCGATGCAGTCGGCGGCGAATGCCACCGGCCTGCCGAGCCGCTGCCACAGCGCGGGCGCGACGGGCCGGAGCGACATCTCCGGCACCACCTTGCCTTTGGGCCGGTCGAAATGGGCCAGCAGCACCACGCGGGCGCCCCGGCCGGACAGTTCCCGGATCGTCGGCAGGATGCGGTCGACGCGGGTGGCGTCGGTCACCTGGCCATCGTGGATCGGAACGTTCAGGTCGACGCGGACAAGCACGCGCTTGCCCGCGACGTCCACACCGTCAAGCGTGCGGAAGCTCGCCATGGCCTGCTGGACCGCCGTGTTTCAGGTCAGCCGAGCCGGCCCATGGCGACCGCGGTGTCGCCCATGCGGTTCGAGAAGCCCCATTCGTTGTCGTACCAGCTCAGCACGCGCACGAAGGTGCCGTCGATGACCTGGGTCTGGGTCAGGTCGAAGGTCGAGCTGGCCGGGTTGTGGTTGAAGTCGATCGAGACCAGCGGGGCCTGGTTCGTCTCCAGCACCCCGCGCAGGCGGCCTTCCGATGCCGCGATGATGGCCTGGTTGACTTCCTCGGCGGTGGTCGGACGCGCGGCGACGAAGGTCAGGTCGATCAGCGAGACGTTGTTGGTCGGCACGCGGATCGCGGTGCCGTCCAGCTTGCCCTTCAGTTCCGGCAGCACCAGGCCGACGGCCTTGGCGGCGCCGGTGGAGGTCGGGATCATCGAGGAGGCGGCGGCACGGGCGCGACGCAGGTCCTTGTGCAGCGTGTCGACGGTACTCTGGTCGCCGGTATAGGCGTGGATCGTGGTCATGAAGCCATGCTGGATGCCGATGGCGTCATTCAGCACCTGCGCGACCGGGGCCAGGCAGTTGGTGGTGCAGGAGGCGTTGGAGACGATGGTGTGCGCCGCCTCCAGCTTGTCGTGGTTGACGCCGTAGACCACGGTCAGGTCCGCGCCGGTGGCCGGGGCGGAGACCAGCACGCGCTTCGCGCCGGCCTCGAGGTGCATCGCCGCCTTGTCGCGGTCGGTGAAGATGCCGGTGCATTCCAGGGCGATGTCGACGCCCATGTCACCCCAGGGCAGCTTCTTCGGATCACGCTCGGCCAGCACGCGGATCTCGCCGCCGCCGAAGTCCATGCCCGTCGCCGAGGTCTTCACCGTGTGCGGGAAGCGGCCATGGACCGTGTCGTACTGCAGCATGTGCGCGTTGGCCTCGATCGAACCGAGATCGTTGATCGCCACGACCTCGATGTCGCTGCGGCCCGACTCGGCGATCGCGCGCATGACCAGACGGCCGATACGGCCGAACCCGTTGATGGCGACACGTACGCTCATGATCCTCTTTCCTCCACCTTCCCTTGTATCCGCCGCGGTCAGGCGAGCCTGGTCCGCGCGGCGTTGGCGATAGCCTCCGCCGTGATTCCGAAATGCCTGTAGACCTCGCCGGCCGGGCCGCTGGCCCCGAAGCTGTCGATGCCGATCACCGCGCCGTTCGGGCCGACATAGCGCTCCCAGCCGAAGCTGGTGGCCGCCTCGACGGCGATCCTGACCGTGCCGGCGCCCAGCATGGCCTCGCGGTAGTCCGCGTCCTGGGCGTTGAACAGTTCCTGGCTGGGCATGGAGACGACCCGCGTGCCGATGTTCTCGGCCTGCAGCAGCTTGCGCGCCTCCAGCGCCAGCGCCACCTCGGTCCCGGTGGCGATGATGGTCACCCGGGCTTCGCCCATGGCGCCCTGCACCTCGTAGGCGCCCGAGGCGGAGCGGTTCGGGCCACCCATCTCGGTTCGCAGGGTGGGCGTGTTCTGTCGTGACAGCGCCAGCACCGACGGGCCGTCCCTGTGGCCGATGGCCAGTTCCCAGCACTCGGCGGTCTCGACCGCGTCGGCGGGGCGGAACACCCGGACATTCGGGATCACGCGCAGCGCCGCGAGGTGCTCGACCGGCTGGTGGGTCGGGCCGTCCTCGCCCAGGCCGATGCTGTCATGGGTCATGACATAGATGACGCGAATGCCCATCAGCGCCGAGAGGCGGATCGACGGGCGGCAATAGTCGGTGAAGACCAGGAAGGTGCCGCCGAAGGGGATCACGCCGCCATGCAGGGCCAGTCCGTTCATGGCCGCGGCCATGCCGTGCTCGCGGACGCCGTAATAGATGTAGTTGCCGGAGAAGTCGCCGGGCTTGACCGGCTTCATGGCCCCGCCCCTGGTGTTGTTCGAGCCGGTGAGATCGGCCGAGCCGCCCACCAGTTCCGGCAATGCCGGCTGCACCGCCTCGATCGCGCGCTGGGAGGCGACGCGGGTGGCGATGGACGGCTTGTCCTCGATGGTCTTCGCGATCAGCTCGCGCAGGCCCTTCTCCCAGCCGTCGGGCAGGCGGTCGGCCAGGCGACGCTCGAACTCGGCACGCAATGCCGGCTCCATCTGGGCGACCCGGCCGTCCCAGGCGGCGGCCTTGGTGGCGCCACGGGCACCCACGATGCGCCAGGCATCCAGCACGTCGTCGGGAATGACGAACGGGGCGTGCGGCCAGGCCAGTTGGCCACGGGCGCCGGCGATCTCCGCATCGCCCAGCGGCGCGCCGTGCACGCCGGAGGTGCCGGCCTTTTCCGGTGCGCCATAGCCGATGACCGTCTTGCAGGCGATCAGCGACGGACGCGGGTCCTTGCGCGCGGCTTCGATGGCGCGCTCGGTCGCCTGCATGTCGTGGCCGTCGCAGTCCAGCACGTGCCAGCCCAGCGCGGCGAAGCGGCCGAGCGTGTTGTCGGAGACCGTCAGGCTGGTCGGGCCGTCGATGGAAATGCCGTTGTCGTCGAACAGCACGATCAGCTTGCCGAGCTTCAGGTGCCCGGCGAGGCTCGCCGCCTCGTGGCTGATGCCTTCCATAAGGCAGCCGTCACCAGCGATGACATAGGTGTAGTGGTCGACCACCTGGTCGCCGAAGCGGGTGGCCAGCAGGCGCTCGGCCAGCGCCATGCCGACGGCATTGGCGATGCCCTGGCCCAGCGGCCCGGTGGTGGTCTCGATGCCCGCCGCATGGCCATATTCGGGGTGGCCGGCGGTGCGCGCGCCGAGCTGGCGGAACTTCTTCAGTTCATCCAGCGTCATGTCGGCATAGCCGGTCAGGTGCAGCAGCGCGTAGAGCAGCATCGAGCCGTGGCCGGCCGACAGCACGAAACGGTCGCGGTCCGCCCAGTCGGGGCGGCGCGGATCGAAGTCCAGGAACTTCGAGAACAGGACGGTGGCGACGTCGGCCATGCCCATGGGCATGCCGGGATGACCCGAGTTCGCCTTCTGGACCGCGTCCATGGCGAGCGCCCGGATGGCGTTCGCCATCGCGCGATGATCAGCATTCATGACTTGCGGTCCTGCGGAGCTGGGAGGTCAAGCCCTTGTAATCCCTGCCGACCGCGCGCCGCCGGCAAATGGCGACAGCTGCACGCGACCGGAAATCCCGAGAGTGTGACGACCGGCCCGAGGGCCTGTCGAAGCGGGCGCAACATGCCGATGGCGACCGGCGCGGTCAACCTGCGCCGGGCCGTATCCGTCCGGGGCGGCAACAGGGCGCAATTTCGCCGCCGCGGTTGACGGAATGGCCCGGTCGTTTCTATCGTGGGATTTGAACGACGTGGCCTAAGCGCATGAGCGACCGACAGAATTCCATCGCACCGGAACAACCGCCACCGAAGGGCGATCCGTGGAACCGGATCGAGGCCTCGCTGGCGCGCCTCGATGCCCTCGCCACGCGCCCGGTTGTGCGGCGAACGGCCGCAGAAGCCGGGGACGAGTCCGCGCTGGTGCAACAGCTTCGTGACGAAAATGCCAGCCTCGCGGCACGCGTCGCCGAACTGGAGGCCCGCGAAGGCGAACGCCGCCGCCGTGCCGCCGAACTGCTGGGCAGCGTCGATCGCGCGCTGGAACAGCTTGACCTGGCGGGCGGGGGCTGAGCCGTGGCCCAGGTCACCGTGACGGTCAACGGACGCTCCCACACCATCGGCTGCGACGAGGGGGAGGAGGCCCGCGTGCGGGAACTCGCCGCCTTCGTCGACAAGCGCGCACTGGAACTGGCGCGTTCCATCGGCACGGCATCCGAAAGCCGGGTGCTGCTGATGACGGCGCTGCTGATCGCCGACGACCTGGCGGTCTGCTACGAGGATATCGAGCGCCTGCGCAAGGCTGCGGCGGGCATCAGCCCGGCCGGACAGCGCGCCGGTGAGGTCGCCGACCGGCTGGAGGCGCTGACCGCGCGGCTGGAAAGCGCACTCGCCGCACCCGAAGGGGCTTCTGCGACGCCCGCCGCCGCACTAGATTGATGGGACCGGGCGGGTTCTGTGCGGTGCGCCAGGCACGCATGCCCCTGGGCCAATAACGTCCTCTCGGGAGCTGTCCCTCGCCGGAACCGTGGTTCCGGTGACACGGCGCCCACCTGGTTAGCCAGGCCACAGAGGAGCTGCAACGACCAGCGGCCGACATGGTCCCGCCCGGCCCGCCATCCCTCCGGAAAGAGATGGCCGGCTACCCGCTACCCGGTTCAGAACTCCCGCTTGGTGTAGGTCTCGTCCACCTCGACGACCCAGCTCGCGGCGCCGTCCTTCGGCAGTTCGGTGGTCCAGGAATTCCCGGCATAGAGCCGCTGGCTCGGCAGTTCCTCGCAGGGCTGGCCCTCCGGCGCGCATTGCTCGCCGCGCATCAGCATCGCCGCGGTGTTGCCCGCATTGCGGAAGCTGATGGTCCGGCCCTGGCGCTCGGCCACGATGTTCACGTCGGGGGTCTCGGGACGGACGATGACCAGCGCGTCGTAGGCGATGACGATCTTCACGCCGCTCCGCTCGGCGGTGACCTCGCCGGTCACCGGATAGATGTGCACGCGGTAGATCCGGTCGGTCGCCTTGGGCCGGTCCAGCACGGCGATGCGCAGCAGCTTGCGCTGGCCGGGTTCCAGCACCATGCGGTTGGGGCTGACCAGGATGCCGAGGTCGCGCGGCGAGGGATAGCTCACCCGCTCCTCCTTCTCGGTGCCCGGATTGAGAATCTCGTAGGGGTCGACCTTGATGAACAGGGTCTCCTTGCCCGCGTTGGTCACCTCGATGTCGTCGCGGTTCTGGTCGGACGCGCCGATATCGACGATGACCTTGTTCAGGCTCATGTTGGCCTGTGCCGGCTGGCTCGCCAGCGCGGCCAGCGCAAGGCCGGTCAGGGCGCCGATCAGGGTGCGCAGGGCCATCTCTATCCTCCAGAAGTGCCGGCCGTCCGGGCGGCGGCCGATGATACAGCATCGGGCCGGCAGGTCACGTCGCCGGCATCGACGAAATCGGCCCCCGCCGGCATGGGGGGCACCTCCAGCCGGCAGGAGCCGCCGTCACGGAGGACCATCAGCAGGTCCGCGCCCACGGCCAGCTCGGCCTGGAAATAGCCGCCGTCGTCGCTGGTCCCCGGCTCCCGCGCGCCTTCGATCCGGCCATTGGCGACCGGGTCGCCGCCCGGCAGCACGGCCCGGCCGAAGACCACGTAGACCGGACGGAGCGTCCAGGTCTCGGTGCCGACATTGCCGGGGAAGACGATCACCCGCCGATCCTTCGAATCATAGTCGATGAAACCGCCGGTCTCCGGCCGGAGCCGGATCCTGTATGCCCGGTACGGCGTGAGCCGGATGGTGCTGCGCCCGCCACCCTGCACCTTTCCGACCGGGCGGTTGTCGATCAGGACCGTGAACTGGTGCTCGGCCGGACCGTCGACGGCGATGATCACGCCGGCTTCCCCGGCGCTGCGGCCGCCGACCACGACACTGCCGCCGGACCCGGTGATGTTGACGGTGGCATCGGCGGCATAGGCCAGCGGCGCGCCGAACGGCCGGTCGACCTGCAGGCCGGCCCGGCCATAGCCGCCGGCATAGTCGGCCGACAGCCGGGCCGAGGTCTCGCTGACGCCGCGCGACAGGCTGGCGTCGGCCGTGATCTCGTGACCGTTGCGGTCCAGCAGGTCGAACTGCCCGCCGACGTCGGCGGTGGTGCTGGTGGTCCCGGCGCTGCGCTCGGCCCCGCCGCTCGACTGCAGGCGGTAGCCCGAACCCGACCAGGTGAGCGTCAGCAGGGTCGCGGCGAACAGGTCCTCGTTGGAGCGGCTCGCCTGCGCGTTCAGGCCCAGTGTCACCGGTCCGTAGCGCCAGAGCGACCAGAACAGCGACGGGCCGAAGGACCAGGTCGGACTTGTCTCCGGCGTGTCGGAGATGAAGGCCCTGAAGGCGACGCGCGGGCCGGTCTCGAAGCCGTAGGACAGCGAGCCCTCGGCCTGGGCGGCGCCCGGGCCGATCAGCGCCACTTCCCTGTCCTGGTCGATGTCGACGAAGTTCGGGGCCCAGGTGCGTCGTCCCGACACGGAATAGCCGAGGCGGTCGAAGGCGCCGGAGAAGCGTGCCTCGACACCGAAGGCGCGATCGCTGGCGGCCAGCGCCGAGCCGGCGAAGTCGCCGAAGCTGGTGAACCAGACACCTTCCACGCCCAGCGCCAGCTCGCGATTGCTGGCGACGAGGCTGCCGCCCACGGCCACGTCGTCGGACAGCCGGTGCGAGGTGCTGCCGTGCAGGAACGGGGTGCCCGACGTCGCCGGCACCTCGACGTCGCTGCGCGCCAGCATGCCGGCCTCCAGCGTGTAGAAGGGCTGGTCGGGCGGCGGGACCGACGCGTTGTTGACGAAGTAGCGCACTTCCTCGGAGGTGCCGCCGCCGATCTCGTTGATGACGATGCGCACGTCGTAGGCGCCCGTGGGCAGGCGGCTGGTGTCGAGGCGCTGCAGGCCGCTGTCGTAGATCTTTGCCGCCAGCAGCCGGTCGTCGTCATTGCGGAAGATCTCGACGCGGCTGCGCCGGTTGAGGAACACCGTCAGCGCCGTGCCGGAGACCGCGCGCAGGTCGGTCCGCCGGTCGACCGAGGCCCGGATCGCCGCCCCAATGATCCGCCTGTCGCCGACACCGGGCAGGAAGGACGAGCGGTAGTGCCCGCCCTCGATGCGCCATTTCTGCAGATCTTGCTCCACCTTGGCCTCGTCGACGGAGACCGGACTGTCGCTGTCGCCGGTATAGCGGGTGGAGAAGCGCAGGCGGCTGGCGTGCCAGGCCACCAGCGAGGTCGAGGAGACTTCCGTCGATGCCGCCTCGCCTGCCTCGCCGGAGGCATTCACGCCGATGCTCTCGATGAAGGAGAAGCCCGTGGTCGGTTCGCCCAGGAACCGCGCGATCTGCTCCGGTGCCTTCAGCAGCTTCGGCGCGATGAACAGGTCGACGCGATAGCGCCCCTCGTCAAAGACCACGCCGGCGGTCTCGGGGCTGAGCACGCCGCAATCTTCCCGCCGGCGGCCGGCGCAGACCCGGTCGGCATTGGAGTCCAGCGGACCGGTGATGGCCTGACGCACGGCGTCGACGTCGGCGATATCGGGGATCGCGGCGAGCACTTCCTCGGGATTCTCGAAGCTGAACAGGCCGGGCTCGAACGTCGCCAGCACCGAGCCGACGGCGTTGGACGCGAAGTAGAGGTCGACGACGGCGGTCTGCGGCTCGGTCAGGTCCTCGAAGCCGGCGGGCGGCTTTGTCTGCACGATGCCGCCGTCGCCGGTCGCTGCCCGGTAAGGCAGCGACGCCAACAGCAGCAGCAGGACTGGCAGGAGGTGACGCATGGCAGGCAGAGCCTGCCCGCCGCATCGGGAACGGTCAAAGGGGTTGTGCCGCCGGTCAACCATTGACTGACCGTCACGACCGCAGAAGGAAAGGCCGCCCTGCGGGGGGCAGGGCGGCCTGGAGGGGCGTGCGGGGAGGGTATGGTCAGATCGGTTGGCCTTGCCGGCCCGCTCCCCCACCCGGCCACCCATCCAGGATACGTGCGTGGGCGGTCGGGCGGGGAAGCGGGCGGCAGTCGGCTCAGTTCGGGGCGACGGTGATGTTGAGGACGCCG
>JAYZWD010000035.1:0-182798 GCA_036154895.1 Pseudomonadota bacterium
CGTCCGGATGTCGATGCCGTCGCTTTCCGCGACTGCCTGTGTCACCAGTTGCATGAGTGCCGGACAGTCGAGCGAAGGTTCGGCGACGTCCCAGGCCGCCGTGACAAGGCCGGAAAACCGGCCGGCCAGTTCATCGGGATCAAGCCGGACGACGGTTTGCTGCCCGTCGCCGGTTACATGGCGCCCGTTCGGGCGCAACAACGACGCCATGCCGGACATGTGGATTTCGGCTTCCGCTTCGTCGAGGCGCGTGTCGCGATGCAACGCGTAAATCTGCCGGCGGTGCAGGACAAGTTCGCCGAGCCGGCGATCGAACAGCCGTTCGAGCACCGGCAAAAAACGGGTACCGAAACGATGCATCACGGCCCGCGTGTCGCCCGTGCGGTCCATGCCGTAGGTGAAGCCGTGATGCAGCTTGCCCTCGTTGCCGGCGCTGGCGCCCGCCATCAGCCGGTCGCGGCGTTCGAACAGCACGACGCGTTCGCCGCGTTTCGCGAACGTCAACGCGGCGAGACAGCCCATCAGGCCACCGCCCACAATGCCAATCGTCAGCCCCATCCGGCACTCGTACCCGGTCCGGGCCACCCTCCGCAACCCGAACGTGTGTCCTCTTCGCAACCCTGGACGCCGACAGCAAGGCGTTTGTCACATCCGGGGCATGGCGGTCGCGGGATTCGAGGACAATGAAACGGAAAAAGCCGCGGATTGCGCCGCGGCTTTCATATTCGAAGCAGGCCGGAACGTGCCCGGTGGATCGAACTCGACATTTGAACCGTTCTTGCAGCTTACCCGCGGTCAATTGTCAAATCCGGAGAATCCACCAGAAGCCAGCTGGTTGACGGAGTTCCCTAGGCTCGGATCGCCCAGGCGTTCGCCTCCAGCACGCGGCCGTGGCGGTGTCGACTGGCTGCTAGTTCTTCGACTTGTCGACCAGCGCGTTGGACTTGATCCACGGCATCATGCCGCGCAACTTCTCGCCGACTTCCTCGATCGGGTGGGAATCGTTGAGGCGGCGGGTGGCCTTGAAGCGGGCGGCGCCCGAATGCCATTCCTGCATCCACTCGGAAGTGAAACGCCCGGACTGGATGTCGTGCAGGATACGCTTCATCTCGGCCTTGGTCTCGTCGGTGATGATACGCGGTCCCGACTTGTACTCGCCCCATTCGGCGGTGTTCGAGATCGAGTAGTTCATGTTGGCGATGCCGCCCTCGTAGATGAGGTCGACGATCAGCTTCACTTCGTGCAGGCACTCGAAATAGGCCATTTCCGGGGCGTAGCCCGCCTCGGTCAGGGTCTCGAAGCCGGCGCGGATCAGCTCGACCAGGCCGCCGCAGAGCACCACCTGCTCACCGAACAGGTCGGTCTCGCATTCCTCGCGGAAGCTGGTCTCGATGACGCCGGCACGGCCGCCGCCGATGGCCGAGGCATAGGACAGCGCGACCTCCAGGGCATTGCCCGAGGCGTCCTGGTGCACCGCGACCAGGCAGGGCACGCCGCCGCCACGCTGGTACTCGGAGCGCACGGTGTGGCCCGGGCCCTTCGGCGCGATCATGAAGACGTCGAGGTCCTTGCGCGGCTCGATCAGGTTGAAGTGGATGTTCAGGCCGTGCGCGAAACAGAGCGCCGAGCCCTCGCGCATGTTCGGGCCGAGATCCTCGGCGTAGATGTCGCCCTGCTTCTCGTCCGGGGTCAGCATCATGACGACATCGGCCCAGGCGGCGCCCGAGGCCGGGTCCATCACGGTGAAGCCCGCGTTCTCGGCCTTGGCGGTGGTGGCCGAGCCCGGCTTCAGGGCGATGCGCACATTGGCGACGCCCGAGTCGCGCAGGTTCATGGCATGGGCATGGCCCTGGCTGCCATATCCGACGATCAGGACGTTCTTCGCCTTGATCAGGTTCACGTCTGCGTCGCGGTCATAGTAAACGCGCATGGTTCGGTCCTTCCTTGCAGTCCGGTCCGTCGCCGGGGCGACGGTCTCCCCTCGTTTCAGATGGCTGGTCTCAGAGCCCCTCGGGCCCGCGGCTGATGGCGGCGATGCCGGTACGGCTGATCTCCACCAGGCCCAGCGGGCGCATCAGTTCGGCAAAGGCGTCGATCTTGTCCGACGAGCCGGTGATCTCGAAGACGAAGCTGCGGTCGGTCGCATCGACGGCGCGCGCCTTGAAGATGTCGGCGATGCGCAGCGCCTCGACACGCTTCTCGCCCGACGAGCGCACCTTCATCAGCGCCAGTTCGTGGGCGATGTGCGGACCCTCGACCGTCAGGTCGGAGACCTTGCGCACCGGCACCAGCCGGTCCAGCTGCGCCTTGATCTGCTCGATCACCATGGGCGTGCCCGAGGTGACGATGTTGATGCGCGAGAGGTTCTCGTCCTGGTCGACCTCGGACACCGTCAGGCTGTCGATGTTGTAGCCGCGACCGGAGAACAGCCCGATGACGCGGGCCAGGACGCCGGCCTCGTTGTCGACCAGGGCCGCTATGGTGTGTCGTGCAATCTTGTCGTTCTGCATGCTGTCTCGGAACGGCGTCGGCGGGCAGCAGTGGCCACCCGCCGGTCCGTTTCCCCTCCCGGAATACGGTTCGCTCTTCTATCGGCGGTTCAGACCAGCGCCAAGCCCTGATCGGTGACCCGGGGCGCGGCTTCGCTCTTTGCCTCGTTGCCCAGGATCATCTCGTTGTGGGCGGCGCCGGACGGCACCATCGGGAAGCAGTTCTCGGCCTGGTCGACGCGGACGTCGGCGATGACCGGCTTGTCGGTCGCCAGCATCTCGTCGATCAGTCCGTCCAGGTCCGCCGGCTTCTCGGCGCGCAGGCCGACGGCACCGAAGGACTCGGCCAGCTTCACGAAGTCCGGCAGGCTGTCCATGTAGCTCTCGGCATAGCGCCCGCCATGCAGCAGTTCCTGCCACTGGCGGACCATGCCCATCCACTGGTTGTTCAGGATGAACACCTTCACCGGCAGCCGGTACTGGGCCAGCGTCGACATCTCCTGGATGTTCATCATGATCGACGCCTCGCCGGCGATGTCGATGCAGAGCCGGTCGGGAAAGGCCACCTGCGCGCCCATGGCGGCGGGCAGGCCGTAGCCCATGGTGCCGAGGCCACCGGAGGTCATCCAGCGGTTGGGCGATTCGAACTTGAAGAACTGGGCCGCCCACATCTGGTGCTGGCCGACCTCGGTCGAGATCAGCGGGTCGCGGTCCTTCGTCTTCTCGTAGAGACGCTGGATCGCGTACTGCGGCTTGATGATCTTCGAGTCGGCGGCATAGGCGAAGCCGTCGCGGGCCCGCCAGCGCTCGATCTGCTCCCACCACGGGGCCAGGCGTCCGGCATCCGACTGCCGCGCGCCGGCCTTCCAGATGCGGATCATGTCCTCCAGGACATGGGCCACGTCGCCGACGATCGGCACGTCGACCCGGACGTTCTTGTTGATCGAGCTCGGGTCGATGTCGATGTGGATCTTCTTCGCGTTCGGCGCGAAGGCATCCAGCCGCCCGGTGACACGGTCGTCGAAGCGGGCACCGACGCAGACGATCACGTCGGAGCCGTGCATGGCCATGTTGGCCTCGTAGGCGCCGTGCATGCCCAGCATGCCGAGGAAGTGGCGGTCGCTGGCCGGAAAGGCGCCGAGGCCCATCAGCGTGCTGGTGATCGGATAGCCGGTCATCCGCACCAGCTGGGTCAGCAGGGTGGAGGCCTTCGGTCCGGAATTGATGACGCCGCCGCCGGAATAGAAGATCGGCCGCTTCGCGTTGGCGATCAGCTCCACGGCCTCCCGGATGCGCTCCAGGTCGCCCTTCACGCGCGGACGATAGCTCTTGTGGCGGACCTGCTCGGGGCCGGAATAGGCGCCCCTGGCGATCTGGACGTCCTTCGGGATGTCGATGACGACCGGGCCGGGCCGGCCATTGGTCGCGACGTAGAACGCCTCGTGGACCACGCGCGCCAGGTCGTTGGAATCCTTCACCAGCCAGTTGTGCTTGGTGCACGGCCGGGTGATGCCGGTGGTGTCGCACTCCTGGAAGGCGTCGTTACCGATCATGTGGGTGGCGACCTGGCCGGTGATGCAGACGACCGGGATCGAATCCATCAGCGCGTCGGTCAGGCCGGTGACCGCGTTGGTGGCACCGGGGCCGGACGTGACCAGGACGACGCCGGGCTTGCCGGTCGTGCGCGCATAGCCCTCCGCGGCGTGGACGGCACCCGCCTCCTGCCGGACGAGGATGTGGCGAATGCGGTTCTGCTGGAACAGCGCGTCGTAAATCGGCAGTACCGCGCCGCCGGGATAGCCGAAGATGGTATCCACACCCTGATCGGCCAGTGCCTTGATCAGGATTTCCGCGCCGGACAGTGCGTTGCTCGACATGATGCGCCTCGCTGGCTTCTCTCTCTACCTCACCCGGTGCGACAGCACGAACCTGCCCCCGATCGCCCCGTTTCAGGGGGCAACCCAGCCAGACCGACTGCGGGACACAAAACGACCGCAAGGCCCCGATTGGCGGCGACCGGAAGACCGGCCGCGGCGCAGGAGCCATGCGCAGTTCGCACGACGAACCGAGCGGCGCGAACCATAGGCAAGGGCTACCGGCCGGTCAACAGAAATTCGCTCATTTTCGGAAAGATTTCCGCCATCATTCTTTCCGAAGATTGCGTATCCAGTATCAAATCCGCAACGATCTGATTTCTGAACCAGGTGGACTGCCGTTTCGCATAGCGGCGGGTCGCGGTGCAGGCCGCGCGGGCCGCTGCGTCAAGGTCCAGCAGCCCCTGCAGGTGGGCCATCAGTTCCGGCACGCCGAGCGCCTTCATGGCCGGCAGGTCGGGATCCAGTTGCCGTGCCGCGAGCCTCTCGACTTCCTCCAGCGCGCCGCTCTCCAGCATGGCCAGGAAGCGCTGGTCGCAGCGGCGGTAGAGCTCGGCGCGTGGCGGCGCCAGCACGACGGTCAGTGCCGGCAGGTCGAGGCGGGGCGGCCGTGATGGCTGTGCCTGCCACCAGGAGATCGGGTGACCACTGGCCCGCCAGACCTCCAGTGCCCGGACGATGCGCTGGCTGTCGCCCGGCGGGATGCGCGCGGCGGCGGTGCCGTCGACCTCCGCCAGCCGCCCGTGCAGGGCCTGTGGTCCCAGGGCCCGCAGGTCCGCCATCAGGTCCGCCCGAATTTCGGCCGGCACATCGGGCATGGGGGAAAAGCCTTCCAGCAGCGCCCGGACATAGAGACCGGTGCCGCCGGTCAGGATTGGCACGCGACCCGCGTCCAGGCTCGAGCGGACGGCGCCCGCCGCGAGGTCCGCCCAGCGTTCTGCCGAGCACGGGTCGGCGGCGTCGAGGAAGCCGTAGAGACAGTGCGGCGCGCGGGCCAGCATCGTGGCGTCGGGGCGGGCGGTGATCACCTCGAGGTCGCGGTAGACCTGCATGGAATCGGCGTTGATCACCGTGCCACCGAAATGTTCGGCGGCGGCGAGCGCCAGTGCCGACTTGCCGCTGGCGGTCGGGCCGAGTATCAGCACCAGCGCAGCCCGCAAAACCTTCTCTCCCCCGGAGTGTTCCGATGCGTTGCGTACTGACCCTTGTCGGCAACGGCCGTCAACCGCTGACCGACGGCATTGTCGCCGCGGCCCGGTCCGCGCTGCCGCCGGTGCAGGGCGAGAGCCGTCTCGGTGCGGACGCGCTGGACCTGTTCTTCGCTTCCGACGAACCGGAGACGGCGGAGGCGATGGTGCGGCTGGCGCTGGATGGCGCGGCGGTCGATCTCGCGGTGCTGCCGGCCGGGGGGCGGCGCAAGCGCCTGCTGATCGCCGACATGGATTCCACCATGATCACGGTCGAGTGCATCGACGAGCTGGCCGACTTCGCCGGTGTGCGCGAGCGGGTCTCGGCCATCACCGAACGGGCCATGCGCGGCGAGATCGACTTCGAGGGCGCGCTGACCGAGCGTGTGGCGCTGCTGAGGGGCCTGGCCGAAGGCGAGTTGCAGCGCTGTTACGAGGCGCGGGTGGCCCTGACGCCCGGCGCGCGGACCCTGGTGCAGACCATGAAGGCCGGCGGCGCTTCCGCCGCGCTGGTCTCGGGTGGCTTCACCTTCTTCACGCAGCGGGTCGCGGCCGCCTGCGGCTTCGACGAGAACCGCGCCAACGTGCTGCTGGCCGCCGGTGGCCGGCTGACGGGCGAGGTGGCGCGCCCGATCCTGGGTCGTGCGGCGAAGCTGGAGGCGCTCAACGAGATCACGGCGCGCCTCGGCATCCTGCCGGCCGATGCGCTGGCGGTGGGCGACGGCGCCAACGACCTCGCCATGATCCAGGCCTCGGGCCTCGGCGTGGCCTACCACGCCAAGCCGGTCACGGCGGCGGCGGCGCAGGCCCGTGTCGAACATGGCGATCTCACCGTCCTGCTGGCCTACCAGGGCATCCCGCAGTCGGAATGGGTCAGCGGGTAGGTCTGTCATTGCCCCGGACCTGAGCGGAGGCCGGTCCGCCGGCTCCGGGCATGGGCTCCGGCGTGCGCCGGAGCGAGAGCGTGGTTCCAGGTCCCGGATACCGCTGCGCGGTTCCAGGAATCGGTCAGGAAATTCAGCGATCCCCGGAAGCCTGCAGGGCTGTCCGGGGTCTGAGACCGCGCTGGAGACTGGATGGCCCGGCTTGACATGGCCATCCACGGGCATTGTCGCAAAGCTGCGGCGGTCGTCAGTTCTGGCCGAATGCCTGCGCCAGGTCCGCCATCAGGTCGCCGGCGTTTTCCAGCCCCACCGACAGCCGCACCAGGCGGTCGGTGATGCCGATGCGCAGCCGGTCCTCCTCCGCCATTGCCCGGTGGGTGGTGGTGGTCGGATGGGTGATCAGGCTCTTGGAATCGCCGAGATTGTTCGAGATGTCGACGATCTTCAGCCGGTCCAGCGCCTTGAAGGCCATCGCCTTGCCGCCCTCGACCTCGAAGGCGACCAGGGTGCCGCCCGCGCTCATCTGGCGCTTGCGCAGTTCCGCCTGCGGGAAGTCGTCCCGGCCCGGATAGATCACCCGGCCGACACCCGGCAAGGTCGCCAGGTGGTCGGCCACCTTCGCCGCCGTCTCGCACATGCGCTCCACGCGCAGCGACAGCGTCTCCAGGCCCTTCAGCATCACCCAGGCATTGAACGGGCTGAGCGAGGGGCCGGTGTGGCGCAGGAACGGCATCAGCGTGTTGTCGATGAAGTCGCGGCTGGACAGCACGGCACCGCCCAGCGCGCGGCCCTGGCCATCGATGTGCTTGGTCGCCGAATAGACCACGATGTCCGCGCCGAGCTGCAGCGGGTGCTGCAGGACAGGGGTGGCGAAGACATTGTCGATGATGACCCGGGCACCGGCGGCATGCGCCAGCCTGGAGACCGCCGCGATGTCGATCAGTTCCAGTGTCGGGTTGGCCGGCGTCTCCATGAAGACGCAGCGGGCGCCGGGCTTCAGCGCCGCCTCCCACTGGTCCAGGTCGGTGCCATCGACCAGCACGGTTTCGATGCCGTAGCGCGGCAGGATCTGGGTCAGGATGTGGTGGCAACTGCCGAACAGCGCCCGTGCCGCGACCACGCGGTCGCCGGCATAGAGCTGGCACATCATCGCGGCGAAGACGGCGGACATGCCGGACGCGGTGGCGAAGCAGGCCTCCGCACCCTCCAGCAGGCGCATCCGCTCCTCGAACATCGCGACGGTGGGGTTGCCATAGCGCGAATAGACGAAGCCGGCCTTCTCGCCCTTGAAGCGCGCCTCGGCGTCGGCCGCGGTGTCATAGACGAACCCGGAGTTGAGGAAGATCGCCTCGCTGGTCTCGCCCTCGGGCGAACGCGCGGTGCCGCCCCGGACCAGCCGGGTCTCCAGCGCCCAGTCGGCGGGTGTGTCCCCGCCCTTCGACCCGCTCACTGCTGCCGCCAGGGCAGGCCGGCGTGCTTCCAGCCGCCGACGGTGCCGCGATGGGCCTTGTCGTCCAGGGCGCCCTCGAAGCCGGTCGCGATGTTGTAGCAGGTGGCGTAGCCGGCCGCGGTCAGCGCGATCGCGGCGGCCCTGGACCGCACACCGGAGCGACAGAGCAGGTAGAGCGGCTGGTCCTTGTCGATGCCGCGGGCGGCGACCGACTTCACGAAGCCGCCGTTCACCTGCATCGCCGGATAGGTCTGCCACTCGACGAACAGCACTTCCTTGCCGACGGTCGCGAGGTCGGGCACGCCCACGAACTGCCATTCCGGCACGGTGCGGACGTCGATCAGCACCGCCTTCGGATCAGCCTTCAGGGCCTCGAATGTATCCTTCGGGCTGATGTCGCCCGCATAGCCGTCCGCCGTCATGATCCCCTCGATCTCCGGTCTTGTACGCCGGCGTCTTCAGGCGCCGTGAATACCGCATTCGGTCTTGTCCTGGCCGCGCCAGCGACCCGCGCGGATGTCCTCGCCGGGCTGGACGCGGTCGGTGCATGGCATGCAGCCGATGGAAAGGAAACCGTCGGACTCCAGCGGGTGGCGCGGCAAATCGTGGCGGTCGAAATAGGCCACGATGTCCTCGCGTGTCCAGCGGGCCAGCGGGTTGAACTTGACCCGTCCGTCCTGCGCCTCGACGGCGGGCAGGTGGGTGCGGGTGCCGCTCTGGTAGCTCTTGCGCCCCGTGATCCAGGCATCGAAACCGTCCAGCGCGCGCGCCAGCGGCTCCACCTTGCGGACGTGGCAGCACATGTTGGCGTCGCGGGTGAACAGCATGTCTTCCGGGTCGAGCGCCTTGAGGCGCTTCGGGTCGGGCTGGATGCTGCGCACGTCGGTCAGGCCCAGGCGCTTCGCCAGGTCGTCACGGTAGCGCAGCGTCTCGCCGAACAGACGACGGGTATCGACGAAGGTGATCGTCAGGTCGCGGTCGACTTCGGACGCCATGTGCAGCAGCACCGCGGCCTCGGTCCCGAAGGAAGAGACCAGGGTCAGCTTCCGGCCATAGGCTTCGATGGCTGCCGCGATCAGGTCCTTCCCGTCCATCCCGCCGACCTTCGCGTTCAGTTCGAACGCCCGGTTCGAGGCGCGGATCAGGCGTTCGATATCGGGGAAGGGCAGGCGGGACTGGAAGGACATGACGAAACCCTCGGTCGGATGAAACGCTTAGCTGGCGGCGGCTTCCGGTGTGGCGTGGCGTCGGCGCCAGGCCACCACACGGTCGTCGGCCGCGGGCTGGTAAAAGGTCGTGTAGCGCCGGGCGTTGCGCAGCCAGACCTCGATGTCGGTGCCCTCGGGCAGCTCCACCGCGTCGAAGCCGCAGCGCAGCAGGTAGAGGTACTGGTCGGGGATCAGCGGCCCGCGGGCGCGGATCTCGCCCTTGAAGCCGTGCTTCTCCCGGATCACGCGGGCCTGGCTGAAGGCGCGACCGTCGGCGAAGGCCGGAAACTGCAGCGCCACCGCGGCCAGCCGCTCGTAGTCGCCGGCCAGTTCCGCCGGATCGGCGGTGTTGGGCAGCACCACGCCCACGGCGCTCTTGCCGCGCAAGGTCAGGCGCTCGGCTTTCCAGAGTTCCAGCGGCACCAGCACGCCACCGGGGCGGAGCGCCCCGTCCAGGCTGTCCGCGTCGACCCAGCGGTCTTCGAGCAGGCGTCCGTTCTTAAGCAGCGCCATAGAGGGCCTCCTTGAAGGGGGCGAGACCAAGGCGCTCGTACGTCTCGACGAAGCGCTCGCCAGGTTCGCGGTGCTGGATGTAGGTCTCGACGATGGTCTCGATGGCGTCGGTCACCTGGTCGGTCGAGAAGGCGGGGCCGACGATCTTGCCGATGGCGGCGTTCTCGTCCGCCCGGCCGCCGAGGGTGATCTGGTAGAATTCCTCGCCCTTCTTGTCGACGCCCAGGATGCCGATATTTCCGACATGATGGTGGCCGCAGGCGTTGATGCAGCCCGAGATGTTGAGCGTCAGTTCGCCGATGTCATGCAGCCGGTCCAGGTCGGCGAAGCGCTCCGAAATGCGCTGCGAGACCGGGATCGAGCGGGCATTGGCCAGGCTGCAGTAGTCGAGGCCGGGGCAGGCGATGATGTCGCCGACGGTGCCGACATTGGGCGTGTCCAGCTCGACTGCGCCCAGCGCCAGCCACAGGTCGTAGAGATCGTCCAGCCGGACATGCGGCAGGACCAGGTTCTGCTCGTGGGTCACGCGGACCTCGGAGAAGGACCAGCGTTCTGCGAAGTCGGCCACGGCCTCCATCTGCTCGGCGGTGGCGTCGCCCGGGATGCCGCCCACCGGCTTCAGCGAGATCACGGCGATGGCATAGCCGTCGACCTTGTGGGCGCGGACATTGCTCTTCACCCAGCGGGCATAGGCGCGGTCCTCGAACAGCTTCGCCTGGTGCTTCTCCGAGACGGCCGGCAGGGTGGCGAAGGCGGGCGGCGCGAAGGCGGCGCGGATGCGCGCGATCTCGGCCTGCGGCAGTTCCATGGCGCCGTGGCGCAGGTCCTGCCACTCGGCCTCGACCTCGTCGCGGTAGCGCTCGGCGCCGATCTCGTGCACCAGGATCTTGATGCGTGCCTTGTACTTGTTGTCGCGACGGCCGAAGCGGTTGTAGACCCGCATCATGGCCTCGAGATAGCTCAGCAGGTCCTTCGGGGCGACGAAGTCCCGGATCAGCCTGGCGATCATCGGGGTGCGGCCCTGGCCACCGCCGGCCCACATCTCGAAGCCGATCTCGCCGGCCGCGTTGCGCACGATCACGATGCCGATGTCATGCACCTTGATCGCCGCGCGGTCGTTCGGCGCGCCGGTCACGGCGATCTTGAACTTGCGCGGCAGGAAGCTGAACTCGGGGTGCAGCGTCGACCACTGGCGGATGATCTCCGACCAGACGCGCGGGTCGTCGATCTCGTCGGCGGCGGCACCGGCGAACGGATCGGACGTGGTATTGCGGATGCAGTTGCCCGAGGTCTGGATGGCGTGCATCTCGACCTCGGCCAGTTCGGCCAGGATGTCCGGCGCCTCCGACAGCTTCGGCCAGTTGTACTGGATGTTCTGGCGCGTGGTGAAATGGCCGTAGCCCTTGTCATAGACGCGCGCGATGCGGCCCAGGCGGCGCATCTGCACCGCGGAGAGCTGGCCGTAGGGCACCGCCACCCGCAGCATGTAGGCGTGCAGCTGCAGGTAGAGGCCGTTCATCAGCCGGAGCGGCCGGAACTGTTCCTCGGTCAGTTCGCCCGAGATGCGGCGCCGCACCTGGTCGCGGAATTCTTCGACGCGGTCGTTCACGAGCTGCCGGTCGAGCTGGTCGTAGACATACATGGCTGCTGCTCCGGTCATGGTCAGGCCGCCTGGTAGCCGAGGTCGGCCCGCACGGTGGGACCGAGGCTGCGGATCAGTTCGCGATAGCGGACGGGGCGGAGTCCGTCCGCACCCTGCTCCACCTCGATCAGTTCGGCGCCGACGGCATGGCCGGGCTGGGCCAGGGCCCGGTCCAGCAGCGCCTGGGCGGCATCCCTGGTGTCGGCGGTGGCGGCGTCGGCGACCTGCTCCGACCAGCCCGTGGCGGTCAGGTAGATCACCAGCCCGTCGCCCAGACGATTGGCCGTGACAGCTTGCAGCGACATTGCGGCGGTTCCTTTCGGTCTCAGAGCGCCAGCGCCAGGCGGTCGCGGGCGGTTTCGGCGAGCCGGTCCCCGGTAACCTCGCCGATGATGATCAGGGCGGGGCTGCTGACATTCTCGCGGTTGACGAGGTCGGGCAGCTCGGCGAGGTGGCCCTTGATGACCCGCTGGGTCGGCAGGGTGCCGTTCTCGACCACGGCGACGGGCGTGCGCGGGCTGCGGCCGTGGGCAATCAGCTTCTCCGCGGTGACGCGGGCGGTATCGACGCCCATGTAGACCGCGAGCGTGTGCCGTGCCTCGGCCAGTACCTTCCAGTCCAGGTCGGGCTCGCCGTCCTTGCCCTGGCCGGAGAGGAACGTCACGGCGGACGCCTTGTCGCGGTGGGTCAGCGGGAATCCCGCCGTCGCCGCGCAGCCGTTCGCCGCCGTTATGCCCGGAACGATCTCGACCTCGATGTCGTGGGCGCGAAGATACTCCGCCTCCTCGCCGCCACGGCCGAAGACGAACGGGTCGCCGCCCTTCAGCCGCACGACCAGGTTGCCCTCCCGGGCCTCCCGGACCAGCAGTTCGTTGATCTCGTGCTGGCGGAGATGATGGTTGCCGCGCGACTTGCCGGCATAGACCAGCCGGGCGTCGCGGCGGGCGAGGTCCAGCACCTCCTCCGCGACCAGCCGGTCGTGGACGATGACGTCCGCTTCCTTGAGCAGGCGATGCGCCTTGAGCGTCAGGAATTCGGGATTGCCGGGGCCGGCCCCGACGATGGCGACGCGCCCCGCCGGTTCCTCGCGGTCGGCGAGGTTGACCATGGCGACCATCTCGCCGCGTGCCTCGGTCTCGCGACCCTCCAGCACCTTGCGGGCGACCGGACCGGCCATGAAGCGGTTCCAGAAGCGGCGGCGGCCGTCAGCGGTCGGGCGCTTGGCGGCAACGGCGCCACGGAAGCTGTCGATGAAGCGGGCCAGCGCACCCAGCCGCGTCGGCAGCGCCGCCTCGATGGCGCCGCGCACCTGGCGCGCCAGCACTGGTGCCGTGCCCTCGGTGGAGATGGCAACCGTGACCGGATCGCGGTCGACGATCGCCGGCATGATGAAGTCCGACAGCTCCGGCCGGTCGACCACGTTCACGGTGACGCCGGCGCCGCGGGCCATGGCCGAGATTGCGGCATCACGGTCGGCGTCGCCGGTCGCGACGATGGCCAGCACCTTGCCATCCAGGTCGGCGGGGACCAGGCCGCGGGTCTCCAGCCGGATGGCACCGGTCATGGCCCACTCGCCAAATGCCGGGGCGGGACCTTCGGCGACCACGGTCAGGTCCGCGCCGGCGCTGTGCAGCAGGCGTGCCTTGGCCAGGGCCGCATGGCCACCGCCGACGACCAGCGCCGGGCGACCGTCCAGTTTCAGGAAGATGGGAAAGCTCTGCATGATGATCCGCCTCAGCCCGCGAAGCGCGCGGCACCGCGCGCACCCGCTGTCCGAATGGCCTTCAGAAGTGTCCTGGTGCTCATGACGAGCCGTGCTCCGTGCCTCTCGATGGGCCCACGGAGTCGGCTCCGTGGCGCTTTAGCAGGTGGTAACGCGGCCGCAAGCTGCCCGATCAAATTCCGCGGGTTCCTGTAGTCTGGCTGGAACCACGACCTGTCGCTGGGCGCAGCGCGAACCACATGCATCATGTGGTTTTTGATCCCGTTGTGCGCTTCCTTCGACATGCGGGAGGATTTAGCTTTTCCACGTGGAAGTCAACGGAAAATATGTATCTCGGACGGGGAACAAAATTTCATACGAAAATGCAATGTAGAAATTGGATGCCTGTCCGGCGGGTGTGCCGACGCCGTACAGGACTCAGGCGGTGCGGGTGAAGGTGATGAACATCCGGCGGAACGGAAACAGCGTGATGCCGTCAGCCGCGACCGGATAAGCCGCGCGCAGGCGCTGGCGGTAGATCGCGGTGAAGGCCGCGAAGTCGTCGGCCGGAAGTTCCCGCTGGACCGGCAGCAGCGCCGTGCCGCGCACCCATTCCAGCACCGGGTCCGCCCCGGTCAGCGGCTGCATGTACTCGGTTTCCCAGATGTCGGGCGTGCCGGGCAGGGGACGCAGCAGGTCGTGGTAGAAGCGGGCGGTCTCCACGTGCTCGCCGACCAGCTTGCCCGCCAGCCGGTCCCGCCAGCGGGCGTCCTCGGCGATCTCTGCGATCAGGGTATGGGACGGGGCGCCGAAGTTGTTGGGCATCTGCACCGCCAGCACGCCGCCGGGCGCGAGACTCGCGACCAGGCGACGGAACAGGCTGGCGTGGTCGGCCACCCAGTGGAAGGCGGCGTTGGAGAAGATCACGTCGACCGGGCCGTCCGGCGCCCAGGTGGCGATGTCGGCCTCCTGCCAGTCGACCGGGGCGCCGCTCGCGCGCGCCTTTTCCAGCATGGCCGGCGCGTTGTCGACGCCGGTGACCGACGCGCCGGGCCAGCGGGCCTTCAGCGGCAGTGTGGAATTGCCCGGACCACAGCCCAGGTCGACCACGCGCGCCGGCGCGGCATGGCCGATACGGCCCAGCAGGTCGATGGCGGGGCGGGTGCGCAGGTCGCCCATGGCGCCCTTCATGTACTGCCCGGGGTCCCACTGGTTCTGGCCCATGCCGCCCTCCTGTCCGTGTGGTCGGGAAGATAGCGCAGTGCCGTCCGACGGGCATGCCTGTTGACGTCCTGTGCGCGCGGTCCGGATACTCGGGCAGTCCGGGGAGGGACACGCCATGCAATACGAGGACTACAAGCACATCCGCTTCGCGCGGAACGGCAAGGTGCTGACGGTGACGCTCGACCGGCCGGAGGTGCTGAACGCGGTCAACGGCCGCCTGCATCTCGAGCTCAGCAACCTGTTCTACGACATCGCGACGGACCCGGCCGAGATCATCGTGCTGACCGGTGCCGGCCGTGCCTTTTGCGCCGGTGGCGACATCGACTGGATGCAGGAAGGCGTCGACGACCCGGCGATGTTCGAGGCCGTCGGCCACGAGGGCAAGAAGGTGATCTTCGGCCTGCTGGACCTGGAGAAGCCGATCATCTGTCGCCTCAACGGCGATGCGGTGGGCCTCGGTGCCACCATCGCGCTGTTCTGCGACATCATCATCGCCCGCGACGACGCGCGCATCGGTGACCCGCATGTCTCGGTCGGGCTGGTGGCCGGCGATGGCGGCGCGGTGATCTGGCCGCAGCTGATCGGCTATGCCCGCGCCAAGGAATACCTGATGACCGGCAAGCTGATGGCCGCGAAGGACGCGGTGCAGATGGGGCTGATCAACCACGCGGTGCCGGCCGAGGCGCTGGATGCCGAGGTCGACAGGATGGCCAGCCGCCTGGCCAAGGGCGCCGGCAAGGCGATCCGCTGGACCAAGGTCTCGGTCAATATCGGCCTGAAGCAGCTCGCCCACACCATCATGGACACCTCGATCAGCTACGAGCTGATGTCCAACATGTCCAAGGATCACCGGGAGGCGGTGGCCGCCTTCCGCGAGGGCCGCAAGCCCCAGTTCACCGGAGAATAAGTGAAGATGGCCCGCATTCCCTACTACGACCGCGCCAACGCGTCCGAAGAATACGCCAAGCTGCTGGCGAAGCTGCCCGATGACATCAACGTCATGCGCATGCTCAGCCACGCCGAACCCGAGCTGAAGCCGTTCCTGAAGTTCACCGACGCCATCCTGCGCAAGTCGGCGATCAAGAAATGGTACCTGGAGCTGGCGCTGCTGCGCGTCGGCCACCTGTCGAAGGCGGCCTACGAGATCCACCAGCACGAGCACATCGCCAGGGGCGTCGGCGGCACCCCGGAAAAGATCGCCGCCATCGCCGAGGGCTGGACCTCGCCGGTGTTCAACGAGCACGAGAAGGAGATCCTGCGCTACACCGATGACGTGGTGCAGAACGTCCGCGCCTCCGACTATACCTTCGTGCCGCTGTCGAAGCGCCATACCCACCAGGAGATGATCGAGCTCACCATGGGCATCGGCTGCTACATGATGGTCAGTCGCCTGCTGAACACGTTCGACGTCGAGATCGAGGAAGGTGGCGACAAGCTGGTGGAGATCAAGCGCGACTAGCGCCGCCGGCATCCCCCAACCTGCTTGCACCATGGCGGTCCGTCGGCTATGCGGACCGCCGCTGGGCCTGTAGCTCAACTGGTTAGAGCCGGCCGCTCATAACGGTCTGGTTGCAGGTTCGAGTCCTGCCGGGCCCACCAGCTATCCATCCTCTGCCGGCCGGCCTGCCGGTGCGGACAGGAGCCGAACCGAAAGTGGCCGCTGCACGACGACATTTCCTGGCCAATGTCCTCGAGCGGGACGGTCGTTACCTCGCGCATGTCCTGCCGGACCTGAGCACGGATGCCGACTACAGCGAGCACGTGCGTATCGCGCCGGTACGCGGGGCCGGGGAGGGCGGACGGTGGCTCGATATCGACAGCCTGCCGGACGTGCAGCCGACGCTTCCCCTGCTGTTCCTGTTCCACGTCTCCCGCTGCGGCTCGACCCTGGTCAACCGCATGATCGAGGACATGCCCGGCGTGGTCTCCTTCTCCGAACCGACGTTCGTGGCCGATATCATGAAGCTCCGGGGCATCGACATGCGACGCCGCATGCAGTTGCTGCGGCGCTGCCTGCTGGCGGCGGTCATGGCCCGTGGTGGTGGCGACCGCCTCTGTGTCGTCCGCTTCACGGCCTGGGGATCCTATGACATGGCCGGCCTGATGGCGGCCTTTCCGGCTGCTCGCCCCGTGTTCCTCTATCGTGATCCGCTGGAAGTCCTGGTCTCCCAGCGGGACGGGCCGTCCCGCCGGGTCCGCGACCAGGTACTCGAACCGCGCCACGAATGGCCGGGCATCGACCACGCGGCATTGTCCCGCCCGGAGTACATCGCCCGGATGCTCGGCTGCCTGTTCGGGCTGGCGCGCGATGCCGGGCGCCCGATGTTGCTGGTCAGCTATTCCGAACTGCCCGGCGCGGTCTTCGAGCGACTGCTGCCGTACCTGGGTCTGGAGATCGACGACGATGTCCGTGCGGCCATGCTGGCCCGGACGAAGACCTATTCGAAGTCCCGTCAACCCGTGGCGTTCAGTCCCGACGGCTGGGACAAGCGCGCCCGCGCGACGGCGGAAGAGCGCCACCTCGTCAAGCTTCACGTGGCGGAAGCCTTTGGCGCGGTCGAGGAGATGCTGCGGCGTGCGATCAATGGGGCGCATGGCTGAGCGTTCCCGTTGCCGGCGCCGCTCACGCGACGGCGCTTTTGGACAGCTGTTGCCGGTTCTACTTCGTCAGCCGCGCCAGGATCGCCGTCATGCGCTCCCCGACATCGGGGATGCTGTAGGTCGCGGTCTTCTCGTACTCCAGGCCGGCGTCGAGGCCGGTGTTCTCGGAGGTGCGGTAGAGGTCCTTGTAGGCGGCGATGGAACCCGGGCTGTTCTGCGCCATCGTCGCCGCCAGCTTCGCGACATGCGCGTCGAGGTCCGCCAGCGGCACCGCCTCCATGACCATGCCATAGGCCGCGGCCTCGGTGCCCGTGATGGTGCGCGCGGTGAACGACAGTTCCCGGGCCCGCATCATGCCGGTGCGGCGCGCAAGCCGCTGCGTCATGCCCCAGGTCGGGCGGAAGCCGATCAGTGCATGGGTGTCGCCGAATTTCGCTTCCTCCGCCGCGATGGCGATGTCGGCGGCCAGCATGATCTCCAGCCCGCCGGTGAAACAGAAGCCGTTGACCTTGGCGATCACCGGCTGCGGGATCGTCTCCATCAGGTGCTGCACCCGGCGCGCCGCCGCGTTGAGGTCGTCGCCGACATCGCCGGCGGTGAGGTCCTTGCCGCTGGCCTGCAGCGCCTTCAGGTCGACACCGGCGGTGAAGGCGCGGCCGGCACCGGTCAGGATCACCACCGACACGTCGTCGCGCGGGGCAAGCGATGCCAGCGCGTCGCCGGCCTCGGTCAGCAGTTCGACGGTCAGCGCGTTCAGCGCCGCCGGGCGGTTCAGGGTCAGCGTCGCGACGCGGTCGGCCACGTCCAGGGTGATGAACTGGTAGGTCATGGCATCGCTCCCCGTGCTGCCCCCAAGGTCGGTCGCGGCGAGACTAGCTGATGGTGCCGGGCAGGCAAATGCCGGCCTCAGAGCCCCATGGCACGGATGCGGGAATAGAGGGTCGTCGGCTTCAGCCCCAGCAGTTCGGCGGCGCCGCCCGCACCCGAGACGCGGCCGGCGCAGGCGTCCAGCGCGGCCTTGATGTTGGCGCGTTCGATGTCAGCCATCTCGGCGGCGGTGAAGATGCGCAGCGGGCCGTCGTCGGTGCGCACCGCCGGCGCGGCGGGCGGGGTCGGCGGCATCAGGCCCGGCAGGTCGAAGCGCAGCCGCCCGTCACGGGCCAGGATCGCCGCACGCTCGATCACGTTCTGCAATTCGCGGGCGTTGCCCGGCCAGTCATAGGCCTTCAGTGCCTCGATGTTGGCCTTGGTCAGTTCGGGCTTCTTCAGGTTCAGCCGCGCGCAGACCGTGCCCAGGAAATGGTCGGCCAGCACCGGGATGTCGGAGGTCCGTTCGCGCAGCGGCGCGCATTCGATGGGGAAGACGTTGAGGCGGAAGAACAGGTCCTCGCGGAACCGGCCCGCCGCGGCTTCCCGCTTCAGGTCGCGGTTGGTGGCGGCGATGACGCGGATGTCGACACTGCGTGTCTTTTCCTCGCCGACGCGCTCGAAGCGGCGGTCCTGCAGCACCCGCAGCAGCTTCGACTGCAGGTCGAGCGGGATCTCGCCCACCTCGTCCAGGAAGATGGTGCCGCCGTCGGCCAGTTCGAAGCGGCCGACCCGGTCCCTGAGCGCGCCGGTGAAGGCGCCCTTGGCGTGACCGAAGAACTCGCTCTCGAACAGCTCGCGCGGAATGGCGGCGCAGTTGACGCGGATCAGCGGCCGGTCACGCCGGCCCGACGCCTGGTGGATGGCGCGGGCCACCAGTTCCTTGCCGGTGCCGCTCTCGCCGGTGATCAGCACGTTGGCATCGGTGGTGGCGACCAGCTCGATCTGTTTCAGCACGTTGGCGATGGCGCCGGAGTTGCCCAGGATGTCGTAGTGGTTGGCGTTGGAGCGGATCTCCTCCTGCAGGTAGGCGTTCTCCTGCTCCAGCCGGTCGCGCAGCCGTGCATTGTCGTCCAGCGCCGCCTTCAACCGTTCCTCGTTGCGCTTCCGCTCGGTGATGTCGCGGAACACGATCACTGCGCCGACCACGGCGCCGGAATCGAGGATGGGGGTCGAGGTGTACTCGACGCGCACCGGGCGGTTGCCCTTGGCCCAGAACACCTCGTCGTCGACGGTCTTCACGCTGCCCTGGCGGAAGGCGTTGTAGATCGGGCATTCACCGTTGGGATAGGCGGTGCCGTCGGGCTTGTGGTGATGGATCACCGTGTGCATGTCGCGGCCGACCAGCTCGGCGGCGTCATAGCCCAGCATCCGGGCGGCGGCCGGGTTCACGAAGGTGGTGATGCCGTCCACATTGACGCCGTAGATGCCTTCGCCCGCCGCGGCCAGGATCAGCCGGTTCTCGCGCTCGATTTCCCGGAAGTACCGCTCGGCGCGGGACCATTCCTCCAGTCCCTTGCGGTGATAGGTGTTTGCCTCGTCGTCGACGCCGCGCCGGGCCAGTGCATCCAGGTCGACGATGGTGACCACCAGGCAGGAATGCTCCCGCCAGGAGGCCGAGACAGCATTGTGTTCGACCCGGAGCGGCTTGCCGTCATGGCCCGAGACCCGGAGTTCGCGGGTGCGCGCACTGCCGCGCTCCAGCGCCTCCTCGGTGAAGACGTGCAGGATGCCGCGCTGCTCGGGGTAGAGCAGGCTGACCGGCCGGCCGGAGATGGCCGTGAGCGGCAGGCGAAACAGCGTGCCGGCGGCCGCGTTGGCGCGCAGCACGACGCCAGACCAGGGGTCGACGATCAGGCCCGGATCGGGCGCGCGGTCGAAGGCCTTGCGCAGTATGGCGGCGCTGAGGTCGCGGCGCTCGGCCCATGACAGCCGGACATGGCGCAGGTCCAGGTTGTCGTCCGCGTCGTCGTCGGCCGCCGGTGCCGGCCTGACCGCTTCATCCATCGCGCCGCTCCTTACGAGAAGTCGTGAGGTGATGCTACGGAACTTCGTAAATCATGAAAAGTCGTAATCGAAGGAATTCCGTTCGAAATCATTAACCAACTGAATTTTCGGGAAATTTCGACATCGTGCAAACTTGCACGCATGTTGCAGATGCGAAGGCAGCTGCCGCCGGAGGGGCGGCCGGAGAGACCCGGGAGCAGGAGAGCGACATGACCTCAAAGAGCCTTGGCAATCCGTATGACGGCGACGCGGACCTCCGCCACGCCAGCACCTGCGGATGCGCGAGCTGCCTGACCACCAAGTCGGAGATCCAGGTCGCCGACGCCCCGATGAACAGCGAGCAGATACTGGAGCGTGCCGTCGAAAGCGCCGTCGTGCGCTCGGTTTTCGGGCACAACGAGATCTCGCGCCGCTCCTTCGCCAAGATGCTGGGCGCCGGCGGACTGGCGGCGGCGCTGGCCTCCGTCTTCCCGATGGACAAGGCCAAGGCCGCGATCCTCGACACGCTGGGCAAGCCCGAGAAGGCGAAGCTGAACGTCGGCTTCGTGCCGATCACCTGCGCGACGCCGATCATCATGGCCAAGCCGATGGGCTTCTACGAGAAGTACGGCCTGGACGTCGACGTCATCAAGACCGCCGGCTGGGCGGTCGCGCGCGACAAGTCGCTGAACAAGGAATACGACGCCAGCCACATGCTGACGCCGATGCCGCTGGCGATCACCGTCGGCGCCGGCTCCACGGCGACGCCGTTCCTCATGCCGGCGGTCGAGAACATCAACGGGCAGGCCATCGTCCTGCACGTCGATCACAAGGACAAGAACGACCCGAAGATGTGGAAGGGCTTCAAGTTCGGCGTGCCCTTCGAATACTCGATGCACAACTTCCTGCTGCGCTACTACGTGGCCGAGCACGGCCTGGACCCGGACAAGGACATCCAGATCCGCGTCGTCCCGCCGCCGGAGATGGTCGCCAATCTGCGCGCCGGCAATCTCGACGGCTACCTCTCGCCCGACCCGTTCAACCAGCGCGCGGTCTGGGAGAAGGTGGGCTACATCCACATCCTGACCAAGGAGATCTGGGAAGGGCATCCGTGCTGCGCCTTCGCCTGCAGCCTGGAATTCGCCGAGACCCTGCCGAACACCTACGGCGCCCTGCTGAAGGCGATCGTCGATGCCACGCAGTACGCGCACAGTTCCGAGAACCGCAAGGAGATCTCGGCGGCCATCGCGCCGGCGAACTACCTCAATCAGCCGGTGCCGGTGATCGAGCAGGTGCTGACCGGGCGCTATGCCGACGGCCTGGGCGCGGTGAAGAACGTGCCGGACCGCATCGATTTCGATCCGTTCCCCTGGCACTCGATGGGTGTCTGGATCCTGACCCAGATGAAGCGCTGGGGCTATATCAGCGGCGACATCGACTACAAGGGCATCGCCGAGAAGGTCTATCTGGCCGGTGACTGCGCCAAGGTCATGAAGGATCTGGGCCTGACCCCGCCGACCAAGACCTATGCCTCCTACACGATCATGGGCAAGACCTTCGATCCCGACCAGCCGGAGGCCTATGTCGACAGCTTCGCGATCAAGCGGTCCTGACCATGACCCATTCGCTCGCATTCCGGGCGGCCCTGTTGTCCCTGGTCCTGCTGGTCGCGGGACTGGGGATCTGGGAGCTGTCGACGCCGAAGATCAAGTCGGCCGAGGAGATGACCGAGTACGAGAAGCTGATGGGCGGCGCGGACCAGGAAGCCCGCGTCCCCGCGCCCTCGGCGATCATCGTGCGGGCCTGGGAGGAACTGTCCAATCCCTTCTATGACAACGGCCCCAACGACAAGGGCATCGGCATCCAGGTCGGCTATTCGCTGTTCCGGGTGCTGACCGGATATTTCGCCGCTGCCCTGGTGGCCATTCCCGTCGGCTTCCTGATCGGCATGTCGCCGCTGGCCTACCGCGCCCTCGACCCGTTCATCCAGGTGCTGAGACCGATATCGCCACTGGCCTGGATGCCGCTGGCGCTGTTCATCATCAAGGACAGCCAGGCCTCGGCGATCTTCGTGATCTTCATCTGCTCGATCTGGCCGATGCTGATCAACACCGCCTTCGGCGTCGCCAGCGTGCGCAAGGACTGGGTGAACGTGGCCCGCACGCATGAACTCGGCCACCTGCGCACCGCCTTCACGGTGATCCTGCCGGCGGCCGCGCCGACCATCGTCACCGGCATGCGCATCTCCATCGGCATCGCCTGGCTGGTGATCGTCGCCGCCGAGATGCTCGTGGGCGGTACGGGCATCGGCTACTACGTCTGGAACGAGTGGAACAACCTCGACCTCACGAGCGTGATCTTCTCGATCCTCACCATCGGCGTCGTCGGAATGCTGCTGGATGCGGCCTTTGCCCGTGTCCAGCGCGCCGTGCAGTACCAGGAATAGGAGCGGTCATGGACGGGAAACCCTTCCTCGAGATCGACGGCCTGACCAAGCGCTTCCCGGCGCCGGAGGGCGGCGAGCCGCTGACGGTGTTCGAGAACGTCTCCTTCGACATCAACAAGGGCGAGTTCATCTGCATCATCGGCCATTCGGGATGCGGCAAGTCCACCATCCTGAACGTGCTGGCGGGCCTGGACACCGCGACCTCCGGCGCCGTCACCATGGACGGCTCGGAAGTGGCGGGGCCAAGCCTGGAGCGGGGCGTGGTGTTCCAGAACTACTCCCTGCTGCCCTGGATGTCGGCGTTGAAGAACGTCACCTTCGGCGTTCGCGCGCGCCATCCCGACTGGTCGAGGGCCCAGGTGCACGAGCATGCCTACAAGTTCCTCGAGATGGTCGGGCTGACCAACGGGGCAGAGCACCGCAAGCCCTCGCAGCTTTCGGGGGGCATGCGCCAGCGGGTGTCCATCGCCCGTGCCTTCGCCATCGAGCCCAAGCTGCTCCTGCTCGACGAGCCGTTCGGCGCCCTGGACGCGCTCACCCGCGGCACCATCCAGGATGAACTTATCCGCATCTGGTCGGGCTCGGACCAGACGGTGTTCATGATCACCCATGACGTTGACGAGGCCATCCTGCTGGCCGACCGCATCTTCCTGATGACCAACGGTCCCTATGCCCGCGTCGCCGAAAGCGTGGTGGTCGACATCCCGCGTCCGCGCCACCGCGCCGACATCATCCATGACGCCGGCTACTACAAGATCCGCAATCACCTGGTGGAATTCCTGGCCCGCCGGTCAAAGGAAATGGCCGGCCGGGGCAATGGCGATGCCGGCGCCCGGGCCCAGCCCCGCACGGTCCGTCCGGCCCGGGACGGCGCCGACGACGAGGACGAGCCGGCCTATTCCCCGCGCGTGGTCTCGATCGCGCGCTGACATCCGCAACCCAGCCCAAGCCTGGAGAGGAAGCACGATGAACAAGCTTGAAGTCACCGAAATGATCATGGAGCGCAAGCGCGCCACCGGCACGACCTGGGCCGCGCTCGCCGAGGCCATCGGCATGTCCGAGGTCTTCACCACCTCCGCCTGCCTCGGCATGAACTCGCTGCCGCGCGACAAGGCCGACATCCTGGTCACCACGCTGGGCCTGCCGCAGGAGGCAGCGGTGGTGCTGGCCGAATATCCGACCAAGGTGTTCAGCCAGGCGATCCCGACCGACCCGTGCATCTATCGCTTCTACGAGATCGTCGGCGTCTACGGCGACACGCTGAAGGAGCTGATCCAGGAAAAGGGCGGCGACGGCATCATGAGCGCCATCGACTTCGACATGACCGTCGAGAAGGTGCCGCATCCGAAGGGCGACCGCATCGAGGTCAAGATGAGCGGCAAGTTCCTGTCCTACAACCGCTGGTGAGGCAACGCCCCGGTGGGGTCGCAAGGCTCCGCCGGCGGTCGCACTGCGGCAAGTCCCGTCCGCTGCTTGCGCCGGCGGGCCAATGACAGCGCGCCTGCCCCCTGTTCATTCACCCGGCTGCGGCGGGATGGCGAGAACATCGATCAGCGCGTTACCGAGCACCTGCTCTGTGACACTGCCGATGAGCATCGTGGTCAGCCCGTCGCGACCGTGGGTTGCCACCACGATCAGGTCCGCCTTTTCGGCGTCGGCGGCCTTGAGGATTTCGTGGGGAACGCCGGCGTCGTCGTGGCGCACGATCGGTCGGGCGTTGCCCAGACCCGTGGATGCCATGAAGCGCGAGAGTTCGCGGGCCGCGTCGGTCCGTTCGTCCGCGAGGTAGTGGTCCCGGTGCTGCCTTGGCATCGTGTTGCCCAGGACGAGCCGGAGTGCCGGTGCGTCGAACAGATAGAGCAGCGACGACCGTGCGTGTTCATTCAGTCCCGAACGGCGATACCGCCTCAGGGCGTCGCGCGATCCGTCAGACAGGTCCGTCGTGAGCAGCACATGCCGGTAGGGCCCGGCCGGTGTTGCATTCGCCATCAGGATCGGACAATCGACTGACCGGAAAGTTCGCTCGGCGGTGGTGCCGACGAACACGTCCCTGAGCACCTGCCGTCTGTGCGGACCGATCACCAGGAGGTCCGGTGCAGCGTCCGTGACGGCCTGCGCGATGCCGACGAACGGGGATGCGAGGATGACGCGCGACTCGCATGCCACGCCGTCGACATCGCGAAGTGTCGCGGAGATCTGGCGCAACAGCGTCCACGCCTCGTCCCGTTCCGTATCCACGATCCGGCGCGGCTGATCGTCGTCAACCACATGGACAAGCAGGATGGCGGCGTCGAACTGGCGGGCCAGCAGGATCGCGCGCCGCAGCGCCCGATCCGATCTTTCCGAGAAATCCGTTGCCACCAGGATCGTCTTCATGGTTCAGGGTACCCGGCTGTCGCGCCGCCGTCCGGAATGGCGCGTGCTGTGGTGCGCCCGACGCTGTTCAGATTCAGTTCCACTGGCCTATGTTATGCCATGACGAAATCGCTCGAAAGACGTGAGCCAGCCACCCGAAAAATGCCCGGCAATGCGGCATGTCGCAGAGTTTCCGCAGGTCAACCGAAGTTGCTTGCGCGACCGGATCGAGACCGACGAACCCTGGGCTGTCGAAGCCGGCGGGGGTTGGCGGACCGTTCCCTGTGACCGCTGTGCTTGCCCGTCAGACCACGCGACGCGGCCCGCCTTCAGGATCGGTGCTGGCGCGACAGCGGCGCCGGGCCAGGCCGGATTACCGGGTAAAGCGGGGCAGAAGTCTTGACTGAGGTCATCGTTCATTCGGCGTTTGCGGAGATCGCCGCGCTTCTCGTGCTGGCCGCGGCTGTCGGATTCGTCGGGATCATCCTGCGACAGCCCCTGATCGTCAGTTTCATCGTTGTCGGTCTGCTGGCCGGACCGTCGGTGCTGGACCTGGTTCGGTCCGACGCGCAGATCAGCCTGCTGTCGGAACTCGGTATCGCGGTGCTGCTCTTTCTCGTCGGCATCAAGCTTGACCTGAAGCTCATCCGCTCTCTCGGGGCGGTGTCGCTCCTGACGGGACTTGGCCAGGTCGCCTTCACGTCGATCTTCGGATACCTGGTCGGCCTCGCGCTCGGCCTCGACAGTGTCACCAGTCTCTACGTCGCCGTGGCACTGACGTTTTCGTCGACCATCATCATCGTCAAGCTGTTGTCGGACAAGCGCGAGATTGACAGCCTGCATGGCCAGATCGCTCTCGGGTTCCTGATCGTGCAGGATCTCGTCGTCGTGCTGGCGATGATCGTGCTTTCCGCCATCGGGGTCGGGGCGGCCGACGCTGGTGGCCACGGTGGCGGATCGGTCCGGCTGGTTCTCGCTTCCGGCGTGGCGATGGTTGCGCTGGTCGTCCTGTTCGTACGCTACGTCGCCAATCCGCTGACCGAGCGGCTGGCACGCGTGCCCGAGTTGCTGGTGATCTTCGCGATCGCCATGGCAGCGATGTTTGCAGCGGTCGGTGACATGGCCGGCCTGGGGAAGGAGGTCGGAGGCCTTATGGCGGGTGTCGCCCTGGCATCGACGCCCTATCGCGAGACAATCGCCGCACGTCTCGCACCATTGCGCGACTTTCTTCTCCTGTTCTTCTTCATTGCGCTCGGCTCTGCGCTTGAATTGTCGTTTCTCGGCTCGAACGTGGGCGGCGCTATCGTGTTCTCGCTGTTCGTTCTGATCGGCAATCCGCTGATCGTGCTCGTCATCATGGGGGCGCTGGGCTATCGCAAGCGTACCAGCTTCCTCGCCGGCCTGACCGTCGCGCAGATCAGCGAGTTTTCCCTGATCTTCGTGGCCATGGGGGTTTCGCTCGGTCATGTGCAGGAAGACTCGCTCGGACTCGTCACGATGGTCGGGCTCGTGACCATCGCGGCTTCGACCTACATGATCACCTACTCTCACCGGATCTATGCCGTGCTCGAGCCGGTGCTCGGCGTGTTCGAGCGCAGGGGCACGCCGAGGGAGCCGTCCGAAGCGGCCGTCCAGCGTGACAAGGGGTACAAGGTGATCGTCGTCGGGCTGGGGCGGTTCGGCACCGCGATCGGGTTGCGCCTGCAGAAGCGTGGCGTCCGGGTGCTTGGTGTCGATTTCAACCCGTTGGCCGTGCGTCGCTGGCGCAACCTTGGCCTCGAGACAGAGTTCGGCGATGCCACCGATCCGGAGATCGTGGCCGAACTCCCGCTGGCGGGGGCTGAATGGATCGTCTCGACCGTACCGATTCACCCGACCGGACTCAGTCACGAGGACACGCGCACGACCTTGATCCAGTTGACGCGCGCCGCTGGATTCAGCGGTCGTGTGGCCGTCGCTTCACATCATGCCAGGGATACGGAAGAACTGCTGGCCTCCGGCGCGGACATTGTGCTGGAGCCCTTCCAGGATGCGGCTGACCGGGCTGTGGACCTGCTCTGCGGTGCCCGCGAGGAGGAGCGGACCGAGTTTCCGGCGATCCCGACGGAAGAGACGCGGATGTCCTGACCCTGCCGTCGGTATGCTGCGGGGCCGGCAAGCGGTCCGGCCACGCCGGCGCACCACACCCGTCCGGATGGCCGCCCCGGTCCTTGCCCGCGCGTTTCGCGTTCAGGGCGCCGGGGGTACGGGGCCGGTCTTGCCGTTCGCGCGGAAGACCGGTTCGAACGACGGCGCCAGCAGCATCGCGCCGTGGATCGACGGGTGGGTCCGGTCGGTATAGAGCGAGCGGTCCCCTGACCGGATCCTGCACCTTTCGGCATCGCAGAAGGCGTCGTGCACCGTGACGATCCGGGCCAGGCCTCGCGCGCCGAGATCGTCCAGCAAGGTGAACGCCCAGTCGTAGTCGTCGCGGAACCCGGCGGCCGTCTGTGCCGGGTCGATATCTGTCGCAATTCCCCGGGCCTGCAGGTAGAGCATTCGCGGGATGTTGCGATTTCCCGCGGGCAGGGGTGCGACGACCCAGACCGTGCGGCCCGGCGCGGCGATGGCGGACAGCAGACGTTCCAGATTGCCGGCATTGGCTTCGAGGAAGCGGTCGACCCTGCGGTTCGGCAGCGGCGACCAGCGCATGGCCACGATCACGGTCCTGATATCGGTCCGCTGCTTCAGGCCCGCGATCAGCGCGGCCGAGAATCCGGCGCAGGCACCAACCGAGTTCCGTTCTTCCGAATGATCCGGGACGCCGGGGCGGCAGCCATTCCGGAAAGCGAGCTCGACCGGATGTCCATAAGCGCGGGCCGCGGCGACGATACCGGGAGCCATCGCCGGCGCGTAGGAATCGCCGAGGATGAGCACCGGTGCGGCCGCCCCGCCTTCGGCAAGCCGGCAGAACCGTCCGGCCCGCAGGTCGCTTGCGTCCACATTCTCGCAGTCGCGGTAGCCGCTGTCGAAATCGATCATGCCATCGGCCAGCGTCGAAGCCGGTCCGGACAGGCGGCCGCGCCAGCCCTCGGCCAGGAACAGGGCGGTTCCGCAGACAGCGATCACGGCCATGACGAGCACTGCCGCGGCGATGGCGCGCGCCGGCCGTCCGCGGTTGAGCCGGGCGCGGACCGGTCGCTCGACGCAGGTCCAGCTCAGGCTCGCAAGGGCAAGCGTGATCGCGCCCGCTGCCGCGATGGACCACGGGCCGGGTCGCTCCGGGCCGACATAGCTGAACGCGGCCAGGACAGGCAGGTGCCAGAGATAGATGGAATAGGACATGCGGCCGATCAGGACGGCGGGTGCGCAGGACAGCCAGCGATGCGGAGTCCACGGCCCGGTCGTGCCTGAATGGATCAGCAGGACCGTGCCGGCAACCGCCAGCATGTGGGGCTGGGGGAAGGGAGCCTTCATGATCGCCGGGATCACCTGCGACAGCACAAGCAGGCACAGGCCCACGCCGGCCGCAATCCGTGGCCATGCGGGCCATTCCGCCTTGCCCCGTGCGCCGATCGCGAGCATTCCGCCGGCCGCGAGTTCCCAGAACCGTGTCGGCAGGCCGTAGAATGCGATCCGGCTGTCGATCCGGGTGACGACGAGCGCGGCGGCAAGGCTGGCGCCGGCAAGCAGTGCCAGCGGCAGCAGTCGTGAGCGGTTCGGCCCGAGGCGGTGCGGGCCGAGCAGCAGCAGCGGATAGACCAGGTAGAACTGCTCCTCCACCGACAGCGACCAGGTATGCAGCAGCGGCCGGACGACCTCGGAGCGGAAGAAGTAGTCCACGTTCCGCATGTAGAGGAGGTTCGAGAGAAACAGAGCCGACGAACTGATCTGCTTGGCGATCTCGCGGGCGTCGTAGGGCGCGATGATCGTGACGCATGCGACCAGGGTCACGACCAGCATGACAGCGAACGCCGGCACGATCCGGGCGGCGCGCCGTGCGTAGAACCGCAGCATGCCGCCGGGGCCGGCAAACCCGCCCGACAGAAGCTGCCGCGTGATCAGGTAGCCGGAGATGACGAAGAAGACGTCGACGCCGACATGGCCGGCGGCGAAACCCTGGACGTCGAAGTGGAACAGCACCACGAGCAGGACAGCGACGGCCCGCAGGCCGTCGATGTCCGCCCGGTAGGCGTCCGGCGGGATCGCCGCCTGCTCCCGGCCGCTGCCGGACACGGAAACAGGCGGCACCCGGTCAGTTCACCTGCTTGGTCTTGCCGTCCCAGTAGGGCTTGCGCAGTTCGGTCTTCAGGATCTTGCCGGCGCCGGACAGCGGCATCGGCTCGGTGCGGAAGTCGACCGAGCGCGGGCACTTGTAGTTGGCGATCAGCTGGTGGCAGTGGGCGATGATGTCCTCGGCGCTGGCCTGCTGGCCGGCATGCAGGCGGACGATCGCATGCACGCGCTCGCCCCATTTCTCGTCCGGCACGCCGATCACGGCGCATTCGACCACGGCGGGGTGGCGGTAGACCGCGTTCTCCACCTCGGCCGAATAGACGTTCTCGCCGCCCGAGATGATCATGTCCTTCACCCGGTCGACCACGTAGACGAAGCCCTCGTCGTCCATGTAGCCGCCGTCGCCGGTATGGATCCAGCCGTCACGGATGGTCTGCGCGGTCAGGTCGGGCTTGTTCCAGTAACCCTGCATGACGTTCGGGCCGCGGGCACAGATCTCGCCGACGGTGCCGCGCGGGCATTCATTGCCGTCTGCATCCTGGATGATCACCTCGACCCCGACCACGGCGACACCGGTCGACTTGCCCTTGCCGGCATTCGGACCCTCGAAGGCGTGGTACTTCGGCTTCAGCAGCGTCAGCAGCGGCGAGCATTCGGTCTGGCCGTAGGCGTGGTAGAACTGCACGCCCGGCATCAGGTCCATGGCCTTGCGCACCACGGCCTCGGGCATCGGCGAGGCGCCGTAGAGGATCGAGCCGAGCGAGGAGATGTCCCGCTTCGCCACGTCCGGATGATTGACCACCATGTTCATCATGGTCGGCACGAACAGGCCGGATGTCACCTTCTCCGCCTCGATGGCCGCCAGCGCCGCGCCGGGATCGAACTTCGGAATGAAGCGGTGGCTGCCGCCCACCATGGTGCAGCCGAAGGTGGCGGTGCCGTCGGCGAGATGGAACATCGGCCCCGAGTGCAGCCAGATCATCTCGTCGAAGAAATCCATCTCGTGGATGACGTGCAGCGCGTTGGAGACCAGGTTGCGGTGGCTCAGCATCACGCCCTTGGACACGCCCGTGGTGCCACCGGTGTAGAACAGGCCCGCCAGGTCCTCCCCGGCGCGGCCCGCGTCGGCGGCGGGGCTGTTGCCGGAGACCAGGGACTCGTAGTGGATCAGGCCGGCCGGGGCTTCCCTGTCGCCGACATAGACGATCTTCTCGACCGTCGGCATGTGGCCCTCCAGCTTCGGCAGGAAGTGCAGGAAGTCGTCGTCGACCAGCAGCACCCTGCTCTGGGAATCGCCCAGCCAGTACTCGACTTCCGGCGGGGCAAGGCGTGTGTTGACCGGCACGAAGACGCCGCCGGCCCACGGCACGGCGAAGAAGTACTCGAAGTAGCGGTCGGAGTTGTTGGCCAGCAGCGCCACCCGGTCGCCGGCGCCGATGCCGAGGCCCTGCAGCCCCGCCGCCAGCCGCGAGATGCGGTCCAGGAACTGCGGCCAGGTCTGGGTGCGGCCATTGTATGCGCACGCCACCGCGTGCTGGCGAACCTGCGCGTTGCGCCGGATCATCTGTGTCAGTGCCATCTGCATGGCGTGCGTCCTCCCCGGTGTTCTTCGTTCAGACGGTCAGGAACTCGCCGACCGTCCGGTAGAGCTGGTGCCGCTGGCGCTCCAGCAGCAGCGAGTGCGTGCCGCCGCCGATCACGGTCATGCGGCGCTCGATGGCATGCGGCAGGCGTTCGAAGACCTGCCGTCCCTGCTCGGGTGTGGTCTCCCTGTCCCAGTCGCCGACCACGACCAGCGTCGGCACCTGCACGGCCGACGGGTCCCAGGTCGCCTTGCCCTGCAGCCAGTATTTCTGCACGTCGTCGATCACGCCGGTCGGCGCACGCAGCACCGGCGGCACCGCGCGTCCCGAACCGGGGTCCGAGGCGACGGCAGCCTCCGCCCACGCCTGCATGTGTCGGGCGTCGGCGATGGCCGCGAGCTGCGCGGCGTCGAGGTTCACGCTCCAGCGCTGCACGATGGCCTCGGCGGTGACCTCACGCCAGGCGCCGGGCGCGCCCTGGATGCGGATGCCCGCCATGCTCTCGCGGCACCACAGCGCGCCGGACAGCACCAGCCGCCCGGCAAGGTCGGGCCTGCGGGTGGCGACGCCGCCGCAGATCGCGGTGCCCCAGGAGTAACCGACCAGCGACAGGCGACTGGCCCGTCGGCGGCCGAGGACAAACTCGGCGACGCGCGTGACGGCGGTCTCGGCGTCGGCGGTGCTGACGGTCGGCGGATTGGCATCGGCCGGCTGTGACAGCGCGGCGGGGCGGTCGGACAGGCCATAGCCCGGAAGGTCGACGCACCAGGCGTCGAAGCCGCGCGCGGCCATCCAGTCCATCCAGGACACGCCCTCGACGGGATAGTCGAACACGACCGATGACGGGTAGGTGGCGCCGTGGACGAACAGCACCGGCGGACGGCTCGATCCCGCCGCCGGGCGCTTGTTGCGGACGAACACCGACAGGCCGTCCAGGCCGCTGTCGACGCGATGGTCCTCGGTTGCGATGTCCATGCCCGCCTGATCCTCCCCGCCGGGAGGTTGGCGCATTCGGGGAAGTGTCACAAGCCCGTGACGCGTCCGTTTCAGACGGGCAGGCGGAGTTCGACACGAAGGCCGCCGCCGGGCGCATCCAGCAGGCGGATGTCGCCGCCATGCCGGCGGACCACGTCGCGCGCGATGGTCAGGCCGAGCCCGGCGCCGCCGGTATCGGGTCCGCGTGCGGCATCGAGGCGGCGGAAGGGGCGGAACGCGTCCTTGCGGCTCTCGGCCGGGATGCCCGGGCCGTCGTCGTCGACGGTGACGAGGATCTGCCCCGCGCGGCGTTCGGCGCTGAGCCGGATGTGGCGGGCATGGTGGCGGCTGTTTTCCACCAGGTTGGTCAGGCAGCGCTTCAGGCCGCCCGGACGGCCGATCATGGCGAGGTCGCCGCTGGCATGGATCTCGATCTCGGCGCCCTGGCGGCGCCCGTCGGCGGCGACCTCGGCCACCAGGTCGCCAAGGTTCATCGGCTCCGCCGGTTCCTGGTCCTGGCCCCTGGCATAGGCGAGATAGCCGTCGACCATGCGCTGCATGTCGTTGACGTCGCTGCGCAGGTCCTCGATGTCGGGGCTGTCGCCCAGCATCGCCAGTTGCAGCTTCATCCGCGTCAGCGGCGCGCGCAGGTCGTGGCTGACGCCGGCCAGCATCTCGCTGCGCTGCTCGATCTGCCGGGTCAGCCGGTGCTTCATCTCGATCAGGGCGCGGGCAGCCTGGCGCACCTCCGCGGCGCCGGAGGGGCGGAAGTCCGGCGCCTCCTGCCCGCGGCCGAAGCGTTCGGCGGCCGAGGCCAGCCAGCGGATCGGGCGGACCTGGTTGCGCAGGAACAGGATCGCCACGAACAGCACGATCAGGGAGGTGCCGACCATCGCGATGATGAAGAGGTCGATGGTCAGCGAGTAGAGCCGCTCGTCGCGTGTCGAGATGTAGACCACGCCGTTCGGCATCTGCACCAGCACGGCGAAGCGCCTTGGCTCGGCATTGGTGTCGATGCGGAACGGCTGCGACAGCCGGTTGGCGACGAACTGCGCGAACATGCGGTCCTTCAGCGAGAACTGGTCGGGATCGAAGGTCCGGGTCGTCATCGGGTTGTCGAGGTGCGCGTCCGGCAGCAGCAGGACCTTCATGTCCAGCTTGGTCTCCGCCGCCTCGATCAGCCAGTTGCGATGCAGCAGGTCGGGCGAGTCCGCGAGGCTGTCGATGATCAGTGCGATCTCGCCGGAAACGCCGGAGGCCATGTGCGCGGAGACCGAGCGCCAGTGCCGCTCGTAGAAGAACCAGGCGACGATGGCCTGCAGGATCACCATCGGCAGGACGATGATCATCAGCGCCCGCGGGAACAGCCGCTTCGGCAGCAGGCGGCGCAGTCCGAGGCTGAAGGGCAGGGTGACGCGCATCAGGCGGCGCGCCGCTGGCCGGCGTCCATCATGCCGCGCCCGCCTCGGCCCAGAGCACGTAGCCCTCGCCGCGCACCGTCTGCAGGTGGTCGGGACGACGCGGGTCGACCTCCAGCTTGCGGCGCAGGCGCGTGACCTGCACGTCGACGGCGCGGCCGGTGGGGTCGCCCTCGTCGCCGGCCAGCGCCTCGCGTGTCACCGTTTCGCCCGGTCGGGCCGCCAGCACCCGCAGCAGCGCCGCCTCGCCGGCGGTCAGCCAGACCGCTTCCTCGCCGCGCCAGAGCCGGTTGGTCGAACGGTCGAAGCGGAACTCGCCGAAGCGGACCATGGTCGAGGTCGCCGCCGCACGCCCGCCGCGCCGCAGCACGGCCTGGATCCGCAGCAGCAGTTCCTTGGGCTCGAACGGCTTGGACAGGTAGTCGTCGACGCCTGCCTCCAGCCCCGTGATGCGATCCCCGGTCTCGCCAAGTGCCGTCAGCATCAGGATCGGTTCGCGGTGCCCGCTGTCCCGCAGTCGCCGCGCGAAGGTGGTGCCGTGTTCGCCGGGCAGCATGACGTCGAGGATCATCAGGTCGAAGACGATGCCCGACAGCCGCTTCTCGGCCTCGGCGGTGTCGGCGGCCTCGCTGACCCGGTAGCCGTTGTCGCCGAGATAGCGGCGCAGCAGGGCGCGCAGGCGGCTGTCGTCGTCGACGATGAGAAGGTGCGGCTCGTTGTCCATCGGCCCGGTGTCAGTCCTTCCTGATCATGGCGAGAATGGCATCGCGGTCGGCGTCGTCCAGCAGCGCGGCCAGCACGGCGCGGTAGCCCTCCACGGCCTCCGGCCCGGCCATGCGGAGCGCGCGCGAGACCCGCTCGTGCTGCGACCGGGCGCAGGCGGCCTCCAGCGCGCGGCCCTTCTCGGTCAGGCTGAGATGGCGCAGGCGCCGGTCGCGCGTGCCCTGGTCCTGGATCACGTAGCCGTCATTGATCATCGCGCCCAGCACGCGGGCGAGGGACTGCTTGGTGATGCGCAGGATGCGCAGCAGGTCCTGCACGGTGATGCCGGGATTGCGCCCGACGAAGTGCAGCACGCGGTGATGCGCGCGGCCATAGCCCACCGCGTCGAGCACGCGGTCGGGGCCGGCGGTGAAGTCACGATAGGCGAAGAACAGCAGCTCGATCGCCTCCCTGAGCGCGACATCGTCGCCCGCCTCCCAGGGGCGCCAGTCGGGTCCCGGCTCGTCGCCGGTGTCGCGCGGGATCGCCTGCAGATTTTTTATGTCAACCATGTTGACTTACTTTACTCACAATGTTACTTCCCACAAGCCGATGGCGACATAATCGTACAAACGAGGCCGATCATGAGCAACTTCGCCGACCAGGATGGTCTGATCTGGTACAACGGAGACATGGTTCCGTGGCGTGATGCCGACGTCCATGTCCTGACACACGGGCTGCATTATGCCAGCGCCGTATTCGAAGGCGAGCGCGTGTATGACGGCGAGGTGTTCAAGCTGCGTGAACACAGCGAACGCCTGATCAAATCCGCGACCCTGCTGGATTTCAAGATTCCCTACACCGTCGAGGAGATCGACGAGGCGACGAACCGCGTCGTCCGGGAAAACAACATCACCGACGGCTATGTCCGCCCGGTGGCGTGGCGCGGCAGCGAGATGATGGGCGTTTCGGCCCAGACCAACCGTATCAACCTGGCCATCGCATGCTGGGTCTGGCCGAGCTATTTCGCGCCGGAAGAGCGGCTGAAGGGCATTCGCCTGCAGATCTCGAAATGGCGCCGCCCGGACCCGCGCACCGCGCCGACGGAATCCAAGGCCGCCGGCCTGTACATGATCTGCACGCTGTCCAAGCACGCGGCGGAGAAGGACGGCTACCAGGATGCGCTGATGCTGGACTGGCGCGGCCGCGTGGCCGAGGCGACCGGTGCGAACATCTTCTTCACCAAGGATGGCCGGATCCACACGCCGACGCCGGACTGCTTCCTGGACGGCATCACCCGCCGTTCGGTGATCGCCCTGGCAAAGGCGCGCGGCATGGAGGTGATCGAGCGCCCGATCATGCCCGAGGAGATGGCGGACTTCGAGGAGTGCTTCCTCACCGGGACCGCGGCGGAAGTGACGCCGGTGCGCGAGATCGGTCCGTACAGCTTCACGCCGGGGGCGATCTGCAAGACCCTGATCGACGACTACGACGCGCTGGTGCGCCGCCGCAACAAGTCGGCCGCCGCCTGATACGGCAAGGGGCGCATTCAGGTCCCGGATACCGCGATGCGGTTCCGGGATCCGTCTTGCTGTGAGTGCAGCGTCCCCGGAAGCCCGCAGGGCTTTCCGGGGCCCGGCGCGTGGCGTGGTTCTGGCCAGCCCCTACAGCCGTTCCAGCGTGACCGGCAGGCCGTCCAGCGGCTTCGGGATCGGGATGCGGGCCCATTGCGGCTCGTAGCCGGCGGCGACCTTCACCCGGAAGCGGCCCAGGAACTGGAACGCGAAGGCCTTCACCTGCATGTAGGCGAAGTGCATGCCGAGGCACTTGTGCGCGCCGCCGCCAAAGGGCGTGAAGGCGAAGCGGTGGTTGCGGTGCTCGGCACGGTTGGGCGAGAAGCGGTCCGGATCGAAGGTCTTCGGGTCGGTCCAGAGCTCCGGCATCATGTGCACGAAGCCCGGGGAGACCGTGACGTTGGTGCCCGCCGGGATGTGCTGTCCGTCGAAGGTGAAGTCGCGCATCACACGGCGCGGGATGAACGGCACGGGCGGCATGCAGCGCAGCGCCTCGTTGAACACGCGCTCGGCCACCTCCATGCGGTCGAGGTCGGCATGGTCCAGCTGCTCGCCGCCGATCGCGCGCACTTCCTCGCGCACGCGCTCCTGCCATTCGGGAAAGGCCGCCAGCGCCCAGACCATGGTCGTGATCGACGACGTGGTGGTGTCGTGCGCCGCCATCATCAGGAAGTTGAGGTGGTCGACGATGTCCTGGTCCGACAGCCGCTCGCCATCCTCGGAAACCGCCTGGCAAAGCTGGGTGAACATGTCGTCGCCCGTGCCGGCCCGGCGTTCGGGGATCATCCGCTCGAAGAAGTCGGAGAGATAGCGCCGGGCCCTGACGCCCTTCGCCATGGCCAGGCCCGGCACCGGCGCGCGCACCACGGCAATGGTGGCCGCGACCTCGTCGACGAAGGCCTGGTTGAGCCGCGTCGCCTCCGGGCTGGCGTCGACGCCCAGGAAGACGCTGGCGCCGAGGTCGAGGGTGAGCTGCTTGATGGTCGGGTAGAAGTTGAACGCCGGCTTCGTCGCCCATTCGTCCAGGCGCCCCGCGATGCCGGCATTCATGCGGGTGAGGTAGTCCCTCATCGGCGCCGGCTTGAAGGCGACCTGCATGATGCGGCGATGCATGCGGTGGTCGTCGAAGTCGCGCAGCATCAGGCCGTTGGAGAACAGCCGCTTCAGCATGTGCGACCAGCCGAGCTTCGACGAGAAGTTCCGGTCCCGGTCCATGAGGACCATCTCGAGCGCGTCCGGCCCCAGCAGGGTGACGCTCCATTCCAGGAACGTGTGCGAGCGGTAGACCGTGCCGAAATTGCGGAAATTGCGCTCCTGCAGGCCCATCGGATCCTTGAGGAACTTCAGGGTGTCGCCCAGCACGGGCAGCCCCGCGTTCCCCGGCAGGTGGCGAAGCTCGTCGCGACCGCTGCGCGGCGGCGGACCCATCTCGATCGTCGTCATGACGCGTTCACCCGCGTTTCGCTGTTCCTGCTGAACCCTAGTCAGTTCGGCGCGCGACTGCAATTGCGGGCAGGGATCTGAATCCCGCCCCGGCTGAGCGTCATGTGCACCACCCCTTCCCAATCGTTCCGGTTTTGCCCCTATAGTCCCGGCCATGTCCGGAGCTGAATCGCCCATCGCCCTGCCCGAAGTCCCCGCGCTCGCGCTGAGCGGCCGGGGCGCCATATGGCTGGATACGGATGGCGAGGTGGCCAGCCTGGACGCCCGCGATGCGGCGCGTCGGGTCGGCGGCGAGCCGGCGATGCTGGTCAACATGCCCGCCGTGGCGCGCCGCCTTGGCATCCGCACCTTCGCCGCCTGGGACCTGCTGGAGCTGTTCGCCTTCGTCCGGCCCGCACGCTTCTGCCTGCCGACGCTGGACGGGCTCGCCCGCGCGCTGGGGCTGGCGCCGGCCGGCACGCCGCCGGATCCGATGCGGGTGCTGGAGGCGGCGACGGTGCTGCTGGACGATCTCGCCCGGACGCCGAAGGCCGCGCGGCCGCGGCTGGCGACCCTGGCCGAGGCGATGGGGCAGGGGGGCTGGCCCTGGACCGGGCCGGTACTTGAAACACTCGGCGTGCCGGCGACGCGGGAGCGCTTTCGTGGCCTCGATGCCTGGAACCGGCTGGAGGACTTCCCCGACATGGCGCCGCCGCCACCGCCCGGCCAGATGCCGGTGGAGGCGGTCGAGGCCGCGGACCGCCTGCGCCAGATGCTCGACACCGACGCCGAGGAACGGGTCAGCCAGCGGCTCTATGCCGAGCGGGCGGCGCTGGCCTTTCACCCGCGCGAGCGCGTGGACGAGCCGCGCGTGGTGCTGGCGGAGGCCGGCACCGGCACAGGCAAGACGCTGGGCTATATCGCTCCGGCCTCGGTCTGGGCGGAAAAGAACGGCGCGGCCGTCTGGATCTCCACCTACACCAAGAACCTGCAGCGCCAGCTCGACCAGGAGCTTGACCGGCTCTGGCCCGACCCTGTGCAGAAGGCGGAGAAGGCCGTCGTGCGCAAGGGGCGGGAGAACTATCTGTGCCTGCTGAACTACCAGGAAGCGGTGCAGGGCGGCGCGGCGCGGCGCATCGACATGGTGGCGCTGGGCCTGATGGCGCGCTGGATCGAGGCGACCCGCGACGGCGACCTGGCCGGCGGGGACTTCCCGGCCTGGCTGGTGACGCTGCTGGGCGGGCAGCGCACGCTGGGGCTGGCCGACCGGCGCGGTGAATGCGTCTTCTCGGCCTGCGAGCACTACCGGAAATGCTTCATCGAGACGGCGCGGCGCCGCTCGGAGCGGGCCGACATCGTGGTGGCCAACCACGCGCTGGTGCTGGTCCGCGCTGCCCAGCGCCAGCTCGACGAGAACGCGCCCCGCCGCTATGTCTTCGACGAGGGCCATCACATCTTCGACGCCGCCGACGCCGCCTTCTCGGCCGAGCTGTCGGGGCTGGAGACCGCCGAACTGCGCCGCTGGGTGCGCGGCGCCGAGGATGGCGGGCGTGGCCGGGCGCGCGGGCTGACCCGGCGCATCGGCGACCTGGTGGTGGACGACGAGACGGCGACGAAGGCGCTGGACGCGGCGACCCACGCCGCGCGGCACCTGCCGGCCGGCGACTGGCCGTCGCGGCTGCTCGCGGAGAACCCGATGGGGCCGACCGAGCAGTTTCTGGCGAAGGTCCGCCAGCAGGTGCTGGCGCGGGTCGAGCGGCCCGACGACCCCTATGGCCTGGAATGCGACATCGATCCGCCGGTCGACGGGCTGGTACCGGCGGCCGAGCGACTGGTCGCGGCGCTGGAGGACCTGCGCGCGCCGCTGGTCGACCTGCGCAAGATACTCGTCGCCCGGCTGGACGACGAGGCCGGGGAGCTTTCCACCACGGAGCGGGTGCGCATCGAGGCGGCGGCGAACGGGCTCGACTATCGTGCCGGGGTGCTGCTCAACGCCTGGATCGCCATGCTGAAGAGCCTGGGCGGACCACGGGGCGAGGGCTTCGTCGACTGGTTCGCGCTGCACCGGATCGACGGACGCGATACCGATGTCGGCTGGCATCGCCACGTGGTCGATCCGACGGTGCCCTTCGCGGAGATCGTGCTGAAGCCGGCACATGGCGTGCTGATCACCTCCGCCAGCCTGCGCGACCGCTCGGGCGACGACGACTGGAGCAACGCCGAGGCGCGGACCGGCCTGCGTCACCTGGTGCGGCCCGCCGAACGGCTCAGCGTGCCGTCGCCCTTCGACTACGGCGCCGCCGCCCGCATCCTGGTGGTGCGCGACGTCCGCCGCGACCGCCCCGACGAGATCGCCGCCGCGTGCCGCGAGCTGTTCCTGGCCTCGGGCGGCGGGGCCATCGGCCTTTTCACCGCCATCCGCCGCCTGCGCCAGGTGCACGAGCGGCTGCTCGATCCGCTGGAACGCGCCGGCATCCCGCTCTACGGCCAGCATGTCGACCCCATCGACACCCCGACCCTGATCGACATCTTCCGGGAGGAGGAGAACGCCTGCCTGCTGGGCACCGACGCGGTCAGGGACGGCGTCGACGTGCCCGGCCGCTCGCTCAGGCTGATCGTCTTCGACCGCGTGCCCTGGCCTCGGCCCGACATCCTGCACCGGGCCCGGCGGGAGGCGTTTGGTGGGCGGACCTATGACGACATGCTGACCCGGCTGAAGCTGAAGCAGGCCTTCGGGCGGCTGGTCCGTCGCGAAGGCGACCGCGGCGTCTTCGTCATGCTCGACCCGATGCTGCCCAGCCGGCTCTGCGATGCGTTTCCACCCGATGTCGAGGTGCGCCGCGTGGGTCTGGCCGAGGCTGTCGCCGCCACCCGCGACTTCCTGGGCACCGGCGACGGCTTGCCCTGACCGCCCCCCTCCGGCATATCAGCGGGGCATCGGTCGCTACAGGAGAGAACCCATGTCGAAGCCCATGACCCCGCACAGTGCCCTGGTGCATGTGATGGTGGTGGTTGCCTGCGCCGACCGCGACATGGCGGAGTCCGAAATCATCCTGATGAGCGAGCTGATCCGCATCCTGCCGGTGTTCCGTGGCTATGACATAGACGAGAACCTGGCAAAGGACGCCGAGGACTGCCTTGCCTGGCTCAACCGCGACGACGGTATCGAGGAGCTGATGGCCGAGGTCGTGAAGGTGCTGCCCGAACACCTGGCCGAGACGGCCTATGCACTGGCCTGCGATGTCGCTGCCGCCGACGGCACGGTCAGCCAGACCGAACTGGAACTGCTGATGATCATCCGCCAGACGCTGGGTGTGGGGCGCCTGCCGGCCGCCGCCATCGAGCGCGGCGCGCGTGCAAGGGCCATGACGCTCTGAGATGACCGGCGGCGGCGCGGTTCAGCCCATGCCCTCGAACAGTGTCACCACCATGATCATGTCGATGGCGCTGCCGTCGCTCGACAGCGGCGCATCCATGTTCTCCGACGACATGAACGAGTGGGAATCCAGCGGGGCGCGGCCCAGCGTGCGGACCGGCCGGCCGGTGCGCAGGGCCTCCAGCGGCCCCGTCGACAGGGCCGCGATGACATCCGGACGGTAGATGTCGTCCCACCACGCCCCGGTCATGTCCCGGCCCAGTGCCTCGGTGACATGGGTGCCGATCAGGCGCCATCGGAAGCGCAGCTTCGGTGCCTGTACCACGTCGATCAGCAGGACGTGCGACAACAGGCCCGGCGGCATGGTCAACGGGTCGACGCTGCGCCGGAGCGGCACGTCGCGGCCGTCCCGGATGCGGTTCCAGTAGTCATGCCCGGCACGGAGCAGTGGCGCCTGGAAATCCAGTGCCGGATCCAGCTCGAAACTGATCAGTCCCGGGTCGGGAACATAGCTGCCCTCGGCGGGCGGCTGTCGGTTGGCGTCGGAAGTCCTCAGGTGCAGCACGGCTTTGTCACCGCTTGTTGTGTCAGAAAGCCATCATAGCCCGAATTGCGTGTCGGCGCGCGCTCTGTCACGGCTCCTGGTCGACCCCCAGGAACTGGACGAAGCCGATAACCATGTCGACGGTCTGACCATCGCTCGACAGCGGACAGTGCAGCGCTTCGGAATGCATGAACGAACGGGCCTCGAAGGGCGCGGTGCCGATCAGTCGGACGGGTCGCCGCTCGCGCGCGACATAGCGTGGGGCCTGGCCGAGCGACGCCTCGACGTCGGCCGGATAGATCTCGTCCCACCACGTGCCGGTCTTGTCGCGCCCCAGGGCCTTGGTGATGTGTGTACCGAGAAGGCGCCAGCGCAGGCGTGGCACGGCCTGCGGAACGATGTCGATCAGTACGACATGCGGCAGCAGGCCAAGCGGGATCGACAGCGGGTCGAAGTCACGCCGCGCCGGCAGCGGGCGGTTGCCGCGCACCGACTCCCACAGGCGCAACCCCTCGATCAACCGCGGGCTCTGCAGTCGGATGGCCGGGTCGAGTTCGAAGCGGATCTGGCCGGCGATCACCGGGTCGAGGCTGTTGGCAGGCATGTTTCTGGTGTCGTCGGTTTATGGTCTTGTTGTGATTGTCGTGCCGGCTCCGGCGACTCGGCAAATACGCAAAAGATGCCTGGAAAAATCGGGCCGGACCGGGAAACGATGCACTGTCGAATCTTAACCGCTCGCAAAGAGAGGCCGCACAATGGACGACACGGAGCTGGAAAGACTGCGTGACAAATACGCCCGTTCCGCGCCCGGCGAGGTCTTCGATCCCCGGTTCCAGCGGATGGCGAACTCGCAGATCGAGGAAGGCGGACGGCGCAACGCGCCCTATGCCGGCATGCCGACCCTGCTGGGTGCGCCGTACCGGGACTCCGCCGAAGGTGTCGATATCGCCCTGATCGGCGTGCCGATGGACCTGGGCGTGACCAACCGCACCGGCGCGCGCTTCGGACCGCGGGCGCTGCGGTCGATCGAGCGGGTCGGGCCCTACCACCACGTCTTCCACCGCACACCGATGCTGGATGCGGTGGTGGCCGACCTGGGTGACGTGGAATTCCGCAGCCGCTTCAGCCTCGACATGGCGATGGAGGACATCGAGGCCCATTTCGCCCGGGTGGTGGCGAGCGGTGCGCGGACGCTGGCGGCCGGCGGTGACCATTCGATCACGCTGCCGATCATGCGGGCGCTCGGGCGCGAACGGCCGCTGGGCATGGTCCATATCGATGCCCATTGCGACACCAGCGGCGAGTTCGACCATTCCAAGTTCCATCACGGCGCGCCGTTCCGCCAGGCGGTGCTGGACGGCGTGCTGGACCCGAAGCGCTGCGTGCAGATCGGCATCCGCGGCTCGGCCGAGTTCCTGTGGGAGTTCTCCTACGATGCCGGCATGACGGTGCTGCACATCGAGGATGTGGTGCGCATGGGCATCCCGGCGGTGGTGGAGACGGCGCGGGCGGTGGTCGGTGACGGGCCGGTCTACGTCACCTTCGACGTCGACGGGCTTGACCCGGCCTTCGCACCGGGCACCGGCACGCCCGAGGTCGGCGGCCTGACCCCCAGGGAGGCGCAGGAGATCCTGCGCGGTCTCGATGGCCTCGATATCGTCGGCGGCGACGTGGTCGAGGTGGCGCCGCAATATGACGCCACGACCAATACCGCGCAGGTCGGCGCGCAGATCATGTTCGAGATCCTGACGATCATGACCGGACGGAAGCCGTCTGTGGGCTGAGCCTCAGAGGATCGCCAGGCCGGCAAAAAGGTCGGGGCGTTGCACCGGGCCCATGTGCCCGGCGCCGGCGACCGTGGCGCGCCCGGCGCCCGGCAGTGCCTCGCCCAAGCGCCGCAGCGTCGCCGCGGCCGGCACCGGACCATGTTCCGTGCCGACCAGGCGTACCGGGCAGGCAATGGCCGCATAGTACGCGGCCGGGGTCTCGTCGAAGCTGACCGCCGAGGTGTCGGCCAGGATGGCCGGCGCCAGGGCCAGGATGCCGGCCCGTACCTTTTCCGGGATCCGGTCCCAGTCCATGCCGTTCCAGAGACTGATGAATTCCCGGATGGCGCCCTCCGGGTCGCCGGCGGCCATGCGCGGCGCGATCGCGGCCACGGCGCGGCGGTCGATCGCCAGGATATCGCAGTCGGCCGGGTCATGGGCCAGCACGCCGAGGGCCACCGGCTCCACGACCACCAGGGAACGGAACGACGCACCGCCGGCCGCGGCCAGCATGGCCATGAAGCCGCCCATGGAATGTCCGAAGACGCGCGGAGGTCCGGGAAGCGTTGCCAGCAGGTCGCGGATCACGGCCAGGTGGCGGTCACGCCCGGTCGCGCCGGCGACGCGGGTCGCGCCATAGCCGTCGAAGAACGGCACAAGGAGCGTGCGATCAGGCGATGCCAGCAGGCCGGCAAGCGCCAGCAGGCTGCCGGCACCTGTCCCGGACGCGTGCAGCATCAGTACAGGTTCGGCTCCGTCGCCGACCTGGTAGAGGTCGATGGTGCCGGCGGGTGTCTCGACCCGCCGGCGAACCGGATTCACCTGGTCAGGCTTCCATCTTCGCGACGGTCTGGCCCTCGGCGACGGCCTCGTCCTTCTCGACAAGGATCGCGGTGATCTTGCCGGACCGTGGCGCGACCACCGGGATTTCCATCTTCATGGACTCCAGGATGATCACCGCGTCTTCCTCGGCGACCGACTGGCCGACCTCGGCCTCGATCTGCCAGACCTTGCCGGCGATTTCGGACTTGATCTCGATTTCCGCCATAGTCTCTCTCCCCCTCGACTGGACTGGCCCGGACTTTAGGGCGCGTCCGGAACCCGCGCCAGTCCTGAAAAACTGGGGTCAGGCATCCTCGCTGCGCCGGTATGCGCCTGACTTCAATAGGTGAACGGCCAGTTCTGCATCAGATGGTCGCCGATGCCGCGGGTCCGGCGGCGCTGGTGCGCGGCGAGCATCCGCGCCAGCCAGGTCCGTGTCTCGCGCGGGTCGATGACGTCGTGGGCCATGTAGTGCTGGGCCAGTTCGTAGGGCGAGCAGCCCAGCGCGTATTCCTTCACCGCCTTCGCGAACAGCTCCGGATTTTCCTTCGGTCCCGCGCCGGTCACGATGGAGGCCGCGACCTCCGGATCGACGAAGCTGATGTCGGCCGTGAACCAGCAGGCCATCTCGTCGGAGCGGCCGCCGCCCATGTTGATATAGGCCTGGCCGTAGGACTTGCGCATGACGATGGACAGCTTCGGCACGCTCGCCAGTTCCAGCGCCTGCATGAAGTTCATGATCTTGCCGGGCACCTTCCTGTGCTCGCCCTCGATGCCGATCAGGAAGCCCGGCACGTCGGCGAAGAAGATCAGCGGCAGGTTGAACGAATCGCAGAGCGCGATGAACTCGGTGGCCTTGTCGCAGGAATCGACGTCCAGCGCGCCACCCTTGAACATCGGGTTGTTGGCAATGATGCCCACAGGGCGGCCGTCGATGCGGGCCAGGGCCGTCACCAGCGAGCGGCCGAACCGTTCCTTGATCGGGAACAGGCTGTCGCGGTCGACCACCAGCGCCAGCACCTTGCGCACGTCATAGGTCCGGCGCCGTTCCTCGGGCACCATGTCCAGGATGCGGCCGGCGTCGTCGCCCGATCCGGCGGGCACGTCGAGGCGCGGCGGCAGTTCCTCGCAGTTGGACGGCATGTAGGACAGGAAGCGACGCACGGCGTCCAGCGCTTCCTCGTCGGTATCGACGGCCATGGCGGCCTTGCCGGTGATCTCCGTCTGGACGCGCCAGCCACCCATTTCCTCGGGGTCGATCTGCTCGGAGATGGCGACCGTGTTCACGCGCGGGCTGGTCACGGCCATCACCGAGCCCTTGCGCATGACCAGGAAGTCGGAGACCGACGCGACCCAGGTGCCACCGCCGAAGGACTGGCCCATCAGGGCGTCGGCCCAGGGCACCAGCCGGCGGCGCGAGAAGATGAAACCCTCGCCGATCCGGCCCATGCCGACGGCGCCCATGATGTCGGGGATGCGCGCGCCGGAGCACTCGGACAGGTAGATGAAGGGGACCCCGTTCTTCTCGGCGGTTCGCCACATCTTCATGGACTTCTTGCCGTTGATCACCGCCGACGAGGATCCCAGCGTGGTGAAATCCTGGGCGCAGACCACCACCTCGCGCCCGTCGATGCGGCCATAGCCGTCCACCACGCCGTCGCCGGGGCTTTTCTCGGCCATGCCGGCGCGCTCGGAGGTCGCGAACAGGCCGGTCTCGTGGAAGCTGCCGTCGTCCAGCAGGTAGTCGATCCGCTGTCGCGCGTTCAGGATGCCGGCTTCGGCCCGCTCGGCCAGCCGCTTGGTGGAGCCCATCGCCAGCGCGGTCCGCTTGCGGCGCGCATGCTCCTCGATCCGGGATTCCCAGGCCAATCCGTTCCCCTCCCAAAGACTGGATTGCAGACGCAGACGCGCGTGCCGCTCAGCGGCCGAGGCGGCTGCGGTTCACCAGGACGGCGTTGCGGTCGATCCGGAACGCCACGACGATCCGGTGCTGCTCGGCAAATCCGCTGCCCGGATAGGGCACGGTGATCTCGACGCGTTCGTCGTCGCGGCCGGTGGCACCGGCGGGAACGGAAACGTCGATGTCGAAATCCTGCTGGCCGGTCAGCACGCCGTCGGCCGAGATGGTGGCGACGCGCACCGGCGCGGTCAGGCTGCTGACGCTCGACCCTTCACCGCGAACGGCCGACACGGTCACCGTCAGCACGGTGCTGACGCTGCTGTAGCCGGTCTCGGTGAATCTCGACTTGTTGTAGATGCAGGGGGCGTGGCTGACATCGAGGCGGGCGAGCGCCCGGACCTGGCCGCTGGCGTCGGTCACGGTGTAGTTCGACGCATCCGGCAGGACGCCGATCTTGGGGCAGGGGCCCGAGGCGGAACTGCCGCCGCCGCACGAGGCTGCGACGAGCGACACTGCGAGCGCGGCGGAGAGAGCCAGTATCCTGTTCAATGTCCGAACCCTGGTCCGAGTGAGAGCCGAAAGGTGCGCGCCGGCGGCGGTCGGCCGGACGACAAGCGAATAGCGCGCGATGGCGGGCTTGTCATCTCCGGGATGATCCCCGGTGTGACGCAATGGGGCGGGCGCCGACCTTGTGATCGGCGGGCCGGCACTGTAGATGAGGGACAGAAGGCCGACAAGCCGCGACTCCCGCCACTTCCCGTACTCCGGAGGCACGACCGTGAACGCGTCCAGCCGTCCCCGTCTCGAGATCCTGCTGGCCAATCCGCGCGGGTTCTGCGCCGGCGTGGAACGTGCGATCCAGGTCGTCGAGCGTGCCATCGACAAGTTCGGCGCGCCGGTCTACGTCCGCCACGAGATCGTGCACAATCGCTACGTGGTCGAGGGCCTGGAGCGTCGCGGCGCCGTCTTCGTCGAGGAGCTGGACGAGGTGCCGGCCGACGCGGTCGTGATCTTCTCCGCGCATGGCGTGCCGAAATGGGTGCCGAACGAGGCGGAGCGGCGGAAGCTTGTCTACCTGGACGCGACCTGCCCGCTGGTCTCCAAGGTGCACGTCGAGGCGGAGCGCCACTTCGAGAACGGACGCCACATCATCATGATCGGCCATGCCGGACATCCGGAGGTGGTCGGCACCATGGGCCAGTTGCCGGACGGCGCGATCACCCTGATCGAGGACACCGAGCAGGCCGAGACCATCGAGGTCACGGATCCTGAAAAGCTCGCCTTCATCACGCAGACGACCCTGTCGGTGGACGACACGGCCGCGGTGGTCGACGTGCTGGTGCGCCGCTTCCCCGCGATCGATCGGCCGCACAAGGAAGACATCTGCTACGCCACGACCAACCGCCAGTCCGCGGTGAAGGAAATTGCCGAGAAATGCGATGTGCTGCTGGTGGTCGGTGCACAGAACTCGTCGAACAGCAAGCGGCTGGTCGAGGTCGGCGCGCGCGCCGGCTGCAATCGCTCGGTGCTGGTGCAGCGCGCGGCGGACCTGGACTGGCGCCTGATCGATGGCGCGCGGGTTGTCGGCGTCACCGCCGGTGCCTCGGCGCCGGAGGTCCTGGTGCAGGAAGTGCTGGATGCCTTCCGCGACCGCTATGACGTCACGGTGCGGGAGGTCGACGGCGTGCGCGAGGAAGTGACCTTCAACCTGCCCCGGTCGCTCCGCGAATAGCCGCGGTCCTTGGCGGTCTACACCGATATCGGCGACGAGGAACTCGACGCCCTGCTGGAGGCCTATGACATCGGCCGCGCCGTGTCCTGCAAGGGCATCGTGGAGGGTGTCGAGAACTCCAACTTCCTGCTGCAGACCGAACGCGGTCCCTACATCCTGACGCTCTACGAACGCAGGGTGGACCCTGCCGACCTGCCGTTCTTCCTCGGGTTGCTCGGGCACCTGGCGGCGCGGGGCTTTCCCTGTCCGGTCCCCGTGGCGGCGCGCGACGGAGCGGTGCTGCAGCAGGCCTGCGGCCGGCCGGCGGCCATCGTGAGCTTCCTGAACGGGCGCTGGCCGAAAAAGCCGAAGCCGCACCACACTCAGGCCGTGGGCGCCGCCATGGCGCGGCTGCACCTGGCTGCGGCGGACTTCCCGCTGCGCCGCCCGAACGCGTTGTCGCTGGACGGCTGGTCGGAACTCGCGACCCGCTGCGAGGCCCGTGCCGACGAGGTAATGCCCGGCCTGGCCGCCGAGATCTGGCGCGAACTGGCCGCGCTGCGGGGCGACTGGCCGAGGGAGCTGCCCCGTGGCGTGATCCACGCCGACATGTTTCCCGACAACGTCTTCTTCATGGGCGACGATCTCAGCGGCGTCATCGACTTCTACTTCGCCTGCGACGACATCCTGCTCTATGACCTGGCGGTGGCGCTGAATGCCTGGTGCTTCGAGGTCGACGGGTCCTTCAACGTCACGCGGGCCCGCCACATGCTGCAGGGCTATCGCGATGTCCGGCCCGTGGCGCCGGAGGAGTTCGCGGCATTGCCGGTGCTGGCGCGCGGTGCCGCGCTGCGGTTCCTGCTGACCCGTCTCTATGACTGGCTGAACCATCCGCCCGGTGCCTTCGTGACGCCCAAGGATCCGCTGGAGTACTGGCGCAAGATCCAGTTCCATCGCGCCGTGGCCGACGGCGGCGCCTATGGGCTCGACCTTGGCTAGTCGCGTCGAGATCTGGACCGACGGCGCGTGCTCGGGCAATCCGGGACCGGGCGGCTGGGGCGCCATCCTGCGCTCGGGCACGTCGGAGAAGGAATTGTCCGGCGGTGATCCGGCCACCACCAACAACCGCATGGAAATGCTGGCGGTGATCAATGCGCTGGAGGCCCTGAAGCGGTCCTGCGAGATCACCCTGCACACCGACAGCCGCTATGTGCTGGATGGCATCACGAAATGGCTGCCGGGCTGGAAGGCGCGGGGCTGGAAGACAGCCGCGAAACAGCCCGTGAAGAACGAGGACCTGTGGCGCCGGATGGATGACCTGGTGGGCCGGCACCGGATCGACTGGCGTTGGGTCAAGGGCCATTCGGGCGATCCCGGCAACGAACGTGCCGACGAACTGGCGCGCACCGCCATCCGCGACCTGGCCGGACGCAGTTAGGGCCACCTTAACCCTGTTCATGCATGATCGGCCGTTCGAGTGCGTGATGTGCATTCGACGAGGAGCATCCATGACCGGGCCGGCCAGCATCAGGACCGATGACGTCGCCGCGCTGCTGCGCGGCGCTCCGTTCGGCTGGCTGCTCACCTGTTTCGCCATCGTGATCTTCCTGGCGTCCGTCGCCGGAATCGAGTTGACGCGGACAGCCGGCAATGTCGCGCTGGTCTGGCTGCCCAATGCCGTCACTCTGGGGTTCATCCTGCTGCTCGGCGCGCGCGGTCGCTGGCCGGTGCTCGGCGCGGCCTTCGCCGCGACCCTGGTCGCCAACCTGCTGTACGGCGACGCGCCGGGGGTGGCACTGATGCTGGCCTTGGCGAACGTGACCACGGTCTGTGTGGCCGTGTCCGGCCTGCAGCGTGCCGCGTGGGACCGGAACCGGACGGCCAGTCCGCGCGATATCGTGCTGTTCACGGGGATCGCGATCCTGCTCGCGCCCGCGTCGGGCGCGCTGGTCGGCGCGTCCACGCTGGCACTGGCCTACGATGCGCCATTTCCCGATGTCGCGCGCACCTGGCTGATCTCCGATGTGGTCGGCATGGTCGCACTGGCGCCGGCGCTGCTCTTGCCGGCATCGGTGCAACTGATGCGGGCGCGATGGCTGGAGGCTGTCGGCTGGACCCTGCTGCTGGCAGCCGGCGCCTTTTTCGCCGGTTCCCGGGACGTTGTCATGTTCCTGTTCACCTTCCCGCCGGCGCTGATCCTGGTCGGCATGCGGCTCGGCCCGATCGGTGTCGGCGTCGGCGGCATTCCCGCGGCGATGGTGATCTGCTGGCAGGTGGCGGCCGGCGAATCGCTGTTGTTCGCGCATTTCCACGCGACCTTGCCGGAAATGATCCTGGGCGCGCAGGTCTTCTTCTTCTCGTCGTTCGGTGTGGGTCACCTGATCGCGCTGTTGTGGCAGGACAGGCAGGAGCGGGAGAACCGGCTGCGCCACTATCAGGTGGCGTTCGAGAATTCCTCGGAGGGGCTGTTGCTGATCGACGCCGATGGCAACTACGTGCTGTGGAACGGGGCCCTGGAAACGATTGCCGGCTATGACGAGGCGCAACTGGCCAGGATTGGCCCCTATGGCCGGCCGGAGCATCGCGAGGCCAACAGACGCCTGATGGATCGGCTGCGCGCCGGCGAGACCATCCGCGACCACCGCATGACCCGGACCCGGCCGGACGGGTCTGTCAGCGAGATCGTCCTGTCCGCGCTGCCGATCTTCGAGGACGGCCGGTTCGTCGGCGCCTCGATGGTGCATCGCGACGTGACGGAGGTCGAGCGGCTCCGGCGCGAGGCCGAGCACCGCGCGACCGAACTGGAATACTACCGGATCGTCGTCGAGAACGCCTCCGATGCGTTCATGCTTGTCGACAGCGAAGGGCGCTTCATCCTCCGCAATCCGGCCTTCCATCGCATGCTCGGCATCACCGAAGACATGGTCGTGGCCAATGGCGGGCGCGGGCGGCCGGAATACCAGGCGGAAAACGCCGCGCTGGTCGCGCGGGCGATGGCGGGCGAGATCATCCGCGACCACCGCATCCGGCGTCGGCACGTCGATGGCCGGGTACTCGATATCATCCTGAATGCCACGCCGGTCCAGTCGAAGGGGGCGTTCATCGGCGCATCTGTCGTGCTGCGCGATGTCACCGAGGTCGAGCGCCTGCGCCAGGAGGCGGAAGACCGGGCGACGGAACTCGAACGCTACAAGGTGGCTTTCGAGTATTCGGCGGAGGGCATGATGCTGACCGGTCCCGACGGCGGCTTCGAGGTCTGGAACAGTGCCTATGAACGTGCGCTCGGGGTGAGCGGCGAGACCCTGCGGCGCAACCGCCTGTTCGGCCGGGAGCGGCACCGGGACGAGAACCGGGGTCTGTACCTGCGCAATCTGGCGGGGGAGCAGGTCATCGATCATCCGCTGAAGCGGCAGTTGCCCGACGGTACCGTGGCCGACCTGATGCTGACGGCAACCCCGATCTTCCGCGATGGCGTGTTCCTCGGCTCCTCGATCACGCTCCGCGATGTCACCGAGATCGAGCGGCTCAGGATCGAGGCGGAGCGACAGGCGACGATCCTGCAGGCCTTCCTGGACGTGTTTGGCGATGTGGTGATCGGCACCGACCCGGATGGCCGGGTCAACCTGTGGAACCGGGCGGCGACGACGATGTACGGCATCGACCGGGAGCAGGCCATCGGGCAACTGATCCACGATATCCCCGGCGCGCAATCGCGCGAGATTTCCGACAGCCGCCGCAGCTTGCTGCGCGCCGGCGAGCGCGTCCAGATCAGGGGGGTGGAGCGCCGGTTGCCGGACGGAAGGCGCCTGATCGTCGATGTCTCGATCAAGCCGATCTTCGACAACGCCGGCAACTACATCGGGGCCGCCGGCGTCCAGCGGGATGTGACCGAGATAACGGATCGTCGCAAGACCGAGACGCTGCTGGCCTCTGCGCTCGAATCCATCACCGATGCCGTGGCCATCTTCGATGCCGACGAGCGGCTGGTGCGCTGGAACGCGCGCTATGCCGAGGTCTATGGCGCCGCTTCCGACAAGGTTGTCGCCGGCGCAGGCTGGGACGACCTCTTGCGGGCCGCGCTGGAAGTCGGCAATCCACCCGTACCGCGGGAGGAATGGGATGACTGGCTCGCGGCACGGCGGAAGCGGCGGCTGGAGAAGGCCGGCCCCTTCGCCCTGCAGGCGGCGGACGAGCGGTGGATGCTGGCCGCGGACTACCCGATCGAGTCGGGCGGGTGGGTTGCCGTGCGCCAGGACATTACAGAACTGAAGCGGGTCGAGGCCGAGTTGCAGCGGTCGAACGCGGAACTGGAGCAGTTCGCCTTCATCGCCAGCCACGACCTGCAGGAGCCGCTGCGCAAGATCCAGTCGTTCGGCCAGATCATCGTCGAGGACTTTGCCGCTGACCTGCCGGAGGAGGCGCGGACGTTCTTCGCCGCGATGATCGCCGCGGCTGATCGGCAGCAGGCGCTGATCGACGACCTGCTGACCTATTCCAGGGTCGCGAATTCGCGCGAGGCGCCGGTCAGTCTCGATCTCGACGGGGTGGTCGCCGAGGCGCTGGACAACATTTTGCTGCTGCTGCGCGAGAACGACGCGGACATTCGGGTCGAATCGCTGCCCAGGGTGACAGCGCGGCGCTCGGACATGATCCGGGTCTTCCAGAACGTCGTAACGAACGCGGTGAAGTACAGGTCGCCCGGACGGACACCCGTGGTGGAGGTTCGTGTCGGGGCCGAACTGCCGGACCGGGTCGAGATCGAGGTCCGGGATAACGGGCGCGGATTCGACGATGGAATGGCGGACCGCATGTTCGAGCCGTTCCGGCGACTGGTGGCACGGGACAATGTGAGCGGGACGGGCATGGGGCTGGCGATCGTGCGCAAGGCAATGCAGCAGCAGGGCGGGGACGCGACCGCGACCGGCGTGCCGGGGGAAGGCAGCGTGATCCGTCTGGTGTTTCGACGTGCCCCGCAGGAGTATCAGATATGAGTCGGCCGCACGTCATCTGGGCAGAGGACGACCCCGACGACCGCCTGCTGGTCGAGCGGGCGCTGCGGGTCGGGGGGATCGCGTTCGACCTGCGCTTTGTCGGCGACGGCATGGAACTGCTGGGTGCGCTGCGCGAGGCGGGCGGTGCCGTGGACGAGAGTTTCCGGCGCCAGGTCAATCTGGTTGTCATCGACCTCAATATGCCGGGCATGGATGGCCGGAAATGTCTCGAGCTGAAATCGAGAGATCCCCGGCTGCGGCGCATCCCGGCGATCGTGATGACCACCTCGGGTCGCCAGGAAGACATCGATATCTGCTATGATCTTGGCGCGAGTTCCTATGTCCGGAAGCCCCGGACCTTCGACCAGCTGGTCGACAAGCTGCGCGAACTGAGCCGGTACTGGGCGAACGTGTCCGAGTTGCCGGTTGCGGACACTGGTTCACGGGCGGGCTGAAACCATGCCGAAACCCGAAATCGATACCTCTGACCAGACACGCGTCGTCGGACCTCCGGGCCAGCGGGCGACCCAGGCCGGATCCGTGGCGGCGCCGTGCGCGGCCGGCAAGGACGATGCGCCGCGCGCCATCCGCGTGCTGATGTACGATGACGACGAGGAAGACGTCCTGCTGATCCGCCGCTACCTCCGCGGCGCCGGCACCTACGAACTCGTCCATGTCTCCACCCGCGCCGATGCGGAGGCAGAGGCGATGCGCGGGCGGTTCGACGTTGCGCTGATCGACGCCCATGTCGGTGGCGAGAACGGCATCGACCTGATCCGGGCCCTGTCGGCCCGCAAGGCGCCGTTGCCGCTGATCCTGCTCACCGGCCAGGGCGAGGGCGGCCTGGACGAGGAGGCGCTGCAGGCCGGCGCGCATGATTTCCTCGACAAGAAGGACCTCTCCGCCAAGGCGCTGCCACGCGTTCTGCGCTACGCCATGCGCCAGTTCGAGACGGAGGAACGGCTGCGCCGCAGCGAGCAGGAGGCGCTGTTCGCGCGCGAGCAGGCCGAGCGTGCCAGCGCGGCGAAGAGCCAGTTCCTGGCGCACATGAGCCACGAGCTCAGGACGCCGATGAACGCCATCATCGGCTTTTCCGAGATGATGCTGCAGGAAATCTTCGGGCCCGTCGGCGACCGGCGCTATCACTCCTACCTGGAGGACATCCACACCAGCGGACAGCACCTGCTCGACATCATCAACGACATCCTGGACCTGTCGAAGGTCGAGGCCGGGCGCATGGAGTTCCATCCGGAACCGATCTACGCCATCGACCTGGCCGAGGACGCGATCCGTTTCCTGCGACGGCGGATCGAGGAGAAGCGGATGACGGTCCGCATGGACGTGCCCGACAACGTGGTGCTGATCCTGGACGCGCGGGCCGCCAAGCAGATCCTGCTGAACCTGCTGTCCAACGCGGTCAAGTACACGCCGGAGGGAGGCACCATCGAGGTCCGCGTCGATGCCGGCGGCGACCAGCCGGTGCTGGTCGTGCGGGACACCGGCATGGGCATTCCGGAGGACAAGATCGCGACGGTGCTGGAGCCGTTCGGGCAGGCCCGCCAGGATCTCTACCTCGCCAGCATCGGCACCGGCCTCGGGCTGCCCATCGTCAAGGAACTCGTCGAGGCCCATGACGGCTCGATCTCGCTCGAGAGCACGGTCGGCCAGGGCACCACGGTCACGGTGATGTTGCCGCCGAAGCGGGTGCGGGTCGAGTAGGCCAGGTCGGCCCCGGACGGGAATACAAATGGAAAGGGGGCCTGGCGGCCCCCTTTCGCATCGTCACGGTCACTGAAGCTCAGAGCTTCTCCAGCACGGCTTCGCCGCCGGAGACGGCAAGCTCGCCGGGGTTCTGCTCGATGCCGAGATGGGTCACCTTGCCGTTCTCGACGATCATGGCGAAGCGCGTGGCGCGCTTGCCCAGGCCGCGGGCGGTGAGGTCCAGCTCGAGGCCCAGCGCGGCCGTGTAGGCGCCGGAGCCGTCGGCCAGCATCTCGATCTTCTCGCCGACACCCTGGTCCTTGCCCCAGGCGCCCATCACGAACACGTCGTTGACGGACAGGCAGGCGATGGTGTCGACGCCCTTGGCCTTGATGGCCTCGAAATTGGCGAGGAAGCTCGGCACGTGCTTCGCCGAGCAGGTGGGCGTGAAGGCGCCCGGCACCGCGAACAGCACGACTTTCTTGCCGTTGAACAGCTCCGCGGTGGTAATCGGCTGCGGCCCTTCGGCCGTCATGCGCATCAGCGTGCCTTCGGGTACCGTGTCGCCGACCTGGATCGTCATCTGAGAAATCCCCCTGAATCCGGATGCCGGCCCGGTCGCGAGCCGGTTCCCGTCACTTAGTGCCAGTGCGACAGGCTGTCCAGTGGCCCTGACGCCGGTCCGCTCATTGTGAAAGGCGGGTCGTGGTCTCGGCAGCGCCGTCACGGCCGTACAGCGTGATCGTCATCGGGCGGCCGACCAGGCTCTCGCGCGGCAGCCGGCTGCTCATCCGCGTGACGCAGGCAAGCCGGGCGCCATCGGCGACGCAGGCCGGACGGGAGAACACGGCCTCCGCCGGGCCCTCGACGATGGCCTCCGGATCGCTGACCGGCCGGGCGGGCGCCAGCGTGAATGTGACGCTGCCGTCCGGGCCGAGGCGGGGCGCATCCGCCAGGATGCCGGGTGCCGCTGTCGGGACGCTCTTCATGGCCGCGGCGATGTCCGCCCCGTGCCGGTTCGCGGTCAGCGGTCCGGCCGGCAGGGGCAGTTCCAGCGTGGCGTCGACCGGCACGCAGACCTCTTCGCAGGCGCCATAGGTCAGGGCCAGCCGCACGGTAGCCGGCCCGTCGCCCGCCGGACGTTCGGCCCGCACGGGCAGGACAACATGGTCGTGGTAGACAAAGGTTTCCATGCCGTAGCTCACGATCCGCTCCGGCCGGGGCCAGGCGATCTCGCCGATCGAAACGCCGGTGCTGGCGGACCAGTCGGGAACCGGCGGCAGGCCGGCATCGCCGGGATTGCGCCAGTAGACCTTCCAGCCCGGCGCCATGGCGAACTCCAGCGCCAGCCAGGGCTGCCCGTCCGGCGCGCCGGCGCCTGCGATCAGCCGTACCTCGGCCTCGGGGATGCCGGCCCAGCCGGACGCCGTGTCGGCCGCGGCGACAGCGGGCAGCACAAGTGCAGATATGGCGACTGCGAGGACCTTCATGACACGGGTATATGGTGCCGGCGGCCAGCGTTCCAGCCACGCCGGCTCAACTTGCCGTGTCGTCCGCGTCAACACGGCACGCCGTGGCGCTTGACCCATGGGGGCGGTAGGGATACACACGCCGGCGCCGTGGCGGGTGTAGCTCAGTAGGTTAGAGCGCCAGATTGTGGCTCTGGAGGTCGCCGGTTCGATCCCGGTCACTCGCCCCAACCCCCCCTTCCCAGGGTCCGGGCAATGGATGTCCTGGCGTTCGCCGCGCGGCGAGTGTCGACCGTTGCGTTTCCGTACCGGCCTGCTAAACGGTTCGGCAAGCATCGTGACCGGATGACGGGCTTCGCACACCCGCCGACGGCGCGTCCCCGCCTGAGAGGTTGCAGTGATCGAGGCCGTGCGCTGGCCGATGCCCGGATTCGAGGGCGTTCCGGAACCCGGTCCCGAGGCGCGGCTGTTCCTAGCGGGCTGGCTGGCGGCGCGACAGGGCGGGCTGGTTCCGGCAAAGGACAGCTTCGATCCTGGATACATGCCGCGGTTGCTGGGCCATGTCTGGCTGTACGCGCGTGACCCGGAGACCGGTGTCTACAGCAACCGGCTGGCCGGCGAGGCAGTGAACCGCGCCTGGGGCTTCTCGCTGCGGGGGCGCACCACGAGCGAGATCTTTCCGGCCAGCGAACATGACCTGATCGTCGGCATCTGGGACCGGATCCTCGACACGCCGCTCATTCACTACGGCAGGCGGGAGCGGCTCGACGGCACCAGCCTCTACATGGCCGAGCGCATGGTCACGCCTCTGGCCGATGCGGACGGACGACCGCGCTACGTCCTGGGCCTCACGCTCTACGAACTCGGCATCGACAGCGATGCGGCGGCACCGCGGGTGAACATGAACGCGTGGCACGTCCCCTGCGCCGCGCTTGACGGTGACGCGTCCACGCGTCCCGACCTGGACATCCGGGTGCCGGACGATCCGGACCGGTCATCCTAGAACCGGACACCCGACGTTCGGGGAAGGCCGCCCACGGCCAACTCCGCCCTGCACAAGGACAACCTCGTCCGCACCGCCATGCGATTGTTCGGTCGGCAACGCCATGCCTGCACCAGCCTGCAGCAGATCATCCCGAGGCCACGCGCTGGCCAGGGCGCGGGGGCTGATTGCAGCGGTGGAGGGGGCACTGATTCTGGCGTGCGTGCGGCAGAGTTCCAAGCCCATCGCGGCGGTGGCGGCGGGCTATTGCTGACCGGCGAGCGCGCCGATCTCCGCCGCGCTGACGCCCAGCGCGGTGCCGGCTGCCAGCAGTTCGCCGAAGGTGGTGTCGTCGACCTCGATGCCGTTCGCCAGCCGGGCTTCCCTGGCCGCGCGTTCGGGATCGCCGGCGATCATCACCCGGTCGACCCCCGGGGCCGGTGGCGACTGCTTGACGTAGCCGATGAAGCTGTCGACCTCCGCCATCATGGCGGAGCGGTCGGCCAGGCGGCCGGGGTCGACCACGAGCGCGGTCATGTTGTTGATGATCGAGGCGCCGTCGGAATGCTCCGGCAGTCCGGTGCCGCCGCCCGACAGCGCGCCGGCCAGGATCTCGCAGACCATCGCCAGGCCATAGCCTTTGTGCAGGCCCATGGACAGCAGCGCGCCACGCGGCTCCCGGAACATCACGCCGGGATCGGTGGTCATCACGCCGTCGGGGCCGATCAGCGCCTCGGTCGGGACCTGCGTGCCGGTATTGTGGGCCACGCGGACCTTGCCCATGGCGACCTTGGTCGTGGCCATGTCGAGGACGAAGCGCGGGTGGCTCGCGGTGGCCGGCACGGCCGTGCAGTAGGGGTTCGTCGAGAAGCGTGCGTCGGCGCCGCCGAAGGGCGCGACGGCCGGCATGCGCGCGACCACGTTGACCCAGTGGACGGAGATGAAGCCGGCATCCGCAGCCATCTCGCCCCATGCGCCGATGCGGCCCAGGTGGTGGCTGTTGCGCAGGCTGAGCAGGCAAAGTCCGTGATCACGGGCGGTCGCGATGGCGATCTCCATCGCCTCGGCGCCGATCACCTGGCCATAGCCGACATGGCCGTCCAGCAGCACCATCGGCCCGTCGCGCCGCAGTTCGCTGACATGGCGGCCCGGCCGCAGGCGGCCGTTCTGCAGGGCGTTCACATAGGCGGGGATCATGCCGATGCCGTGGCTGTCGTGGCCCAGCAGGTTGGCCTCCACCAGCCGGAAGGCGACGGTGCGCGCCTCCGCCGCGTCTGACCCGCCTGCCGCGATGATCCGGGCGCCGAGCGCCTCCAGCCTGTCGGCAGCGATGGCCGGCATGGTGTCCTCCCCTGTTGACTTGTCGCGCCGCGGGCCATTTCTGGGCGGCATGGACGGGAGTGAACCATGAGCGTCGATGTCGAGGCAATTCGCGCCGACCTGCTGCGCCGCCGGGCCGAACTGGTGGCGGCCGGGGCGGGGGCGTCCGAATCGCGTGCGGCGGTCGAACTCGACCAGACGCGCGTCGGACGGTTGTCGCGGATGGACGCGCTGCAGCAGCAGGCCATGGCGCAGGCGACCGAACAGCGGCGCCAGGCCGGAATCGTGCGCATCGATGCGGCGCTGGCGCGGCTGGTGTCCGGTGATTACGGGTTCTGCACCTCCTGTGACGAGGAGATCGCACCGGCCAGGCTCGCCTTCGATCCGGCGACACCGGTGTGCATCGACTGCGCCGGTGGCGAGGCACGCTGAGATCGATGGAGATCCCATGAACGGGAACAGTATCCGGTGCGTGCCGCTCACGCCGGACCGGCAGGCGGCCTTCGAGGCCCTGATGGGTCCGCGGGGTGGTGCCGAGGGCTGCTGGTGCATGACATGGCGCCTGCGCGCGAGGGACTATCGCGCCGGCAAGGGTATGGCGAACCGGGACGCCTTCCGCCGTATCGTCGCCGACGGCCCGCCGCCTGGCGTGCTGGCGATGGACGGCGGGATGGCTGTCGGCTGGTGTGCGGTGGCGCCGCGTCCGGTCTATGTCCGCCTGGAAGCATCCCGCATCCTCGAACCCGTCGATGATCGTCCGGTATGGTCGGTGTCGTGCTTCCTGGTCGCGAAGGACTGGCGAGGCAGGGGCGTGGGTGTGCGCCTGCTCGAAGGTGCCGCCGGCCTGGTCCGGGGTCTCGGGGGTACGGTTCTGGAGGGCTATCCGGTCGAGCCGGCCGACGGGGTGCGCTTTCCGGCCGCCTTCGCCTGGACAGGCTATGCCGCCACCTTCCGTGACGCCGGCTTCACCGAGGTGGCGCGCCGCTCGCCGACGCGGCCGATCATGCGCCTGGAACTCGACGGTGCGCGCGCATGAACGAGCGCAGGCGTGGACTGCTGTACACCGCCGGCGGGGTGCTGGCGCTGACACCTGATGCGGTCCTGATCAAGCTCGCCGGGCTGCCGGCGTCCGGCATCTTCTTCTGGCGCGGCATGCTGGTTGCGCTGGTGCTGCTGGCGGGTTTTGCCGCAGTCCGTCGCGGCGGCACGCTCGCGGGCCTGCTGGCGATCGGGCGCCCCGGCATCGGCAGCGCGCTCTGCTATGCCGTCGGAACCGGCTGCTTTGTTGCCGCCAACACGCTCACCGTCGCGGCCAATGTGCTGGTCATCGTGGCCACCGCGCCGCTGTTCTCGGCGGTGTTCGCGCAGTTGCTGCTGGGCGAGCGGACCGCGCCGCGCACATGGTTCGCCTCGCTGGTTGCCATTGCCGGGGTGGCGCTGGTGGCTGGCGAACAGGTGGCGCTGGACGCCGGGCTCGGTGAACTGCTGGCGCTCGGATGCGCCATCCTGGTCTCGCTCAACTTCGTCATCATCCGCGGCGCGCGCGCGGTGAGCATGATACCGGCGACGGTGCTGGGCTCCTTCATGGTCGGTTGCGCCGGCATGTTCTTCCTGGAGCTGCCGCCGGATGACACCGGCTGGGCCGCGACCCTGCTGGCCGGGCTGGTGTTCATTCCGCTGGCCTATGCCGGGCTGACGGCCGGGCCGCGCTGGCTGCCATCCGCCGAGGTCGGCCTGCTGATGCTGCTGGAGACCGTGATCGGGCCGGTCTGGGTGTGGCTGGCCATCGGGGAGCAGCCGACCCGTCTCGGCCTGGTCGGCGGGGCCGTCATCCTCGGCGCGCTGGCCGTGAACACCTGGCTGGGCGAGCGTCGCGCGCCGCCTGCTGGAAAGATTGCACCGGAGACGTGATCCATTCGCGAAGCGGGGGCGTAGGAGGGATGTTCACTGCGACTTCGGGCAACTTCCTCCCATGAAACGAGCCCGGCGGGAAGCGCGGCGCACCTGTGATCCCCTCGATACCGGCGCCGCGCTTCCCGGCTTTTCCCGGGACGCCATGGTGGCCTACTTGCTGGTCATCACCCAGACGCCGTCCCAGTCGTCGCCCGGCGGCTCGGCCTTCATCAGCTGGCAACGCTCGATATAGGTGCCCGACAGCTTGTCGGTCTCGTTGGCCTTCAGCGCCTCGGTGAAGTAGCCGATGGCCCTGTCCCATTCCTGCTTGCGGTAGCGCTTCACGCCCTCGTTGAAGTTGCCGAGCACGTCCATCAGGTTCGGGAAGCTGGCGTCGTTGTGGTAGTCGAGGCATTCGAAGACACCGACCGGCTCGGTCTTGCCCTTCACGACCACCTTGTCGATGTCGCGCAGGCGATACACACCCTTCAGCTTGTTGACGGTGTACTCGGACAGCAGGATGCGTGCGGAGTACTGCTTGCAGGCGCTTTCCAGGCGGGCGGCGAGGTTCACGCCGTCGCCGATCATGGTGTAGTCCATGCGCTTCCTGGAGCCGATGTTGCCGGCCACGATGGAGCCGGTGTTCAGCCCCAGGCCCATGTCGACCTCCATCTCGCCGCGGGCCTTGCGATGGACGTTCCACTCCCACAGCCGCCGGATCATGTTGATGCCGGCGCGCAGGCCGCGATCCTCGTCGTCGTCATGCGGGACCGGGATGCCGAAGGCGGCCATGATCGCGTCGCCGATGAACTTGTCCAGCATGCCGCCCTGGTCGGAGATGCAGTCCACCATCAGTTCGAAATAGTCGTTGAGCAGGGCAACCGTGCCCTGCGCGCCGAGCTTCTCGGTGATGGTGGTGAAGCCGCGCACGTCGGAGAACAGCACCGTGGCGGTGACGTCCTTGCCGCCCAGGATCTCGTCCTGGTTGCCGCTGGCCAGCATCTGGTCGGCCAGGCCCGGATCCATGTAGCGCGACAGGGTCGAGCGCACGCGCTTCTCGTTGGAAATGTCCTCGAGCATGATCAGCGTGCCGAGCGACTTGTTCTCGGACTTCAGCGGCAGCACGGTGACGTTGGCCGAGACCTTCTCGCCGCCGAAGGCCAGTTCGGCATCGGCCGCCATCTCGCCCTCGCCGTTCTGCTCGACCCGCACGATCTTCTCCAGCACCCAGGTATTGGCGTCGGCAAAGATCTCGTCCTTCTTGCGCCCGACGACGTCCTTCGAGGTGGTCCGCATGATGCGGGCGCCGGCGGCATTGCAGGTGCGGCACACGCCATCCTCGTCGAAGGTCACGACACCGTTCGACATCGATTGCAGCATGCTCTCGTTGTAGTTCTTCATCGCCTGGATGTCGGAGAACAGCTTGGCGTTCTCCAGGCCGATGGCGATCTGCGCGGTGAAGGCCTTCAGGCGGCTCTCGTCCTCGTCGGTGAAGGGGCCGCCCCGCTTGTTCAGTGCCTGGGTCACGCCGATCACCTTGCCGGCCTTGTTGATGACCGGCACGCAGAGGATCGAGCGCGTGAAGAAGCCGGTCTGCTTATCGAAGCCCGGATTGAAGCGCAGGTCGGCATAGGCATAGGGGATGTTCACCGTCTCCCCGGAGACGAACACGGCGCCGGCGATGCCGAGATGGTTCGGCAGGCGGATCTCCACCTTGTCCAGGCCCTCGCCGACATGGCTGAACAGCTCGTTGGTCTTCTCGTCGTTGATGAACAGCGTCGACCGCTCGGCGTCCAGCATGCGCGTCGCCTCGCTCATCACCCGCTGCAGCAGGCGGGTCAGTTCCAGTTCCGATGTCATGTCGGAGACGACGTTCAGGAACTCGATCTCGCGCCGGCGCGTGGTCTCCATGCGTTCGACCAGCTGCATGGACTGCAGCGTGATCGCGCATTGGGTGGTCATGCCTTCCAGCACCGCCATGTCGGTGTCGGAGAAGGTGCCATCCTTCTTGTTCAGCACCTGGGCGACGCCGATCATCTCGCCCCTGGCGTTCTTCACCGGGGCGCAAAGGATCGATTCGGTCTTGAAGCCTGTATCCCGGTCGACGTCGCGGTTGAAGCGCTCGTCCTCGTAGGCCCTGTGAACGATCTCGCCGACGCCCGACTGGAACACGGCGCCGGCGATGCCGGCCGTGTCCAGTATGCGGATCTCGTGGGTGCGTATGCCCTGCGCCACACGCGAGTAGAGTTCGCCGGTACTGGAATCATGCAGGAACAGGGTGCCGCGTTCGGCCCTGGTCTCGGTGACCGCCACAGTGATCAGCGTGTCGAGCACCGCGTCGAGCGTGTCCAGCGCCGCGACCTGGCGCGAGACGTCGAGCAGCATCTGCAGGTGACGCAGCTCGTCGTTCTGCGACATGTTCCGCCGTGCCCTGCCGGAACCGGGGCTGTCATACATGCTGCTTCTCCTCGAGGCGGTCCCTGAGCCGCTGGATCGTCGCCCTGAGTTGCCGCAGTTCGTTCGCGTGTTCCCGGGTGAGGTCCTGCAGGCGCTCGCGCTGGACCGCGCGCACTTCGTCCATCTGATCGCGCAGCGCCTGCACGGTATCATGAAGCTGGCGATTCTGGGCGGTCATCACGCGCTGCACTTCCTGGGTCGCGGCCGCCGCGCGCCGTCGTTCCTCGTCCATCTGGTCGCGCAGCGCCTCGGCCGCGCCCTTGAGCTGTCGGATCTCGCCGGCGGCCCCCTGTCGTTCGGCCTGTACCAGCCGGCGCGTTTCCTGGCGCTGTTCCTCGAGCGTGTCGCGCAGCGCCTGCGAGGTGTTGCGCAACTGCTGGATCTCGGCTGCCGCACCCTGCTTTTCGGCCTGGATCAGGCGCTGGGTCTCCAGCCGCTGCTGGTCGAGGGTGTCGCGCAGGGCCTGGGCGGTATCCTTGAGCTGCTGGATCTCGGTCGACGCCGCCTGCTTCTCGGCCTGCACCAGGCGGCGCGTTTCCAGCCGCTGGGCCTCCAGCGTGTCGCGCAGGGCCTGGGCGGTATCCCGGAGCTGCTTGATTTCGGTCGAGGCGGCCTGCTTCTCGGCCTGGACCAGCCGCTGGGTCTCCAGACGCTGATGGTCGAGGGTGTCGCGCAGCGCCTGGGCGGTGTCCTTGAGCTGCTGGATCTCGGTGGAGGCGGCCTGCTTCTCCTGCTGCACCAGCCGGCGGGTCTCCAGCCGTTGCGCCTCCAGCGTGTCGCGCAGGGCCTGGGCAGTGTCCCTGAGCTGCTGGATCTCGGACGACGCGGCCTGCTTTTCCTGCTGCACCAGGCGGGCACTGCGGTTGCGTTCGCCCTCCAGTTCCTCGCGGAGTGCCTGGGCGGTGTTCTTCAGTTGCTGGATCTCGGTCGCGGCTGTCTGTTCGGCGCGCTGCACGCGCCGGCGAATCTCGCGATCCTTGTCCTCGAGCGCCTCCCGCATGGCCGCGACCATGCGTTCGAGGTGGCGCAGGTCGCCCTGGTGCTCGAGGGTCTCTGTCGCCATGGCGGTACAGCCTCCGGTCCAGAAGTGCCGCCCGGTCGGCCCGGCATGGCGCTCCGGCGGTTTTTCTAGCACGTACCGCGATTTGGCGGAATAACGTGACGCAATCCTGCGGCCTGTGACCGCGCCGGGACAACCGTGCGTGGGACTTGCCGTCAGCGACCGGTCTGGCCGAGACTTCGCCAGGGTCATCACACCAGGAAGGGGATCCGGACATGTCGGAAACCTACCGGCTGCTCGGCGGGCCCGGTTCGCCGTTCTCCCTGAAGCTGCGCGCCGTGCTCCGCTATCGCCACCTGCCACATCGCTGGATCGTTCCGCGCGGGTTCATCTCGACCGAGGGCGAACTGAAACAGGCCGGCAAGGGCATGATCCCGGTGCTGCAACTGCCCGACGGGACATACGTCGCCGATTCGACCCCGGTCATCCACATGCTGGAGGCCCGGCACCCGGGGCAGCGCAGCGTCATTCCGCCCGATCCCGGACAGGCCTTCCTGGCGCAACTGATCGAGGATTGCGCCGACGAGTGGCTCACCGTGTCCATGTTCGATTACCGCTGGAACCTGCCCGAGGACGTGGAGTTCTGTGCCAGGCGGCAGATCTCCGGCTGGACCGGCGCGATGCCGCGCGCGGATTTCGTCGCCATGGTCGACCGGTTCATCGAGCGCCAGACGGCAAACCGGGCACGGGCCTGCGGACCTGACAGCAACCGCCCGATCTGGCGCGACAGCTACTGGGAAGTGCTCGATGCCCTGGAACTGCTGTTCGACCAGTCGAACTACCTGTTCGGCTCGCGCCCCAGCATCGCCGACTTCGGCCTGTACGGCCCGCTCTGCCAGTTTGCCATCGATCCGACGCCATCGCGGGAGATGAAATACGCCGCGCCGCGCGTGTTCCAGTGGACCCAGACCCTGGAGGACGCAAGCGGTGTCGACGGCGAGTGGGCGGACCCCGCGGCGCCGGTTCCGGCCGGACTGGCGACCCTGCTGCGGATCTTCGGCGCGACGGCACTGCCATTCATGGATGCCATCGATCGCGGGCTGGAGGCCGGCGAGTCGCAACTGGCCTTCGACGTCCATGGCCGCACCTTCCGGCACGAAGTGAAACCCCGTCGCGGATGGCTCTATCGCCAGCAGTGCATCCGGCTGCTGCGCAAGGCCTGGCAGGAACTGGACGCGACGTCCCGTGGCCGGCTCGAGCCGTTGTTGCACAAATGTGACTGCTTGAGGTTTCTTGAGCGCGATCCCGGAGAAGTCGTCCCGCTTGCCCCAGCGTGAGTGTGACGAATTAGATCAAAAAACAGGCAAATGCGCTTTTTGTGTGCATGATTTTGAGTAAAGGCAAGTCAAACGTAGTAGCGGCACGTGCTGCAGTTGCAAAAAGTCGCTTGCAAAGGGAAGGCTTTTCCTTAGCTTCCGGAACAGTTGGGCGTGGCGCTGATCTTGCTGTCCACGTCCGTAAGGCATCTGGCCGGATGCCGGCTTGTTCGAGGGAGCACCTGTCAATGAATGTAAAGTCGTGGGCCTTGGCCTGTGTCATGGGTGTGGCGTCGCTGGGCGTCGTGCAGACGTCGGCATATGCCGAGGAAGACAGCATCCTGCCGGGCGAACTGTCCGCCAATGTCGGCTTCACCTCCGACTACCGGTTCCGCGGCATCAGCCAGACCGACCGCGGTCCGGCGATCCAGGGCGGTATCGACTGGGCGCATGACACCGGCTTCTATCTCGGTGCCTGGGGCTCGAACGTCGCGTTCGGCAACGGCCCGCGCATGGAACTCGACCTGTACGGTGGCTATGGCAATTCCGTCGGCGCGTTTTCCTACGATCTGGGCCTGCTGTACTACTGGTACCCGGGTGCGTCGAACAACCTGAACCAGAATTTCTACGAGATTGCGCTGAACGTCGGCTATGACTTCGAGGTTGCCTCGGTTTCGGGCACCGCGGCCTGGACGCCGGAGAACTTCGGCGATACCGGCCCGGCCTTCTACTTCGAGACCGGTGTCAGCGTTCCGCTGCCGCTCGATGTCAGCTTCGATGCCAGCATCGGCTACCAGCTGATCGACAACAATGCCGGCTTCGGCGCCAATGACTACCTGAACTGGTCGCTGGGCCTGTCGAAGGCGTTCTTCGGCCTCGACGTCTCGCTGGCCTACATCGACACCGATGACACCCTGTGCGGCGCCGGTTGCGGCGCGACCGTGGTTCTCTCGGTCTCGAAGTCGTTCTGATCCGGCTGCCCTGCGGTTCGCGGGGCGCTGCGAAACCTGGAAGGGGCGTCCGGTGGCGACCGGGCGCCCCTTCTGCGTGTACGGACCCGACATTTTGTCGCGTCGGGGAAATTATTGTGCAATGCACAAAAATCGCCTTGACGCCTGCCCCTGCGATAACCATAACAAGGGTCATGCTGCAGCGCACAAAAAATGCCTGCTGCCATGAAACAGGTTCCGGAGGACCAGGCGATGACCAAGACCGCTTTCCCGTTTGCCGACTTCGGCAAGATTATGGGCGATATGAAGATGCCGACGATGGACATGGGTGCCCTCGTTGCCATCCAGCAGAAGAATTTCGAGGCCGTGACCACGGTGAACCAGCTGGCGATGGACGGCGTGCGCGCCGTGATCGAGCGCCAGGTGCAGATCGCCCAGGCCGCCGTCGAGGAAGCCCAGACGTCGATCAAGACGCTGAACACCTCCGGCGCCAAGGTTGACATCGAGGCCCAGACCACCGCCGCGAAGGCCGCCATCGAGAAGGCCGTCGCGAACGTGAAGGAACTGTCGGAGATGATCTCGAAGTCGCAGACCGAGATCTTCGACGTCCTGAACAAGCGCATGATGGACGGCATCGAGGAAGTGAAGACCCAGTTCAAGCTGAACTGAGTCATCACTGACCCGGATCCGGAGGCCCGTCGCGGGAGACCGCGGCGGGCCTTCGTCGTTCCGGGGGCGTGGCGAATGCACGACCGGAGGACGGGTCTGCACAATGGTCCCTTGACGCCCTTGTGCACCGCACCGATAAAGGCTGTGCCGCAGTGCGACAAATGCTGCGATGGCGAAAGGTCAGGAGAACGCGCGATGGGCAATTCCCTCAATCCCTTCGGTGACTTCACCAAGATGCTCGGTGACATGAAGCTTCCCGGCTTCGACATCGGTGCGCTGGTGGAGATGCAGAAGAAGAACGTCGAGGCGGTGATTGCGGCCAATCGCGTCGCCATGGATGGCGTGCGCGCCGTGATCGAGCGCCAGGTGCAGATCGCGCAGGCCTCGGCCGAGCAGGCCCAGGCCGCGCTGAAGGCCGCGTCGTCCGGCAAGACCAAGGGTGTCGACGTCAGCAACCAGATCGAGGAGGCCCGCGCCGCCGTCGAGAAGGCGATCGCCGACATGCGCGAGCTGTCCGAGATGGTGACCAGGTCCCAGACCGAGGCCTTCGAGATTCTGAACAAGCGGATGCTGGAAGCGGCCGACGAGGTGAAGGGCCAGTTCAAGCTCTGACACCGGTCTGATGGCGGGCCGGCTGGTTCCGGCCCGGCCATGATCGACGTGTTCGACGACGCCAGGCGAGGCGAGACGCCCCGGCTGGCGCCTGTCGTTTCCGGGGAGCGGAAGACCTGTCCTACGCGGCCAGGTCCAGCGCCGCACGGAACATTCCGGCGTCGACATTGCCGCCGGAGACCACCACGAGCAGCGTCCGTCCGGCAACCGGCACCTTGCCGGCCAGCACGGCGGCCAGGGCCACGGATCCGCCAGGCTCGGCGACGATCTTGAGTTCCCGGAAAGCCGTGGCCATTGCTGCCAGCACCTCGTCGTCGGATACCGCGACGCCGCCTGCAAGCGTCTCGCGGTTGATGGCAAAGGTGATCTGCCCCGGTGTCGGCGTCAGGATGGCATCGCAGATGCTGCTGGCGCCGGCCACGACGCTCTGGTGGGTGCCGGCGGCCAGCGAGCGACCCGTATCGTCGAATTCCTCCGGCTCGGCCGCATAGACCTCGCATGCCGGGAAGGCATCGCGGATGGCGGTGGAGAAGCCGGCGATCAGGCCGCCGCCGCCCGCCGGTGCCAGTGCCACGTCCGGTGACGCACCGACGGCCCGGCATTGTGACGCCGCTTCGAGCCCGACCGTACCCTGTCCGGCAATCACCCAGGGATCGTCATAGGGCCGGACCAGTGTCAGGCCCTGCTCTTCGGCGATGCGCGCGCCGATCTCTTCCCGGTTTTCCCGCTCCCTGTCGTAGAGAATCACCGTCGCGCCGTATTCGGCGGTGTTCGCGCGCTTCATCTGTGGCGCGTTGGACGGCATGATGATGGTCGCCGGCACGCCGAACAGCCTGGCTGCCAGCGCGACCCCCTGGGCATGGTTGCCCGACGAATAGGCCAGGACGCCGCGCGCGCGCTCGGCCGGGTCCATCGCCGCCAGCCGGTTGTAGGCGCCGCGGAACTTGAACGAGCCGGTGCGCTGCAGGCATTCGGGCTTTACCAGCAGCCGGGCGCCGAGGCGCTCGTTCAGGCGGGCGGATTCCAGCAGCGGTGTCTCGGCGGCAATTCCCTTCAGCCGCCCGGCGGCGGCGCGGACGTCGTCAATGGTGACCGTTGGCATCGACCCTCTCCAGGAACGCGAGCAGGCCGGGCAGGCATCCGGGTTCCGTCAGCGACGGCGCGTGGCCGCGATCCGGAAGCGTGATGACGTCCATGTCCGGCTTCCGCTCCAGCATCCGCCCGACGGTCTCCGCCCGCAAGACATCTGATCGCCCGCCGTGCACCAGCAGCACCGGACGGTTGCGAAGTCCTCCGAACAGCGCCCAGAGATCGGGAAGTTCGCCGTTGCGCGTCTGGGCCAGCAGGGCGTCGCGCAGCTTCAGGTCATAGTCCAGCACCCACTGCCCCGCCCCGGCATCCTCGGCATAGGTGGACCGCGCGAAGGTCAGCCAGTCCGCGTCCGTCCAGTCCGGGTAGGTCGCGGCGTAGGTCGCGCGAAGGTCGTCCGCCGCTGCCTCGATCGAGGGAAAGCGGCGGTCGATGCCGACATAGTCAAGAATGCGCGACTGGCCGTCGACGGAGATATCCGGTCCGACATCGTTGATCACGGCACCCGCCAGCGCCGACGGCATCACCACCGACAGCGCCATGGCCAGCAGTCCACCCATCGAGGTGCCGATTACCGCGATCCGGTGCAGGTCGGCGACCACCAGCAGGTGGAAGATGTCGCTGACATAGGTTGCCGGCGTGTAGGTCCGCCAGTCGGCCCGGCCGGATCGCCCGCGTCCACGGTAGTCGGGACAGATCACCGGGCGGTCCTGCGACAGGCGTCGTGCCAGCTTGTCGAAGTCGGCGGCGTTGCGCGTCAGTCCCGCGAGGCAAAGCACCGGTGTCCGGTCTGCGGCTCCCGCGGGCGGGTCGTAGCGGCGCCATGACAGCCGGGTCCCGTCCTGGGCCGAGAACGTGCTCGTGGTGAAGGTGTTCATGTGTCGAGCCCCAGCAGGCCGGGCAGGGCGGAAAGGTCGCTGACGACATGGTCGGGTTGGCCCGGCAGACGCTCGGGCACCTGGCCCTGGCGGTTCACCCAGACGACACGGTAGCCATGGGCGCTGGCCGACCATGCGTCCCAGCCATTCGATGACTGGAAACTCATCCGGTCGGGGCTGAGGCCGAACGCCCGGACGGGCAGGTCATAGACCGACGGGTGCGGCTTGAACACGCCCACCTCGTCGACCGAGATCACGGCGTCCAGCAGCCCGCCGATCCCGGCGCTGTCCACCGCCGCGTCCAGCATGTCGCGCGAGCCGTTGGACAGGATCGCCGTCCGGAGACCCGTGGCCTTCAGCCGGCCGAGCACGTCCGCGACCTCCGGGTAGGCACCAAGGTGGAAATAGAGGTCCAGCAGGGTCTGGCGCAGGCCGGTTTCGCCGTTCCGGCCGAAGGCGTCGAGGGCGTGATCCAGCGCGTCCTGGGTGACCTGCCAGAACGAGGTGTGCCGTCCGCCCAGGCCCCGCAACCACGAATACTGCAGCTGCCGTCCGCGCCAGAGCTCCGCAAAGGCCGGCCAGGTTTCGCCCAGCGTCTCGGCGCATCCGCGCGCAGCGGCATTGACATCGAACAGCGTGCCGTAGGCGTCGAATACACAGGCCTGGATGCCTGCCGGTCCGGTCTCGCTCAACGGCCATCTCCACGGTTTTGACAAAGACTAGGGCCGGGACAGGGACAGGCAACCGTTCCGGGCGTCCGACCCTGATCGCAAGCAGTCATTAACCGGAATTTGCGCTAATGTTGCAGTGCGAGAGTTCACGGAGAACGAGGGGGGCGCGATGCGCTGGTTCCGTGGCGGATTTCCCGCGGTCCGGTTCGGGGTCGTGATGGTCCTGGCCTGCCTTGCGGTCGTGGCGGTACCGGCTGCACCGGCAAGGGCGGGCGCGACGTTCGACCGGGTCAAGGCGGATGGCATCGTCCGGTGCGGCGTGACCCGGTCGGGCCAGGGCCTTTCCGAGATCGGTCCCGACGGGACCTGGCAAGGGTTCTTCGTCGACTTCTGCCGCGCCATCGCCGCGGCGATGTTCGACGACCCGGAGGCGATCCAGCCCGTCGAGGTCGACGACGTGATCCGCTTCCGCGCGCTGGCCGATGATGCCTTCGATGTCCTGATGGCCAACACCACCTGGACCATCGGGCGTGATACTGCGATGGGAATGACCTTCGCCGGAACGGTCTACTATGACGGACAGGGCTTCCTCGCCCATCGCAGCACCGGGGCGACCAACCTGACGGAGGTCCACCAGGGCACCATATGCGTGACTGGCGGGACCACCACGATCAAGAACCTCAACGAACTCACCGCCGGGCTCGACGCGCGGATCAAGACCCGCGATTTCAACTCGATCGAGGTGGTCTACGAATCCTTCTTCGCACGTCTGTGCGACATCATCACCTATGACCGCATCGCGCTGATCGCGCAGCTCTACAGCCGCGCCAACGAGCCCGACCGCTTCGTGCTGTTCCCCGAGGTGGTCTCGAAGGAGCCGCTGGGCCCCGTCGTCCGCCAGGGTGATATCGAATGGTTCAATCTGGTCCGCTGGGTGGTTCTGGCGACCGTCGCCGCCGAGGATCTGGGCATCACCCGCGGCAATGTAGCTGCCATGGCGAACGGCGACAATCCGGAGGCGCGAAGGCTGCTCGGCACCGAGGCCTCGATCGGGGAAGGGATGGGAGTGGCCCCGGACTGGGCCGCCAGGATCATCCGCCACGTGGGGAACTATGCCGAGATCTATGATCGCCACCTGGGACGGGACGGGCTGAAGCTGCAACGCGGACTGAATGCGCTCTGGCGTGACGGTGGTCTGCTCTACGCTCCGCCGATACGGTAGGCCATGGATCGGGAACACCCCTTCGCAATCCGGACGTCGGTCTCCACAAAGATCACGGTGGCCCTGTGTCTCGTGATCGCCGTCTTCTTCGGTGCGACGGGCGTTGCCCTGCATTCATTCACCCGGGCCGGCTCCAGCTACGACACCCTGGCGACACGGACCCTGCCGCAGCTGTTCAATGCCTCGCATCTGGGCCAGATCGCCAGCTCGATCGCGGCAACCGCGCCCGCGCTCGCCGCGGCGGAATCCGAATATGCCCGCCTGACCATCGTCAACCGGCTGAACGACGGGGTCGGACTGATGGACGCTGCCCTGCAGCAGTTCGGCTCGCTGATCACCGAGCCGGGCGGTGTCACCTCCGAGGACGATCTGCTGGAGGAAGTGGCGCACAACCGCACGGCGCTGTCGCAGAACCTGAAGGAACTCGACGAGACCGTCGCCAGTCGCCTGCGGGTCGAGCGCAAGCTGGCACGGGCACTGGCCGAGGTCGACCTGTTCGAGCACCGACTCGCGGAGGCCCTGCAGGTCATTGCCACGCGGGAGATCCTGCCCAACCGCTTCGCGCTGTTCGATCTTGGCTGGGTGCTGGCCTCGTTCGATGCCGTCCGTTCCGCCACCAGCGTGGCCGCGCTGGATGCCCTGGAGAGCGAGTTCTCGCGCCGGGCGACCCGCGCGGTGGGCGATCTTGACGACGCGATGAAGCTGATGCCCGCCGAATTCGCGTGGGTCCCGGCGGAGGGGCGCTCGATCCTGACCGACGCGCGCGGTGTCTTCGACATGGGCTACGAGTTGCTGAAGCTCCGTCGCCTGGAGCAGGGGCTGCTGTCACGCAACAAGCTGCTGTCGACGCGCCTGATCAGTTCGGTCGCCGAACTGTTCAGCCTGGTCCAGATGAAGGTCGACCACCGCAATGACCAGATCGCAGAGATGCGGCGGCAGTCCATGAGCATCCTGGCGGGGGCACTGGTGGCCAGCATCGCGCTGGTCTTTGGCCTGCTGATCTACCTCCGTGTCGATGTCCTGCAGCGCCTTTCGGCCCTGAAGGCGGCGATGAACCGGCACCTGAAGGGCGAACGCGCCGACATCCCGGTACGGGGCAGCGACGAGATCGCCGATATCGGCCGCTCGCTGCAGTTCCTCGTCAACGTCATCTCCGACCGCGAGCGCAACCTGCGCGAGGCGAAGGAGCGGGCCGAGGCGCTGGCGCAGCAGGCAGAGCTGGCGAACCGGGCGAAGACCGTGTTCCTGGCCAACATGAGCCACGAGCTGCGCACGCCGCTCAATGCCATCATCGGCTTCTCCGACATGATCACCCATTTCGGCTCGTCGCGCGGCAAGAGCGAGGAATATGCGGGCTACATCAATTCAAGCGGCCGGCACCTGCTGTCGGTGATCAACGACCTGCTCGACTATTCGAAGATCGAGGCGGGCAAGCGCGAGCTGGAGATCCGTGTCATCGACATTTCCGTCGTGGCGCAGGATCTGCTGCACATGGTCGAGTTCCAGCTCGGGCAGCGCAAGCTCAGCCTGCGGTTCGAATTTTGCGGTGACGATATCGTGGCCCTGGACGAGCAGGCGGTCCGGCAGATGCTGCTCAACCTGCTCTCGAACGCGATGAAGTTCTCGCTGCCCGGCGATCCGATCACCATCGGCAGCATGCGGACGGACGATGCCTATATCCTGATGGTCCGCGACGAGGGCATCGGCATCAACCCCGAGGACATCGAGCTTGTGCTGAAGCCGTTCCAGCAGGCCCGCAACGACTTCACCAGCAATCCCTCCGGCGGGACCGGGCTCGGTCTCAGTATCGTGGACAACCTGATGCAGTTGCATGGCGGGCGCATCGAGATCGAGAGCGCACCCGGCGCCGGGACCACGGTTCGCCTGGTCTTTCCCGGTACCGTCATCGTCGGCGAGGCGCACCGCCGCGCCGGGCTTGGCGCCTGAACCGGATCCGGCTGTCAACAGGACCTGGTGGCCACCCCGGTCTCGGTCGGCAGCCGCAGCAGGGCGGCGGTCATGCAGGCGCCCCGACCGCGGTCGCCGCCATCCATGCCCAGGTCGGCCAGCAGTCCGAGCTGCCCCGCGTTCTGACCTGACAGCCGCAACCGGTAGACCTGCAGCGCCTCCAGCACGCGTTGCACGTAGTTCCGCGTCTCGGAGAACGGGATCAGCTCGATCCAGTCGACGGGATCGACCTGTCCGCTGCGCGGGTCGCCATATTGCGTGATCCAGCGGCCGACCCGGTGCGGGCCGGCGTTGTAGGCAGCGATCGCCATCGGCAGGTAGCCGTCGAAATCGGCGATCTGGCGACCGAGATAGGCGCTGCCGAGGCGGGCATTGTAGGCCGGGTCCTCGGTCAGCCTTCGCGGCTCGAAGCCGATCTGCTCCCAGCCGGCCACAGCCTTGGCCGTCGCCGGCATCAACTGCATCAGTCCGCGCGCGCCGGCATGGCTGACGGCGGTCGGGTCGAACGCGCTCTCCTGGCGCGTGATGGCGTGGGCGAGCGCCGGCTCGATGCGACCGTTGTCGGTGAGCTGACGCATCACGGGATAGGCGATCGATGGCATCAGCGTATCGTCCAGGGCGGCCAGCTTGCCGGCCAGGACCTGCAGGTGCGGCGTGTCGAGGCTGACGGCCAGGTCGCCGACCAGGTGCTGTCGCGTCGTGTCGGTGGCGGACTGGCCCAGCCAGGTGACGAACAGCCGGGCGAGGCGCAGTTCGTCGATCTCGACCAGCAGCCGGATCATCTGCACCACCGGCTCGGCGGCGAACGCGGCCCGGGACGCCGCCGGGATCCGGGCCTCTGCCGGCAGGCTGAACGCCGTCTCGCCCAGCCGCGTGCGCGCAAGCTGGCCGTAATAGGTCATGCCGTGGCGGGCGGCGCGCGCGTACCAGTCGCGGGCCTCGGTGTTCCGGCCCGCCGCGTCGAGGGCCCGCGCGACCCAGTAGGCGCCGCGCGAGAGGCTGACGGGATAGGAGACGTTGTCATGCAGGCGCTGGAAGTGGTCCAGCGCCAGGTCGGTGCGGCCGAGGAACCGCAGCGCGATCCAGCCCGACTGGAACTCGGCCTCGGCGAAGTCGGCGCCTGCGCCGAGACCATGGCGGCTGGCGATGCGGTAGGCGTCTTCGATCCGGCCGAGCGCGATCAGTTCGCGGACCTGGATGCGGCGTTCGACCCACCAGCGCGACGGTTCCGCCGACGGCCCGTCGAAGCCGAGGATGATCTCGCGGACACCCTCGTCGCGCCCGGCCTTGCGCCGCCAGAGCGCGCGTTCGTAGAGCAGCCCCTCGTCGTTCTGCAGGCTGGCCGGCACCGCCTCGATGGCGGCATCGACGCCGGCGCTGCGATAGCGCAGGCGCAGGCGCGCGTCCGCCAGCCGCCAGAGGTCGCGGCCGACGACGTCCTTCATGCGCTCCGCGGCGGTGCGCTGGCCGTCCCAGACCAGCCGGTCGAGCCGGACGCGGTGATCCTCCGGCGTCAGCAGGCCGCCAAATGTCTGCAGCAGGCGGTGCTCGTCCGCCGCCGTGATGTCGCGTGTGCGCCAGACCCGGCGCGCCAGCTCCAGCGCGCGGTCCGCCCGTTCGTTCCGCAGCAGCAGTGCCTGGGCCAGCATGCCGGCGCCGGTGAGCGCGGGACGGTCGGACAGGAAGCGGCGGATGCGGTCCTTGTCGTCGGTTGCCAGAACCGCGCTTTCCAGGCGGACCAGCAGCGTGTTCCGCTGCGGGAACTCCGCGTGTCTGGCCAGGAAGCGCTCGATCTCCTCCGGGGTGGCATCATCGCCATTCAGGATGCGCAGCCAGTCCAGCACCGGCATCAGGCGCCGGTCGCGGGTCTCGGCGGCCTTGGCGAAGGCGGCATCGAACCGGCGCGCGGACGCGGCCGCGAAGGCGGTCTGCCAGGCCCGCCAGTCAGCATCCGACAGCTCGCCGGCATGCCGGGCGGGCGGATCGACCTGGACGCTCCGGAACGGGTTTTCCGGCGGCAGGGGCGGCCGCGCGGCCTCGGCAGTACCGAGGCAAAGACCGAGCGATACTGACAGGACAAGCAGTCCCGGGCCGGTGAAACGCAAGGCGGACTCCCAGACGCGAATCGGCATCGGACTGTAGCAGCAGGCCGGTTGCCCGAGGAATTCACATTCACGTCCGATCCACCGCGACCGGACGGCGCGGCCTTGCCGGACGGCCGGTCCCGTGTCAAATAGGCGCCTTCCGGCCGGGCGGGCGATGCGCGCGCCGCCGGACCGACAAATGGAGCGAAGCCATGGACATCAAGGGGTCGATTCCGGCGTTGATCACGCCGTTCCGTGACGGCGCCGTCGATGAGAAAGGCTTCCAGGAGCATGTCGAGTGGCAGATCGCCGACGGCAGCCACGGTCTGGTGCCGACGGGCACGACCGGCGAGTCGCCGACGCTGTCGCATGCCGAGCACCGGCGCGTGGTCGAACTGTGCATCGAGGCGGCGGCGGGCCGGGTTCCGGTGATCGCCGGGACGGGCTCCAACAACACCGAGGAGGCCGTGGCGCTGACCCGGCACGCCAAGGAGGCCGGGGCCGATGCGGCGCTGGTGGTCACGCCCTATTACAACAAGCCGAACCAGGAAGGGCTGTACCAGCACTACCGGGTGCTGAACGAGATCGGCCTGCCGATCTTCATCTACAACATCCCGGGGCGCTCGATCGTCGACATGTCGGTCGAGACCATGGCCAAGCTGGCGCGGCTGGAGAACATCGTCGGTGTGAAGGATGCGACGGCGAAGCTGGACCGGGTCTCGACCCAGCGGCTGGCCTGCGGCGAGGACTTCATCCAGCTTTCGGGCGAGGACGGGACCGCGCTGGGATTCAATGCCCATGGCGGCCGCGGCTGCATCTCGGTCACGGCGAATGTCGCGCCGAAGCTGTGTGCGCAGTTCCAGGAGGCCTGCCTGGCCGGCGATTTCGCCACCGCGCTGTCGATCCAGGATCGCCTGATGCCGTTGCATGTCGCCCTGTTCGTCGAGCCGAGCCCGGGACCGGTGAAGTATGCCGTCTCCCAGCTGCGCGATATCTCCGACGAGGTCCGGCTGCCGATGGTGGCGATCACCGACGCGACGCGCCGCCAGATCGACGACGCGCTGCGCCACGCCGGCCTGGTGAACTGAGCCCGGACGGCCGGGCACGACGAAAGGAAACTTCGAGATGTCCGGCCGGCTGGTCGCGGAAAACCGCAAGGCACGCCACAACTACTTCATCGACGAGACCGTCGAGGCCGGCCTGATGCTGACCGGCACCGAGGTGAAGTCGCTGCGGACGGGGCGCGCCAACATCGCCGAGTCCTACGCGGCGCCCGAGGGCGACGAGATGTGGCTGATCAATGCCCACATCCCCGAGTATCACGGCGGCAACCGCTTCAACCACGAGCCGCGGCGCAAGCGGAAGATGCTGCTGCACCGGCGCGAGATCGCGCGGATGATCGGCGCCCGCCAGCGCGACGGCATGACCCTGATCCCGTTGAAGATCTACTTCAACGACAAGGGCCGGGCGAAGCTGCTGATCGGGCTGGCGCGGGGCAAGAAGCAGCACGACAAGCGCGAGACGGAGAAGGAACGCGACTGGCAGCGCCAGAAGCAGCGCCTGATGCGGGCGAAGGGCTGAGCCCGGGTCAGATGACCCGGTCCAGGTAGTCCTTCGACAGGTCCGCGTTGGCGCCGGCCTGCTCCTCCAGGCGATAGATCGTGCGCAGGTGCACCTCGTCGGGGCCGTCATAGATCCGGAATGCCCGCGCCTGGGAGAAACTGGCCGCGAACGGCGTGTCCTCGGTCAGTCCCATGGCACCGAAGATCTGGATGCCGCGCTCGCAGATCTGGTGATAGGTGCGGGCGACGGCGATCTTGATCAGCGAGACGTCCAGGCGCGCGGCCTTGTTGCCGGCGCGGTCAAGCTGCCAGGCCGTGCGCTGCACCAGCAGGCGCGCCTGCTCCAGCGCCAGCCGTGACTCGGCCACCGCGTCCTGCACCGAACTGTAGCCGTTGAGCGTCCGGCCGAAGGCCGTGCGGCGCCCCGCACGCTCGACGATCAGGCGCAGCAGCACCTCGCACCGGCCGATGGCGCGCATGCAGTGGTGCACGCGGGCGGGCCCCAGCCGGGCCTGGCCGATCAGGAAGCCTGCACCCTCGTCCCCCAGCCGGTTCGCAACCGGAATCTCCGCGTCCTCGAACAGGATCTCGGTATGCGGCGAGACCCGGTCGACATGGTTCATCACCGACAGGTTGCGCACGATGGTCACGCCGGGCGTGTCCTTCGGCACCACCACCAGCGACTGCTGCTTGCCGCGCGGGGCATCGGGATTGGTGACGCCGACAGCGACGAAGAAGCTGCAGCGTGGATTGCCGGCGCCGGAAGCGAACCACTTGCGCCCGTTGATGACATAGCGGTCGCCGTGCCGCTCCATCCGCGTCGCGATGTTGTTGGCATCCGACGAGGCGACATAGGGTTCCGTCATCGCGAAGGCCGAGCGGGTGCGCCCGTGCAGCAGCGGCTCCAGCCATTGTTCCTTCTGCGCCGGAGTGCCGAATTTCTGCAGGATTTCCATGTTGGGCACGTCGGGGGCGTGGCAGTTGAAGACCTCGGAGGCCCATTCCAGCCGGCCCAGGATCTCGGCCACGCTGGCGAACTGCAGGTTGGTCAGGCGCGTGCCGGGCTCGTCGTCGCCAAGCGCGGGCAAGGCCATGTTCCAGAGCCCCAGGCCATAGGCCTTCGCCTTCAGCTCACGCATCACGCGCGGTTCGGCATCCGGGTCCTTCGCCAGTTCGGCGCGGTATTCCCGGTTCCGGGGCAGGATGTCGGACTGGAACATCGCCTCGACCTGGTCGGCGATCTCCTGTGCCCGTGCGTCAATCTCGAAGTCCATTGCCGTCCTCCCTCCTGTCCGGTGCCGGAGGTTCTTGCGCCTCCCGAATTAATCTGACTGAATTAATTCGGCGATCCGGTCAAGCCGGATTTGCGCCGGGTCCGCTTGCATCGCGGGGCTTGCAAGGGATAATGCACTTGTATTAGCCTCGCTGGACATCAGAACCGGTCGCATCAGAACCGGGCTGACGGGGGAACGGCCGGGGGGACGGGATTCTTGGATACCCGCGAGAAACTGCTGCTGACGGCGGAGCGCCTCTTCGGGGAGCGTGGCCTGAACGGCGTCTCGCTGCGCGAGATCACCCGCGAGGCGGGTCAGCGCAATGCCTCGGCCCTGCACTACCATTTCGGCTCCCGCGAAGGCCTGATCTCCGCGATCTTCGAGAAGCGCATGCACTATCTCGACCAGCGGCGCATGGAATATCTCGACGAGGTCGAGGCGGAGGGGCGGGCCGGCGACATGCGGGCGGTGGCCGAGGCGGCCATCCGGCCGATCGCCGAGTTCCTGTGGCGCGACGACGGCTCTTCGAACTATGTCCGTTTCCTGACCGAGATGTTCGTGACGCCGGAGTTCCTGGTGTCCGATTTCGTGCGCAACAAGCACGACCTCGGCTTGCAGCGGTCCTACCGCATGGTCCGTGCGCTGGTCCCGGACATTCCCGACAACCTGATGCGCCAGCGGTTCCTGCTGGTGCTGCATGCCGGGACCTATGCCCTGGCGGACATCGATACCGCGCGGCAGCGAAGGGCGAGGGAGGGGAAGCCCTTCGATCTCGCGCGGGCCATCGAGAACCTGATCGACCTGTGGGTCGGCGCGATGTCGGCACCGGTCACAGAACAAACGGCCATGCAGGCCGGGTGGCGGTCACGGCCGGAACGTGGCACGGGGAGGAGAGAGACATGGGCTACCAACGCATCCGGGTAAATCCGATCGCGGGCGCTCTCGGCGCCGAGATCGAGGGTGTCGACATGGGTCAGCCGCTCGGCAACCAGGTGTTCCAGGAGGTGCATGACGCGCTGATGGCACACCAGGTCATCTTCTTCCGCGACCAGGACATCACGCCGGCCCAGCATGTCGCCTTCGCGCGGCAGTTCGGCGAACTGCACGTCCATCCCTATGCGCCGTCGCACCGTGATCATCCCGAGGTACTGATCCTCAGGAGCAGCAAGGCCAACCGCAGCGCGGCCAATGCCTGGCATTCGGACGTGACCTTCCAGGAAGAGCCGCCGCTGGGCTCCATCCTGCTGGCGCGCGAGGTGCCCGAACACGGGGGCGACACCATGTGGGCCAACATGTACGCGGCCTACGAGACGCTGTCGGAGCCGATGAAGCGCTATCTCGAGGGCATGACGGCACACAACACCGCCGGCCGCGCGCAGTTCGAGAAGGCCTATGACAAGCTCTCGGACAGCGAGAAGAAGGATATTCACGACGGTCGCATGGCAGAGCAGGGCGCGCACCACCCGGTGATCCGTACCCACCCGGTGACCGGCCGCAAGGCGCTGTATGTCAATTCGATCTTCACCCAGCGGCTCGACGGCGTCTCCAGCCGGGAATCGCGCGCCATCCTGGGCTACCTGAACGAGCACCTGCAGAAGCCCGAGTTCACCTGCCGCTTCCGCTGGCAGAAGGGCTCGGTGGCGTTCTGGGACAACCGCTGCACCCAGCACTACGCCATTGCCGACTATGGCGACGCCACCCGCGAGATGCACCGCGTCACTGTCTGCGGCGACCGGCCCTACTGAGAGGCGACATGACCGAGCAGAACAATACGGACCGTCTCAAGGCGGCCACGGAAGAGTACAGCGAGGCACGGGGGGGCACCTTCGGGCGCATCCTGCAGACCGTTGGGCTGGCACTCGCCGTGCTGATTGCCGTCCACGCCATCTTCGTGTCCTACGTCGGGCAATATGTGGCTCCGGAGCAGATCCGCTCGGGCGCGTTGTTCATCTGTGCGCTGATCGTGGTCTTCACCAACCCGCTGGCCGGCAAGGTGCCTTCGGGAAAGGCCTGGCTGGTCCCGCTGGCATGGGCCCTTGATATTGTCCTGCTCGGCAACCTGGCCTTCGCCTGCTGGAACTTCCTCGAGAAGATCGACGACATCGAGAACCTGGTCGTGAACTTCTCCACGGTCGACCAGGTCACGGCGCTTGTTGCCGTGCTGACCCTGCTGGAACTGACCCGGCGGGTGTTCGGCCTGATCCTGGCCATGACCGGCCTGATCGTGCTGCTCTACTGCCTGTTCGGCCAGGACCTGCCCTGGATCTTCCGGCATTCGGGCTTCAGCCTGGAACTGACCATGGAAATCCTGTGGTTCGGCGTCCAGGGCATCTTCGGCGAGCCGGTCGGCATCGTCGTGCTGCTGATCTTCATCTTCATTGTCTTCGGTGCGCTGCTGGAAGGCACCGGTGCCGGCGCGGTGATGATCCGGATGGCGATCACGGCCACGGCCGGCACGCGTGGCGGTCCGGCGCATTCGGCGATCATCGCCTCCAGCATCTTCGGCATGTCCTCGGGCAGTGTCGTCGCCAACGTGGTCGGCACGGGCGTCGTCACCATTCCGCTGATCAAGCGGCGCGGGTTCTCGGGCGCCTTCGCCGGCGCCGTGGAAGCGGCGGCCTCGACCGGCGGCCAGATCATGCCGCCGGTGATGGGCGCTGCTGCGTTCCTGATGGTCAGCCTGGCCGGTGTGCCCTACCAGCACATCGCGATCGCCGCCCTGCTGCCGGCGCTGTTCTACTACGGCAACCTGTTCGTCGCCGTCGGGCTGGAGGCACGTCGCCTCGGGCTGAAGCCGATCCCGAAGGGGGAGCGGCCGAAGATCGAGAAGGGCGACTGGCTGAAGTCGCTGATGTTCTTCCTGCCGATCATCGCGATCATCGCCACGCTGGCGCTCGGGCGATCACCGTCCATGGCCGGGTTCTGGGCCGTGGTGGCGACGCTGGTCGCCGGCCTGGTGCTGAACCCGGACCTGCGCCGCAATCCGCAGCAGCTTCTCCGCGCCCTTGCCAATGGCGGGGTCGCCGGCGCCAAGATCATGATGGCCGTCGGCACCATCGGCGTGCTGATCGGCGTCTTCAACCTGACCGGCCTGGGCCTGAAATTCGCGACCCAGATCGCGCTGCTGGGCGACCAGTCGCTGTTCATCGCGCTGCTGCTGGCGGCTGCCTCGTGCCTGGTGCTGGGTATGGGCATGCCGACCCTGCCGGCCTACCTGATCATCGTCCTGGTGCTCGGGCTGGCCATGAAGCGTCTCGGCGTGCCGGACCTTGCGATCCACCTGTTCGTCTTCTACTTCGGCGTGCTGTCGGCGGTGACGCCGCCGGTGGCCCTGGCGGCGGTGGCCGCCGCGCCCATTGCAGGAGCGGAGCCGGTCCGGACAGGCATCATCGCCATGAAGCTGTCCCTGGTCGGCTTCATCATACCGTTCGTCTTCGTCTACGACCCGACGATCCTGCTCGTGGTCAACGAGGAGTTCGACCTGATCGCGCTGATCTCCGAGATCGTCCGGCTGAGTTTCGCGATCTGGCTGCTTTCGACGGCACTTATCGGCTGCGAGATCATGAAGCTGGCGGGCTGGTCGCGCGCGCTGCGCCTGGCCGCCGGCTTTGCCGTGATCACGATACGACCGGAACTGCAGGGCGTTGGCGCCGTTGTCGGCATCGCCCTGATCGTCTTCGACACCATGGTCGCACGGCGGCGCAGTGCGACCGCCGGGGCAGCCTGAACACGTCCCGTAAAGAGGAAAAACAGGGAGTAAATCGATGAAGAGACGTCATTTCCTGGTCGCTGCGGCGGCCGTGTCCACGGCACTGGCCTTCGGGCCAGCCAGTGCCCAGGACAAGAAGTTCCTGACCATGGACAGCTTCCCGGCCGGCTCCACCACCGGGCAGTTCGGCATCGCCTTCACCCAGGTGATCCAGAAGCACCTGCCGATCGAGATCCAGTCCTCGGTGGGCAAGCCGGCGACCAAGTCGGCGGTCGACGCGGCGCAGTTCAAGGTGGACCTGTTCACCACCGCGCCGTCGATCAATCACTTCATGCAGACCAAGACGGCCATGTTCGCCAAGGTCGACAACGCGCCGGAGCTGAACCAGAACCTGCGCAACATCATGAACATCCCGCTGGGCCCGTACCACATCGTGGTCTACGAGGAATCCGGCATCAAGTCGCTGGAGGACATCAAGGGCAAGAAGGTCTTCCTGGGCCCCCCGGCCGGCGCGGCGACCGCCGTGGCGATCCAGCTGATCGAGGGTGCGACCGGCTACAAGCCGGACCAGGACTTCGAGTCCATGCGCTATGACTGGCAGTCGGCCGAGACCGCGTTCCTCGACCGGCAGATGGACGTCTACATCGCGCCGACCGTGATGCCGAGCCCGTCGATCCAGCAGTTCGGCCTTGTCTCGAAGATCCGTATCCTCGGCCTGTCCGACGCGGCCTTCGAGACGGAGCCGGTCAAGGCGGCGCTCGCGCTTCCCGGCCGGACCATCGAGAACATCCCGGCGAACCTCTATGAGAACCAGGCGAACGAGACCGACTCGAAGACGGTCGGTTCGTGGGTCGGCCTCGGCACTCACAAGAACATGGACGCCGACACGGTCTACCAGATGACGAAGACCTTCTTCGAGCACCTGGACGAGATTCACGCCACGGCCGCGTGGATGCGCGTGATCAACAAGGACACGATCTTCAACGAGTCCAACATCCCGCTGCATATCGGCGCCTACCGTTACTACAAGGAAGTCGGCTGGGACGTGCCTGCAGACCAGATCCCGCCGGAAGCCAACTAGGTCCTCTGCCAATCCGGGGGCGCGGTGCCGCCGCGCCCCCTTTTTTTGACCCTTTTTCAAACGGTAGACCAGGATGCTTGATGCAAATCTGAAGCGCATGTTCGAAGCCCGCTCGATCGCCGTCATCGGCGCCTCGGCCGATGCGACCCGTATTGGCGGACGGCCGGTCGCGATGCTGAAGTCGCAGGGCTTCGCCGGATCGATCCTGCCGATCAATCCCAATCGCGACGAGATCCAGGGCCTGAAGGCCTACCCGACCATCAAGGACGTGCCCGGGGACGTGGATCTCGCCATCTGCGCCGTGCCGGGCAACCTGGTCGAGGGCGTGCTGCGCCAGTGCGCCGACAAGGGCGTCGCCGGCGCCATCATCTTCGCCGGCGGCTTTGCCGAGGTGGGCGAGGAAGGCCAGGCCGCGCAGGACCGACTGAAGGCGCTGGGCCGGGAGACCGGCATGCGCCTGATCGGGCCGAACTGCATGGGCTTCGCCAATTTCGCGCGCAGCATGCCGGCCAGCTTCCACCCGGCCTTCGCCCACCGCATGCCGACCGGCCGCATCGGCCTGGTCAGCCAGTCGGGTGCCTTCGGCGGCCTCTCGGCGCTGATGGCCGTCTCCCGCGGTGTCGGCTTCCGCCACATCCTGACCACCGGCAACGAGAGCGATGTCGGCGTCGCCGACTGCCTCGACTACCTGGTGCAGGACCCGGGCACCGAGGTGATCCTGCTCTACATCGAGGGTGTGCGCGACGGCCCCGCCTTCCTCGACGCGCTGGCCCGTGCCCGCGCCTCCGGCAAGCCCATCGTCGCCGTGAAGCTTGGCCGCACTGATGCCGGTGCGCGCGCCGCCGCCTCCCATACCTCGGCGCTGGCCGGTGCCGACCAGGTCTATGACGCGATCTTCCGGCAGTTCGGTGTGCACCGCGTCAACGCCATCGAGGAGTTCTTCGATCTCGGCGCGGCGCTGGCGGTCGGTGGACGCCCGCGCGGCGACCGCGTGGCGCTGGTGACCGTCTCGGGTGGTGTGGGCGTGCTGATGGCCGACGATTCTGCCGCGCGCGGTCTCGACGTCGCCACCCTGCCGGACGCCACCCAGGCCAAGTTCAAGGCCATCGTGCCCTATGCCGGCGTCAACAATCCCCTCGACGTGACCGGCCAGATCATCAACCAGCCGGAGATCTTCGAGCAGGCCCTGCGGCTGGTGCTGGAGGAGGGCGACTACGACTCCGTCGTCGGCTTCCAGGGCGCCAGCCTCGCGGTCGAGGCGGCGATTCCGTCCAGCCTGGCCATGTGGACCAAGCTGAAGCAGGACTATCCGGACCGTACTTTCGCGGTCGCCAGCCTGGTGGTGCCGGGCGCGCAGCAGAAGTTCGAGGGCGTGGGCGTGCCATGCTTCACCGAGGCGACGCATGCCACCCGCTATGTCGCGGCCGCCGCCGGCTTCAGCCGCGCCTTCGCCCGCGATTTCGCCTGGTCGCCCGACGTCTCTGCCTCGGCGCCCCTGGGCGACGGGCCGTTCACCGAGACGGCAGCACTGGACGTGCTGAAGGCGGCGGGCCTGCCGACCATGCCCTGGCGGATCGCGGCCAATGCCGCTGCGGCGGTTGCCGCGGCCGAGGAATTCGGCTTCCCCGTGGTGATGAAGATCGTCTCCCCCGACATCGTCCACAAGACCGATGTGGGCGGTGTCCGCCTGTCGCTCGGCGATGCGGCGGCGGTGCGCGATGCCTTCGCCGCGATCATGGCCAGCGTCGGCCAGAAGGCGCCGAAGGCGAAGATCGAGGGCGTGCTGGTCGCGCCGATGATCAAGGGTGGCGTCGAGACCATCCTGGGCGTTCATGTCGATCCGGTCTTCGGACCTGCGATCATGTTCGGCCTGGGCGGTGTCTTCGTCGAGGTGCTGAAGGACGTCACCTTCCGCGTGGCGCCGTTCGACACGGCCGAGGCGCACCGCATGATCGACGAGATTCGCGGCCGTGCCCTGCTGGATGGCGTGCGTGGCGCGCCGCCGGCCGATGTCGATGCCCTGGCCGAGGCCCTGGCGGCACTGTCGCGTTTCGCCGCCGCGCATCGCGACCGGCTGGTGTCCGTCGACCTCAACCCCTTTGTCGTGCTGCCGAAGGGCCAGGGCGCGATGGCGCTGGACGCGGTGATCGAGGTACAGGTCAATGGCTGAGCGTCATCCGGTCCAGACGGCGCTGGGCGAGCGGCTCGGCCTGCGCTACCCGATCTTCGGCTTCGCGCATTCCATCGACGTGGTCTGCGCGCTGGCCGAGGCCGGCTGCATGGGCGTCTGGGGGGCGACCCGCGAGACGCCGGAGGAGATCGCCGAGGGCCTGAAGACCATCCGCCAGCGTATCGGCGACCTGCCGTTCGGCATCGACCTGGTGCTGCCGCGCGGCATGCCAAAGACCGCCAACAAGGCGGCCATCGAGGCGGAACTGCCCGAACAGCACACGGCCTTCGTGCAGGGCATCTACGAGAAGTACAACATCCCGAAGGCGACGAAGCCCGGCATGCGCTCCCGCTTCCTGCGGTCCGACGAGATCGCGGACCGGCAGATCGCGGCGGTGCTGGAGTCCGACGTGAACCTGTTTGCCTGCGGCATCGGTGCGCCGCCGGATGCGGTGGCCCAGGCGAAGTCGGACGGCAAGGTCACCTGCGCCCTGGTCGGCAGTCCGCACCACGCCGAGGCGGCACTGCGCACCGGTGTCGACCTGATCGTGGCCCAGGGCTATGACGCCGGTGCGCATACAGGTGTCATCGGCACCTTCTCGCTGGTCCCGCAGGTGGTCGATGTCTGCGGCGACGTGCCTGTGATCGCGGCCGGCGGTGTCGCCACCGGGCGCCACATCGCTGCGTCCTACGCTCTGGGCGCACAGGGTGTCTGGCTCGGCACGGTCTGGCTGGGCACGCAGGAGCACGCGATCGACCCGCGTATCGTCGCCAAGCTGATTGCCGCCGGCAGCGATGACACCGTCATCAGCCGCGCCGATTCCGGCAAGACCCTGCGCCAGATCCGCACCGCCTGGTCCGAGGAGTGGGCGGCGCCCGGCGCCCCCGCACCGCTGAAGATGCCCTACCAGGACATCCTGGTGGGCGACCTGCTGGGCGCCATCGACGAGCACGGCGTCGAGGACCTGATGCACTGCCCGGCCGGGCAGTCGGTGGCCTATGTCCGTGAGCTTTCGACCGTCGCCCGCGTGGTCGACGGACTGGTCGGGGAAGCCGCGCGCGCGGTCGGGGGGAGCCGGGCATGAGCACGGCCGAAGTCAATCCTGTCGCCGTGCGCGACCGCGTCACCGAGGTGGCGAAGGGTGTCTACACCATCGGCGGCATGGGCAATTCGCTGGCCATCCTGACCGCCCGGGGCGTGATCCAGGTCGATGCCGGCAATGTCGGCAAGATGGCGCCGCGGATGATCAGGAACCTGCGCGAGATCACCGATCTGCCGGTGCTGGCCATCGTCTACAGCCATGGCCACATGGGCTACAATTTCGGCATGCGGGCCTGGCTGGACCATGCTGCCGAACGTGGCGACCCGGCACCGCGGCTGATCGCGCACGAGCGCCTGCCGGTCCGGTACAACCGCTATCTCGAGACCATGGGGCTGCAGGACTACCTCAACGCCATGCAGTTCCGCGACGGCATGGGCAGCGGGCAGAAGGCCGAGTGGTATGTCTTCCCGACCGAGACCTTCCGCGACAGCCTGGTGATCGACGGCGGCGACCGCAAGGTCGAGGTGTTCTCGGCCGCCTCCGAGACCGACGATTCCGTCGGGCTCTGGGTCGAGGATGTCCGGCTGATCTATGGCGGCCCGGCGGTGATCAAGGCGATCCCGAATGTCGGCACGCCGCTGCGCACGCTGCGCGACCCGGTGCGCTGGGCGGATACGCTGGAGAAGATGCTGGCGCGCGACCCGGCCGTCATCGTGCCGGAATTCGGCAAACCGATGACGGAGAAGGCTGAATTCGAGGACGCGCTGGGCGTCGCCATCAAGGCACTGCGCTGGCTGCGCCGGGAGGTCGTGGAGCGGATGAACCGCGGCATGACAGACCTGGAGATCATCGCCGACCTCCACTATCCGGAGGAACTGTTCGGCCATCGCTGGATGCGCTGGACCTATGGCCATCCCGACTACATCGTCCGTGACATCTACCGCTCCGAGAACGGCTGGTGGGTGACGCGCAATGCCACCGACCTGCACCCGGCGGCGCCGAAGGATGCCGCCGCGGCGGTCCTGTCCGCCATCGCCGACAAGGGCGCCGTTCTGGCCCGGGCGCGGGACCTGCAGGCTGCGGGCAAGACCCAGTTGGCGCTGCACGTCCTCGACGTGCTGGCGCTCGCCGACGATGCCGCGCCCGAGGTGCGGGAGGCGAAGGTGATGAAGGCCGACCTGCTGGAGAAGCTGGCCGAGACCAACCCGTCCTTCGTCAGCCGCAGCCTCTATCTGAGTTCCGCCGACCGCATCCGTCCGGCCTGAGATCAGTCGAGCCGCAGCCGGGCCCGCTCCAGGTCTTCGGGTGTGTTGATGTTGGCGAACGGATCGTCGCGACCGCCCGGCCATACGACGGTGGCCGGGGGATGGGCCGCGATGAAGCGGTGCACCGCGCGGCCACCCTCCGCCAGGTAGCGTCGCATTGGCACCGCAAGCGAGGCATGCCAGAGCGCCGTGGTGTGGTGAGCCCGTCCACCGGACGCCGCGGTGACGATCCGGGCTGCCTCGCCTGCCGCCGACAGCAGCCGCCCGGCGAGGTCCGGGGGCAGGAACGGGCCGTCGACCGGTGCGCTCAGCAGCCAGTCGCACCCCGTCGCCGGCAGCCATTCCAGGCCGGCCAAGATGCCCGCCAGCGGGCCGGCACCGCCCGCCACCGCGTCCGGCAGCACCGTCGGGACAAGGACGTCGAGGCCGGGATTGTCGCCCGCGGCGACGGCCAGCATCGCGCATTGCGGCGCAAGACGGGTTGTCACATGCGCCAGCAGCGTCCGGCCGCCCAGGTCCAGCAATGCCTTCGGGCCGCCCATGCGCCGTCCCGCGCCGCCGGCCAGTACCAGTCCCGCGATGCGATTCAGCCCGGGTTCGATCATGGCGCAAGTGTCGCCGACCGGCAGGTCCGCCGCCAGCCTTGACCGCGACGGGGCGGCGGTGGTCAGGTACGCCGCCCGCGTCAGCAGGGAGGGGCGAGCATGTCCGGAGTGATGGTCGTGACCGGCGGCAGCCGGGGCATTGGCGCCGCTGTCGCGATCAAGGCCGGCGCCGCCGGCTACGGCGTCTGCGTCAACTACCAGCGCAACCGCAAGGCCGCGCAGGAGGTGGTGGACCGGATCCGCGGTGCGGGCGGCACGGCGATCATGGTGCATGCCGACGTGACCTCAGAGGCGGAAGTGAAGGCGATGTTCCGCACTGTCGACCAGGACCTCGGGCCGCTGACCGCGCTGGTCAACAATGCCGGGATCGTGGCGCCGACCGCGACGGTCGAGCAGATGTCGGCCGATCGCATCAACCGCATCCTGGCCGTCAACGTCACCGGCAGCTTCATCTGTGCGCGGGAGGCCATCGCGCGCATGTCGACGGCCCATGGCGGCAAGGGTGGCGCCATCGTCAACCTGTCCTCGGTGGCGGCGAAGCTGGGCAGCCCGAACGAGTTCGTCGACTACGCGGCCTCCAAGGGGGCCATCGACGCCTTCACCATCGGGCTTGCGAAGGAACTGGCGCCACACGGCATCCGCGTGAACGCGGTCCGCCCCGGCCTGATCGACACCGAGATCCATGCCAGCGCCGGCGAGCCCGACCGGGTCGAGCGCCTGAAAGGCAATGTTCCCATGCAGCGGGTCGGGCAGGCCGAGGAGGTTGCCGACGCCGTGATGTGGCTGCTATCGGAAGCCTCCGCCTATGTGACCGGCGGCTTCATCGACGTATCCGGAGGACGCTGAGACCATGGCAACCGACAATCGCGAGGCGCTGGCGCTGGCCCTGGTCGAGGTGGCGGAGGAGGCCGGGCGGGCGATCCTCGAGATCTACGCCACCGATTTCGCCGCGCGCGCCAAGGACGACCGCTCGCCGGTGACGGATGCCGACGAGAAGGCGGAGGCGATCATCCTGCGTCGCCTGGCCGAGGTCGCGGGTGACATTCCGGTCGTGGCCGAGGAATCCGTCGCCGCCGGCAAGGTGCCGGACATTTCCGGCGGACGCTTCTTCCTGGTCGATCCGCTGGACGGCACCAAGGAATTCATCAACCGCAACGGCGAGTTCACCGTGAACATCGCCCTGGTGGAGAACGGCACGCCGACCCTGGGCGTGGTTCACCTGCCGGCGCTGGACGAGACCTACTGGTCCGCCGGGCCGGGTCGCGCCATGTGCCGCCGCGGCAAGACCGCGCCGGTGGCCATCGGTGTCCGCGCGGTACCGGCGGACGGCATGGTGGTGGTCGCCAGCCGCTCCCACCGCGATGCCGCGACGGACGAGTACCTGAAGGCCTTCACGGTGAAGGACCTGGTCTCTGCCGGCTCCTCGCTGAAGCTCTGCCGCGTCGCGGAGGGTGCTGCCGACATGTACCCGCGTACCGGCCGGACGATGGAATGGGACATCGCAGCCGGCCATGCCGTGCTCGCCGGTGCCGGCGGTTCGGTCATGGTCATTGCCGGGGGCGACGTGGCGGGCGATGTCGGCAAGCCGCTCGCCTATGGCAAGCCGGGCTTCGAGAACCCCCACTTCGTCGCACGCGGCGCCTGAGACGACCTGGCCGGGCCGGCGTCAGATTGCCGGCCGCGGTGCGAAGGCGATCCCCTCCGATTCCAGGTGACGTGCGGCGCGCAGCACCAGGTCCTCGCGCCACGGCGCGGCGATCAGTTGCACGCCGATGGGCAGGCGCGTGCCGCAGGCGACCGGGACGGCAGCGACCGGCAGACCGATGCAGGAGACCGGCTGGGTGAACAGGCCGATATTCGGCCGTGCCAGCACGTCCTCGCCGCGGATTTCCACGGTCTTCTGCCCGATCCTGGGCGCGGTGAACGGTGTCGACGGCGCGATCAGCAGGTCGACGGAACGGAACAGTTCCATCACCTGTTCCAGGTACCACTTGCGCACCTGCTGCGCCCGCACCAGCCAGCCGGCCGGGATCATGGCACCGGCCAGGAAGCGGTCGCGGGTGTCGGGGTCGAAATCGTCGGCGCGGGTCTTCAGCCGACCGAGATGGAACCGCGCGCTCTCGGCATTGGTGATGACGAAGGCGGCCGCGCGGCCGGCCTCGGCGCCTGGCACGTCGACGGTCGCGGCGGCGCCCAGTCCCTTCGCCGCCATTGCCACGGCCTTCGCGGCGTCAGGAAATGCCGTGGTGTCGAACCAGCCGCCGGCGATGGCGACACGCAGGCCACCGATGCCCTTGTCCAGCGTTTCGCCGACCGCCTCGACCGGCCGGTTGGCCATGCCGCCGTCGCGCGGATCCGGCCCCTGCATCAAATCATAGGCCAGCGCGAGGTCGGCCGCGTTGCGCGCGAAGGGGCCGAGATGGTCCAGGCTGTCGACGAACGGGAACGAGCCGTGCCGGGTGAGCCGTCCATAGGTGGGCTTCAGCCCGAAAATGCCGTTGAAGGAGGATGGCACCCGGATCGAGCCGTTGGTGTCGGAGCCGAGCGCGATGGCGCAGAGGCCGGCAGCCACTGCCGAACCCGACCCGGAGGACGAGCCGCCGGCCATGTGGGCGGTGTCGTGGGGGTTGGCGCAATTGCCGTCGTGGACGTTCTCGCCGGTGAAGTCATAGGCGTACTCGCCCATGTTCAGACCACCGAGCAGCACCGCATCGGCCGCCAGCAGCCGTCGCACCAGTTCGCCGTCGCTGTGTGCCGGCGCCCGCTCGCGGTTGATGGCCGAACCGGCGCGGGTCGGCAGTCCCTCGATGTCAAACAGGTTCTTGACCGCGAACGGCACACCGGCCAGCACGCCGACCGGCTGGCCGGCCGCGACGCGTGCGTCGATTTCGGCCGCCTGGGCCAGCGCCCGGTCGGCGGTGACGTCGGTATAGGCGTTCAGCACGGGGTTCAGGGAATCGATGCGGTCGAGATGGGCTTTCACCACCTCGACCGCGCTTGCCGAACGGGTGCGAACGGCACGGGCGATGGCCCGCGCATCCGCGAAGTGACCTGGACTCAAGCTCCTGCCTCCGGCGGGTGGTAGACGTTCGCCAGTTCCAGCGTGTCGGCGGGCACCGGGGCGGCATCGAGAATCTCCGCCATCCGGTGCGCCATCGAGAGGAAGCGCAGCACGCCCTCGCGCTGCGCTTCCGTCACTGTCAGGCCGAGCGTGCCGGCCATGGCGTCGAGGTGCCTCTCGGCGTCGAAGCCGGCTCCGCTCATTCGGCCGGCTCCACCGCTGCCTCGGGCTGCCGCGCCTCGACCGTTCCCATCTTGCCGCAGAAGTAGAGGAAGACGGCGATGACGAGATAGGCGAGGGCCACGCCCGGCGTCACGCCGAGACCGTCGCCGATGCCGACCGCCGGTCCGTGCATGAAGCCGAAATAGGTGAGCACCGCGCCGGCGAGGCTGAAGGCGGCCGCGTACTCGAATTTCCGGTCAATGACGAAGACCGCGATGGCGCCGAGCACGAGACCCGAGAGGATCGCGCCGTTGCCCATGATCGACAGTCCCTCGTACAGCACGCCCATCTGCGCCATCTTGTCCAGCCCGACCGTTGCCGCGTCCGTTCCGGCCGCACCCAGCGCGCCGTCGATCAGGACCTTGGCCCAGGCCGCGAGGTGCGGGGTCAGGGCGAAGACGATCGCGGGCGCGTGGCGCGACGGCGTGGTCTGGAACGCCTGCGCACCGATCAGCATACCGATGTAGAGCAGGATCGGCGAGATGGCGACGACGGGTATCAGGTTCAGCAGCAGCGACAGGATGCCGAGCCAGGAGAGCACCAGGACCATGAGGCCGGTTGCACCGGAATAGCCGATGCGGCCGCCCATGCCCTTCCAGCCGGGATGGCCGATATAGACGGCATTGGCAAAGGGGCTGCCCAGCAGCGTGCCGACCAGGCTGATCGAGCCCTCGCCGGCCAGCGCCAGCGTGGTGCTGTAGGTGTCGCCGGCGGCCTCCGCGCTCTCGACATTGTCGATGGCCTCGACCAGGTCGTAGACGCCGAAGGGGATGGCGGTGACCAGGATGACGCCGATGAACTCGAAGCCCGAGAAGACGTGGTTGAAGGCCGGAAGCGGAACCGAGAAGCCGAGGCCAAGCAGGGAGTCGCCGAGCTTCTCCGCGCTCATGCCGCCCACATCCAGGCCGACGATGTTGGCGCCCCAGGCGATGACGATGCCCGCCGCGATGGCGATCAGGCCGGCCGGAATGCCCCTGGGATAGCGCAGCCCGCCGAACCAGCTCACCAGGATGATGGCCAGGCAGGTCAGGCCGATGATCGGCGTCATGTAGATCTCGAACGCCGGCCGCATCGAGATGAACGCGATGGAGACGCCGGCCAGGGTGCCCAGCAGGGCCGCGCGCGGTGTGATCTTGCGGATATAGGGCGCGATGAAGCCGCCGCCGATCAGGATGAAGCCCTGGATGAACACCCACATCAGGCCCGCTTCCCACGCCTTGACCGGGTCACCCGTCATGGCCTTGACCGGCAGCATGATGACGAAGACCACGATGAACATGTGCGGCACGCTGGGGCCCGACGGCAGGGCGCAGACGTCGGAGCGCCCGGTCCGCTGCGCCAGCTTGTAGGCCATCCAGGCGTAGTAGATGTTGCCGAGGAAGAGCATCAGGCCCACGGCCGGGATGATGCGACCGAAGGTGATCTCGTCGGGCATGCCGAGCACGTATTTCAGCAGGCCCGTCATCACCAGCAGGTTGACCAGGACGTTGGTCCCGAGACCGAACAGCGCGTTCCAGTCTCCTGGCGTCCAGAGTTTCGGCTTGAAAGTCGTGTCCATCCTCGGCCCCTCCTTGTGATGGATGTCAGGCGGCCTTGAGGCCCTTGAGTGCCGTCACCGCCGCCGTCGACGACGACACCCACCCGAAGATGCCGCCCTGCGCGGCGACCATCCTCAGGCCGATCTCGTGGAATTCCGGGAAGTAGGAGCCGCAGCAGTCGCCGAGCACGACGCAGCGATAGCCGCGGTCATTGCCCTCGCGCACCGTCGTGTGCACGCAGACTTCCGTGGTGACGCCGCAGACGAACAGCGTGTCGATCCCCCGGTTCTTCAGCATCAGTTCCAGGTCGGTCTGGTAGAAGGCACCCTTGCCGGGCTTGTCGAGCACCGGTTCGCCGGCTGCCGGCGCCAGGTCGGCGATGATGTCGTGGCCGGGCTCGCCCCGGACCAGGATCCGGCCCATCGGCCCCTTGTCACCGATGCGCATGGAGGGCGCGCCCCGGCAGACCTTGGCCGGCGGTGCGTCGGACAGGTCCGCGCGATGGCCCTCGCGGGTGTGGATCACCAGCACGCCGCTGGCGCGGGCCGCCGCCAGCACGGCCTTGCAGGGCCCGATGGCGGCGCCGAGCAGCGAGACGTCGTTGCCCAGCGTCTCGCCGAAGCCGCCCGGCTCCAGGAAGTCGCGCTGCATGTCGATGATGATCAGGGCGGTCCGTGCCGGGTCGAAGTCGATCGGGCCTGGATCGGCTGCGATGGTGAGCATGGGCATGTCGGACCTCCTGTTGCGGTGTCGGGCTATCCGGTTGCGGCGGCGGCGAGGTACTGGCGCCAGCCGCCGAAGCGCGAGATGTCCTCGCCGTCGGCGGCACCGGCCGCCTCGCAGACGAATCCCTTGGTGGTCGTGCCGTCGGACAGCGACACCGTTCCAAGCGCCAGCGGCCCGGGAATGTTCTGCAACAGCGCGGCGATCCCGGACGGCGGCAGGCGCCAGACCTCGACGTCGATCGCATGGCCGGCGCCCTTCGCTGTCCGCACCAGGCCGGGCCGGGCCGGCTTGGCGCCACGCAGGGCATAGAAGCGGTAGCAGTCGGCCGTGCGGGCGCGGCGGTCCAGCACGCCGCCCAGCCTGCGCAGTTCGCCGTTGAGCGGCAGGCCGCTCATGTGTGCACCGCAGACGGCGATCTCGATGCCCTCCGGTGCCACCGTGACGGTGCCGGCCTCGGGGATCGGCCAGCCGGTCGCGCCGAGGGTCGGGGCGTCGAGCCGGTGCAGCCGGTCGGCCAGCGCCAGCAAGTCGCGGTCACGGAACGCAGGTGCGGCCAGGGTGACGCCAAAGGGCAGGCGGTCGCCCCGGAAACCGGCAGGCAGGGCGACCCCCGACAGGTCCAGCAGGTTCATGAAGTTGGTGTAGCGACCGAGATTGCTGTTGAGCGTGATCGGCTCGGCTTCCAGTTCGGACAGGCGATAGATCGTACCGGCGGTGGGCAGGATGAGCAGGTCCAGCTTCTCGAAGACCTCGGCCGCCGTGCGGCGCAGTTCCATCAGGCGGTATTCGGCGGCGAACAGGTCGATGGCGCGCGGGCGGGCGCCGCCCTCGACGATCTTCAGGGTGACGGGGTGCAGCGAGCCGGGGCTGCGTTCCAGCAGGTCGCGGACCGCGAGGTAGCGTTCGCCGACCCACGGCCCTTCGTAGAGCAGTCGGGCGGTCTCGAGAAACGGCCCGAAGTCGAAGCGGACGATCTCCGCTCCCAGCGCGGCGACGCGCTCCACGGCGGCGTCGTAGAGGGCAGCGCTGTCGTCATCGCCGAAAAAGTCGAGGTCCTCGTTGCGCGGGACTCCGACCTTCAGGCCCGGCCAGTCGACCGCGCCGCCGGACCCGGCCGGGGCACGCCGGGAGAAGGGGTCGACTGGGTCGTAGGCCGCGACGACGTCCGCCACGGTGGCGCAGTCACCGGCGGTCATCGCGAAGACGGAAATGCAGTCGAGCGTGCGGCAGGCGGGCACCAGCCCGGTGTTGGAGACCAGCCCGCGCGTGGGCTTCCAGCCGACGATGTTGTTGAAGGCGGCGGGGACGCGGCCGGAGCCGGCGGTGTCGGTCCCGAGCGCGAACGGTACCTGTCCCAGTGCGACGGTCACCGCGGATCCGGAGGACGAACCGCCGGGAATGAAGTCGGGGTCGATGGCGTTGCGCGGCACGCCATAGGGCGAGCGCACCCCGACCAGGCCGGTGGCGAACTGGTCGAGGTTGGTCTTGCCGATGACGATGGCGCCGGCCGCGCGCAGCAGGGCGACGGCCGTGGCATCCTTCGACGGGCGGTAGCTGAAATCGGGACAGGCGGCGGTGGTTGGCAGGCCGGCCACGTCGATGTTGTCCTTGACCGCGAACGGAATGCCGAGCAGCGGGTAGTCCCGGGGGTCGCGGGCATCCAGGCCGCGCGCCTCCGACATGATCTCGGCCGCCGTGCGACGGCTGATCCATATCCGCGGATCGCCCTCGTCGGCGCGGGCGATGGCGGCGGCAGCGATTTCCGATGGCTTCAGCGTGCCATCCAGCACGCGCGCGCGCAGTTCTGCGATCGTCGGCGGTACCTCGCTCAGGCGATGCACTTGGGCTCCTCCGCAAATGTCTTGTCGTTGGCCGCCAGCACGTCGAGGTGCGGGACAGCTTCGATGAGGCTGCGCGTGTAGGGATCACGCGGATTGGTCAGGATCTCGTCGGCCGTGCCGGTCTCGATGATCCGTCCGGCGTTCATGACGATGACGCGGTCGCAGAGCAGCCGAACCACGTTCAGGTCGTGGCTGACGAAGATGTAGCTCATGCCCAGGCGGGCCTGCAGGTCGGCCAGCAGGTTCAGCACGATGGCCTGCACCGATACGTCCAGCGCCGAGGTCGGCTCGTCGAGAATCAGCAGCTTGGGCGAGACGGAAATGGCGCGGGCAATGCCCACGCGGGCCTTCTGGCCGCCCGAGAGCTGGTGCGGGAAACGGGTGAGCAGGTGCTCCGGCAGGCCAACCATGCCGGCCAGTTCCCGGATTCTCGCGTCCAGTTCGGCCTTGTTGCGCATGCCGTCCAGCCGCATCAGCGGATCGGCGATGCAGCGCCAGGCGGTGAAGCGCGGGTTCAGGCTTTCGGTCGGGTCCTGGAAGACCATCTGGATCAGCCGGCGCTCCGGCACGCCGGCGAAGCCCTTGCACGGAATCTTCGCCAGGTCCTGCCCTTCGAACAGGATCTCCCCGGAGGTCGGGTCGAGCAGACGTGTCACCGTGTTCGACGTGGTGGACTTGCCGCAGCCGGACTCGCCCACCAGGCCGACGCTCTCGCCATGGCCGACGATGAAGCTCACGTCGTCGACCGCGCGGAACGGCTTCTTCTCCTCCACCTTCCGGCCGAGCAGCCGGCCGAACCAGGAGGTCGAACTGCCGATGCCGTATTCCTTCACCAGGTTCCGGACTTCCAGCAGCGGCGGGGCGCCTTCGGGGCGGACCGGCAGCGGCTGGGCCGCAGGCCGTTCGACGACGTCATCGGAAAGATCCTCGAGCCTGCTGTCGATGCGCGGCGTCGCCTTGATCAGCTTGATCGTGTACGGGTGCTTCGGGTTGAGGAAGATCTCCTCGGTCGTGCCGGCCTCGACCGCCTCGCCGGAGCGCATGACCACCAGCCGCTGGCAATACTGGCTGGCCAGCCCCAGGTCGTGGGTGATCAGGATCGTGGCGAGGTTGCGCTCGCGGGCCAGGTCGCGCACCAGGTCCATGATCGTCTTCTGCGTGGTCACGTCCAGGCCGGTGGTCGGCTCGTCGGCGATCAGCAGCGACGGGTTGCAGGCCAGCGCCAGGGCGATCATCACGCGCTGGCACATGCCGCCCGACAGTTCGTAGGGGTAGGCGTAGTAACGCTGCTCGGGGTGGCGGATGCGCACCGCGTCCAGCGCCTCGATGGCCTTCTTCTTCAGGTCCTTGGTCAGGGTATTGGTGTGCCGGCGCAGCACGTCCTCGATCTGGGTGCCGACCTGGCGGATCGGGTTCAGCGCCACGCGCGGGTTCTGGAAGATCATGGAGGCCTCGCGGCCGCGGATCTCCGACAGCGCACCCTCGTCGGCGGTGGTCAGGTCCAGCCCCTCGAAGACGATGCTGCCCTTCGCCACCCGGCCGGCGGGGTCGAGGATGCCCATGATGTTGAAGGCGGTGACCGACTTGCCGGAGCCGCTTTCGCCCACCACGCCGATCATCTCGCCGCGGAACAGGTCGAAGCTCAGGTCCTTCACGGCGTGGACGGTTCCGGCGCGGGTCCGGAAGTCGACGCTCAGGCCCTGTACGGACAGGATCGGAACGGTCTTCGGGGCATCGTTCATCACCGGGCTCCCTCAGGTACGCTGGCGGGGATCGATCAGGTCGCGCAGACCGTCGCCCAGCAGGTTGAAACAGAAGACGGCCAGCATCAGCGCGGCACCGGGGAACAGCGCCAGCCACCATTCGCCGGAGACGATGTAGGTGGCGCCCTCGGCGACCATGATGCCCCACTCGGGTGTCGGCGGCCGGACGCCCAGACCGATGAACGAGAGGCCGGCGGCGTTCAGGATGGCCCAGCCCATGTTCAGCGAGATCTGCACCATCATCGGCGGCAGCACGTTCGGGTAGATCTGGGTCGCCAGCAGCCGGACGTCGGAATTGCCGGCCAGCCGGGCGGCCTGGACGAAGCCGGCCTCGCGCCGGACATTGACCTCGGCGCGGGCGACGCGGGCATAGAAGGGCAGGTTGATCAGCGCGGTGGCGTAGACGATGTTCTCGACCGTGTTGCCCATGGCGGCGACGATGCCCATGGCCAGCACGAACAGCGGGAAGGCCATGATGGTGTCGGTGAGGCGTCCGACCACCCGGTCGATCCAGCCGCCGTAATATCCGGCGGCCGATCCGGCGATGCTGCCGATGACGAAGGACAGCAGCACCGCGACGATGGCGATGGTGATGTCGAGCCGCGTCGCCACGATCACCCGGCTGAACACGTCGCGGCCGAGCTGGTCGGTGCCGAACCAGTGCTGCCACGACGGCGGCTGCAGTGTCGCCGCGGAACTGGCATAGGGGTCGTAGGGCACGATCGAGGGGCCCAGGATCGCCAGCACGATCAGCAGCACGAACAGCGAGCCGGAGACCAGCGTGACCGGGTTCTCGGTCAGGATGTATTTCAGGTGCTTGAGGAACTCGTTCACGGCCATGTCTCTCTCAGTTGCCGGTCTCGCCGCGCGGGGCGAGGCTCAGGCCTCCAGCCCGATGCGCGGATCGACGACGGTGTAGAGGATGTCGATAATCAGGTTCAGGGCGACGTAGAGCAGCGCCATGGCCAGCACGAAGCCCTGCACGGCGGCATAGTCGGAGACGATCAGCGCCTCGATGGCGAAGGAGCCGATGCCGGGCCAGGCAAAGACCTTCTCCACCAGCACGTTCGAGCCGAGCATGAAGGAGAAGACCATGCCGAGCGTGGTCAGGATCGGCAGCATGGCATTGCGCAGGCCGTACGCGAACAGGACGGTCGGCCTGGAAAGGCCCGAGGCACGGGCGGTGCGGATGAAGTCGCTCGACAGCACCGCCAGCATGGCGCCCCGGGTCATGCGGGCGAGTGGCGCCAGGGTGAAGATGCCCAGCGTGATGGCCGGCAGGATGAGCTGGGTGAGCGAGGCCCAGAAGGTCTCCAGGTCGCCGGCCAGCAGCGAGTCGATGGTGAAGAAGCCGGTGATGTCCGGTGGTTCGAGGAAGAACACGTCGATCCGCCCGAGCGGCGATGGCGCGATCCCCAGCAGGAAATAGAACACGTAGACCAGGAACAGGCCGGTGAAGAAGACAGGGAGCGAGACGCCCGCCGTCACCACCACGCGGCAGAGATGGTCTATCCAGCTGTTCGGTCTGGTGGCCGCCAGGATACCGAGCGGGAGCGCCACGCCGAGGGAGAGGAAAAGAGCAAGCAGGGTGAGTTCCAGCGAGGCCGGCAGGCGCCTGAGCAGTTCGGCGCCGACCGGCTGGCCGGTCGACACGGAGCGGCCCAGGTCGCCCTGGGCCAGGTCGCCGAGATAGAGCACGAACTGCTCCGGCAGGCTGCGGTCGAGACCGAGGGCCTTGCGGACCTCGGCGATCGACTGCTCGTCCGCCGTCGGCCCGGCGAAATAGGCCGCCGGATCGCCGGGCAGGGCGCGGGTCAGAACGAAGGTGACGATGATGACGCCCGCGATCGACGGGATCGCCTGCAGCAGGCGTCCCGCGATCATCGCCAGCCTGGCCCGCCCCCTCATGGCGTCAGGCCTTCTTCATGCCGCGAACGTCGAGCTGGCGATGGAAGAAGTACTCGTAGCCCGAGATGTTCTTCTGCATCGCCACGTCGAGGTAGGGCTGGAACACCGGGATCAGCGGAACCTCGTCGAAGAAGATGGTCAGCAGCCGGGTGACACCGGCGATGTAGGTCGGGTCGTCGGTTTCCAGGTGCAGGATCTCGTCGGTGATCCTCTCGACGTCCTCGTTGCGGTAGTTCATCGAGTTGAACACGCGACCGTCCTGGTAGACCCAGAAGCTGTAGTAGTCGGGATAGTTCAGCCAGCCGCCGAAGTTCTTGATATGAAGGGGGTATTTCTTCTCGATCAGCACCTGCGTGCGCCAGTTGGCGCCGGGGATCTTCTCGATCACCGCCTTGATGCCGATCCGCGCGAGACCCTCCTGGACCAGCAGCGCCATCGGCTCTTCCCACTGGGCGAAGGCGAGGTCGAAGGCAAAGGGAACCTCGAAGCCGCCGGCGTGGCCGGCCTCGGCCATCAGCGCCTTCGCCTTCTCGAGGTCGGTCTTGTAGGGGAAGGGTTGCGGCCAGGCGATGTCCGCCGGCTCGAACGACTTGCCGCCCCACATCGGGATGCCGCGGCCGAACACCGCCTGCTTGAAGATCTGTTCGTAGGGCAGGGCGTAGGCGATGGCCTGGCGCACGCGCTTGTCGGCCAGCGGCCCCCATTTCACGTCCACGCCGATGGCGATCATCGAGTTCTCGATCGGCGCGGCGGCGACGAAGTACTTGCCGGTCTCCTTCAGCTCGGCGAAGTCCTTCGGCGGCAGGTCCAGCGAGATGTCGGCGTCACCCTTTTCCAGCAGTGCGCGGCGGGTCGAGGCGGACGGGATCTCGCGCATGATGACGCGGCTGACGCCGGGCAGTTCGCCGCCCTTCCAGTTGTCGAAGCGCTTGTAGACGACCTGCTGGCCGGGGTCCCAGCGCTCCAGCATGAAGGCGCCGCTGCCGGCCGGGTTGCGATGCAGGTACTCGGTTGCCCAGGGATCGTCCTTGGTGGCATTCGCCAGGGCGACCTTGGAGTTGAAGATGATCGGCACCGGCACCGCGAGGTCGGGCATGGTCAGTTTCGACTTGCGCAGGAAGTCGATGCGGAAGGTCTTGTCGTCGACCACCACGAACTGCTCGGGCTTCTCCAGCGAGCCGGCCTTCATCTGGGAGGTCGGGAAGCCGCCGACCGTGACGGCGCGGTCGAAGGACCACTTCACGTCGGCCGCGGTCACGGGGGCGCCGTCCCAGAAGGTCGCGTCCGGCTTCAGCTTGAACGTCACCGACATGCCGTCGGCGGCAATCTCCCAGCTCTCGGCCAGTTCCGGCACCAGCTTGGTGTAGTCGTACATCTGCGTGCCGTCCTCGAGCGTCTTGGTGCCGAAGCCGACGAGGCGGTCATACATGTTCACCGCACCGGCATAGCTCGGGCGGTTGGTGCCGGCGCGGTGGATGTCCATGCTGTTGACGGTGCTGCCGACCACGACCAGCAACGTGTCGGAGCGACCCGCCGCGCGCGTCGTGTAGGGAACCATCATCGGGATGGCGGCGGCGCCGCCCATCACCAGTGAGACCTTCAGGAATTGACGCCTGTCCATCACCCTCTCCTCGCTGACGCGGCCCCCGCCGCCTGTGTCGGTCGATCCGGCATGACCGGATGCTTGGGAGGCGCTTAGCAATCCGCGGGCCAGAATGTTGCGGCGCAAAAATCGCAATAAAAACAGAATATTATGAATTCATGTATGCAATCGGAGTGGAATATCGGCGGAAATTCGCCTGTTTGCGGATCATTAGCCGGCGGCAATGCGGATTGGTTTTTTTGCAGGCGCGTCAGTCTGACGCAAAAACGTCATGTTCATCACGGAGTTGCGGTGCATATGCTGCAAAAATCAGCGTCGATTGGTTTTTGCCGAAAATTCAGACAGCAGGTATTAACAATTCATCATCTTGCATGCAATGTTAGTTATACCTTTGAAAAATAAATAATAAATGGGAATTCAAGCCATCGGGAACTGTATGCAATCACTTGCCTGACCAGGCGTCCGTGCCGAGGTTCAGCGTCTTCGCCACGTAGTCGGTCGAGGCGTCCTTCACCGTCAGGATGTGGCGCCGCATGGCACGGTAGGCGGCCTCGTCCTGGCCGTCGATGATGGCATCGACCACGGCGTCGTGCTCGTCCCAGGACAGTCCGACCCGGCCGGTCACGTTGAACTGGGCCCGGCGATAGGGGGCCACCCGGCGCCGCGCCTCCAGCGCGGTCTCGACCAGCAGGTCGTTGTGGGTGCCGCGGTAGATCATGGTGTGGAACTGGCGGTTGAGGTCCTCGTAGGCCTCCTGGTCGTCGCGCTCGACAGCCGAGCGTCCGTCCTGGTGCAGCTTCGCCAGCGCCTGGCGTTCCTGCAGCGTCATGCGTTCCGCACAGAGACGGGCGCAGGCGGCCTCGACCTCGGCCATCACCTCGAACATCTGGATCAGCCGTTCCACGGTCACGGTGGCGACGATGGCCCCGCGGTGCGGACGCTTTTCCAGCATGCCCATGGCAACGAGCTGGCCGATGGCCTCGCGCACCGGCGTCCGCGAGATGCCGTAGCGATCGGCCAGGCCCTGCTCGTCCAGGCGGGTGCCGGGCGTGAGCTTGCCGCTGACGATGCTCTCCGCCAGCCGCGTGGTCAGGCGTTCCACCATGGTGGCACCGGAACCGCCGCGCCGGAGCGGTGAGGGTTTCTGTGCCATCGGCCAGCCTGTCCCTTCTGCCTTGACCGCGATCCGTCGCGCGGATTGCATGCACAGCTAGCACAGCTCCCGCGGGAGGCACAGACGCCGTCGCTGGACGGGGTCATGCGCCCGGGGCCACACTGTCGGCCGCTTCTGTAGGGGAGGATGGAACATGCGGACCTTTCGCGGGCCATGGCCGGGGGGCAAGACCGGTGCGATGGCGCTGACCTTCGACTGCGATGTCACCTATGCGTACGCGCCGGCGCGGCCCGGACCCGACGGCCCGCGCACCGGCGCGGCGCTGGAGGCGATGCGGCCGAAGCGCCTGCAGGGCTACAGCCGCGGCCTCTACGGCGTGAACGTCGGCATACCGCGGGTGCTGGATTTCCTGGCCCGGCGCGGCGTGCGCGGCAGCTTCTACGTGCCCGGCGCCAACATCGAGCGCTGGCCGGACCTGTTCCGCCGTGCCCTTGACGAGGGACACGAGCTTGGCGCCCACGGCCACGAGCACGAGAACCTGTCGCTCTACAAGGACGACCCGGAGGGCGAGGAACGCATCCTCGAGACCTGTCTCGCCGCCTTCCAGCGTCACCTCGGCCATCGCCCCACCGGCTATCGCTCGCCGGCCTGGGACATGAACCTGCATTCGGGCCACATCCTGGCGCGCCACGGCTTTGCCTACGATTCGAGCCTGTTCGCCGAGGAGGCGCCGTACCTGCTGTCGGACGCCTATCCGGCGCAGCCCGACCTGCTGGAATTCCCGATCGACTGGTCGCTGGACGATGCCACCTACTTCATGTGGTTCATGCCGCCGCACCTGATGGCGCAGTTCCACGACCCCGACGAGGTCTTCCGCATCTGGAAGGCGGAACTGGACGGCATCATCGGCGAGGGCGGCGTGTTCGTGCTGACCTGCCACCCGTCGGTGATCGGCCGGCACAGTCGCATGGCGATCCTCGACCGGCTGATGGATCACGTGGAGGCGCGCGGCGACATCTGGCTGGCGCCGCTGGCCGACATCGCCGACCATGTGATGCGGCGCTTCGCCGCCAACGGGAAAGTTGCGGCGGAATGACGCTTTCCCGTACTGTCCTGCGGCGCCATCCGGCGTGATTCCAGCGGTCTTGCGAGGGACGTGAACGATGTTTGAACCGGGGTCGATGGACATCACCCAGCACAAGGATACCTATGCCGGCTTCATGACCATGACCAAGGTCGGCATCGTGGGCTGCATCGTGCTATTGGTTCTCATGGCGTTGTTCCTGCTCTGACACACTCCGCCGGTGGCGGTGCGTAACCTGCCGCGCCCGGACGAGGGAGGCTGTCTGGCCCAATGAAAATTGCTGTGCCGCGCGAGCGGCGCGCGCTTGAACGCCGCGTCGCCGCTTCACCCGACACTGTGAAAAAGTTCAGCGGGACCGGAGCCATGGTCGTGGTCGAGAGCGGTGCCGGCCTGCCGGCGGGCTTTTCCGACGACGCCTTTGTCGCTGCCGGTGCCGAGATCGCGCCCGACGCGGCGTCGGCCCTGTCGGGCGCCGACCTGGTGCTGAAGGTGCAGCGCCCGCTGGCCAACGGCGAGGGCGACCTGGACGAGGCCGCGCTGATGAAACCCGGCGCGATCCTGGTGGCGCATCTCGGCGCGTTGCAGAACCCGGAGGCGATGGCCGACCTGGCGGGCCGGGGCCTGACCTGCTTCGCCATGGAACTGATGCCGCGCATCTCCCGCGCCCAGTCGATGGACATCCTGTCGTCACAGTCCAATCTCGCCGGCTACAAGTCGGTGCTGGATGCGGCCGAGCACTTTCCGCGCGCCTTCCCGATGATGATGACCGCGGCCGGCACGGTGGCACCGGCGCGGGTGTTCGTCTTCGGCGCCGGCGTCGCCGGCCTGCAGGCCATCGCCACCGCGAAGCGCCTGGGTGCCGTGGTTTCGGCCACCGACGTGCGGCCGGCCGTGCGCGAGCAGGTGATGAGCCTTGGCGCCAAGTTCGTGGCGCCGGACATCGAGGAATCGGGCGATGGCAGCGGCGGCTATGCGAAGGAAATGTCCGACGCCTACAAGGCGCGCCAGGCCGAGATGATCGACGAGGCGCTGAAGAAGACCGATATCGCGATCACCACGGCGCTGATTCCCGGCCGCCGCGCGCCGATCCTGATCACCGCCGACCAGGTCCGCGCGATGAAACCCGGCTCCGTGATCGTCGACCTGGCGGTGGAGCAGGGCGGCAATTGCGAACTGGCCCGACCCGGCGAGGTGGTGGTCGAGAACGGCGTGACCATCGTCGGGCACCTGAACATGCCGAGCCGTGTTCCTGCGGACGCATCGTCGCTGTTCGCCAAGAACCTGTGGAACTTCCTTTCACCGCACTTCGACAAGGCGACGGGTGCCTTCGCGCCCGATTTCGCCGACGAGACCGTGGCGGGCACTCTCGTCACGCGCGACGGCGCGGTGGTTCACCCGGCCTTGACCCAGGGAGGCTGACATGGACGTCGTGGATCCGTTCGTCTTTCGCCTTGCGATCTTCGTGCTGGCGATTTTCGTCGGCTACTACGTCGTCTGGTCGGTGACCCCGGCGCTGCATACGCCGCTGATGTCCGTCACCAACGCCATCAGCTCGGTGATCATCGTCGGCGCGCTGCTGGCCGTCGGGCCGGCCGAATTCTCGATCGCCAAGGTCTTCGGGTTCGTCGCCGTGGTGCTGGCCGCCATCAACATCTTCGGCGGCTTCCTGGTGACCCAGCGCATGCTCGGCATGTACCGCAAGAAAAAGAAATAAGGGAGCGGACCCGGCATGTCGGCCAACCTGACGGCGCTCGCCTACCTGGTCTCGGCGATCCTGTTCATCATGGCCCTGCGCGGGCTCTCCTCGCCGGAGACCAGCCGCCAGGGCAACTTCATGGGCATCGCCGGCATGACCATCGCCGTGCTGACCACGGTGGTCAGCCCCGAGGTCACGTCCTATGGCTGGATCCTGGCGGCGTTGCTGATCGGCGGTGCCATCGGCACCGTGATCGCCCAGCGCATCGCCATGACCGCGATGCCGCAGCTTGTCGCCGCCTTCCACAGCCTGGTCGGCCTGGCGGCGGTGCTGGTCGCGGCGGCGGCGTTCTACGACCCCCAGGCCTATGGCATCGTCGATGTCGGCGGGCAGCTGAAGCTGGCCAGCCGCATCGAGATGGGCCTTGGCGTCGTCATCGGCGCCGTGACCTTTTCCGGCTCGCTGATCGCCTTCGCCAAGCTGCAGGACCTGATGACCGGCAACCCGGTGACCTATCCCGGCCAGCATCCGCTGAACGCGCTGATCGGGGTGGTGATCGTCGGGCTGATCGTCCTCTTCGCGACCGACCCGGCCCCCGAGTGGTTCTGGGCCATGACCATCCTGGCCTTCGTGGTCGGCTTCCTGCTGATCATCCCGATCGGCGGCGCCGACATGCCGGTCGTGGTCTCCATGCTGAACAGCTATTCCGGCTGGGCTGCCGCCGGCATCGGCTTCACGCTGGAGAACACGGCGCTGATCATCACCGGCGCGCTGGTGGGGTCCTCGGGCGCGATCCTGTCCTACATCATGTGCAAGGGCATGAACCGGTCCTTGCTGAACGTGATCCTGGGCGGTTTCGGCGGCGACGCGGCCGCCGCAGCGGTGAACCGTGGCGACCGGCCGGTGAAGTCGGGATCGGCCGAGGATGCCGCCTTCATCATGAAGAACGCCGGCAAGGTGATCATCGTGCCGGGTTACGGCATGGCGGTCGCCCAGGCCCAGCACGCGCTGCGCGAGATGGCCGACGCGCTGAAGGAGGAGGGCGTGGAGGTCGCCTATGCCATCCATCCCGTCGCGGGCCGCATGCCGGGCCACATGAACGTGCTGCTGGCCGAGGCCAATGTGCCCTATGACGAGGTGTTCGAGCTGGAGGAGATCAATTCGTCCTTCCAGTCGGCCGACGTCGCCTTCGTGATCGGCGCCAACGACGTCACCAACCCGGCGGCCCGTACCGATACGCAGAGCCCGATCTACGGCATGCCGATCCTGGACGTGGACAAGGCCAGGACCGTGCTGTTCGTGAAGCGCTCGCTGAGCCCGGGCTATGCCGGCATCGACAACAGCCTGTTCTACGCCGACAACACCATGATGCTGTTCGCCGACGCCAAGGCCTGCTGCGAGGACATCGTCCGCGCGCTGTAGCGGACAGCGACGCGGCGGAGCGGCGGGAGGTCCGGCGGACCGGACCTCCACACCCTGTTCGCGTCACTCCGCGGCGGTGGCCGTCGGCAGCTTGTAGTCCTTGAACTGCTCGCGCAGCGTCGTCTTCTGGATCTTGCCGGTCGCGGTATGCGGGATCTCGTCGACGAAGGCGACATCGTCGGGCATCCACCACTTGGCGATCTTGTCCGACAGGAACGCCAGGATCTCGTCCTTGGTCACGTCCTTGCCGGCCTTCCTCACGATGCAGAGCAGCGGCCGCTCGTCCCACTTCGGGTGGAAGATGCCGATCACGGCGGCCTCGCCGACGGCCGGATGACCCATGGCGGCGTTTTCCAGGTCGATGGAACTGATCCATTCGCCGCCGGACTTGATCACGTCCTTGGCGCGGTCGGTGATCTGCATGAAGCCGCGGTCGTCCAGGGTGGCGACGTCACCGGTGTCGAACCAGTTGCCATTGTCCAGGACCGAACCGCCCTCGCCCTTGAAGTAGCCGCTGGTGATCCAGTAGCCGCGGGTCAGCAGGTGACCGAAGGCCTTGCCGTCGCGCGGCAGTTCGGTGCCGTCGTCGTCGGTGATCTTCAGTTCCACGCCATAGATCACGCGGCCCTGCTTGGCCTTGTAGGGAAGCTGTTCGTCGAAGGGCAGCGCCGCGATTTCCTTCGGCATCACGCCGGTGGTGCCGAGCGGGCTCATCTCGGTCATGCCCCAGGCATGGATGACCCGCACGTCGTACTTGGTCTCGAAGGTGCGGATCATCGCCGCCGGCGCGGCCGAGCCGCCGATCACGGTGCGGTTCATGTCGGGCAGGCCCAGGCCGTGCTCCTCCATGTAGTTCAGCAGCATCAGCCACACGGTCGGCACGCCGGCCGACATGGTGACCTTCTCGCCGGCCATCAGCTCGTAGACCGACTTGCCGTCCAGGTCCTTGCCGGGGAACACCAGGCCGGCGCCGCACATTGGCGCGGAATAGGCGAGGCCCCAGGCATTGGCGTGGAACATCGGTACCACCGGCAGGACGGTGTCGCGCGACGACAGGCCCAGGCAGTCGCCCATGCAGGCGGCGAAGCTGTGCAGCACGGTCGAGCGGTGCTGGTACAGCACGCCCTTCGGGTTGCCCGTGGTGCCGGAGGTGTAGCAGAGGCTGGAGGCGGTACGCTCGTCGAACTGCGGCCATTCGAAGTCCGGCGTTTCGGCGCCGATCAGCTCCTCGTAGCAGAGGGCGTTCTTCAGCGTCGTTTCCGGCATGTGGGCGCGGTCGGTGAGGATGACGAAGCCGCGCACCGAATTGAGCTCGCCGGCCAGCTTCTCCAGCAACGGCACGAAGGTCAGGTCGGTGAAGATGTAGGTGTCTTCGGCGTGGTTGGCGATGTAGGCGATCTGCTCGGGGAACAGCCGCGGGTTGATGGTGTGCAGTACCGCGCCGAGGCCGGAAATGCCGAAATAGCACTCGAAGTGGCGATAGGTGTTCCAGGCCAGCGTGCCGACCCGGTCGCCCAGCTTCACGCCCAGCCGCGACAGCGCCCTGGCCAGCTGCTTCGAGCGGGCATGGGCATCGGTGTAGGTGTAGCGGTGGATCGGTCCCTCGACCGTCCGCGTCACGATCTCCGTCTTGCCGTGATTGCGCGCGGCGTAGTCGATCAGCGTGTGGATCAGAAGCGGCTTGTCCTGCATCAGGCCATGCATCGGCGGGTCTCCCTGGAAGCCAGTCCGGTCGGCAGAAATGCTGTCCCGCGTCAGGCCCTGACGCGGGACGTCGCAATGCTTGCGGAAATTGGCGCGGACATTAGGAAAACCGCCGGCTTGCGGCAAGACCGGATCACTTCTGGATGGCGCCATCCTCGATCGGCGCGGGAATGTCGCCCAGGCCCTTGGGATCGAAGATTTAGCGGACGCAATCGGGTCCGCGCACGTCGTCGAACGCCCCCATCCTGACCTTGCGTTCGTAGCAGGCGTCGGTGTTGACCATGGCGAAGCGGTTCTTCCAGCGCACGAAGCGCAGCGGCTTCTTCATCTTCTCGACGGAAAGGACCTCGCCCTCGCTGCTCTCGGTCGCGTTGGTGAAGGTGTAATAGTAGGTGATGTTGAAAAACCGGCAGCGCTTGTCCTTGTCACTGTCGGTGCACCAGCTCGAGCGCTCGTTCTCCTTCATGTTCTCGAAGATGACGTGGCTGAAGCCCCACTCGCCGGCCTCCCTCGCCGCAAGTCCCTTCGCCAGTGTCTCGGCATCGGCATAGGTGTCGGTCCATCCGGCCAGCCGGCCGCGCCAGCGATCATCGTAGCGGTGATAGAAGTCGTAGTAGACGACCCGTGCCTTGTTGCGCAGCTGGATGTCGGTCTTGATGCGGTTGTATTCCTGCGCGCTGGCGGTGGCGGTGCCGAGGATGGCGAGAAGCAAGGCGAGGACAGCGGCGATACGCAATGGATCGTTCTCCCTGTCGGTCGGCCGCCAGGGCATGGCGGCAAGGTGAAGCGCCGGGATCACAGGTTGCAACACGCGGCGCGTGCCTTTCCCGCCGGCCGCATCACGAGTGACTGGCATGCTAGATACCGTCGATAGCATGACAGCTCCATGGCAAAACCGAAGCGCGATGCGGAAATGATTTTGAACATCGTTCAGAATTGCCGTCAATACGGGACGGGTCGCCGGTCTGCTGTCACCGGCCGGCGGACAGATCCTAGCGCATGCGCGGCAGGACTCGTCCCGGGATCGAGCCGGATGGCGACTGTCCGATGACGGCCGCGCCCATGGCCGTATAGAACGCCGCGGCGTTCGGGTCGGCGTCGAGTTCGATGCGTGTCGCGCCGGCTGCCCGTGCCAGGCGTACCGCCTCGGTCCAGAGCGCGCGTCCCAGGCCGGTTCCGATCAGGTCAGGCTCGACAAAGAGGTCTTCCAGTTCTGCATGGCTCTCGCCGATGCTCACGCGGCAGAATCCGGCGACCCGTCCGCCCTCTACGGCAAGTGCGAACAGATCCCGGTCCAGCATGTCCGGGGTGATGGTGAGTTCGGCGACACACGCGGCCATGAACGCGGCGTCATAGCCCCAATGCGCTTTCGAGCGCAGGGCGAGGTCAGTCAGTCCTGCCACGTCCGCTCGACGGGCACTGCGGATGTCCAGGGGAACCTCCGGGCAAAAAAAAGGCGGGTCGCGAACGACCCGCCGAGTCTAACAGGGAGGCTTCACGTCTGGGAGACGTCGGACCCGGCGGAAACAGGGAGGCAACCGCGGGGCCCGGGATGCTGCAGCGCAACATCGCTGGGGGGAGAGATAGGCTTCCCGATTGTCGAAAGAAAGGGCAAAACCACGCAGCGGGGCCATGCGTCGCAGGAATGGCTCTAAACCACTGGACTGTTTCGCTTTTGCGAGAGACGTGCCGGCTGTTGCGCGAAAGTGACGTTCACCACCTTGCCGGAAACCGGGTCAGAACCGGCTTTCGGCAACCTTGCGGATGAGGAAGTCGCGGAAAACGGTGATTCTTTTCGAGTTCCGCAGCTCTTCCGGGTAGACGAAATAGGTGTCGAACTCGGGGCCCGCGACATCGTCCAGCACGCGCACCGGCTGGCTCTGGCTCTGCACGATGTAGCTCGGCAGGGCACCGATCCCCAGGCCGCTTTCGACCGCCAGCAGCAGGCCGTAGATGTTGTTGACCTTCAGTACCGGCTGGCGCGGGCGTGCCGGATCGGCGCCAAGGCTCATCAGCCATTCGCTGGCGCGTGCCGGGTTCGGCGAGTCGTCGCCGTAGATCACCAGGGAATGGCGGTCCAGGTCCTCGACGGTCTTTGGTGCGCCCCGCCGCTTGATGTAGTCGGCCGATGCATAGAGGTGGAAATGAACGGTCATCAGCTTGCGCTGGACCAGGTCCGGCTGTGTCGGTGGCCAGAGGCGAATGGCGATGTCCGCCTCGCGCATCGTCAGGTCGAGTTCGCCGTCGGTCAGCAGCAGGTTCACGGTGATGTCGGGATAGGCCTCGATGAACTCGCGGATGCGCGGGGTCAGCCAGGTCGATCCGAGGCCGACAGTGGTCGAGACCTTCAGCTCGCCGCGCGGCTTTTCCTTTGCATCGGTCAGCATCGCCTCGGCCATGGCCAGCTTGGCGAAGACCTCGCGCGCTGTCTGGTAGAGCAACTCGCCCTGCTCGGTCAGGATCAGGCCGCGGGCATGCCGGCGGAACAGGGTGGTCCGGAGGCTCTCCTCAAGGGCACTGACCTGCCGGCTCACGGCCGACTGGCTGAGATTGAGAATCTCGCCTGCGTGGGTGAAGCTCCCCGCTTCGGCCACGGTATGGAATATGCGCAATTTGTCCCAGTCCATCGCGCGAACATATCGGTCCAGCGCGAATCGACAAGTCCCGTCAGCACTTTGGGGGTGCAGACCGGCGATTTCGCGGGCGCAAATCAGTCCGCGGCGTCTGCCAGGCTGTGTTCGGAGAGGAATTTCTCGGCTTCCAGCGCGGCCATGCAGCCGGTGCCGGCTGCCGTGACGGCCTGCCGGTAGATGCGGTCCTGCACGTCGCCGGCGGCGAAGACGCCCGGAATGTTCGTTGCCGTCGAATCCGGCGCGGTCAGCAGGTAGCCCTCGGCGTCCATCGCGAGCTGACCCTTGAACAGGCCGGTGTTGGGCGTGTGGCCGATGGCGACGAAGACGCCGTCCAGCGCGATCTCCCGCATTGCGCCGGTCTGCACGTGCTTCAGCCGCACGCCGGTGACGCCGGGCGGGTTGTCCTGCCCGACGATCTCGTCCAGCACATGGTTCCAGACCGGTTCGATGCGCGGATGGTCGAACACGCGCCTCTGCAGGATGTTCTCGGCGCGGAGCGAATCCCGGCGATGCACCAGCCAGACCCGCGAGGCGATGTTGGCGAGGTAGAGTGCTTCCTCGGCTGCCGTGTTGCCGCCGCCGATCACGCAGACCTGCTTGTTGCGATAGAAGAAGCCGTCGCAGGTGGCGCAGGCCGAGACGCCGAAGCCCTGGAACTTCTGCTCGCTCTCCAGCCCCAGCCAGCGTGCGGCGGCGCCGGTGGCGATGATCAGGCTGTCGCCGACATAGGTATTGCCGCCGTCGCCCCTGGCGACGAACGGCCGCCGCGACAGGTCGATCCCGGTGACGATGTCGTGGATCATCCGTGTGCCGACATTGGCGGCCTGCCTTTCCATCTGTTCCATCAGCCAGGGGCCCTGGATCACGTCGGAAAAGCCGGGATAGTTCTCGACATCGGTCGTGATGGTGAGCTGCCCGCCCGGCTGCAGGCCGTGGACCATCACCGGCTCCAGCCCGGCGCGCGCGGCGTAGATCGCGGCGGTGCAGCCGGCCGGCCCGGAACCGACGATCAGAACCTTGGTCTTCACGGTCTCGGGCATGGGGAGCTCCTCGTCTCGCTGGTGCGCCAGCTATTTCGTATCCGCCGGCACCGTGTCAAGGTTCGCGCCCCGCAGGACAGGGGGGAGGCCAGCTTGGACACCGACGAATTCCGCAGCCACGCCCACCGGCTGGTCGACTGGATGGCCGACTACATGGAGACGGTGGAGGATCTGCCGGTCCGCGCGCAGACCGCGCCGGGCGCGATCGCCGCGCGGCTGGCCGAATCGCCGCCCGACAGCGGCGAGGCGATGAGCGCCATCCTGGCCGACTTCGAGCGTGACGTGATGCCGGGTATCACCCACTGGCAGCACCCGCGCTTCCTGGCCTATTTCCCGGCCAATTCCAGTCCGCCCTCGGTGCTGGCGGAGATGCTGACGGCGACCATCGGCGCGCAATGCATGCTCTGGCAGACCTCGCCGGCGGCGACCGAGATGGAAGACCGCGTGCTCGACTGGCTGCGGCAGATGACCGGCCTCGATGCCGGCTTCACCGGCGTGATCCAGGACAGTGCCTCTTCGGCCATTCTTTGTGCACTGCTGGTCGCCCGGGAACGGGTGACAGGCGGCGCGGCCAACGAGACCGGGCTCTCCGGCCAGCCGGGCCTTGTCGTCTACTGCTCCGACCAGACACACACCGCCACCGAGAAGGGGGCAAAGGTCGCCGGCTATGGCCGCGCCAATGTCCGCAAGATCGCGACCGACGAGCGTTTCGCGCTGCGTCCGGACCTGCTGGAGGAAGCGATCCGTGCCGACCTGGACGCGGGCCTGAAGCCGGCCTGCGTCGTCGCCTCCCTGGGGGCCACCGGGGTCGGTGCCATCGACCCGCTGCGGCCGATCGGCGAGATCTGCCGCCGCCATGGCATCTACCTGCATGTCGATGCCGCATGGGCCGGCTCCGCGCTGATCCTGCCCGAACATCGCTGGATGCTGGACGGGCAGGAGCATGTCGACAGCTTCGTCTTCAATCCGCACAAGTGGCTGATGACGAATTTCGACTGTTCGGCGCATTTCGTGCGTGATCCCGATGCCCTGGTCCGGACCTTCGCCATCGACGCGGCGTTCCTGCGCAGTCGCGAGGGCAATGCCGTCACCGACTACCGGGACTGGGGCGTGCAACTGGGCCGGCGCTTCCGCGCGCTGAAGCTCTGGTTCGTGATCCGCAACTATGGGGTGAACGGCCTGCAGGCGATCCTGCGCCGCCATATCGCGCTGGCCGAAGGGCTGGAGGCACGGATCGCCGCCGACCCGGCATATGAACTGGTGGCGCCGCGCGTGCTCTCGCTGATCAATTTCCGACATGTGCGGCCGGGCCTCGACGCCGCCGCGCTCGACCGCCTCAACGAACGGTTGCTCGATGCGCTGAACGACAGTGGCGAGGCCTATTTCACGCCCAACACGGTGCGCGGATGCAGGGCCATCCGCATCGCCATCGGGCAGACACGCACGGAGCAGCGCCATGTCGATCAGGCGTGGTCGCTTGTTCGTCGCGTATCCGGAACGATTTCGGCCTGAGCGGTATGCAGGCGGTGCCGCCGGAAACGACTCGGCACTTTCACCGAACCGTCATGCTGTCCACGATTCCTGTGGATAAGCCTGTGGGAGAATGTTTGGACTCCGGGCTAGACTCCCGAAATCGTTACAGGTTTGTTGCTCTGCCGGATTTTTGTGCAACGACATAAGTTATTGAAAAACAAGAAGTTTCAAATTCCCAAAACGGGATTCTGGGCCGTATCGGCGCTGCCCCTAGGGAATCGCGGGTTTGCGGAATTCGGTCGCGCGGGTGTGAAGTAAATTCCGGGCTGTCAACCCCTCCGATCCGCACGGAGAGACGTTTTTTGTCAGCCGTCGAGGTCCGCGACGGACTGGCTCAGCGGTGGCCAGGGCAAGAACTGTCCCCCGTCAAGCGCGATCATTTGTCCGGTAATTGATCGGGACGCGAGAAGGAAAAGGACGGCGTCGGCGATTTCTTCCGGCTCCGCGCCACGCTGCAGCAAGGTCGAGCGCCATTGCCGGTCGAATTGCGCCTGTGTCTGTCGCTCGTTCGGCAGCACCGGTCCCGGACCGATCCCGTTGACCCGGATACGCGGCGCCAATGCCATCGCCAGTGTCTGCGTCAGGGTCAGCAGGGCGGACTTGGACAGGGTGTAGGACATGAAGCCCGGCGTCGGCTTCCAGACCCGCTGGTCGATCAGGTTGACGATGTTGCCAGGCCTGTCGTCGGGCAATGCGGCCGCGAAGTCCTGTGCCAGCAGAAGTGGTGCCCGGAGATTGATGGCCATGTGCGCGTCGAAGCCCGCGACGGTCACGTCCCGGACCGAATCGCGTTCGAACAGCGAGGCATTGTTGACCAGGACGTCGATGGGCTGGCCGAGGCCGCGCGCAGCCTCCGGAAGGATGGAACGCACGGCATCCGCGTCGGCCAGGTCGGCCTGCACGACAGTCGCGTCCACACCCAGCGCCCGGGCATCTGCCGCCGTTGCCTCGGCTTCGGCACCGGAACGGTTGTGGTGGATCGCCACCGCCATGCCGCGCGCAGCCAGGGCCAGGGCGATGGCGCGCCCGATGCGGCGCGCCCCGCCGGTGACCAGTGCCGCGCCGGCCATGCTCAGCCGCCTCCGTGCGGCATCGGCATGCCCGACATCCCGCTGAACTGCGCCAGCACGTACATGAGGTACCCGACGATGAACAGGGAGCCGGCGACGCGTCCGACCGGCAGGCGCGCCCAGGCGAAGGGGAACAGCAGCAGGCCGCAGCCCAACATGACCCACAGGTCGAAGCGCAGCATCGCCTCCGGCACCGGCACGGCCTTGACCATCGCCGTGATGCCCAGGATGCCCAGGATGTTGAAGATGTTGGAGCCGATGACGTTGCCGATCGCGATGTCGCCATGCTTGCGGAAGGCGGCGACGACGGTGGTCGCCAGTTCCGGCAGCGAGGTGCCGAGGGCCACCAGTGTGACACCCACGACCTCCTCGGGCACGCCCGCCGACAGCGCGATGGACCGCGCACCATCGACCAGCAGGTCGGAACCGAAGACCAGCGCCGCAATGCCCACGACCAGCAGCCCGGCCAGGATCATCGGCGACTTCGGCGCTGTGGCTTCCAGTTCCTCGGCCTCGTCCAGCAGGCTTCCGCCGGCGCCGTCGCGCGCGGCGCGATAGGTGACTAACAGGAACGCCAGCAGCATCGCGAACAGCGCCAGTCCGGTCCACAGGTTGAAGCCGATCCACCAGGCGATGGCGATCATCGCCAGCGTGGCACCGACCATCCAGGTGCCCTCCCGATTCACCGCACCCTGGTCGCAATGGAACGGGGCGATCAGCGCCGGCAGACCGATGACCAGCAGCACGTTGGCGATGTTGGAGCCGACGACATTGCCGATGGCGATGCCGGGCGCGCCCTCCAGGGCGGCTTGTACACTGACGACCAGTTCGGGCGCAGAGGTGCCGAAAGCGACGACCGTGAGGCCGATCACCAGCTTGGACACGCCGACCCGGTCGGCAAGCCCGACCGCGCCGCGCACAAGCGCCTCGCCACCGACCAGCAGCAATACCAGTCCTGCAGCGACCAAGACATAGCTCATCGCGGGCGTGTCCCTTCCCGTGGTCCGATGATCCGGCCGCCTGGACTGCGGTCGGGTGTTGATTCCGGGCGGCTTCCTCGCATGGCGCTCCCGGCAAGGCAATATTCCGCGCAGGCCGCTTCGGTCCTATATAGGTGGTGTTGTTGCCGCTTGCCGGGTTTGAAGACATGCCAATTCTCCGGACCTTGCTTTTCGAGACCGCACGCCGGGTCGCCTCCGATCCGGAGCTGCGCGCGCGCGCCATCGAACTCACCCGTCGCGAGGTGCTGCCGCGCGTCCGTGTCGCCGCGCGGGCCGCCGGCGAGGAAGTGGCACGGCGCAAGGCACGTCTCGACCAGGACTGGCAGGCGGCCAGGGACGAGGCCGGGCAGGACGCGACGCGGTCCGAGGTCGCCGGCCGGCTCGTCCGCCGCAAGTTCAAGCCCGAACGGTCCTGATGTCGCGGATCGGTGAACGTGTCCTGCCGGTACTTGCCGGCCTGCTTCTGCTGGCGTGGACACTGCCCGTGGTTGCCGCCTCGACCGATGCGGCACCCGCCGATGTCGGGTCGGAAACCGGCCTGCCGTTGCCGCGCTTCGTTTCCGTGAAGTCGACGACCGCGAATCTCCGGGCGGGACCCGGCACCGACTATCCGATCCGCTGGATCTATCGCCGCGCGGACATGCCGGTCCGCATCGTCGACGAACATGGCAACTGGCGCGCGGTGCGCGATCCGTTCGGCGGCGAGGGCTGGCTGCATTCCAGCCTGCTGTCGGGGCGGCGCACCGCCATGGTGATGACCGACCTGGCGCCGGTCCGGCACGGTCCATCCAGCGCGGAACCCGTCGAGCTCTATGCCGAGCGCCGGGTGATCGCGGTGCTGGAACTCTGCCGCGACGGCTGGTGCCGCATCAGCCTGGAGGGCCGGGTGGGCTGGGTTGCCGCCGCCGACCTGTTCGGTTCCGATCCTGACTGACTTGCCGCCGCGTCGTCGCGGTGAAATGGTTCGGAAAATCACAAGGACCCCGGGGGGAATGCGATGGATGTCATCGTCGTCGGCGGCGGCATTGGTGGCCTGACAACCGCACTCAGCCTGCACAGGGCCGGCATCGACTGCACGGTCTGCGAGGCTGTCCCGGAACTGAAGGCGCTCGGCGTCGGGATCAACCTGTTGCCACACGCCGTTCGCGAGCTCACCGAACTCGGGCTGGGCGACGCGCTGGCGGCCTGTGCCATCGAGACCGCGGAACTGATCTATGCCAATCGCCACGGCCAGCAGATCTGGCGGGAGCCGCGGGGCAGGGGGGCCGGCTACAACTGGCCGCAATATTCCATCGCGCGCGGTGACCTGCAGATGATCCTGCTGGAGGCCGCGCGTGCCCGTCTCGGGCCGGACCGCGTGCTGGCCGACCATGCGTTTGCCGGGCTGGAACAGGACGTGTCCGGGGTCTCGGCGCGCTTCATCGCCCGCAGCGACGGCCGCGCGCAGGCGACGCTGCGCGGCGACGCCCTGATTGCCGCTGACGGCATCCACTCGGCGGTGCGCCGGCTCTACTATCCGGACGAGGGCGACCCGATCTGGAACGGGTGCGTGCTGTGGCGCTCGACCACCGTCGCGCCGCCCTACCTGACCGGCCGGTCCATGGTGATGGCCGGACACATGAACCAGAAGTTCGTCTGCTATCCGGTTTCGCGCCCGCATCTCGACCGCGGCGAGTCGCTGATCAACTGGATCGCCGAGATACGCTATCCGACCGACACGCCCTGGCCGCGCGAGGACTGGAACCGGCCCGGCAGCATCGAGACCTTCCTGCCGGCCTTCGAGGACTGGGATTTCGGCTGGCTGCGGGTGCCGGAGATCATTCGCGGCGCGCGGGCGATCTACGAGTTTCCCATGGTGGACCGGGATCCTGTCGACTGCTGGGCCTTTGGCCGCGTGGCGTTGCTGGGCGACGCGGCGCATCCGATGTACCCGATCGGCTCCAACGGTGCGTCCCAGGCCATCGTCGATGCCCGCACCATTGCCTGGCACCTGGTCAAGGCGGCCGATCCCGTGGCCGCGTTCCGGGCCTATGACGCCGACCGGCGGCCGCCATGCTCTGCCATCGTCCTCGCCAATCGCGGCAACGGGCCCGAACAGGCGATGCAGATCGTCGAGGAGCGCGCGCCGGCGGGCTTCGGCAATATCGAGGCGGTCATCTCGCGCGCGGAACTGGAAGACATCGCCCGACGCTACAAGCTGATGGCCGGATTCGACGTCGACGGCCTCAACACGCGACCGTCACTGGACGCACGGGTCGCGGCCTGAGGATCAGCTCTCCCGCATCGCCCGCGACAGCGTCAGGGTGATCGGTTCGACCAGGTATTGCAGCATGGTGCGCTCGCCGGTGATGATCATCACCTCCGCCGGCATGCCAGGCAGCACCACGGAATCCTTGGGCAGGGACGACAGGTCGTCGAGCCGGATCCTGGCGAGGAAGTAGCTCTGGTTGGTGTTCGGATCGACCAATGCGTCGGCGGAGACGGTCGTCACCGTGCCGGCGAGGATGGGGTTCTCGGCCATGCGGAAGGCCGACAGACGTACCCGCGCGGCCAGGCCGGTGTGGACGACGTCGATGTCGTTCGGCTGTACCCGGGCCTCGACGGTGAGGCCGTCCTGCGTCGGTACGATGTCCAGCAATGGCGCGCCGGGGGCGACGACGCCGCCGGTGGTGAAGACCTGCTTGTTGACGATGATACCGTCGACCGGGGCCACGATCTCGCTGCGACGCTCGATGTCGTTGGCCGCCACCGCGCGCTCGCGCAGGTCCGCGATCTCCGCCTCTGTATCGCGGAGTTCCGTCACGACCTCGTTCAGCAGCCGCGTGCGCAGGTCGACGATGGTGAGCTCGGCCTCGCCGATCTGCTGGCGCGCCCGGGCCACAGCCGAGATGTTGCGGCCACGCTCGCCGGAGATGTCGGCCGACTCCCGCTGCAACTGCAGCAATGCCGGGCGACGGGCAAGGCCCTTCTCGACCAGGCCCGACAGCGCCGAGATTTCCTGGGTGATCAGCTGCAGCTTGCGGTCGGCCGCCGTGATCTCCTCGCTCAGGCCGTTGATCTCCTGCTTCAGCTGCAGGATCTTCTGCTGGTTCAGCGCAGTCTGGCTTTCGATGAAGTTGCGCCGTTCCCGGAACACGGCGAGTTCGCCGTCGATCAGGGTGTTGCGGTCGTTCTCGCTGCTCAGCAGCTTCTGGATCTCGGCATCGAAAGAAACCGCGTCCTTCCTGTCGCGCTCGGCAACCAGCCGGTCGCGCCGCGCAAGCGCCGACGCCAGGCGACCGCGCAGCAAGGCGGCCTCGGCGCCGGAGCGTGCCTTGTCGAGCACCACCAGCACGTCGCCGGCCTTCACGCGGTCGCCGTCATCGACATTGATCTGGGCGATGATGCCGCCCTCCAGGTGCTGGATCGTCTTGCGGTTGGATTCCACGATCACCACGCCCTGGGCGATGGCGGCGCTTTCCAGCGGCATGAAGGCGGCCCAGCCGCCGAAGCCGATGAAGAAGACCGCCATTACCCCGGCGATGATGCGGATCATGGGGCCGAGGCCCAGTGGCGGATTGGTATCCAGCGGATCGACCTGCATGTCACTCCCCCGCGCGGGTGGCCAGGGTGGCGACAGGCCGGATGTTGGTCGCGGGGCCGGGTGCCGGTCTGGCGGCGGCGGCGGCGGCCGGTTGTCCGTGGCGGGCGATGATCTCCTGGCGCGGCCCCATGTCGGCGATCTGTCCCTCGCGGACGACCATGACCAGGTCGACGGCGGCCAGCAGGTTCGGACGGTGGGTCACCAGCAGTACCGTGTGCCCGGCGGCCTTGAGGGCAGCGACCAGTCGCACCAGCATGTCCTCGCCGGCCGCGTCGAGGTTCGCGTTCGGCTCGTCCAGCACCACCAGCCTCGGCATGCGGAAGACCGCACGTGCCAGTGCCAGGCGCTGGCGCTGGCCGCCGGACAGGCGTCCGCCGCGGTCCCCGATCTGGGTCTCGTAGGCTTCGGGCAGGGAGAGGATCATGTCATGGACGCCGGCCAGGCGCGCGGCCTCGACGACTTCTGCGTCGTCGGCGTCCTCGAAACGGCTGATGTTCTCGCGGACAGTGCCCGCGAACAGCTCGACATCCTGCGGCAGGTAGCCGACGTGCCGGCCCCGGTCCAGCGGGTCCCAGACGGCCATGTCGGCGCCATCGAGGCGGATCGCGCCGCGCTGCGGTCGCGCCGAGCCGACGATGCAGCGGAGCAGCGAGCTCTTGCCGGCGCCCGACGGTCCGATGATCCCGACCGCGGCGCCGGCCGGTATGCGGAACGACACCCCCTTCAGCACCGGCACCTGCGAGCCCGGCGGCTGGTAGATCACGGCGTCGGCCACAAGCTGTCCCGCCGGATCGGGCATCTGCGTGCCTTGACCCAGGGGCGGACGCATGGCCAGCAGTTCAGCCAGTCGCGCCCAGGCGGTCTGGGCATTGACCAGGCCCTGCCATGCGCCGATCGCCTGTTCGACCGGGGCGAGGGCGCGGCCCATCATGATCGATGCGGCGATCATCATGCCCGGGGTCATCTTGTCGTGCAGGACCAGCCACGCGCCTGTGCCGAGGATGGCCGACTGCAGCAGCAGCCGGAGGCCCTTGGCGACCGATGTGAGCAGGCCCGACATGCCGCCCGCGCGCATCTGCAGGGCACGCCAGGACTCGGCGTGACCGTCCATCCGGCGTGCCAGTGCCGGCAGCATCGCCATGGCCATGATGGTGTCGGCGTTCCGGACCGTGGCGTCTGCCGAGCTGTAGGCGTTGCTCGAGGCCGTCGATGCCTCCCGCAATGCACTGCGGGTCAGCAGCTCGTTGGCAACACCCAGTCCGAACAGCACGACCGCGCCGATCAGTGCCACGGTGCCGAGCAGCGGATGCATCACGAACAGGATCAGCAGAAAGAACGGGGCAAGCGGTGCGTCAAAGAGGGGAAAAATCGCGGCGGATCCCACGAATCCGCGCACCGTCGCGATGTCGCGCAGGCCCTGGGCCGTGCTGCCGCCACCCTGGAGGGCACGCGAGACCGACGCCGCGAGCACGGGGGCGGAGAGGCGACGGTCCAGCCAGATGCCGACGCGCTGTGCCACAATGGTGCGGGCCCCCTCCAGCGCGCCGAAGGTGAACATGGCGAACGCGATGACCAGGGTCAGGGCCACCAGGGTGTCGGTGTTTCCCGTGGAAATCACACGATCATAGATCTGCATCATGTAGAGCGGGCTGGAGAGCATCAGCAGGCCGGTCCCGACACTGACCACGCCGACGAGGGTGAAGCCGCTCTTGAGCGCGTCGCGGGCATCCTGCAGGGGGGAGCGTTGCTGGTCTGACACTGTATCCGGTCCTGTCGCGCGTTTCGGGACAGTCGTCCCGCCGTTGCGGTTGTGCCAGCACAGCATGTGCCAAGACAGTCACTCGCGGGCCGCCGCCGGTCGCGTCGGTTGGAAAAGTGCGGGAGGCAATGCAATCGCCGCGCGTTTCCCGCGATTGCATCGCACAGCGGCACTCTCTAACTACGCGAATTGATTGATAGAATTTTTCGCGCGCTGTGACCGGCCTGTGATAATGCCGGGACAGGTCTTTTGCGTGCCGCCGTCGATCACATATTGCACCGGGTTCGATTGGTTAATTTTGCGTTTTGGGAAATCCGGCCCGCGGCGCTGGATTTTTGACTGTCCCGATCAGGAACAGGCTCCGGGACCCTTCTCCAACAGGTAGTGTTGCAAATTCGCATATCCTCGCATGGCGAGCAAGGGCGTCCATTCCCGGGACGCCCGGACATCCCGGCGTGACTGCGATCACTAGCCGCGCACGACCCCGACAAGGTGAACGCGACATCAACCTGTGTTCCTTTCCAGGTTCCTGATGCGCGGATTTCTGCGGTTTCCCAATGGTTACCGCCCTGCCCGGCGACGAAAACTTGCGGCGGCGGTGCCCTGTACTTTCCGCAAGTTTTCGCGAAATGGCACTGATCATGCTTTCCGTTGCTCCAACGGCTTCCATGCCTACACCGAACCTCGGAGGGGATCATGTCGCGCGGCAAGAGCAAGACCAAGATCACGGGAACCAACGACGCCAACCTGATCTATGGCGGCAACGGCAATGACCGGATCAACGCCAAGGGCGGCAATGATGTCGTCTGGGCCGGCAATGGCAACGACCTGGTCGACGGCGGGGACGGCCATGACGAACTCGGCGGCGATCATGGCAACGACACCATCTACGGCGGCTCCGGAAACGACACGGCCTGGGGTGGCGAGGGCAATGACAGGATCGACGCCGGCTGCGGCGACGACCTGGTGAGCGGTGACGCCGGCGACGACACGATCGACGGCGGTGACGGCAACGATCTTCTCTTCGGCGATACCGGCAACGACCGGATCGACGGCGGCGACGGCGATGACTGGGTCGACGGCGGCACGGGCAACGACAGCCTGGACGGCGGCAGGGGCGACGACGGCATCGACGGCGGCGAAGGCAACGACACCATCGACGGCGGTTATGGCAACGACTGGATCGACGGTGGTGCCGGCGACGACAAGATCGAGGGCGGCAAGGGCGACGACTGCATCCTGGCCGGCGAGGGCGACGACACCGTCGACGGTGGCGACGGCGATGATCACATCAACGGCGGTGCCGGCAACGACCTGCTCAAGGGTGGCGACGGCAACGACACCATCCTCGGCGACGGCGACGTCGATACCGGCCTGACCGGCATCACCGCGCTGACGCAGAATGCCGATGGGACCTACGACATCTCTGGCCAGGAGAACGTCACCATCACGGTCGACGTTCTGGGCAGCAATGCCGGCTACAACAACTCCTTCGGCGTCTATTTCGCCGACGCGAACGGCCGCCCGATCTCGGGCCAGATCCTGTTCGCCAACGTCAAGGACTGCAACGGCGCGGTGACGCTGGAACTCGATGCCAGCCAGCTCTGTGGTGCGGTGAAGCTCGGCTTCTTCCTGATCCCGGACGGCGAGCGGAAGAACGGCAGCTGGCTGAAGGATGGCGCGACGGTCGACTTCAGCCAGGAGCGGGACGGCGACTGGATCGCCAGCATCGGCAAGAAGTCGATCAACACCGCGACCGGCAAGGACGGCATCCTGTTCTCCGACGCCGGCCTGAACAAGGATGGCAAGGACCACGAGAAGGACAACAACGCCCCCGGCAACTCGAACTGGGAAGATCTGCTGGGCCTGGGCGACAAGGACTTCGACGACGTCAACCTGCAGATCGACGTCACGGCTGGCCGCGCGCTCTATGACGACACGCTTTTCGGCGGCGAGGGCGACGACCTGATGAACGGCGGCGCCGGCAACGACATCATGTATGGCGATACCGGGTCCGATGATCGGCATGGCCGCGACGATCACCACTACAACGGCTTTGGCTGGGGCCACCTGTTCGGCCACTATGGCAAGGGCCACGACAAGCACGATCACCACTACAAGGGCAAAGGCTACGGCCACCACGAGCACCATGGCCATGACGACGGCAACAGCGACACCATGGATGGTGGCGCCGGCAACGACACGCTGTTCGGCGAGGGCGGCGACGACCTGCTGCAGCTGGTGCTGTCCGAGAATGCCGGTGCGTCCGACGCCTATGACGGCGGCCGCGGCTTCGATGTCCTTGAGCTGATCGTGACCCGTGCCGAGGCCGCTGCTGCTGCCTTCCAGGCCGATGTGGTGGCGTTCCTCGATTTCCTCGACCGCTTCAGCAACGAGAATTCGGACAACGGCCCGACCTTCACCTTCCAGAGCTTCGGCCTGACGGCGACCGACTTCGAGGACCTGCTGATCACCGTGGTCGACGGCGAGGTCAACCAGCCGCCCGTGGTGGCTCCGATCGACGGCGGTACCGTCTCGGAAGACGACGCGCCCCTGACACTGGACCTGCTGGAGGGTTCCTTCGATCCCGAGGGCGGCGACCTGTCGGCCTTCAACCTCACGGTGTCCGCATCCGACGGGCGCACGGTCGACTTCGTCTTTGACGAGAACACCGGCCTCGCCACGGTCGACCCGGCCCAGTTCAACGACCTGGGCGCCGGCGAGAGCCTGACCATCACCATCACCTACGAGATCACGGATGCCGATGGCGGCGTGACCGTGAACACCGCGTCCTTCGTCGTGACCGGTGTCAATGATGCGCCGGTCGTCAGCCCGATCGACGCCGGCACAGTCAGCGAGGACGACGCGCCGCTGACCATCGACCTGCTGCAGGGCGCCTTCGATCCGGAAGGCACCGACCTGTCGGCGCGAAATGTCACTGTCACAGCCTCCGACAACCGGGCGGTGGACTTCGCCGTCGACGAGAACACCGGCCTCGCCACGGTCGATCCGACCCAGTTCGACGACCTGGGTGCTGGCGAGAGCCTGACCATCACAATCACCTACGAGGTCACGGATGCCGATGGCGGCGTGACCGTGAACACCGCGTCCTTCGTGGTGACCGGTGTCAATGATGCGCCGGTCGTCAGCCCGATCGACGCCGGCACAGTCAGCGAGGACGACTCGCCGCTGACCATCGACCTGCTCCAGGGCGCCTTCGATCCGGAAGGTACCGACCTGTCGGCGCGCAACGTCACTGTCACTGCCTCCGATAACCGCACCGTCGACTTCGCCGTCGACGAGAACACCGGCCTGGCGACGGTGGATCCGACCCAGTTCGATGATCTGGCTGCCGGCGAGAGCGTGACCATCACCATCACCTACGAGGTCACGGACGCCGACGGCGGCGTGACCGTGAACACCGCCTCCTTCGTCGTGACCGGCGCGAATGACGGCCCGGTGGCGGGTGCCGGCCTGGCCTCGGTGACAGACGAGGACGTGGCGGTGAGCATCGACGTGCTGTCGTCGGCCTCGGATGCCGATGGCGACACGCTGACGGTGGTCTCGGCGACCGCGCTGCATGGCACGGTGGTGATCGAGGCGGACGGCTCGCTGACCTACACGCCGGATGCCGACTACAACGGTCCGGACACGGTGAGCTACACCCTGTCGGATGGCACGGTGACCGCGGACGGCACGGTCGAGATGACTGTCAATCCGGTCAATGATGACCCGGTCGCGGCGGCCTTCATCCTGGAGGTCGACGAGGACACGCCGGCCAACATCGATGTCCTGGCCGGTGCGAGCGACATCGACGGCGACACGCTGACCGTGGTCTCGGCCTCGGCGGCGAATGGCACCGTGGTGATCGAGGCCGACGGCACCATCACCTACACCCCGGACGCCGACTTCAACGGTCCGGACACCATCACCTACACCATCTCCGACGGGAACGGCGGCACCGACACTGCCGAGGTCGCGATCAGTGTCTCCGCGGTCAATGACGGCCCGGTGGTGGGTGCCGGCCTGGCCTCGGTGACAGACGAGGACGTGGCGGTGAGCATCGACGTGCTGTCGTCGGCCACGGATGCCGATGGCGACACGCTGACGGTGGTCTCGGCGACCGCGCTGCATGGCACGGTGGTGATCGAGGCGGACGGTTCGCTGACCTACACGCCGGATGCCGACTACAATGGTCCGGACACGGTGAGCTACACCCTGTCGGATGGCACGGTGACCGCGGACGGCACGGTCGAGATGACCGTGAACCCGGTCAATGACGACCCGGTCGCGGCGGCCTTCATCCTGCAGGTCGACGAGGACACGCCGGCCAACATCGATGTCCTGGCCGGTGCGAGCGACATCGACGGCGACACGCTGACCGTGGTCTCGGCCTCGGCGGCGAACGGCACCGTGGTGATCGAGGCCGACGGCACCATCACCTACACCCCGGACGCCGACTTCAACGGTCCGGACACCATCACCTACACCATCTCCGACGGGAACGGCGGCACCGACGCGGCCGAGGTCGCGATCAGTGTCTCCGCGGTCAATGACGGCCCGGTGGTGGGTGCCGGCCTGGCCTCGGTGACGGACGAGGACGTGGCGGTGAGCATCGACGTGCTGTCGTCGGCCTCGGATGTCGATGGCGACACGCTGACGGTGGTCTCGGCGACCGCGCTGCATGGCACGGTGGTGATCGAGGCCGACGGTTCGCTGACCTACACGCCGGATGCCGACTACAATGGTCCGGACACGGTGAGCTACACCCTGTCGGATGGCACCCTGACCGCGGACGGCACGGTCGAGATGACCGTGAACCCGGTCAATGATGACCCGGTCGCGGCGGCCTTCATCCTGCAGGTCGAGGAGGATACCCCGGCCAACATCGACGTCCTGGCCCAGGCCACCGACATCGACGGCGACACGCTGACCGTGATCTCGGCCTCGGCGGCGAATGGCACGGTGGTGATCGAGGCCGACGGCACGATCACCTACACCCCGAATGCCGACTACAACGGCCCGGACACCATCACCTACACCATCTCCGACGGGAACGGCGGCACAGACACGACCGAGGTCGATGTAACCGTCGAACCTGTCGCCGACGCTCCGATCGCCGGGGCCGGCCTGACCTCGACGACGGACGAGGACGTGGCGGTGAACATCGACGTGCTGTCGTCGGCTTCGGATCCCGATGGCGACACGCTGTCGGTGACGGCGGCATCGGCGCTGAACGGCACGGTGGTGATCGAGGCGGATGGTTCGCTCACCTACACGCCGAATGCCGACTTCAACGGTCCTGACCAGGTGAGTTACACCTTGTCCGACGGAACATTGTCGACCGCCAGCACCGTCTCCGTTGTGGTAAACCCGGTCAACGACGCTCCGACTGCTGTTGCTGATGTCCTTGCGGCACCGAACCTGACCGGCTTCATCTACAACCCGGAGAATGGCCACTACTACAAGCGTTCGGCGGTCGCGACCAATTTTGACGGTGCGCTTGCCGGCGCCAAGGCGGACGGCGGGTATCTGGTGACGATCACGTCGGCGTCAGAAAACGCCTTTGTCTTCACGACCGTCGGTGGCGGGGCCACTCACTGGATCGCCGGGTCGGATCGTGCGGTTGAAGGTGTCTGGGTCTACAATTCCGGCAGCCCGGAAGATGGCTTTCAGTTCTGGCAGGGTGACGCACCGAACGGTTTCGCGGTCAATGGTGCATTCGCGAACTGGGAAACCGGCCAGCCGAACAGTCAGGGCGGCAACGAGGATGTCATCCTGTTGTTCTCGGGCGGTAAATGGCATGATGCTCCGACATCGTTCTCGACGCGGTACATTACCGAGTACAGCCCGGGCTTCGCGCGGATCGCGACTGGCAACCTGCTTGCCAACGACACGGATGTCGAGAACCACGCGCTGACACTGACCGCCGTTGCGGCTACGAGCGCCCTCGGTGCATCGCTGACCCTGGCCGGTGGCGAGATCATCTACAATGCGATCGATGCTGCTGCGTTCGCACCGGCCATCGCGGCTCTGGATGTCGGCGAAACCATCATCGATACCTTCGAGTACACGGTGACGGACGCGCTTGGTGCGACGTCGACCGGTACCGTAAGCATCGAGGTCGTCGGGACCAACGATGCACCTGTCGTGGTGGACGAGAGCATCCGCGTGTCCCAGGGACAGCCGTTCAACATTGACGTCCTGGCCAATGACAGCGATCCGGAGGGCGACACGCTCTCGGTCATCACTGCGTCTGCATTCAATGGCACCGTGGTGATCGAGGCCGATGGCACCATCACCTATACCGGGAACGGAGGCGTCGATCAGGAGACGATCACCTACACGGTCTCGGATGGCGAGCGGAACACCATCGGCAGTGTGAACGTGATCATCGGGCTCGATGTCGAGGGCACCGCCGGTAGTGATCTGTTGTTCGGTGGTGTTGGCGACGACACGATCACCGGGAATGGTGGCAATGATCTGATCACTGGCGGCGCCGGTGCCGACCGCTTCGTCTTCGACGATGTCGCCGGCACCGCGACCGTCACCGATTTCGATGCCGGGGCCGCGGTTGGCGATGTGCTGGACGTCAGCGCCTTCGGGTTTGCCGACTTCAACGACATCATGGGATCCGCCACCGACGACGGCTCGGACACCACGATCACGCTGGACGGCGACAATACCCTGGTCCTGCTGGGCGTCGTGACCAACGACCTGCACCAGAACGACTTCGCCTTCAACTGAGCCGGGCTTGCCCGCAGGACACGAGGGCCGGTTCCGCAAGGAGCCGGCCCTTTCCTTGTTCCGGCCGTCCCGCCCCGTGCTGCGCTCAGGCGGGAACCGGCGCGACCGTACTGTCAGCGAAATGCAGCGTGACGGTCGTGCCGCGGCCAACCGTGCTGGCAATGCTCATGCGGCCGCCATGGCTGTCCATCAGTTCGCGGGTCAACGCCAGTCCAAGGCCGACGCCGCCATCGACCATGCCCTTCGTGTTGCGGCCCCGCGTGAAGGGCTTCAGGACACTGTCCAGTTCGTCGGCCGCGATTCCGCTTCCGGTATCGGAAACGGAGATCTCGACGCCGGTACCGGCCGGCCGCGCCGCGACGGTGACGACGCCGCCAGGCGGCGTGTGACGCAGGCTGTTGGCGAGCAGGTTGATCAGCATCTGGTGCAGCGCGCGCGCGTCCGCGACCATGTCCGGGCCTAGGCCCGGGTCGATGTCGATACGGATGTCCACACCGCGATCGCTCGCCTTGGTGGCGAACAGGCGCACGATCTGCTCCAGGTTCTCGCGGACCGGCAGCGGCGCACGGTTGATGCGGTACTGGCCGGTCTCGGCCCGGCTCAGGTCCAGGATGTCGGCAATGATCGTCGCCAGGTGACGCCCGGAGAACAGCACGTCCTTCAGCAGGTCCTGCCGCCGGTCTTCGGACAGGGTCCGGCCGCTTTCGCCGAGCAGGAACTCGGTAAAGCCGATGATGGCATTGAGCGGCGTGCGCAGCTCGTGGCTCATGTTGGCCAGGAAGATGGACTTGGCGCGATTGTCCGATTCCGCCTGCTTCAGCGCCTCGCCCAGCGCTTCCTCCGCCCGTTTCAGGTCGGTCACGTCGGAATAGCTGCCGACGGTGTAGCCCTCCCCGAAACGCCGTTCCTCGATCTGGATGAAGCGGCCGTCGCTGGTTCGCTGCACCACGCGTTCGCGCGGTGTCTTGTGCTGCTCCATCCGGCGCGCGATCCAGCCCTCCGGATCGTCTTTTGCTTCGGGGTACAGCCCGACCTCGACGGCGAAGCGGAGAAGCTCGACGAAGGGTGTGCCGGGCTTGTCCCGCTTGCCGTCGTCGTCAAAGCTGAGCATGCGGTTGTTCTTGATGGCGATGCGGTCGTCCGGGTCGACCAGCAGCACGCCGACCGGCAGCATGGCGATGGCCTGTTCCAGGACGGCGGCACGACGCTCGGCCTCGGTTCCCGTGACCATCCGTGCTTCGGTGAGACTGCGCAGTGCGGCGTTCTCGGCCCGCAGGCGCCGTACTTCCATCGCCAGCGCCTGACGGTCCATCGACTCGGGCGCGTCCGGGCGCTTGCCGTCTGACATGCGGCAACATCCACCTGTTCCTGCGAGACCCCTTGATCTTCAGATGGCAGAGGCTGCGCCGGGAAACAAGGTCGCGCTGTATGCGGTCCTACTCGACTGTGACGGACTTCGCGAGATTGCGCGGCTGGTCCACGTCGGTGCCTTTCAGCACGGCGACATGATAGGCCAGCAGCTGCACCGGAATCGCGTAGAGGATCGGGGCCACGAAGGGATCCACCGACGGCAGCTCGACCGTTGCCCAGGCATCCTTGCCGACTTCCGCGAGACCCGTCGCATCCGACATGAAGACGACCTTGCCGCCGCGCGCCATGACCTCGCGCATGTTCGATACGGTCTTGTCGAACCACTTGTCGGTCGGGGCGATGACGATGACGGGCACCATCTCGTCGATCAGCGCGATGGGACCGTGCTTCATCTCGCCCGAGGCGTAGCCCTCGGCATGGATGTAGCTGATTTCCTTCAGCTTAAGCGCACCCTCCAGGGCCATCGGGTAGCCGGTGCCGCGACCCAGGTACAGTACGTCGCGGGCCTCGAAGACCTGGTAGGCCAGCTTCTGGATATCCTCGTCGTGGTTCAGGATCTCGGTGACCCGCTCCGGCACCTGGGTGATGGCGGCCGACAGCCTGTCCTCCTCGGCCTCGTCGATGGCGCCGCGGGCGCGACCCACGGCGATGACCAGGCAGGCGAGCGTGGCGAGCTGGCAGGTGAAGGCCTTGGTCGAGGCGACACCGATCTCCGGTCCGGCCAGTGTCTGCAGCACCAGGTCGGATTCGCGGGCGATCGAGCTTTCCGGCATGTTGACGATGGCGACGATGTGCTGGCCCTTCGCCTTGCAGTAGTGCAGGGCGGCAAGCGTGTCGGCGGTCTCGCCGGACTGGGAGATGAAGATGGCAAGTCCGCCCGCGGCCATCGGGCCTTCGCGGTAGCGGAACTCGGATGCCACGTCGATCTCCACCGGGATATCTGCGATCCCCTCGAACCAGTACTTGGCCACCATCGCGGCATAGTAGGACGTGCCGCAGGCGACAATGGTGATGCGCGGGATCGCCGTGATGTCGAAGGGCAGCGGCGGCAGATGGATCTCGCCGTTCACCCGGTTGAGGTAGCTGTGAATGGTGTCGCCGATCACCGCCGGCTGCTCGAAGATCTCCTTCATCATGAAGTGGCGGTGGTTGCCCTTGCCGATCATGGCGCCGGATATGGCCGACTGCTTGATCTCGCGCGTGACCGGGTTGTCGTTGGCGTCGAAGAAGTCGGCGCCGGCACGGGTCAGGATGACGTAGTCCCCTTCCAGCAGGTAGCTGATGCGGTTCGTCATCGGGGCCAGCGCCATGGCGTCGGAGCCCAGGAACATCTCGCCATTGCCGTAGCCGACCGCCAGCGGGCTGCCGCGGCGGGCGCCGATCATCAGGTCCTCCTCGCCGGTGAAGATGATGGCGAGCGCGAAGGCGCCCTTCAGCCGCTTCAGGGCCGCGGAAACGGCGCCGTGCGGGTTCAGGCCCTGCTCCAGGTAGCGGGTGATCAGGTGCGCGACGATCTCGGTGTCGGTCTCGGTGGCGAAGACGCAACCGGCCTCGCTCAGTTCGGCGGCAAGCTCGCGGTAGTTCTCGATTATGCCGTTGTGGACCAGCGCCACGCGGTCTGTGGCGTGCGGGTGGGCATTGCGCTCGTTCGGCACGCCGTGGGTGGCCCAGCGGGTGTGGCCGATGCCGATGATGCCGCCCAGCGGGTTGCGCGACAGCACCCCTTCCAGGTTCGACAGCTTGCCTTCCGCCCGTCGCCGGTCGATTCGGCCGTCGACCATGGTGGCGATACCGGCGGAGTCATAGCCCCGATATTCCAGCCGCCTCAGTCCCTCGACCAGCCGGCCGGATACGTCCTGGTTGCCGATGACACCGACAATACCGCACATCTGTCGTCGCTCCTCTCAGTCGTCCTTGCCGCCGGACGATTTCGCCGCCTTGGCCGCGGACTGGCGTTCACGGAAGGCCTTCGCCCAGCCGGCATTCTCGGTCTGGGGCGCGCGTGTCAGGACCAGTGCGTTCGCGGGCACGTCCCGGGCAATGGTCGAGCCGGCGGCCACCAGTGCCCCGTCGCCGATGCTGACCGGCGCAACCAGGGCGGAATTGGAGCCGATGAAGGCCCCGGCGCCGATGTCGGTGTGATACTTGAAGAAGCCGTCGTAGTTGCAGGTGATGGTGCCCGCACCGACATTGGCGCCAGCACCGACCCGCGCGTCGCCGATATAGCTCAGGTGGTTGACCTTGGCGCCGGCTTCGACCTTCGCCTTCTTCACCTCGACGAAATTGCCGATGCGCGCCTTCTCGCCGATGTCCGCGCCGGGACGCAGGCGGGCATAGGGGCCGACCTCCGCGCCCGGATGCACCGTCGCGCCCTCCAGGTGGCTGAACGCCTTCACGTGCGTCCGGTCGTGCAGCACCACGCCGGGGCCGAAGACCACGTTCGGCTCGATGGTCACGTCGCGCCCGGTCACCGTGTCATGACAGAAGAACACCGTCTCCGGCGCCACCAGGGTCGCGCCGCCATCCATGGCGCGGCGGCGCAGCCGTCCCTGCATGACGGCCTCGGCCTCCGCCAGCTTGACCCGGCTGTCGACGCCCATGACCTCCTCCGGATCGCCCTCGACGACCACGCACGCGCGTCCGTCGCCGCGCGCCAGCGCGACCACGTCGGTCAGGTAGTATTCCTTCTGTGCGTTCTCCGCCTTCAGCCGCGACAGCAGCGACAGCGCAACGCGCCCGTCGATGCCCATGATGCCGGCGTTGCAGAGCCCGATCTTCTTCTGCGCGGGATTGCAGTCCTTGAACTCGACGATGGCATCCAGCCCGCCGTCCGGCGCCGTCACCAGCCGGCCATAGGCGGCCGGGTCGGCGGGACGGAAGCCCAGCACGGCGACCGCCGGATCGCCCGCGCCCTCCATGGCCTCGGCCATGGCCCGGATCGTCGCCGTGGTCAGCAGCGGGGTATCGCCGAACAGCACCAGCACGGTGCCGTCGAACCCGGCGAGATGATCCTTCGCCGCCAGCACGGCGTGACCGGTGCCGAGCGGAGTCTCCTGGATCGCGATGGCCGCCGGGGCCACGGTCTTGCGCACGTCGTCATAGCCGGGGGCCACGACAGCAACCGTCCGCACGGGGGCGAGCGGCGCCAGGGCGTCGAGAATGTGATTGATCATCGGCTTGCCGGCGACACGGTGCATCACCTTCGGCAGGTCCGACTTCATCCGGCTGCCCTTGCCGGCGGCAAGGACCACGGCCGCGATCGGGCGGCTGGTCATGTTCAGGCTGTCTCCCCCGGTTGGCGCAGCGACGGACGGACTGTGCCACAGCCATGCGCGCCACACCAATTCAAGCAATGTTTCAGCGGGTTGCAGCCTTCATGCCGGATTGACTATAGAGCCTGCATGAAAGCGAGCATCCGATGAGCACTGCACCGACCATTGTCTTCGACCTCGACGGTACGCTGGTCGACAGCGCCCCGGATCTCTACGCCACGGTAAGGTGGCTGCTGCGGCGCGAGGGCCGGGCGCAGGTGTCCTACGCGCGTGTCAAGGACCTGATCGGCGACGGCGCCGGCCCCATGATCCGTGGCAGCTTCGGCGACACCGGGGGTGTGCCGGAGGGGGCCGGATACGACCGGCTGATGGACCTGTTCCTGGACTATTACGGGGCCCACCTGGCCGATCACACCGAACCCTTCCCGGGCGCCATCGCGGCGGTCATGCGCTGGCGTGCCCGTGGCGCGCGTGTTGCGATATGCACCAACAAGCGCTCCGGTTTCGCGGAATCGTTGCTGACGCAGTTGCGGATCGCACCGCTGTTCCATGCCGTCACCGGCTCCGACAGCTTCGCCTTCCGCAAGCCCGACGGCCGTCACCTGCTGGAAACGATCCGCGCGGCCGGGGGTGATCCGGCCCGGGCGGTGATGATCGGCGATTCCGCGGCCGATGTGGGGGCGGCCCGCAATGCCGGCGTGCCCGTCGTCGCGGTCTCTTTCGGCTATGGCAAGGGGCCGGCGCACGAACTGGGCGCCGACGCGCTGATCGACCATTTCGACCAGTTCGACCACGCCGTCGCGGGCCTGCTGCGCGGCTGATCCGGCGGCGCCTGCGGGGGTTGCACTGGCGCGCGATATCTGTATTGTCCGCCGCCTTGACGTCCTGCCCGGCCGCGGTCCGCGCGTGCCGGGTGTTCGAGTTTCCGGGGTTCGGGATCCCGGGGGCGGGCGTCAGCAACCCGGAAGGAAGACGATGCCGAAGTACGAAACCGTGCTCATCGCACGCCCCGACATCTCGTCCCAGCAGGTGGAACAGCTGAACGAGCAGTTCTCGACCCTGCTGCAGGAGAACGGCGGCGAGGTCAAGAAGACCGAATACTGGGGCCTGCGTGGCCTGTCCTACCGGATCAAGAAGAGCCGGAAGGCCCATTACGTGCTCTACAATGTCGAGGCTCCGGCCGAGGCGCTGCAGGAACTGGAGCGCGTGATGCGCCTGCACGAGGACGTGCTGCGCTATCTCTCCGTCCGTGTCGACGAGCTGGAGGAAGGCCCGTCCGCGCAGCTGCAGTCGCGTGGTGGCGGCCGTGAACGTGGTGACCGCGGCGACCGTCGTGGCGGTGGCGGCGGCCGTGACCGGGACCGTGGCGACCGCGGTGATCGTGGTGATCGTGGTGACCGTGGCCCGCGCGAGGGCCGTGGCCGTCGCGACGACGCCGGCGAAGCCGCCTGACCCGACAAGCGAGGATCCTGACCCATGCAGACCGAGACCGAACACAAGGGCGTTGTCCGCGCTGCCGTCCGTGGTGCGCGTCGCCCGTTCTTCCGTCGTCGCAAGACCTGCCCGTTCTCGGGCGCCAATGCGCCGAAGATCGACTACAAGGACATCAAGCTGCTCCAGCGCTACCTGTCTGAGCGCGGCAAGATCGTCCCGAGCCGCATCACGGCTGTTTCCGCGAAGAAGCAGCGTGAACTCGCCCGCGCCATCAAGCGCGCGCGCTTCCTGGCCCTCCTGCCGTACGTGCAGGACTGAGCCGGCGCGCGAACACGGGAGTGAGACCATGAAGATCATTCTGCTCGAGCGCGTTCCGAACCTTGGCCAGATGGGTGACGTCGTCACCGTCAAGAACGGCTATGCGCGCAATTACCTGCTGCCGCAGGGCAAGGCCGAACGGGCCACCGATTCGGCCATGAAGGCCTTCGAGACCCGTCGGTCCCAGCTGGAGGCCAAGAACCTGGCCGCCCGCGCGGAGGCCGAGGACATGGCCGGCCGCATGACCAACGTGTCGGTCGCCCTGATCCGTCAGGCATCCGACATGGGCCAGCTCTATGGTTCCGTGTCGACCCGCGACATCGCCGAGGCCGTGACCGCGGCCGGGTACACCGTCGACCGCAAGCAGGTCGAACTGGTGCGTCCGATCAAGACCATCGGCATCCACGAGGTCACCCTGCGCCTGCATCCGGAAGTGACCCTCGAGGTCACCGTCAACGTCGCCCGTTCCGAGGGCGAGGCCCAGGCCCAGGCCCGCGGCGAGGACGTGCTGCGTCCCGACGACGATGACGACGATTTCGAGTCCTATCCCGGGGACGGCGAGACCGAGGGTGAGGACGGCGAAGGCGAGCCGGTGGCGCGCAAGACCGCGGAAGAGCTGCTGGAGGCCATCACCGGTCGCAAGCTCGATCCGTCGGAGGCGCCGCAGCCCGATATCTGATCCGGACCACCCGGTCGGGACGAAGCAGGGGCGGTCCGCAAGGGCCGCCCTTTTTTCGTGCTGCGCCACGGACTTGCCTGTTCCTTGCGCTCGATTATCATTTCACCCGGGTTAACGAAGACCGGGGCCAGCGACTTGAACAGTCTGGCGAAGCGGGCGCTCACCCGACTCATCACGGTCGGGACGCTCACCATCATCGACCATCACGGGGTCGCCCACAGCTTTCGCGGGGCGGCCGAGGGGCCCCATGTCGCCATCCGCCTGCATGATGCGCGGGTCGGACCGGAGATCGCCTTCCAGCCGAAACTCAAGGTCGGCGAGGCCTACATGGACGGCCGGCTCACCCTCGAGAAGGGATCGCTGTACGACTTCCTCGACCTCGCCGTGACCAACATGGCAAAGCTCAACCACCAGCGCGGGCCGCTGGTGCGCTGGCTGCAGCAGACGATGAACGCCCTTGATGTCTACAATCCGGTCGGCCGGGCGCAGCGCAACGTGGCGCATCACTACGACCTCTCCGACGAACTGTTCGACCTCTTCCTCGACACGGACCGGCAGTATTCCTGCGCCTATTTCCGCACACCGCAGGACGATATCGAATCCGCGCAGGAACAGAAGAAGCGCCACATCGCGGCGAAGCTGATGCTGCAGCCCGGCCAGCGCGTGCTCGACATCGGCTGCGGCTGGGGCGGGATGGCGCTGTATCTCGCCTCCATCGCCGACGTCGAGGTGGTGGGCGTGACGCTGTCAAGGGAACAGCACGCGGTGGCGACGCGGCGGGCCAGGGCCGCCGGCCTGGATGATCGCGTGACCTTCCGCCTGCAGGACTATCGCCACGAGACCGGCCCCTATGACCGAATCGTCTCGGTCGGCATGTTCGAGCACGTCGGACGGCTGCATTTCGCCGAATACTTCACCAAGCTGCATGACCTGCTGGCGCCGGACGGTGTCGCCCTGCTGCACACAATCGGCTGCGCCGACCCGCCCGGCCCGGTCGCCGGCTGGATCCGGAAGTACATCTTCCCCGGCGGCTACCTGCCCTCGCTCAGCGAACTGGTGCCCCATCTCGAGCGACTCGGTCTCTGGCTGACGGATTTCGAGAGCCTGCGCTTTCACTATGCCGACACGCTGAAGGCCTGGAACGAACGCTTCCAGGCGCATCGCGACCATGTGCGCGACAATCTCTACGACGAACGGTTCTGCCGGATGTGGGAGTTCTACCTGCAGGCCTGCGAGGTCAATTTCCGCAAGTCGTGGCTGACCGTCTTCCAGATGCAGATGAGCCGGTCGATCGACGCGGTGCCGATGACGCGCGACTACATGTTCGAGTTCGAGCGCACCAACGCACCGGCCGCGGCCATCGCGCCGCCGGGCATGCTGGCGGCGGAATAGCCGGCGGCTGCCGGTCTCAGATCAGGCCGGCGAGCGGGCTGGACGGATCGGCGTACATCTTCTTCGGCATGCGCCCGGCGAGATAGGCGAGGCGACCGGCCTCCACCGCGTGCTTCATGGCGCGGGCCATCAGCACCGGGTTCTTCGCCTCGGCGATGGCCGTGTTCATCAGCACGCCGTCACAGCCGAGTTCCATGGCGATGGCCGCGTCCGAGGCGGTGCCGACACCGGCGTCGACCAGCACGGGCACCGTGGACTGTTCGATGATCAGCCGGATCTGCACCGGGTTCTGGATGCCGAGACCGGAGCCGATGGGCGCCCCGAGCGGCATGATCGCGCAGCAGCCCATGTCCTCCAGCCGCTTTGCCTGGATCGGATCGTCCGAGCAGTAGACCATGACCTGGAAGCCTTCCTTCAACAGGATCTCGGCCGCCCGGACGGTCTCCGGCATGTTCGGGTAGAGCGTCTTCTGGTCGCCCAGGACCTCCAGCTTCACCAGGTCCCAGCCACCGGCCTCCCGGGCCAGGCGAAGCGTGCGCACCGCGTCCTCGGCCGTGTAGCAGCCGGCGGTGTTCGGCAGGTAGGTGTACTTCCTGGGGTCAATGAAATCGACCAGCATCGGCTGGTCCGGGTCGGTGACGTTCACCCGCCGCACGGCCACTGTCACGATTTCCGCACCCGACGCCTCGAGCGCACGGGCGTTTTCCTCGAAGGACTTGTACTTGCCGGTACCGACCAGCAGGCGCGAGCGGAAGCGCCGGCCGGCGACCGTGAAGCCGTCATCCTCGCCCGGACGGTTGCTGTCGGCCCCGCCACCGATGAAGTGGACGATCTCGATCTGGTCGCCGTCCTCGATCACCGTGCGGGCATAGGCCGATTTCGCCACGATCTCGAGATTGAGTTCCACGGCGATCTTGCGAGAATCGAAGCGCAGCCGGGTCACGAGGTCCTGTACCGTGAGGCCGTCGTCGAACGTCCGTTCCTTGCCGTTGACGGTGATCCGCATGGTCGTCGATCCTTGTCAGGGGCGCTTGCATGTGGGGCGGAGTGCATGCGAGCAGTCGGTGCGTCGTGGTTCCGCCGCCACGGGAAACGCACTATAACCACCGTCCGCACAGGGCAAAAGGGGAGCGTCCGAACCGGTAATGGCCGACACAATTCTGATCCTGAACGGTCCGAACCTGAATCTGCTTGGAACCAGGGAACCGGAGATCTACGGCCGCGAGACGCTTGCCGACATCGAGGCGCACTGCAAGGACATCGGTCAGGGCTTCGGCCTGATGGTCGATTTCCGCCAGTCGAACCACGAGGGCCAGCTGGTGGACTGGATCCAGCAGGCCAAGGGCAAGGCCGACGCGATCATCATCAACCCGGCCGGGTTCACCACCACGTCGGTCGCGATCCTGGATTCGCTGCTGGCGGTGAAGCTGCCGACCATCGAGGTCCACCTGTCGAACATCCACCAGCGCGAGGAATTCCGTCAGCATTCGCTGGTCAGCAAGGCCGCGAAAGGCGTGATCTGCGGCCTGGGTGCGCTGGGGTACATCCTGGCGCTGCAGGCCCTGGCGGCTGAACTTCGTGCGAGCAAGCAAGAGGCGAGCGCCTGACATGACCAAACTGAAAGTCGACATCGAGACGCTGCGCGAACTGGCGGAACTGCTGACGGAGACCGGTCTGACCGAGATCGAGTGGGAGCAGGAGGACGTGCGCGTCCGCCTGGGCCGCCAGATCCAGACCGTGCACGCCGCCATGGCTCCGGTTGCCGGGTCGCCGGCCGCAACAGCAGCGGCCGCCGCGCCGGCCGCGGGTGGCAGCGACGAGCCGTTCCCGAACGCCACAAAGGTGCTCTCGCCGATGGTCGGCACGGTCTATGTCGCCGCCGAGCCGGGCGCGGCACCGTTCGTGAAAGTGGGCGATTCGGTCACCAAGGGGCAGACGGTGATGATCGTCGAGGCGATGAAGACGATGAACCCGGTGCCGGCGACGGCGACCGGCCGCGTCGTCGCCGTGCTGGTCGAGAACGAGCAGCCCGTCGAATACGAGCAGCCCCTCGTCCTGATCGCCTGAGCCGGGGCGCAGAACATGATCGAGAAGGTGCTGATCGCCAATCGCGGCGAGATCGCGCTCCGCATCCACCGGGCCTGCCGCGAGATGGGCATTGCCACGGTTGCGGTTCATTCCACGGCCGACGCCGAGGCCATGCACGTGCGGCTGGCCGACGAATCGGTCTGTATCGGCCCGCCGAACCCGAAGCAGAGCTACCTCAACATCCCGGCCCTGATCTCCGCCGCCGAGATCACGGGGGCCGACGCGGTGCACCCGGGCTACGGCTTCCTGTCGGAGAACGCGCGCTTCGCGGAGATCGTCGAGGCGCACGGCATCACCTTCATCGGGCCGACCGCCGAGCACATCCGCCTGATGGGCGACAAGATCGAGGCCAAGCGCACCATGGTGAAGCTCGGCGTGCCGGTGGTCCCGGGCTCCGAGGGCGCGCTGGGCAGCCTCGACCATGCGCGCGAGGAAGCGGCGAGAATCGGCTATCCGGTGCTGTGCAAGGCGGCTGCCGGCGGTGGCGGGCGCGGCATGAAGGTCGTGCGGCACGAGGGCGAACTGGAGGCCAATCTCTCACAGGCCCGGGCCGAGGCCATGCACGCCTTCGGCGACGACGCCATGTACATGGAGAAATATCTCGACACGCCCCGGCACATCGAGGTGCAGGTGTTCGGCGACGGCCAGGGCAACGCGATCCATCTGGGCGAGCGCGACTGCTCGATCCAGCGCCGGCACCAGAAGGTGGTCGAGGAGGCGCCGTCGCCGGCGCTGAACGCCGACCAGCGCGCCAGGATCGGCGGCGTTGTGTCGAAGGCCATCGCCGACATGAAGTACCGCGGCGCCGGCACCATCGAGTTCCTCTACCAGGATGGCGAGTTCTACTTCATCGAGATGAACACCCGCCTGCAGGTGGAGCATCCGGTGACCGAGGCGATCACCGGCATCGACCTGGTGCGCGAGCAGATCCGCGTCGCCTCCGGCGCGCCGCTGTCGTTCACGCAGTCGGAGGTCGAGTTCGCGGGCCACGCCATCGAATGCCGCATCAACGCCGAGAACCCGAAGACCTTCGGCCCGACGCCGGGCGTGGTGCATTCCTATCACCCGCCGGGCGGCCTGGGCGTGCGTGTCGATTCGGGCATGTATGACGGGTACCGGGTGCCGCCGAACTATGACAGCCTGATCGCCAAGCTGATCGTGCACGGGCGGACCCGGAACGAGTGCCTGATGCGGTTGCGCCGCTGCCTCGACGAGTACGTGATCGGCGGTATCCAGACCACGATCCCGCTGCACCGGGTGCTGATCGACGATCCCGCGTATATCGATGGCGTCTATGACATTCACTGGCTGGAAAAGAACCTCGAGCGACTGACAGCCAACCTCGAATAGGGAGCGGGGGACGGTGTCCGACAGGCTGACGCCGAACCTGTTGGTGCAGGCCTATGCACGCGGCCTCTTCCCGATGGCGGAGAGCCGCGACGACACACGCCTGTTCTGGGTCGATCCGGAATATCGCGGTGTCCTGCGGCTGAAAGGCTTCCACGTTCCACGCCGGCTGCGCCGCACCGTGCGGCAGGGGCCGTTCGAGGTGACGCACGACCGGGCCTTCGAGGAGGTCATCCGCGCCTGCGGCAGGCTCGATCCCCGGCGCGGGCGCTATGACAGCTGGATCAACGAGGAGATCGTGCGCGCGTACGGATCGCTGTTCCGCATGGGACTGGCGCACAGCGTCGAATGCTGGCGCGACGGTGAACTGGTCGGCGGTCTCTACGGCGTGTCGATGAAGGCGGCGTTCTTCGGCGAGAGCATGTTCAGCCGTGCCACCGATGCCTCCAAGATCGCGCTGGTGCACCTGGTGGCCCGGCTGATCGCCGGGGGCTACCGCATCCTGGACAGCCAGTTCGTCAACGAACACCTGAAGCAGTTCGACATCGAGGAAATCTCGCGCTCCGAGTACCTGTTGCGGCTCGACGCCGCGCTGCTGGAGGATGCGGATTTCGAGGTGCTGCCGGCCGGCACGGGCGGCGCCGAGGTGCTGGCGGTGATCGACGCGGCTGTCTGAGCCGGTTCAGCGGGACACGATCCGCGGACCCGTGTCATTCGTCGCCAGCAGCACGTCCAGCAGCGGCTCCGAGAGGGCGCTGTGCTCGGCCTCGATGGCGGCGGCGATGTGCGGCGCAAGGCCCGGCACGGGCTCGCCTCCCAGCGTCGGCTGGCGCGTGTGCAGTTTCAGCGCGGCGACCAGGTCATAGAGCGTCAGGCCGTGCAGCTCGCGCGACAGCACCCAGCGCCCGCGCCGGGTCTCCGCGACATATCCCGCGCTCTCCAGCGCCGCCAGCATGTCTTCCAGCACGTGCGGCGGGATGCGCAGGCGGCGGACGAGGACCCTCTGGCGCACGGTCTCGCCCTCAAGGTTCGCCCGGCGCAGCACCCGCAGGATCTCCACCGCCATGGCCAGCCGCCCCGCGCGCGGGGCGGCGGCGAGATCGATGCCCGAACGGGCCAGCCACTCCGGCAGGGCGGCGACGATGCCGGCGCCGGCCAGGGTCACGATCCACGACAGGTAGATCCAGATCAGCAGGATCGGCAGCACCGAGATGGCGCCGTAGATCGCCTGGTAGGTGGGGAAGGCGGTGACGTAGAGGCCGAACAGCGACTTCAGCGCCTCGAACAGCAGCGCCGCGAAGATCGCGCCGACGGCGGCGTGGCGCGGGTTGACCCGACGGTTCGGCATCAGCGTGTACAGTGCCATGTAGCCACCGAAGCTGAGTGCCAGCGGGGTCAGCCGCACCAGCCGATTGACGGCCATGCCGACATGCTCGCCGCCCGCGGCGGAGGCGTTGGCGATGATGGTGCTGGTCAGCGTCAGGCTGGTCACGAACAGCAGGGGTCCGGCGATCAGCAGCGCGAAATAGGTCAGGATGCGTATGACCAGGGCGCGGGGCCGGGTGACGTGGAAGACCCGGTTCAGCGCCCGCTCGATGGTCATCAGCACCATGACAGCCGTGACCACCAGGCCGATGATGCCGACCGCCGAGAGCTTGCCGGCATTGGCGCGGAAGGTCCCGAGATAGTCCCGGACCGAGGCAGAGGCCTCCGGCACGAAATTGTCAAAGACGAAGCTCTCCAGCTCCGATTCCATTCCGTTGAACGCCGGGAAGGCCGCGATGATCGAGAACGCCACCGCCATCAGCGGCACCAGCGCCAGCAGCGTCGTGAACGTCAGCGATGACGCCACCTCCGTCAGGCGGTTGGCGATGAAGCGACGGGCGACATACAGCGCGAAATCGGCGCAATCGGCCACCAGTCCGCGTCCCATGTCGATGGCCTTTTCCCTGTCCACCGCTTATAAGTCCCCGTTGTGGCTGGACGACTCCGTGCCCGGCGGCCTGTGGTGGCCGAAGCCGAGAATAACGGATAGATACGGAATCTGACCACCGAGGATCTGAGGGGACCGACGCGAATGACCGAACGCCAGGGGCTGATGGCCGGCAAGAAGGGCCTGATCATGGGCGTGGCGAACGACCGCTCGCTGGCGTGGGGCATCGCGCGCGCCGTGGCTGACGAGGGCGCGGACCTGGCCTTCACCTACCAGGGCGACGCGCTGAAGAAGCGTGTGGTGCCGCTGGCGCAGTCGATCGGCTGCGATTTCCTGATGCCGTGCGACGTCACCGACGCCGCCTCTATGGATGCCGTGTTCGCCGACATCCGGCAGCGCTGGGGCAAGCTCGACTTCCTGGTGCATGCGATTGCCTATGCGGACAAGGAAGAGCTGAAGGGGCGCTATGTCGACACCAGCCCCGACAACTTCCGGATCTCCATGCAGATCTCCTGCTACTCGTTCACCGCGCTGGCGCGTCGCGCCGAGCCGCTGATGAGCGACGGCGGCAGCATGCTGACCCTGACCTACTACGGCGCCGAACGCGTGATGCCGCACTACAACGTCATGGGCGTGGCCAAGGCGGCGCTGGAGGCGAGCGTGCGCTATCTGGCCGTCGACCTGGGGGGCAAGGGTATCCGCGTCAACGCCATCTCCGCCGGTCCGATCAAGACGCTGGCGGCCTCCGGTATCGGTGACTTCCGCTACATCCTGAAGTGGAACGAACTCAACGCCCCGCTGCGCCGCAATGTTACCATCGAGCAGGTGGGCAATTCGGCCATGTACCTGCTGAGCCATCTGGGCGAAGGGGTGACCGGCGAGGTGCTGCACGTCGATTCGGGCTACCACGTCGTCGGCATGAAGGCGGTCGACGCCCCGGACATCGACACCCAGTGAGGCCCGGCGTGGCCCGGCGTATCGGTTAGGCAGCCATGTCGCACAACAGCTTCGGCCACCTGTTCCGCGTCACCACCTGGGGCGAGAGCCACGGGCCCGCGCTTGGCTGTGTCGTCGACGGCTGCCCGTCGCTGATCGAGCTTTCCGAGGACGACATCCAGTCCTTCCTCGACAAGCGCCGGCCGGGCCAGAACCGCTACACCACCCAGCGCCAGGAACCGGACCAGGTGCGCATCCTGTCGGGTACTTTCGAGGGACGCACCACCGGCACGCCGATCAGCCTGATGATCGAGAATGTCGACCAGCGCTCGAAGGACTATTCCGACATCAAGGACAAGTTCCGCCCCGGTCACGCCGACTTCGCCTACATGGCCAAGTATGGTATCCGCGACTATCGCGGCGGCGGTCGCTCCTCGGCGCGGGAGACCGCGGCGCGGGTCGCCGCCGGTGCCGTCGCGCGCAAGGTGCTGGGCCCGGGCGTCCGTATCCGCGGCGCGCTGGTACAGGTCGGCACCATCGCCATCGACCGCGCCGCCTGGGACTGGGACACGGTGGAGCGCAACCCCTTCTGGTGCCCCGATCCGCAGACGGCGGGCCGCTGGGCAGACTACCTCGACGGCATCCGCAAGGCCGGCAGTTCGGTCGGCGCGGTGATCGAGGTGGTGGCCGAGGGACTGCCCGCCGGCCTCGGCGCGCCGATCTACGGCAAGCTCGACCAGGACCTTGCCGCGGCCATGATGTCGATCAACGCGGTGAAGGGTGTCGAGATCGGCGAGGGCTTTGCGGCGGCCGCCCTGACCGGCGAGCAGAATGCCGACGAGATGCGCATGCGCGACGGCCGGCCGGACTTCCTGTCGAACCACGCCGGTGGCATCCTGGGCGGCATCTCGACCGGCCAGCCGGTCGTCTGCCGCTTCGCGGTCAAGCCGACCTCCTCGATCCTGCTACCCCGCCGCACGGTCGACCTTGACGGCAACGAGACCGAGATCGTCACGAAGGGACGCCATGATCCCTGCGTCGGTATCCGCGCGGTACCGGTCGGCGAGGCCATGATGGCCTGCGTGCTGGCCGATCACCTGCTGCGTTCGCGCGGCCAGGACGGACACAGGATCAGGTCATGAGCTTTCTCCGCTTCCTCTGGACCGCGTTCAAGGTCGTCGTCTTCCTGGCCGGCCTGGGCGTGATTGGCGGTCTGGTCGCGGTCGTGGTGATCGCGCCGTGGGAGCGGGGCGGGCGACCGGTGCCGGAGAACGGCGTCCTGGACCTGAGCTTCGAGGGCAAACTGGACGAAGGCGCGCGCGCCGGGCACCTGCTGGACGCGCTGCGCGGTCGCGAGATGTCGGTGACGCGCATGGTCCGGGCCATTGACGCCGCGAGCAGCGACGGCCGCATCCGCGCCCTGTTCATCGACCTCAGCGGTGCCGACGTGCCGCTGGCGCAGGCGGAGGCCATCGGCGCCGCCGTGGCCCGCTTCCGCGCCGCCGGCAAGCGCAGCCATGCCTGGTCGGAAGGCTATGACCTTGGCCGCTACGCGCTGGCCGCCCGCTTCGACGAGGTCTGGCTGGCGCCGACCGGTGACTTCGCCGCCGCCGGGGCGGCGCTGATGCTGCCCTATGCCGGCGAACTGGTCGACGACCTCGGCATCCGCCCGGCCATCGAGCAGCGCCGCCGGCACAAGACCGTTGGCGACGTGCTGACCCGTCGCTTCATGGACGCGGAGGTGCGGGCGCACCTGCAGGCCATGGTCGACGACGTGCAGGCGAACGCGCTGGAGACCATCGCCGCCGCGCGCGGCATGAACGCGGTCGACCTCGGCTTCCGCCTCGACGCGGCGCTCTGGGACCCGGAGGCGGCGCTGCAGTCGGGCCTGGTCGACCGCCTGGCCTATCGCACGGTGCTGGAGGACAGCCTGACCGAGTTGCCCGTTCCCGTCGCCGCCTATGCCAGTGCCGTCTTCGACCGCGATGAAGCGGATGACGAGCCCGTTTCGGGCACGTCCCGCATCGCGCTGATCGTTGCCTCGGGCGAGATCCACGGCGGCGGCGAGTCCGGTCCCGGCGGGGATTCCATTGCCGCCGGTCGCCTGATCGGGGTGCTGCAGGACGCGGCCGACGAGCCGGCGATTGCCGGCATCCTGCTGCGCGTCGACAGCCCGGGCGGCGAGGTCGCGGCCTCGGACGCCATCCGCGAGACCCTGAAAGCCATCGACAAGCCCGTCGTGGTCTCCATGGGCGATGTCGCGGCCTCCGGCGGCTACATGATCGCGCTGGGCGCCGACCGCGTGGTGGCCCAGGCGGCGACCATCACCGGCTCTATCGGCGTGGTTGGCGGCAAGATCGTCGTCGCCGGCCTGCTGGAGGACTACGGCATCCGTTTCGAGACCGTGGCGGCGGGACAGAACGGGGCGATCTACTCGCCGTTCCAGGACTTCACCCCGGCGCAGCGCGCCCGCTTTGCCGCCCGCATCGACGCCATCTACGGCCAGTTCACCGGAATGGTGGCGGAGGCCCGCAAGCTCGCGCCGGAGGTCGTCGAGGGACTGGCCGGCGGCCGGATCTGGTCAGGTCACCAGGCGGCCGAGCGGGGACTGGTCGACCGCGTGGGCGGCATCGAGACGGCAGGGGACGAACTGCGCGACCTGCTGGGCATCGCGGCGGACGCGAAACTGGACCTGGTCGACTATCCGAAACGCACGACGCGGGAACGGCTGATCGAACTGGCCGAGGGCGGCTTCGTTGCAGCCCGGACCATGCTCGCCGGTCCGTTGCCGGACCTGGAGACGGTGGAAAGGCGGCTGGAGCAGGAAGGCCGCATCCGCCTGCTGGCCCCGGAAATGCGGATCCGCTGAGGGGTCAGCGCACCGCCGTCGCGAAGTAGTTCACGTCCAGGTCGGTGCGGCTGAGGCTCCAGCCGGCCAGCGGGCTGAACACCAGCCCGGTCAGGCCGGTGACACGCAGGCCGGCGCCGCGACAGCGGGCGGCCAGTTCCGACGGTTTCACGAACTTCGCATAGGTATGGGTGCCGCGCGGCAGCCAGCGCATCACGTACTCGGCGCCGGCGATGGCCAGCGCCCAGGCCTTGGGCGTGCGGTTGAGGGTCGAGAACACCACCAGCCCGCCGGGGCGGACCAGCCGCGCCAGGGCCTCGACGAACTGGCCGAGATCGGCCACGTGCTCGACGATCTCCAGCGCCAGCACCACGTCGTACTGCGCACCGGTATCCGCCAGGTCCTCCGCCGTGCCGTGGCGATAGTCGATCCGCAGCCCGCCCGCCCCGGCATGGGCGCGGGCGGCGGCGATGTTCTTCTCCGCCGCGTCGACGCCGGTGACGCTGGCGCCGAGGCGGGTCAGCGGCTCGGAAACCAGGCCACCGCCACAGCCGATGTCGAGGATGCGAAGCCCTTCCAGCGGGCGCGCGCCGTCGCCGGTCCGGGCCGTGTGGTCCAGGATGGCCTGCCGCAGGAAGCGCAGCCTGGCCGGCATCAGTTGATGCAGGGGCTTCATCGGCCCGTCCGGGTCCCACCAGGTCTCGGCCATGGCCTGGAACCGCTCGATTTCCGCCGGGTCGACGGTGCCTGCCGCCCGGTCCGTGTCCGCTGTCTGGTTCATCTGCCGGTCGATTTGCCGCGTGCTGTTTCAGGGGGCACCCTTGCGGGCAGCCTCCGGCCCAATTAAGACGTGCGCCCTTGAGGCCGCAAGCCTCATGAGAGGAAACCGACCACCGGAAGATGAGGGGACGGGAGCCGGCATCCGGCGATCCCGGCTTGAGCTATGGCGCGTATCGTCATGAAATTCGGCGGCACCTCCGTCGGCGAGGTTGACCGCATCAAGCGTGCGGCGGCCCGCGTGAAGACCGAGGTGGACGCCGGCAACGAGGTCTGTGTCGTCGTCTCGGCCATGTCGGGCGAGACCAACCGGCTGGTGGACCTGACACGGCAGGTGGCACCGCTGCACGACGCGCGCGAATACGACGTCGTCGTGGCCGCCGGCGAACAGGTCACCGTCGGCCTGATGGCGCTGGCGCTGCAGGACATCGGGGTCAACGCCCGCTCCTGGCTGGGCTGGCAGATCCCGATCCGCACGTCGGATGCCCACAGCGCCGCGCGCATCCTGGAGATCGAGACCGACGAGCTGATCCGCCGTTTCGGCGAGGGGCAGGTGGCGGTGGCCGCCGGCTTCCAGGGCCTGGCGCCGGACGGCCGCATCTCGACGCTGGGCCGTGGCGGCTCCGATACGTCGGCGGTGGCGCTGGCCGCGGCGCTGAAGGCCGACCGCTGCGACATCTACACCGACGTGGACGGCGTCTACACCGCCGACCCGCGCATCGTGCCGAACGCCCGCAAGCTCGAGAAGATCACCTACGAGGAGATGCTGGAGCTGGCCTCGCTCGGCGCCAAGGTGCTGCAGACCCGCTCGGTTGAACTGGCCATGAACCATGGCGTGCGCGTACATGTCTGCTCCAGTTTCAGCGACGTGCCCGGCACGCTGGTGGTGGACGAGGAGGAAATCGTGGAACAGCAGATGGTCAACGGCGTCACCTATGCGCCGAACGAGGCCAAGATCACGCTGCGCCAGGTGCCCGACCGGCCCGGCGTGGCGGCGACGATCTTCGGCAAGCTGGCGGATGCCAACATCAACGTCGACATGATCGTGCAGAACATCTCAGAGGACGGTGCGGCGACCGACATCACCTTCACGGTGAGCCGGGACCAGCTGGACCGCGCCCTCAAGGTGCTGGACGGCATCAGCGCCGTTGTCGGCTGGCGCGAGCTGTCCTCGGCGACGAATGTCGTCAAGGTCTCGATCGTCGGTGTCGGCATGCGCAGCCATGTGGGCGTCGCCAACACCATGTTCCGTGCGCTGGCCGACAAGGGTATCAATATCCACGTCATCACGACCTCGGAGATCAAGGTCAGCGTGCTGATCGGCGCCGAGTACACCGAGTTGGCGGTGCGCGCGCTGCATACGGCTTTCGGTCTGGACGCGGCCTGAGGAGGGCTCTCGTGCGGCGCGACGGAGCAACATCGCCATGACAGCCGGGGCGCTCAGCGGTCCGCGTCTCCTGCTCCGTCGGTTCCGGGAGATCATGCGGAGCGCCGACGCCCCCGAGGCCCGGCTGACGCAGGTGGTCCGGCTGATCGCCGCCACGATGGTCGCCGAGGTCTGCTCCGTCTACCTGATGCGCGCTGACGGCGACCTCGAGCTGTTCGAGACCGAGGGCCTGCGCCGCGAGGCCATCGGCAAGACCCGCCTCGCCGCCGGGCGCGGCATGGTCGGCCATGTCGCCGAGCGCGGCACGGCGCTGCGCACCCGCGACGCCCAGGGCCATCCCGCCTTCGAATACCGGCCGGAAACGGGCGAGGAGCGCTACAGCTCGTTCCTCGGTGTGCCGATCCAGCATGCGGGCCGCGTCGTCGGCGTGCTGGTGGTGCAGAACGTCCGGGCGCGCGACTACACCGACGACGAACTGGAGGCGCTCGAGACCGTCGCCATGGGCTTCGCCGAGATGATCGGTTCGGGCATCCTGGTGACGCCGGAGGCCCTGGCCGAGACCGTGCGTGCATCGTCGCGCCCGACCCGTATCGCAGGGCGGAGCCTGGCCGAGGGTGTCGCGGTCGGCCGTGCGGTGCTGCAGGCCCCGCGCATCCAGGTTACCCATACCATCGCCGATGACATCGGCGAGGAAAGCGACCGCCTGGAGGCGGCGATCACCGACGTGCAGAGCCAGATCGACGAGATGCTGGCCCAGCCGGCACTGGCCAGCGGCGAGTCGCGCGCGGTGATGGAAGCCTTCCGCATGTTCGCCCACGATCCGGGCTGGCAGCGGCGCATGCGCGAGGGCGTGCAGTCGGGCCTGACCGCCGAGGCCGCGGTGAAGCGTGCCTATGACCAGACCCGCGCCCGTTTCCGCGAGATCGCCGATCCCTATCTCCGCGCCCGCCTCGCGGACATGGAAGACCTTGCCAACCGGCTGATCAACCGCCTCAGCGCCGGCGTCGGCTTTGTCGGCCGCGACCTGCCCGACGAGGTGGTGCTGGTGGCCCGCGACATGGGGCCGGCGGAACTGCTGGATTTTGACCAGTCGCGACTGAAGGCCGTGGTGCTGGAGGAGGGGGCCGTCGGCTCCCACATGTCCATCGTCGCGCGGGCCCTCGACATTCCGGTCGTCGGCGGTTGCGAGGGGGCGATCGACCGGATCGACCAGGGCGACCTGATCATCGTCGATGGCGAACACGGCCAGGCCTTCGTCCGCCCCGACGCGGACGTGCTGGAGGCCTTCCGGGACCTGCAGGCCGTGCGCCAGCAGGTGCGCGACCGCCAGTCCAAGTTGCGCGACATGCCGGCGATCACGCGCGACGGCGTCACGATCGAATTGCTCTGCAATGCCGGCCTGCTGCTCGACATGCGCCATCTGGAGGAAACCGGTGCGGACGGCGTCGGGCTGTTCCGCACCGAACTGCACTTCATGGTGCGTTCCCGCCTGCCCAGGGTGCAGGAGCAGACACGGTACTACTCCAACATCCTCGACGCCGCCGGCCACCGGCCCGTGGTGTTCCGCACCCTCGACGTCGGCGGTGACAAGCTGCTGCCGTACATGAAGCGCGAGCCGGAGGAGAACCCGGCGCTGGGCTGGCGCGCGGTGCGCATCTCGCTCGACCATGCGGGCCTGTTCCGCATGCAGCTCCGCGCGCTGCTGGCCGCCAGCACCGGCCGCGAGCTGAACGTCATGTTCCCGATGGTCGCCGACGTCGCCGAGTTCAAGGCAGCGCGCGGCCTGCTGCAGCGGGAGATCGACTGGGCGACCCGGCAGGGGCGGCCACTTCCCGACCGGATCCGGGTCGGCGTGATGCTGGAGGTTCCGGCGCTTGTCTGGCGCTTGCCGGCGCTGCTGCCGCTGGTCGATTTCGTCTCCGTCGGCTCCAACGACCTGATGCAGTTCATGTACGCCGTCGACCGGGGCAGCCCGCGGGTGTCGGGGCGCTATGACCCGCTCAGTCCGGCGTTTCTGTCAACATTGCGGCGTATTTGCCGCCAGTGTACCGCCAACAGCACCGACTTTACCCTGTGCGGCGAAATGGCGAGCAGCCCGCTGGACGCCATGGTACTCATCGGGCTCGGGTTCCGTCGTCTGTCGATGCGACCCAAGGCCATTGGCGCAGTGAAGGAAATGCTGCTTTCGCTCGACGTCGGGGCCTTGTCGGCGGAGATCGATCGCCTGATGGAATTCAACGACAGCAGCCTTCGGCCCGCTTTCGAGGCCTGGGCGGGCGAACATGGCGTCGCGATCTGAAAAGTTCAGGAATTCTCGCGATTTCCGGGTTGAAACCCCTTCAAAACTTCACGCTTTTCCGCTAAGACGGAATTAACGGTGCAGTGCGGTAATGGCCCGTTCCGTGCGCCCGGCCCTTGCACCGGCAATGACCATGTGGACCATTCGGGAGCAATTGTCCGTCATGCCCGATAGCGGTCGTCGTGTCCTGGATGAGGCGCTGGCGTCGGAACGCCGGCTGAACATCCATGCCGTGGATCCCGAACGCGAAGCGCCGGAGAGCCGCTATCGCGGTGTCGGATCGGAACTGCGTGCGGAACGCAATCGTCTCGGTCTCGACCTCGATGACGTCGCCCAGCGCCTGCGCATCCGGAAGGTTCACATTGCCGCCATCGAGGAGGGGCGCTTCGGCGACCTGCCGGGACGCATCTACGCCATCGGTTTCCTGCGCTCCTACGCCGAGTTCCTGGGCGCGGACGGCGACGTCTGCGTGCAGCTTTTCAAGGACGAGGCCGGCACGTCGGGCGGCCACAGCCGCCGCCTCGAATTCCCGATCCCGCCGTCCGAGAACCGCCGCCCCGGCCCGCTGACCCTGCTGGTGGCGCTGGCGCTGGCGGCGGTGGTCTATGCCGGCTGGTATGCCTATGACCGCAAGGGCGAGCAGCTGGTCGAGGTGGTCCCCGAAGTGCCGGAGCGGTTCCTGCGGCAGCTGGCCGACAGTCCGCAGGCCGCGCTCGACCCGGGTATCGGCGGCAGCGGCCCCCGTCCGGCCATGGCCATCCCCGCAGTGCCGGCCACGACGGCCGTTCCAGGTGCCGCGATGGCTGCGGAACAGGACCCGCGTGCGCTGGCGCCGATCGCGCTCGCCAGCATGAATTCGCCGGCCACTGAAGCCGCCGCCGAAGCCGCGCAGTCAGCGCCGGCCGCCGCCACCGGCCAGGCAGCCGCCACGGAGGGCGCCGGGGTTCCGGCGCTCAGCGCCAGCGAGATCGCCGAGCCGCGGCAGATCGCGCTGGCCGGTCCGCCGCCGGTTCCCGCCGCCGTGCAGCGCGACGACTACGTGCCCCGGGTCTATGGCATCGCCAATGTCGATGCCCGCGTTGTCATCCGCGCCACCGGGCGCGCCCAGGTGCTGGTCAAGCAGGCCGGCGGCCGGACGGTGCTGCCGCATCGCGTGCTGCAGGCCGGGGACGAGTATCGCGCCCCGAACCTGGAGGGGCTTGTCCTGCAGAGCGACAATGTCGACGGGCTGGAAGTGGTCGTCGACGGCAAGGTGATCGGCCCGGTCTCGGTCCTGGCCGACTCCTCGCGCATGCTGGCACTGGATCCGGCCGTGCTGCTGTCGCGGGCCGCGAAGGCCGACTGAACCCGACCGGGCCATGTCCGGACCGCGACGCGGGGTCGCGGACACCGGCTTGATTGGACCGGTCGCCGCAGCCATGTTAGGCCGCGCCTGATCGCCGCAACCCACAGTGCAAGGACCGCCAGCATGAGCGTCCGTCCCTATCGCGAAATCATCCGCCGCAAGTCCCGCCAGATACATGTCGGCCGGGTTCCGGTCGGCGGCGATGCGCCGATCGCGGTGCAGACGATGACCAACACCGTCACCTCCGACGTGCAGGCGACCATCGCCCAGATCCGCGCGGCCGAGGAAGCCGGCGCCGACATCGTGCGCGTGTCCTGCCCGGACGAGGAATCGACGGCGGCGCTGAAGCACATCGTGCGCGCGGCCCAGGTGCCGATCGTCGCGGACATCCACTTCCACTACAAGCGCGCCATAGAGGCCGCGGAGGCCGGCGCGGCCTGCCTGCGCATCAACCCGGGCAACATCGGCTCGGCCGAGCGCGTGCGCGACGTGGTGAAGGCCGCCAAGGACCACGGCTGTTCCATGCGCATCGGCGTCAATGCCGGCAGCCTGGAGCGTGACCTGCTGGAGAAGTACGGCGAGCCCTGCCCGGAAGCGATGGTCGAGAGTGCGCTGGACCATGCCCGCATCCTGGAAGACAACGACTTCTTCGAGTTCAAGATCTCCGTGAAGGCGTCCGACGTGTTCCTGGCCGTCGCCGCCTATCACGGACTGGCCGAGGCCTGCGACTATCCCCTGCACCTGGGCGTGACCGAGGCCGGCGGCATGATCGGCGGCACGGTGAAATCGTCCATCGGCATCGGTTCGCTGCTCTGGGCCGGTATCGGCGACACCATCCGGGTCTCGCTGTCGGCCGAGCCTGTCGAGGAAGTGCGCGTCGGCTTCGAGATCCTGAAGTCGCTCGGCCTGCGCCGGCGCGGCGTCACCATCGTGTCCTGCCCGTCCTGCGCGCGCCAGGCCTTCCCCGTGATCAAGACGGTGGAGGTGCTGGAGGAGCGGCTGGCACACATCACCACGCCGATGTCGCTGTCGATCATCGGCTGCGTGGTGAACGGCCCCGGCGAGGCGCGGGAGACCGATATCGGCCTGACCGGCGGCTCCAAGGGACGCCATCACAAGGTCTATGTCGGCGGCGTGGCCGATCACAACATTGACGACGACAGCATCGTCGAGCACATCGTGCAGCTGGTCGAGCGCAAGGCGGCGGCGATCGATGCCGCGAACGCGGATGCCGAACCGGCGAAGGCCGCGGCCGGCGACGACTGACCGCCGGCGCCCGCGCCCACGGACACAAGAAGAAGACCAATGGCGAAGACGCAGCCCGTTCGGGGCACCCATGACCTGTTGCCCGACGATTTCGCCCGCCACCGGGCCGTGATCGAGACCGCGCGCAAGGTGGCCCTGACCCACGGCTATCGCGAGATGGCGACGCCGATCTTCGAGTTCACGGAGATCTTCGCGCGTTCCATGGGCGAGACCTCGGACGTGGTGTCGAAGGAAATGTATTCCTTCGAGGACCGGGGCGGGGAGTCGCTGACCCTCCGGCCCGAATACACCGCGGCGATCTGCCGGTCCTTCATCACCAACGGCCTGTCCCAGCAGGTGCCGTTCCGCGCCTTCGCCGCTGGTCCCATGTTCCGCTACGAGCGGCCGCAGAAGGGCCGCCAGCGCCAGTTCCACCAGATCGACGTCGAGATCATCGGCGCGCCGGAGCCGGCGGCCGACGTCGAGGTGCTGTCGGTCGGCGCGGAGATCCTGCGTGCCCTCGGCATCCTCGATTCGACGGTGCTGCACATCAACACGCTGGGCGACCCGGAGAGCCGCGGCGTCTATCGCGAGGCGCTGGTGGCCTATTTCACCGGCGTGAAGGATCGCCTGTCGGAGGACAGCCTGGCACGGCTGGGTCGCAACCCGCTGCGCATCCTCGATTCCAAGGATGCCGGCGACCGCGAGCTGGTGGCCGAGGCGCCGGAGTTCGGCGACTACCTGAACCAGGCCAGCAAGGACTTCTTCGCGGAGGTGCTGGACGGCCTGGACGCGCTGGGCATCCGCTACCACGTCGACAGCCGGCTGGTGCGCGGCCTGGACTACTACACCCACACCGCCTTCGAGTTCGTGACCGACATGCTGGGTGCCCAGGGCACCGTGCTGGCCGGCGGGCGCTATGACGGGCTGATCGAGCAGATCGGTGGCCCCGCCACACCCGGTATCGGATGGGCCGGTGGCGTTGAACGGCTGGCAATGCTGTCCGGTATTGCCGAGGCCGCGCCGAAGCCGGTTGCGCTGGTCCCCGTGGGCGATGCGGCCGATCGTGCCGCGCTGGCCATCGGCCAGACCCTGCGGCGTGCCGGCTTCGTGGTCGAGCAGGCCTTCAAGGGCAATGTCGGCAAGCGCATGAAGCGTGCGGACCGCATCGGCGCCGCGGTGGCGCTGATCTTCGGCGATGACGAACTGGGCCGCGGCGTGGTGCAGCTGCGCGACCTTGGCGCCGGCAGCCAGTCCGAGGTCGCCATCGACGCCCTGGTCGACGCGCTGTCCGGCTACACGGGAAGCCGCGTGTGATACCCCATGACCGGCTGCGCCGGGTCAAGGCGCGGCGCGACGAGCTTGAGGCCCTGCTGGCCGCCGGCGGCGGTGATCGGGGGGACTTCGCCGAACTGTCGCGCGAACATGCCGAACTGACACCGGTCGTCGAGGCGATGGACCGGCTGGAGGCACTGGATCGCGAGATCGCCGGCCTGAGGACGATGATGGCGGATGCCGGGACCGACCGCGAGATGCGGGAACTGGCCGAAGCGGAACTCGACGAACTCGCCCAACGGCGTCCCGACGTCGAGCACGAGTTGCTGGTTCAGTTGCTGCCGCGCGACGAGGCCGACGCCCGCAGCGCCATCCTGGAGGTGCGGGCCGGGACGGGCGGCGACGAGGCGGCGCTGTTCGCGGCCGAACTGCTCCGCATGTACCAGCGCTATGCCGAGCTGCAGGGCTGGCGCTTCCAGGTGATGGACCTGAGCGAGACCGATCTCGGCGGCCTGAAGGAAGGCACGGCGGAGATCACCGGCACCAATGTCTTTGCCAGGCTGAAGTTCGAATCCGGCACGCACCGGGTGCAGCGGGTGCCCCAGACCGAATCCGGCGGGCGCATCCACACGTCGGCGGCAACGGTTGCGGTGCTGCCCGAGGCGCAGGAAGTCGACGTGCAGATCGACGACAAGGACCTGCGGATCGACGTCTACCGCTCCTCCGGACCCGGCGGGCAGTCGGTCAACACCACCGACTCCGCCGTCCGCATCACCCACCTGCCGACGGGCATCGTGGTGATCCAGCAGGACGAGAAGTCCCAGCACAAGAACCGCGCCAAGGCGATGAAGGTGCTGCGGGCCCGCCTCTTCGAGGCCGAACGGCAGCGGCTGGCCGACGCCCGGTCCGCGGACCGGCGCCAGCAGGTTGGCAGCGGTGACCGCTCCGAACGGGTCCGCACCTACAATTTCCCGCAGGGAAGGGTGACCGACCACCGCATCAACCTGACGCTCTACAGGCTGCCCGAGATCGTGGCCGGCGATGCGCTTGGTGATGTCATCGACGCGCTGATCGCCGAGGACCAGGCGCGGCGCCTGGCCGCGCTGGGCGAGCATGGCTGACGCCGCCCGCGCCGGCGACCTGCTCGACGCCGCCGCACGGCGCCTGACCGCCGCCGGCATCCCGACCGCCCGGCTGGACGCACGCGTGCTGCTCGGTGCTGCGCTGGACGCCGACCCGTCGAGCCTGCTGCCCGGCTCCCTGCGAGCGGTCGCGCCGGAAGCCGTCGCGGCCTTCGAGGTCATGCTGGCACGCCGGCTGGACCGCGAGCCGGTCGCCCGCATTACCGGCCGTCGCGAGTTCTACGGGCGGACCTTTCGCGTGACGCCCGACGTGCTGGACCCGCGCGCCGACAGCGAGGCGGCGGTGGACCTGGCACTGACGCTGCTGCCCGCCGACCGCCCCGCACGCCTGCTGGACCTCGGGACCGGCAGCGGCTGCCTGCTGCTCACCCTGCTGGCCGAGCGCCCGCTGGCCACCGGTACCGGCGTTGACCGGTCCCGCAAAGCCCTTGCGACGGCCATGGCAAACGCGGCCGACCTTGGACTTGCGGAACGCGCGGCGTTCATTGCCGGCGACTGGTTTGACGCCGTAGCAGGCGTCTTCGACCTGGTGATTTCCAACCCGCCCTACATTCCGGCCGGCGAGATCGCGACGCTGGAGCCGGAGGTCCGGCGATTCGATCCGCATCTTGCCCTGGACGGCGGACCGGACGGGCTGGACTGCTATCGCGCCATCCTGCGCGGGCTGCCCGGCCACCTGTCAGCGGACGGCGTGGTCGTGCTGGAACATGGCGCCGGACAGTCCGCCGCACTCGCCGACCTTGCGGCTGACGCGGGAATGGTGGTTCGGGAACGGGTCCGCGACCTCGGCGGGCACCTGCGCGCACTGGCCCTTGCATGGGCCGGCGGCAAAAAAATGCTTGGAATGTCGAAATCTAAGTCTTAGGTTCCGGATCAAGGCAGCCGCGCACGCTTCCGGACACCGGACGTGGCGATGGCCCCCAAGCATACATGATGGACGCCTTGAGGCGTGTTCATGGGTTGCGGCCAGGACCGCAGCCGCGTTGCCGGACAGATCATTGGCGGAACGAATGAGAACACCGAACAACAAGCGTGCGCGCGGCCGGCCGAACCGGCGTGCCCCGAATCCGAACCGCAGCTACGAGAGCAACGGTCCGGAGGGCAAGATCCGCGGCAACGCGAACCAGGTCTACGAGAAGTACAGCCAGCTGGCGCGTGACGCGCAGGCCTCGGGCGATCCGATCGCGGCCGAGGGCTTCTGGCAGTACGCCGAACACTACTACCGCATCATGCTGTCCCAGCAGCAGGCACGTCAGCAGATGGGCCAGTCGGGCGAATCGGACCAGTCCGATGACGACGACAACGACGACTCGGGCGATCAGGACCAGGCGGACGACTACCGCCGCGGTCGCGACGACAGCCAGGCGGAAGAGCCGCGCCGGCCGCGCGCGCAGCCCGCGCCGGTCGAAGCGGTCGATCCCTCGCAGCTGCCGCAGCCGGATATCGACCCGGCGGTCGCGGCGGTCGGCGAGGGGCCGGAGTCCGAGACCGCCGGCCTGGAGCGGATGGTCCGCCGCACGCGTGGCCGCCGACCGCGCCGCCCGCGTGGCGAAGGCGAGGCCGGTGCCGAGGCAGCCCCGGATGATCGTCCGGAGCCGCGTGCTGTTCCGGCGGAAGACGCCGCCGACTGATTTCTGTCTGGCCCGCCCCGGGCCGGGCATTTTGCGTCCGTTCCGGTGACGGACGACGCGTTCGTGCCGACATTCGCCCGGCACGACGCCGGGCCGGCGGATTCCCGCCGTTCCCATGACATGGCCCGGATCGCGAGCCCCTGTCGGGCTTGCGATGAAAATGCGCGTCTCCGTTTTCCGAGCGGATTCCCGAACCGGCAAAATCTGGAGGTGCCCATGACCGATACCCTTCTGACCGAACAGGCTGCCCTCTGGCTTGACGACATGCATACGCGCCTGGCGCGTTATCAGCCGCTGCCCGAGAAGCTTGCCCCCGACAGTCTGGCAGCCGCCTACAAGGTCCAGCAGGCCCTGGTACGCCGCTTCCGGCTTCGCGGTCTGCAGCCGCTGGGTCACAAGATCGCGCTCAGCGCCCGCAAGATGCAGGAACTCGTGAACATCGACCGCCCGGTCGGTGGCGCCATCATCGCCGACAGGCTGCTGACCAGCCCGGCACGGGTGAAGTCACGCCTCTATGGCCGGCTGGGCGTCGAGTGCGAGGTGGCCGTGCGCCTGTCGCGCGACCTGGCGCCGTCGGACGAGCCCTATACCGAAGCGGAGATCATCGCGGCCGTGGATTGCGTGTCCGCCGCCTTCGAGATCGTCGACGACCGTCATGCCGACTATCATGGGCTCAGTGCCTTCGACCTGGTGGCCGACAACGCCTGGAACGCCGGCATCGTGATCGGCGAGCCGGTGCAGCTTGAGGACTGGGGCAGCCTGTCGACAGCCACGGCGTCGCTGGTCGTTGACGGCGAGAAGGTCGGCGAAGGTGTGGGCTCCGACGCCATGGGACATCCGTTCAACGGCCTGCTGACCCTCGCCAACGAACTCACCGCGCACGGCATCACGCTGAAGCAGGGCGAGTGGGTGCTGACCGGTGCCGTGATCCGTACCCAGTTTCCGGACGTAGGCAGCGAGCTTGTCTATTCCCACGACGTGCTGGGCGAGGTCCGCGCCACGATCGTGTAGTCCATCCGGGAGGAAACACTGGCCGCGTCACCCGTCATCATTTGGTTCCGGCGCGACCTGAGGCTGGCTGACAATCCCGCGCTGCATGCGGCAATTGCTTCCGGCCGGCCGGTCCTCCCGCTCTACATCCTCGACGACGGCCCTGACGGGCCGTCGCCGACGGGTGGCGCCAGCCGCTGGTGGCTGCATGGCTCCCTTGCCGCTCTGGCGAAGGATCTCGCGGCGCTCGGCTCGCGCCTTGTGCTGCGGCGCGGCGCGGCCGGCGACGTCATTTCCGCGTTGCTGCGCGAGACCGGTGCGGCGCAGATCTGCTGGAACCGGCTTTACGATCCCGCAGACATCGCACGCGATAGCGCACTGAAGACACGCCTGACCGATGATGGCATTGCGGTCACGAGCTGCCCGGGCAACCTGGCTTTCGAGCCCTGGAGCATCCGCACCGGGGCCGACGGTCCGTATCGTGTCTTCACGCCGTTCCTGAAGGCATGCCTGGCGGCGCCGGGTCCCGACTCGCCGTTCACCGCACCGAAGTCCCTGACGCCGCCGGCGACCTGGCCGGCGAGCGATGATCCCGGCACCTGGGGTCTGCTGCCGGTCAGGCCCGACTGGGCCGGCGGTCTGCGCGATTCCTGGCGGCCGGGAGAGGCGGGCGCGGCGGCGCGGCTGGCGACGTTTCTGGACGAGCGACTGCCGGCCTATGCCCGCGAGCGCGACCGACCCGACATCGAAGCCACGTCGCGCCTGTCGCCGCACCTGCATTTCGGCGAGATCAGCGCACGGCAGGTCTGGCATGCCATCGGCCATGCCGAGGCTGCGGGCGTGCAGGGGACCGCGAAGTTCCGCGCCGAGCTGGTCTGGCGGGAATTCAGCCATCACCTGCTGTACCATTTTCCCGACCTGCCGGCGCGGAACTGGCGTGATGCCTTCGACGCGTTTCCCTGGCTTGACGACGCGGACGGCTTCCGGGCCTGGTGCCGCGGGCGGACCGGCTATCCCCTGGTCGACGCCGGCAGGCGGGAACTCTGGACCACCGGCTACATGCACAACCGCGTGCGCATGGTCGCCGCGTCGTTCCTGGTCAAGCACCTGCTCATCGACTGGCGGCGGGGGGCGGACTGGTTCATGGACACCCTGGTGGACGCGGACCTCGCCAACAACTCGGCAAGCTGGCAGTGGGTGGCCGGCTCCGGCGCTGATGCCGCGCCGTACTTCCGCATCTTCAACCCGGTCAAGCAGGGCGAGCGCTTCGATCCGGAAGGCGCCTATGTCCGGCGCTGGGTGCCGGAACTGGCGCGATTGCCCGACCGTTACATCCATGCGCCATGGACCGCACCGGCCACCGTGCTGTCGGAAGCGGGCGTGGTTCCCGGCAGGACCTATCCGGTTCCATGCGTCGACCATGCCACCGCGCGCAACCGCGCGCTCGCCGCGTACGAAAAGGTCAAGGTCGCGTCACAAAACTGAAAACTGACGGTCATCCTGCTGATCTACCGTGTCGAATGGGCCGACCGCCCCTGTGGATAACCGGTCCGGCGCAGTACGAATTGGCAGGTGGCATGCGGCCGGTGATGCGAAGGATGGTGGAGAGGTTTCGTGGCTGGTCGCTCGAACTGGCCGTCTACGCCAGGACCAATCCTGCCACATATACCGTGCTCGCCGCCATCGGCGGGTCGCTGACCGTCTTTGTCGGGGCGCGCTTCGCCGAGCTGACCACCGTCAGCGCCTTGTGGCTGATGGCGCTCTGCGGCGGCGTCTGCGGCCTGACCGCCACAGGCGCGGTCGGCGTCCTGCGGCGCGGGCGCGATATCCCGGTCTTCGGCGACATGGAGCAGATGCGCATGCACATGTCGTCGGTGCTGTCGGCGGTCGGTGACGGCATCCTGCTGTTCGATGTCGACGACCGGCTGGTGATGGTCAACGGACGCTTCCGCGAGATGTTCCCGGAGATCGCGCAGCGGGTCGGCGGCGGACTGGACCTGGTCGACCTGGTCCGCATCGTCGCGGCCTATGGCGGCCGCACAGAGGACGGCCTGACCGGGCAGGAGTTCGTCGGCGAGGTCGAACGGTTCCTCCGCCTGCGCTCCGGCGCGCGGCTGTTCCGCATCCGCGGCACGCACTGGATCCGCGTCACCGTGCGGCGCATGGATGACGGCTCGCTGCTGCTGGTGATCGGAGACCTGACCGAGATGATGCGGCACGAACTGAAGCTGCGGGAGACCGAGGAACGCTTCGAGCGCCTGGCCGAGCGCCTGCCGGGCGCGGTGTTCCAGCGCCACCAGCAGGCCGACGGACATTTCGACTTCACCTACTGGAGCGCGGGCATCCGCGAACTCATGCATGTCGAGCCGGCCGCACTGACCGGCTCGGTCGAACCGTTGCTCGCGCGGGTGCATCCGCTGGACCGGGAGATGCTGCGCAAGCGCTTCCAGGAGGCCGATCACGCACAGGTCGCCTGGCGGACCGAGTTCCGGGTGCTGGACCGCACGGGTGACGTTGTCTGGATCTCGATGAACGTGAAGGCGCGGCTCAACGCCATCGGTCGCGCGGTCTTCGACGGCGTGCTGCAGGACGTCAGCGAACGCAAGCGCGCGGAGACCGAGATGCTGCGCGCCAAGGACGAGGCGGAGCGGGCCAGCCGCGCCAAGTCCGAGTTCCTGGCGCAGATGAGCCACGAACTGCGCACGCCGCTCAACGCCGTGATCGGCTTTTCCGACCTGATGCTGCTCGACACCTTCGGACCGGTGCATCCGCCGCGCTACAAGGGCTATATCGGCGACATCAGGTTTTCCGCCAATCACCTGCTCGAGCTGATTTCGGACATCCTCGACCTCTCGCGACACGAGGCCGGGCGGCTGGACCTGTCGTTCGAGGATGTGGACGTGTCGGCCCTGTTCGAGGACTGCCTGCGGCTGATGGCCGAGCGGGCGCGGCGCCGCGGATTGCGCCTGGACGTCGTGGCGCCGGACGGTGGCCTGGTGCTGAGTGTCGACCGTCTGCGCGTGCGGCAGATCCTGCTCAACCTGCTGTCCAACGCGGTCAAGTTCACCGAGCCCGGCGGCCGGATCGTGCTGGAGGTGCGGCCGGCGGCGAACGCCGTCGAGCTGGTGGTGACCGACAGCGGCATCGGCATGACCACCGCCGAGATCGAGAAGGCGTTCGAGCCGTTCGGCCAGGTGAACGCCCAGCTGGCCGAGGCGCGGGACGGCACCGGTCTGGGCCTGCCGCTGTCGCGCGTGCTGGCCGAGCGCCACGGCGGCGGCCTGCGGCTGGACAGCAGGCCGGGCGAGGGCACGCTGGCCATTCTCAGCCTGCCCGATGCGCGCATCGTGCATCGCGGCCGCAGCGTGCGACGTGTAGGCTGAGCGGAAGGCCTTTACCTGCATCGCGCCGTGCCCTAAATGCCGGTCCGGAACGGGTTGGCAAATAATTTACGGGCGGGAAATGGACATTCGGGACGGCTTCATCGGGGCAATCGGGAATACGCCGCTTATCCGGCTGCGCAAGGCATCGGCCGAGACGGGGTGCGATATCCTGGGCAAGGCGGAATTCCTCAATCCCGGTGGTTCGGTGAAGGATCGCGCGGCGCTGGCCATCGTGAACGACGCCGAGGCGCGCGGCCTGCTGCAGCCCGGTGGCGTCATTGTCGAGGGCACCGCCGGCAATACCGGGATCGGCCTGGCGCTGGTCGCGGCGGCCCGCGGCTATGGCTGCGTCATCGTCATTCCCGACACCCAGTCCGACGAGAAGAAGGACATGCTGCGCATGTGCGGCGCCGATCTGCGCCAGGTGCCGGCCGTCCCCTACAAGGACCCCAACAACTACGTGAAGGTCTCCGGCCGGCTGGCCCGCGACATCGCGCAGACCAACCCGAACGGCGCGATCTGGGCCAACCAGTTCGACAATGTCGCCAACCGCCAGGGCCACTACGAGACCACGGGTCCGGAGATCTGGGCCCAGACCGGCGGCAAGGTCGACGGCTTCATCTGCGCGGTCGGCACCGGCGGCACGCTGGCCGGAACCGCGATGGCGCTGCGCGAGCGGAACCCGGACGTGAAGATCGGCCTGGCCGACCCGCATGGCGCGGCGCTCTGGAACTACTACGCGCACGGCGAACTGAAGGCCGAGGGCAGCTCGATCACCGAGGGCATCGGCCAGGGCCGCATCACCGCGAACCTGGAAGGGCTGACGGTCGACTTCCCCTGGCGCATCGGCGATGACGAGGTCGTCCGCACGGTCTTCGACCTGGCGCAGTACGAGGGCCTGATCCTTGGCGGCTCCAGCGGCATCAACGTTGCCGGCGCGATCCGGCTGGCAAAGGAGCTGGGGCCGGGCCACACCATCGTCACCGTGCTCTGCGACGGCGGACAGCGCTATTTCAGCCGGCTGTTCAACCCGGCCTTCCTGCGCGAGAAGGGCTTGCCGACGCCGCCCTGGTTGGACTAATCCCGAGGGGCGCGCCATAGCCCCGAAGGTGGACATGACCGAGCTTTTGTTCCGCGACGACGCCTACCTCAAGTCCTGCGAGGCGACCGTGCTGTCGGTCAACGACACGGGCGGCATCGTGCTGGACCGGACGGTGTTCTATCCGACCGGCGGCGGCCAGCCCGGCGACAGCGGCAGCCTGCGGCTTGCCGACGGCTCCACCGTCCGCATCGCCACCGCCGTGAAGGGGGAGGGACCGGACGAGGTGGTCCATGTCCCGGCCGAGGGCGAGACCGCGCCGGCACCCGGCACGAAGGTCATTGCCACGCTGGACTGGGAGCGGCGCCACGCGCACATGCGCATGCACACCTGCCTGCACCTGCTCTCCGCCGTGCTGCCGTTTCCCGTGACCGGCGGCCAGGTCGGCGCCGACAAGGGGCGGCTGGATTTCGACATGGCCGAGACACCCGACAAGGACGAGGTCAGCGCGCGGCTCAACGACCTGATCGCCCGCGACGATGCCGTCAGCGCACGCTGGATCACCGATGACGAACTGGCCGCGAAGCCCGACCTGGTGAAGACCATGTCGGTGAAGCCGCCGACCGGTGCCGGCCATGTCCGCCTGATCGAGGTCGCGGGCCAGGACCTGCAGCCCTGCGGCGGCACCCATGTCGCGCGGACCGGCGAGATCGGCCGGGTCGAGGTGCGCAAGATCGAGAAGAAGGGGCGGCTCAACCGCCGGGTCAGCATCGTCTTCGCCGACTGACGGCGCGGAACAGCAAGGAACAATCGCGTATGGGTTACTCAAATCCGCAGTCCCTGGTCTCGACCGAGTGGCTGGGCCGTCACCTGCAGGCACCGGACGTGCGCGTCGTCGACGCCTCCTGGCACATGCCGCACCTGAACCGCGATGCAAAGGCCGAGTTCCGGGCCGAGCACATCCCCGGTGCAGTCTATTTCGACATCGACGAGATCGCGGATACCGACAACCCGCTGCCGCACATGCTGCCGTCGGCCGAGAAGTTCTCCTCGCGCTGCCGCAAGCTGGGACTCGGTGACGGTGTGCGCATCGTGGTCTATGACAGTACCGGCTGCACGGCGGCCTCGCGCGTCTGGTGGATGTTCCGCGTCTTCGGCCACGAGGATGTCTCGGTGCTGGACGGCGGCCTGCCGAAGTGGAAGGCCGAGGAGCGGCCGATCGACAACCTGCCGGACCTGCCGCGCGAACGGCACCTGTCCGCACGCTTCAACAGCTTCCTGGTGCGCGACCTGGAGCAGATGACCGCCAACGTCACCTCGCACCGCGAGCAGGTGCTCGACGCGCGCAGCGCCGGCCGTTTCACCGGCACCGATCCGGAGCCGCGGCAGGGCCTGCGGGGCGGCCATATCCCGGGCAGCCTGAACCTGCCCTATGTCGACCTGCTGAAGCCGGACGGCACCTTCAAGGACGCCGACACGCTGCGCAGCCTGTTCGAGGGCGCCGGCATCGACATGAAGCAGCCGGTCGTGACCTCCTGCGGGTCGGGTGTCACGGCGTGCGTGCTGGCGTTGGGCCTGCACCTGGTTGGTCACCGCCAGACCGCCGTCTATGACGGCTCGTGGACCGAATGGGGCGGCCGGCAGGACACGCCGGTCGAACGCTAGCGCCATGTCGGATGCGCCGGACGAGGAACCGATCCCGGTCAAGGTCACCTACCTGCGCATGGACGGACCGCCCCGGCGGCCGCCACCGCCGCCGCCGTTGATTCCACACGCGCTGATGCGGGCGGAGGCCCCGCCGGTCCACTTCTACCGCTATCTCTACAACACGGTTGGCCGGCCGTGGCTCTGGACCCGGCGGCGCTACTGGTCGGACGAGGAACTGGAACTCGTCATCCACGAGCCCTCGGTCGAGATCTACGTGCTCTATGTCCGCGGCACGCCCGCCGGCTATGCCGAGCTGGATTTCCGTGGCCTGCCCGACGAGGCGGACCTCGCCTATTTCGGGCTGATGCCGGAGTTCGTGGGCATGAAGCTCGGGCCTTGGTTCCTGCACTGGGCCGTCGACGCGCTGTGGTCGCGCAGTCCCGGCAGCGTCACCGTCAACACCTGTTCCGCCGATCACCCGGCCGCGCTGGCGATGTACCAGCGCATCGGCTTCCTGCCATATCGCCGCGAGGACGAACTGCTGCGTCCGATGCCGAGGGACGTGACATGACCGACCGTTCCCTGCGCGATTTCATGGCCCGGCTGGAGGCCGCCGGCGAACTGGTCCGGGTCAGCGAGCCGGTCTCCACGGTGCTGGAGATGACCGAGATCCAGACCCGGCTGCTGGCCGAGGGTGGACCTGCCGTGCTGTTCGAACACCCGGTCGGGCCGGACGGGCATCGGGCGGCGATGCCGGTGCTGGTCAACCTGTTCGGCACCGTGAACCGCGTCGCCATGGGCATGGGCCGCAAGCCCGAAGAACTCAGGGCCGTCGGCGAGATGCTGGCCTTCCTGCGCCAGCCCGAGCCGCCCGAGGGCCTGCGCGATGCCATCGACAAGCTGCCGATCCTGAAGACGGTCATGGCCATGCGGCCGAAGACCCTGGGCTGGGGTCCGGTGCACGACGTCATCCGGACCGGCGACGCGGTCGACCTCGGCCAACTGCCGGTGCAGACCTGCTGGCCCGGTGAGCCGGCGCCGCTGATCACCTGGCCGCTGGTGGTGACGAAGGGACCGTCGGGCGCGCGGGAGGACGACTTCAACCTCGGCATCTACCGCATGCAGGTGATCGGCCGGAACCGCACCATCATGCGCTGGCTGAAGCATCGCGGCGGCGCGCAGCATCACCGGCGCTGGGCAGCCGGGAAGCGCGAACCCCTGCCGGCCGCCGCCGTGATCGGCGCCGATCCGGGCACCATCCTGGCCGCCGTGACGCCGGTCCCGGACACCTTGTCGGAATACCAGTTCGCGGGTCTGCTGCGGGGAAGGAAGGTCGAACTGGTCGACTGCCAGACCGTGCCGCTGAAGGTGCCGGCCGAGGCCGAAATCGTGCTGGAGGGCCATGTCAGCCTGGACGACTACGCCGACGAGGGGCCCTATGGCGACCACACCGGCTATTACAATGCGGTCGAGAAGTTCCCGGTGTTCACCGTCACGGCGATCACCCGGCGCAAGGACCCGGTCTACCTCTCGACCTTCACCGGCCGGCCGCCCGATGAACCCAGCGTACTGGGCGAGGCGCTGAACGAGGTCTTCGTGCCACTGCTGATCCAGCAGTTCCCGGAGATCACCGACTTCTGGCTACCGCCCGAGGGCTGTTCCTACCGCATCGCCGTGGTGTCGATGCGCAAGGCCTATCCGGGCCACGCCAAGCGCGTGATGCTGGGCATCTGGTCCTATCTGCGCCAGTTCATGTACACCAAGTGGGTCATCGTCGTGGACGACGACATCAATGCCCGCGACTGGAAGGACGTGATGTGGGCGATCTCCACCCGGATGGACCCGGCGCGCGATATCACCGTCATCGAGAACACGCCGATCGACTATCTCGACTTCGCCTCGCCCGAGGATGGCCTGGGATCCAAGATCGGTCTGGACGCCACCAACAAGTGGCCGCCGGAGACGAAACGCGACTGGGGCACGAAGATCCGCATGACCGATGACGTGATCGACGCGGTGACGGAAAAGTGGTCCCGCCTTGGCCTGCCGGGCTCCGGCCGGCCGATCTGGAAATGAGGCACGCATGAGCGGGCAGAGAACGGCCGTCGTCACCGGGGCCACCGGCTTCCTGGGGCTGAACCTGGTCCAGCAGCTCACCGCCGACGGCTGGCGGGTGATCGCGCTGCGGCGCGAGAACCTGCGCCATGACGACCTGGACCGCTTCGACTGCGAGCAGGCGGTGGGCGACATCCTGGACGAGGAGAGCATCGAGGCGGCGATCCCGCTCGGCTGCGATGCCGTGTTCCACACCGCCGCCAACACGTCGGTCTGGCGCAGGCAGGAGGCGATGCAGAGCCGGGTCAACGTGGACGGCACCGCGCATGTCGTGGAGGCCGTGCTGCGGCGCGGCGCGCGCCGCCTGATCCATGTCTCGACCTGGAATGTCTATGACTGGTCGAGCGGCGTGGTCTCCGAGGAGACGCCCAAGACCGGCGGCAGCTCCTGGATTCCCTATGTGCGCTCCAAGCACGAGGCCGAGGAGGTGGTGCTGGAGGCCGTGCGCCACCAGGGCCTGGACGCGGTGATCGTGAACCCGTCGCACATCGTCGGCCGCTACGACCGGCAGAACTGGGCGCAGCTGATCATGATGACGGCGACGGGCACCCTGCCGGGCGTGCCGTCGGGTGCCGGGTGCTTCGCCCATGGCCAGGCGGTGGCGAAGGCGATGATTGCTGCCGTGGATCGGGGACGGTGCGGCGAGAACTACCTGCTGGGCGGGCCGCACGCGACCTTCCTGGAGTTCGTGCAGACCGTCGCCCGGATGGCGCACCAGACCAAGGTGCCGAAGCGGCCGATCCCGACCGTGCTGATGAAGCTCATGGCCCGGATCGAGACCTTCATGACCTGGATGAGCGGCAAGCCGCCCCAGATCACACCCGAGGCGGTCGAGATGGTCACGGGGCGGGCGCGGATCGAATCGACGAAGGCACGGGACGAACTGGGCTACGAGCCGCCGTCGCTGGAGTTCGCCATCCGCGATGCCTATGACTGGATGCTGCGCGAGAAGATGATCTTCGCCTATGGCCGTGCACCGCGCGTCAAGCCGGGCGCCCGCCGCTAGGGTCGTTGCAACCATGGCTGGCGGGTCGACCCGCCCCTGACGCCGTGGAATACTCCCGCGATCAGACATGCCGGCGCCGGGGAGGGCCTGCGGCATGCGGGGGAGGACGAACGCATGGACGCAGCAGAACGCATGGACCCGGTGGCGGAAGCCGCGGCCACGCCGCTGGACCGGATCGACATCAGCCGCGCCGACCGGTTCCGGGACGACACCGTCTGGCCCTGGTTCGCGCGCCTGCGCCGCGACGCGCCGGTGCACTATTGCCGCGACAGCCGCTACGGGCCGTACTGGTCGGTCACGAAATACCGCGACATCGTCGAGATCGAGATGGACACGGAGACGTTCTCGTCGGACCTGGTGCGCGGCGGCGTGACCATCCAGAACGTGCCGCCGGAGTTTCGCCTGCCGGCCTTCCTGACCATGGACCCGCCCCGGCACACCGGCCAGCGCAAGGCCGTCAGCCCCATCGTCGCGCCCTCCAGCCTGGCGCGGCTGGAGGACACGATCCGGCAGCGGACCTGCGCCGTGCTGGACGCCCTGCCGCGCGGCGAGACCTTCGACTGGGTGGAGCGGGTCTCGGTCGAACTGACCACGCAGATGCTGGCCACCATGTTCGATTTCCCGTGGGAGGACCGGCACCTGCTGACCTACTGGTCCGATGTCTCGACGGTGGACGTCCGCGCCGGCGGTCCCATCGATTCGCCGGTGAAGCGTCGCCAGGAGATGCAGTCATGCCTCGACTACTTCACCCGCCTCTGGAACGAGCGGGTGAACGCGGAACCACGCTTCGACCTGGTGTCGATGCTGGCGCATTCGCCGGCGACCCGGAACATGACGCCCGACGAGTATCTCGGGAACATCATGCTGCTGATCGTCGGCGGCAACGACACCACCCGCAATTCCATGTCCGGCGGCGTCTGGTTCATGCACAACTCCCCCGCCGAGGTGGCGAAGGTCCGCGCGAACCCGGCGCTGGTCCCGTCGATGGTGGCGGAGATCATCCGGCTGCAATCGCCGATCAGCCATTTCCGCCGCACCGCGACCCGTGATGTCGAGTTCCGGGGCCAGCAGATCCGCGCGGGCGACAAGGTCGTGCTCTGGTACATCTCGGCCAACCGCGACGACGAGGTGATCGCGAACCCCGACAGCTTCATCGTCGACCGGGAGCGACCGCGCCAGCATCTCTCCTACGGCTTCGGCATCCACCATTGCGTCGGCCGGCGGCTGGCCGACCTGCAGCTGAAGATCCTGTGGGAGGAGGCGCTGCCGCGGTTCCCCGTGATCGAGGTGGTGGGGGAGCCGGTCAGGGTCTATTCCAACCTGATCCACGGCATCAGCAGCCTGAAGGTGCGCCTGCCGGCCTGAGGCGCGCGCTTCGGCCTCAGATCAGTCGCACCAGGCCCGGATGGGCGACCTCGACCGCCAGGCGGGCCGCGCTTTCGTTGGCGCCGGCACGGTAGTCGCGGTCGGTGAGATTCCGGTCCACGAAGTCGTGCAGGTGCCCGTCATTGCCGTGGGCGCGCTGCACGTGGCCCTGCGCCTCGTGCTGGCTGACATCCTCCAGCGGCAGCAGGGCGCCGCCGGGTGCCAGCGCGCCGTGCAGGGCAATGTAGGCGAACATCTCCGCCGGCTGCGGCCAGGGTTCATGGTCCAGGGCGAAGCCGTCCAGCCGGTACCAGCCATAGCCACGCCCGACCGCCTCGGTCACATGCATGACCTCGATCTGTGCGTCGGTCAGCCAGGTGATGTGCACCCCGGCGCGTCGCCCGGGGATCGGCGCCAGCGTCGCCGGCACCGAGCCGTAGGACGTGATTCGCGCGGCGAAGACCGGCACCAGTCCGTGCAGGTGCCCGAAGGTGACCGGGATGGTCGCCGTGTCGCCGAACTTCTCCCTGAGCCGGTCGGGCGAGCCGTTGGATCCGGAGGCGACGACGGCATGACGGCCGGCGGGATCGAATGCATCAAGCGGCTGCATGGTGCCGTCCCGGAACAGGTAGCTCCGGCCAGGCGGATCGAAGGGATAACGCAGGGCGTGGGCAATCCGGGCCGCGCGGGCGGCGTCGCTCATGGCACGAACTGTTCGTTCAGGATGCGCTCTTCCAGGCTGTGCTCGGAATCGAAGAGCAGCCGCATGGTCACGTCCGTCGCCTCCCGGATCGTCACCCGCCGGACGTGGCGCACCTCGAAGGTGTCGGCCACGGCGCTGACCGGGCGCTTGTAGATCTCGCGGATGTCGAATGTGACCTCGGCGCCCTTGGGCAGCAGCGCGCCGCGCCAGCGCCTGGGCCGGAAGGCACTGATCGGCGTCAGCGCCAGAACGCCGGCATCCAGCGGCAGGATCGGGCCATGGGCCGAGAGATTGTAGGCGGTGCTGCCTGCGGGTGTCGCCAGCAGCACGCCATCGCAGATCAGTTCCTCGAGCCGGACGCGACCGTCGACCTCGATCCGCACCTTGGCCGCCTGCCGGGTCTGTCGCAGCAGCGAGACCTCGTTGATCGCCAGCGCCTCCTGCCGGCCACCCGATTCGGGCTCGGCGATCATCCGCAGCGGATGGATCTGCGCCAGCGTCGCGCCGTTGAGCCGCTCGTACAGCCCGCCCTCGACGAACTCGTTCATCAGGAAGCCGATGGTGCCGCGGTTCATGCCATAGATCGGCAGGTCGCGGCGCATGTTGTCGTGCAGCGTCTGCAGCATGAAGCCGTCGCCGCCCAGCGCGACGATGACGTCGGCCTTGTCCAGCGGCGTTTCCGGATAGTGCTGGCGCAACTGCGCCACCGCTGCCTCCGCCCCCGGCGTTGGTGCCGAAACGAAGGCGACCCGCTCAAAACCCATTGACGCCACCCGGACCCCGGACCCCTGATGGTTGGGGAGTATAGCGCTCGCGGGCGTGACGGCCAGTACCGGGACCGCCCTTGCCACCCGTCGCGCGAAACAGGATCATCCGACGATGCGCACCACGGCCCTGATGCTCTGTCTGCTGGTGATGGCGATGCCGGTCCTGGCCCAGTCGGGCGATGACCGGCACGAGGGCTACTACTATCCGGGACCGGTGACCGAGGAGACCTATGGCAGCCGGGCGCAGGTGCTGGACCGGGCCGACCGGGCCATGCGCCTGGCCTTTATCACCGGCCTCGCCCGCGAACAGCTGGAGCGGTCCTACTGGCCGACCTACGTGCTGTTCGCCAAGGGGGAGGAGGCCGAGAAGCTGCTGCTGGTCGCCACTGGCGACAACAGCTTCCGCACGCTCTACCAGGCGCGCGCGGTGCTGGCGCAGATGACCGCCATCGCCCGCGGCACCCCGCTGTTCCGCGACCTGAAGGTCAGCGAGATCTTCACCTTCCTGGATTTGCTGAAGATGATGGGCTTCGGGCAGATCACCGTTTCGGATGGCGCGCGGTTCAGTCACCGGATCATCATCGAATAGGAACTGTGCCGGCCAGGCGACGCGCTGCGGCGCCGGCGGGCGAGGGGAGAGGGGACGATGAAGAGGCTGATGAAATTCTTCGGACGGCGCTGGCTGGCCTTCCTGGTCCTCGCCGGGCTCGTCGCGCTTCGGGTCTGGGATCCGGCGCAGGTCCGTTTCATCCGCGAGAATGTCTGGTTCGACCAGTTCCAGAAGTTCGATGCCTATGTCCCGCCCCAGCGCCATACGGTCATCGTCGACATCGACGAGGAGAGCCTGGTCGAACTCGGCCAGTGGCCCTGGTCGCGCTACGACCTGGCCAAGATGGTCCAGATCCTGAACCAGCTGGGCGCCCGGGTCGTCGGCTTCGACATCACCTTCCCCGAACTCGACAAGCTGTCGCCGGCCGAGTTCGCGAACCGGTCCGAAACCCTGCCGCCGGAACTGGCGGAAGCGCTTTCGAAGCTGCCGAGCAACGACGCGATCCTGGCGAGCGTGATCTCCCAGTCCAAGGTGGTGCTGGGCGGTTCGGCCTATTTCCGCGAGGTGAAACGCGAGAGCGAATGGCCCCCGTCGGCCCGTATCGCCGAGATCAACGGGCAGGGCAGCCAGTGGCTGCCGCTCTATTCCGACGTGGTCTACAACAACCCGATCCTGCAGAAGGCGACGCCGGGCTTCGGCATCTTCTCGATCGACCCGAGTTCGGACGGCGTCGTCCGCCGCGTCCCGTCGATGATCCGCGTCGGACCGCCGAACCAGCCGAAGGAACAGCGTGTCTACCCGGCGCTGTCACTCGAGATGCTGCGCCTCGCCCATGGCGAGAAGGGCTTCCTGATCCAGAAGGCCAACGAGAATTCCGGAATATCCGAAATCCGAATGCGCTCGAAGGTCAAGGAGGGTGGCCTGAAGATCCCGACCGACGAGCACGGCATTCTCTGGGTCCGGTTCTCGCGGATGGAGCCAAGCATCTACATCTCGGCCAGGGACATCATCAGGATCGATCCCGCGAACCAGGCCAAGGTCCAGGAGCTCTACAACCGCATCAACGGCAAGTACGTGATGGTCGGAACCTCGGCGGAGGGTCTCAAGGATATCCGGGCGACCCCGCTGGAGGGGGCCATGCCCGGTGTCGAGGTGCATGCGCAGCTGCTCGACATGATCGAGAACGAGGACTACATCGTCCGCCCCTCGATCGCCAGTGCCATCGAGATCTTCGTCATCCTGGTCGCCGGACTGGTTCTGGTTGCCTTTGTGCCCAACCTGTCGGCCTTCACCACGGTCGCGTTCTTCGTGCCCTTCTGCCTGACCCTGCTGGGCGGCAGCTGGTATCTCTACAATTACGAATCGATCCTGATCGGCGGCCTTAACCCGGTCGTGGCGCTGTTCATCCTGTTCGTGCTGCTGACCTACCAGAAGTACGCCCGCGAACAGGAACAGAAGAAGCAGGTGCGTGGCGCCTTCGCCCAGTACCTGTCGCCGGCGCTGGTCGAACAGCTCGCCGAGGATCCGAGCCGCCTGACCCTTGGCGGCGAGACCAAGACCATGACCTTCCTGTTCTGCGACATCCGTGGCTTCACGCCGATCTCGGAGAGCTTCAAGGGCGAACCGCAGGGCCTGACCCGGCTGATCAACAAGTTCCTGACGCCGATGACCGACATCATCATGGGCAATCACGGCACCATCGACAAATACATGGGCGATTGCATCATGGCGTTCTGGAACGCGCCGCTGAACGACAACGAGCATCCGCGCCATGCCTGCGAGTCGGCCCTGCTGATGCAGACCGAGCTGGTGGCGCTGAACGAGCGACTGAAGGTCGAGGCCGAGCAGGAAGGCCGCAAGTTCATCCCCATCAACATCGGCATCGGCGTGAACACCGGCGACTGCGTGGTCGGCAACATGGGGTCGGAGCAGCGCTTCGACTACTCCGTTCTGGGTGACGCGGTGAACCTCGCCTCCCGCCTGGAGGGCCAGTCCAAGGGCTATGGCGTCATCAACGTCATCGGCGAGAGCACCGCGCAGACCGTGCAGGACTTCGGCATCATCGAGCTCGACCTCATCGCCGTGAAGGGCAAGGACGAGGCGGTCCGCATCTTCACCATCCTGGGCGGCCCGGAATATGCGCAGACCGACACCTACAAGGCGCTGCGTCCGGAAGCTGACGGGCTGATCGCGGCCTATCGGGAGCGTCGCTTCGCCGACGCGCAGGCCCACCTGGACCGCTGCAAGGAGATTCTGCCCGAGCGGTCCGGCCTCTGGGAGCTTTACCAGGAACGGCTGGACGAGTACGCGGTCAATCCGCCGCCGGAAGACTGGGACGGCGTCTATCGCGCGACCAGCAAGTGAGATCCGGCGTCAGACCCAGCGGATGAACAGCCACACGGTATCGGGTTCCGTGCCCTTGCGCAGTTCGATCAGCACCTTCCAGGGCCGGCGAAGGCTGAAGGTGTAGCTGAAAATCTGGCTGATGGGCGCGTCGGCCTCGAAGGAACGGCGGAACCGGCCGTAGAACGCATCGGTGAAGGTGCAGGGCGCGACCTCGCGGAAGAAGTCACGGCCGGTCACGCGCTCGATGCGCATTTCCGTGAACCCGGCCTCGGTCGCGTTGTAGCGCAGGATGCGGCCGGTGCGGTCGAGCAGGATGGCGCCCAGCGGCAGGCGGTCCAGAACGTCGCCGGCCATGTCGATCGCGGTTGCCGGCAGGTCGATGCCGTCGATCGTGAACATCTCCTTGAGACCGTCGATGCTTGGCTCCACCGGTCTTCCGCTCGACGATCGCACGCGGTCGGCGGGCAGGCTCAGGAACGCGGTCGTGCCCACGCCGGGCGTGCTGTTCAGGAACAGCCGTCCGCCGTGCTGCTCGACCAGGGCGCGCGTGATCGGCAACCCGAGGCCGGCCCCCTGGGTCGATCCATCGAGCGCCGACTCGATCCGCCCGAACGGTGCCAGTGCCTTCGGCAGGTCGGCCGCGGCGATCCCCCTGCCGGTATCGGAAACGAAGAAGCAGAACGATCCGTCCGGAAGGGCATCGCCGGACAGGACCACTTCGCCGCCCTCCTTCGTGAATTTCCGGGCATTGGCACCGAGATTGATCAGCGCCTGGCGCATCAGCCGCCGGTCCATGCGGACTGTCACGCCCGCGGGGAAATCGCCCAGGCGGAAGGCCGGACCCTTGCGTCCCCCCTGTTGCAGGATCGGTTCGATCTCCCGCGCGAACTCGGCGGGGTCGACCTCGGATTCCTCGAGATCGACCTGCCCGCTCTCGATCCGCGCCAGGTCGAGCAGGTCGTTGACGATGTCCAGCAGGTGCCGCCCGGCGAAGCTGATGTCGCTGGCGTATTCGCGATAGCGTTCGTTGCCGAGCGGTCCGAACATCTGGCCGGACAGAACCTCGGAGAACCCGATGATCGCATTGAGCGGTGTCCGCAACTCGTGGCTCATGTTGGCCAGGAAGGTGGACTTGGCATCGTTGGCGACCTCGGCACGGTCCCTGGCGGTCTGCAGTTCCAGTTCGAGTTTGCGCCGGTCGGTGAAGTCCACTGCCGTACCGATGATCCGCACCACCCTGCCGTCAACGGAGAGTGGGGTGAGAACGGTTCGCGAGTAGAACCGGCCGTCCGGCAGCAGGATGTCCTCGTCGTACTGGACGCGCTTGCCGTTCCGGATACAGCGACGGTAGTTCGCCGCGACCGACGCCGCCGTGTCCGGTTCAAGGACCTCGTCGGGCCGCTTGCCGGCGAGCGCGTCGTTGGTGACGCGGAACGCCTCCTCATAGTAGCGGTTGACATAGTCGATCACGAATTCCCCGGCCGGGCTGACGCCGATCACGAATACGGCGATCCCGACAGTATCCAGCAGCGGCGCGATGGAACCGATCTCTGCCGTGGCAAGCTCGATTTCGGTGATATCCGTCATGGATCGGGAAGTGCTGTCTGACACGATGGTACCTTGTGAAAGCCGGGTCTGGACGGTCCGCGGGCGGCGGGGGAAATGAACCGGTGTCATGGCCGCGATCCGCGTGCCGTGCCGTGCAGGTGCAACATGGATGACATGCACGTGACAGCGAATATGCCCGGTCTGTGTTAGCTTTTGGTTAATCTAACCAAGACAATGATGTAGCGTACTGTTTTCCGCATGAGTGTCCGCGATGAGTTCTGCGCCGACCCTGCTTGACACCGCCTGGCTGGTCGTTGCCGCCGGCATGGTGTTCATGATGCAAGGCGGGTTCTGCGCCTTGGAGGCCGGCTTCGTTCGCGCCCGCAACACGATCAACGTTGCCGCGAAGAATGTCGTCGACTTCTGCATCACCGGTGCGCTGTTCTGGGCCTTCGGCTTCCTGCTGATGTTCGGCCCGACCGATCCCGCGGTCTCGGGCGACAACAACGGATGGGCGACGGCATTCGAGCTGTTCCAGCTCATGTTCTGTGGCACCGCCGTGACGCTGGTGTCCGGCGCGGTGGCCGAGCGCATCCGGTTCCTCGGATACCTGCTGGTCTCGGTGGTGGTCGCTGCGCTGATCTATCCTGTCACCGGTGGCTGGGCCTGGGCCGGCATGAACGGCGGCGAGGCCGGATGGCTGGAAGCCCGTGGCTTCATCGACTTCGCCGGATCCACCGTCGTGCACTCGGTGGGGGGCTGGGCGTCGCTGGCCGCCATTCTCGTCATCGGCGCCCGGACCGGCCGCTTCGCCAACGGCACCCGCCCGCCGCAGCCGCACAACCTGCCGCTGACGGCCTTCGGCATGATGTTCATCTGGTTCGGCTGGATCGGCTTCAACGGCGGATCGACGCTGTTCATGGACGACCAGGTCGCGCCCATCGTGCTGCACACCATGCTTGCCGGCTGTTTCGGTGGCCTGGGGGGACTTGGCGCCGCGGTGCTGGCGGAGCGCAAGCTCGCGGTCGACGCGCTGCTGAACGGCGTGCTCGGTGGCCTGGTGGCAATTACCGCCAGCGTGCACGTGGTGGAATCGTCGGAGGCGGCGCTGATCGGTGCGGTCGGCGGCTTCCTGGTCGTGCCGGCCGGGTTCCTGCTCGCGCGGCTCAGGATCGACGACGCGATCAACGTGATCCCTGTCCACCTGGTTGCCGGAATCTGGGGCACGCTCTGCGTTGCCTTCTTCGGCAATCCGGAAATGACCGGCAAGCCCTGGCTGGAGCAACTGCAGATCCAGGCGCTCGGCATCGTGGTCATCGGCGCCTGGGCCTTCGGTGTCTCCTTCGTGATGATCCGGCTGCTCTCCCTCTTTGTCCGCCTTCGGGCGACGGTGGAGGAAGAGCGGGTGGGCCTCAACATCTCGGAACACCAGGCCACGTCGGCCGCGCTCGATCTTGTCGACGCCATGGAGCAGCATTTCCAGTCCGGCCGGCTGACCGACCCTGTGCCGGTCGAGGTCGGGTCCGAGGTCGAGATGGTGGCGCGGCAGTACAACCGAGTCGCCCTGCGGGTCCGCGCCGACAAGGAGCGCATGGAGCGCACGGTGCGCGAACTGGAAGCCGCCAAGACCGAGGCCGAGGCGGCGAGCCGGGCCAAGTCGTCCTTCCTCGCCAACATGAGCCATGAGCTCAGGACACCGCTCAACGCCGTGATCGGCTTCTCGCAATTGATGACCAGCCGGACCTTCGGGCCGCTCGGCGACACCCGCTACGAGGAATATGCCCGCGACATCCAGGATGCCGGCACGCACCTGCTCAACCTCGTCAACGACCTGCTCGACCACTCCAGCATCGAGTCCAAGAAGATGGAGCTGAAGGAGCGGGAGATCGACTTGCAGTACGCGATCTCGGCCGCCGTCCGGTTCGTGGAGCCCGCCGGCGCGCGCGGCCAGGTCACGCTGGCCCAGCATGTGCCCGAAGACATGCCCGAGCTCTATGCCGACGAGCGGCTGGTGCGCCAGGTGCTGATCAACCTGCTGTCGAACTCGGTGAAGTTCACCGAGCCGGGTGGCCGCGTCGAAGTCTCGGCCCGCAAGGAACCCGATGGCCGTATCGCGCTGGTCGTCGCCGACACCGGCATCGGCATGAAGCGCGAGGACATCGAACGGGCGATGGAGCCGTTCGTCCAGCTGAACGACAGCTACGACAAGCGCTATGGCGGCACCGGCCTGGGCCTGCCGCTGGTCAAGTCGATGGTTCAGCTGCACGGCGGCACCATGACCATCGATTCCATCAAGGGCAACGGCACGACCGTGATCGTGCGCTTCCCCGAAGCCCGGACCGTCAAGATGCTGACCGACGCCGCGGACTGAGCGGTGGTCTGCCCGACCTAACCGCTGACGCGGCGTCCCCAGACATCGGCGTGATCGGCCCACAGGCGATAGCCGTGGCCCGAGAGCAGGCGGGCGATCTCCCGCCTTTCGTCGCGGTCGAGGTGCTTGTGCTCGTACTGGATGATCTCCGGCCAGAGGTCGAGGTCGGCCAGCATGCGGATGACCTCGCCGTCGAAGCCTTCCGTATCGATCAGCACGATGTTCAGCGCGCCGTCGATGCCGGCATCCGTCAGCGCCTGGCGCATGGTCTTGACCTGCACGTCCTCCGGCGCCAGCAGTCGCTCCGCCTCGTCGCGCTCCAGGTCGCCGGAGCGGGCGCAGAGCGCGTCCAGGACATGGTCGCGCGAGAAGGAGGCGATGCCGTCGGAGACCTTGCGGCCGATCTGGGCTTCGGCGCGGGCGCGGTCGATCGACCACAGCGTGCGCTGCCCCGGGGTCCAGTCGATCGCCGCCTTCAGGCACTGTACCTGCGCCATGTCCCGATAGCGGCGGGCGAGGCGGGCATGCGCCTTCTGCTGCGGTTCGACCAGCAGGGCGGCGGTGATACGGTCGGCGCAGCGCAGCAGCAGTTCGCCGATGGGATCGTTGGTCTCGCCGTCATTGGCGCCGATCTGCACCACCGTGGCGGGGCGGCCGTCGTGCAGCCGCTGGTGCACCAGCTCGCGGAAGCTCATGCGTGGCATGACGAGCTGGCGGCGATAGATCGACGGGTTGCGCATCGCTGCCTTCAGCGAGAAGTCGATGCCCAGCGCGCGCTTGATCTTGCGGATCATGACCGGGCCAGCGAGTCCCGTTCCCCGGGCGCATACCAGTAGTCGGCGATCCATGGCGCGGGCAGCGTGCGGCGGTGCAGGCGCTTCGCCTTGTAACCGCCGAGTGCCTGGTCGGGATCGGGCAGACCGTGGAAGACCAGGATACGGGTGTCCTTCGGCAGCACGGGCGGCTGCACCAGGTTCAGCGGGAAGACCGGCGCCGAGTGACGCTTGAAGCTGGTCACCCATTCCTCGGGCCACCAGTACTTCTCGCCCAGCGCGTAGGTCAGGTAGGTCTGCGGCGGCTTGAAGTTCGCTAGCGCCCAGTCCTTCTCGCCGTAGAACTTGTCGACGGCGAACTGCATGGTGTTGGCGCGCCAGCGGAACACCGACGAATTGCCGATGTCGGGGCGCCGCTTGAACACCAGTTGCTTCTGCACCCAGTTATGAATGATGCAGCGCTTGCCGGGCATGTAGTCGAAGAACTCGTCCATCCCGCCGATGATCAGCAGGTCGAGGTCGAGGAACATGCAGTCGCCCTGCATGTCGGCCAGGCCGTCGAGAAACAGGCCAAGCTTCAGCCAGGTGGTGCGCTGGTGGCTCTCGGGCAGCACGATGGGTGGCAGCGGATGCGCCTCGATCTCGGGCAGCAGGCCGGCACCGTCGTCGGTGAAGCACAGGAAGCGGAGCGGTCGCCGGAGATTGCGCGCGACAGCGTGATACAGCCGGTTCACGAAGACCGGTGGATAGCGGTCGCCCCATTTCAGGGTGACGATGTTGACGACTGTCATGCTGCGCGACGCGTGATGGATCCGACCCGAGACCTACGCGCCGCGCCCCGCCTGACCAATGCGACATAAGCCCCCGCCGGAGCGGGCAGAGCGATTGCATTTGAGCAGCCGGGAACAGTGGTCCGAATTCCTTCCCGCTTGTGGGGGAGGTGGCTGCGCGAGCAGCCGGTGGGGGGCGGATGCTCCGCGACCGGCGGAGCGCCGGCCCGGAAGACAATGACACCCCCACCCCGACCCTCCCCCGTCAAGGGGGAGGGAGCAGGAGAGCCCGCTTTTCTGGCTCGCGCCTCCGGCAATCGCGAGCCACATGCGATCGTCCCTCCCCCCGCCCGGAGCGGGGGCCCTGTCGCACCGGCGCCGGGATCAGGGGCGCATCCAGAACGCGGTCTTGCCCGGCTTGCGCAGCGGCGCGGCGAGATCGGCGAATTCGCAGAGCAGGCGCCGGGTCTCGCGCGGGTCGATCATCTCCTCGATGGCAAAGGTCTCGGCGGTGCGGAACGGCGAGCGCAGGCGATTCAGCCGGTCGGTGATCTCCTGCAGCTTTTCCTCGCGGTTCTCCGCCGCGTCCAGGTCGGCGCGGTAGGCCGCCTCGATGCCGCCTTCCAGCGGCAGCGAGCCCCAGCGCGCCGACAGCCAGGCATAGCGCACGTGGAAACGACCGGTGGGGGCATGGGCACCGCCGGCGACGCCGAAGGCATTGCGCACGATGATGGAGCACCACGGGATCGTGCTCTGCTCGATGCAGGCCATGGCGCGGACGCCGTGACGGATGGTGCCGCGGGTCTCTGCCTCGATGCCGACCTGGAAGCCGGGGCAGTCGCAGAGATAGACCACCGGCAGGTGGAAGGTCTCGGCGAGGTCGACCATGCGGACGACCTTCTGGCAGGCATCCGAGGTCCAGGCCCCGCCATAGAGGTAGGGGTCACTCGCCAGCAGCACCACCGGCCAGCCGTTCAGGCGGGCCAGGCCACCTATGACCGAGCGGCCGAACAGCGGCGCGATCTCGAAGAAGCTGCCCTTGTCGACCACGGCGTCGATGATCGAGCGCATGCGGTAGACCTTGCGGATATCGCGCGGGATGATCGAGAACAGCTTCTCCTCGCGCCGGTCGACCGGGTCGGAGGTGTCGCCGCGCGGCGGCACCTCGTCGATCGACTGCGGCATGTAGGAGAGGAAGTCGCGGGCCATGTCGAAGGCCTCTTCCTCGCTGTCGACGGCATTGTCCACGCCGCCGGCCGCGAGCTGCACGCGCCAGCCGCCGAGTTCCTGCTTGGTCAGGTCCTGGCCGATGCCCTTCACCACCGGCGGACCGGCGACGAACATGGCGGACTGTTCCTTGACCATGACGGAGAGGTGCGAGGCGGCGAGGCGCGCGGCGCCCAGGCCCGCGACCGAGCCGAGACCGAGGCCGACGCTCGGCACCAGGCCCATGTTGTACATCAGCTGCTCGCCGCCGTAGGACAGGCCCTGACCACCCGGCAGGTTGGCATGGCCGGTCAGTTCGATGGTCTTCACCGAGCCGCCGCCGCCCGAGCCCTCGATCATGCGGATGATCGGCACGCGCAGTTCGCGCGCCATCTGTTCGGGGTAGAGCGACTTGGCCTTGTTGGTGGCATCGGCCGAGCCGCCGCGCACCGTGAAGTCGTCGCCGGCGATGACCACCGTGCGGCCGTTCACCGTGCCGCGGCCCATCACCGAGTTGTTCGGCATCAGGTGGACCAGCTTGCCGTTCTCGTCGTACTGGCCCTTGCCGACCAGGCCGCCGATCTCGTGGAAGCTGCCCGGGTCGAGCACGCCCTCGACACGCTCGCGCACGGTCTTGCGCCCGCCCGCATGCTGGCGGGCCACCTTATCGGGGCCACCCATGCCCTTGGTCATGGAGTGGCGCAGACGCAGCTCGTCCAGTTCCGGCGACCAGTCCTTGTTCATTTCTTCTCGTTTCCCCCAATGACCGAAGCGGCACGGCCCGCTGGCCGCACCGCATACATTCCAGAGACGGCGACCGCCCTCAACCGCGCACTGCGCGGTCTACCCCCGCGCGAGGCGGGCGGCCGCCGGAACCGGGTCCGCTCAGGCGTGGCCGCCGCGCAGCAGCTTGCCGGGCAGGGCACCCGCCGGGTCGACCATGTCGGCATTGTTCCGGCGCAGCAGGGTGCCGTTGACGATGACCGCGTCGATGCCGTCGGCCTCCGAAACCAGGCGGTCCGCGCCGGCCGGGAAGTCCCAGACGCGGCGGATCGGGCCGGAGCCGACGGTCTCCGGGTCGAAGATCACCACGTCGGCCGGACGACCCTCGGCCAGGGTGCCGCGGTCGGTGATGCCGAATACCTCCGCCGGGCGGCTGGACAGCATGCGCACCGCCTCCTCGATGGTGAACACGCCCTTCTCGCGGACCCAGCGGCCCAGCAGCCAGGTCGGCAGGCAGGCATCGCAGAGCTGGCTGGCATGGGCGCCGGCATCGGACAGGCCGATGACGGTCGACTTTTCCTTCAGCAGCGGCTCGACCTCGGCCTCGTCATGGTTCGCTACCGGCATGCGGAAGCGGGCCTGCAGGTCGGTCTCCAGCGAGATGTCCAGCAGCAGGTCGGTGGGGGCCATGCCGCGCTCGGCCGCGATCTCGGTCAGCAGCCGTTCGGACATCTCCGGATGGCCGGGAACGTCGGCGACGATCGTCTTGTCGAACGAGGCCTGGAAGGTGGCCTTCACATTGCCGCTCAGCTTGTGGCGGAAGGCATCCCGGAAGGCCGGGTCGGAGTAGATCTTCTTCTTGCCCTCGTGATCGGCCGCGCGCACGTCCTTGAAGACACTGAGCGGCTCGAAGATGAACGGCGCGGCCATCTGCTGCTCGAACATCAGCGCGCGCGGGGTGACCTGCGGAATGATCGGCAGCCCGGCGGCATTGAGTTCGATGGAACGGGCGAGATGGTCCATGTGCGTGCCATCGGCCAGCGCGACGCCGGCCAGCAGCGCCGTCCAGGTCACCGGGCGCCCGGTGGCGCGCGCGATGGTCTCGAACTCCTTCAGGAACAGGTCGCGGCCGATGGTGGCCTGCATCAGGCCGCTGCCCTTCTCGCCCATCACCATGGCCAGCGCCAGGATCTCGTCGAACGAGGCCAGCCGGCTGGGCACCGGGCGGCCACCATAGCCGGTATGGGTGGTCGCCTTCGAGGTGGCGAAGCCGATGGCCCCGGCGTCCAGCCCCTCGGCGAACAGCGCCCGCATGCGGCTGATCTCGTCCTCCGTCGCCTCGCGTTCGGTGGCGTCGTTGCCCATCACGTACAGGCGCAGCGGCGTATGGCCGAACAGCACGGCGACGTTGATGGCGGTGCCCAGCTTCTCCAGCGCGTCCATGTATTCGGGGAAGGTCTCGAAGCCCCAGTCACCCAGGCCGGCATTCAGCGCCTCGACGCTCATGCCCTCGACCTTTTCCAGCGTACGGACGATCAGGTCGCGATCGGACGGCCGCGTGGGCGCGACGCCGAAACCGCAATTGCCGATCACGGTGGTGGTCACGCCGTGCCAGGGCGAGATCGACAGCATGCGGTCCCAGACCACCTGGGCGTCGTAGTGGGTGTGGATGTCGACGAAGCCGGGGGCAACGACATGCCCTTTCGCATCGATGGTCCGCTTTGCCTCGCCCTCGGCCTTGCCCATGGCAACGACCTTGCCGTCGACGATGCCGATGTCGCCGCGCCAGCCGGGCTTGCCGGTGCCGTCGACGATCAGGCCGTTGGTGATCTTGAGATCGAACATGATCGGTGCTCCGCCCGGTTACTGCACAGGCAGGTTGTAGAGTTCCTTCACGTTGTCATGAAGGATGCGCCGCTTCTCGTAGTCGCTGAGATGCCGGGTATGGGTGTCCAGGATCTCCTGGCTCCACGGCCAGGTGCTGTCGGAATGCGGGAAGTCGTTGGCCCACATCAGCCGCTCGACGTTCAGGTCGTCCTTGGCGCGGAACGCCGACCAGTCGTCCTGGAACGTCAGGTAGATGTTTTCCCTGAAATAGTCCGACGGCATCTTCTGCAGTTCATCGCAGGTCAGCCAGTAGCGGTGCCGCTTGTAGGCATGGTCGGCGCGGTACATCCAGTGCGGTGCCCAGCCGGCATCGGCCTCGACGCACACCACCTTCAGGTCCGGATGGCGGTCGAACACGCCGCCGAAGATCAGCATGCCCAGGATGTCCTGGCAGCCGCGGATGATGGTCTGGAAGCCGTTGATCTTCGCGCCGCGGGCCTTGAGGCTGGAGCCGTCGCCGCTGGTGGTCAGGATGTGGAAGGCCAGCGGCATGTTCAGGTCGATCGCGGCCTCGAAGAACGGCGCGTAGACCGGGCTGTCATAGTCCTCCACCTGCGGGTTGCCGGGCATCATGATCCCGCGGAAGCCCATTTCCTTCGCGCGGCGCAGGTCCTCGATGCCCTCGTCCACCGAACGCATGGCCATCTGCGCCATGCCGAACAGCCGGTCCGGTGCATGGTCGCAGAATTCCTGCAGCCAGATGTTGTAGGCGTCGAAGCAGGCCTTCTTGTAGTCGAAGTCGGGATGGTTGCAGAGCATCATGCCGACCGACGGGTAGATGACCTCGCCGAAGACGCCGTCGCGGTCCTGGTCCAGCAGGCGCTGCGCCGGGTCCCAGCCGCCGCGGTGCATGTCCTCGTAATTCTGGGTGTTGAAGCTGAGATCCTTTGGGTCGCGCCCGGCGGCGGCGATCAGGCCCATCGGGATCGGCTTCTTCATGCCCGGGATGATGAACATGTCACCGCGTTCCTCGGTCTTCACGACGTGCGGCGCGCGATCCCGGAAGGCATGGTCGATGCGATCGACATAGCAGCCCGGCGGTTCGGTGATATGCGAGTCGGCGGAAATCGGCAGATAGGACATCGTGGAACCTCCCCATAGGTCTTATGGGGCAATCCTAGGACGACCTGTCGCACCTGTCACCCCGCACAAGCGGCGGGGCGGCCATGCTTGCCGGTCAGGCAACCTGTGCGGTGATCTGCGGGACGCTGCCAGGCAGGAACACGGTCACTGTCGTGCCGACCCCAAGGCTGCTCTCGATCTGCAGCGAACCGCCATGCAGTTCCGCGAAGCGGGCCGCCAGCGGCAGGCCCAGCCCGGTGCCGCCATATTTGCGGCCGAGCGAGGAGTCGATCTGGCGGAAGGCCAGCAGGGCGTTCGGCACATCCTCCTGGCGCATGCCGATGCCGGTGTCCTTCACGACGATGCGGACTCCGTCGGCCCCGCGCCGGGCGCTGATGCGGATCGAGCCGTTCGCAGGCGTGAACTTGGCGGCGTTCGAGATCAGGTTGATCAGGATCTGCTTCAGCTTCTGCGCGTCGACGACGACATCGCCGATGTCCTCCGGCACGTCGACGCTCATCGTCGTTTCCATGTTGCGCGGGCAGGCCATGCGGGTCGCGGTCTCGACGATGGACAGCAGGTCGGTCGGTTCGGCGTTCAGTTCCAGCCGGCCCGACTCGGCCTTGGACAGGTCGAGGATGTTGTTGATCAGGGTCAGCAGGTGCTGCCCGGATTCCAGGATGTCGCCGACATAGTCGCGATAGCGCGGCTGGCCGAGCGGACCGAAGGCCTCCTGCTTCATCACTTCGGAAAAGCCGATGATCGCATTGAGCGGGGTGCGCAACTCGTGGCTGACGGCGGCGAGGAACTCGGACTTGGCGCGACTCGCGGATTCCGCCTGGGACCGCGCGGTCGCCAGGTTGTTGGCGACCCGGGCGAGTTCCGCCCGCTGGGTTTCCAGCTCCGACTTGGCCTGCTGCAGCTCGATCACCCGGTTCGACAGCGTGACCTGGCTGGATTTCAGCGCCGTGATGTCGGTGAACACCAGCACCATCCCGCCATCCTGGGCGCGACGGGCGGAGACGCGGTACCAGCGGCCGTTCGCGGCGGTGAACTCGCGGTTCAGGTCGCCGCGCTCGACCTCGTCCATCACGGTGGCGGCCGCCGAACGCGCATCCGTGTCGGGCAGCCGGAGCAGGCGACTGTTCAGCAGTTCGTGCACCAGGCCGGTCAGCGTGCCGCCCGGCCGCAGCAGGTGCCCCGCGACCGCAAAGGCGTTCGCGACCTCGGGGTTGCACATGACGAACGCGCCGCGCGAGTCGAAGACGACGATGCCCTCGGATGCGGCACGCACCGCATCCTGCAGGGTCCGGCGGGCGGCATAGGCATCCTGTTCGGCGTGGAACTGGCGCGTGACATCCGAGGCGACGCCGCGATAGCCGATGAAGCGTCCGTCATCGTCGTTCATGGGGCTCGCGGCGATGCGAACCCGCGGTCGGCCGATGTCGCCGACGATCTTCAGCGGGCAGACAAAGTCGCTGAAGGCTTCCAGGCCCTGCATGGCCTTGTGCAGGTTGCGGAACACTTCCGGGTCGGCCCGCAGGTCGCCGATATCGATGAAGCGCCGGCCGATCAGGGTCGCCGCCGGGATGCCGGTCAGGGCCTCGAACCGGCCGGAGACCGCGGTGAAGCGGTGCTCGGCATCGGTCTCCCAGGTCCAGTCGGATGCCAGGTCGACAAAGGTCTGGTGGCGGATCTCGCTCTTGTCCAGCGCGATCTTCCGCGCGACCTCGTCGGAGATGTCCTTGGCGACCGCCAGCGTCGATCCGTCGGCCAGCGGGATGCGCCGGAAACTGAGGGTCCGGCCGTCGCCCAGCAGGACGCCGGCGTCTTCGGACGCCGCCGTCAGCACGGCTGCGGCGGCGGTGGTGTCCTGCGCGGCGCGGCGCACACGCTCGCGCAGGTCGTCGAGCGTCGTGCCGCCGAATTCGTGGAACAGGCCCTCGTCCGTGCTTTCCCGGTGCCCGCGCGCGTCGAAGACGGCGACACCGTCGAAGGCATGGCCGAACCCGCGCAACAGGTTGCGGCGCAACTGGCGGCATTCCACGGACCAGATGGTCGATGCCACGGCAAATCCGGCGAGCGCCGAACCGGCGCCGAGCATGGCGCGGAAGACGGGCGAAGCCTCGGTCAGCGGCGCCAGCACGATGACCGCGGCGCCTGTCCCGGCAGCGGCCAGGCTACCGGCAACGGCACGCACTACCCGTCCTGCGCGCTTCTGCCCTGTTGCGGACTCGACAGTCACCGACAGCCCCTGACCCTTTCGCGGATACTTCCACCGCGAAAGGGTAACGGGATGAGTCTGAATCGAAGATTAACTGCCTGAAATGGCAGGTGTGATTGAGATCACCTCGGTCCTTCGTC
>JAYZWD010000036.1:0-75849 GCA_036154895.1 Pseudomonadota bacterium
GCACATCCGAAAAGCAGCACCCGACATCCTCCATCCGGACCTCCATCAATGCTTGGAGAGACCTTCAGAATCCTGTGCAACTGAATCGGCAATACACGACCGAAACCCATATGCGATTCCCCTGCCCTCAAGGGGGGAGGGCTTTCCGGACCGCGCGCTTCTTCTCCCTCCCTCCCCTTCAAGGGGGAGCGCTATCCGGGGCCGCTCAGGGCTTCAGGTGCTGCACGAACCAGTCGCGGGCGGCGGTGGATGCCGCCTCGAAGTCCCGCGAATAGGGGTCGTAGTGACGGCAGTCGAGGCGCAGCAGCTTCTTCGGTTCCTGCGCGAGCTCGAACGCCTCGAGCTGGCCCGCCGTCGGGGTCTGGGTGTCGCGGTCGGCGACCACCATCAGCAGCGGCGTCGGCGCGATGCGGGCGGCGAAGCTGTGTGGCTCGTACTCCCGCAGCATTTCCAGGCTGCGCAAGGTCAGCGCGTTGACGTAGTGGCCGTCCGGGTCGCAGGCCTGCACCCACGCCTCGGTCTCCGAGCCGGCGATGGCGGCCGGCACCGTCTCCGGCGCGGCGCCGCCAAAGCGTGCCTCCCGGTCCGCGCTCATCCTGGCCAGCACCTTCTCGCGGCGCGCCTCCGGCACCCAGGCGCCGAAGGTCCGCTCGCCATGGGTGAACGGCACCTGGCTGACCACGCACTTCACGCGCCGGTCGAGCGCCGCAACCGTCAGCACGTGCCCGCCGGAAAAGCTGGTGCCCCAGATGCCGAGCCGCTCCGGATCGACGCCGGGCAGGGCGCGGGCGCAGCTGATGGCATCGCGCATGTCGCGCACCTGCGCCCAGGGGTCGGCCTCCTGTCGCGGTTCGCCGCCGCTGTCGCCGAAATTGCGGTGGTCATAGGCCAGCACGGCCAGGCCGGCGGCCTGGAACACGCGGGCCAGCGCGTCCAGGTTCATCCGCCGGATGGCCGAAAGGCCGTGGCTCATCACCACGACCGGGGCGCGGTCGCCGGCCGGATAGTGCCAGCCGGCCAGGCTGACGCCGCCGGCCACGGCGAAGGCGATGTCGTGGCGGGCGGCCACGGCTCAGGCCCCTGCCTTGTAGACCGGCGCGCGCTTTTCCAGGAAGGCGCGCACACCCTCCTCGAAGTCCGGGCCGTTGGCGGTGAGGATCTGGTTGCGGTCCTCCATGGCGATGGCCGCGTCCAGGCTCGGCGCGTCGATGGAGAAGCCCAGGCACTCCTTGGTCAGCCGCAGCGCCAGCGGGGCCGCGCGCAGCAGGTCGTCGACCATGGCCTGGCCGGCGCTCTCGAGCTGGTCCGGCGCCACCAGCTCGGTGACCAGACCGCTCGACAGGGCGCGCTCGCCGTAGATGTAGCGGCCGGTCATGATCATCTCGGTCGCCATGGTGACGCCGACCAGCCGCGGCAGGAAGTACGACACGCCGATATCGCAGCCGCCGATGCCCAGCTTGATGAAGGCAGCGTTCATCTTCACGTCGGTCGCGGCGATGCGCATGTCGGAGGCCAGCGCCAGCGCCAGCCCGCCGCCGGAGACGCCGCCATGCAGCAGCGAGACGAAGGGCTGCGGCGCGCGGCGCATGCGCATCACGATCTCCGAGATCGAGCGCTGCATGCGCAGGCCCTCGGCGTTCGAGCGCGGCTCGTTGGCCTGCTCGGTGCGCTGCTTGCGGTGTTTCAGGTCCAGCCCGGCGCAGAAGCCGCGGCCGGCGCCGCGCAGCACCACCACGCGGACGGAATGGTCAAAATACAGGCCCTGGACATAGTCCAGCAGGGCCTGGATCAGCTCCGGGCTGAGCGTGTTGTAGGCCTCGGGCCGGTTCAGCGTCACCCAGTCGACGGGGCCGCGCTTCTCGATCTTCAGGACATCGGTCATGTCAGTTCCTCCCCAGGATCAGGCGATCCTGCGGGAGGGCGCGCGCCCGTTCAAGCCATGCCGCGCGCATGGAAGGGTTGGCGGTGCCAACCTCTCGCTCCGGCGCACGCCGGAGCCCATGGCACGGCGTAGACGGACCAGGCCCCGGGTCAGGCCCGGGGCGCGCCGAAAGGTGCTTGCTCCGGCGCAGGCCGGAGCCCATGGCGCGGCACCGGTGAAATGGGTCCCGGATCAGGTCCGGGACGAGGTGTTTGCACCCATCGTCAGGCGAACTCGATCATCAGGTCCTTGGCATCGACCTGCGTCGCGGCGGGTGTCACCACCCGGGCGATCTCGCCGTCGCGCTCGGCGCGGATGGCGGTTTCCATCTTCATCGCCTCGATGGTCAGCAAGAGGTCGCCGGTCTTCACCTTCTGGCCGGCCGTGACGGCGACGGTGGAGACCATGCCCGGCATCGGCGCCGCGACGTGCCGGGCATTGCCCGGCTCGGCCTTCGGGCGCTGCACCGCCGTCGCGGCGGCCCGGCGATCCTTCACCTTCACCCGGCGCGGCTGGCCGTTGAGCTCGAAGAAGACGCGCACCACGCCCTCGTCATCGGGTTCGCCGACGGCCGAGCAGCGGATGACCAGGGACTTGCCCTGCTCGATCTCCACCGCCGTCTGCCAGCCGGTGTTGAGGCCGTAGAAGAAGATCGGGGTCGGCAGCTTGTCGACCGGGCCGTACTGCTCCTGGAAGGCCGCGAACTCGGTGAAGACCTTCGGGTACATCAGCCAGGACTGGAATTCCTCGTCGCTGATCGGCCGCCCGACCTGGGCCTCGGCCTCGGCGCGCTTGGCCACCAGGTCCGCCGCCGGCACGTTGGCGCCGGGCCGGTCGTGCAGCGGCTCGATCTCGCCCAGCACCTTCTTGCGCAGCGCCTCGGGGAAGCCGTTCGGCGGCTGGCCCAGTTCGCCGCGGAAGAACGAGACCACGGAATCGGGGAAGGAGACGGCGATGTCCGGGTTCTCCACGTCCGCCCGCGTCAGGCCGGCGGAGACCATGGACAGCGCCATGTCGCCCACCACCTTCGACGACGGCGTCACCTTCACGATGTCGCCGAACATCAGGTTGACGTCGTGGTAGGTGCGCGCGACGTCGTGCCAGCGCTCCTCCAGGCCCAGGCTGCGCGCCTGTTCCTTCAGGTTGGTGAACTGGCCGCCCGGCATCTCGTGCAGGTAGACCTCGGAGGCGCCGAAGCGCAGGTCGCTCTCGAAGGCGCGGTATTCGCGGCGCACGGCCTCCCAGTAGTCGGAGAACTGCCGGATCACCGCCGGGTCGATGCCGGTCTCCCGCTCGGTATGGCGCAGCGCCTCGACGATGGAGCCGAGGTTGGGCTGGCTGGTGAGGCCGGAGAAGCTGTCCATGGCGCCGTCGGCGGCGTCGACCCCGGCCTCCGCCGCGGTCAGCACGCTGGCGGCCGAGATGCCGGAGGTGTCGTGGGTGTGGAAGTGCACCGGCAGGCCGGTCTCCTCCTTCAGCGCCTTCACCAGCACACGGGCCTGGGCCGGCTTCAGCAGGCCGGCCATGTCCTTGATGCCCAGGATGTTGGTGCCGGCGGCCTTCAGTTCGGCGGCCATGTCGACATAGTACTTGAGGTTGTAGCGGGCCCGGCTCTCGTCGAAGATGTCGCCGGTGTAGCAGACCACCGCCTCGCAGAGCTTGCCGGTCTCGCGCACCGCGTCGATGGCGACGCGCATGTTCTCGACCCAGTTCAGGCTGTCGAAGACGCGGAAGACGTCGACACCGCTTTCCGCCGCCTGGTGCACGAAGGACTTGACCACGTTGTCGGGATAGACGGTGTAGCCGACGCCGTTGGCGCCGCGCAGCAGCATCTGGAACAGGATGTTCGGGATCCGCACCCGCAGGTCGTGCAGCCGCTCCCACGGGCATTCCTTCAGGAAGCGCATGGCGACGTCGAAGGTGGCGCCGCCCCAGCATTCCAGCGAGAAGAGCTGGTGCAGGTTGCGGGCATAGGCGTCGGCCACCTGCACCATGTCGAAGCTGCGCATGCGGGTCGCCAGCAGCGACTGGTGGGCGTCGCGCATGGTGGTGTCGGTGACCAGCAGCCGTTTCTGCGCCAGCATCCAGTCGGCGAACCTGTCGGCGCCCAGCTCGTTCAGCAGGTCGCGGGTGCCTTTCGGCGGTTCCGGGTTGCGGAAGGCGGGGATCTTCGGCTCCGGCCCCTCGGGCGGGCGGACGCGGCCCTCGACCTCCGGATTGCCGTTGACGATGACGTCGCCGATGAAGTTCAGCAGCTTGGTGGCGCGGTCGCGGCGGACCGGGAACTCGAACAGCTCCGGCGTCGTGTCGATGAACTTGGTCGTGTACTCGTTGGCGATGAACTTGGGGTGGTTGATCAGGTTCTCGACGAAGGCGAGGTTGGTCGCCACGCCGCGGATGCGGAACTCGCGCAGCGCGCGGTCCAGGCGGCGGATTGCCTCCTGCGGGCTCGGCGCCCAGGCTGTCACCTTCTCCAGCAGCGAGTCGTAGTAGCGGGTGATCACCGCGCCCGAATAGGCCGTGCCGCCGTCGAGGCGGATGCCGAAGCCGGTGGCACCGCGATAGGCCAGGATGCGGCCATAGTCGGGAATGAAGTTGGCTTCCGGGTCCTCGGTGGTGATGCGGCACTGGATGGCGTGGCCGTGCAGGCGGATGTCGGCCTGGGCCGGCACGCCGGTCTCCTCGAGATTGCCGATATGCCCGCCCTCGGCGATGCGGATCTGCGCCTTGACGATGTCGATGCCGGTGACCTCCTCGGTCACCGTGTGCTCGACCTGGATGCGCGGGTTCACCTCGATGAAGTAGAAGCGGCCGTCATCGGCATCCATCAGGAACTCGGCGGTGCCGGCATTGACGTAGCCGGCATGGCGGGCGAGACGCAGCGCGGCCTCGCAGAGCTCGGTGCGGCGCGCGGTGTCGAGATAGGGGGCCGGCGCACGCTCGACGACCTTCTGGTTGCGGCGCTGGACGGAACAGTCGCGTTCCCACAGGTGCACGATGGTGCCGTGGTGGTCGCCCAGCAGCTGCACCTCGACGTGACGGGCGCGGCGGACCAGCTTTTCCAGGTAGACCTCGTCATTGCCGAAGGCGGCACCCGCCTCTCGCCGGCCGGAATTGACCTGGGTCTCCAGTTCGCCGGCATTCTCGATCACGCGCATGCCGCGACCGCCGCCGCCCCAGCTCGCCTTCAGCATCAGCGGGTAGCCGACCTGCTCGGCCATCCGTGCCACCTCGGCCATGTCGGTCGGCAGCGGGCCGGTGGCGGGGACGACGGGCGTCCCGGCGGCGATGGCCGCCTCGCGCGCGGCGACCTTGTTGCCAAGGCCGCGCATGGTGTCGGGCGAGGGCCCGATGAAGGTGATGTTGCTGGCCGCGCAGGCGTCGGCGAAGTCGGGGTTCTCCGACAGGAAGCCATAGCCGGGGTGGACGGCGTCACAGCCGGCCAGCTTCGCCACCCGGATCATCTCGTCGATCGACAGGTAGGCCTTCACCGGCCCCAGGCCCTGGCCGATCAGGTAGCTCTCGTCGGCCTTGAAGCGGTGGAGCGACAGCTTGTCCTCGTCGGCATAGACCGCGACGGTGCGGATGCCCAGCTCGTTGGCCGCGCGCATGACGCGGATGGCGATCTCCGAGCGGTTGGCGACCAGGATCTTCGTGATCTTGCGGAATGCGGCCACGATGGAAGTCCCCCCTAAGCGTTGCGCGACGGTGCGCGCCCCCGTTGGCGCCGATATTGGTGCATGGGGGGCGCGAAGGCAAAGCCGAACGCGTGCGACCGGACAACCGTCACGGGCTACCGGACGGTAGCAAAACGCCAGATTTTCCAAGGCCGTCCGCCGTCCGCCGCCCGGCGGACCCGGCGGGACATGGCGGCGGAACGGACCTGCGCGGCATGGTTCAGGCGCGGCGGCGGGCCTGGCGGCGGGTCATGGCGATGGCGAAGGCCAGCACCACGTGCCAGCCGAACAGCAGGATCGCGGCGAGGATCGACCAGTTCCAGACGGCGACCGCGCCCCAGATGCCGAGGCCGGTGCCGACCAGCGGGAACCAGGTGGCGAGGAAGGCGAGGATCAGGCCGACGATCTGGCCGACGCCGAGCAGGCTGGAAAACGCCGCCTGGATGGCGAAGAGCTGGATCAGGCCGAGGACGACATATGCGCCCCAGAGCAGGACGGGCATGGCAACCTCCTGTGATTGCGTACCCGTCCGACCTGTGTTCCGCCCTGTAACAGTCCAACGCCCGGCCGGGGCAGGGACGGGGTATTGTCGTGGCATTGACAAGCATTAGACGGGGAGGAGTCTGCGATCTATCGCGTTGCTATTTCTCTAACAGCCTTCTATCGATTTGTCTTTATGTGATTAGTTCCCACTTGCACAAACAGTCGCCGGGCAACTTTCTGTGAACTGATACCCCATTCAAATTCAATCAGTGGCATTGCCGCTTCGATTCGACCGGCGGCGCGTGGCTCGGGACACGCAAAATGAATTAGGCTGAGGCGTTTGAATCGACTTGCACTGATTCCATTCCGACGGGCGATCTGCTTCATATCCTTGTCCATCGCCACAAGTACGGCATTATTCGCTTCTGCGGCAATGCAGACGACTTCATCCTTGGAGCCCTTCTTCAGAACCTGCTCCAGATATAACACCTCATGTCCGTGATCCAAAAATATTGCACCGACAGATCGAGGGACGCCTTCGTCCAGAAGCACGCGAAGTGTGCCCCGAACTTCGATCAAGCAGCCCTACCTTGCTTAAGTGCAGCCTTAATATCTTCTTCGCTAAGTGACGGATATTCTGCTCGGATCTGTTCGACGTTATAACCCTCATCGGCAAACGCTTGCACGGCGCTAACCGGTATTCGTGTTCCGGCAAATACGGCCGCACGCCCGGCTACACCGCGTTGCCGTTCAATTTTTCCAGTCGCATTCTTCGGACGTGTCCAGAGGCTTCTGACCTTCTGAGTCATATCCTCGGATACAACCTTCAGAGGAATTGCAAGAACACCTTGTCCGTTCAGTATATCTTCTAATTTCTTGCTTTCTGGGTTGCGAAAATGGACGCGCCGTTTGAGAACATAAAGTTCAGTTGCAGCCCAAACATCATCACCCATATGGGCAAGTCGCGATTTGACATCTCGGAGATGTTGAAGCGGCACACCGCCATCGTCACGTAACTGACGAAGCACTCGGAGACATACAAGGTCTCGAAATGTATATATTCTGCTGTGTGTGAGTCGGCGATTTTCGTCGGCGAGACTAGGGGAAAAGAAGGCTGTGTCGTCCCAATAGCGAAGACGTCGACGGCTGATTCCCGTCAGCCGCTCCGCATCGTCTTCGGTAAATGCCGCGATCACATTGACGCGGGACATCGCTCAACTCTCCCGTGTATCCGCTTAGATAGTAGGTAGAGTTGAGCGATTTGTGAATCCCTATTCGTTCTAACTAGTCGCGGAAGCTCGGGTCCATGCGGTCGAGCCGGCGCAGCAGGCCCGGCCAGTCGCGCTTGCCGATGGGGGCGAACTTCTCGAACTGCTGGGCGGTGTGCTCGCAGACGTCATGCGGCGGGATGTGCAGTTCCGCACCGCCCGACATGGCGTCGATCTGCGACTGGCAGGATTTCTCCAGGTACGCCAGGCAGTTGAAGCACTCGTAGATCTCCTCGCCCACGGTCAGCAGGCCGTGGTTGCGCAGGATCATCGCCTTGTGGGTGCCGAGATGGCCGATCAGCCGCTCGCGCTCGCTGTGGTCCAGCGCCACGCCCTCGTAGTCGTGGTAGGCGATGCGGTTGTAGAAGCGCAGCGCGGTCTGCGTGAGCGGCAGCAGGCCGCCCTTCTGCGCCGAGATCGCCATGCCGGCGCGGGTGTGGGTGTGCGCCACACAGGTCACGTCCGGGCGGCCGCTCAGCACCGCCGAGTGGATGGTGAAGCCCGCCGGGTTGACCCGGTACTCGCTCTCCAGCAGCTCGTTGCCCTCGAAGTCGATCTTCACCAGGCTCGAGGCGGTGATCTCGTCGAAGTACAGCCCGTGCGGGTTCAGCAGGAACGCGTTGGGCTCACCCGGCACGCGGGCCGAGATGTGCGTGGCGGTCAGGTCGTCCCAGCCGAAATGGGCGACGAGGCGGTAGAACGCGGCGAGGTCGACGCGGACCGCCCATTCCTCGTCGGACACGCGGTCGCGAATGGACCTGGTGATCGGTGCGGTATCCGGCATGGTTTCCTCCCTTGTCCGGTCCTTGCCTGCCGGCCGTGCCTGTCCCTCTCGGTCTCAGGCCGGCCTGAACGGAATTGCCGCTTCCGGTCCGGGGACACGGAAGGACAATGTCTCTTGCAGGTACAAGGAGACATTCTCCGCATTATGGCCCGCGTAACCAATCGAAAAATCGCGGCCCACATGCAACTCGAAGTCGCCCCCGCGCGTCGACAGCAACAGCGCGCCCGAAAGCGCCTCCGCCCGGTGCACGCCGCCGTCGATCAGGCGGGTGACATGATCGATGACGCGACGGCCCGAACCGGAGACGGCGGTCATCAGCGCGGTGTACTCGGCGGTGCCGAGCAGCAGGGCGAACGGCCCTTCCACGGCGGTGGCGTGCAGTGCGTTCAGCGCGCCGGCCAGCGCCCTGGGCCAGCCCTCGGCGTCCACCGGCATCGGCAGGGCACTGGCGGCCGCCGCCGACAGGATGCCCTCGATGCCGACGCTCTCGCAGCCCTCGAAGATCACCTGGTCCTCGGCCAGCGCGATGCGCCGCGCCGCCTCGGTGACGGCGCCGAGATCGGCATCGACCGCGCCGCGGCTGATGTCGTCGAGTTCCGCCAGCGACAGCGCGAAGCCGGTGCGCAGCTCGATCAGCGGCAGCACCTCGCGGCGGCGGATCTCCACGCCCTCGATGGCGGGGCCGGCGACCTTCGCGGTGCGGCCGAGCGCGACGGAGGACGCCGCGTAGCCCAGCGGGCCGATGAAATCGACGGCACGCCGGCCGGCCAGCGTCAGGCGCAGCGTCCGCTTCGCCTCTGTCTCGATTTCCTCCCAGGCGGCGTCGGCGACCGGGGCCAGCTTGCGTTTCAGGTCGTTCATCTCGCTCATCCCCTCAGGCTGCCGATGCCGAGCGAGCCATCGGCGGGCGCCGCCGCCGGCGCCTCCGCCTGCCCGTCGTCGCCGTGATCGCCCACGATGGGGCCGTCCTTGAACAGGTTGCTCTCCAGTTGCGCGGCGAAGGCCGGCACGTTGCGGCGCAGCCATTCCAGCGTCATCGCCGCGTGCTCGATCTCCTCGTCGCGATTGTGCGCCAGGATATCCCTCAGCGCCGGATCGGAGCAGGCGTCGACCCGCTGCTGGTACCAGTCGACGGCCTCCAGCTCCTCCATCAGCGAGACGATCGCCCGGTGGCGATCGATGGTCTCCGCCGAGAGTTTCGACGGATCCTCGTGCAGCCCTTCGCTGGCGCCTGCCATCGTGCGGGTTCCCCTGTTGCGTGGTGGTCCGGGACCGAGTGTCCGCATGAAAACTGTCAACTGCAAGGCGCCCTGACAACCCCCACCGGGGCAGCGCAGCCTTGATGCGGCGGCGTCCGCGCCCGATATTGCCCCCGTTGCGACCGGTCAGTACCGCGCCGGGGAAAAGTCGCGGACGGGGGGGAGAGCCGATGAGACAGATGCAGTTCACGCGCTTCGGCGTGCCGCACGAGGTTGCCGAGATCGTCGAGGTGGCGGAACCCGGCGCGCCCGGACCCGGCCGTGTCAACGTCAAGGTGCTGGCCAGCCCGATCAACCCCGCCGACCTGCTGAACATGGAAGGCCGCTATGGCGCGGTGCCGCCGAAGCTGCCGATGACCCAGGGCGCCGAGGGCGTCGGCCGGGTCACGGCGGTGGGCGAGGGTGTGAGCAACGTGAAGGTCGGCGACCTGGTGACGCCGCCGGCGCGCGGCCTCTGGCGCGACATGGTGCAGGGGCCGGCCGCCGGCCTGGTCGCCCTGCCGCCGCAGGCCGACTTGCTGCAACTCGCCATGCTGCGCGCCAATCCGGCGACGGCCTGGGTGATGCTTGTCGACTTCGTGAAGCTGGAGGAAGGCGACTTCGTCATACAGAACGCCGCGAACTCCGCCGTCGGGCGCCACCTGATCCGGCTGGCGAAGCACAAGGGCTGGCGCACGGTGAACGTGGTGCGTCGCGCGAGCCTGGTCGACGAGCTGACCGCCATCGGCGCCGACGTGGTGCTGGTCGACGGCGATGACCTGGCCGAACGGGTCGCCGAGCGGACGGGCGGGCGCCTGCCGCGCCTGGCCATCGACGCCATCGGCGGCCAGGCCGTGCGCCGGCTGGCGCAGGCGACCGCGGACGAGGGCGTGGTGGTGAACTATGGCCTGCTGTCGGGCGAGCCGCTGATGATCGATGCCCGCGAGACCGTGTTCCGCGACATCACCCTGCGCGGTTTCTGGCTGGCCAAGTGGTTCCAGGTCACGCCCCCGGCGGAGATCGGCCGCACCTATGCCTTCCTGGGCGAGATGATCGCGAAGGGGGAGCTGTCGGTGCCGGTCGAGGCGACCTACGACCTGTCGGACGTCAAGGCCGCCGTCGCCCATGCCGCGCGCGAGGGGCGCGACGGCAAGATCGTCATCACCATGGGGGACTGACACGCGCCTGTCGCATGTTGCACTGCGGCATGAATCGCGTCATCAATATGTCTCATGTCTCCTAGGGTCCTGCTCGTCGTCCACCAGCGTCATTCCGATCCCGGTCGGGTCGGATTGCGCCTGCGCACGCTCGGCTATCGCCTGGAGATCTGTCGCCATGCCTGTGGCGACCGCCTCGCGGCGAATCCGGAGGACTATGCCGGCGTGGTGGTGTTCGGCGGGCCGATGAGCGCCAACGACTGCCACGAGGACTTCATTGCCCGGGAACTGGACTGGATCCCGAAGGTGGTGGAGAGCGGCACGCCCTTTCTCGGCATCTGCCTCGGCGCGCAGCTGCTGGCCCGCGCGGCCGGTGCCCGCGTCGCCGAGCACCCGGAGGGTCAGGTGGAGATCGGCTACTACCCCGTCCGCGCGACGCCGGAGGGCCGCCATCTCTTCCCCGAGGAGATGCACATCTTCGAATGGCACCGCGAGGGCTTCGAAGTGCCGGACTGCGGCACCCTGCTGGCCACCGGCGACGCCTATCGCAACCAGGCCTTCGGCATCGGCGACCATGCCATCGGCATCCAGTTCCACCCCGAAGTGACCGAGCAGATGAACCGCCGCTGGGCCACCAAGGGTGCCGCGCGTCTGACCTCGCCCGGCGCGCAGCAGCCCGACGCGCATTTCGTGGCCCGTGCCCGCCACGACCCGGTGGTGGACGCCTGGGTCGATCCCTTTCTCGAGACCTGGCTGGCCAGCGACCGTCGCGGCACCGCCACGGCCGTCGCCGCCGAGTAACCCGCACCGACGCGAACGGACAGGGACCGGTCCCGGCCGGCGACGCCGGTTCCTGTGGGCCGGTTTGAATCTCTTTCCCGGAACATCCGCGAACGGTCGCGAACATTTCGCGCCAGCCGAATCGGTGCGGAACGAATCGGCCGAGGTGATTCGGCCGTGCGGCGACGGCATGGCCGGCGGGACCGTTCACTGCCGGTATCCGCTTCCCGGAAGTGCGGAGCGGTATCCGGGACATGACAGAATACGCTCGCTCCGGCGAAGGCCGGAGCCCATGTCGCGGATGCCGCCGGAAGGGGCCCCGGAGCAAGTCCGGGGCGAGAGTCAGAAGTGCGATCAGGCCCCTGTCTGAAGGAACTGTGCTTCCATCTGGTTGGCGGACGGCATCCCGACAGCCCCCGGGGTTTCCGGGGGCGATGCTGCCTGCAATAAAAATGCATATACATATAATAAAGATGCGGAGTCACCCGTGATCGCTGCCGGACACCGGTTCCCATGAAGTCCATTCAGTCCAGTGCTTTGCGGGTCCCATAGGCGTTGCCAGGTGTCCGGTCGTGCCCGGATGGTGGATTCGCCTGTTATCAAATGTAGATACAGATAAAACATGGCGGTGCCATCGCCAGTGGGGCCTGGGAGGGAGTTGGCCTATCAAATGTATCTACATTCTTGTGCCGGTCCCGTCGCCCGGCCGGAAATTCAGCCCTTCAGCCGCTCGGCGGCGACGCGCTCGATGGTCTGGCGCAGGTCGGGGTTGTCGTCGAGCAGCTTCTGGAAGGCGCCGCGTTCGAGGATCAGCAGGTCGCAGAAGCCCTCGGCCACCACGTCGGCGGTGCGCGGCGCGTCGCGCAGCAGGGCCAGCTCGCCGAAGAAATCGCCCGACCCGAGTGTCACCGGGTTGGGGCTGACGTCCACGCGGACAGCGCCGGACGAGACGAAGTACATGGCATCGCCCGCGTCGCCGCGACCGCAGACCTTCTCCCCGGGCACCACGAGGCGTGGTTTCAGCAGCGCGGCCAGCTTGGCGATGCGGCCCTCGTCCAGGCCCTGGAACAGCGGCACGCGGCGGATCAGCGCCGCGGGTTCAAGGCCCAGGTCGAGCACCGGCGGACGGCCAAGCTCGGCATAGCGCTCGTCGACCTCGCGGCGCAGGCTGGAATGGATCTCGGCGCCGATCACCGCCTCGTCGTGCAGCCGGTCGTAGTCCAGCCGTTCCTGGCGGATTGCCACCTGCTCGAGATAGCGCCGCTGCAGCGCGACGGCATAGTCCGGGTACTGCCGCCGGCCGGCGTCGAGGGCCGCGCGGGTCCGGTGCAGGCGCTCCGCCAGCAGATCCGCGAGTTGCTCCGCCGCCGCCTTGCCGACCAGCGCTTCGATGTCGCGCAGGCCGCCGCCCTTCAGGTCGGCCAGCACGGTCGTGGTGGCGCCCAGGGCTTCCAGCCGGACCGCCAGCCCGCGACCCAGCGGACCGGTGATGTTGAAGCGCCGCTGCAGCCAGAAGGCCAGGCGGAAACCCTGGTCGAAGCCGGTGGTGGCGTGCCAGCCGCGCCGGTAGCCCTCGATGCCGCCGGCCTTGGTGGCGTCCAGCAGCTCGTCATTGGCCGCGACCAGTGCGCGGGTGACCGACGAGCCGAGATAGCCCTGCGCATATTGCTGCATGTAGCCGCGCCGTTCCTGGCCGAGCGTCGCCATCAGGCCGATCTTCAGCCAGTCGTCGGGCCCGAGCGCCGCGCCGGCTTCCGTTTCGGCGCGAACCGCCCTGACCCTGTCGCGGTAGATCGTCTCCACCTCGGTCGAGACGTCGGCGGTGATCTGGCGCTCCTCGGCAACCCTCTGGACCTGGCCGGCGATGGTCTCCAGCGCGCTCGCGATGGCGCGGTCGCGGATGGCGCGGTCGGCCGGCGACAGCTTGTCCAGGCCAAAGGCCTGCATGACCTTGCTGACCGTGGTGGCGTTGACGAACAGGGTGAAGAGCACGAAGGCGCAGACCAGCGCCACGACGAACTCCCGGATGTCCTGCGGAATGGCGTGGTTCTCGTGAATGGCCAGCGCCAGGGCGAGCGAGACCGCGCCGCGCAGGCCGCCCCACAGCATCACCGTGCGGTAGCCCATGCTGACCTCGGCGGCCATGTGCGCCCGGCTCAGCATCGGCAGCAGGCCATGGGTCAGCACGGCCCGCGCGACGAAGGCGGACAGCAGCAGGACAACCAGCACCAGCACCATGCGGCTGTCGAAGACGGCCAGGATGCCGGGCACGGCCAGCCCGACCAGGATGAAGATCAGCGAGTTCGCCCAGAAGCCCAGCGTCTCCCAGGTCTCCTGCATCAGGTGCCAGCCGGGACCCGACACCGCGGTGCGGCCGAACGAGCCCATGACCAGCGCGGCGGTGACCACGGCCATGACGCCGGAGACGTGCAGGTAATGCTCGGCCACCAGGAACGACAGGTAGGCGAGGCTCAGCGTCAGCGTGACCTCGACCAGCGGCATCCCGCCCATGCGGCCGATCAGCCAGGCGAACAGGCGGGCCATGACGAAGCCGACGATGATGCCGCCGATGAAGACCTTCACGAAGTCGAAGGCACCGCCGATCAGGTCGGCGTCCGTCGCGCCGATGATCATGGCGGCGACGATGTTGAACAGCACGATGGCGGTGGCGTCGTTGAACAGGCTCTCGCCCTCGACCAGCACCGCCAGGCGCTTCGGTGCGCCGAGGTCCTTGAAGATGGCCACGACGGCAACCGGGTCGGTGGCCGACAGGATGGCGCCCAGCAGCAGGCAGACCACGAACGGCATGGCCGAGACCGCCCAGACCGCACCGCCGACCATGAAGGCGGAGATCAGCAGGCCGATCACGGCAAGGAACATGATCGGGCGCACGTCGGCCAGCAGCTTGCGCACGTCGATGGCCAGGCTGCTCTCGAACACCAGCGCCGGCAGGAAGACGAAAATGATCACCTCGGAGGTGATCTCGAATGACTGGAAGGCATGCAGCAGGTCGGTGACGGGCCCCAGGTGCACGTCCCCCGCCAGCGGGACCAGCAGGCCCAGCAGGATGCCGACGACAGCAAGTTGCACCGTGTACGGAAACTTCAGCCGTTTCGACAGCGGCAGCATCAGAACCGCGATGGTCAGCAGCCCGAAGAGCCCGAGAATCGTCGTCCAGATACCGTGGTGCATCGTGCCCCCCTCCGACAGATGCCGCCCGTGTGCGTGGTCGACTATACTCCCTGATGCCGTCGCGTCACCGAATGGATTGCATGCACCGGACCGCGGCATGCCTCCGCCGGACAGCTTCGCGCCTGCGGCAATTGACAGGTACGGGTCCAGCATGCAGCTTGCAGGCCGGATTTCACGGTGCCGGAAGCGACGATGCAGACCTATCTCGATTTCGAGAAGCCGATTGCCGAGCTCGAGGCGAAGGTGCGCGAACTGCAGCGCCTCGCCGGGTCGGACAGTGCGCTGGACGTCGAGAGCGAGGTGGGCACGCTGCGCGAGAAGGCGGCGCAGCTGCTGGTCGATACCTACCGCCAGCTCACACCCTGGCAGAAGACCCAGGTGGCCCGCCACCCGGAACGCCCGCACACCAGCCACTATCTCGAGTCGCTGATCACCGACTACACGCCGCTGGCCGGGGACCGGTCCTATGGCGACGACAAGGCGCTGATCGGCGGGCTTGGCCGCTTCCGCGGCCGTGCCGTCATGGTGCTCGGCACGGAGAAGGGCCACAGCACCGAGAGCCGCGTGCGGCACAATTTCGGCATGGCCCGGCCCGAGGGCTACCGCAAGGCGCAGCGCCTGATGCGCCTCGCCGAGCGGTTCAACCTGCCGATCCTGACCTTCGTCGACACCGCCGGCGCCTATCCGGGCGTCGGCGCGGAGGAACGCGGACAGGCCGAGGCGATCGCGCGGTCCATCGAGGCCTGCCTGACCGTGAAGGTGCCGCTGGTCGCCTCGATCATCGGCGAGGGTGGCTCGGGCGGCGCGGTGGCGCTGGCCGTGGCCGACCACGTCATCATGCTGGAACACGCGATCTACTCGGTGATCTCGCCGGAGGCCTGCTCCTCGATCCTGTTCCGCTCCTCCGACCGCGCCATCGACGCGGCGGAGGCACTGAAGCTCACGGCACAGGACCTGCTGCGCCTGGGTGTCGCCGACCGCGTGGTGCAGGAGCCGGTGGGCGGCGCGCACCGCAATCCCGGCGACACGGTCGTGAGCCTTGGCGATGCCATCGGCCTGGCACTGTCGGAGCTGGAAAAGGTTCCGGGCGACCGGCTGGTCGAGCGCCGGCGGGAGAAGTTCCTCGCCATCGGCCGCATGGCCGCCTGAGGACGGTCCGGTCATGGCGACCAGCCAGCAGAGCCGGATACTCCTGGTCGAGGACAGCCGCTCGCTGGCCCGTGCCTACGAACACTACCTCCGTGACGAGCCGGTCGATGTGACCATCGCCGAGACAGGGGGCGCGGCGCTGACCGAACTGGCCAATACCCGCTACGCCGCCGTGCTGCTGGACCTGCGCCTGCCGGACATGGACGGCATGGACATCCTGAAGCGCCTGAAGGAGCAGGAGGCGCCGCCGCCGGTCATCGTCATCACCGCGCACGGCTCGATCAACCTGGCCGTGGAGGCGATGCGCCTCGGGGCCTTCGATTTCCTGGTGAAGCCGTTCAACGCCGAGCGCCTGGTCTTCACGCTGCGCAACGCCACGGAGCGCCAGCGTCTCGCCCTGCAGGCCGAGACCATCGAGGTCGACGAGACCCAGACCGTCTTCTGCAGCTTCATCGGCAATTCACCGCCCATGCGCATGGTCTACAAGACCCTGCAGATGGCGGCTCCGTCCAAGGCCACCGTGTTCGTGGTCGGCGAATCCGGCACCGGCAAGGAACTCGCCGCCGGCGCCGTGCACCAGCTCAGCCCCAGGGTCAGCGGACCGCTGGTGGCGATCAACTGCGCCGCCATCCCGAAAGGGCTGATCGAGAGCGAGATCTTCGGCCATGTCCGCGGTGCCTTCACTGGCGCGGTGCAGGACCGCGAGGGCGCGGCCAGCCGGGCCCATGGCGGCACGCTGTTCCTCGACGAGATCTGCGAGATGGACCTGGACCTGCAGTCGAAGCTGCTGCGCTTCGTGCAGACCGGCAGCTTCGAGCGCGTGGGCGACAACAAGACCCGCCATGTCGACGTCCGCTTCGTCTGCGCCACCAACCAGGACCCGGCCGAGGCGGTGCGCGAGGGGCGCTTCCGCGAGGACCTGTTCTATCGCCTGCACGTCATCCCGGTCAGCCTGCCGCCGCTGCGCGAGCGCGGCCAGGACATCCTGCTGATCGCCGAGACCTTCCTGCGCAGCTTCGCGAAGGAGGAACGCAAGGGCTTCCGCCGGATCTCGCCGGCCGCCACCGAGGTCATGCTGCGCTATCGCTGGCCAGGCAATGTGCGCGAACTGCAGAATGTCATCCGCTCGATCACCGTGCTTTATGACGGCGCCGAGGTGACGATGGACATGCTGCCGCCGGCATTGCTGCGGGCCACCCAGGCGGTCGCGGAGACGGTGGTCGAGGCCGTCGAGGCCGCCGTTCCGGCCGCGGGCGTGTCCGGCTGGCGCGTCGAGAGCGACATCCGCCCGCTGGCCGACCTGGAGCGCGAGGCCGTCGAGCGCGCCATCGAGCTGTGCGACGGCAATATCGCCCGTGCGGCGACCCTGCTGGGCGTCAGCCCGTCGACGATCTACCGCAAGAAGCAGGTCTGGGACGCCGCGGGCTGAGGGAGTTCCGCCGGCTGTTCCAGCCCTCTCCCCCACCCGGCCACCCATCCAGGATACTGTCGTGGGGTGGCCGGGTGGGGGAGAGGGCCGGCATCGGCCCGGCCACGGCCCCGCCAGGCTCAGTGCCCGGCGACCTTGCGCCGGATGCGGGCGATGATCCGCCCGAGCAGCGGCAGGCGCTGGTAGAACTGGCTGCCGGAATCCCAGTAGTCGATGTGCTCGGCCACGCGGCCATCGGCGTCGAAGCGCACGATGGAGACGCCGGTGACCACCCAGGGCTCGCGCCCCAGCACCCGCATGTGCCCGCGCATGGTCCAGCGCAGCCACACCGCGTCGCCGTCGGCCACGCAGTCCTCGACCTCCAGCGCGTAGCCCGACATCTGCCGGAACATGCCCTCCAGCACGCGGCGCAGGTGGTCGCGGCCACGGAAATCGCTGAACGGATCGACGAAGTGGACATCGTCGGCATAGACCTCGCCGAGGCGGTCCAGGTCGGCGGCGGTCATCCCCTCGAAGAAGGAGACGAAGCGGTCAACGCCGGCGGCTGCCGGTGAGGCGGCGAATGAGGGGGAGACCGAGACCATAGGGCAGGCACCTCAGCAGCTTCATGAGTGTCACGAAGGTCCAGGGGAAGGCGACCTCGAACCGTCCGTCCAGGACGCCGTCCACCAGGCACTCCGCGGCCCGCTCGACCGGCATCAGGAACGGCATGGGAAAGTCGTTCTTCGCGGTCAGCGGTGTCTTCACGAACCCCGGATTGACCACGCCGACCACCACGCCGAGCGGTTCAAGCTCTATACGCATCGACTCGGCCATAAGGATCAGTGCCGCCTTCGACGAACCGTAGGCCACCGCGCGCGGCAGGCCGACATAGCCGGCCAGCGAGGCCACGAGGTACAGCCGCCCCGCGCCGCGCCCGATCATGCGGGGCAGCAGGGCCTCGACGCAATTGGCCGAGCCGAAGACGTTCAGCTCGTACTGCGCCCGGAGCGCGCTGGCGGTGAACTGGGTCGAGGTCAGCGTCCGGTAGTCGCCGGCGTTCAGCACGGCGATGCCGATGGGGCCGAGCTCGCGCTCGATCGCGGCGACCACGTCCGCCATGGCGCGGGCGTCGGTGACGTCGCCGGGAAAGGTGACGATCTCGCCGACCGGATCGGAGAAGTCCCGCGCCAGCGCGTCCAGTTCATCGGCGCGCCGGGCGGTGACCGCGACGCGATAGCCGCGCCGGGCGAAGGCAATGGCGGCCTGGCGGCCAAGGCCGCTGCTGGCGCCGGTTATCCAGACAACGGGGCCCATCTACTTCCCCTCGGATCTCACGCACTGTTCGCACACATAATCGATCGGCGTGCCGTCCTTGCCCAGGAAGCGCAGGCGGACCCAGCGACCGGCCGCATCGTACCACGCCACCACATCGTGCAGGTCGCCGGAGTAGACGTAGCGACGTGCTGTCACCGGCCCGGCATTGGTGTCGACGGGCTCGCTGGTGCCGGGCGTGATGCGCACGGTGTCGATGCCGCCGGTGAGCGTGTTCAGGACGCGCCGTTCGGCCAGCACGCCGGGGTGCCAGTGGTTCGACGGCCAGAGCGGCGCCGTGACCTGGCGCAGGCCCTTCGGCCCGTCGACGATCACGCTGTCGCCGTGCAGCTCGGCCTGGATGGCGCGCTGGGTGCCGTCGTCGTTCACGCTGGCGGCGATCCGCTGCATCCGGCCTTCCTGCCAGCGCGCCTCGGAGCGGTAGTCGAAGCGGTAGACGGGGATACCCAGGAAGCGGACCACGGCATCGAAGCGGGCGGAGACCCGCAGCGCCTGGCCGTCGGGTCTGAAATTCACCACGTGCCGGCCGATCTCCGCGCCGTCGCGCAGCACGCGGAAACTGAGTTCCGGACCGTAGAGCGCCACGGGATCGAAGGGCACGGCCACCGGCGTCGCCGGCCGGAGCGGCAGGACCAGGAACGCCATCATCAACGCAACGGACAGGACTCTCATGGCGGACGGCATCTTGCACCGGATCGCGGGGTTTCGCATGGTCATCTACGCGACCCCGGGCGGCGCGGATCATGGAGCGGGAGGATGCCGGGCTTGATCACGACCCTCGTCATCCTTGCCCTGGTTGCCCTGCTGGTGCTGGCCGGCCCGCGCGAGCGGGTGTCCGCACCGGCCCGTGTCCACCGGCCGGACCTGCCCGGAGATCTCGACGCCTGGCTGGCCGCATCCGAGGCCCGCGTGTCCGGGATCCGCGACGGCCTGCACAAGGAGATCGTCTGGCACGACCCGGCCGCCCGGGCGCAGACCGGCATCGCCGTGGTCTACCTGCACGGCTTCACCGCCAGCAAGGCGGAGGTGCGGCCGGTGCCCGACCGGCTGGCGGCGGCACTCGGCGCCAACCTGTTCTACACCCGCCTCGCCGGTCACGGGCTGGACGGCGACGCACTGGGCCGGGTGCGGGCGGAGGCCTGGCTGGACGACACGGTCGAGGCCATCGCCATCGGCAAGCGGCTCGGGCAGCGGGTCGTGCTGACGGGCTGCTCCACCGGCGCCACGCTGGCGGTCTGGGCCGCGCTGCATCCGGACCTGCGCGACGACATCGCCGCGCTGGTGCTGGTCTCGCCCAATTTCCGCATCAACTCGGCCGCCGCGATCCTGACCGGCTGGCCGTGGATGCGGCAGGTGCTGGGCCTGCTCAGGATTCGCAGCACGCCGGCCCGGCCGGACAATCCGGCCTTCATGCATGCCTGGACGCCGGACTGGCCGCTGACCGCCGTGCTGCCGGTCGGCGCGGTGGTGCGGATGGTCGAGCGCCTCGACCTCGGCGCCGCGCGCCAGCCGCTGCTGGTGCTCAACCACCCCGATGACCAGGTGGTGGTCACGGCGGCCACCGTCGCCGCCTTCGATGCCTGGGGCGGTGCGCCGAAGCAGCGGATCGAGGTCACCGACTGCGAGGACGCATTCAACCACGTGATCAGCGGTGACATCGTCAGCCCAGGTACCGTCGGGCGGGTCAGCGATGCCGCCATCGCCTTCCTGCGCGGCTTGGACTGAAGCCCCGTCGCCGGGGTCGGCGCGCCGTTGCGCCCGGCGCCATGTTCGGCTATGCAGACGCTTCCGGCCGGGACCCGTAGCTCAGCTGGATAGAGCGCTGCCCTCCGAAGGCAGAGGTCAGGGGTTCGAATCCCTTCGGGTCCGCCATTTCCCTCATGGTTGCATTGCCAGCGCGGTCCTGCCGGCGATCATGGTCCGGTGAACACTTAGCAGATCGGCAAAGTATCCCTTGCGCGCCGCGCCGAGCACTGATACTTAGCGACATGTCTAAGCATCAGCCCGATCTCTCCCGGTTGTTCCAGGCGCTGGCCGACCCGACACGGCGCTCGATCCTGAGCCGGCTGGCCGAGCGGCCCGCGCCGGTCAGCGACCTGTCCGGACCCACCGGCCTGCGCCTGCCGACGGTGATGCGCCATCTCGCGGTGCTGGAGGAGGCCGGGCTGATCCGTTCGGCCAAGGTCGGGCGGGTGCGGACATGCGCCCTGGTCCCCGAGGCGCTGGCGCCGGCCCGGTCCTGGCTGGATGACCAGCGGGCGATCTGGGAGGGCCGGCTCGACCGGCTGGAGGCCCTGGCCATGCAGGCAATGAAGGACCGCGACCAATGACATCGACCGTGCTGCCCGATGGCGACCGCTTCGCCACGCTGAGCTTCGAGCGACAGGTGGCGGTGCCGCCGGACGTGCTCTGGCAGGTCTGGACGGCGCCGGCCGCGCGGGCGATCTGGGCGCCGCCCGCGCCATCGGTCGTGGTCGAGTTCCTGGAGGCCGACACGCGGGTCGGCGGGCGGGAGATCTCGATCTGCAGGGTCGAGGGCCAGCCCGACATCCGCTGCGACTGTGGCTGGCTGCACCTGCGGCCGCCATCGCGCAGCGTGAATTCCGAAGTGATCACTTCGGCCGGCGCGACACTCTCGGCGGCGCTGGTGACGGCGGATATCTCCGCCACCGACGCGGGCAGCCGCATCGTCGTGACGGTGCAGCTCGCGTCGCTGGCCGCCGACATGCGGGACGGCTATGCGCAGGGCTTCGGGGCCGGCCTCGACAATCTCGCCGGCGTGGCCCGGCGCACCATGATCCTGCAGCGCGTGATCCGGGCACCGCGAAGCATTGTCTGGAACACCTGGATGAACCCGTTGACGCTGCCGCAATGGTGGGGGCCGGACGGCTTTTCCTGCCGCACCGAGCGGATCGATCTCAGGGCCGGGGGCGAATGGCTGTTCGACATGATCGGACCCGACGGCACGGTGTTCCCGAACCATCACCTCTATTCCCGGGTCGAGCCGGAGCGGGGCATCGGCTACGCGCTGCTGTGGGGCGAGAACGGCCCGAAACATGCCGACGCCTGGGCCCTGTTCGAGGATGTCGACGGCGGGACCGTGGTGACGCTGGGCATGGTCTTCAGCACGGAGGCCGAGTTCCAGGAGGCGAAGGGCTTCGGCGCCATCGAACTGGGCCACCAGACGCTCGGAAAGCTGGACCGCTTCATCGAAGCCGGACGGGCGGGCGCCGCCTGAGCTTGCGCGCGCGCCTGTCCCGCGTCACGCTTGGCCGGACTGCAGGGCAACGGCCGGGGAGGAACCAATGTCCGCGAACCTGAACCTGATACCCGCCGAGGTCGCGGGCCATGCCACCGCCGGGCTGGAATGGAAGCGGCTCACCGGCTCCGACCGGTTCAGCTATCCGATCGACTATTCCATCGCGCTGCTGGGCTTCGACCGGGCGACGCAGCGGGCCGAGTTCCTGGTGACGTGGGAGCCGGGTGCCTTCTGCCACTTCCACCAGCATGTCGGCGCCACCTCCAGCCGGGTGATCGGCGGCGAGCTGCATGTCTTCGAGACCGGCGACCTGGTCGACCTGCACCGGACGCGCAAGCCGGGCCACGAATCGGCCAATGACGGCGGCGACGTGCACATGGAGCAGGCCGGGCCCGAGGGCGCAGCGGTCTACTACGACATGCAGGCGAAGGACGGGCGGCTGTTCGACATCCTGGCCGACGACCGCCGCGTGCTGCGCACCCTGATGTTCGACAATTTCGTCTGCGGCAATTACTGAGGGCGACGGGCGCGAAGGTCCTCGACCGTGAAGGTCCGGCTCGCCGGATCGGTGACGCTTTCCAGGATTGCGTCGCCGTGGAGGAACCTCAGCCCGGCATCGATGGCCTGGTCGACGGCCTCCCGGCGGTGAAGTCCGATGGCATAGCCAATGGCCCTGTTGCGCTTGCAGAAGGCGCCGAAGCGCGCGATGGCGCGCGCCGTCTCTTCTGCCGTGGCGCTGCCCTCGGATACATCGACACCCAGCAGTTCCGGCCGTGCCGAATGCGCATTGGTCCACGACGCATCGAACAGGCTGACCCGACACAGGACAATTCGGCAGAACGGACGAACGGCCTCGATCATTGCTGCGAGCTTTGCCGTGTTCACACCCTGCGGGACAAAGGTGATCTCGATCATGCGTCGCCGGCGCAGGCGTTCCTCCAGGTGACGCAGGGCCGCCAGGTAGATGGACATCCCGCGCCGCGCCGCGATGCTTCCGAAATCCACGCGGGTGGTGATGAACCCTGGCTGGCCATGCGCGTCGAACGACCGAATCTGCCGGTCGGTCTTTTCAACGAGATCAAGCGCGACCTCGAATTTCTGACGTTCGCTGCCACTGGCCTCGACGGCATTGCCAAAATGCAGGAGCGGACTGCCAGGCGTGCTGTAATGTTCGATCCCGAAGGTTGCCACGATGCCGTTCGGAACGTCCCAGATCGGCAGGAAATGCATCGTTGCCTGGTCCAGCGCGCGTCCGATGTCCATGTCGACCGGACAGGCCGCGCGGCGATGGCCGTTCTGTATCCGGGTCCAGAGTGGCGTGGCGGATTCGGCCCGCAACTCCGCAAGGTAGCGTGCGGCCCTGTCGTCTTCCCCTGATGCGGCGCCAAAATGCGTTCGCGCCGTGGCGGCGAACTCGAACGCGCCGGCCCGTGCCCCGGCCAGCCGATAGGTTCCGACGGAACCGGCCCCCAGGTCGCCCAGCAGGGTTCGCGCCGTGGTTTCGCATTCGTCGATCCAGCGTTGTCGGCCTTCGGCCGACCGTTCGCCCGTCAATCCCAGTGCGTAGCCATAGGCGAACTCGAACAGCAGGTCGCCCCGCCCGGAAACGCGCACAAGCCGGTCAAGCAGGCGATCGGCGACCTTCCGCAGCAGGCTCATGTCCTGCGGTCCGTCCGGCGCGCTGCCGACATCGCTGAAGGCGAACAGGACCAGCCTTTCGCCGAAAACATCGGGATGTGCGGCGATTTCGGGCGCAATGGCCCTCAGCACGTCCATGCCGGTCTCGTGGCGGCTGTCGCCGGCAAGGTTGTCCCGCCGGACGACGCGCCCGCGCGCGACATGCTCGGCGACACCCCGGAGCGGTGGCGGCAGCAGCAGCAGGCGCAGGATTTCATCCTGTCCGGCAAAATCGACCGAAGTGGCTTGAAGTCCAGGGTTCTGCAGCTGGGTCATCCGGCAGTCCTATCCGGATGACCTCAAGAATCCCCTAACGCGCGATACGCCGCCATGCAATTCTCGTAATGGCGGTATTTGCCCGGCACAGGTGCATGGCCTTCCCTGCCTCTCAGACCGTGCGGAGGTCGCGCAGCACGTCGAGCTGCGCGCGGTAGCCGGCGAGATCGTCATAGCGCACCGCCGCGACCATTCGGTCGACGCCCGCCGCGCGGTATTGCGTCGCGAGATCCCGCGACGCGGCGCGGTCCTGCAGCGGCAGGTGCACCGAGGCGGTGACATTGCCGCGCGGCTTGCCCGCCGCCGCCGTCATGGCGTGGTACTCGGCAATCGGCGCGACCAGGTTGGCGGGGTTGCGCGACATCGGGAACCAGCCGTCGCCGTACTTCACCGCGCGGACCAGCGCGTGCGGCGCGCGGCCGCCGACCAGTACCGGCGGGCGTTCGGGCCGGGGCCGGAACAGGAAGCGCTGGCCGTTCAGCTCCACCTCGTCGGCCGCGAAGGCGCGGTTCAGGAAATCCAGCGTGGCGTCGGAGATGCGGCCACGGGCGCGGAGGTCGACGCCCAGGGCGCGGAACTCCGGCTCCATCCAGCCGATGCCGACGCCCAGCAGCACGCGGCCGCCGCTCAGCTCCTGCACCGTCGCCACCTGCTTGGCGGTCGGCAGCGCGGCACGATAGGGCAGCACCAGCACGCCGGTGCCGAGGCGGATGCGGCTGGTGATGCCGGCGAGCCAGGCCAGCGTCGCGAGGATGTCGAGATAGCGCCCGCCGCTGCCCTCCGCGTCGTCGGGCGGGATGGCGATGTGGTCGGCCAGCCAGAGCGACTCGAAGCCCGCATCCTCGGCCGCGCGGGCGCAGTCGCCCAGCAGGGTCCGGGTCGCCTGCGGGCCCATCACCCGCACCGTCACGCCGATCTCCATGCCGCGTCTCCCCTCGTGTTCCGTCACCGGAGATAGCGCCACACCTAGCCGAAAAACAGCACCGCCGGCCCGGATTGCTCCGGACCGGCGGCGGTCGGCCTGCCGGTTCCTGTGGGGGTGGCGGGGCCTCAGAGCGTCGGCAGGGCCGGCAGCTTCACGCCGAACCACTTCTCGGAGAGGCCGTTCAGCTCGCCGCCCAGGGTCTTGTGCATGATGAAGACGTTGACCCACTGCAGCAGGTCGTAGGAGCCCTTCTTCACGCCGATGAAGCAGGGCGAGTCCTTGATGATGAACTTGGTCTCCAGCATCTTCGACGGGTTGTTCTTCGCGAAGTCGGCGGCGACCGTGTTGCCGGTGACCAGCACGTCGACCTGGCCCGAGGCATAGGCCGCCAGGGTCGCGGCATTGTCGCCGAAGCGGATCAGCTCGGCCGACTTTGGCGCGACCTTGGAGAGCTCCAGGTCCTCCAGCGTGCCGCCGGTCAGGCCGACCTTCTTGCCGGCGAGATCGGCGGGGGACGAGATCGCCATGCCGGCCTCGGCGAAGGCGCCCGAGAAGAACGGCGCATAGGCGTTCGAGAACCAGATCGACTTGGCGCGCGCCGGGTTGGCGCCCATGGATGCGATCACCAGGTCGACGCGGTCGGTCTCCAGGAACGGAATGCGCTGCTTGGAGGCGACGGGGACGATCTCCAGCTCCACGCCCAGGTCGGCGGCGATCAGCTTGGCGACGTCGACGTCATAGCCTTCCTGCTCGCCGCTGGCGCCCAGCGCGCCGAAGGGCGGGAAGTTCTCGGGCACCGCGATCCGGATCTTGCCGGCGGACAGCACGTCCGACAGGTCGGCCAGGGCCGGCGAGGCCATGGCGACCGTCGCGACGGCGGCCATGGCGAGGTTGCGAAGCAGCTTGAGCATGGAGGGTTCCTTTCTCCCTGAAGGTGATCAGGCCATGGTTGGCCGCGGGCCCCTGGCGTAGGTCCCGAGGCGACGTTCCAGCACCAGCGCCATCCGCGAGAGCGGGAAGCACAGGGCGAAGTAGATCAGCGCCATCAGCGGGAAGATGACGAACGGCTCGGTCCCCTCGACCGGCGCGTTGGCCCAGCGCTTGCCGATGTTCATCAGGTCGTGGAAGCCGATGATGTAGGCGAGCGAGGTGCCCTTGATGATCTGCACGCTGAAGCCGACCGTCGGCGCCAGCGCGACCCGGATCGCCTGCGGCAGCACGACGGCGCGCAGGATGGGGAAGAATCGCATGCCGAGCGCGCGCCCGCCCTCCCACTGGCCCTCGGGGATCGACATGATGGCGCCGCGCCAGACCTCGGCCAGGTAGGCGCTGGCATAGAGCGTCAGCGAGACGATGGCCGAGACCCAGGGGTTCACGTCCTGGCCCAACAGGCGCGGCACGCCGAGGCCGGAGAGGAACAGCAGCATCAGCAGCGGCACCGACTGGAAGCACCAGATCCAGGCCGTGGCAAAGCGCACCAGTCCCTTCCGGCGGGAGACCCGGGCCAGCGTGATCGCCGCGCCGATCAGCCCGCCGCCGGCGAAGGCGATGCCGGAGAGGTAGAGGGTGTACTGGGTGGCATCGAGCAGCTGGAACAGCACGATGCCCATGGGCTTGCCGAAGATGGAGACGAGGAGCTCGGTCATCGGCCGGCCTTCCAAGCGAAGAGCCAGCGGCTGAGTCCGTGCATCAGCGCCTTGAAGCCCAGCGCGAGCGCGACATAGAGCAGCGTCAGGGTGATGAAGATCTCGAAGGACCGGAAGGTGCGGCTGTCGATGAAGACGCCGGCATGGGTCAGGTCCTCGACGCCGATCTCGGAGATCACGCCGGTGGTCAGGAACAGGAAGATGAACTGGCTGGTCAGCGAGGGATAGACGTTCGCGATCACCTGCGGGAAGACGATCCTGGTGAAGCGCACCCGGCGGCTGAGGCCCAGCGCCGACGCGGCCTCCAGCTGGCCCTTCGGGATGGCGATCAGGCCGGAGCGGATGATCTCCGCGAAATAGGCCGAGAAGTTGAGCGTCAGGCCCAGCAGCGCATGGCCCCAGAACGGCCACTTGTAGCCCAGCAGCAGCGGCAGGCCGAAGGCGACGAAGAACAGCTGCACGATCAGCGGCGTGTTGCGGATGAACTCGACCCAGGCCGCCGCGATGTAGGGCAGGACCGGCAGGCTGGAATTGCGCACCACCGCCAGCACGGTGGCCAACATGAAGCCCGCCACGGCCGCCGTCACCGTCAGCGACGCGCTGAGCCAGATGCCCTCCGCCAGCCGCCACATGAAATCGGCGTTTCGGTAGATCTCGAAAAAGCGCAGATCCAGCACCGTCCCAGCGCCCCCGTCCTGCGGTGAACGACCCCCGGAGCCACAGGAATCCGGCGGTTTCTCGCCTGAAACCTGCGTTTCATGGCGAAAGTGAACACTGAAATTTATGTTTCGGCAAGCGGTAAATCAAAAACTTGAGTTTCAGATCGACTGTGCCTAGCTTGTCCCGGGGCAGAGGAGAAACGGACGCCGGCATGGCCAGGACGCCAGGGGCAGACGACGAGGAAACGGCGGGCGCCGGGGCGGTCCCGACGCGGCCCGTGCATGTCTCGCTGGAGCGCGCGATCCGCGAGCAGTACGACAGCCTGCCCGAGAGCGAGCGGCGCATCGCCGACCTGATCCTGGAATTCCCCGGCGAGGTGGCGGCCTATACGGCGACGGAGCTGGCGGAGCTGTCCAACGGGTCCAAGGCCGCGGTGACGCGGCTGGTACAGCGGCTGGGCTTCGCGTCCTACGAGGATGCCCGGCGGGCGGCGCGCGACAACCAGAACTGGGGCTCGCCGGTCTACCTGATGTTCAAGGACCAGTCCGACAAGCGCTTCAGTGCCCGGATCCAGTCCCATGTCGAGCAGGATGCGCGCAACACCGCGCTGACCATGCAGTCGCTGCGCCCCGACACCGTGCGCGCCATCGTCGACGCCTTCTGCGGCGCGCGCCGCGTGCTCTGCATCGGCTGGCGCAACAGCCATTTCCTGGCGGGCTACCTGCAATGGCAGATCATCCAGGTCCGGCCCGACGTCTACCTGCTGCCGACGCCCGGCGGCACCCTGGCCGAGGACATCGCCGCCATGGGCCGCGACGACCTGCTGGTCATGGTCGGCATGCGCCGCCGCGTGCCGGAGGTGGAGGCGGTGATGAAGGCGGCCAGGGGGCTGGGCACGCGCGTGCTCTACATCACCGACATGGCCGCGCCGCCGGCCGCGGGTGCGACCTGGACGCTGCCCTGCGCCGTGCGCGGCACCGATCCCTTCGACCGCTACGGCGCGGCGCTGTCGCTGCTGCATTTCCTCAGCGTCGCCGTGGTCGAGAAGATGGCCGAGCGCGGCCGCGAGCACCTGCAGACCATCGAGCGCCTGCACGACACCCTGAACGAACTCAGCTAGGCCGGGCCGCATGTCCGCGCCGCATCGCACCGGAGACCGCCGATGAGTGCCGCCAGCTACTATTCCGACATGGGCGGCCTGCCCGGTCCGACGCATCTCGCCACCGGACGCGCCGTCTTCACCACCGCCTACACGGTGATCCCGAAGGGCGTGATGGCCGACATCGTCACCAGCCGGCTGCCGTTCTGGCGCGACGCCCGCTTCTGGGTCATCGCCCGGCCGCTGTCGGGCTTCGCCGAGACCTTCTCCCATTACATCGCCGAGGTGCAGCCCGGCGGCGGCAGCGAGCGGCCGGAAACGGAGAAGGGCATCGAGGCGGTGCTGTTCGTGGTCGCGGGCGAGATGGAGCTCAACCTCGACGGCACGACCCATCGCCTGGCCGAGGGCGGCTATGCCTTCATCGCGCCGGGCGCGAGGTGGACGCTCGCCAATCCCGGCAGCGCGCCGGTGAAGTTCCACTGGATCCGCAAGGCCTATGAGGCGGTCGACGGCCTCGACGCGCCGGACAGCTTCGTCACCTCCGACGCCGAGCAGCCGCGCAACCGCATGCCCAACGGCCATGATGGCTGGATGACCACGCGCTTCGTTGCCGGCGACGACCTGCGCCACGACATGCACGTCAACATCGTCACCTTCGATCCCGGCGCCTCGATCCCGTTCAAGGAGACGCACGTGATGGAGCACGGCCTGTATGTGCTGCAGGGCCGCGCGGTCTATCACCTGAACCAGGACTGGGTGGAGGTGGAGGCCGGCGACTACATGTGGCTGCGCGCCTTCTGCCCCCAGGCCTGCTATGCCGGCGGGCCGGGGCAGTTCCGCTACCTGCTCTACAAGAACGTCAACCGCCACATGTCGCTGGGCGGCTGAGCATGGCGCCCGCCAGCATCATCGCCCGTCCGCTGGAGCCGGAGGCGTTCCGCCCCTTCGGCGACGTCATCGACACCCATCGCCCGGCCGACTACCGCATCAACGGCGGGCGCTGCGAGCGCTTCCACGACATGGCGCGGCTGGCCTTCGCCAATGACGGGCAGGCCGGCATCAGCCTGTTCCGCTCGGACGCGTCGGCGGTGCCGTACCGGCTGGAGCTGATGGAGCGGCATCCCGTCGGCTCCCAGGCCTTCCTGCCGCTGACCGGGTCGGCGTACCTGGTGGTGGTGGCCGAGGACGCGGGCGGCCGGCCCGGCACCCTGCATGCCTTCCTCGCCGGCCCGCACCAGGGCGTGAACTACCTCGCCAACACCTGGCACGCGCCGCTGATCGCGCTGTCCGACGGCGCCGTCTTCGCCGTGGTCGACCGCATCGGCGCAGGCCCGAACCTCGAGGAAGCGACCTTGCCCGAGCCGGTGCTGGTCAGCCGGTAGTCAGCACGGACAATCCGGTCAGTACAGACCCTCGATCTCGCCATCGGCGTTGACGTAGATCCGCTCGGCGGCGGGCCTGCGCGGCAGGCCGGGCATGGTCATCAGGTCGCCGCAGACCGCGACGACGAAGCCGGCGCCGGCCGAGAGCCGGATCTCGCGCACCGTCAGCCGGTGACCGGTGGGCGCGCCGAGCAGGCTGGCATCCGAGGAAAAGCTGTACTGGGTCTTGGCGATGCAGACCGGCAGGTCGCCGATGCCGGCCTCCCCGATCCGCTTCAGCATCTGCCGCGCGGCCGGGCTGTAGTCGACGCCGTCGGCGCGGTAGATCTCGCGCGCCACGGTTGCGATCTTGTCCTCGACCGGCAGGGCCAGGTCATAGAGCGGGCGGAAGCCGCTCGGCCCCGCCGCGTCCAGGGTGGCTGCGACATGGCGGGCGAGATCCTCGATCCCCGCGCCGCCCTCGGCCCAGTGCCGGCAGAGGAAGACGTCGGTGCCAGCCGCCGTGCAGGCCTCCCGCACCGCCGCCACCTCGTCGGGCGTGTCGGCGATGAAGTGGTTGATGGCGACCACCACGGGCAGGCCGAACTTCCTCAGGTTCTCGACATGGCGGGTGAGGTTGGGCAGGCCGCGCCGCACCGCCTCCGGGTCCGGCCGGCCAAGCTCTGCCTTCGCCACGCCGCCATGCATCTTCAGCGCGCGCACGGTGGCGACGACCACGGCCAGGTCGGGCTTCAGCCCGGCGCGCGGACACTTGATGTCGAGGAACTTCTCCGCGCCCAGGTCGGCGCCGAAGCCGGCCTCCGTCACCACGATGTCGCCCAGCTTCAGCCCGGCGCGGGTGGCGCGGACGGTGTTGCAGCCATGCGCGATGTTGGCGAACGGTCCGCCATGCACCAGCACGGGGTTGTTCTCCAGCGTCTGCACCATGTTGGGCAGGAAGGCGTCCTGCAGCAGCGCGGTCATGGCACCGTGGGCGTCCAGTTCGCGGGCGCGGACGGGGCTGCGGTCGCGCCGCCAGCCGACCACGATCTCGCCCAGCCGCTCCGACAGCTCCGCGAAATCGCGCGCCAGGCAGAGGATCGCCATGACCTCGGAGGCGACGGTGATGTCGAAGCCGTCCTCCCGCGGGACGCCGTCCGACGCGCCGCCGAGACCGACCACCGTGCGGCGCAGCGCGCGGTCGTTCATGTCCATCACCCGCTTCCAGGTCACGCGGCGGGTGTCGATGCCCAGCGCGTTGCCCCAGTGCAGGTGGTTGTCCAGCATGGCCGCCAGCAGGTTGTGCGCGGCGGTGATGGCGTGGAAATCGCCGGTGAAGTGCAGGTTGATGCGCTCCATCGGCACCACCTGCGCATGGCCGCCGCCGGTGGCGCCGCCCTTCATGCCGAAACAGGGGCCGAGACTGGGCTCGCGCAGGCAGATCACGGCCTTGCGCCCGATCCGGTTCAGCCCGTCGCCCAGGCCGATGGTGGTGGTGGTCTTGCCCTCGCCGGCCGGCGTCGGCGTGATCGCGGTGACCAGCACCAGCCGCCCGTCCGGCCGGTCCTCCAGCGCGTCGACGAAGCCGGCGTCCAGCTTGGCGATGTGGTGGCCGTGCGGCAGCAACGCTTCGGCCGGGATGTCCAGCCGCGCCGCGACCTCCCCGATCGGGCGCAGTGTGGCGGCCCGGGCGATGTGCAGGTCGGAGGGCGGCGTGGCGGTGCTGTCGGTCATGGCGATCCTTCGCGCGGCTGGAATCGTCTTGGTTGGCTGGCACGAGCCTAGAGCATCTGCATACCCTCCCGCCAGCAGGGGGCGATTTGCGTATGCTGCGCCGGCCCTCACCCCCACCCGACCGCCCATCCCGAATACTGTCGTCGGGTGGACGGGTGGGGGTGAGGGATGGCACAGCGGCTACACGAACCGAATCGCCCACCCGCCGCATGGACACGGAACGTCCCGCGGCCATATAAGCGGGCACCATGGACAGCCTGCCCTTCATCAAGATGCACGGTCTCGGCAACGACTTCGTCGTGCTGGACGCGCGCGCCCGCGCAGTCGAACTGACCCCGGCGCGCATCCGTGCCATGGGCGACCGGCATCGCGGCGCGGGCTTCGACCAGTTGCTGACCCTGCTGCCGTCCGACCGGGCCGACTGCTACATGCGGATCGACAATTCAGACGGCTCGCCGGCCGGCGCCTGCGGCAACGGCACCCGCTGCGTCGGGCGCCTGCTGCTCGAGGAAACCGGCCGCGAGAGCGTCACCATCGACAGCCCGGGCGGCATCCTGACCGTCAGCCGCGCCGAGGGTGGTCTCTATACCGCGCGCATGGGCCGGCCGCGCACCGACTGGCGCGCGGTGCCGCTGGCGCGCGAAATGGACACCCTGCACGTCGACCTGACAGTCGGGCCGCTGTCGGACCCGGTGGCGCTGTCGATGGGCAATCCGCACGCCGTGTTCTTCGTGCCCGACGCCGAGGCGGTGGCGCTGGAGGAGGTTGGCCCGCAGGTCGAGTCCCATCCGCTGTTCCCCGACCGGGTGAATGTCGAGGTGGTGAGCCGCCGCCCCGACGGCACCTTCCGCCTGCGCGTGTTCGAGCGCGGCGCGGGCATCACCCAGGCCTGCGGCTCCGGCACCTGCGCGGCCTATGCCGCCGCGCGCATGCGCGGCCTGGCCGACGGGCCGGTGCGCATCGACCTGGACGGCGGGCCGCTCTGGATGGACATGGACGCGGACGGAAATGTCCTGATGACCGGCGCCGCCAGCCTGGTCTTCCGGGGCAGCTTCGGGCCGGAAGTCTTCGGGGACGCGGCGCCATGAGCGGGCCGGAGATCGTCAGCTTCGGCTGCCGCCTGAATGCCTTCGAATCCGAAGTCATGCGTGGCCACGACACGCTGAGGGACCGCGACGACGTCATCGTGGTCAACACCTGCGCGGTGACGGCGGAGGCCGAGCGGCAGGCACGGCAGTCGATCCGCAGGCTGCGCCGGGAGCGCCCCGAGGCCGAGATCGTGGTGACGGGCTGCGCCGCGCAGATCGACCCGGCGGCCTGGGCGGCGATGCCCGAGGTCAGCCGCGTGGTCGGCAATCGCGAGAAGCTGGACCCGGCCGCCTTCCGCCCCGGCACCAACGCGCCGGTGCTGGTTGACGACATCATGGCCGTGCGCGAGACGGCGGGGCACCTGGTGGAGGGCTTCGACGGCCGCTCCCGCGCCTTCCTGCAGGTCCAGAACGGATGCGACCATCGCTGCACCTTCTGCATCATTCCCTATGGCCGCGGGCCGTCGCGTTCGGTTCCGGTCGGCCGCGTGGTCGACGAGGCGCGCGCGCTGGTCGATGCCGGCGTGGCCGAGATCGTGCTGACCGGCGTCGACATCACCTCATGGGGGCCGGACCTGCCGGGCCAGCCGGTGCTGGGCCAGCTCTGCCGGCGCCTGCTGGCGCTGGTGCCGGAGCTGAAGCGGTTGCGGCTCACCTCCCTCGACCCGGCGGAGATCGACGACGACCTCTGGCGCCTGATCGCCGAGGAGCCCCGGCTGATGCCGCACCTGCATCTCTCGGTGCAGGCCGGCGACGACATGATCCTGAAGCGCATGAAGCGCCGCCATTCGCGCGATGACGTGCTCCGGCTCTGCGACCGCGCCCGCGCGCTCCGGCCCGGCATCGCCTTCGGCGCCGACCTGATCGCCGGCTTCCCGACCGAGACCGAGGCGATGTTCCGGAACTCGCTGGCGCTGGTGGGCGAGGCGGGCCTGACCTGGCTGCACGTCTTCCCCTATTCGGCGCGCAGCGGCACCCCGGCGGCGCGCATGCCGGCGATCCCGGTGGCCGAACGGCGCGCCCGTGCCGCCCTGCTGCGGGAAGCGGGCGCCGCGGCGGCGCGGCGGCACCTGGCCGACCAGGTCGGACGCCCGGTGGAGGTGCTGGTGGAGCGTGACCGGCGTGGTCACTCGGCCCACTACGCCGCGGTGGAACTCGACCGCGAGGTGGAGCCCGGCAGCCTGGTGCTGGCGCTGGGCACGGGCGTTGACGGTGAAACCCTGCTGGCGAGGGCGGCCTGATGGCGGATGGCGTCGCGAAGGGCTGGTTCGGCCGGCTGAAGGACGGGCTGAAGCGCTCGGCGGGCCAGCTCACCGAGAGCATTGGCGCGATCTTCCGCAAGCGGAAGCTGGACGACGCGGCGCTGGAGGAACTCGAGGACGTGCTGATCACGGCCGACCTCGGTGTGGCCGCGGCCGCCCGCATCACCGCCGAGATCGCCCGCACCCGCTACGAGAAGGACGTCACCGACCGCGAGATCCGCGAGGCGCTGGCCGAGGAAGTGGCGAAGACGCTGGAGCCGGTGGCCAAGCCGCTCGCCCTCGACCCGGCGCAGAAGCCGAACGTCGTGCTGGTGGTCGGCGTCAACGGCGTCGGCAAGACCACCACCATCGGCAAGATCGCCCACCACGAGCGTGCCCAGGGTCGCAAGGTCATGCTCTGCGCCGGCGACACCTTCCGCGCCGCGGCCATCGACCAGCTGAAGATCTGGGGCGAGCGCACCGGCGCCCCGGTGATCGCCCGCGATCCCGGCGCCGATTCCGCCGGCCTGGCCTTCGATGCGGTCCGGGCGGCGCAGCAGGCGGGCTCCGACCTGCTGTTGATCGATACCGCCGGGCGGCTGCAGAACAAGGCCAACCTGATGGCGGAACTGGCCAAGATCGTGCGCGTGCTGCACAAGGTCGACGCCAGCGCGCCGCATGCGGTGCTGCTGGTGCTGGACGCCACCACCGGCCAGAACGCCATCAACCAGGTCGAGGTGTTCCGCGAGGTCTGCGCGGTCACCGGCCTGGTGATGACCAAGCTGGACGGCACCGCGCGCGGCGGTGTGCTGGTCGCGGTGACCGAGAAGTTCGGCCTGCCGGTGCACTATGTCGGTGTCGGCGAGCAGGCCGACGACCTGCGCCCGTTCCGCGCCGACGATTTCGCCCGCGCGCTCTGCGGCGTCGACGAGACGGCCGGTCCCGGCGCCTGAGCGCCATGGCAGCACCCGCCGACACGATCCACGCCACCACGGTCGCCATCGACGGGCGGGGCGTGCTGCTCTGCGGCGCCTCCGGTGCCGGCAAGTCGGACCTGGCGCTGCGGCTGCTCGACGAGGGGGCGCTGCTGGTCGCCGACGACCGCACGATCCTGTCGCGGCATGGCAACGCGCTGCTGGCGACGGTGCCTGATGCGCTGGCCGGCCTGCTGGAGGTGCGCGGCCTGGGCGTGGTCCGCCTCGATCCCGTCCGGGTTGTGCCGTCCGCCACCATCGCGCTCGTGGTCGACCTCGTGGCCGACCGTGCGGCGATCCGGCGCATGCCCGAACCCGCGTCGGTCGACCTGCGCGGCCTCGTGCTGCCGCTGCTGACGCTCTATCCTTTCGAGCCATCGGCCACGGCGCGGCTGCGCCTCGCCCTGACCCTGTGCAGTCATCCGGAGAGGCGGATCGAATGACCGATGACAGCGTGCCGGAACCCGTGTCCGGCACCGCGTCCGGCGCGGCGAAACCCCGTCGCCTGCTGCTGGTCACCGGCCTTTCCGGTGCCGGCAAGTCGTCCGGCCTGAACGTGCTGGAGGACCTGGGCTGGGAGGTGGTCGACAACCTGCCGACCTTCCTGCTGACCGCGCTGCTGCATCACAACGCCGACCCGGCGACCGGCAGTCCGCGCGACCTGGCCGTCGGCATCGACAGCCGCACCCGCGATTTCTCGGCGCAGCGCGTGCTGGACGAACTGGCGGCGATCACCGCACGCGGCGCCCACGAGGTGCGGCTCTGTTTCTTCGACTGTCGTGGCGAGGTGCTGCAGCGCCGCTTCACCGAGACCCGGCGACGCCACCCGATCGCCGCCGAGCGCCCGGTGATCGACGGCATCCGCATCGAGCGCGAGATGCTGTCGGTGCTGCGCGACAAGGCCGACGACCTGATCGACACCTCCGATCTGCCGCTGCCGGCGCTGCGCGCGCACCTGCGGGAGATGTACGGTGACGAGACCAGCACCGCCCTGCATGTCTCTGTCGTCAGCTTCTCCTACCGGCGCGGCCTGCCGCCCGAGGCCGACCTGGTGTTCGACGTCCGCTTCCTGCGCAATCCCTATTACGACCCGGCGCTGAAGGACCGGCCTGGAACCGACCCGGCGGTGCAGGCCCATATCACGGGTGATCCGGGCTGGATCGAATTCATTAACCATGTCAGCGGGTTGCTGGATTTCCTGGTGCCGCGCTACCAGAGCGAGGGCAAGTCCTACCTTACCATTGCCTTCGGCTGTACCGGCGGCCGGCACCGGTCGGTATTCAGCACCGAGACCGTCGCTGACCGCTTGCGCAGCCGTGGCGCCCATGTGACGGTTCGCCATCGGGATCTGGACCGGTAGGCCCGGACATCAGGGGACGGAACCGATGATCGGTATGGTGCTGGTGACCCATGGCCGGCTCGCGGATGAATTCATCGCCGCGACCGAGCATGTGGTCGGACAACAGAAGAACGTGCGCGCGGTCTCGATCGGACCCGACGACGACATGGAGCAGCGGCGCAACGACATCCTCGCGGCGGTCTCCATGGTGAACGACGGCGACGGCGTGATCGTGCTGACAGACATGTTCGGCGGCACGCCCTCCAACCTCGCCATCTCCATCATGGACCAGGGCAATGTCGAGGTGATCGCCGGCATGAACCTGCCGATGCTGATCAAGCTCGCCTCGGTGCGCGAGACCGCGAAGCTGCGGGAGGCCGCCGAGATCGCCCAGGAATCGGGCCGCAAGTACATCAACATCGCCTCGGCGGTGCTGGCTGGCGGCAACGGATGACGGGCTGATGGGCGGAGCGGTCCGCGACACCCTCACGATCTGCAACGAAAAGGGCCTTCACGCCCGTGCCGCTGCCAAGTTCGTCAACTGCGTCAAGGGCTTCGAGTCCGACGTGACCGTCGAGAAGGACGGCGTCGCGGTCGGCGGCGAGTCCATCATGGGCCTGATGATGCTGGGTGCCGCCATCGGCACCACCATCGAGGTCATCGTCGTCGGGCCGGATGCCGACGCGGCGCTGGAAGCGATCCGCAAGCTGGTTGCCGGACGGTTCGACGAAGGGCGCTGACGATGCCCGGACGCAAGGGAAATGCCGGCCAGACCGTCAGGCTCACCGGGCTCGGTGTCGCGCCCGGCATCGCCATCGGCCCGGCGCACGTGGTCGAGAGCGGTGTGGAACGGGTCGCGGAGTACCGCGTCGCCGCCAGCCGCGTGCCCGAGGAACAGGCCCGCTTCGAGGCCGCGCTGGCCGAGGCCCTGCTGCAGCTCGACCGCCTGAAGGCGCGCACGGTCCGCATGGGCGGCGCGGCCGGCGAGGAACTGGGCTACATGCTCGACGCCCACGCCCAGATGCTGAGCGGCTCGCGGCTGGTCCGCGGGGTACTGCAGCGGATCACCGTCGACAACCTGAACGCCGAGGGCGCGGTGCAGCGGGAGATCGAGGACGTGGCACGGCAGTTCCTTGCCATGTCCGACCCCTATTTCGCCGCCCGCGCCGACGACGTGCGCGATGTCGGACGCCGGCTGATCCTGAACCTCGCCGGGCGCAAGCCGGTCCGCTTTGCCACCGCACCCGTCGGCGCCATCGTGCTGGCGCACGAGATCACGCCCGCCGACACCGCCGCGATGGATCCGCGCCGCATCGCCGCCTTCTCCGCCGAGATCGGCGGCTCCGACAGCCACACCGCGATCATGGCGCGCAGCCTCGGCCTGCCGGCCGTGCTCGGCGTGCCCGAGCTGGTGCGCGAGGTCCAGCCCGGCGAGACGGTGATCGTCGACGGCCATGCCGGCGAGATCATCATCCGCCCCGACGAGGCGACGCTGGCCCGCTACCGCAAGGTCCGCGCGGCCGACATGCGCCGCCGCAGGGCGCTGGACCGGCTGCGCGACCTGCCGTCGGAGACGCGCGACGGCGTGGCCATCGGCCTGCAGGCCAATGTCGAGATGCTGGCCGAGGCCGAGCAGGCCCGCGATGCCGGCGCGGGCGGCATCGGCCTGCTGCGCAGCGAGTTCCTGTTCCTGGCCGCTGACGACTGGCCCGACGAGGAAACGCAGTACCAGGCGCTGTCACGCATCGTCGATGCCATGCAGGGTCGCCCGACCACCATCCGCACCCTCGACATCGGCTTCGACAAGCTGCCGCGCGGGCTGGCCGGCGACTTCACCGCCGGCGACAACCCGGCGCTGGGCCTGCGCGCCATCCGGCTGGGACTGCAGCGCCCGAAGCTGCTGGAGACCCAGCTCGCCGCGATCCTGCGCGCCGGGGCGCACGGGCCGGTCCGCATCCTGATCCCGATGGTGACGACGGTCAGCGAGATCGAGGCGGTGCGTGCAGCGCTGACGCGGGTGGCGCGACGGCTGAAGCGGCGCGGCCTGCCGGTGCCGGACCCGCTGCCGCCGCTGGGTGCCATGATCGAGGTGCCAGGCGCGGCGCTGGCCGCTGATTCACTGGCGCGGGCGAGCGACTTCATCTCCATCGGCACCAACGACCTGACCATGTACACGCTGGCGCTGGACCGCACCAACGAGCAGGTGGCGTCGCTTTACGACCCGCTGCACCCGGGCGTGCTGCGCCTGATGCAGTTCTCGGTCGCCGCCGCCCACCGCGCCGGTATCCCGGTCAATGTCTGCGGGGAGATCGCGGGCGATCCGCGCTATGCGCCGCTGCTGGTCGGCCTCGGCATCCGCGACCTCTCGATGGCGGTCGGCAGCCTGCCGCGCGTGAAGCAGTACATCCGCCGGCTGGATTCGTCCGAGGCGGCCCGCACCGCCGACGAGATCATGGCCCAGGCCGATCCGGCCCGCGCCGCCGAACTGCTGGACCGGCTGGTCGAGGGCGGCTGAGCAGGCGTACCGGGTGGCGCGGCTTCGTTGGCACACTCCCCCGCCACAGCAAATCCGCTTGCGGCGGGCATCCATGCGCGGCCTTATGCGCGCCATGAGCGCAGCGTCCGCCACAAACCGCCCCGAATGGATCGACGCCTTCCTGGCCGGCGAGCGCAAGGCGCTGGCCCGTGCCATCACCCTGGCGGAGAACGAGGGCGCGGGCTCGGGCGAGGTGCTGGACGCCATGCGCGGGCATCTCGGCCGGGCGCTCACCATTGGCTTCACCGGCCCGCCGGGCGCGGGCAAGTCCACGCTGGTCAACGCCTTCGTCCACGCCATGCGGAAGCGCGACATGACCGTCGGCGTGGTGGCGGTCGATCCCTCCAGCCCGATCAGCGGTGGCGCCATCCTGGGCGACCGCATCCGCATGACCGGCCATTCCGGCGATGCGGGCGTGTTCATCCGCTCGCTGGCGAGCCGGGGACATCTCGGCGGCCTGTCGCGCACCGCCGTCCGCGTGATCGACTGCATGGACGCCGCCGGCATGGACGTGGTGGTGATCGAGACCGTGGGCGCCGGCCAGTCCGAGGTGGAGATCGCGGGCGTCGCCGACGTGAAGGTCGTGGTCGCTGCACCGGGCCTGGGCGACGACGTGCAGGCGATCAAGGCCGGCATCCTGGAGATCGCCGACGTGCTGGTGGTCAACAAGGGCGATCACCCGCTGGCGCCGCAGACCGTGCGGCACCTGAAGTCGATGGTGGCGCTGCGTGGCTCGGTCGACGACGTGCCCGTGCTGAAGACCACGGCGATGAGCGGCGAGGGCGTCGACGCCCAGGCCGAGACGGTGATCGGCATCGGCAAGAGCCGCCGCCAGGGCGCACCGCAGCGCCGGGCGCGCCGGCTGCTGCGCCAGGCCGCGCTGGACCTCTGTCGCGCGCGGCTGGACGCGCTGCCGCAGGACGAGCTTGACCGGTTGACCCGGGCCTTTCTCAGCGGCGAGAACGGCGTGGAAAGTTCCGCCCGCCGCCTGCTGGCGATCGCCCTGGAGTCCGACCGTTGAACCGACTGCCGCCCCAGGTCCGCGACCTGATCCACAGCCTGCCGGACTCCCGCATCCGCGAGGTCTCCAACGCCGGCATCGGCCAGGCCGGGATCATCCCGCTCTGGTTCGGCGAGAGCGACGAGCAGACCCCGGAATTCGTCAAGGACGCCGCCAAGGCCGCCCTCGACGCGGGCGAGACCTATTACGCGCCGAATTCCGGCGTGCCGCCGCTGCGCCGCGCCATCCGCGACTACATGCAGCGCGTCTATGGCAAGCCCTTCGCGCTGGAGCGCTTCACCGTCACCGCATCCGGCATGAACGCCATCATCCTGACCATGCAGGCGCTGGTCGATCCGGGCGACAACGTGCTGATCGTGACGCCGGTCTGGCCCAACTGCGTCGAGACCGTCGCCATCATGGGCGGCGAGCCACGCCGGGTCGACCTGGTCGAGCGCGACGGCCGCTGGCACCTGGACCTGCAGCGCCTGTTCGACACCGCCGACGACCGCACGAAGGCGATCTTCATCAACTCCCCGGGCAATCCGACCGGCTGGATGATGAGCGCGGCCGAGCGCGACGCCATCCTGGCCTGGGCGCGCCAGCGCGGCATCTGGATCGTCGCCGACGACGTCTATGCCCGGCTGGTCTATGACCGCCACCACGCCCCGGCCTTCATCGAGGCCGCGGAGCCCGATGACCGGGTCATCGCCATCAACTCGTTTTCCAAGAGCTGGTCGATGACCGGCTGGCGGCTGGGCTGGATCACCGCGCCGGCCAGCCTGCTGACCGATCTCGGCAAGCTGACCGAGTACAACATCGCCGGGCCGACGACCTTCGTGCAGCATGCCGGCGTCGCCGCGCTCGACCGGGGCGACGCCTATGTCGACGGCATGGTGGAGCGCCTGCGTCGTCGCCGCGACCTGGTGGCCCAGGGGCTCGGCCGGTTCGGCCGGGTGCGCTTTGCCACGCCCGACGCGGCCTTCTATGCCTTCTTCGCCGTGGACGGCATGGCCGACAGCCTGGTCTTCGCCAGGCGGCTGGTGGCCGAGGCGAAGGTGGGGCTGGCGCCGGGCATCGCCTTCGGGCCGCGCGGCGATGGCTATCTCAGGCTCTGTTTCGCCTCGTCGGAGCAGGCGCTGTCGGAGGCGCTGGAGCGGCTCCGGCCCTTCCTCGACTGACCGGGGCGGCCGGGGCGAACAGGGGAGGACGGCATGGCCAGCGTCAGCATCCGGAACCTCGTCCGGCGCTTCGGCACCCACGCGGCGGTCGACAGCGTCGACCTGGACATCGCCGACGGGGAATTCCTCTGCGTGCTGGGGCCGTCGGGCTGCGGCAAGACCACCCTGCTGCGCCTGATCGCCGGCCTGGAGCGGCCGGACGCGGGCGAGATCGCCTTCGACGGCCAGGCGGTGAGCACGCCGGAGCGCGTGCTGGCGCCGGAGCGGCGGCAGACCGGCGTGGTGTTCCAGTCCTATGCGCTCTGGCCGCACATGACGGTGGCGGAGAATGCCGGCTTCTCGCTCCGCGCGGCGGGGATCGGCGGGGCCGAGCGCCGGCGACGCATCGACGAGGCGCTGGCGGCAGTGCGCCTGAGCGACTTCGCCGAGCGCAAGCCCGGCTCGCTCTCCGGCGGGCAGCAGCAGCGCGTGGCACTGGCGCGCTGCCTGGTGCAGCGCCCGAAGGTCGTGCTGATGGACGAGCCGCTGGCCAATCTCGACGTGCACCTGCGCGAGGAGATGCTGGGCGAGTTCACCCGCTTCCATGCCGCGACCGGTGCCACCATCGTCTACATCACCCATGACCAGGCCGAGGCCATGTCGATCGCCGGCCGCATCGCCGTGATGGACCGGGGCCGGCTGCTGCAGGTGGCGACGCCGGAGGTGCTCTATCACCGGCCGGCCAGCCGCATGGTGGCGAACTTCATCGGGCTGTCGGCGCTGGTCGAGACCAGCGTGGCGGGTGACGGCCGCACGGCCGCGCTGGCGGGTACGCCGGTGCCGCTGGTGGAACCCGTGGCGCCCGGTCCGGCGACGCTGGTGGTGCGGCCCGAGCAGGTGCGCCTGGGCGGGGCCGGCCTGCCGGCGCGCGTCGCCGCTGCGACCTATCTCGGCGAGCGCTGGAAGCTGGAGCTGGCGCTGCCGGGCCTCGACGTGCCGCTGCTGGCCTGGAGCGCCATGCGCCGCGCGGCCGGCGAGGCGGTGCCGGTCTCGATCGACAGCGCCTGGGCCGTGCCGGCCTGAGGTCCGGGACGTCCCGGCGCCCGGATCACCGGCCGTCGCGGTCGTCGGTCCAGGGCAGCACCCCCGGCGGGAACAGGCGTCGCGCTGCCTGCGCGGCCAGCATGATGACCAGCACGGCCACGACGGCCAGCACCGCCATCGCCGACGACAGCACCGAATAGCCGCCATCCTCGTAGTTGAAGATCACCACCCCGATGGTCTCGGTGCCCGAGGACCAGAGCAGGGCGGAAACGGTGAGCTCGTTGAACGCGGTCATGAACACCAGGATCGCGCCCGCGGCCGCCATCGGCCCGAACAAGGGCGCCAGCACGGCGCGCAGGCGGAGCCAGAAGCCGGCGCCGGCCAGCCGCGCGGCCTCGTCCAGCCTTGGATCCGCCTGGGCGAAACCAGCCGCGACGGGCCGCAGCGCCAGGGCGAAGAAGCGGCCGAGATAGGCCGCGAAGATGATGCCGAGCGTGCCGTAGAGCGTGAGGTCGAGCAGCGGTAGCGGCTTCAGGAAGACCAGGATCATGGCGATGGCCAGCACCACGCCCGGCAGCGCATAGGGCGCTTCCGCCGCGTAGGTGAGCCAGTTGGCGATGCGGCTGCCGCGCCAGACCTGCAGGTAGCCGAGCGGCAGCGCCAGCGCGGCCAGCACCAGGGCGGCGAGCAGTGCCAGCCCGGTGGAATTGGCGAAGGCCCGCAGCGGGGCCTGCTGGCGGAACATGACCTCGGCGAAATTGTCGAGGGTGACGGTCGAGAGCCCGAGGCCGACGCCATAGGCCGGCACCAGCGACATGGCCACCAGCCCGGCCAGCGGGATCACCAGGATGGCGACGATGATGGCCCACAGGCCAGCCTCGACCGCCGGGCGCCAGCGTCCCAGCGGCACGTGCAGGATGGCACCGGGCCGGCTGGTCAGCCGCGATTCCATGCGCCGGCTGAGCCAGGACTGCGCCAGCAGCGCGATCACGCCGATCAGGCCGATCAGCAGGGCCAGGACTGCCGCGTCGGCGATCACGCTCGGCCCGAAGGACGCCAGCCGGCGATAGATCAGGGTCGGCAGCACGTAATAGGACTGCGGGATGCCGAGCAGCGCCGGGATGCCGAAATTGCCCAGCGCGGAGACGAAGGAGAGGCCGGCGGCGGCGATCACCGCCGGGGCCAGCATCGGGATGACCACGCGGCCGGCCAGCCCGAACGGCCCGGCACCGGACAGCCGTGCCGCCTCGACCAGTTCGCGGGGGACCTGGCGGAAGGCGGCACGCAGCACCAGGAAGGCCAGCGGCGCGTGCTGGATCGAGAGCAGCAGCATGATGCCGCCGGGGGAATAGATCGGGTTCGGCGCGCCGATGGGCGGGGCCAGGCCGATGGCGTTGAGCAGCGCCGAGGAGGGGCCGAAGAGCTGGATCCACGCCAGCGCGGTGACGTGCGGCGGGATCATCATCGGCAGCATGAAGGCGAAGACCAGGGCCGCGCGGCCCCTTATGTCGGTCAGGGCAACGAGAAAGGCGAACAGGCCGCCCAGCAGCACGGCGCCGACCATGCCGACTGCGCTGGTCTCCAGCGAGCGCCTGGTGGCCCGCCAGGTCGAGCGCGAATCGAGGGCTTCCCGGAGCGGGCCGCTGTCGAGGGTGCCGCCGGGCGCGACCGCCTCCATCGCCAGCCGCAGCAATGGCCAGGCCGCCACCGCGACGACGAGCAGCGCCAGCGCCCACAGGACGGCGGCCTCGGGCGGGGTCAGGCGGGCGGTGCGGCTCATGTCCGGGTCTCCCTCCCCCCGTGACGCGGGGGCGGGACTGCATATGCCCGACGATGGCCCAGGCCGTCAGCCGGAAATCCGGACCGCCCATCGCCCTCCCCCTTGACGGGGGAGGGCGGGGGTGGGGGTGTCATTGTCGTTGGCGACATTGATCGGCCAGGAGTGGCGCTCACTCCCCCCACCGGCCGCTTCGCGGCCACCACCCCCACAAGGGGGGAGGTAGCCGGCAGACCAGGCCGCGTGTGGCGGGGCATTCGCACAAACCCCCGATCCGAGGGGAGGGAGCCTTGTCGGGGCCGGCGATCACTCGCCGAAGATGTCGATGAACTTCTTCTTGTAGGCCGCGTCATTGGCCAGTGCGTCGGCCGGATCGAAGGCCATCAGCCTGATCTTGTCGCGCGACGGGAAGCCCTCCGGCGCCTGCACGCCCGGATGGGCCGGCAGGTAGCCCTGGTCGGCCGCCAGCTTCTGGCCGGCCGGGGACAGCAGGAAGCTGACGAACTTCTTCGCCGCGTCCGGGTTCTTGGCCGTGGACAGGATCGCCACCGGCTCGGTCACGGCCGACACGCCCTCCTCGGGGAAGACGAAGGCCACCGGCGCACCCTTCTGCGCCTCGCGGATCGGCAGGAAGTCGACGATCACGCCCGCGGCCTTCTCGCCGCCGGCCACCGCCTTCAGGATGCCGCCATTGCCGCCCTTGGCCTGGGTGCCGTTGGCCGCCAGCGCCTCGTAATAGCCCCAGCCCAGCCGCGGATCGGCGGTCAGCGTGACCATGTGGATGGTCGCGGCGCCCGAGGTCAGCGGGCTCGGCATCGTCACCTTGTCCTTCATCTCCGGTGTCACGAGGTCCTTCCAGGACTTCGGCGCGATGCCGGCATTGGTGTTGTAGACGATGCCGGTGGTGATCAGCTTGGTGGAAAACCAGGTGCGGTCCTTGTCGTGGAGCGCCGGGTCATAGGCGCTGACGTCGGCCTCGGCGAAGGACATCAGGTGCCCCTCGGCCTTCAGGCCGGCCATGGTGACGCTGTCGGCGATCAGCAGCACGTCGGGCTGCGGGGCGCCGGCGGCGAACTCGGCGCGCAGCTTGGCCATGATCTTGGTGGTGCCGTCACGGACCCACTCCACCTCGGTGCCGGGATTGGCGGCCTTGAAGGCGTCGACGGTCTGCTGGGCGTCGGCGTTCGGCTGGCTGGTGTAGATCACCAGCTTGTCGGCGGAGGCGGCGAGCGGCAGCAGCGCCATGACAGCCGCGCCGGCCAGCGCGAGCAGGGGGCGAATGGGGGTCATCGGTCTTCCCTCTCAAGATATTGCGGTCGGACCGGCGCCGTGCCGGCCCTGCGAACGGGTCGCATTAACCGGGCCTGATGACAGGCCAATGACAGACGGTGACCGTCCCGGTTGACCTTCGTCAAGACAGGGGCGATGCAATCCGTGCAGTCACGGGTCCGAAAACGGAGGTCGACAATGGACCAGCACCAGACCCTGCCGATATCTGCCCTGCGCAACCGCCTGGACCTGCTGATCCGGGGCAGGTTGTGGTTGCAGGTGCTGATCGGGCTGCTGCTGGGCATCGGCGCGGGGCTGCTGCTGTCGTCGGACGCCGGCCTGCTGGAACCGGGCATGACCAGGGTCATCGCCGAGTGGCTGGCGCTGCCTGGCCGGCTGTTCCTCGCCCTGATCGCGCTGGTGCTGATCCCGCTGGTGGTGGCCTCCATCGTGCGCGGCATGGCCGCGGCGCCGGGCGGCGAGATGCTGCGCCGCATCGGCGGCCGCTTCGCGCTGCTGGTGCTGGGGACGACGGTGTTCGCCGCCGTCCTGGGCGTGGCGCTGGCCGAATGGCTGCATCCGGGCACGGTGCTGGCCCCGGCTTCCGGCGCCGCCGCACCGGTCTCGCCGGTGCATGGCGGGCTCGGTCGCCTCGCCGATCTCGGCAGCACGGCACCCGACCATATCGCCGGGTTGATCCCCAACAACCTGCTGGGCTCGGTGCAGGAGCGCGACATGATGGCCGTGGTGGTGGCTGCCATCCTGCTGGGGGTCGCCTGCGCCACCGCCGAGCGGCGCAAGGTGGAGCCGCTGCTGGCCGTGGTCGACGGCGTGCTGGAAGTGAGCCTGCGCGTGATCGGCTGGGCCATGGCGCTGGCACCGCTCGCCGTCTTCGGCCTGACCGCCAAGCTGGTGGCCAATGCCGGCATCGGCACGGTCATCGGCCTCGGCGCCTATCTCGGCACCGTGCTGCTGGGTCTGGCGATCCTGCTGGCGGGCAACTACGTGCTGGTCGTCCTGGTGGCGCGCCGTGATCCGCGCCGCTTCGCCCTGGACATCCTGCCGGCGCAGCTGCTGGCTTTCTCCACCTCGTCGTCGGCCGCCGTGATCCCGCTGTCGATCGAGACCGCGGAGCAGAAACTGGGCGTGTCCAAGCCGGTGGCCGAGCTGGTGATCCCGCTGGGGGCAACGGTCAACATGGCCGGCACCGCCTTCTACCAGACCGTCGCGATCATGTTCCTGGCGCAGATGTCGGGCATCGAGCTGCCGTCATCCGCCGTGCTCGCCATCGTCGTCACCCTGGTCGCCGCCACCATCGGCGCCCCCGGCACGCCCGGTGTCAGCGTGCTGATCCTGTCGGCGACCGCCGCCCGCTACGGCATTCCGGAGGCGGGGCTGGTGCTGATCCTCGGCGCCGACCGCCTGCTCGACATGGCGCGCACGGTGGTCAACGTCACCGGCGACCTGACGGCGGCGCTGATCCTGGGCGGCCCGGAGCGGAAGGCGCCACCTGCCGGATCCGCGGCACCGGAGACGACGCAGCCCGGTTGACAGGCGCCGGGCCGCCGCCGACAACGCTGGCTCCGCTTTCTCCCCGCGACCGGTTCCCATGTCCGCCATTCCAGCCCGCTTCCGCCCGAGCCATCTCGTGGTCGCCCTGTTCAGCCTGGCGGCGCTGGCCGTGCTGCTGTCCGCGGGACCCGGCTTCCCGCCCGAGGCCGCGGCCGGCGCGGCGCTGGCACTTGTCGCCATCGGTTTCTGGGCCTCAGGCGCCATCCCCGAGCACCTGACCGCGATCATCTTCTTCCTGGTCGCCATGGTCTTTGCCATTGCGCCGGCCCCGGTGGTGTTCTCCGGCTTCGCCTCCAGCGCTTTCTGGCTGCTGTTCGGCGGCATGATCGTCGGCACGGCGGTGCAGAAGACCGGCCTCGGCGCCCGGCTGGCGCGCACCATGGCGCGGCGCATCGGCGTGTCCTATACCGGCGTGCTGGCCGGCATCATGACCGTCGAGGTGGCGCTCGCCTTCGTCATGCCGTCGTCGGTCGGTCGCGTGGTGCTGATGATGCCGGTGGCGCTGAGCCTGGCCGACGCCTTCGGCTTCGAGGCCGGCACGCGCGGGCGCACCGGCATCGCCATGATGGCCGGCCTGGGCGCCTTCCTGCCCGGCTTCGGCGTGCTGCCGGCCAACGTGCCCAACCTGGTGCTGATCGGCGCCGCCGACACGCTCTATGGCATCAAGCCGGTCTATGGCGATTACCTGCTGCTGCACTTCCCCGTGCTGGGCATCCTGAAGGCCATCGTCGCCGTCACCATGATCCGCCTGCTGTTCCCCGACACCGCGCGGCCGCTGCCCGACGACGATGCGGCGGAGAAGCCCTGGACGCTGCCGGAGAAGCGGCTGGCGGTGATCCTGGTCGGTGCCCTGCTGCTCTGGGCCACCGACTTCCTGCACGGCGTCTCGCCGGCCTGGGTGGCGCTCGGCGCCGGCATCGCCTGCATGCTGCCGCCGTTCCGCCTGATCGAGGCGGAGAAGATGACCGAGGCCGTGCAGTTCCGCCCGCTGATCTACGTCGCCGGCGTGCTGGCGCTGGGCGCCATCGTGGCGCAGACCGGCGCGGCCGCGCACATGGCCGACCTGTTCCTGTCGGTGGCGAACCTCTCGCCCGGTGCCCACGCGCACAATTTCGCCGCCATCGTCGCCGCGTCCATCGGCGTCGGCGTGCTGGGCACGGTGCCGTCGGTGCCGGCGGTGCTGACGCCGCTGGCGCAGGACCTGGCAGCGGCAACGGGCCTGCCGCTGGCCACCATCCTGATGATGCAGGTCCCGGCCTATTCCACCGTGCTGTTCCCCTTCCAGGGCCCGCCGATGATCGTCGCCATGCAGCTCGGCTCGGTCAGCATGCGCGACGGCATGCGCGCCACCCTGGGCGTCGCCATCGTCACCATCCTGGTCCTGCTGCCGCTGGATTTCCTGTGGTGGGACCTGCTGGGCCGCTTCGATGGCTGAGCGCGGGCGCGGCATCGTCCACCTGGTCAAGGTCTGCGTTGGCGTGGAGCGCGTCGAGCAGCTGGTCGAGTGGCAGGCCATGCGCCTGGCCGACACCGGCCGGCTGGTGCATGTCACCCGCCACCGCCCGAAACGCGCCGACGCGGTGCTGGCCGGCGGTTCCCTCTACTGGATCATCGCCGGGGCCGTCCGGGTGCGGCAGCGGATCGTGGCGCTGGACGAGGTCCAGACGGAGACGGGCATGCAGTGCGGCCTGGTCTTCGCGCCCGAACTGGTCCGTACCGAACCCTGGCCGCGCGGGCCCCACCAGGGCTGGCGCTACCTGGAGGCGAAGGACGCGCCGCCGGACCTGCCGGCCGCCGGGCTGGACGCGGCATTGCCCGAGGATCTCAGGGCACAGCTCCGCGATCTCGGCCTGCGCTGAAACGGCGCCGGGATGCCCACTCGACCCTGGCGGACTCCCGTCCCATATCCATTCTTCACAAGGTGGTGCGGGCCGTGAGCGGCGCCGCATTCGCGCCAGAATCGTCTTGCATAGGGACAGGACAGGACGGAAGAATCCGACCATGCAGACCATGAGGATCACAGGGCGGGACCGGGGCATCCGGCTGGCGCTTGTCGCCGCGGCGATGCTTGCGATGCCCGCCGTCGCGACAACGGTCGCCGCCGGGGAAAGGTCTTCCGGACGGCTGGCCACCGCCGACCAGTCGGCCACCACGGCACCGGTTGCCCAGGGCCGGGTCAGCGGCGAGGGCTTCGGTGCCTTCCTGGCTGCCCGTCAGGCCCGCGCCGATGGCGACACCGCCGCGGCCGCCCGCTACTACAACGCGGCGCTCAAGGCCGACCCCGGCAATGCCTGGCTGTTGCGCCGCGCCTTCCTGCTGTCGGTCAGCGAGGGGCTGCTGCAGGACGCGCTGCCGCTGGCCGACCGCGTGCTCGCCGATGACGAGACCGCGCCCGTCGCCAACCTGACCATCGCCGTCGATGACCTGAAGAACGGTCGCTACGACAAGGCCGGGGACCGCATCGTCTCCGCCAGCAAGCGCGGCTCGATGCGCCTGGTCGGGCCGCTGCTGCATGCCTGGGTGGCGTTCGGCTCCGGCGAGGGCGCGAAGGCCGTCGATCGCCTGGACCAGCTCGACAAGACCGAGGCCTTTTCCGTCTTCAGCGACTACAGCCGGGGCCTGATCCTGGCCGCCGCCGGTGACCTGAGCGGTGCCATCACCGCTTTCGATGCCCTGCCGCCCGGTACCCGCTTCGACCTGCGCTCCAGCCTCGTCCGCGCCGCGGTGGTGGTCCGGCGCGACGGCCCGGAGGCGCTGAAGGGCGAACTCGACAAGCTGAAGCAGCGCTTCGGCGACGACCCGCTGCTCGCGCCCTATCTGGACGGCAGCCGCCCCATCGACGATGCCTTCCCGGTGCGCAACGCCAATGACGGCGCGGCGGAGGCACTGTATGGCGCGGCATCGGCGATGGCCCGCGACTCGATCAACGACATCTCGATGATCTACCTGCGCATGGCGCTGCACCTCAGGCCCGACCTGGACGTGGCGCAGGCCCTGCTGGGCGACATCCGGGAGGCGAACGACCGCTGGGCGGAGGCCATCTCGGCCTATGAATCGATCAACACCGCCTCGTCCTACAAGTGGGGCGCGCGCCTGCGGACCGCGTGGGCGCTGCACCGGCTGGGCAAGACCGAGCCGGCGCTGGAACTGCTGCGCCGCATGGCCGCCGAACGGGCGGACGACACCACGGCGCTCACCACGATGGCCGACATCCTGCGCGGGCAGTCCCGCTTCGCCGAGGCCGCCGAGATCTACGGCGAGGCCATCGACCGGGTGAAGAGCTTCGATGTCGGCCACTGGGTGCTGTTCTATGCCCGCGGCATCTCGCGGGAGCGTTCGGGGCACTGGCGCATGGCCGAGGAAGACCTGCTGCGGGCGCTGGAACTCAGGCCGCGCCAGCCGCTGGTGATGAACTATCTCGGCTATTCCTGGGCCGACAAGGGCGTGCGGCTGGACGAGGCCATCGACATGATCCGCGCCGCCGTGGACCAGCGCCCGACCGACGGCTACATCGTCGACAGCCTGGGCTGGGCGCTGTTCCGCATGGGCCGGCACGAGGAAGCCGTGCAGCATCTCGAGCGCGCGGTGGAACTGCGCCCCGACGACCCGACCATCAACGATCACCTGGGCGACGTGTACTGGCATGTCGGGCGACGGCTGGAAAGCTGCTTCCAGTGGAAGCGGGCGCTGACGCTGGACCCGGACACGACCCAGGTCGAGGAACTGCGCGAGAAGCTGCAGGCCGGCCTGGCCGGTGACAAGCGGCCCTTCCACGGCTGTGGCTGATCCGGCACCGGGTCGCGTGACCCGGACGGCGCCGGCGAAGATCAACCTCTTCCTGCACGTCACCGGGCGGCGACCGGACACCTATCACCTGCTGCAGAGCCTGGTCGTGTTCGCCGGTTTCGGCGACACGCTCACCGCGACGGCCGTCGCCGGCGATACGCTGGACCTGACCGTCTCGGGCGAGTTCGCCGCCGCCATCGACGTGCCGCCGGAGCGGAACCTGGTCCTGCGCGCCGCGCACGTCCTGCGCGACGCCGCCGGCATCCGGGCCGGCGCGGCCCTGCATCTCGACAAGGCGCTGCCCGTCGCGGCCGGCATCGGCGGCGGCTCGGCCGACGCGGCGGCGGCGCTGCAGGCGCTGGCCGCGCTGTGGCAGGTTCCGGCAGGCGCGGTCGACCTGCCGGCACTGGCACTCGGCCTCGGCGCCGATGTCCCGTCCTGCCTCGCCGCGCGACCGGTGATGATGGAAGGCATCGGCGAGCGGCTGACACCGACCCGGATCCCGGACGGCCTCGGCGTGCTGCTGGCCAATCCGCGCCTGCCGCTGCCGACCCCGGCGATCTTTGCCGACTACCGCGTCAACGAGGGCTTCTCCCCCGACACGGACCTGTCCGTGCTGGCGGCGGGACCGGGGCGGGCGGACTGGTTCCGCCAGGTCGGTGGCCTGCGCAACGACCTGGAACGGTCGGCCCGGCGCATCTGCCCCGCCGTCGCCGGTGTCGTCGACGCGCTGTCCGCGCTGCCGGGTGCGCGGCTGGCCCGGATGTCGGGTTCGGGCGCCACCTGTTTCGCGCTGTTCGACACTGCGCGGGCCGCGACGGACGCTGCGTCAATGCTGCGTCGCGACCATCCGGGATGGTGGACCGGGGCCGGGCCGCTGCTGGCCTGACCAGTGTTGCGTTTCATGCAACTCCCCGCGCGCCGATCGGACTTGTGACAAGCCGCGCGAGGGTGTCTAACCTTGGCCACAGTGTTTCGCGCCAGACCGGCCGGAACAGCCTCAATCAACCTGGGGAGGGTTCGATGGTTATGATCTTCGAACAGTCCAAGCTGTCCAAGGAGCTTGGCGAACGCATCGAAGCGTTCATGGAGGAATTCATCTATCCCGGCGAAGAGGAAATGCAGGCGCAGCTCGACGATGGCGACCGCTGGCAGCCGATCCCCAAGCTGGAAGAACTGAAGGCCGAAGCGAAGAAGGCGGGTCTCTGGAACCTGTTCCTGCCGCACAATCCTTACGGCTTCTCGATGTCGAACCTGGACTACGCGCCGCTCTGCGAGATCATGGGCCGCTCGAAGTTCGCGCCCGAGATCTTCAACTGCTCGGCGCCCGACACCGGCAACATGGAAGTGCTGGCCCGTTACGGCACCAAGGCGCAGCAGGAAAAGTGGATGGTCCCGCTGCTGGAAGGCGAGATCCGTTCCGCCTTTGCCATGACCGAGCCGGAAGTGGCCTCCTCGGACGCCACCAACATCCAGTGCCGCATCGAGCGCAAGGGTGACGAGTACGTCATCAACGGCCGCAAGTGGTGGACCTCCGGAATCGGCGATCCGCGCTGCAAGGTCCTGATCCTGATGGGCAAGACCGACCCGGACAATCCCGACCGCCACAAGCAGCAGTCCATGCTGGTGGTTCCGCGCGACATGCCCGGCATCACCGTGAAGCGCATGCTGCCGGTGTTCGGCTATGACGACGCGCCGCACGGCCATGGCGAGGTGATCTTCGACAACGTCCGCGTGAAGGTGGAAGACTCGATCCTGCTCGGCGAAGGCCGCGGCTTCGAGATTGCCCAGGGGCGGCTTGGCCCGGGGCGTATCCATCACTGCATGCGTTCGATCGGCGTCGCGGAAGTGGCGCTCGAGAAGATGATCAAGCGCCTGAAGTCGCGTGTTGCCTTCGGCAAGCCTGTGGCCGAGCAGTCGGTCTGGCGCGAGCGCATCGCCGAGTCGCGCATCATGATCGACCAGTGCCGCCTGCACGTGCTCTACGCCGCGTGGAAGATGGACACGGTCGGCAACATCGAGGCGCGGCGCGAGATCGCCGGCATCAAGGTTGCCGTCCCGAACATGGCCTGCAAGGTCCTGGACTGGGCCATCCAGGCCCACGGCGCCGGCGGTGTGACCACCGACTTCGGCACCGCCTTCGCCTATGCCCACCAGCGCACCCTGCGCCTGGCCGACGGCCCGGACGAGGTGCATCGTGACCAGCTCGCCCGTCTCGAGCTGCGTCGCTGGAACTGATCGCGCGCACGCGCCGGAACTGAAAGGGGGCTGGCAGCCGCAAGGTTGCCGGCCCCTTCCGTTTGTGGCCCTCCGGGTTGTCCCGGTGCTGCGGCCTTGCGGCATATACCGGAGACAATGCCGCGATGCGCTCGCGCATGGTTGCCGCCGCGGGAGGGCCAGCATATAAGGCCGTCTCGTTTGTTCATTTTCAGGATTCAGGATCGGGTATCCGATGTCGGCCCAGACTCTCGGCCTACAGACCGTCGTCGCGCAGCGGACCGATACGGTCGCCGCGGACATCGCCGGCGAGATCGTCGTGATGGATGTCGAGCAGGGCAAGTACTTCGGCCTCAACGACATCGGCAGCGACATCTGGCGCCGGCTGGAGAACCCGATGACGGTCGACGCGCTCTGTGCCGCGCTCGTCGTCGACTATGACGGCGACCTGGAAACCATCCGCACCGACGTGATCCACCTGCTGACCGGCATGGCCGAGCGAAAGCTGGTGGAGGTGAAGGGTTGATCGATCGTCAGCTCTGTGGCTGGCGTATCCGGACCGAGATCGACCTGCCCGAACTGACCGCCTGGTCGGGTGACGATCGCGAACCGGACATTCATATCGTCGTCGGAACCACCGGCAGCGACGCACTTCCCGACAATGTCCCGCGGCTGCCGGTAACGGTGCATGACGACGGCACCAGCGAGTTCGTGCTGTTCGATCTCGCGCGCTACGTGGTCGACCCGGAAGCCCGCCGCGTGACGATTTCCTCCCGCGGCGCCCCCGACAGCCCCGACGTGCGGCTGTTCCTGTTCGGCACCGTGTTCGGGATTCTCTGTTTCCGGCGCGGCCTGCTGCCCCTGCACGCGGCGTCCATCAATATCGACGGCAAGGCCATCGCCTTCGCCGGCAAGTCGGGGGTGGGCAAGTCGACGCTCGCCAATGCCTTCATCCGTCTGGGCTACCCGGCACTCGCCGACGACGTGACCGTTGTCGACCTGAAACGGCCCGGCGGTCCCGTGGTACTGCCCGGCCTGCCGCGCCTGAAGCTGTGGCGCGACGCGCTGGAGGCCGCCGAGCAGTCGACCGAGGGGCTGCAGCGGGTCCGCGAGACCCTCGAGAAGTACCACATGCCGATGGCCGGCGATTACCAGGAATCGCCGCTGCCTCTCGGCGCGGTCTACCTGATGACCCGCGTGCCCGACGAGCGGCAGGTCCGGCTGGAACAGGCCCGCGGCATCAATGCGCTGACCCGGCTGGAGAACGACATCTACCGGCACGGGATCGGGCGCCAGTTGCTGGGCCGCAAGCGGATCGTCGACCTCGGCATGACCATGCTTCGGGACGTGCCCGTGTACGAACTGGACAACCTGGAACACCTCGACGGTGTCGAAGGCCTCGCGACACGGCTTGCGGCACGCCACCGCACGGACTGACGGACATGGCCCTGATCCAGTGGCTGGCCTCCTACCCGAAATCGGGCAACACCTGGCTGAGGTTCCTGCTGGACAGCGTCCGGCGTGGCGGCGAACCGATCCCCTTTCCCACGCCGGAAACGCCCAACCAGATCGCGTCCGCGCGATCCCCGTTCGACGAACTGCTGGGGATCGAATCGAGCGATCTGACCGAGGACGAGATCGAACGCCTGCGCCCGCTGCTGTATCGCCTCCAGGCGGCACGGTCCGAGGAACCGTCGCTGCGCAAGGTGCATGACGCCTGGACCCTGACATCGGACGGCACGCCGCTGTTTCCGCCGGACGTGACCGACGGCGTGATCTACATCGTGCGCGACCCGCGCGATGTTGCCGCGAGCATGGCCAACCACAACGGCGTCGACCTCGACCGCGCGATCACGCAGATGGGCAATCCCGACCAGATCATCGCCCGCTCGCGCCGGCAGATGTCGGCGCAGTTCCCGCAGCGGCTGATGACCTGGGGCGGCCATGTCGAAAGCTGGCTCGATGCCTCCGGCGCGCGCCTGATGCTGGTGCGCTACGAGGACATGATCGCCGACACCGAGGACGTGCTGGCCGCGGCGGTTCGGTTCCTGGGCCGGACGGCCAGCGCCGAGGTGATCGCGAGATCGGTCGCCGCCAACAGCTTCGAGCGCCTGCGGGCCGGCGAGGCGGAGGCCGGCTTCGTCGAGCGCCCGAAGAAATCGGCGGCGTTCTTCCGGCGCGGCGAGGCCGGGGGCTGGCGGGACGAGCTGACCCCCGAACAGGTCATCCGGATCGAGACCGACCATGGCGCGGTGATGCGGCGGCTGGGCTACCTCTGAGGCGGCCCGACCGGGCTGCTGGCTGGGGCGCCAGGATTCGAACCTGGGATCACGGGACCAAAACCCGATGCCTTACCGCTTGGCTACGCCCCAGCAGCGCGGGCGGTTCTAGTTCAAAGTCCGCTTCCGCGAAAGTCCGTTCCGCCCGACAATCGACGATGCACGGCAGCCGCCCCGATTCGCGGGCGCGGCGTTGCGCCTCGGAGAGGGTGAGACCATGGCAAAGGGATTCTTCGGCGAATTTCGCGAATTCGCAATGCGCGGCAACGTCATCGACCTGGCGGTCGGTGTCATCATCGGTGCGGCCTTCGGCAAGATCGTGGCCTCGCTGGTCAGCGACGTGATCATGCCGCCGCTGGGCGTCATCCTGGGTGGCCTCGATTTCAGCGACTACTTCATCACGCTGTCGGGACCGGCGACGGAAACGCTGGCCGAGGCCAAGCAGGTCGGCGCCGCGACGCTGAACTACGGCCTGTTCATCAACGCCGTTGTGCAGTTCACCATTGTCGCCTTCGCCATCTTCGTGGTCATCCGGCAGATCAACCGGCTGAAGCGCAAGGAAGAGGCGAAGCCTGCGGCACCCGCCGCACCGCCGCGCCAGGAAGTGCTGCTGGAGGAGATCCGCGACCTGCTGGCGAAGTCCTAGGCGACCGGTTCAGCCGGTCGCGAAGGGCGCCTGCCGGGCGGCGATCCAGTCCGCCCGCAGGTCCGCCACCAGGCTGGCGACGTCGGGAATGTCGTGCACCTGCTCGACCGAGTGCCCGGCCGACCAGACGTCGCGCCAGCGTCGCGGTGCGTCCGGGTTGATGTCCTTGGCAATCTCGATCGACTCGCGCGCCGGCAGGTTCTTCGGATCCAGCCCGGCCGCCAGCAATGACGGCACCAGCATGCTGGTCGGCAGGCCGGTGACGCGGTCGGTCAGCATCACGTCGTCCAGCCGCGCACCGACCAGCATCTCCTTGTAGGCCGGCTTGGCCATGCTCTCGGCCGTGGCGATGAAGCGCGTGCCCATGTAGCAGAGGTCGAAGCCCAGTACCTCGGCGGCGGCCACCGCGCGACCGTCGGCGACGCCGCCGGCCAGCACCATCGGCCCGTCGAAGATGTCCCGCACCCCGCGCGCGAAGGCGAAGGGGTTGGCCCAGCCGGTCTGCCCGCCCGCGCCGCCGGTCAGCAGGATCAGCCCGTCGGCACCTGCCTGGATCGCCTTCTCGGCATGGCGCATCGAGGCAACATCCGCCCAGACCTGGCCACCCCAGCCGCGCACCGCGTCCGTGATGCCGGCCGGGCTGCCGACGCTGGCGATCACCAGCTCCGGCCGGTGCCGCGCCAGCACCGCCAGGTCGTCGGCGACCCGCGGATTGGTCCTGTGCACGATCAGGTTCGGCGCCACGGGGGCATGGCCGCCATCCAGCGCCGTGCCGATCTCCGTCATCCAGCGATCCAGCTCTTCGGTCGTGCGGCAATTGGCCGTGGGGAACGAGCCGATCACGCCCGCGCGGCAGGCCGCGATCACCAGTGCGGGACCGGATACCAGGAACATCGGTGCCGATATCACCGGAATACGGAGCCTCGCACGCAGTTCATCCGTGATCGCCATGTCATCCTCCCCGCAGGCTCCGGTTCGTCCCCGCGCCATCCTTTCCGAGCCGGCCGCAACAGACAAGCTTGCCCGGCGACCCGTTCGCCGCTTTCAATGCGGTCATGGTCCCGGTCCTGCGCGTCTGGCGCATCCTCCTCGTGTGCCTGGTTGTCGTCGCGCCGCTCGCCCTGCCGGGGCCGGCGCGCGCTGCCGACGTGCCGCGAATCCTGTCGTTCAACGATGCGGCGACCTATGCCCGCATCTTCCGCGCCCAGCGGTCGGGCGACTGGAAGACGGCCGACGCCGCCATCGTGACCCTGCGGGACGACCTGCTGATCGGGCATGTGCTCTACCAGCGCTACATGCACCCGACGGGCTGGCGCTCCAGCTATGGCGAGCTGCACGCCTGGATGCGTGATCATGCTGACCTGCCGCGCGCATCGAACGTCTACGCGCTGGCCCAGCGGCGGCGACCGACGTCCGGCTGGAAGGCCCTGGCGCCGCCCCGGCGCCAGGCGCTGCGCCTGCCCCAGGCGCCCGGCGAGGCCCCGTCCGGTTCGGCGCAGACCGCCAGCGGCCGCACAGCGCCAGCGCCGCACAATCCCGCCGAACGGGCCATGCTGCGCCGGATCTGGCTGTTGCCCCCCGATCCGGCAACGACCCTGCTGACCTCGCGGGAGGCGCGGGGCCTGCGCGCCGCGGCACGGTCGGAGGCGTGGTCGGGCATCGCCCGCTCCTGGCTGTCGCGCGGGCGCACCGTCGAGGCGGCGGAAGCGGGGCGCGCCGCGGCCCAGGGCGCCGGGCCGGGCCGCCAGACCGGCGCGTTCATCGCCGGTGTCGCCGACTGGGCCAATGGCGACATCGAGGATGCCTTCGACATGTTCTCGATCGCGGCCGAGGACGAGGTCGGGACCGAGGGGCTGATGAACGGCGCCCCCGGCCTCTGGCTTGCCCGTGCCGCGCTGGCGACCGGCCGCTACGGCGCGGTGCTGCCGGCGCTGCGCCAGGCCGGCCGCGACCCGCGCAGCCTTTACGGCCAGCTGGCGCTGCGCATGCTGGCGCGCCAGTCCGGCTTCACCTGGCGCCCGCCGGAGATCGACGGCGCGACCTGGCAGCGGCTGCTCGCCGAGCCGGGCATCCGGCGCGCGCTGGCACTGGCGGAGGCGGGACAGATCGACCGCGCCGACATGGAGCTGCGCCAGCTCGCCCAGGGCGCCGATGCCGGCGGAATGGACGCGCTGCTGGCGGTCGCCGCCACCATCGACGCGCCCGCCACCGCCTACCGGATCGCCCGCATGCGCGGCGAGGCCGCCCCGGACGCGGCGCTGTTTCCGGCGCCGGACTGGCCCTTTCGCGGCGATCTCGGCGTCGACCGGGCGCTGGTCTACGCCGTGGCGCGCAAGGAGTCGGGCTTCGACCCGCTTGCCGAAAGCCCGGCCGGCGCCCGCGGCGTGATGCAGCTGATGCCGGCCACCGCCCGCTACATGGCGCGCGAGAGCGGCATCGATGCGCCGCATTCGGCCACGCTCTACGACACGGCCATGAGCGTGCGGCTGGGCCAGGCCTATCTGCGCCACATGCTGGAGGATGCGCGGCCGCGCAACAGCCTGCTGCACGCCATCGCCTCCTACAATGGCGGGCCGGGCAATGTCCGGACCTGGAGCCGCCGGCTGGAGGGCCGCGACGATCCGCTGCTGTTCCTGGAAATGATCGGGTCCGCCGAGACCCGCCATTTCACGCGCGAGGTGCTGGCCAGCTACTGGATCTACCGCCATCGCCTGGGCCAGCCGGCGCCGTCGCTGGACGCGCTTGCCCGGGGTCTGTGGCCTGTCTATATCGCCCTCGACTGACCAGCAGGACGCGAAGCCATGCCGATCGACGAGTCCCGGCCGTTCATCCCGGTCAACATCGCCATCCTCACCGTTTCCGACAGCCGCACCGCCGGCACCGACCGCTCCGGTGACACGCTGGTCGAGCGCCTGCAGGCGGCCGGCCACGTCCTCGCCGACCGCGATCTCGTTGCCGATGACCGGGCCACGATCGTGGCGCGGCTGCGACGCTGGATCGATGATGCCGGCGTCGATGTCGTGATCTCCACCGGCGGCACCGGCGTCACCGGCCGCGACGTGACACCGGAGGCCTTCCAGGAGGTCTACGAGAAGGAGATCCCGGGCTTCGGCGAACTGTTCCGCCAGCTCTCCTATCCGCTGATCGGCACCTCGACGATCCAGTCGCGCTGCACGGCCGGCGTCGCCGGCGGCACCTACCTCTTCGCGCTGCCCGGTTCGCCCGGCGCCTGCCGCGACGGCTGGGACCTGATCCTCGCCACCCAGCTCGACAGCCGCTTCCGGCCGTGCAATTTCGTCGAGCTGCTGCCCCGCCTGAAAGAGGTCTGAGGCACCCGCGGCGCGGGCATCGCCACCCGGCTGTTGCCATTTGGACCCGATGCCTCCGGCGCGTGCCGTATCCGCTTGATTTGCCTGTACAAAGGCATTTTCTTTGCTACGCTCTCCCGTCAGGAGGGCGATGACCTTGAACCAGTCGCTGCTGAAATTGCTGGCCTGTGTCGCTGCATTCGCGGCGTTGGGTACGCCCGCCATGGCCGAAGTCTCCGGCCCCTATGTCAGTGGCGGCATGATCGGGGTCCTTCCCAATGACCCGGATTTCCAGGGCGCCGCCGCCGGCCAGCTCGACCTCGGTGTCGGTCTGGGCACCAGCGCCGCGCTCGGTTACCAGATGGAAAGCGGTATCCGGGTGGAGGGCGAGATTTCGTGGCGTCGCGCCGGTGCCGACAATTTCGCCGGTGCCGCGACCGGCGGATCCGTATCCGCCATCGGCCTGCTGGCCAATCTCGTCTACGAATTCGACAATGACAGCGGCATCTATCCCTATCTCGGCCTGGGCGGTGGACTGGCGCGGTTGAACGCCAACGACCTGACCATCGCCGGCGTCAATGTCGACGACAGCGACCTCGCTTTCGCCTGGCAGGGCCTGGGCGGCGTGGCCTTCGCGCTCGATCCGAACCTGTCGCTGGTCGCCGAGTACCGCTACTTCGGGACGATGTCGCCCGACTTCACCAACGCCGCCGGTGGCAACCTGGTGGGCGAGTTCTCGACCCATACCGCGCTGCTGGGCCTGCGGTACCGCTTCGGCGACGCGCCCGCGCGATCGGTGGCGTCGACGGCCGCGGCCGCGTCCACCACCCTGCCCGTGGTGACCCGCGACACCGAACAGCCGCGCCGGCTGGCGCCGCCCGCACCGGCCATGGCGACGGAGACGCGGCCGGAGCCGGCGCTGCCCGTGGCCCAGGCCAGGGCGGCCATGGCGCTTCGTCGGACCTACGTGGTCTTCTTCGATACCGACAGCGCGGCCCTCGATACCGAGGCGCAGCGCGTGGTCGGCGAGGCCAGCCAGCAGGCCATCGCCGAGAGCACCAGGACGATCGACGTGACCGGACATGCCGACCGCGCCGGATCGGCCGCGTACAACATGCAACTCTCGCAGCGCCGCGCCGAGTCGGCCGCGAAGCAGTTGCGCGCCAACAGCGTGCCGGCCGAACTGCGCCTGTTCGCGCGCGGCGAGGACGAGCCGCTGGTCCCGACCGAGGACGGTCAGGCCGAACCGCGCAACCGGCGGGTGGAAATCGTCCTGCAGGGCCAGGGCGACGGACTCCCCAGGAACTGATCCCACGCGCCGGGGATGCGCCGGCCAGACGATTTTCATCCAGGCGATTTTCATGATGTGTTCTTGACTCGCGCCGGGCGGTGCCTTTCACTGCCTGTGTGAAACGAAACAAGAACATTCCGGATGTGCCGACCGGGTTCGACCTGTCCGCGCGCGCGGCGCCGGACCAGGTGCGCGGCCGCGGCGCGCGCTCCAACGCCTCGGGCCGTTTCGAGCCGGAACAGCGGGTCTGGGTGGACGACGGCTGGGGTGGCCCGGACGAATGGCGCGGCGAGGGCCGGGCGATCCCGACCACCGAAACGGCGGACAGTTCGCGCAGCATCATCGCCCGCAACACCTCGCCCGACATTCCCTTCGACCAGTCGATCAATCCCTACCGGGGCTGCGAGCACGGCTGCATCTACTGCTTTGCCAGGCCGACACATGCCTTTCTCGGGCATTCGCCGGGCATCGATTTCGAGACCCGGCTCTACTACAAGGCCGATGCGGCGACGCTGCTGGAGAAGGAACTCCGGGCGCCGGGCTATCGCTGTGCGGTGATCGCCATGGGCACCAACACCGATCCCTACCAGCCGATCGAACGGCGCCGGCGCATCACCCGCTCGATCCTGGAGGTCCTGGATGCCTTCGAGCATCCCGTCGGCATCGTCACCAAGTCGGCGCTGGTGATGCGCGACATCGACATCCTGTCGTCGATGGCGCGTCGCGGCCTGGCCAAGGTCGCGGTCTCGGTGACGACGCTGGATCCAGGGCTGGCGCGCAGCATGGAACCCAGGGCCTCGACGCCGGAGAAGCGGCTGGAGGCGCTGGCGGCACTGGCCGCCGCCGGAATCCCGACCGGCGTGATGGCGGCACCGATGATCCCGTCGCTGAACGAGCCGGAGCTGGAGCGGATCCTGGAGGCGGCGGCCGGTCTTGGCGTGACCGAGGCCGGTTATGTCGCCCTGCGCCTGCCGCTCGAGATCAGGGACCTGTTCCAGGAATGGCTGGAGAGCGAGGTGCCGGACCGGGCGTCGCGCATCATGAAGCTGGTGCGCGAGATGCGGGGCGGGCGGTCCTATGACCCGCGCTTCGGCGTCCGCATGACCGGCACCGGTCCGATCGCCATGCTGCTGTCCCAGCGGTTCCGGATGGCCTGTACACGTCTTGGGCTCAATCGCGCGCGGTTTCGCGTGGACACGTCACGGTTCCGGCCGCCGCCCCGGCCCGGCGACCAGCTTGGCCTGTTCTGAGCCGGACGGCGGGGCGGCCGCGGTTCAGTCGTTGCGCCCCTCGACCCAGCGGATGAAGCTGGCGGCATAGGCCCCGCGCGCCAGTGCGGCCCCGTAGTCGCTGAAATCGGCGTCGGTGGCTGTTTCCGGCCAGTCCCGGACCAGGCGTTGCAGCCGTGGCACGTCGAGCAGGCGCCCGACCGTCGGCGACGCGGCCATGGCGTCGACCTCGGCGGCGAGCTGGTCGCGGTAGAGACCGAGGCGATGGAACCATTCCGGACTCTGCCGGCCCCGGCGCGTTTCCCCGGTGATCTCGGGCGGCAGGCGGTCAGCCGCCATCCGGCGGGCGATGAAGCGGGTGACGCCGTTGCGCAGGTACTGTTCCGGGGGCAGCGCGAAGAAGAACGCGAGCAGGTCCTTGTCCGACAGCGGATCGCGCACGTGGATGCCCGTCAGATGCTCCAGGCCGGGCCGGAGATCGCCCGAGGAGGCCTGCATCAGGTGCAGCCACGACCGCCGACCGGCCATGCCCTGGCCATAGCCGCGGCCGGCCCGGACCCATTCGCGGTCGATGTCCATCTGTTGCCAGATTTCCTTCCGCAGCGGAATGGCATTGATCCAGGGGTGGCGGCGGCCGCGTGCGCGGTCGATGCGATGCTGCGCCGCCGGTGAAAACAGCGGACGCAGGACCAGCTTGCGCAGGGTGCCGAGGGTCGAGCCGTTGGGCGATTGACGGGCCATGATCCGGGCCTCGCGCAGGGCGCGCAGGGGATGCCCGCCCTTCACCATCTCGTAGAGACCGTCGGTTCCGTTGTAGCTGAAGCCGAGATTGCCGGCGGAGCCGACCAGGATGGCTTCCGATCCCAGCAGTGCCGCGCGGTCATGCATGGGCACGAACCAGCCGATATTGCTGACATTGCGCCAGGGCACGTTCAGGACGGCGAAGAAGCGACGGGGGTCTGTCTCCATCGGATGCGGGGTGACCGCCGGCATGATCTCGTGGCGGATGCCCGGGTACATCCGCGCGACAGCCTCGGCGTGCGCGCGCTCGTCGCCGAAGCGCTTGCGATGCTCCGGATATTCGGCCCCGTCCGGCGGCACCGTCGTCAGCGCGGTCAGGCCGCGGGCGCCGACAAGGCGGGCAGCCGTAGCCGTCACCATGGTGGAATCGAGGCCGCCGCTCAGCATCGAGACAACCGGTCCGGACGCCGGCAGGGCACGCGCCACCGCCCGGTCGACCAGTTCACGCCCGGCCTCGACATAGTCCTCGTCGCGGGCAAGACGGATGCGGCGGGACCAGTCGACGCTCCAGTGCTCCGTCTCGGACTGGCCCCGCGCGTCGATGGCCAGCACGGTCGCCGGCGGGATCTGGTCGATGGCGGCGAAAAAGGTGCGGTGCGTCGGCATGCTGACATCGGCCAGGAACAGGCCCAGCATGTCCTCGTCGAGCGTGGCCGGTACCTCGGGTAGGGCCCGGACCAGCCGCAGCGTGCTGCCGAAGGTGATGCGCGGGCCGTTGCGATGCAGGTAGATGCGGGCCTGCCGCATGTGATCGACCGCCAGCACCAGCCGCCTGCGGGCGCCCTGCCAGAGCGCGATGGCGAAACGGCCGTTCAGGTGGCCCGGCGCGGCATCGCCCCAGCGCGCGAACGCCGCCAGCGCCAGTTCGGCATCGTCGGGCGCTGGGCCGCGACCGGCCAGGTCCAGCATGTCGATGAGTGCCGTCCGCTCCGTCAGCCGCCCGTCGAAGGCCAGGACCCAGCCATCCGTCTCGCTGTCCCTCGCCAGGTGGCGCGTCAGGCGGCCCGGCCGTGCGGGCGGCACGCCGGCGCTGAACCAGCCGCCGGGGACGGCGACCTGGCGCTGCCGCGCGGTGGTCTGGTTCCGGACGGCAATGCCGAGGCGCTCCACCAGGGCAGGATCGGGGTCCGCGCCGTCAAGGCAGACAGTGCCGGCAAGCAGGGGCAGCACGGGACGGGTTCTCCCTGGTGAACGGATGCCGTGTCTTAGCGGTCCCGGCGCAGGCCGGCAATCCGGCGCTCAGTCATTGCGCCCCTCGGTCCAGCGGATGAAGCGTGCAACGTGAACACCGCGGGCGAGCGCGGCACCATAGTCCCGGAAGCTGGCGCCGTCGCCCTCCGGCCAGTCCGCCACCAGCCGGCGCAGGCGCGGTATGTCCAGCAGTTCGCTGGCCAGCGGGGAGCGCGCGGCGGCCTCGACATCGGCGGCAATCTGTTCCCGTCGCAATGACATGCGGTGGAACCACTCTCCACCCTGCAGGCCACGCCGGCGTTCGCCGAGAACACTGGCGGGAACACGGTCGGCAAGGATCATCCGCGTCAGGCGGCGGGTCTCGCCGTCGCGGAGGAAGTGGTGCTCGGGAATCGCGGCAAAGAAGGACATCAGCTCCGGGTCGACGAACGGACTGCGGATCTGGATCCCGCACATGTGCTCGATCGACGGCCGGTACTCGCCGGGACGGTGCTGCAGCTCGGCGACCCAGGTCCGGATCCGCTCGGCGGAGCCACGATAGGGCACGGCAGGTTCGAGATCGCGCCAGCGCCGGGTCGCGAAGGACCGGTGCAGCTCGGGGCGCAGGGCGCTGGCCTGTCGCCACGGTCTTTCCGTCCCCCGCCAGCGCAGGATCCGGGTCTGCAGCCACGATGGCAACACCGCGGCGGCAAGGCGCGCGCGGACCTCGTGCCATGCGGGCCTTCCGCCGTTCCGCTCCAGCGCGCGCGCCTCGCGCAACAGGCTCGGCAGGTGCCCGCGCCGGGCGAGGTCGGTCAGCCTGTCAAGGCCGGTCCGGCTGAACAGCGTGTTGCCGCCATCGCCGTCCAGCATCGCACCGGCACCCACGGCGGCGGTCCGCATGCAGAGCGGAACGTACCAGCTGAACCCGTGCACAGCGCGCCAGGGAACCGGCATCATCGCGAAGACGGCTTCCGGATCGGTGTCGGCACCGTGCACCAGGTCGGCGGCCACGACCTCGTGGCGCATGCCCGGGTGCATGGCGACCAGGTCGCGTGCCAGCGCCGCCTCGTTGGTCACGCGCGACGGCATGGCGGGAATCCGCGCGTCCGGGGCCGGGGTGGTCGTCAGTGCCGTGATCCGCCCGGCATCGGTCAGCCGTGCTGCGGTCGCGGCGATGGCCGTGGAGTCGAGACCGCCGCTCAGGGCGACCACCACCGGGCCGCGCTCGGGAAGGATGCGCGCCACGGCGCGGTCGAGGACCGCTCGCGCCGCCTCGACCAGTTCCCCCTCGTCGCTGAAGCGGAGGCGTCGGCCGGGGTCGATCCGCCAGTACCGGTGCGCCCGCTGGCCGTCGCCGTCGATCACGGTCACGGTCGCAGCCGGTACCTGCCGGATCGCGGCATAGATGGTCCGGTCCTGCGGGCAGGGCGTGTTGGCGATGAACAGCGCCAGCATCTCGCGATCCAGGTGCCCCGGGACCTGCGGCAGGGCACGCAGCAGGCGGAGCGAGCTGGCGAAGGTGAACTGGCCGTCATTGTGGCTGTAGTAGATCGACGCCTGGTGCATCGGATCGACGGCCATGACGAGGCGTCGACACTCGCCCTGCCACAACGCGATGGCGAAGCGCCCGCGGAGGTATCGCGGTGCCTCTTCGCCCCAGCACGCGAAAGCCGCCAGCGCCAGGTCCGCGTCGTCGGGCAAAGGACGCATGTCTGCGAGGCCAAGCTCGCCGGTCAGTGCCTCCCGGTCGGTCAGTCGCCCGTCAAACGCCAGCGCCCAGCCACGTACGGATTCGTCGGCAAGCCAGCGTCGGTGCACCGCGCCGGGACGTGCAACGGGAAAGCCGCTGCCAAGCAGCGCCCCGCCGGCATCGTGCCAGCGCTGGCGGGCTGACGTCTGCCCGGCCACGGCCGCGCGCAGCCGTTCGGTCAGGTCCGACGCAGGTTGCGATCCATCGAACCGCAGCAGGCCGGCAAGAAGCGGAAGCGCCAAGGGATCAACCGGCGCGGGGCCGGCGTGAAGGTGTCAGGAGCCTGCGGGACCCGTCGCCGTCGGGCGACCGCCGCCTTCGGTTCCGACGGTTCCGGACGACTGGGTGTCGATGGTCCGCTCCACGGACAGCACCGGGGCATGCCAGCGCTTCCGCGACGACGAGGCGGCAGGCCAGGCGGCGGGCTTGCGATCAGAATTCATGATCCGGTTCCGTTCGGTCGTGTACCAGGTTGCTTGTCCTTATCCATAACGCGCCGCTCCTGAACAGACAATTGCAGCGTCGTCGCAGAACCGCCCGAACCCTGACATTTCTGCCACGATCCTCGCGCTTTCCGTCGCATGCGCGAACGGCTAGTGTCCGCGGCATCGAAGTCCCGCCAGACGATTGTTCCCGTGCGCATTCCCGCTCTCATCGCCCTTGCCGTTGTCCTGCTCGACCAGGTCACGAAGTTCGCCCTGATCGATCTCATGGCGGCCCGCGACTTCGTCCCGCTGGACATCCTGCCGGTGTTCAGCCTGGTGATGGTCTGGAACACCGGCGTCAGTTTCGGCCTGTTCGCCGGCCACCCGGAAGAGACCCGCTGGGTGCTGATGACGGTCAACCTGGTGGTCGCCGTGGCGCTGTTCGTGTGGCTGGGCCGCATGCAGCCCGGCATCGTGCGGCTGGCGCTTGCCGGTGTCGCGGGCGGTGCGGTGGGCAATGCCATCGACCGGGCGGTCCACGGCGCGGTCGCGGACTTCTTCGATTTCCATGTGGGAACCTGGGCCTGGCCGGCCTTCAACGTGGCCGACATCGCCATCAGCCTCGGCGTTGTCGTGCTGCTTCTGGATTCCTTGTTCGGCGGCGGCAAAGCGGCTAAATGATCGGCTCATGAAAGCGTTCCCGACCCGCACCGTGGCGCGACTCGCGCCGGTCATGCTGATCGCGCTGCTGCTGGGCGGCTGCGAGTCGGCCAAGAACGCCCTCGGCATCAACAAGACCTCGCCTGACGAATCGCGTGTTTCGGTCTATTCGCCCCTGGTGGTCCCGCCGGACTTCCAGCTGCGCCCGCCCGGTTCCGGCGGGGTCGAGGTCCAGGGCACGCGCAACACCGCGCGCCAGGTCACGTCTGTGGCGATCGGCCCCGACGGCCGGATCGTGACGACGGTGTCCGGCGGTGGCGGTCCCGAGAACTCCAGCACCGGCGAACTGGCGGTCCTGCGCCAGGCCGGCGCCCTGTCGCCGCCCGAGGGCATCCGGGAGCTGGCCGTCGCCCAGGAAGAGTCGCTCCGGCGCCTCAACCAGCTGCTGACCGACCTGATCCTGTTCGGCGAGAAGGATCCGAATGCCCGCGTGCCGGATCCGCGCGAACGCACCCGCATCGAGACCGTCGGCCTGTTCTGAACGGGCTGCCCTGGCCTGCTCAGATGTCGTCGCGCCAGCGGACGTCGCCACTATTCCCGACGTCGAAGCCCAGTGGCGCATTGCCGGCGGCGGACCGGGCATGCATGGCCGCCAGCGCGGTCTCCAGGCAGGCGGCATAGCGCGGCGTGTCGAACAGCGGCGACGTCCGGCGCGCGATGTCCAGCCGCCGGCGCAGGTCGCCGAGTTCGGCGGGGCCGCTCGCGAGCCGCCGCGCCGTGGTCTCGTAGACCGCCAGGCTGTCGACCGCCAGTTCGGGCAGGCCGAGCGCGTGCAGATGGCTGGTCGCGACCCGCGCGGCGAAGGACCGGCCGGTGCAGGTCAGCACCGGCACGCCGGCGCGCAGCGCATCCAGCGCGGTTGAATGGGCGTTGCAGGGCAGGGTGTCGAGAAACAGGTCGGCCAGCGCCAGCCGGGACAGGTGCGCGTCCAGGTCGAGGTGCGGCGCGAAGACCAGCCGCGACGGATCGATCCCGGCATCGGCGACGGCGGCCCGGAGGTTCTGCCCGGTATCGCGGGGGGCGGACCTGAGCCAGAGCACGCTGCCGGGCGCCGCATGCAGCAACCGCAGCCAGATGGCGAAGACCTCCGGCGTGAACTTCCACGACGCGTTGAAACAGCAGAAGACGAAGCCCGTCTCCGGCAGACCGTGCGCGGCACGTTGCGCCGGCATCGGCACAGGGTCGTCGCCGTGGCTGTTGCAGGCATAGGTGTCGGGCAGGCGGACCACGGCCTCGTCGAAGCAGGGCAGCAGGGTGTCGGGCACGGTGACGGGGTCTGCGATGAAATAGTCATGCACGCCGCCCGACGTGCCGGGAAATCCCAGGAAGCCGACCTGGACCGGCGCGAGTCGCTTGCGGAACGCCCTGTAGCGGCCGCCCTGGGTATAGCCGTCGCAGTCGAGGGCAATGTCGATGCCCGCGTCCCGCGCCTCGGCCACCAGTGCCGCATCCGGCAGGTGTCGCACGTGGATCATCCGGTCGACGGCCGCCGCCACCTGTCCTGTCACCGCGTCGGCCATGTCGGGCGAGGCGAAGGCCAGCACCTCGAAGCGCGCGCGGTCGAGCCGGCGCAGCAGCGACAGCAGCAGCTGGCTCATCGGGTGGTCGCGAAAGGCGGATGCGACGAAACCCAGGCGCAGGCGGCGACCCGTGGCCGGCGGCGCCGGCCAGGCTGGCGCAGCGGGAACCTCCTCCGCGAAGGCGCGGGCGACCGCGCGCTGCAGTTCCGGATCGTCGGCGAGCGCCAGGATGCCGAACGGATGGACATGCCCTGGATGGGCGCGGACGTCATTCAGTACAGCGTCGATCCGCCGGTCGCGCTCCGTCCAGTCACAGCCGTAGTTCGCGGCATCCAGCGCCATGGCCGGTGCCTGTACCAGCGCCGGATCGCGTTCCAGCGCCCGGTCCAGGGCGCGGATCGCCTCGGCATAGAAGCCGATGCGGACCAGTGCCTGGCCGCGAACCAGGTGCGCCGCCCCCAGACCGGGATCGAGACGCAGCGCGTGGTCGGCCGCGACCAGCGCACGTTCGCGCTGCCCTGCATGCAGCAGCCGTTGCGCCCGCAGCAGCATCGCGGCCGGCGTCAGATCCTGCTGGTTGTTTCCTGGAATCCGAGCCTCCGGAACCTTCACGGATCCAGTCATGCCTGCCCGGACGGCTTCGCGCAATCCGCCAGCGACGCATACCGCCGGCGGTGCCGGCCGGGCAGGGCCTGACGCGCTTGTGTGCCGCGACGTGACCGCGCGGCCTTGTCCCGGACACAATCCGCGTCCACATCGGCTGAAGCAGAGATTCGACCTTTCCGGAGACCGCCGTGCCACGACTGCCGAGACTGTCCGCGCCCGCGCTTGCCTTCCTGCGTGTCCTTCCGGTGCTGGGCCTGCTGTCCCTCGCGGGCACACGCGCCGAGGCCGGCCTGTTCAACCCCGAGACCTTCACCCTCGACAACGGCATGCAGGTGGTCGTGATCCCCGACCACCGCGCGCCCGTGGTCGTGCACATGGTGTGGTACAGGATCGGCGCGGCGGACGAGCAGGCCGGCGAATCCGGTCTCGCGCACTTCTTCGAGCACCTGATGTTCAAGGGCACGGAAAAGATCCCGCCCGGCGAATTCTCCAAGATCGTCGCCGCCAATGGCGGGCGGGACAACGCCTTCACCTCCTACGACTACACCGCCTATTTCCAGGTGATCGCGCGCGACCGCCTGCCGCTGGTCATGGAGATGGAGTCCGACCGGATGACCAATCTCCGCCTCAACGAGAAGGACGTGCTGACCGAACGGGACGTGGTGCTGGCTGAACGGCGCCAGCGCACCGATTCAACGCCGCAGGGCCAGTTCGGCGAGCAGGTGCGCGCCGCGCTCTACCTCGCCCATCCCTATGGCCGGCCGGTGATCGGCTGGCAGGAGGAGATCGAGCGGCTGAACCTGGCCGACGCCATGCGCTTCTACCGCCACTACTACGCGCCCAACAACGCCATCCTGATCGTGGCCGGCGACATCACCGCCGCCGACCTGAAGCCGCTGGCCGAGAAGTTCTACGGCGCGATTCCGGCCAATCCCGAGCTGCGGGCCCGGCCTGAACCGGTGGAACCGCCGCACCGCGCCGCGCGCCGCGTCGAGGCGAGCGACCCGCGTGTCGCCGTGCCGTCCTGGCAGCGGCTCTACATCGCCGACAGCACGGGATATGGCGACCGCAGCCGCACCGCGCCGCTCGAGTTCTTCTCCCGCATCCTGGGCGGTGGCTCCACCGGGCGCCTCTATCGCGAACTGGTCATCGAGCGGAAGCTGGCGGTCAATGCCGGGGCCTGGTACTCCGGCGTCGACCGCGGCCCCGGCAGCCTCGGCATCTACGCCACGCCGGCCGAGGGGGTGGACCCCGCCGCCATGGAGGCGGCAATCGACAAGGTGATCGGCGACCTGCTGCGCGACGGACCGACGGCGGAGGAGGTCGAGCGGGCCCGCACCGGGCTGCTGGCCGAGGCCGTCTATGCCCGCGACAGCCTGCAGACCGGCGCGCGCATCTTCGGCAACGCCCTGGCCGCCGGCCTCACGGTGGAGGAAGTCGAGGCCTGGCCCGAGCGGGTCAGGGCCGTGACGGCGGAGACGATCACCGCCGCCGGTCGCGCCACCATGCGCATCGAGGGCTCGGTGACTGCCCTGCTGAAGCCGGAGACCCGTTCATGAGCCGCGCCCGTCCGTTCGTTCCGGCCGCCGCATCGCTGCTGCTGGCCGTGTTTGCCCTCGCCATGATGACCGGGCCCGTACGCGCCGGCGACATCGTCGAGGTGACGAGCCCCGGCGGCATCGTCGCCTGGCTGAAGCGGGAGCCTTCGATCCCGATCATCGCGCTGTCGGCGAGCTGGACCGGCGCCGGTACCGCCTCCGATCCCGCGGGCAAGGAAGGGCGCGCCAGCCTCGCGTCCCGCATGTTCGACGAGGGCGCCGGCGAGCTGGACAGCCAGGCCTTCCAGCGCCGCCTGGAGGACCTTGCGGTCGACCTCGACCTTTCCGCCGGCCGCGACGAACTGAACCTGCAACTCCGCACCCTGACCGCCAATGCCGACGAGGCCTTTCGCATGGCCGGCATGGCACTGTCGGCGCCGCGTTTCGATGCCGAGCCGCTGGAACGGATCCGTGCCGGGGTGCTGAGCGCCATCGCCGCCGACAGCCGCGACCCCAACGCCATCGCCGGCGACCTGTTCATGGCCCGGGTCTTTGCCGGTGATGCCTATGGCCGTCCGGCGGATGGCACGGCGGAGAGCGTGGCGGGCCTGACGGCTGCCGACCTGCGCGCCTTTGCCGGCGAGCGGCTGGCACGCGACAACCTGCTGGTCGGCGTGGTGGGCGACATCACGCCGGAGGCGCTGGGGCCGCTGCTGGACACCGCCTTCGCTGGCCTGCCGGCCAAGGCACGGATCGATGAAGCGGTCACCGCGCCGGTGGCCGAGGGCCCGCTGGTGGCGGTCGAGTCCTTCGATTCGCCGCAGACCGTGTTCGTCTTCGGCATCAGGGGCATCCCGCGCGACGACCCGGACTTCAACGCGGCGCGGGTGATGAACCACATCCTGGGCGGTGGCGGTTTCACCAGCATGCTGACCGAGGAAATCCGCGAACAGCGCGGTCTGACCTATGGCGTCTACAGCTATCTCCGGCCGCTGGATCGCGGTGGTCTGTGGCTGGGTGGCATGTCGACGGCCAATGCGAGGGCCGGCGAGGCCTGGCAGGTGCTGCGCGACACGATGCGCCGCTACCTGCAGGACGGGCCGGACGAGAAGCGCCTCGCCGAGGCCAAGGCCAACATCAACGGCGCCTTCCCGCTGAGCCTGACGTCGAACCGTGCGATTGCCGGTCTGCTGGTCACGCTGCAGCGGGAGAAGCTGGGCATGGATTATGTCGAGCGTCGGCCCGATCTGATCAACGCTGTGACGATGGAGGATGTCCGCCGGGTGGCGCGACGCCTGCTGGATCCGGACAGGCTGCTGCTGGTCGCGGTCGGCAAACCCGAGGGCCTGCCGGCCGCCACGCAGTAGAAGCGGCGTCGGCACTTCCGCCGGAGCCGTCGCTCACCGTCTTCCCCCCCTCCCCCTTGAAGCGAGGGGGCTTCGAGCGCCCGGTCCAGATTCAGTCGATCACGCGCGCCAGGACGGCTTGCGCTTCTCCAGGAAGCAGGTGATGCCTTCCTTGCCCTCGTCGGTTTCCCAGCAGTCGGCCAGGCGGTCGGCGGTATAGCCGACATTGTCCTCGCCCCAGTGGTTGGCGACGAAGTGGATCAGCGCCTTGGTCATGGCGACGGCGCCGGGCGCGCAATCCAGGATCCGCGCCACCTCGGCGTCGACGGCGGCGTCCAGGTCGGCGGGATCCACCGCCTCCGAGATCAGGCCGAGCGCCACCGCCTCGTCGGTGTCGAAGAAGCGGCAGTTCAGCATCACGCGACGGGCATTGGCCTCGCCCATGCGGCGCACGACGAACGGGCTGATGGTGGCGGCGATCAGGCCCAGCCGCACCTCGGTCAGCGCGAATTTCGCGCCGCGCGCGCCATAGGTCATGTCGCAGACCGAGATCATGCCGATGCCGCCGCCGAAGGCCTGGCCGTTGACCCGGCCGATCACCGGCTTGTTCAGGCTGTTGATGTCGTTGAGCATCAGTGCCAGCTCGCGGGTCTCGGCGATGCGCTCGCCGCGGGTCTTGGCCACCTGCGACTTCATCCAGCCGAGGTCGCCGCCGGCGCAGAAGCTCTCGCCGGCACCGGTCAGCACCACGACACGCACGGAAGTGTCGGCGGAGATCTTCGCCAGCGCCGACCGCATGTCGGTGATGAGCTGGGAGTTCATCGAATTGTGCTTGTCGGGCCGGTTGAGCGTCAGGCGCAGCACGCCGCGGTCGTCGGTCCGGATATCGAGCGTCTCGTAGGTCATGGTTTCCGGCCTCCCCTCCGGATGTCTGGACTGTCAGCGGCGACGCGGGGTCAGCGCGCCGGCTGCTGACCGTAGGTGCGGAATTTCTCCAGCACCAGAGCCATTTCGGCCGGCGGCAGGATCGCCGGCGGGCCCAGGCGACGGGCCAGGATGTACTGCTCGGCCAGCACCTCGACCTCCTGCGCCAGCGCCAGTGCCTTCGCGGCGGTGGCCCCCAGCGCGATGACGCCGTGATTGGCCAGCAGGCAGGCGCGCCGGTCCGCCAGCGCGTCCAGGGCGACGTCGGACAGCTCCTGCGTGCCGAAGGTGCGATAGGGCGCGCAGCGGATGTCGGCCCCGCCGGCCACAGCCACCATGTAATGAAACGCCGGGATGCCCTCGCGCCGGCAGCTCAGCGCCGTGGCGTTCAGCGAATGGGTGTGGCAGATGCCGCCGGCATCCGCCCGTTCGCGGTAGATGTCGAGATGGAAGCGCCATTCGCTGGAGGGCTTCCAGTCCCCCGACCACCTGCCCGCCATGTCCATGAAGACGAACTGCTCGCGGGTGAGGGCCGCCCATGGCACGCCCGACGGCGTGATCCAGAAGCCCTTGCCGTCGCGGGCGCTGAGATTGCCGGAGCTTCCCGGCGACAGGCGCACCGCCGCCATTTCGGCCGCGGCCGCCAGCAGGCTGTCCAGGACATCAGCCACCGGCCTGCTCCGGGTAGAGTCCCAGCAGCCCGGCCTCCGAGGCCGGCGCGACGCCGCGCTCGGTGATCAGGCCGGTGACCAGCCGGGCCGGAGTGACGTCGAAGGCCGGGTTCCCGGCCCTGGCGCCGTGCGGCAGGATGTCGACGGTGACAACCTCGCCATCGGGCAGGCGCCCGGACATGCGCCCGACCTCTTCCGCGTTGCGCTCCTCGATCGGGATCTCTCTGACGCCGTCGCGCACCGACCAGTCGATGGTCGGGCCGGGCAGGGCGACGTAGAACGGCACGCCGTTGTCATGGGCGGCGAGCGCCTTCAGGTAGGTGCCGATCTTGTTGCAGACGTCGCCGGTGCGCGTGGTGCGGTCGGTGCCGACGATGCACAGGTCGACCTGGCCGTGCTGCATCAGGTGCCCGCCGGCATTGTCGACCACCACGGTCAGCGGCACGCCGTGCGCGCCAAGTTCCCATGCCGTCAGGGCCGCCCCCTGGTTGCGCGGGCGGGTCTCGTCCACCCAGACATGCAGGTCGATGCCGGTGTCGAAGGCCTTGTAGATCGGCGCCAGCGCGGTGCCCCAGTCGACGGTGGCCAGCCAGCCGGCATTGCAGTGGGTCAGGATGTTGACCGGCCCGCCGCCCTTCCGTTCCGCGGCCTGCGCGATCAGCTTCAGGCCGTGATCGCCGATGGCCGAGCAGATGGCGACATCCTCGTCCGCGATCTCCTGCGCCGTGGCCCAGGCCACGGCGGCGCGATCGCCCGCCGGCTTGTTGTGCAGCGCCGCCCGCATCCGCTCCAGCGCCCAGAACAGGTTGACCGCCGTCGGCCGTGTCTTCGCCAGGGTCGCGATGGTCTGGTCCAGTGCCGCGTCGGACGGATCGTCCTGCATGCCCAGCGCGACGCCGAAGGCCGCGGTGGCGCCGATCAGCGGTGCGCCGCGCACCAGCATGGCGCGGATGGCGTGCGCGGCCTCGGCGACGGTGCGCAGTGTCGCGGTCTCGAAGACATGCGGCAGCTTCGTCTGGTCGATGATGACGGCGGAGCGGCCGTCCGCGCCGGCCTGCACCGGGCGCCAGTGTACGCCGTTGACCTTCATCGGGAGCCCTCCGCACGCATGGCCGACAGGGCCGGTTCTACCGCCCGCCGGCCGGAGCGCCAAGCCCGTGCGGCCGGATGGGCAGGCCGCAGGGCATGTTGCGGTGCACAAGCGGGGCCGGGGGTGCTAGGCTGGCATCATTCCGGAAAACGACACAGGAGAACCCGACGCATGCCGCTCGTCACGGAAGCCGAGGACATTTCGCGTATCGCCTTTGGATTCATGGCCTCCAAGGCCCTGTTCGTTGCCCTGCATGTCGACGTCTTTACCCGCCTGAAGGACGGGCCGAAGTCGGCGGCGCAGCTGGCGAAGGAAGCCGGCGTGCGGGAGAATCGCATGACCACCCTGCTGACCGCGCTCAATTCCATCGGGCTGGTCGAGCGCGAGGCGGGGTTGTTTCGCAATTCCCCCGGTGCGGATGCCTTCCTGGTGCAGGGGGCCCGCTACGACTTCGGCGACTACCTGCGCTACCAGATCGACCGCCAGATGTTCCCCTTCATGCAGGGGCTGGAGGCCGTGGTGCGTGGCGAGATGGGGCCGGAGCAGATCGACTCCTATGCCCGCTGGATGGATGACCCGGAGGAGGCACGGATCTATTCCGAGGCCCAGCATTCGGGCTCGCTGGGGCCGGCACGCACGCTGTCGCGGCTGGTGGATTTCTCCAGCTGCCGGACCATGCTGGATGTTGCCGGCGGCACCGGCGCCTTCGCCATCGAGCTGTGCAAGGCGACGCCGGGCCTGACGGTGAACGTCCTCGATTTCCCCAACGTGGTCGAGCTGGGCAAGGGCTTCGTCGCCGATGCGGGCCTGTCGGACCGGATCACCTTCCTGCCCGGCAATGCGCTGGAGAGCGAATGGCCGTCGGGCAACGACGTCGTCGTGATGTCGTACCTCTACAACGGTGTCCCGGGCGAGGATATCCCCGGGCTGGCCCGCCACGCCTTCGAGGTGCTGAACCCCGGCGGCCTCTACATCGTCCATGATTTCATGGTCGACGACGACCGCAAGGGCCCGACCCTGGCCGCGCTCTGGCAGTTGCAGCACATGGCGTTCACACCGGCCGCCAAGTCGATCACGCCGACCTGGGTCTCGGGGCTGATGGAGGGGGTCGGTTTCGAGCGCATCCGCTCCTTCGAGCTGATCCCGGGCATGACGCGGGTGGTGCTGGGCTACAAGCCGGACTGAGGGACGGTCGCGACGGCATTGCAATCGGCATCAGGTCCCGGGTACCGCTGCGCGGTTCCGGGAAACGCCGACTGCATACGGTCTCCGGAAGCCCGCAGGGCTGTCCTGGGCCAGATCGGGCCATCCATCGGCTTCGTCGAAAGCATCCGGGCCCGCTTCGCCTTGGATATTCCGCATTTCGCGCGTTATCTCCTGCCGCGCCGGATGGCAGAGCGAAAGGAGTGTCCCATGCAGATCGCGGTCCTGACCTTCGACGGATACAACGAGCTCGACTCCTTCATCGCCGCCGCCATCCTGAACCGCATGAAGCCGAAGGGCTGGGCCGCGTACATCACCGCGCCCGAGCCCGAGGTGACCTCCATGAACGGCGTCACCGTGCGGGCCCAGCGCGACCTGGAGTTCACGGCCGAGGCCGATGCGGTGCTGATCGGCAGCGGCGTGAAGACCCGCGAGATTGCCCGCGACACCGCGCTGATGTCCCGGCTGCGCCTCGACCCGGCGCGGCAGATCATCGGGGCGCAGTGCTCGGGCACGCTGATCCTGGCGAAGCTGGGCCTGGTCGGCAGCCTGCCGGCCTGCACCGACCTGACGACGAAGCCCTGGGTGATCGAGGCCGGCGTCGATGTGCTGGACCAGCCCTTCGTCGCGCACGGCAACGTGGCGACAGCCGGCGGCTGCCTCGCCTCACATTACCTGGCGGCGTGGATGATCGCGTCCGGCGGTACGGTCGAGGACGCGCGCGGCGCCATCCACTACGTGGCGCCGGTGGGCGAGAAGGCGGAGTATGTCGAGCGCGCCATGGCTGCGATCACGCCGTACCTCGCGACGCCCGCGACGATGGTCGCCTGAGACCGGATCCGGCCCCGCCTGAAACGCGAAAGGCCCCGGCGGTTTCCCGCCGGGGCCTTCCGTTACCGGGTCCGTCAGGCGGATCAGCCGTTGTACAGGCCGACGATGCTGATGGACGACACGTTCTGGTGCGGCGCGCCACCCAGGTTGTGGGTCATGCCGATGGACGGGTTCGAGAGCTGGCGGGCGCCGGCGCGGCCCTGCAGCTGCAGGTACATCTCGTACAGCATGCGCAGGCCGGAGGCGCCGATCGGGTGGCCGAAGCACTTCAGGCCGCCGTCGATCTGGGCCGGAACCTTGCCGTCGGCGTCATAGAAGCCGTCCAGGAAGTCTTTCCACGCCTCGCCCTCGCGGGAGATGTAGAGGTCTTCCGCCGTGACCAGCTCGGTGATCGAGAAGCAGTCATGGCACTCGAACATCGAGACCTGCTCGCGCGGGTTGGTGATGCCGGCTTCCTTGTAGGCAC